>NZ_FRAB01000056.1 GCF_900142195.1 Paraburkholderia terricola
AGGCGGGGGTGCGGACGAAAACTTGGACTACCTGGAGGTAGTTCATGTTCTCATACGAAGATCGCATTCGAGCGGTCCGACTCTACTTGAAGCTGGGCAAGCGCCTCGGGGCGACCATCCGGCAGTTGGGCTATCCAACAAAGAATTCTCTCAAAGCCTGGCATCGCGAATACGAACAGTGCCATGATCTACGGGCCGGCTATGTCCGTTCGAGGCCAAGGTATTCGGCTGAACAGAAGAAGGCGGCCGTCGGTCATTATTTGAGCCATGACCGCTGTGCTGCCGCAACCTTGAGGGCTTTGGGCTATCCAAGTCGCGAGACGCTTGCAGCCTGGATCGAAGAGCTACATCCCGAAATCAGAAAACGCGTTGTCGGCAGAGCAACTGGCAGCGTTCCAAAATCGCCGGAGGTGAAACAGGCGGCAGTCATCGAGCTGTGCACCAGGGAGGAAAGCGCGCGCCTAGTTGCCCGGAAAGCAGGCGTGAGCAGGCCGACGCTTTACAATTGGAAGAACCAGCTACTCGGTCGTGACGCCCCAGCATCCATGAAACGCCAGAAGAAGCCAGCACCGGACGACGAGCGTGCGAAACTCGAGCAGCAGGTCGAATCGCTTCGGCGCGACATCCGGCAACTGCAGCTCGAGCACGACATCCTGAAGAAGGCGAACGAACTGATAAAAAAAGGAATGGGCATCGACCCGCAACTCCTGAGCAACCGGGAGAAGACAATGCTGGTTGATGCCCTTAAGCAGAGCTATTCGTTCTCCGAGCTGTTAGCGGCCCTAGGGCTTGCCCGCAGTTCCTATTTCTATCACCGTACACGTCAACTCGTTGCTGACAGGCACGATGACGCGCGTCGCGTCATCGCGGATATCTTCAAACTCAATCACCGTTGCTACGGATATCGCCGCATCCACGCGGCGTTGGGGAGGCAGCAGATCGTCATCTCGGAAAAGGTGGTGCGACGTTTAATGCGACAGGAAGGCCTGGCCGTTGCCACGACCAGGCGACGTCGCTACGGCTCCTATTGCGGAGAAATAAGCCCCGCGCCGGAGAACATCATCAATCGTGACTTCCGCGCCGCTGCCCCTAATCAGAAATGGCTCACGGACATTACCGAATTCCAGATTCCGGCCGGCAAAGTGTATCTGTCGCCAGTGATTGACTGCTTCGACGGTCTCGTTGTGAGCTGGTCAATCAGCACGCGGCCGGATGCCGAACTCGTCAACACCATGCTGGATTCGGCGATTGAGTCGCTGGCTGCCTGCGAGGAGCGGCCTGTGGTTCACTCCGATCGCGGGGCACACTATCGCTGGCCGGGGTGGCTCTCACGGATGCATAATGCAAGACTGATTCGGTCGATGTCGCGCAAAGGATGTTCGCCGGATAATGCAGCGTGCGAAGGTTTCTTCGGGCGCCTCAAGACGGAGTTATTCTATCCACGTGACTGGCGGGCCACGACAGTTGATCAATTCATTGAAGTCGTTGACTCGTATATCCGCTGGTATAACGCAAAGCGTATCAAGGTCTCGCTCGGTTCCCTCAGCCCCATCGAATACCGGCAGAGTCTTGGAATCGCGGCATAAATCAGTCCAAGAATTTGTCCGCACCCCCGGCTGTCCTGGTTAAAAATGCCCTGCGCCGCGAGCGAACCGGCTCGGCGGTCAAGGCAAAACCGGGTGCTCGGCCACCGGCAGCGTAAATCCGAACACCGTCCCCGTCGGCTCGCCCGGCGTGGCGGTCAACGTGCCGCCATGCGCCTCGATGATCGACTTGCAGATCGCGAGCCCCATCCCCATGCCGGTTTCCTTCGTCGTAAAGAACGCGTCGAAAATGCGCGGCGCGATCTCGGCGCTGATGCCGCAGCCGTTGTCCTGCACCGACACCGTCACCGAACCCTGGCCGTTGACCGCCGTGGCGACGCTCAGCAAGCGCTGCCGCGCGTCGAGATGGCTCATCGCATCCGCGGCGTTCATGACGAGGTTGAACAGCACCTGCTGCAATTGCACGCGATCGGCCAGCACCGCGCAGCGCGACGCCAGATCGAGCCTGACGTTCACGCCCTTCTGCTCGATTTCGGCGGCCGCCAGCGCGAACACCTCGCGCACCACGCTGTCGACGAAGGTCGGCACCGGGCTCGGCTTCGCTTCCTTGGCGAGCGATTGCAGCGAGCGGATGATGTCGCCGGCGCGCTTGCCGTCCTTGACGATATCGCGCAAGCCGGCCAGCGCCTCGTGCATGTCGGGCTCCGGGCGGTTCAGCCAGCGCACGCCCGCGCTCGCGTTCGAGACGATGGACGCGAGCGGCTGATTGATCTCATGCGCGATCGAAGCCGCTAGCTCGCCCATCGTGGTCGCGCGCGAGGCGCGCGCTAGTTCGATCTTGGCGTTTTGCAGCGCGAGTTCGGTCATGTGACGCTCGGTGTAATCCGTCACCACGCCGACGAAGTTGCTCACGCCCGAAGGCTCGCCGAGCGCTTCCAGGTGCCGGACCGCGCCGCCGGGCACGCGCACGCGGAATTTCATGCGGAACGGCGTGCGCTCGCGCGTGGCGCGCTCCACCGCTTCGCGGTATGCGTCCACGTCCTCGGGATGAATGCGTTCGATGATCGCCTCGTCGCTCGGGCTGCCCCTCTCCATCGGCCAGCCGAACACGTTGTAAAGCTCATCGGACCAGTAGCGTTCGCCGCTCAGACTGTTCCAGATGTAGCTGCCCGACCGGCCGATCTTCTGCCCCAGTGCAAGCGCCTCCTCGCTCATCCGCAACGCCGACTCGGTCTGCTTTCTGCGCTTGTTTTCCTCGACGAGTTCCGCATAGAGGCGCGCCGTCTCCAGCGAAATCGCCGCCTGTGACGCCAGCAATTCGAGCACCGACGTGCGGCTCGCGGTGAAAACGCCGGCCGTCAGGTCGTTCTCCAGGTACAACGCGCCGATCGCGTTGCCCTGCTTGACGAGCGGCAGGCACAGCACCGAACGCACGGACCGTTCCGCAAGCGACGTATCGAACGAAAAGCGCGCATCGCGCCGCGCGTCTTCGACCACCACGGGCTTGCGCGTGCGCAGCGCCGTATAGAACACCGACAGCGGAATGTACGAGCCCTCGGCGCGTTCGCCGGACAGCGTCACCTGAACGCCGCCCGGCTCTTCCTGCCCATGCGCCTCGATAACCGGCACATCGTCCTTCAGCAGCATCAGCGCGCCGCGCTGCGCGCCCGCGTGGACGATCGCCAACGTGACGAGCGTTCTGACCAGCTTGTCGAGCACGATCTCCTCGGACAAGGCCTGCGACGATTTGAGCGCGGACACCAGATCGAACTGCTCCTGCGCGTCGGCGATTTCGACCGCGGCGCGCGCCGCGCCAGGCCGCTCGAACGCATGATGCAGCGGACGTTCGGCGCGTTCGAGTTGCTCGACCTTGAGAAGCGCGCCCCAGCGGGTATAGGCCTCGATCGCGCAGCGGTGATGATGGTGCGCCGCGGTAAAAAGCCCGTTCGACTTGCAGCACAGCGACGCGAGTTCATGAGCGAGCGCGTGGCTGTGCGCGAAGCCGTTCTCCGCCGCCGCGGCGGCCGCCTGCTCGTAGAAGGCCAGCGCCGCGAGCGGCGAGCCCTTGAGCCGCGCGACCTCGGCCTCGACGATCAGCAGCTTGTCCTTGAAGGTAGCCGGATTGATTCGCGCCCAGTGCCTCAGCTTCGCCAGATGCGGCTCGATCTTCTCGACGGCCTCGTCGTGATCGGCGCAGGTTTTCGCAAGGTTGAGGGCTTGATAAAAGTGATAGTCCAGCAGATGAATATGCGCGGGCGTCGCCCACTTCAACTCGCCGGCCACGCTCAGGCAATACGCCGCGTTGTGATGGTCGCCGTGGAAATAGCAGGAGACGCCCTTGAACAGCCAGATCCAGAAACGCAGGGTGGTCATCTGCGTATCGAGCAGCGCGGGGTCGAAGGTCATTCGCCCATCGACCACCATGCCGAAATTGCCCGGCAGGCCAGGTCCGCCGCTCAGGCTATGCACGAAGCGCTTTTGCAGTTCGAGAATGTGCTCGACGTCCTTGAAGCGCACGCGCCGCGCGAACGAAAGACCCACGTCGATTTCCTTGTCGACCTGATCCAACGGCACGCCCTGGGTCAGCAGGTCCGACACGATGTGATTGCACGCGTAGCAGCTCATCGTCAGATCGCCGCTCGGACGCGCCGATTCGAACGCGCCGCGCGCGCATTCCAGCACGTAGGGCAGCGGCTGCGTCCATACGCTCACCTGGTCGAGCGCAACGAGCGTGCTGGTCACCGCCGACTGGTAGCCGCGTTGCTCGGTCAGCCTGCGGCCGAGCCGCGAATATTCGAAGCCTTCCTCGTAGCGGCCGAAGAATTCGGCCACATAGACGCCGAACCAGGCGAAACAATGCGCCGACGCCGCCGTGACGCCATGATCGATCGTCAACTGCGCCATGTGGCACAGGTGCAGGAAACCGAGCCGTTCGTTCACGAACGAGGCCGGCGCATAGACGCTCGCCAGCAGATTCAATTCCGATTCGATCGCCTCGTTTTGCAAGGCCGGCAATTCGGCCAGCGAGGCGATGCTGCGCGTGCGCAGCGATTCATTCAGGCGGTTATACGCGGCGTCGACATCCGCCGCCTCGGGATAACGCGGCATGTCGCGGCCGAAGAGCTTGATGCCTTCCAGCGCCGTCTCGATCGCGGCCTCGTAGTCCGACAGATGCTGCTGCATGTCGACCTTGAGCTTGTACACCGAGGCGCGCGCGATCACCGGCAAGTCCTGGCGCAGCAGCGTCTCGATCCGCGCGCCCGCCGCTTCGAAGTCGGCATTCAGAATATGACACTGCACGCGCAACAGGCCGACCTCGAAGCCGAGCGAGCGCGAATAGTCGTCGCCGCTCGCGTCGAGCAGATTTTGCGCGACGTCCAGGTAGTTCAGCGCCGATTGAATCGCGATCGCTTCCTTTGCGTGGCGGGCCGCTTGCAGACAGATCTTGCTGAACACGCGCGTTTCGTCGGCATCGAGCGAATGAAACGCGCCGGCCGCCTGCGCCAGTTGAATGTGATGCGCGATTTCAAAGGCCGACTTGCGGACCTCGCGCACGTTGAACTCCTCGAACAGCACGCGCGCGATGCGTGCGTGTTCGGCCGCGCGGTCGCGCACATCGGTCAGCGCATACGCCGCTTCCTGCACGCGGTCGTGCGCGAAGGCGAAGCCGGTTCTGTCCGACAGCACGAGCCCCGCTTCGACGGCGGGACGCAGGCGCCGCTCCAGTTCGGCATCGGCGTCACGGTCGATCCGCAACAGCGTGGTCTTGTCCACCCGCCGCCCCATGAACGCCAGCAGCCGCAGAACGGCCTGCGCGTCGGCGGGCAAGCGGGCCACGCGCGTGACCATCAGGTCGACCACGTTATCGGAATACTGATGCTCGCGGATGCGTTCGAGCTCCCACGTCCAGCGGCCCACGATCCCGTCGTAACGGATCAGCTGATTGTCGGCGAGAGCCAGCAGCAGTTGCTTGACGAAGAACGGATTGCCGCCTGTCTTGTCGTGAACCACCTGCGCGAGCGCCGAGACCTGCGCGGGCGCGCAATGCAGCGCGTCGGCCAGCAACGCGGCGACGTTGGCGGGATCGAGCGGCGCGACCGCGAGCCGCGTGACGCGTGCCGCGCCGCCCGGCAGCGCATCGAGGAAAGCCTTGAACTTCGGCGAACGCTCGACCTCGTTGTCGCGATACGCGCAGATCAGCAGCACATGCCTGATCTCGGGATTCGTGACGAAGCCCGCGATGAAATTCAACGTGGCGTCGTCGAACCAGTGAACGTCGTCGAAGAACAGGATCAACGGATGCTGCGCGGTGGCGAACACGGAAATGAGCCGCGTGAGCAGCGCCCGGAAACGAAGCTGCGCCTCCACCGGCGGCAGATCCGGCACCTCCGGCTGCGCGCCCAGCACCAGTTCGAGTTCGGGAATGAAACTGGCGAGCAGTTTGCCCTGCCATTGCAGCGCCTCGCGCAGCACGTTGCGCCAGCGTTGCAGATCGGCCTCGGCTTCGCCGAGAATGCGCTGGAACAGCGAGCGCACGGCCTGCATCAACGGCGCGTAGGGCGCGTTCTGTCCGTATTGTTCAAGCTTGCCCGAAGCGAACAGCGTGGGCGACTGAGCCGTGGCGCGGTGCGCGCTTCGCACCAGTTCCGATTTGCCCGCGCCCGAATAGCCGGACACGAGGATCAGTTCGGGGCTGCCTTGCCGCGCGTTGCGCCGGAACGCCTCCAGCAGCGTGTCGTGTTCGTTCGCCCTTCCGAACAGACGATGCGTGACCGCGAGGTGCCTCACGTTGTCCTCGGCCGCGGGTTCGAACGGCACGATGTGCTGCATTTCGTTCCAGTCCGCGAGACAGCGGCGCAAATCCGCTTCGAGACTCGACGCGCTCTGATACCGCTCGTCGGGATTCTTGGCGAGCAGCTTCAGAATGATCGCGCCGAGCACCTCGGGAATCGCGTGGCGAAATTGCAGCGGATTCGCGGGCTGACGCGCGACGTGGTTGTAGACCCACTCCACCGCGTCGTTCGCTTCGAACGGCAGCCGCCCCGTGAGCAGTTCGTAGAGCGTCACGCCGAGTGAATAGAGATCGCTGCGCTCGTCCGCGTGACGCTCGGCGCGGCGCGCCTGTTCCGGCGACATGTAGGCGAGCGTGCCGTATAGCGTGTCGTGCGCTTCCGTGGCCGGCTCACTGGCGGCGCTGGACGCGTCGCGCACGCCCAGCAGCCGCACCGTGCCGTCCGCGCCTTCCAGCAGATTCGCCGGCTTGAGGTCGCGATGCAGCACGCCGCGCGAATGCGCATGCCGCAACGCGCGCGCCGCGCCCACCGCCAGTCGCAGGAAACGGCCGGGCGCGATGGTTCCGTCCGCCGCGAGGTGAATCAGCGCGCCGCCGCCATCCTCGCACACGAGAACCGGGCCCTTGGCTAGCCGCAAGAGCGCGACGGGCCGCACGGCCCACGTCGATTCGAGCCTGGAGGCGGCGGCGAACTCCTGCTGCAAACGGCGGAAAACGGCTTCCGACGGAACGTCGGTGGCCGCCGCGATGAACCACGACTGCAATCCGTCAGACGACCTCGCGCGACACCGCACGATGTTGCCGTCGATCAGCAGCGGTTCGAGCAGGAGCTGATCGAACCACGATTGATCGAAGTGGATGACGACGGCGGATTCGCCGGGGCCGGGGCCGGGGCCGGCGCTCTCGATGATCGCGTCCGTGCTCAATTCGCCGCCCCTTTGCGTCCGATCGCAAGCTCGATCGAATCGAGCAGCATTTCTTCCGCAAAGGGCTTGCGCAGAAAGCCGACCGCGCCCTGCCGCATGGCGCGCTGCACGGTGTCATCGTCGCCGTGCGCCGACATGAACACGATGGGAACCCGCCGATGCTCCGCGTTCAGTCGACGCTGCACGTCGAGCCCCTGCATGCCCTGCATCCGCACGTCGAGCAACACGCACAACGCATCGTCGACGACGGGCGAGGCAAGGAAGTCCTCGCCCGATGAAAAGGACACGGTCGTATAGCCCACGGCCTTCAGGAGATTCCCGAGACCGCTCCGTACCGAAGCGTCATCGTCGACGATGCAAACAAAACTCATGGCTGCCTGTACTCCAGGGGCGCGCGAGGCGCGCCCACATCATGCGTGTAGATCACATTCGGCGCGATTGCCGCGGCGGCGGGGTTCGCCGCGGCAATCGCGCCGAGGATTGCGCCGTTCATCCCGGCGCGATCGAACTCAGCGCACGCTCGCGGCCGGGCGCGCCCGCAACGACGCCGCGCGTGTAACGCTGCTCGTACGCCGGCTCCAGATAATCGGCGCCGCGCGCGTGGACCTCGTCCGCCTCGCCCGATTCGTATAGCTTGCACAGCGCGTATTCACGCGTCGTTTCGAGCAGGAAATACGCCTTGACCGTGCTGTCGAAGGTTGTCATGACGAGGCACTTCGACGCAAGCCCCACCATCGCCTCCGTCACCTCGTTGCGCGACAGACGCTCGCACGTTGCGATCGCGCAGGCCGCGTCCAGCGAAAAACGCGCCGGAAACACGCCGAGCCGGTGCAGCACGAGTCGTTCCGTCTCGTCGAGCAGACGGTAGCTCCAGTCGAGCGCCGCGGCCAATGTCTGCTGCCGCGCCGGCGCGGTGCGCCGCCCGCCGGTCAGACAGCGGAAGCGGTCGTCCATCTCGGACAACAGCTTGCGAATCCCGAACACGCCCGCGCGCGCCGCCGCGAGTTCGAGCGCGAGCGGCACGCCGTCGAGCCGACGGCAAATCGTCGCGATCATGTCGAGGCTGTCGCGCTCGCTCGTGAAATCGGCATTGAACGCATCGAGCCGCGCAAGAAACAGTCTGACCGAAGCGCACGCGAGAATGCGCTGCGAGGACGCGTCGACATCCGGCGTATCGAGCGGCGGCACCCAGTAGAACTTTTCGTCGCGGGTGCGCAAGGGTTCGCGGCTCGTCGCGAGAATGCGGACCTCGGCGCTCGCCTGAACGAGCAGTTCGCACACCGTTGCCGCCGACTCGATCACGTGCTCGCAGTTATCCAGCAGGATCAGCAGCTTGCGCCCCGCGATCGCGGCGACGAGGGTTTCGGGCGTGAGCGCACCATCGGCATCATCCGCGCCGTCGCCGCGCCGAACGCCCAGCGCTTCGGCGAGCGTGCCGACGATGCACTGCCCGCGCTCCACCGAAGCGAGTGCGACGAAGCACACTTCGACGTCCGCGGTCGCTGCGGCCGCCGCGACTACCGCAACCGCGATGGCGAGCTGCGTCTTGCCGATGCCGCCCGGCCCGAGCAAGGTGACGATCGGCGTGCCCGTCAGCGCGCCGCCGATCTCGGCGATCGCCGCATCGCGCCCGATCAGCGGCGCATGGCACACCGGCAGGCCGCTCAGTTTTCCGGGTTCCGTGCGGCCGGCGTGGGTGGCGCCGGCGTCGGCCATGCCGAGCGTCGCGCTTTCCTCGACCGGCGCGGCCAGGCGATAGCCGCGCCCGGATATCGTGCGGATCACGTCCTTGTCCGCGCCGAAAATCTTCCTGAGCGCCGATAACTGCACGTGAATATTGTTTTCCTCGACCACCGACTTCGGCCACACCTCACGCAAAATCTCATCTTTGGTCACGGTCTTTCCTCTCGCCTTGATCAGCAGTTCGAGGATGTCGAACGCGCGTGAACCCACCTGAACCAGGTGACCGTCCAGGTAAATCTCGCGCATTTCCAGCGATACGGTAACTCGACCGATTTTTATCATGCTGCACTCACGCCTGGTTGGTTAGCGGAACGGGCACGTTCGAAGACGCCGCCCCGTGCACCCCATGTCGGGGGCGAAGCGCTTGTCGTCAGAAGCATGGTAGGGGGGAATCTCCTCTGAAACCATTATCCATAGAGATATGACGCCGGCGCTTACCGCACGCTTGTGCTTGCTCTTGTGCCCACGCTTGTGCCCACTCTCGCCTGCGGCGTGCCGCGAACGGCGCGGATCGCGAGCCGGCAAGCCCTGGCGGCTCGGGCATGCAGCGCGGGCCGCGGCATCACGGCCTGGCATTCACACCTTGGTATAACCCGATGCGCGCGGGCAGCGGCACGCGTCACGGCTCACGCCTCGTCGGGATAGATGCCGGCCGACACGAGGCAAACGAACGCGCTCGCCTTCAACACGCATTCCACCGAAGATAGAACGAAGCCCAGCGGGAACACCCGGTATTCGGCAGGCAGCCCGAACGCCACCGCCATCAATCCGATCGTGCACAGAAACGCGTAGACGATCCGCGCCGCGCGGTTTCCGGCCAGAACGAAACCGACCAGCGCCACCCACAGCAGCTTGGCGACGATGCACGCGGCCGCCTCGCTCGCCGAGCGGCTCGCCCAGACTTCGAACGGCAACTCGCACAGCGACCACACGCCCGTGGCGATCACGACGAAGCGGGTCCAGCGTCCGAGAGCCAGCTGCGGGGCCGGCATAGCGCGCGCGTGCGGATCGTGCAGCGCGGCGCGGTTCGTCCGCGTCCACAATCCCAACTCGCCGCCGTTCATCTCATGGTGTGACTCGTTCACATATCGCATCGTCGTTCTCCGGTTTTCTTGCGGACGGGTCTTCGTGCGTTCGCGCAGCGGCCCACGTTCGACACCATTATTCGGCGACGCGACTCGCCGGGCTTTCGAATCGTCCGCGAGGTTTCGTAAATGCACGGCGCGCCGCCACGCGCATGGCGCGGCGCGCGCGTCCGCCAGCGTGCGAATCGGCAACAGCGGGGCATTTGAACAAGTGCCGCGCGCGACCCGAGCCCATGCTTGAGCCTCATGTCGAAGCCGGAGCCCACCATGCATGTCAGTGACGTACTCGATCTGTCGCGCGCGCAGTTCGCGATGACGGCGATCTTCCACATCCTGTGGCCGATTCCGACGATCAGTCTGTCGGCCTTTCTCGTGCTGATCGAAGTACTGTGGCTCGGAGCCGGGCGAATGAGGGAAGCAGGCGCGGCGGCAAGTAAAAATGCGCCGGCCGTCGATGCGATTTCGCATGGACGGCCGGCGCGGGTAGCGTGAGCGCCGATGTCGCGGCGCTCGAGCGGACAAGTTCAGAGCGTGTCGGCTTCGTGCAGCACCGAGCGCAGAATCATCGCGCCGGTGTTCAACGGCGCGGGACGGCACGGACGCGGCTTGTAGATCGCATCGCCCGGCCGGATCGCACGGCCGCTCATCGCGCACACGCCGGCCATGCGCGCGCGGCAGGCGTGCCACACCTGGTCGCCATAGGAGCAATGGGTGGAGTCGCGCCACGCGATCGTCGCGGTGGATTGCGAAGGCCGGTCGATCAGTTGCACCTGAACGTCGCTGCGCGCGCTCATGAACGGCGGCATCGCGCCTTTGCGTGGGCGCCCCGCCGCCAGCGCGGCAATTTCGGCCACGCCGGAATCAGGCGCCCCGGACAAGACCGACAACAGACCGATGGTTCGTATCCACGGATCGTCGCTGCATTTCGCATTCGCCTGCATGTTCGCTCTCCAGTTTCCAGAAATCGGGTTGATGGTCGAGGCCGTCGCGCGACGCCGCGTCATCGGACTGCCGCAAGAAGGTTTCGCTGACCGCGAGAAACGCATGAATCCGCTCACCGATCGACATGGACCCGGGTCCTCCAGCAATACGGCGTATCGCCGACCAGGCGCTTGAACACCGTCGTAAAGTGAGCCTGGGTGCGAAAGCCGCAACTCAAGGCGACGTCGAGCACTTTGTGTTTCGGTTCGAGCAACAGGCGCTGGGCGTGTTCGATGCGCCGGCGCACCAGATATTCGTGCGGGCGCATGCCCGTCGCGACGCGAAACTGCGAAGCGAAATGCATTCGCGTGAGTCCCGCGCTGTGCGCGATATCCTCGAGTCCGATCGGCTCGGCGAGATGCGCGTCGATGAATTCGACGGCGCGGTTCAGCCGCCATGAAGGCAACGCGAGGGCCGCGCGAGTCTCACGCCTCGCCTCGCCGAAGTGGCGCGCCACCACGCGCGAGACGATCGCGAGGCCGACGCTCTCGGCGAACACCTTGCCGAGCACGGCGTCGTCCGACTGCGATACGGCGAGCGCCTGCCCCAGCCGTTCCAGCGCCGGATCGCGCACGAGCCGCGGCTCGTCGATACGTATTTCACCGGCATGCGGACGACCGAAGCGGTCTTCGTAACACTCGGCGAGCACCTGTTGCGAGACGAACAGATGCAGCACGTCGGCGGGCGATTCGAATACGGCGCTGCACGGCACCCTGGGCGCGGTGATCTGCGCGGCCCCCGCGCCGAGCCGGCCGTGAACCAGCGTGCGCCCGGCGTGGGCAAAGGTCAGCGAGGTGCACTTGAGGTTCACCGCGATGCAGTGATGCGCCGCGCTGCCGGCGCTGGCGACCGCGAGCGGAGCGCAATCGTTGTGAATCCAGCGCGACACGACGAGATCGCGCGGCGGCGCGCCGGCGTCGGCATGCGCGGGAGAGCGCCATTGACGCTCGATGCCGATCGGGCTTGCCCGGTCGTCGTGAACGGCATGCGGGGCGGGTTCGGCATACAAAGGCAGCGGGCTGAGCATGGTTTAGCCATCCGATACAGTGGTGATGCAACGCCCCGAAAGACAGGCGCCGCGATAACTCCACGGTAACGCACCGCAAACCCGTCAACCAGCCTACATACGGTTGCCCGAAACGACCAATGGTAGGGCCGACTCATATCTAGGTTTAATCATGCCGCCGGGCGTGACACGGCACGCCGCGGCCTGCCGGCCACGGGCATGGAGAAAGTGAAATGCGTGAGCGGTGCTGCTTCGATCCGAAGCGAAGGCGCGGGTCGGCGGCGCGTCGTCGTAAGCCATGTGGCGCAAGCGGATGAAACGCGAGGGTTTCGCTGCCGCGCTATCCGGCGGGCCGCGCACTCGACTGCGTGGTGAACTGCGCGCTCAGCCGCGCGCGGCGCGCGCCACGGGCACCGAGGTGATGCCCAATGCCTCGGCCTTCAGCACGAAGTCGGCGAGCGAGCGGGCGCCCATCTTCCTCATGGCCTGGCCGCGATGGATCTTCACGGTGATTTCGCTGAGGTTCATCTCGGCCGCGATCTGCTTGTTCATCAACCCCGTCACGACGAAGCCCATGACCTCGCGCTCGCGCGGCGTCAGCGATTCGTAGCAGCGGCGCAGATCCGCGACCGAGCGGCTCGCCTCGCGCCGCGCCGCGTCGGTGGCGAGCGCCTGCTCGACCGCGTCCAGCATGTCCTGGTCGCGAAACGGCTTGGCCAGGAAATCCTGCGCGCCCGCCTTCATCGCCTTCACGGTCATCGCGATGTCGCCGTGCCCGGTCATGAAAACGATCGGCAAGCCGAGCCGCGCCGCCGTGACCTGTTCCTGCACGACAAGGCCGCTTTGTCCTTTCAGGCGAACGTCGAGCACGAGGCAGCTCGGCACGTCGGGCATCTCGAACGCGAGAAACTCCTGCGCGGAAGCAAAGATCTCGACCTTCAGCCCGACCGAGCGCAACAGCCGGCGCAAGGATTCGCGCATCGACTCGTCGTCGTCCACCACGTAGACCACGGCATCGCCATTATCGGTTTCGTTGCTTTCCACCTCGTTCCTCATACGGTCGCTGTCGTTGGACGGACAGGTAAAACGCGGCACGCGTTCTCGGGATCGTTCGTGACCATGAACGGCGGCGATCCCAAGCCGCGCGCGACGAGCGCCGGCGTACAAAAACGGAACGAAGCGGCGCGGACCTGATGTGATGCACATCATGCGCGAGCCCGCGTCGATGCGGTACTTAACTTATCTTAATCGCACAAACGCACCCGCCCCTGCTTGTCTAGACAGGCAGGGGCCGATGCTTTCCTGAACCACGGGCTCGCGCGGCAAGCCCGTGGCGCGGTCATCGCTTCAATGGTGGCCGAAGTCCTTGCGTGCGATCGGAACGGTGCGCACCTTCGTATACCTGAACGCCGGAATCGACTTGAGCGCGTCGCGCGTGGCGCCGGCCCAGACGAGCTTGCCGCTCACATAATCGAGTTGCGACATCGGCACCGCCACGTCGTGCTGCGAGACGCCGAGAAACTGATGGGCCGCCACGATGGCGAACGACACGGCGTTATCCGGCGCGATGATGATGTCGTGCAGCACGCCGACCTTCTCGCCGCTGTCGTTATAGATCGCCTTGCCGAGCAGGCTTTTCTTCGCGCTCCAGCCTTCGACGATCAGTTGATCCTGTTCGACCGACACGCCGATGGTCTGCGCACCCGCCACCTGCGCGCTGGCCGGCTGGCAGAGCGCACCGAACGCCGACGCCGCCAGAAATACGATTGCCCACTTTGCCTTCATGATGTTCTTCTCCAGATGAGTTGATTCGAACCGATGGTCGGCAACACGGTGACGGCGCGGCCGGCGTGATCCGCCGATATCTGCCGATATCTGCCTACGCGCCCTGCCTGTGTCGCGCTGTTGAACACTGTGGGCCAGTTCGCGGCGCGCCGTTTTCCAATTCGCACGATCGCAGCGCGTGCCGGTTCACGACGCCGCGCCTGTGCCCTCGGCAGCAGCGGATTGACCGGCCCGCGGCTTCAAGGTCACCGTGCAGGTCATGCCGGTCGCGAGCTTGATGCCGGCCGGAATCCGGTCCAGATGCACCCGCACCGGCACCCGTTGAGCCAGCCGCACCCACGTGAAAATCGGATTGACGTCCGCGAGCAGATCGCCGTTGCTGGTCGGGTTGTCGCGATCGGCGATGCCGCTCGCGAGACTGTCGACGTGCCCGTGAATCTCCTCGCCGCCCGACAGCAGCCGCACCACGGCCTGATCGCCGACCTGCACGTTGGGCAGCTTGGTCTCCTCGAAATACGCATAGACCCAGAACGAGTGCGAGTCGATCAGCGCCATGCGCGCGACGCCCGCCGTGGCGAAATCGCCGGGATACAGGTTCAGGTTGGTGATGAAGCCGTCGGCGGGCGCGCGCACTTCGCTGCGCGCGAGGTTGAGCGCCGCCGTCTGTTGTGCGACCACGGCGGCCTTGTACATGGCTTCGGCGGCGCTGTAGGCAGCCACGTCGGCGGCATACGCGGACTGCGACTGCCGCGCGAGCGAGGCCGCATCGGCACGGCTTTCGTCGGAGATCACGTCGCCGCCCAGATTCGCCCGGCGCGCCGCCTGCGCGCGCTTCATCGCGAAGTCGGTTTCGCTGCCCGCCACGCGCGCCCGCGCCTGCGCCATTTGCGCCCGCGCCCGCTCGAGGTCCGCGTCGGCTTGCGCCACCGCATAGCGGAAACGGGCCGGGTCGAGCACGAACAGGATGTCGCCCTGGCGAACCGGTTGGTTGTCTTTCACGCGCACTTCGCTGACGAGGCCCGACACGTCGGTCGCGACCTGCACCACGTTCGCGCGGACGCGGCCGTCGCGGGTCCACGGCGCGTACATATAGTCGAGCCACAGCAGGCGCACCAGCACGATCGCCACCAGCAAAAGCGTGAGGGTGACAAGCGCGCGCAGGAGGGATTGCGTTTTCATCTTCTATGCTTGAGCGTTAAGTGCGGTGAGCCTTCGGAGCGTTGCTGGGAGCCTCGCTTGGGCACGCGTGCAGGCGCGCGGGATTCATGGCCGCAACAGCAGCAGTGAAGCGCCGCTGAACATCGCGGCGAACAGCGCGACGCGAAAGAGCCCGGGGTGCCACGCATAGCGATACACACCCACGCGCGCCAGCAGCAGATCGACGACGACGAAAACCGCCACGCAGCCCGCGAGGATCGGCAGCAGCCCGGGCACCAGCAGCGAGAACAGTTCAATTTCACCGGGCATCGTCCGCTCCTTGCGACGCATGTTCGGACGAGGCGGATGGCGTGGACGGCGCGGACGGCGGCCCATAACCGCCGCCCAGTTCCTTCATCAACAAGGCCCACGCGTCGAGGCGTTGGGCCTGCACCGTCGCGAGACTTTCCGCCTGTTGCAGTTGTGCGTTCTGCGCGGCCAGCACGTTGAGAAACTCGGTGATGCCGCTGCGATAACCGGCATCGGCGAGCCGGAACGAACGGCGCGCGGCATCGAGCGTGGTTTCAATCGACGCCTGCTGCTCATCGAGCGAGCGCAGCGAGACCACCTGCGCCGCGACGGCCTGCATCGCGTTCACCACGCTCTGGTTGTACGCGTCCACCGCCGCGTCCCGCGACGCCACCGCCACGCCGTAACGGCCGCGGCGGCGGCCGCCGTCGAAGATCGGCAGCGAGATCGCCGCGCCCACCCCGTGACCCATGCCGTCGCTGTTCAGGAAGTTCAGGAACCCGCCGAAGGTCGCCGCCGAACCGAACGACGCGGTCGCCAGCAAATCGATGTCGGGATAGAAATCGGCGTGCGCGGCGTCGATGCCCTTGTCCGCTTCCAGCACGCGCCAGCGCGCCGCCACCACGTCCGGCCGATGGCCGACGAGTTCGGCGGGCAAGCGCGCGGGCAGCGCCACCGGCACGCTCAACGCAAGGCTCGGCCGGCGCAGCGAATCGCCGAAACCCGGTCCCTTGCCCGCGAGAGCCGCGATGCTGAGCCGGCTCAACGCGAGCTGCTGCTGGGCCTGCTGCGCGCGCGTCGTGCTCATCGCGTATTGCGTCGACGCCTGGCTCACCTCCAACTGGCTGCCGACACCCGCGCGCCAGCGGCGCGTCGCGATGTCGAGCGTGCGCTGCTGCTGGTCCTGCATGGCGCGGTAGACATCGAGCAATGCGTATTGCAGCGAGAAGCGCACATAGCCGCGGACCATCGCGGTCTGCAATTCGAGTTGCGCGAAGCGGGCGTCGGCGGCCGCCGCATGCAGGTTGTCGAGCGCGCCCTCGCGAAGCGCGCGCGCCTTGCCCCACAGGTCGAGGTCATAGGAGAGATCCGCTGTGACGCTGTTGCTCCACACCGTCGTGCCGCCCGGCGGCGCGGGCGTGGTGTCACGGGCGTAGCGCCGGCGCTGGAAGTCGCCGCCGGCGTTCAGTTGCGGCAACGTGTCCGCGCCGGCGATGCTGGCCTGGAATGCCGCGGCGTCCACGCGCGCTTCGACGGCGCGCAAGCCTGGGTTGCCCGCGGTCGCGTCGCGCACCAGCGTGTCGAGCTGCGGATCGTTCCATTGACGCCACCAGCCGTCGTCGGGCCATTTCGCGTCCGCTTGCGTGTCGCGCAGCGCGACGCCGGGGTCGAGCGTCGCGGGATCGAGCAGCGATTCGCGCGGACGGATGCCGCCGCTGTCGATGCACGCGCACAGCATGAGCGCGGCGGCAAGCGCCGGCGCGAGGGAGCGAAGCGGTTGCATCGGCGGGCGCGCCCGCATTCCCGCCCTCGCGAACGTGCGAGTCCACGCGCTGACAAGCAGCCCGCGGACCAACGCCATCACGCGCGGCAGGGCAAGCGTCCTCATACGGCCGCCTTCGCCGCGCGCCACAGCGGCAAGCTCTCGTCCTGCAACGTGAGTTCGGTGAAGTGCAGCAGCGCCCGCATCCGGCAGCGCGCGAGCAGCATCGGGCCGACCGCCGGGTCCTGCGCGAACGGCAGCGCAACCAGGGCGCGCCGGGTCGCGGCGACGGCGTTTTCGCCGGCCTGCGGCGTCATGGCGGTGAACACCTCGGCCAGCGCCGCGAGCCACGCGCGCTGCACCTCCGGCCAGCTTGCCGGCAGCGTGTCGCCGAGTTGTTCGGTGTCGAGCCGCATCTGGATCATCGCCCGGCCGAGTTCCAGCGCGGCGAACGCCCAGCCGATCAGGCCATTGCGGTCCACGCGCGCGTCCGCCGGCGCCGACGCGATCTGAATGATGAAATCGCGCAGATGCGCCTCGAACGACAACAGCAGTTCATCGTCGAGTTCGGCGTCGGGCGCGGTGTGCGCCACCAGCGCGCGAATCTGCTTCAGGTATTGCGCGGTGATCCAGTCGCCCGCGCGCGGCACGATGACCGAAAAAGCGACCGCGGCGGCCGCGATGCCGAACAGCAAGGCGAAACCCGTGTCGAGATAGGCGCTCGGGTTGTACACGGTCGGATTCGAAATGCCGACGATAAAGCAGAAATAGATGCTGAAACCCAGCCCGAGAACCGCCGTTTTCGCAAACGTATTGATGTAGCTGCCAGCCATCACGAAGATCGCCATCGACGACGCCAGCAACACGAAACCGTCGAGGCGCGGCAGCAGGAAGAAATTGAACGCGAAGCCCGCGAGCCAGCCGGCGAGGCAACCGCAGAAGATCTGCCAGCTCGCGACGGCGGGGTTCGGCGCGAGCGCGAACAATGCGCTGGTAATCGCCACCGCGACGATCGCGCTCGCCCCGCCGACCCAACCGGACGCGAGCCACGCCGCGCCGACCAGCGACACGGCGACGGCCGCGCGCATGCCGGCGATCGTCGCGGCCGTGCGATTGGCCGTCGCGCGCGTGGTGCCGATGCGCCCGATGCGGCCGAGCGCCTGAAGCACCGATTGCGACCACGGGCGCCGGTCGGCGCTGCGCGCTTCGACGTAGCTGCTGCACAGCACGCGCAGATCCGCGATCGAAAAAAACAGCGCCGCGCCGGTGGTCGCGACGAACTGGCGCTGACGCGGCGACACGTCCGCGAGCGAATCGAGCAGCGTGCCCAGTCGCGCGGGCAACGCCTGTTCGAACGCGGCAAGCCGGCCCGGCAAGGTCTCGATCCGTTCCAGCGTGAGCGCCCCGGCCGGCGAGCCGCGCGGCACGATCGCGAGCAACCCGCCGATCAGCGCGTCGACGGCGGCTTGCGCGCGCGGCTCGGCTTCGGCGGCCACGCGCGCCTTCAATTGATGCAGCGCGTGCAGCCACGCGACGCTGTCGAGAAAACTTCTGTCGAGATCGAGAAACACGTGGCCGTGCAGGCGGATCGATGGGTCCTCGAACACCGCGCCGCTGCGCAGGCTTTCCACGCCCGCGCGCTCGCGGATCAGGCCGAGAAAAGTATCGAAGCCGGCCGCGGCGGACCCGCGTTCGAGCATGGCATGCAGCGCATCCAGCAGGTTCGCGAAGTTCTTCTGGCTCGACGCATACAGCGCCGGCGCGACCCGCCGCGGCCACACCAGCGCGCTGACCAGACTTGCGCAGACCACGCCGATCACCACCTCGCTGACCGTGTACACCACGTTGTCGAACACGCCATACGGATCGGGCCAGGCCGGTATCGCGGTGATGGCCGTGCCGTAGCCGGTCAGCACGAAGCCGTATGACTGGAAATTGCGGTAGTACGACGCGCCGAACACGCACGCGCCGATCCACGCCGCCAGCGCGATGAAGAACAGCAGCGGCTGCTGCGCGAACCAGGCGATCAGCACGAGCCCGGCCAGGCTGCCGCATACCATGCCCAAGCCGCGATAGAAGCCGCGCGCGATCACCATGCCGCTTTGCTGATGCATCATCACGATGACGACGGACACCATCGCGGTGCCGGGTGAGCGCAGTTCCAGACGCATGCACAGCCCCATCGCGAGGGCGGCCGCGAGCGCCACCTTCGCCATGTGAAGGAAGCGCGGCGCGTCGTCGCTCCAGTACGTCTTGAGCTCGTCGCGTAGTCGCGGCCACGCCGCGCCGCCGGCATGCGGGGTCATCGCCGGATCTATCGCAGGTTGGTGCGCGCGAGTTCGACGATCTCGTCGCCGCGCCCGCTCAGGATCGCCCGCATCATGTAGAGGCTGAAGCCCTTCGCTTGCGAGAGCTCGATCTTCGGCGGCATCGCGAGTTCGTGTTTCGACGTGACGACGTCCACGAGCGCGGGGCCCGGATGCGCGAACGCCTGCTTCAGCGCGCCCGCCACGTCTTCCGATTCCTCGACGCGGACGCTGAAAATGCCCGCGCCTTTCGCGATCGCCGCGAAGTCGGTCTTGCTGAGGTCGACGTTGGTATCGAGGTAACCGCCCGCCTTCAATTCCATCGACACGAAACCGAGCAGGCTGTTGTTGAACACGACGATCTTGATCGGCAAATCGAGCTGCCGCGCGGTGAGCAGATCGCCGAGCATCATCGACAAACCGCCGTCGCCCGACAAGGACACCACCTGCCGGCCCGGATGCGCGCCTTGCGCGCCGAGCGCCTGCGGCATGGCGTTCGCCATCGAGCCGTGGTTGAACGAGCCGTGCAGTTGGCGCTTGCCGTTCATCGTCAGATAGCGGGCGGCCCAGACGGTCGGCGTGCCGACGTCGGCGGTGAAGATGGCGTCGTCGTCCGCGGCTTCGTCGATCAGCCTCGCCAGATATTGCGGATGAATCGGGCGGCCCGCGCCGGAGGGCGTCGCCAGATCGTCCAGCCCCTTGCGGGCCGACGCATAGTGCTTGCGCGCGTTGTCGATGAAGCCGCGGTCGGTCTTGCGATCGAGCCTCGGCAGCGTGGCCGCGATCGTTTCCTTGACCGTGCCGACCAGCCCCAGCGCGAGCGGCGCGCGGTGGCCGAGCTTGGAGCCCTTCCAGTCGATCTGGATGATCCTGGCATCGGCCGGATAGAACGGGCGATAAGGAAAGTCGCAGCCGAGCAGCAGCAGCGTGTCGCACGACATCATCGCGTGATAGCCCGAACTGAAGCCGATCAGCCCGGTCATGCCGACGTCGTAGGGGTTGTCGTATTCGATGAACGGCTTGCCGCGCAGCGCGTGGACCACCGGCGCGCCGAGCGTGTCGGCGAGCGCCACCACCTCGTCGTGCGCGCCCTGCACGCCGCTGCCGCACATGATCGTCACCGCGTCCGACTCGTTGAGCATGGCCGCGAGGCGATCGAGGTCGGCCTCGGCGGGCATGATCGTCGGCGGCGCGCTGTGCGTCCACGACGGCAGTTCGGCGGGTCCGTCCGACAACGCGACGTCGCCCGGCAACACGATCACCGCGACGCCGCGCTCCTCGATCGCGGTGCGCATCGCGCGCGCCAGCACGCGCGGAAACTGCGACGCGGACGACACCAGCTCGACGTAATGGCTGCACTCCTTGAACAGTTCCTGCGGATGCGTTTCCTGAAAGTAGCCGAGCCCGATTTCCGTCGACGGAATATGCGCGGCGATGGCCAGCACCGGCTGATGATTGCGATGGCAATCGAACAAGCCGTTGATCAGATGCAGGTTGCCCGGTCCGCAACTGCCCGCGCACACGGCGAGGCGTCCGGTGGAAGCCGCGTCGGCGCCGGCGGCGAACGCGGCGGCTTCCTCGTGGCGCGTGTGCATCCAGCGGATCGATCCTGCCTGATCGAGGGCGTAGGCGAGTCCGTTCAGGCTGTCGCCCGTCACGCCCCAGATCCGTTCGACGCCCGCCGCGGCGAGCGTGCCCGCGAGATATCCGGCAATGGTGCTGTTGGCCATGCTTGACTCCTTGTCACGGAAATTGAAGATCAGCCGGGCGCCGGCGCACAATCGCGGCGGCGTCCTGACTGATCTGAAGAATACTCGCCGCCGCCGTGCGCGGCCTGTGCGAGTCGAGTCAGCTAAAGCTAGGGGAAGGCGGAGTAAATGTCCTGAAACCAGGCTGAAAACACCTGAATCGATCTGCTCGACGCGGCGCACGGCGGGCGGCCGGGCATGGCGCCGGGCACGGCGGGCGCGCTGAAATCCAGTATCCTGAACATCCCGCCGACACCCCCGACAGTCCGCCTCCTCGTCATGAACCTATCCTTTGAAGTCCTCCAGGCGCTCGATGCGATCGATCGAACCGGCACCTTTGCAAGCGCCGCGGAAACGCTTCACAGGGTGCCCTCGTCGCTCTCCTACCTGGTTCAGAAGCTCGAACTCGATCTCGGCGTCAAGCTGTTCGACCGCACGGGCCGGCGCGCGACGCTCACGCACGCGGGGCGCGTGGTGGTCGAGGAAGGGCGGCGGCTGCTGGAAGCGGCGGAAGACCTCGAATGCAAGGCGAGAAGAATCCAGCACGGCTGGGAATCCGAGTTGCGCATCGCCGTCGATGAAATCATTCCGTTCGACCTGATCTGGCCGCACGTCAGCGAGTTTTACAAGCTGAAGCTGGACACGCGGCTGCATCTGTCGACCGAAGTGCTGGGCGGTTCGTGGGACGCGCTGTTGACGCGCCGCGCGGATCTGATCGTCGGCGCGGCGGGCGATCCGCCGCAGATTCCTCATCTGGTCGCGAAGCCGATCGGCTCGCTGCGGCATGTGTTCGTGGTGGCGCCCGATCATCCGCTCGCAGTGATGCCGGAGCCGCTCACGCTGGACGTCGTCGCGCGCCATCGCGCGGTCGCGATCGGCGATACGTCGCGCAAGCTCGCGCCGCGCACGATCGCGCTCGCCGCCAATCAGGAGGTGCTGACGGTGCCGACGCTCGAAGCCAAGCTCGCCGCGCAGATCAAGGGGCTGGCCGCGGGCACGATTCCCGAATGCCTTGCGATCGAGCCGATGAACCGGGGCGAACTGGTGAAGAAAGAAGTGCTCGGCATGCGCGAGCTCACGCATTTCTATCTCGCATGGCGCGACGATGAAAGCGGCAAGGCGCTGCAATGGTGGGTCGAGCAGTTGGACCGGCCGGACCTGATCGACGACGTGGCGCGACAGCGGGCACTGCAAGGCTGAGCGACGCTCTAGCCGGTTCTTCTAGCCGGGTTCGTTGATCTCGCCCGACGGCGGTTCGTCGAACGGGCGGGCCGTAATGTCTGTATCTACGTCCGGGTCCGGGTCCGGGTCCGGGTCCACATCCGGGTCCGGGTCCGCTCGTGACGCAGCGCCGCGCGCTTCATCGACAAGCCGCAGCAACGCGATCGCCTCGTTGAAGTCATCGAGGTCGAGCCCTTCGGTGAGCCGCGCGCAGGCGGACTTCAGCAACTGCGCGGCTTCGCCGTTGCGGCCCTGAGCATGCCAAAGCCGGCTCAGGCTGGTCGCCGCCCGCAATTGCAGCGAGCGGCAGCCTTGCGCCAACGATTCGTCGAGCGCCGCGCTCAGGCACGCTTCGGCGTCGGTCGCCGTGTCGCCATAGGGCGGCTCGCCCGCATACGCCATCAGCAGCAACTCGCCATGCACGCGCCTGAGTTCGACCGTGTACCAGTGATCGCCGCTTTCGTCGCATTGCGCGAGCGCCTCCACCACCGCGGCGATGCCCTCGTCGCGCCGCCCCGCGCGGCCCAGCGCGAGGCTGTATTGCGCGGCGAGCAGCGCGCGTGGCGCGCCGTATTCGAGCGCGTCCATCTCGTCCAGCGCCGCGCCGAACGCCTGCAAACGCGGCGGCGTGGCTTCGTCCAGCGAGCGCAGGTAGGCGTCGAAACAGCGGCAGCACACTTGCGACACGCTCAGGCCCGCGCGCGCCGACACCTCGCGCAACAACGCTATCGCCTCGGCGGCCCGCTCGCGCAGGCCCGCCAGCAGCGCGAGCGGCACCTCGGCCTCGACCAGCACGTAGCACGTGACGATGGACTGTTCCTGCCCGCAGGCATCGGCCACGCACTCCGCCGCCATGCCGAGCGCCTGATCGCGCAAGCCCTGGAGCCACAGCACGCGCGCCAGCGTCGCGCGGCCCACCACGCGCTGATCGACGGACTGCCCGAGCGGCAGCCGATGCCGCAAGCTGCCGGTGTGCTGTAGAAACTGTTCCAGCGACGCCCGCGCCTGCTGCTGATCGCCCGCGTGATGCGAGGCGATGCCGAGCAGCCGGTACGCGAGGATCGCGTTGCTCGCGTCGCCCGTCTCGGCGGCGAGCGAGCCGAAGCGCTGCGCGAACGCGAGCGCATTGCGCGCCGCGCCGGACGACTGACTCGCGTTCCACATGCCCCACAACGCGCGCGCTTCGAAGCGCTGCTCGCCCAGCGCGATGGCGAGCGCCAGCACCTCGGCCCAGATGCCGAGGGTCTCGCGGTTCGGTCCGCTGACATAGACGAGCGCCGCGGCGAGCGCGGCCAGCAGTTGCATGCGCACACGCAGATGCCGGCTCGCGCGCGAGCCCTGATGCGCGGCGGCCACCGTGTCGAGCGCGCGCCGCGCCCACGCGCAGCATTCGTCGACCAGCGAAAGCTCGTACAGCAACGACACGACCTTCACCGCGAGCGCTTCGCCCAGCGCCTGGTCGCCCTTCGGCGAGAGCGCCCAGGCCAGCGCGGCGCGCAGGTCGTCGAGCAGATCGCGCATCTGCTGCTGCCACGCGTCCGCGTAAGCGCTCGCCGGATTCCTGCCGGTCGACGCTTCGCGTTCGAGCAGGCTCGCGAAGTAGCGCGCGTGATGCAGCGTGACGAGACGCCGCTCGCCGTTGTCGTCCAGTTTTTGCAGCGCATAGGCGCGCGTGGTTTCCAGCAGGCGATAGCCGGTTTTGCCGCGCACCACGCAGGTCACCACCAGCGATTTCTCGACCAGGCCGGAGAGCGCGGCGACCACTTCGGCGTCGCTCGATGCGCCGTCTCCGGCGACCGCGATCGCCGCTTCCAGCGTGAAGCTGTTGACGAAGATGCCGAGCCGGCGCAGCGTGGCGCGCCCGGTTTCGTCGAGCAGCGCATGGCTCCAGTCGAGCGTCGCCTTCAAGGTCTGGTGGCGCGGCAACGCCGTGCGGTTGCCGCCCGTCAGCATGTTGAAGCGGTCGTCGAGATGATCGGCGAGCGTTTCGATGCCGAGTATCGCGGCGCGCGCCGCCGCGAGTTCGATCGCGAGCGGTATGCCGTCGAGCCGGCGGCACACCGTGCCGGTCAGATGGATGCTGCGCTCGTCGGACGAAAACCGCGCGTCCATCGCGCGGGCGCGCGACAGGAACAGCTTGACCGCGCTGCGTTGCAGAACGTCCTCGCTCTGATCGTCCTGGCCGGGCACCTCCAGCGACGCGACCCAGTACAGGTGTTCATCGGCGACGCGCAACGGCTCGCGGCTGGTGGCGAGAATGCGGGTGGCCGCGCTTACGCTCAACAACGTCTCGGCCAGTTCGGCGGCGGGGCCGAGCACGTGCTCGCAATTGTCGAGCACGAACAGCACGCGCCGTCCGCCCAGCTCCTTGCTGACCCGCGCGAGCGTGAGCGGGCCGGCTGCCGCCTTCACGCCGATGCTGTTGGCGAACATGGCGAGCACGCTGTTCGAATCCGACGTGGACGCGAGCGATACCAGATAGACGCCGTCGGGAAAGTCCGCGAGCAGGCTGCGCGCGACCTCGATCGCGAGCCGCGTCTTGCCGATGCCGCCCGAGCCGACGAGCGTGACGGTGCGCGCGGAGGCGAGCGCGAGCGCAACGTCCTCGATGGCTTGCTCGCGGCCGATCAGCGCCGACAAACTCGCGGGCAGATTATTGGGCACGCTGAGCGCGGGCGCGGGCGCGGCGCGCTCAGCGGCGTCGGGCTTGCCGGCCAGGATCGCGGACGGGTCTCTCAGCACCAGCCGGTAGCCTCGCCCGGAGACGGTCTGTATCAGGCCGCGGCTCTCGCCCAGCACCTTGCGCAGCGCGGACATATGCACCTGAAGATTGTTCTCTTCAACGATCGTGTCGGGCCATACCTGCTTGAGAATGTCGTTCTTCGATACGAGCGCGCCATTGGCGGCGATCAACACGGCGAGGATGTCGAACGCACGGCTGCCGATGCGCACAGGCTGTCCGTCGAGAAACAGCTCTCGACTGGCAAGGTCCACCTGAAGGGGGCCGATGCGGATCATTGCGGGAATATCCAGGACTTGCGGGGAAAAGAACCACCGCCGACGGACCGGTCGGCGTTGTGCCCCGAAGTCTAGACCAAGGCCGGGTGCCCATGCGCGGAAAAAAATGAACCTATCGTTCGAATTTTTTGTACTGTGGGAGCGCGCACGGAGCGACGCAATGCGGCCGCGATGTAGTTGCCGAACCACTGACGCGCTAGCGCGCGTCGCCCTTCATTCCCATGCACGGCATGCATGCGATCACGGAAGCGAGAATCATCGCTCCGGCATTCACCGGGACCGCGCTGCGCACCCTCGGCTTGTAGATCGGATCATTACGGCGGATGATCGCGCCGCTCAGCGCGCAGCGTCCCTTGAGGCGCGCGCGGCAGGCGATCCACACCTGGTCCGCGTAACGGCAGCGGGTGGCGTCCTGCCAGAGCACGGCGATCGACGTGTCGGACAAACGCTCGATCACCTCGACCTGGACGTGCCGCGACGGCGCGTTCAAGGCGGCGCGATCGATCCGCGGCCTGAGGAGATACGCCTCGCCTTCGGCTTCGCTGCGATAGCCGGCGAGCAGCCGGCTGATCACGTGATCCCACACGGGAGCGCGCGCATCGCGGCCGGCGTCGCATGACGCCGCCGGGTTCTCGGCGGCCGCGCAACAGCCTTCACGGCGGCTGCCCGCTTCCAGTCGAAGCGCATCCGTGCGTGGCTTCAAGGGGCTTTCGATCTGCATCGCGCTTCTCCCTAGCGTGTTACTCGCTTCGTTCCATCGAGCCGCGGCGTTCGCGCCGGCCGGTCGCAGGCGAGACCAGCGGGCATGCCGTTCGTGAAGTGCAATGAGGTGCAATGAAGCGCGATGAACCGCGATGAACTTCAGCACGCTCACGCCCGCCGCCCGCTCAGGCACCGGTCCAGCCGCGCAAGAAATCCACCAGCAGTTCATTGACCCGCTCCGGCTGTTCCTCTTGCGGCAAGTGTCCGCAACGCGCGATCGGCTCGGCGCGCAGATCGGTCGCCATGCTTTCCCACACCGCCTTCATGTCGAACATGCCGCCCACCGCGTAGAAGTCCTCGCCCCATAGCGCCATGGTCGGACAGGCGATTTTCGTGTCGGCATCGACGAGATCCTGCGCGACGTCTTCCGCGTTCGCGCGGTAATCGGCCATCGCGCCGCGCACCGCGCCGGGGCGCTTATACGCCTTCACATAAGTCTCGAAGTCCGCGCCTTCGATGGTGTGCGGGTTGTAGCACCAGTCCGCGAAGAAGTGATGCAGCCACTCGGCTTCCTTGCCCGCGATCAGCGTTTCCGGCAGGTCCGCCACCAGATGGAACAGGAAGAACCAGTAGGCGCGCGCGGTCTGCGGATTCATGTTTTGCGCGACCACCCGCGTCGGCACGTTATCCATCACGACGAGCCGGTCGACCCGCTCGGGGTGATCCTTGGTGAGACGCGTTGCCACGCGCGCGCCGCGGTCGTGCCCGACCAGCGCGACCTTGCCGATGCCGAGTTCGTCGAGCAGACGGACGATATCGAGCGCCATGTTGCGCTTGTCGTAGCCCGAACCGGGCTTGTCGGTCTCGCCATAACCGCGCAGATCCGGCGCGATGACGCGATAGTGGCGAGCCAGCACCGGAATCTGATGGCGCCACGCAAAGCTCGTTTCGGGAAAGCCATGCAGCAGCACGACCACCGGACCGCTACCGGCATCGAGGTAGTGCTGCCGGATGCCGTTCGCACGGCGCGTGTGATGCGTGATGTCGATCGCTTCGTTTTCCATTTCCGTATTCATCTCGTGTTCCTCGAAGTAATGAGCGCGCGAGGCGCCGGTGCTACTGACCGGGCGCCGCCTCGTAGTTGACCGGCACCCAGTCATACGTGCGCCCGTTTTTCCTGACGTGTCCGAGGCCGGGGAACGCGATATGCGCCGCGCCGATCAGATAGCGCTGCTTCGCGGCGAGTTCGAGCACCGCGCGGCGCGAGCGCCGCGCGTCGGCCGCGTCGGTGTCGTATTCGACGGAAGCGGCCGGGTTCTGCAACTGGATCGACGCGACGTGGATGATGTCGCCCCACACCAGCAGATCCTTCGAATCGCTTTGCACGAGATAGCCGGTGTGGCCCGGCGTATGTCCCGGCAACGCGATCGAGCGGATGCCCGCGTCGAGTTCCGCGTCGCCGCTGAACGGCTTGAAGCGCCCGGCTGCCGCATAAGGCGCGACGGAGGCGATGGCGGCGTCGAAGAACGTGCTGAGAAAAGCCGGCGCTTTCGACTTGTTCGCCGGATTCAGCCAGTAATCCGCTTCGGTTTGGCTCACCCGCACGAGCGCGTTCGGAAACGCCATCGCGCCGTTCGACACGACGCCGCCGACGTGATCCTTATGCAGATGCGTGAGTAAGACTTCGTCGACCTGCCCTGGTTGATAGCCCGCCGCGCGCAAGTTGGCGAGCAGCTTGCCGCAGCAATCGCCGTACAGCACGCCCGCGCCGGAATCGATCAGGATCAGCTTCGAACCGGTATTGATCAGAAACGCGTTGATCGAGCCTTGAACCGGCGCCTGCAAAAAATCGCGCGCGAGATCGCGGGCGATTTCTTTCTTCGGCACGCCTTCCACTACCGTGTCGATCGGAAACGGATGCGTGCCGTCGAGCAGCGCCGTGACTTCGAACGCGCCGAGCATGATCCGGTAGAAGCCCGGCCCCTGGGTCTTGAGCTGGGGCGCGGCGGCGAACGCCGTACCGCTCGCGACGACGCTCAGCATCAGCACGCACCAGGTGCCCACCCGCATCGCCCAAACGCGCTGAAGCCGCTTCATCATTCGATCCCTGTTTGCCGTGTGCATGAGAAAAGCATAACGACCGCGCGGGCCACGCAGTCGCTAATTTTTATTAAACGTGCTGAACCGGCGCCGCCGCCCGTTGGCTCAGATACGCGTGAATCTGCGCGACGACCGCCGCGCCGTCGCCCACCGCCGCGGCCACCCGTTTCGCGGATTCCGAGCGCACGTCGCCGACCGCGAACATGCCCGGCACGCTCGTTTCGAGCGGATAGCGCGCGCTGGCCTCGGACAATCCATGCTCGCTGCGCGCAAAGCCGGTCACGACGAAGCCGCGGTTATCCAGCTCCACGCCGCTCGACGCGAGCCAATCCGTTTTCGGGTCCGCGCCGATGAAGAGAAACAGATGGCGCGACGCGAGCACTTCGTCGCTGCCGTCGTCTTCATGACGCACGCGAAGATGCGTGAGTCCCGCTTCGTCGCCTTCGAGCGAATGCAGCGTGCAGCCGGTGCATAGCGAGACGTTCGGCAACGAGCCGATGCGGTCGATCAGATACTTCGACATGCTCGCGTTGAGATCCCTGCCGCGAATCAGCATGCGGATGCTGCGCGCGAAGTTGGCGAGGAACACCACCGCTTGGCCCGCCGAATTGCCGCCGCCGATCAGCACGATGTCCTGGCCCTTCACCAGCTTCGCTTCGATCGTCGAGGCCCAGTAATACGTGCCGCGCCCCTCGAAGCGTTCGAAGTCCGGCACCGTCGGCTTGCGATAAGCGGCGCCGCTCGCGACCACCACCGTGCGCGCGCTGATGCGCTGGCCGTCGAGCAGCGTCAGCAGAAAGATGCCCTCCTGCCGGCTCACGTCGACGACCTTGCCGGGAATCGCCAGATGCGCGCCGAACTTCAACGCCTGCTGGAACGCGCGCGCGGCGAGCGCCTGGCCGGAAATGCCGGTGGGAAAGCCCAGATAGTTTTCGATGCGCGAACTCGCGCCGGCCTGGCCGCCTGGCGCGCGCTGATCGAACACGGCGACCGACAGGCCTTCCGTCGCGGCATAGACGGACGCCGCGAGTCCCGCCGGACCCGCGCCGACGATCGCGACGTCGTACACGTGCGATGGCTCGAAGGTCGGCACGAGGCCGAGGCACGACGCGAGTTGCGCTTCGTCCGGCGCGCGCAGCACGTTGCCGTTCGCGCAGAACACCAGCGGGAAATCGCCGGGGCCGGTCGTCATGCCGCCCAGCAACGTGACCGCTTCGGGATCGCTGCGCGCGTCGATCACCGTCGCGGGGTACGCATTGCGCCGCAGGAAGCCTTGCAGGCGAACCAGCCGCGCGTCGTCGCCGTTGCCGACGATGATCGGCCCCAAGCCCTGCTCGATGAGACCGAGCCGCCGCAAGATCAAGGCGCGCATGATGTGCTCGCCGAGTTGCGCATCGGCGACGATCAGCGCGCGCAGGCGGTCGGGGTCGATCACGAGCGTTTCCACATCCGTCAACGCGACGCCGTCGATCAACGCGGGCTTGCCGGAGAGTTGCGCCATCTCCGCCATGAAGTGGCCGTCGTCGTGTTCGGTGACGAGCGTGGAGCGCCCGAAGCTGTCGCGCGAATAGATGCGCACGCGCCCATGCAGCAGCACGAAGAGGCCGAGCGCGACATGCCCGGTTTCGAAGATCAGTTCGCCGGCCTTGAACGACATCGGCTTCGCGAAGCGCCGCAGACTTTGAATCTCCGCCGGCGAAAGACGCGGAAACATCTGATGCTGCCTATATTCCAGCGACGAATACGGAATCTCGAGTTCCGACGGTACGGACGCGTCGATCGGTAGATCGGGGGTGCTCATGACAATGGACCTCTCTCGGGCCTCGTCGAACCGACGACGTCCCGCAAAATGACGGCGTTGCGCTTACCAGCCGAACTTCAATTCGGCCCCTACGTAGTCGGCATTGCGCGCGCCCAGTTCGCGCAGCGACGGGCCGACCTGAAAATGCACGGCTTCGAGCGCGGCGGCGAGATTGGCGGTAACCGCCCAGTCGGCGCGCAACTGCGTATAGAAACCGGTCCAGCGTCCGCCGTGTCCCGCCGTGCCCGGCACCACCGAGGAGCCTTGCCCGTACACCGCGTCCGCGGTGGTCTGCCGCCATTGCAGGCCCACACCCGCCAGCAGCGTGAGCTTGCTGTTCGGCTTGACGATCAGCGACGGCTTGACGTGAATCAGGTTGGTGTAGCCGGTGTAGCCCGCGAGCGCGAAGTAGTAGCCGTTCGGAAACAGCGGATTGAACGTGCCGACGCGGCCGTCTCCCGGATGACGGTCGCCGGAAGCGGCGTCGACCTGAATGCCGACGCGCGGCGTCCACGGCACCGAGGCCAGCGTATAGCCCGCGAGCGAGCCCACCGCCCACGCGCCGATGGTCTTGTTGCCCACGTGCCCCGACTGATACATCGCTTCCACGTCCCAGTCGATCTGCGCGACCTTGCCGGCATAGCGCGCGTCGAATACGTCGCGATGCTCGTCGCCGGCCGCGTCGAGAAAGCGCGCATTGCTGCGGTTGTAGCGCGAGTAGTACGCGGACAGATCGCCCGGACCGACGCCCTGGCGCTCCACGCGCACGCCGCTGAACGTGAGGTGACGGTTGGACACGTCGTCGAAATCCGAGTTGTCGCGGTACTGCACCGGCTGCGTCGCGTAGGCGATCCAGCGCCACGGGCCGGTTTCATAGTCGGCCCAGATCGCGTCGAAGGCCTGGCGCACGTTCGGGCCGTCGCGCACGGAGATGAAGCGCTGCAAGTCGAACGCCATTTCCTGCCGCCCGACGCGGACCTTCACGGTGCCGGGACCCAGCGGCTCGGTGATCGCGACGAACGCCTGGCGCAAGTCGAGCGGGTTCTTGTCGACCGGCGAAACGTTGTCCTTGCCATAGGGACGCGCGTCCTCGAATTGCGTGAAGAACTGCACGTGCGGGCCGAGCCGCACATCCGCATGAACTTCCAGACGTTGCAGCAGATAGGTATCGTCGTGCCCCGAGCCGAGGCCGAACAGCGGCGCGTCGTTGACTTCCAGCCGCTCGCGCAACACCACGCCGAGCGAGATATACGCGTCGGGATTGCCGAACAGCGGAATGTACTTCAGCGAATCGAAAGGCCGTTTCGGCACGCACGGATTGGCGAGCGCCGACCAGTTTTCCTGCCAGCGATTGAACATGACCACCGGACGCGCGCACGAAGCGCTAGCCGCCGTGCTGGTCGCGGCGGTATCGTCGGCGCTGCCGAGCGCGGTGTCCGCCGCCGAAGCCGGCAGCGCCGCCGCCAGCCCCGTGCTGACCAGCAGCGCGCGCGCGGCGCGCAGCGCCCGCCGGGCGCGCGCGTTGTGCGCCTTCGTTGCGCTCGCTTTAGCGGCCATCGTGCACTTCAGCGATGTAGCCGCCGGGGAATTCCAGCATCGCCGTCTTGCCCGATGCGCTGCCATACGGCGCGAACAGCACCTTCGCGCCGGCCGCCTGCGCGCGCTGCAGCGTCTGCGCCAGATCGTCGACGGCATAGCCGGTCGTTTCGCGTCCGAACGGGAACGGCAGCTTGCCGTCCGTGACGAACACCACCATGCGGCCAAAGCCCGATTCGAGACGAATCTCGCGAATGGTCTCGCCCGGCCGGCCAATCACGCCCGCGTCGGCGCGCGGAGTGTCCGACACCACCTTGCCGTGCGAAAAATGCAGCCAGCGGCGCACGAAGTTGTCGGCTTCGTAGCGCGACACATACACGCGGTTATCCGGCACGCTGTGCAAGGGCGCGTAGCTGGGCGCCTTGGTGTGCCAGTAGAGTTGCATCGTCAGGCCGCCCGGCCATTGAATGATGGCGTCCTTGCCGATCGGATCGTCGAAGCTATCCACGAGCACGTCGGCGCCCGCCGCGCGCGCCGCCTTCACCGCCTGATCGATGTTCGTCACCAGATAGCCGGTGCGCTCGTTGCCGAACGGATAGGGAATCGGCGTTTCGAAGCCGAATACCGACAGCATGCCGACCGGCGTCTGCACGTACTGCGAGGCCGTCTTGCTCGGGGTCGGCGTGACCGTGAACACCGCGCGCGGCGAAGCCTTGCCGCCGAAGGTCGCGACAAAGCTCGTGACGAACGCGTCGAGATCGGCGGAGGCGACATAGACGTGCGTGGTGTCGTATTGCGGACCCACGGAAACGTCGGCATGTTTCGCGGCGAGCGCGGTCTTGCCGTTCGATACTTCAGGCGGCCCGGCATCGGCGAATGCGGACGAGACCGGCGTGAAGCCGATCAGCAGCGCGGCGCAGAGAAGCGCGACGGGACGAAAGCGTTTCAGCGATGTGAACATGTGTTGTAACCCGATTGTGTTGGCAATAATGAATAGCTTGAATAGCGTGAATAGCCGGCCCCTGCGAGGCCGCGTGAGTTATCCGTGGAAACCGCGCGCGCGTTCAAGCGACGGCGACGTATCGCCGTGACCTAATGGCTCGCGGGCGCCGCCCTTCTGTTCCATGCGAGAGCAAGCAGCACGGCCACCGGTAGCGCAATCGCGACGAACGAAAACTGCATATAAGCGAGCGCGCCGAGGATCGCGCCGGCCGCGAATCCGCACATGGCCGCCAAGGTCCATTTGAGGCGTTCGCTAACCTGCTGGCCATGTCCGCCCGCCGCGCCCCGGTGAATCAGCTCGATCACATCCAGCACGATTTGCGTGACGTTGCCGGTCATCACCGTATTCGGCAGGCCGCTCACCTGTAGCAGCTTGCCGCGCGCATTCTGTACGCCCATCGCCATCGTTCCGAGCACGCCGCACAGCAGCACCATCGAGGCGTCCGAACCCATCGCGGGCGTGATCAGCATGCCCGTGACGAGGAACGAAACGAGCAGCGCCGCCTGCAACAGATAGAGCACGCTCGCGGCATTCGGCGACTGATGCCGCTCCGTGAACTTGAAAATCACGCTGCCCAACGCAATGCCCACGATGAAGGACGGAAACGCCAGCAGCTTGAGCAGCGCGCCCTGGCCCACGCCCGCGACTTCCGCGCCGAGCAGCACGAAGTTGCCGGTCACATGCGCGGTGAACAGGCCGAACAATGCGATGAAGCCAACCGTGTCCACATAGCCGGCGATCATCGCGAGAATCGTGTCTTCATGCTTGTTCACGGACGATTTCCTCGACAGGAATAGACGCGTGCCGACGGCATCAACCGCCCTCTTTCGCCGCGCCGGGCGCGTTCGGCTTTTGCAGCGCCGAAGCCGCCGGGGCTGTCCCGGCTGGCGGCGCGGCCTGAACCGTCGGCGTCTGCGCGAACAACTGCGCCTTGACGACCGGTATCGCGTGCTCGCCCAGCACCATGCCGAGCAGACCTGCCAGCGCGATTAACGGCGGCGCCGGCGACTGCACCTTGAGCAGCCAGTAAAGCAGTCCGACGCCGAAGCCGACTCCCAGTGAAATGACGTAGCCCATTGCGTTTTCCTTTCCTTTCGATACCTGCAAATGCCTTAATTCGGCCAGTCCGAACCCAGCACCAGACCGCAGAAATTCAGCCGGCGATAGTTCGGGTCCCAGCGGTCCAGCACGTCCGCGTTCACCGTGCCGAACGTCGTCTCGGGACGATGCTCCATACCGCGCGCGTAGGCTTCGATGATCTTCTTCTTGAAGTCCAGTTCGCGCGGACACGCCTGCATGATTTCGTCGCGCTGCTGCGCGGTGAATTCGTCGTAACCGTCGCCGCACACATCCATCTGCACGCCGGCGCGGGTCAGCGCGACGAGCGGCGACATATGCTCCGCAATGCCGGGCGTGGTGTGCAACGCGATCGCCGTCCATACTTCGTGGATATCGCTTTGCGCCGCGCCGTGCTGCCGCACGAACGCGCGCGCCGCATTCGCGCCATCCACTTCGAATCGGTAAGGCGAGTGCCGGTACTGCGCATTCAAACCGGCGTTGTGAAACAGCGCGGCCACGTAAAGCAATTCCGCGTCGAAACTCAGGCGCTTGCGATAGCCGGTCAGCGCGCCGAACAGAAAGACCCGCAACGCATGCTGAAACATCAACTCGGATTCCGTGGCGCGCATCTGGGTGGTTGCCGCCCCAGCCATCGCACCATCGGGAATCTCGACTCCCGCAATCATTTTCTTCATGTCACCTCCTCCCTATCGCCCATCCTCGCTCCTCGGTCGCTCCGCCGCGCGATGCTTGCCCACTGTCCGATGCAGCGTAGCGAATTAATCCAATAAAGACTTTGGCCGTTCCTTAAAAAGACTTAATTCGCGCGGCGCTTTTTTTGCGGGCCCCGCTCAAATCGCCAGTTCATGAAAGCGCCGCAGACCGTCGCGTATCCATTGCAGCAAGCCGCCGGCGTGCTGATCGGCATGCTCGGGCGACGCGAGCAGCATCTTCTCGGTTTCATGGTGTTCCGTGAGCAGCCGGCACATCTCTTTCGCTACCTCGGGCCGCCGCGCGAGGATCGGCGTCAACGCGCTTTTGTCGAGGCGAAACACCGTGGCGCGCGTGAGCGCTCGCACGATCACGCCGGACCTGACGCCCGCCAGGATGCCCGACTGGCCGATCGAATCGCCCGGCGCGAGCCGTCGCAATTCGATCTCGCCGCCGCCCTTCGGCACGCTCACGCTCGCGACGCCGCGCGCGAGAATGTGCAGTTCGTGGCCGCTTTCATCGGCGGCGGCGTAGATCGTATCGGCGGTGTCGAATTCGTGTTTCGTCAGCTTTGCCGCGAGTTCGGCTATTTCGCCGTCGTCGAGCGTCTGGAAGATCAATACGTTGCAGAGCAGCCGGTGCTTTTCGTCCGTCGCCTCGGTGGCAGGCTCGGGCACCGACAACGGCCGCAACACCACGCCGCGCGACAGCAAATGCCGGTGCGCCAGATCGAACAGATCGTTGCGCACGTCGATCTTCTTGCTCAGGGTATCGACGTAGCAGACGATCTCGTACTCGATCGCGTCGTTGGTCGCGCGGCGCACGCTGACAATCGGCTTGGGATCGGCGAGCACAGCGTCGGAGCTGGCGGCGGCGTCGGCCAGCGCCTGCAACACCGTGGCCGGCCGGATCGTCGGCTTGACCGGCAGCACCACGCTGATGCCGTGCGTATGCGAGGGCTGGTTCGCGTTGACGATGTTGGTGCGCGCCGCCACGCTGTTCGGGATCACGACGATATTGCCCTGCCCGTTCAGCAGGCTGGTCGCGCGCCAGTTGCTCTCCACCACCTTGCCTTCCACGTCGCCGATCGTCACCCAGTCGCCGATGTGAAACGGCTGCGTGGCGTTCAGCACCACCCCGGAAAACACGTCGTTGAGCGTGCTCTGAATCGCGAGGCCGAGCACCACCGCGAGCGCGCCGGAGGTCGCGAGCAAACCGCGCACCGGCAGTTGCAACACGAACGCGATCGCGCCCACCGCCGCCGCGAGAAACACCAGCGCGCCGAACACGTCCTGAAACAGACGCTCCTTGTGCCACGACTCGGGCAACACGGTGCGATCCAGCACGATCGTCACGAGACGCGCGCCTTGCAGCCACCACACCACTTCGAGCATCTGCGCGAGCAGATGGCGCAGCGGCTGATCCTCCCACGGCGCGGCGCGCAGCGGATTCATGCCTGACCTGAACAGCACGTAGGTCGATAGCCCGAACATCAGCGCGCGCAAGCCGAGACGCGCCTGCTCGCGCCTGATCGCCACGAAACGCCAGGCGAGGAAATCGAGGACCAGGATGCCTAGCCCGTACAGCACGCCGTCGGTCAGGGTCGGCATGAAGGTCCTCGCTCGCGTGGCGGCATGAAACCGTGGCTATCGGAACAACCGGAACAATCGGAACAATCGGAACGATCAGAACGCGAAGCAGCTACAGCCCAGCGCGCCCCAGAAGCCGTTCGAATCGCTGACGGGCACGTTCTTGCGCCAGGCCCAGCCGTGCGCATGCGCATGCACGCCGCACAGATTCACGCAGCCGTCCACGCACGCCACCGCGGTCGGCTTGTACCGGCTGTAGCCGCCGAACTCCGCGACCGGCGACCACGACGGGCTGACCGGCAAATCAGGCGGCGCGAGCGGCGCGAAGTCGTCGGCTGCGTAGACCACCTTGCCGCCCACCACCGTCATCACCGATTCGAGATACTTGATATGGCTTTCGTCGACCGTGAAATAGTCGTCGCTGAGCACCGCGAAGTCCGCGAACTGGCCGGGCACGAGCGCGCCCTTGCGGTCGTCCTCATTCGAGAACCACGCGCTGCCGACCGTATAGCGGCGCAGCGCCTCCATGCGGTCGAGCCGGTTCTCGCTCGTGTACATCGCCGTGCCGCCGACCGTCTTGCCCGACACCATCCAGTACAGCGACACGAACGGGTTGAAGCTCGCGACGCGCGTGGCGTCCGTGCCCGCGCCCACCGGCAGGCCCGCATCGAGCATGTGGCGGATCGGCGGCGTGCGCTTCACGGCTTCCTCACCGTATTGCTGAATGAAGTACTCGCCCTGGTAAGCCATGCGGTGCTGAATCGCGATGCCGCCGCCGAGCGCGCGCACGCGGTCGATATTCTTCTGCGTGATGGTCTCGCAATGGTCGAAGAACCAGCGCAAGCCGTTGAACGGAATGTCGGCGTTCACGCGTTCGAATACGTTCAGGAAGCGCTCGATCGATTCGTTATAGGTTGCGTGCAGACGGAACGGCCAGCGGTTCGCCACCAGCAGCCTGACGACACCTTCGAGTTCCGCTTCGAGCGTGTCCGGCAAATCGGGGCGCGGCTCCAGGAAGTCCTCGAAGTCGGCGGCGGAGAACACCAGCATTTCGCCCGCGCCGTTCACGCGCAGAAAGTCGTCGCCCTCGCCGGGCTTCGTCATCTTCACCCACTTGGCGAAGTCCTCGATTTCCTGCTTGGCGTTTTGCGTGAACAGGTTGTACGCGATCCGCACGGTCAGCTCATTGTGCTTCGCCATGTCCATGATGACGGCGTAGTCGTCGGGATAGGCCTGGTAGCCGCCGCCCGCGTCGATCGCGCTCGTCACGCCGAGGCGGTTCAGTTCGCGCATGAAATGGCGCGTGGAATTGCGCTGATCCTCCGGCGCGAGCTTCGGACCTTTTGCGAGCGTCGCGTATAACAGGCCCGCATTCGGCCGCGCGATCAGCATGCCCGTCGGATTGCCGCGCTTGTCGCGCTGAATCTCGCCGCCGGGCGGATTGGGGGTGTCTTTCGTATAGCCGACCGCGCGCAAGGCAGCGCCATTCAGGAGCGCGCTGTCGTACAGGTGCAGGATGAACACCGGCGTATCCGGCGCGATCGCGTTGATCTCTTCGAGCGTCGGTCCGCGCCGCTCGGCGAACTGGAATTCGTTCCAGCCGCCCACCACGCGCACCCACTGCGGCGCGGGCGTGCGGGCCACCTGCTTGCGCAGCATGTCGAGCGCATCCGCGAGCGACGGCACGCCGTCCCAGCGCAGTTCCATGTTGAAGTTCAGGCCGCCGCGAATCACGTGCAGGTGTGAATCGTTGAGACCGGGAATGACCGTGCGGCCTTTCAGGTCGACGTGGCGCGTGTTGTCGTTGACGTGGCGCATCACGGTGTCGCGCGAGCCGGCCGCGATCACGCGGCCGTTCGCGACGGCGAGCGCGTCCGCGAACGAGCGTTTGTCGTCCTGCGTGGCGATCTTGCCGTTGAAGAAGACGACTTCGGCCGGCGTCGGCGCGGAAGTGGTGGAAGTCATGGCGATCCTCATAGGGAGCGCTCCGCTTTTCACGCGCGGAGCGATTCATGGAAGCGGGCGCTCGTGACGCCCGCTTCCATGAAGCATTCAGAAACCAGCCGGCAAGCGGAATCCAGAGCGCCGGTAGACGCTCGAATTCCGCGAGACGGCGTGACGCGACTGTTACTTCACCTTAGCCGGCACCGGCGCCAGGATTTCGTGCTGCTCAGCCGTACGCTGAGCCGCCTTGTGCACCATCGTGTACGCGTAGTCCACGCCCATTCCGTATGCGCCCGAATGTTCTTTGGCGATCTTCATGACAGCGTCATAGGTCTCTTTGTGCGCCCAGTCGCGCTGCCATTCGAGCAGCACCTGTTGCCACGTGACCGGCACCACGCCGGCCTGAATCATGCGCTGCATTGCGTAGTCATGCGCTTCCTTCGACGTGCCGCCCGATGCGTCGGCGACCATGTAGATTTCGTAGTCGCCTTCGTCCATCGCGCACAACGAAAACGTGTTGTTGCACACCTCGGTCCACAAGCCCGCCACCACGACTTTCTTCCGGCCGTTCGCGGCGAGCGAGTCACGCACCTTCTGGTCGTCCCACGAATTCATGGACGTGCGTTCGAGCACCTTGTGCCCCGGGAATACGTCCAGCAGTTCGGGGTAGGTGTAGCCCGAGAAGCTTTCCGACTCCACCGTCGTGATGGTGGTGGGGATGTTGAACACGCGCGCGGCCTTCGCGAGTCCGACCACGTTGTTCTTCAGTACCTGACGGTCGATGGACTGAACGCCAAACGCCATTTGCGGCTGTTGGTCGATGAAGATGATCTGCGAGTTTGCAGGTGTCAGAACTTCGAGTTTGGGGTTTGACATGGCTGTGTAGATCCTGAAAGGGTTTGATGGACATGCCGCACTGCGTTGAAGTGCGCGAAAAACTGAGGCCAGTCTATCGACGGCCATTGGCCAAGTCCTTGGCAAAGCCCTTAATCGTTCTTAATTGAGAGTTCTGGAGAAATGAGCCCGCAACGGAAATCGCGCGCGCCCGATCCTGGTTGCCGCCTCGAAAGCCGCTCTACAAGCCGCTTCAAGCCGCTTCAGAAAAATTCATGTTTTGTGCAGGACTTTACGTGCGCGCCGTTTCACACTTCAGTTGCCGGATTCAGGACCTTCGGCCGCACTTATCGACATCTAGCAGGCCGGTGAAATACCTCATGTAGCGGTCATCCGGGACGCAGGCGTAAACGTTGAACTGATGTCATCAATGAGAGCGAGATGGAACGGATGCGTGGGCCAGATGGTTTTACCGAGTCAATGTTCACGGTGTTGAAGCTGGACGATTTTGTGCCGAAGGACCATCCCTTGCGTCCGATTCGCATCTGGCTCAATGGCGCGCTTAAACGCATGGACGATGTGTTCGCGCGGATGTACGAGGCTGACGCGAAAGGAGGTCGGCCGAGCATCGCGCCGGAGAAGCTGGTGCGAGCTCTTTTGCTGCAGGTTCTGTATTCGATTCGTAGCGAGCGCATGCTGGTGGAACAGATTTCCTACAACATGCTGTTCCGCTGGTTCGTCGGCCTGCCGATGGACGGGACCGTGTGGGACCACTCGACGTTCAGCAAGAACCGCGACCGGTTGCTCGAACACGATGTGCTGGTGTTGCTGTTCAACGAGACAGTCGAGACCGCGCGCGAGCGCGGATATCTTTCTGGGGAGCACTTTAGCGTCGACGGCACGTTGATTCAGGCATGGGCCGGGCATAAGAGCTTCGTGCCGAAGGCAAGTCCAGACGAAGACGACACGCCTCCTGACGAACCGCCAGCGCCGAATGACAACTGGCACGGACAGAAACGCAGTAACGAGACGCACCAATCCACGACGGACGAGCAGGCACGCCTGTTTCGCAAGAGCAAAGGAACCGGAGCGATGCTCTGTTATATGGGCCACGTGCTGACAGACAACCGGCATGGCCTGGTGGTCAACGCGCAGGTGACGCTGGCGACGGGCACCGCCGAGCGCGACGCGGCCGAGCTGATGCTTGCCGATGCCGCAAGTGTTGCGCCGCTCGGCATCACAGTCGGCGCGGACAAGAACTACGACACCGCCGGTTTCGTGGCCAGTTGTCGAGCGAACCGTGTGACGCCGCATGTGGCGCAAAACGATGGGCGTCCAGGAGGTTCAGCAATTGACGAGCGAACTACGCGCTGGCCGGGCTACGCGGTCAGCCAGCAAAAACGTAAACGCATTGAACAGGTGTTCGGATGGGGCAAGACAGTCGGGCGAATTCGACAAGCGATGTATCGGGGACTTGAACGCGTAGACCAGCTCTTCGTGCTGACGCAGGTCGGCTACAACCTGACGCGTATGCGCACACTTGCCGGTTGAGGGGCTGGAAGCAATGGATAACACCGATATGGTGAACCCCCGAGTAACGCCGAATGCCCGCAATCGTGTTCCGCGTTTCAAAAGTGCAAACCCAGCATCCGTCGTAATGCATCTGAGCGCATCAACGACGGATATTTCAACGGCCTG
>NZ_FRAB01000053.1 GCF_900142195.1 Paraburkholderia terricola
TGTATTCGCCGATGCCGATACGAAGATCGTCAACGATGAGGGGCTGCACGTGATCCGCATGCCGGAGCACTATGGCCTGCTGTCGCCGATTCTGCACGTGGTGCCGCTGCAGTTGCTGGCGTATCACACGGCGTGCGCGCGGGGCACGGACGTGGATAAGCCGCGGAACCTGGCGAAGTCGGTTACGGTTGAGTGAGGCGGGCGGTCGTGGCGGAAGCCATGACTAGCACCGACTAACGGGCGTCCGGGCGCCGTACGCTCGCCATCGCGGGCACGCTGCTTGCGGCACAAAAGAGCACCATTTTTCTAGGAGGTGAATGATGGGCTCTATCAATCCGCGAAGCGCCACTCGAGGCGGAGCTGACATTGTCGGTGGCGGAATAGGCGAAGGGCCGGGGCCGGACATCATGGCCGCGTCGACGCTCGACGGCAACAAGGTGATGTCTTCGGATGGCGAAGACGTGGGAAAAATTTCAGACATCATGCTTGACGTTCGCAGCGGACGTATCGCCTACGCTGTGCTGTCGGAGGGAGGTTTCCTCGGCATGGGTTCGACCCTGCACGCGATCCCGTGGAACGCGCTGACTCTGGATACGGATCAGAAGTGCTTCTACGTCGACATAGCAGCGCAGCGGCTCAAGGACGATCCAGGCTTCGACAAGGATCACTGGCCTGCCATGGCGGATGCGAAGTGGGGCATGTCGACCCACAGCTACTACAACCGCGAGCCGTACTGGTCAGCCACCCATGAAGTGGTGGAGAGCGACCCTGCTATCAGGCCTAGCGAGCACTAAAAAAGCACCAAGGTGTAAAGCTGTTTTGGGCTGACTGTCAGTTTGTCGCCCGGCCTCTATGCCACCGCGTTGGACTGCGGCGGCATAGAGGGATTGCATATGTACGCGGCAACTGAAGCAAATTTCCGGTCTACAGTTCGGGGCGCGCCAGATCGCTGATCACGATGTGTTCGCCATACACCTGCGCCGCCGCGATCGCCTCCAGCTTCGTTGCATACGGCCCGAGTTCCGGTGCCCCGTCGAATGGAAACAGCACGCGGCCATCGGTGGTTCGAACCACTTTCAATACGCCGAAGAAACGCCGGTAGCCGGCCAGTTTCGACGTCGCCAATACTTCGAAATCGTCCTCCGACGCTGCGGGGACGCTGGGAATGAATGCCATCTTGTTCATCACTGAAACGGCTCTGGTTCGTCAAAAGGGCGGCATGTGTGCGAACGGCCAAGGCTACACCCGGTTATCGCGGGAATACCTTCGCCGACGGGCACCATTGTCTCAAATCCCGGCGACAGCCGACTGACTGTGCGGCATGGAGCGAATCCAAACCGGTCGGCCCGCACCCTCAGTCACGCTTGACCGCCGCCTCATGCTCGGCCGCCAGCGCCGCATCCCGCTCGCTCACCTTCACGAAGCTCGGCCGTGAGCAAATGCGACCGGCGTACTCGACTAGCACCGGCGTTTCAGGGACGAGCTTGAACATCATCCCCCAATGCAACGCGATGCCCCACAGGATATCCGCCGCCGACATCGTGTCTCCGAGCAGGTAGCGCGACGTTTGCAACCGGCTCGTCACGGTCCCGAGCATCGAATCGAAGTCGCCATAAGGCGACGTGGAGGGCGGCGCGGGGTCGCGCTTCATCGCTTTGTCGACCAGCGCCGGTTCGTAGCACGCCGCGTAATACACGAGCCACCGCAGATACGGCCCGCGCGACGGATCGTCGAGCGCGGGCGCGAGGCCCGCTTCGGGAAAGAGATCAGCCAGATAGATGAAGATGGCGACCTGCTCGGTCACCAACGCATCGCCGTGGAGAATCGCCGGCACCTTGCCGAGCGGATTGATCGCGAGAAAAGGCGCCTTGCGCTGCTCGCCGGCCTTCATGTTCAACACGTTCAATTGATACGGCGCGCCGAGTTCCTCGAGCAGCGTCAGCGCGCTGACGGAGCGGCATTGCGGCGAATGGAACAGCGTGATCGTGCGGTCTGAGGTCATGGTGTCAGCCTTCCGAATGAGTGCGCGTTGGAAAACCGGCAAGCAGGCTTCGCCGGGCGCACCTATCGTAAGCGTCCATACCTGTCAGCGAGTGTCAGGTATGGCTACACTTGCCGACATGAGAGCCAGCCGCCTTCTTTCCATTTTGATGACATTGCAGGCGCGTGGCCGGGTCACCGCCCAGTCGCTCGCCGACGAATGCGCTGTGTCGTTGCGCACCATCTATCGCGACATCGACGCCCTCAGCGCCGCCGGCGTCCCCGTGCATAGCGAGCGTGGCGCGGAAGGCGGCTACCGGCTACTGGACGGCTACAGGACGCGGCTCAACGGCTTGTCGCCGCAGGAAGCGGAGGCGTTGTTTCTCTCCGGCTTGCCCGGCCCGGTGCAGGCGCTCGGGCTCGGCGCGGTGATGGCCGGCGCGCAAACCAAGCTGCTCGCGGCGCTGCCCGTCGAATTGCGCTCCACCGCCGAGCGCATGCGCTCGCGTTTTCATCTCGACGCGCCGGCGTGGTTCGCCGATGCCGATCAGCCCGCGCATCTGCCGTTGATCGCGCGTGCGGTGTGGGAGCAGCATCCGCTGCGGATTCGCTATCAGAGCTGGAAAGCCGAAAAAGTCCGGCGGATAGAACCGCTCGGCGTCGTGCTGAAAGGCGGGGCGTGGTACGTGGTCGGGCGCGTGGACGCGGATATTCGCATCTATCGCATTTCGCGCATTCTCGAATTGACCCTGATCGTCGAAACCTTCGAGCGGCCGCCCGCGTTCGAACTCGCCGAGTACTGGCGGGACAGCACGCAGCGGCTCTCCGCGGAGATGCATGCGAGCGAAGCAACGCTGCGGCTGTCTCCGTGGGGCATGCGGATGCTGGAAGCCTTCACTTCGCCGTTCGCGCGCTCGGCCGCGACAATCGGCGAGCCCGATCCCACCGACGGCTGGCGCACCGTGACGCTGCCGGTCGGCTCGGTGAGGCAGGCGTGCGCGGAATTACTGCGCTTCGGCGCCGAAGCCGAGGTACTGGCGCCGCCCGAATTGCGCGCGCAAATGTGCGAAACGGTGGCAGCGCTGAACCGTCGCTACGCGAAGTAAAGGCGTGGGGTTCATCGGTCGCGGCTGCGATCATCGACTATTATTCCTACGATGAAACTTGTCTGTTCGGTGCCTATTTTTCGGGCAGGGCTATAATGCGCGCTTTCTTTTTCTCCCGTCTTCCGTTATGAGCCGGTTCCTTTGCCTGATCATGCTTTCGTTCGGTCTGATCCAAACCGCCGTCGCCGACGACAACACCGATCGCATGTCCGCGTATCTCACGCAAAAATTCGGTCTCGCAACGGAGAAGGCGCAAAAGATCTCCGACGCGGTGCAATCCGCCGCTTCCAAATACTCTTTGCCGCCGGCGCTTTTGCTGGCGATCATTTCCATCGAGTCCCGCTTCAAGGAAAAAGCCCGGGGCGCCAACGGCGCAACCGGGCTGATGCAAGTAGTGCCGGGCGCTCATCGGGGGCTGCTGAGGAACGTCAAGGACCTCACCGAGCCGACCACGAACATCGAAGTGGGCTCGGCAATCCTGTACGGCTACATGCGCTCCGCCAACGGCGACATGGACGCGGCGCTCAAAAGCTACGGCGGGTCGAAGGCGTATGCGCAAAAGGTGAGCTTGCGGGTTCAGGACTTTGCCGCGCTCGCGCCTGAACCGGGCACCGCCCGGCGTGCAGACGCGCGAGCCGCCAGATGCGACGCTGCACCGGCCGACCGTTGTGCGGCACCGGACAACTGGGCCAACGCCTTTACCGTGCCGGCCGTCGATAGCAGTGGAATTGCCGGCTCGGCGAAACCGTCGACTGGATCGTCCGCCGCGTCGAACTGAGCGACGCTCTTCCCTCTTTTTTGCGTTGCCGTGGCTTGGGCTGCGGTAATCGGCCGTCACGCCAAATAAGGCGCGAAGCGCGCTGCGCGCTTTTTACGCACGGCCGGCAACCCGCTCTACAATGCATTCCCAGTGTGTTTTCGCAGCGCCCCTTCAGATCGACCATGTTGACCTCGTTTTCCAAAGCCACCTTCGCCTCGCTGCTTGGCTTGCTGACCCTTGCCGCTTGCAGCAGCACCCCGCAGCCCAAATTCCAGCAGGAATTGTTTGAGACGGGCGCGAGTCCGTACGCACGCAATTTCAACTCGAACACGACCGATACCTGCGAAGCCGCGCGCCGCGCCCTGTTGAGTCAGGGCTACCTGACGACGATGACGCGCACCGATACCGTCGACGGCACGAAGAACTTCCAGCCGAGCGGCGATACCCACGTCGTAGTCGAATTTCATGTGGTTTGCACGCCGGGGGAAGAGGCGAGCGATACCAGCATCGTCTATGTGAATGCCGTGCAGAACGGTTTCGCGCTGAAGAAAAGCGATACGTCGGCGAGCGTCGGACTGAGCGTGCTGGGTTCGCTCTCACTGCCGATCCGCTCGAACAGCGACGCGATGGTCAAGATTTCAAGCGAGACGATTCCGTCGGGCAAGTTTTACGACCGCTTTTTCGGCCTCGTCGATCACTATCTGCAAACCGTGGTCCGCACGCAGGCGGTACCGACCAACCGTATCGAAAGCCGTTTGTTGCCGGTTCCTGTCGAAGCGCCGGCTCTCGCGCCGGTTGCCGCGATGCCTGACGCAATCGGCAGGGCTGCTTCCGTGGAGCCTGCGAGCGGAACGCGCGTGGTGCCTTGAGGCGACTTCGTCCACTGGATTGCGCTGACCGACCAGCCTTCAAACTACGCACGCCCACGTGACTTATCCTTTTGGTTTATCTCGTGCGTATACGTATGTAGTAATAGTTAACAAGGGCTAAAGCCTTCTGTGGACAACTGTCAAATCCTCCATCGCATCAACGTCATCCGAAATACATAACCCTGCGGACTGCGCCGGTAGAAAAACTACAAGAGCGGGATAACTTTGCCCGCCCTAGCTCGCCGATCCGTTTTATCCAGATTCCGCGCACACACTATCCCGGCGCTGTCCCGAAGTTATTCATAGGCAAATGTGGATAACTTGCATTTTGACCTCATATTTATTCCAGGCGGCGGCGTAGCTTTTTACACGCGTCGAGCGCTCGCGAGCGCACAGACGGCGACGAGGCGGCCGCGCACATTGAACCTGGTCGGTATGAAGATTGCGTGTCTGTTTATGCAAGCGCAACCGTTGCTATTTAGTCAAAACCATTTCAGCGACGCCCGATTCAGGCATAGAGTTAAAGTGTTTTATGAGGTTCTTGGTGCAGTGCGGGGGGTGTGTCATGAAACGCAGAACAGCACGACAACTGGTTCGTCTTCTCTCGGATATCCGGCATGCCGCGCATTGCAGTACGCTGCGCGCGGCTGCCACCAATCGGACGATGGCCCTTGCCGCCGCCGAACGCGACGCGGATGCGGCCAACGACGCGGCAAGCGACGAAAGCGCCGAAACCGCGCGTGACGTCCGCGAGGACAAGCCGGCCCGGAGCGGATCATGAGAGCCGCGAGCGAACAATCGCTGCGTTTTCTGGTTGAGAAATGGCTCGCGCCGGAGCCCTCGGCGCCCGTTCACGTCACCGAATTCAGCCGCACGCGGCTGGGCGGCCGGCGTTATGTGCGCGTCGAAACCTCCGTCGAGGGCGGCTCGCGCGGGTTGTTCTTCTTTCGTCACGACGACGGTTGCTGGTGTGTATTCCCGCCAACCGCGGACACGCCAAGATTTTTCGCGCATCCGCGCGCTGCGTAGCTCGCGGTTTTCTTCGGAAAGCGATTGGCGGCGGCCACGCGAGAGCGACACCGCCGCCGCGACCGCCTGACCGGCGGCCCCTCCACGGCTATCCCTTCACACACACCACCTGCCGCAGCGTGTGCACCACTTCGACGAGGCTGCGCTGCGCGGCCATCACTGCGTCGATGTCCTTGTAGGCCATCGGGATTTCGTCGATCACGCCCGCGTCCTTACGGCATTCGACGTGCGCGGTCGCCTTGATCTGATCGTCGACGGAAAAGCGCCGCTTGGCTTCCGTGCGGCTCATCGAGCGCCCCGCGCCGTGGCTGCACGAGCAGAAGCTTTCGGCGTTGCCGAGGCCGCGCACGATAAAACTTTTCGCGCCCATCGAACCCGGAATGATGCCGAACTGACCCTTCTGCGCCGACACCGCCCCTTTACGCGTGACCAGAATCTCCGACCCGAAGTGACGCTCCTTCTGCACGTAGTTGTGGTGGCAGTTCACCGCGTGCTCATCGAGCGAAAACGGCTTGGCTATCACCGACCGCGCCGCGCGGACCACCGCGTCCATCATCAGTTCGCGATTGCGCCGCGCATAGTCCTGAGCCCAGCCCACCGCTTGCACGTAATCGTCGAAGTGCGCGCTGCCTTCCTCGAAGTAGGCAAGATTGCGGTCCGGCAGGTTGGCGATGTGCTGCCGCATGTCCGCCTGCGCCAGTTCGATGAACAGGTTGCCGATTGCGTTGCCGACGCCGCGCGAGCCGCTGTGCAGCATGAACCACACCGAATCTGCTTCGTCGACGCACACTTCCACGAAGTGATTGCCGGTGCCGAGCGTACCGAGATGCACATAGTTGTTGGTCCGCGCGAGTTTCGGATATTTGTCGACGATGCGTTTGAAGCCTTCGGCGAGCGCTTTCCATGCAACGTCGACCGGCTGCGGCGGCCGATCCCACGCGCCTGGATCGCGCCGGCCCGGCGCACGGCCGTGCGGCACCGCGCGTTCGATCGCGCTGCGCAGACCCGCGAGCGAGTCCGGCAGATCGGCGGCGTTGAGCGTGGTGCGCGCGGCCATCATGCCGCAGCCGATATCCACGCCGACCGCAGCCGGAATGATCGCGCCGAGCGTCGGAATCACGCTGCCGATCGTGGAGCCTTTGCCGGCGTGTACGTCGGGCATGACGGCCAGGTGCCTGAAAATGAACGGTAGTTTCGCGGTGTGGGTGAGTTGGTCGCGCGCGAAGTCGTCGACGGCGACGCCTTCGGTCCACATTTTCACCGGCTTGCCGTCCGCTACTTCCATCAGTTGGTAATCCATTTTGCTTCTCTCTCCAATCGATGCGGCCGCGCTTTCGGCGCGGCCGTCCAGCTATGACGCTTGCGCGCCCTCGGGCGACTGGCGGCGCCCTCACGAAGCTTGACCACGCTACAGACGAAGCATGAAGCGGGCGCGGAGCTTCGCGCTCACGTGCGCGTCACCGCATGGTCCAAGCCGAACGCGGATCGAAACGCGCGCACCGCATCGAGCGACTCGCGCGATAATCGCGCAGCGGCCATGCAACCTCCGACACCACCGACCACCGGGCCGGCCCGACTTCCAGGCACATGCAATGGACGAGAAAGACTGGATCGCCGGCGCCGCGAAGGCGTTGGCGATCATCGAAGCATTCGACGAAGAACATGCGCGCATGACGCCGACCGCCGTGGCCGCTCGCGCGGGTCTGTCGCGCACGGCGGCGCGCCGCTATCTGCTGACCTTGCACGAACTCCGTTACGTCGACACGGACGGCAAGCTGTTCTGGCTCGCGCCGCGTGTCTTGCGGCTCGGCCAGTCGTATCTGGATTCGGCGCGCTTGCCGCGCACGGTGCAGCCGTTTCTTCAGCGCATCACCGCGACGGTTCAGGAAACCGCGCTGGTCGCGATCCTCGATGAACACGATGTGGTCTACGTCGCGCGCAACGGCGTGAACCGGGCGATGGCGGTCGGCTTCGTGCTGGGCTCGCGGGCGCCTGCGCCGTTGTCGTCGGCGGGCCTGGTGCTGCTGGCGTTTCAGGCGCCCGAGAGCATCGAGCAGTGGCTCGCGTCCTATCCCATCAAGGTGTTCACGCCGCATACCTATTCGACCATCGAGCGCTTGCGCGAAGTGCTCGGCGAAATCCGCCGCAATGGCTACGTGGTTACCGATCAGCAACTGGAGTTGGGCGTGCGTGGTGTCGCGGTGCCTTTGCGTGACCGGCATGGTGCGGTGGTGGCGGCCATTAGCGTCAGCATGCCGATCGGCGACGAGTCGGCGAAAGCCGCGCTGCATCGTGTCCTACCGACCTTGCAGGAAACCGCCAGTCTGCTGCGCAACCTGGTTTGACTGGCCAGGTAATTTTCTTGAGATAGGGGCTTAATGAGTGAAAGCATCCCGAAAGCAAGCTGTCTCGCGGAAAATACATATCGGGTATTGCGCATGACAAACCGCCTACAACTGGGTAATACTCTCCCGCGGGGAGCGGCGGGGGTTCTAACCGCAGCCGCTTCACCGTGCAGCTAATCCATTCACATCGACTCAGTCGTCCAGGTTTGGGGAACAACACATGAAAAAAGTTATCGTCTCGCTCGCAGCAGCATCGATCGCACTGGTTTCCGTTCAAGCTTTCGCACAGGCATCGGACGCAGCCGCACCGGCCGCTGCAGCTAGCGCGCCGAAGAAGCACCACGTGAAGAAGCTGAAGTCGCATGGCAAGCGCGCTCCGGTTGCGGCCGCAGCGTCGGCAGCCGGCACGAACGACAAGGGCACGCAGAACTAAGCTGACGCCCGGCGCGCCGCGCGAAGCGCGGTTGCCGGGCGGTTCGGATTAAGGCATCGCCAGCAAAAAGGCCAGAGCGCGTACTCTGGCCTTTTTGCATGACAGCGGTGGTTTTTTGCGGATTTTCCGCAGATCGGTGCTTGCGCGACGCATTCGACGGCGCCTTATCACGGATCGAAAAGCGCGAGCCGGGTGCCTACGCCAGCCAACAAGCGCTGCCTGTCACCGCTCAGCCCGCGAGGCCGCGCTTGATGACTTCGTTCAGCAGTCCGGTCATGCCTTCGGGATGGGTGGCCGCCCGCTCTTTCAGCTCAGCGACCAACTCGCCGTTCAGCTTGCACGCGAATGCAACCAGGCCCTGTGCCTGGTCGAGCTTGCGCTGCTCGCGACGATCGAGCTTCGGCTCGGCGGCAGCGGCCTTGCCGAAGCGATCGGCGGTCGACAACTTCATTGCGTTGTTCAGCTTGAGTGCCTTGTTCTTTTCAAGGTCGGTTTTTTTCATCGCCATACGGAAGGCCTCTGCCAGATAAGTAATCCCGCATTGTACGCACCGCGCGAGGCGTCGAGCGCGCGGCGCCGATTACGCGTCTGGACGGTGCGCAAGACGCGCCCAGCAACCTCACGCGGACGCGTTCCGCGCGCCCGCCACGCTATCCATCAACGCGCGCATTCGTTGCCAGTGCGTGCCTTCCCAGAACACGCGCCGGCACACGTCGCAGGTGACGAACTGGCTGTGCCGTTCCAGCACGCCGTCGGGGGCGCGCGCGCCGACTTCTTCCCTGGCGATGCGCCGCAGCGGCGCGTTGCACATCAGGCACAGACGGAACGGCTGCGCGCTGCCCGCCAGATCGAGCCGCTCGAACACCTCGCGCAACTGCTCGCGAGGCCTCAGTGTACGAACGTAGCAGCCATGCGTGATGCTGCGGCGTTTCAGCAGTTCGCGGTCGCGCGTCAACACGATGCGCTGTTGCGCGACGGCGAGGGTTTCGATATCGGCGTCGGCGTAATGGTTGTCGAACAGCGTATCGAAGCCGGCAAGCCGCAACAGCGGTGCGAGACCGCCGAGATGCGCGTCGGCGATGAAGCGCATCACTCGCAGCGGCCGTTCGCGCACGCGCAGGAGCGGCTGGATGTCGAGCGCTTCGAACTTCGGATAGACGGCGACGCGATCGCCGTCCGACAGCGGATGATCGAAACCGACCGACTCGCCGTTCACGAGAATCAACTCGACCTCGGTATGCGGCACGCCTAGCGCCTCGATCATGTGCTTCGCGCTTGCGCCGCGCGCGCAGGCGTAGCTGAACGCGCGCCGGCGCAGCGGCCGGGCGAGAAAATCGTTCAGCTCCTCATAGAAGCGGAATGTCGCGGTCACCATCGCAGCAGTATCGCACCGTGTTTCGCTGCGCGCTCTCCTGCACGTGTTGCATGGGTGTGCTTTACTTCCAGTTCTTTAGAAGATGGAGCGACAGATGGACATCGGTTTTATCGGCCTGGGCGAGATGGGCGCCGCGATGGTTGCCAACATGTTGAAATCCGGGCACCAGGTGCGCGTGTGGAACCGCTCGCCGGAACGCGCGCAGCCGCTCGCCGACGCCGGCGCGAGGATCGTCGCGACGCCGGCTGAAGCGTTCGCGGGCGACGCGGTATTCTCGATGCTCGCCGACGATGCCGCGTTGCGCGAAGTCGTGACCGCGACGCTGCTCGAACATGCGCCACGCGGCCTGATCCACGTGAACATGGCGACGATTTCGGTGGCGCTGGCCGAGGAACTGGCGACCGCGCACGCGTCGCGCGGCGTCCACTACGTCGCCGCGCCGGTGTTGGGGCGGCCGGATGTCGCGGCGGCGGGCAAGCTGACGATCGTCGCCGGCGGCCCGGCCGAAGCGATCGACCAGGTTCAGCCCATCTTCGACGTGATCGGCCAGAAAACATGGCGCATCGGTTCGCTGCCGCAGCAGGCGAACGTCATGAAGCTCGCCGCTAATTTCATGATCGGCGCGGCCGTCGAGACACTCGGCGAAGCGGGCGCGCTCGTGACCGGCCACGGCCTTGCGATGCAGGATTTCCTCGACATCATCACGAGCGGCCTGTTTACCGGACCGGTCTATTCGGGCTACGGCAAGATGATCGCGGAGCAGCGCTATGAGCCGGCGCTCTTCAAGGCGCGCCTCGGGCTGAAGGACCTGCGTCTCGCGCTCGCCGCAGCCGATGCCGTGACGACGCCGCTCCCGATCGCAAGCGTGGTGCGCGACAGTCTGCTCGAAGCGGTCGCTCACGGCGACGGCGAGAAAGACTTCGCCGTGCTTGGGCAAGTCGCAGCGCGGCGGGCCGGGCGCTAGGCATCCATCGCGCGGTCATTGCGCCTTGCGAGCCTCGCGCGACGTGTTGCATTTTAGCAACGTTGAGGGTCAACCCTTATTTGAATGTTGCGCCGCACCAAACGATTTGCTATAGTTTGCCTTGTCTCCTCCATGTCTCCTCTGATATGGATTCAGCCCGCCAACTTAGGCGGGCTTTTTTTTGCCCCGATTTTCCAGCTCCCCTATAAATGAAAAAGCCGGCTTGGCCTTTGCACAAGACCACCGGCTTTGCCACATACCCGCGCTGAATTCAGAACCTGTACGAGACGGCTAGGAACGAAATAATCGGATCGGCCTTCAGGTCCGCTCGGGAGACGCCCAGTTCAGTACCGTCCGCCGCCTTGATGATGACCGACGACGTCGTCTTGAGCGGAATGTACGTGACCGATGCCACCAAGCCCCAATGTTCCGTGATGTTGTACGCCAGGCCCGCATTGAACACCGGCGCCCACGACGACGACGCCTTCGCCGACACCTGAGTTTTGCCCGGCTTGCCCGCACCGGCGGCGAGCACGGCGCCGAGATTGTTCTGCGTCGACTGCACGAAGTTCTGGCTCAACTGGATATCGGAAAACCAGTTGTACGACACGCCGATGCCGACGAACGGCCGAAACTTCGCCGTCGGTGCATTGAAGTAGTACTGGAACAGCAGCGCCGGACTCCACTGCCGCACGCTTTTCACGATCGGATTGGCTTGCGGGTCGCCCAGGTCCTGCTGGCCGAGCGCGCCCGCCGGTCCGGGCGGCCTGATGGTGCCGTGGCCGTAGATCTTGAACACCGGCGGCACGCCTGCCACGGTCGTTACCGCGATGTGGTCGGTGAGGTAATGGCTGAACACGAGGCCGACGGTGTTCGCGTTATTGGTCGACAAACTCGTGCCGGCCGACGTGAACGAATTTGGCAGGCGCAACGGCGTATTGATCTGCGTCGGCGCGACGTTGGTGGTGAGCGGTGTGCTCGAGTCCTGCGGCATCACGTGGAACCAGCCAAGCGCGGCGACGTTGTCGCCCGCACGCTGGGCGTGTGCGCCGGCGGACAGGCAGGCGGCCAGTATCGTGAGATAGATTTTTTTCATGCTGCTCCTCCTGGGACGCTCGTCGCAGTGATCGCGCGGCGAGCGGCGGCGGTTGTCTACCCGCCGGCGCGCTGAACGCCGGGCGAGCGCGGGCTGCCGCGTTGCAACGCTACGCGTCGGCCGCGGCCCGAACGCCTGATTGCCAATGGGCGGCGCGTGATGCGTCGGTTACTGGACGAACGCGCCGATCGTGAAGTACGGCGAGGCCGCGTTGGTCATATCGAGGTAGCCGAATACTCCGCCCGTGAAGATCATCTTTCCGGTCGGCGTGGCGCCCGTGGATGCGCCCACGTGCGTCGTCGTCACCAGACCGGGGACGGCTTGCGTGAAGTCCAGATCGAGCGCGGTGGCGAGCGATGCCTGCGATGGGTTGAACGGATCCAGCAACGTGGCCTGCTTGCCCTCGAGCGCGGTGGTGCGATAGTCGAACTGGCTATCCACGCCGATGTACTCGCCGTTCGGGGCGTTCACCGCGACCGCGCTTTGCGGTGCCAGGATCGAGATGCCCGATTCGTCGTCCGCGTAGGGTCCGAGTTCGCCGTTCTGCGGCACCGTGACCGACGAGTTCGCCGCGCCGGTTCGCACTAGGATCGGCACCAACTGGTTGCGCAATTTGCCGACGATCATGTAGCCGCGCGCTTTCGGCGTGCTGGCGAGCGTCGGCTTCGCCTGACCGAGAAAGTTGTTGGTCTGGAACGCGCCGCTGCCGTCGGCGGCCTGCGCGAAGTTCGTGCCGGGCTGCTGACACTTGCCGGCGTTGATGCCGGTGTCGTCGCACTCGGTCCACGTGCCGTCCGCGTTGATCGTGATCCTCGAGTCGACCGCGACCGGCGCGAAGTTCTGCGACGGAACCTGGTGATAGCCGAGCTGGTTGTAGGTGCCGGCCACGTTCGCGAGACTCGTTTCAATCGACGAGAAGCCGATGAACGGGTAGTACGGGAACTTGGTGTCGGGCACGGCGCCCACGCCGAGAATCCCGCCGAACGAAATCTCGGCGCCCGGAATCGTGCCGCCCGCCACGCCTTCGCCGACGAAAATCCGCGCCGGACGAGCCGGATCAAGACTCGCGCCGTTCAGCCGGAACGCGCATTGGTTGAGCTTGTTCGTCGGCAGCAGGGTTTCCTGGGTGAGCGTCCCGCTGGCGGTCAGGCCGGCGCGCGTCGGCACGACCGTGCCGGTGCTCGCCGGGACCGGCGATTCGATGTAGCTGACCTGCCAGGTCATCTTGCTGGTGTCGAGTTGCAGCTTGACCAGTTCGCCGTCACCGCCACCGCCTGTAAACACGGTGCCGTAGTCGAGCGATGCGGGGCATAAGCGCACTTCGGTCACTGGGCCATCGCCGCCGCCGCCACCGCCGCACGCTGCCAGCAACGGTGCAGCAAGAGCGAGCACCGAAAGGATTCTCCATGTCATACCGCCTCCTGAATTTTCTCGTTGTATGTGGCCGGCTCCCTGTCCCGCCACCTTTGCTTTAGTGATGTCTCTGAATGCTCCTGGCAAGCCTTCGCCGCTTACTTGCTGATTTGCGCTCCGATGCCGAAGTAGGGCGTGCTCGGCGTATCGGCGTTGGCCGACGTCGACGCGATGCCGCCGTTCTCCGCGCCCTGGATTTCGATGGCGTAAAGGCCGCCGGACGCAATCGCGAAGCCGGTCTTGCCGTTGGTGTCCTGCACGCCGACGAGCCCCGGGCTCTGCAGTCCATAGCCGAGACCGAAACCGCTTTCCGCCGCCGACGTGCTCGGGTTGATGAACGTGCCGACGTTCCCCTGGATCAGCGTCGCGGTGTACTTGAAGTTCGAATCCGCGCCGGCGTAGCCGCCGTCGAAGCCGCCCGATGCGAGCGGCGTGGCCGAGGCGAGCATCGCGATGCCGGATTCGTCGTCGACCTTCGCGTCGAGATGGAATGGCGCGGTGCCGAGGTTGATAAAGCCCGTGCGCACGACGAGCGGCACCGTCGCGCCGTTGATCTGCCCGAGGATCATGTGCGCCGTCGCCGACTTGCCGGTCGCGCCAATGATCGGCAGCTTGAACTGCGGCACGATTTGCGGCGCTTGCTGGCTGTCGAAATAGCCGTTGCCGTTCAGCGTCCACGGGTTGCCGGTGCTGAGGCAGCCGCCGGCATTCGGCGAGTAGTTCGGATTAGCCGTGTTGCTGCTCGTGCAGGTGCCGCTGGCGTCGAACGTTTCGACCGTGTTGGTCGCGACCGTCGCATAGTTGCCCGACGGCGCGAGGTGATACAGCAGGCCGTTATACGTGCCGGGCAGTTTCGTGATGTCGGTGGTGGTGCTGGCGAAGCCGAGGAACGGATAGAAGTCGAAATGGCGGCTGGGCACCGCGCCGATACCCGAGCCGACCAGCGGAATGTCCAGTCCGTCGAACTGCACCGTGGCTCCCGGAATGCCGCCGCCCGCCACGCCGAGTCCGACGAGGATCATCGGCGGATTGGGGTTGTGGGCGAAATCGGGCGTCGTATAAGGCTGGCCGTCGCCTGCGGCGGTGCCGGTGCCCGCGCCGAGTATGAACGCGCAGCGCGTCTGTTCGGCGGTGGGCAGCGTGCCGGTTGGCGGGTGGATCACCGCGCCGGTGATCTGCGTGCCGGCGCGCGTCGGCGTGACGGTGCCGGTGCGCAGCGGAATCGGTGACTCGAGCCACTTCAGCGTGTACGTCATCGCCGTTGCGTCGATGTTCAACTGGACCACTTCGCCGCTACCGGCGCCGCCGAGGAAGGTGTTCTTTGCGATGTCGGCGGTGGCCGGACACAAGCCCGCTGCCTGAGCGCCCGAGGCGGGCGGGCCTTGCACGCCGCAACTCGAACCCGAGCATTGGGGCGTGTCGATAGCGCCTGGATTGTCGGCCTTGCCGCCGCCGCAAGCGATCAGGATTGGGGCCGTGGCAAGGGCCATCGCCAGGCCTCTAATAATGGCGTGCGACATGCTGTTGTCTCCCTTCGTGTAATTGTGCGGAGTAATTTCGCCGGGAGGTTAATGCCTGTCAATTGAATGAGCCGTCTAAAAAGGCCGATTCAAACAGCACGGTTTTTTGCCGGACGCGCACCGTGCGGACGATGGCCATCCTTTTAAACAGAAAAGGAGATTTCGCGTTGGACGCGATACCGTTGCTTCCCCGCATGTCCTTTGCAGGCAAGCCTTTTAGCAAAATGGCTCTATCATCTTCGAACGACCGTTCGGCCAAAAATCCGGCGTTTCCCTACGCGGAAAACTATGCTGCATGGGTCGAAATCAGTAACAATTACCGTCGCATTGATCGGCAGACTATTTATTTCATTTTGAAAGAAATCGGATTGCTGCTGATTAACTGCAGGGGAATGTCGTTTAAACCGAGGTGCTTTTAAAACAAAAAGCCGGTCTTTTAGAGACCGGCTTTCTTTACGAATTGACGGCGAATTGCCGCGCGTATAAGCAAACTTGTTTAGCGGTTCAAACCGGCTTCCTCGTCGGCGCCGATCGCCAGATTCATACATTGAATCGCCGCGCCCGACGCGCCCTTGCCCAGGTTGTCGAGGCGCGCGACAGTCACGAAACGCTCTTCATTGCCGAACACGAACAGGTCGACACGGTTGGTGTCGTTATTCGCCTGCACGTCGAAAAAGCCGCTGTCCAGGTTGGCTTCCGCATCGAACGGCGCGACGCGCACGAAGGCCTCGCCCGAGTAGTACTCGGTGAGCAGCGCTTGCACGTCTTGCGGCGTCGTCTTCTTGGAGAACTGGCTCGGCGAGAAGAAGGTGGTGACCGCGAGACCCTTGTAGAAGTCGCCGACGATCGGCGTGAAGACGGGCGCCGCCTTCAGGCCGGTATGCGCGGCCATTTCGGGCAGGTGCTTGTGCGTGAGACCGAGTGCGTACGGGCGCGGACTCTTGAGCTTCTGGTTGCCGGCCGCTTCATAGTCGGCAATCATTTTCTTGCCGCCGCCGCTGTAGCCGGTGATCGAGTACGCGTGCGCGGCAAACTCCGGCGCCACCACGCCTGCTTCGACGAGCGGGCGCATGGCCAGCACGAAGGCCGACGCGTGGCAGCCCGGCACGGCGATGCGTTTGGCGGTGCGCAGACGCTCGCGCTGCGAGCGCGCCAGTTCCGGCAAGCCGTAGGCCCAGTCGGCGGCCGTGCGAAAGGCGGTGCTGGCATCGATCAGCACCGTGCGCTCGTTTGCCACCAGCGAAGCCGATTCGCGCGAGGCGACGTCGGGCAGGCACAGGAACGTGACGTCCGAAGCATTGATGAGACGGCGGCGCTCCTCGAGGTCCTTGCGCTTCGCTTCCTCGATACGCAGGATCTCCACGTCGGCGCGTTGCGACAGGTATTCGAAAATCTTCAGGCCGGTCGTGCCTTCCTGTCCGTCGACAAAAACTTTCGTGCTCATCTCGATCTCACTGGCTTGCTGGAAACGGGGCGCGACGCCGCGCGGGAACGTTATTTTAAGACTTCATGGCTGCGGGCGTGCAGAAAGGGTGAAAAAACGACGATGCGCGCCGAACGTGACGTCGGCATGACCTGTTGTCGGGTAGATGCGGGCCGATGCCGTCCGGTTCGCGGCGAACCGGGTGCTTGCCTAGCGTGCCGCGCCGATCCAACGCGCCGTCACGCCGGCAATGCGCGCGCCGAACATGCGCGCTGTTTCCAGATCGCCTGCGGGCGGCGCTTCTTCCGGCGAGGCGTCCGCCGGGGACTGCGCGAGCAGGCCGGTGAAGCCGCCGACATAGTTCAGGTCGTTGCGGGTCGCCGCCTTGGTGTTCGACGGCATCATGCCGGTGCCCGCCCAAATCATGCTGTGCTGCATCGCCAGCGTGACGAAGTACTGGATCGTCGAGAACTTGTCGCCGTTCATGGTCGCCGAATTGGTGAAACCGGCCGCGATCTTGTCTTTCCACGTTTGGCCGAACCACGGCTTCGAACTTGCGTCGGCGAATTTCTTGAAGTCGGCGGACGGGCCGCCCATGTACGTCGGCGCACCGAAGATGACGGCGTCGGCTGCGGCGAGTTCGGCCCACGACGCGTCGTCGATCTCGCCGACCGGCAGGAGTTTCGCGTCCGCTCCGGCTTCGAGCGCGCCCGCCAGTACGGCTTCCGCGACTTTCTTCGTATGTCCGTAGCCGCTGTGATACGCGATGACGATCTTCGACATGACAATCTCCGGCAAGTGAAAGAGAACGTGGATTCAGCGACCGCACGCGGATGCTGCGGCGCAGGACATCTGGATGCATGCCGCTTCTAGTCCGGCTGCACACATTAGCTCGCGCGGATGATGGGAAGTTCGCGGCGGGGCAATCTGATCGCAGCAGTCTGCCCGTCCCCGGTCCGCCCTGGGCCTCCTGACGGCCGGGCATCGCTGCGGTCGCCCAGCGGCGCATCCGGTCGACGCACGACGCACTAGCCGAAGCTACCGCCCGTAATTGACGACCATCCGCGCGCTGCCAAGCGTCGCGGTGCCGATCTCGTGATCGAACATCAGCGCGGGACGGCCTTGCGCGAGGCGGAGGTCGGCCGTGTTCAGCGCATAAACGGTGATGACGTAGCGATGCGGTTTGCCGGGCGGCGGGCAAGGGCCGCCATAGCCGTCGATGTCGAAGTCGTTGCGGGCCTCCACCGCGCCGAGTTTCTTCAGGAAGCCGGAGGAACTGGCGTTCTCCGGCAAGCTTCCGACGGTGGCCGGAATGCCCGCCACCGCCCAATGCCACCAGCCGCGGCCCGGCGCATCCTGATCGAACATGGTGACCGCGAAACTGCGGGTGCCGGGCGGCGCGTCGCGCCACGTCAACTGCGGCGAGCGATTGCCGCCCTTGCAGTCGTCCTGATTGAAAACCTGTGCGGCGTCAACGGTACCGCCGGAGCGAAAGCTGGCGCTGGTCAGCGCGAATGCACCCTCGGCGAGCGCATGAGGGCCGTTCGCCGCCACTAACGCGAGACCCAGCATCGCGCAAGTGAACGACGGCATACGGCGAAATGGCGAAGCGAGCGAAACAACCAGGCAACGCGAGCGCATGTGCCGGTTCTCCTGTCAGGGCGCGAGGCGGTGGCCGCGCGATGGTTATTGTCCCTATTCCGTGCCCCAGGGTCGGATCAAGTCTAACATTAGCTCTGCGCATCATTGTTGTGCTTCGGCGCCTTTGCCCACCCGAAATCAGCTATAGTCCGAGGATTATCCGCGTGGAGCGGGGCCGTATAAGCGATCAGTCTAAGTACGAAGAAAAAAGACATGTCAGATGTTCTGGAGAGTGGTTTATTCGTAGAGGGGAGCGCAATGCAAGATCCAGTCAGGGTCGTGGTCGCCGACGACCATCCGGTAATTCTGTTCGGCGCCGAGCAAGCCTTGCTCAAATTCCCCGGATTGCAGGTCGTCGCACGGGCGCGACAATCAACGGAACTGATCAAGGTGCTGCAAACAGTTGCTTGCGACGTGTTGGTCACTGATCTGGCCATGCCTGGCGGCCAGTATGGCGATGGGCTGCCGCTGATCGGCTATCTGCGCCGCAATTTTCCCGATCTGCCAATTGTCGTGCTGACGATGTTGGAGAATGCCGCGTTGCTTAAGCGGCTGAGCGAAATTGGCGTGACCTCGGTCGTCAACAAGTCGGATGATCTGAGTCATATCGGCCTCGCGGTGCAGCATGTGAGCCGCCGCCTCGAATACATGAGTCCGTCCGTCAAGGCGTCGCTTGATGCGCTTCGGATGAACGCCGGTGGTAAGAACGAAGAGGTGATGCTGTCGAGGCGCGAACTCGAAGTCGTGCGCCTGTTCGTGTCGGGCATGACGATCAAGGAAATCTCGGAGCAACTCAATCGCAGCATCAAGACCATCAGCACGCAGAAAAATACGGCGATGCGCAAGCTCGGCATCGATCGCGATTCCGAGTTGTTCCAGTATGCGCAGAGCAACGGCCTGCTGAATCTCTCGTCTCACTCCGTGGAAGACAAGGGCGATCTGCATTAATTTCACGTGCTTTTCGTGAGCAAAAAGAAAAGGCCGCCTGTCGATGAGACAGGCGGCCTTGTCATTCAGGCCGCATAAGCGGCCGCGTTCGTTGCCGGCGTGCTTACTGCGGCGCCGAGGTGGCGCCGCCGTGGGCTGCCGACCATTCGGCCGGCGCATGCAGGAATTTTTCCACTTCGTCGAGCGTGTTCGTGTCGAAGTACCTGTTTTCCTTCGCGACACGCAACACGTCCCACCACGTGGCGAGCGCGTGCAGATCGACGTCGATGTCTTTCAGCACGGACACGCTTTCCTTGAAGATGTTGTAGTGGAACAGCACGAAGCAGTGGTTCACCGTGGCACCCGCGCCGCGCAGCGCATTGATGAAGTTGATCTTGCTGCGGCTGTCCGTGGTCAGGTCTTCGACCAGCAGCACGCGTTGGCCCTCGGTCAGCAGACCTTCGATCTGCGCGTTACGGCCGAAACCCTTCGGCTTCTTGCGCACGTATTGCATCGGCACCATCAGGCGGTCGGAAAGCCATGCGGCGAACGGGATGCCGGCGGTTTCGCCACCGGCGACGGCGTCGATCTGCTCATAGCCGACGTCGCGCAGGAGGGTGGTTTCGGCCATTTCCATCAGGCCGCGGCGCACGCGCGGATACGAAATCAGCTTGCGGCAGTCGATATAAACCGGGCTCGCCCAGCCGGACGTGAAAATGTACGGTTTCTCCGCGTTGAAGTGCACTGCCTGGACTTCCAGCAGCATCTTGGCGGTGGTGTCGGAGATCGTCTGGCGATCGAAGCCTGTCATGGGCGAATCCTTGGGTGTGAGCGGGGAGAAGCGGACGCGGGGCCCGGTGGCGCAGCGAGCGACGTATGCCGCGCCATGCTGGGCGGCGCCTTGATAGGCACGCCTTGATGGGCGAATACGCAACCGGTCAGTGGAGTGCAGGCCGGTTTTTGCTGCGCGCGTAGGCCGACATTTTACTCGAAATGAGCACTTTCGAGGAGGCGATGGTGGGCGCCGGCGGCGAATGGCGGTCGTGGGGAGCGCGCCGGGCGGGCCGCCGGAGCGGTGGCGGGAGCGGCTGTCCGGCGGTTTTGCATAGGCTTTTTGGTCAGCTTGTGAGCAGGCTGGGGCGCCTTTACACTCACGCGAATTTCCTGCGCGCCGGTTTATCGTTGCCGGCCGTCCCACCTACGGAATACCTTCGATGACCGCCGTTTCCCCCGCTGCCGCCGCCGGTGCATCCATCAGGAATGGCTACGCCGGCCGCGCGTTGATCGCCTCGATACTCGGCTATGCAATGGACGGCTTCGATCTGCTGATCCTCGGTTTCATGCTGCCGGCCATTGCCGCCGACCTGCATCTGAGTTCCGCGCAAGCCGGCTCGCTCGTCACGTGGACGCTGATCGGCGCGGTGGCGGGCGGTCTGATCTTCGGCGTATTGAGCGACTATTTCGGACGCGTGCGAATGTTGACGTGGACGATCCTGATCTTCGCCGTCTTCACGGGTTTGTGCGCGCTGGCGCAAGGTTACGCCGATCTATTGACCTACCGGACCATCGCCGGCATCGGACTAGGCGGCGAGTTCGGCATCGGGATGACCTTGGTGGCCGAAGCGTGGCCGGCGTCGCAGCGGGCGCGCGTGTCGTCGTATGTCGGGCTCGGATGGCAGTTCGGCGTGCTCGGCGCCGCTTTGCTGACGCCGCTGCTGTTGCCGGTGATCGGCTGGCGCGGCATGTTCGCGCTTGGCTTGCTGCCCGCCGTGGTGTCTTTCTTTGTACGACGGCGGGTCGAGGAGCCGACGCTGTTTACCGAGCGCGCGGCGCGCGGTATGCGCACGCTGCCGTTGAAATTGCTGGTGGCCGATGGAAGGACCGCGCGCGCGAGCATGGGCGTCGCGATTCTCTGCTCGGTGCAGAACTTCGGCTATTACGGGCTGATGATCTGGCTTCCGAGTTATCTGTCGAAAACCTTCGGCTACTCGCTGACCAAATCCGGCGTGTGGACCGCGGTCACGGTGCTCGGCATGGCGTGCGGCATCTGGCTGTTCGGCATGGCCGCCGACCGCTTCGGCCGCAAGCCGGCCTTTCTGTTTTATCAGGCGGGCGCGGTGGTGATGGTATTCGTCTACGCCCATCTGACGACACCCATGACGCTCCTGATCGGTGGCGCGGCGATGGGCGTGTTCGTCAATGGGATGATCGGCGGTTATGGCGCGTTGATCTCCGAGCTTTATCCGACCGAGGCGCGCGCCACCGCGCAGAACGTGTTGTTCAACATTGGACGGGCGATGGGCGGTTTTGGACCCGTCGCGGTGGGTGCGCTGGCCGCGCGCTATTCGTTCGGCGCCGCGCTCGCCGTGCTCGCGTCGATCTATTTGCTCGATATCTTCGCGACGCTTTTTCTGATTCCCGAACGGCGCGGCGCCGAACTTCAGTAAGCTTGGACGACCGCCAATGACGCCCAAATGCCGATGCATGACAACGCGCCGAATGCCCGCTGGATGCGGCGTTGCAGCATTGTCCGCCGCTGTTTCGCCAATGGCGCGGCGCGTTAACCACCCAGTGCATCGACGCATCCGGGGTGTACACTAACCGACCCGCGCAGCACTTCCGCACCGTCTTGTCCTCCGCCGAGGTTCGACGCCGCGCCCAACCGGCGCATGCGAAAACCGCCTCAGTCGATCATTCATTCGATAGATGCAAGCGACGCCAACGGTGCGGTGTGCCGGGCCCAATTTCTTACGTCTCGCAGGCCAAAAAATGGACGAACAACTGAAGCAAAGCGCTCTCGCCTATCACCAGAACCCGAAACCCGGCAAGATTTCGGTCACGCCCACCAAGCCGCTGTCGAACCAGCTCGACCTGTCGCTTGCGTACTCGCCGGGCGTCGCCGCAGCCTGCATGGCGATCTACGAAGAACCGCTCGACGCGCAGAAGTACACCTCGCGTGGCAACCTCGTCGGCGTGATCACGAACGGCACGGCGGTGCTCGGTCTCGGCAACATCGGTCCGCTCGCCGCCAAGCCGGTGATGGAGGGCAAGGGCTGTCTGTTCAAGAAGTTCGCCGGCATCGACGTGTTCGACATCGAGCTCAGCGAGTCCGATCCGGACAAACTGGTCGAAGCGATCGCGATGCTCGAGCCAACCCTCGGCGGCATCAACCTCGAGGACATCAAGGCGCCGGAATGCTTCTACATCGAGAAGAAGCTGCGCGAGCGCATGAAGATTCCGGTCTTCCACGACGACCAGCACGGCACCGCGATCATCGCTTCAGCGGCGATTCTGAACGGCCTCAAAGTGGTCGGCAAGAAGCTCGACGAAGTGAAGCTGGTGTGTTCGGGCGCGGGCGCGGCGGCGATTGCGTGTCTGGACCTGCTGGTGAATCTCGGTTTGTCGAAGCAGAACATTCTGGTCGCGGACTCGAAGGGCGTGATCTACGAAGGCCGCGGCAATCTCGATCCGTCGAAGGAGCGCTACGCGGCGAACAGCGACGCGCGCACGCTGGCTGACGCGATCCGCGGCGCCGACGTGTTCCTCGGCTGTTCGAGCGCCGGCGTGCTGAAGCCGGAAATGGTCGCCGAAATGGGCACGCAGCCGCTGATTCTCGCGCTCGCCAACCCGGAGCCGGAAATCCGCCCCGAGGAAGCCAAGAAAGTGCGCCCGGACTGCATCATCGCGACGGGCCGTTCGGACTATCCGAACCAGGTCAACAACGTGCTGTGCTTCCCGTTCATCTTCCGCGGCGCGCTGGACGTCGGCGCGACCACGATCACGGAAGAGATGAAGCTCGCGTGCGTGCGCGCCATCGCCGAACTGGCGGAAGAAACCGATCAGGGCGATGAAGTCGCGAAGGCTTACGAAGGTCACTCGCTCGAATTCGGCCCGGAATATCTGATTCCGAAGCCGTTCGATCCGCGCCTGATCATCAAGATCGCGCCGGCCGTCGCGCAAGCAGCGATGGATTCGGGCGTCGCGACCCGTCCGATCAAGAACATGGACGCGTACCGTGAAGAACTCGGCACGACCGTGTATCGCACCGGCATGGTGATGCGCCCGGTGTTCGCCGCGGCGAAGTCGGAGCCGGCGCGCATCGTGTTCGCCGAAGGTGAGGACGAGCGCGTGCTGCGCGCCGCGCAATTCGTGCTGCTGGAAAAGATCGCCAAGCCGATTCTGGTCGGCCGTCCGTCGGTGATCGAGATGCGTCTGAAGAAGGTGGGCTCGAAGCTCAAGTGCGGTGAAGACTTCGAGGTCGTCGATCCCGAAGACGATCCGCGTTATCAGCAATGCTGGCAGGCGTACCACGAACTCGGCGCGCGCGAAGGCGTCACGCCGGACGTCGCCAAGGCCGCGATGCGCAAGTTCAATACGCTGATCGGCGCGATCCTCGTGCGCCTCGGTGAAGCGGACGGCATGATCTGCGGGATGATCGGCCAGTACCACACGCATCTGAACTTTATCGAGCAGGTGTTGGGCAAGGCCGAAAACGCGCAGAATTTCGCCGCTATGAATCTGCTGATGCTGCCGGGCCGCAATCTGTTCATCTGCGATACGTACGTGAACGAAACGCCCACCGCCGAACAACTCGCCGACATGACGATGCTGGCTTCGCGTGAAATCGAGAAGTTCGGTATCACGCCGAAGGTGGCGTTGCTGTCCAATTCGAACTTCGGCAGCGCGCCTTCGTCGTCGTCGCAGCGTATGGCCGCGGCGCGCAAGCTGATTGCGGAGCGCGCGCCGTCGCTCGAAGTCGACGGTGAAATGCACGGCGATGCGGCGTTGTCGGAGGCGGTCCGCAAGGCCGCGTTCCCCGGCACGACACTGACGGGCGAAGCGAATCTGCTGATCATGCCGAATGTGGAAGCGGCGAACATCACGTACAACCTCCTGAAGATGGTCGGCGGCGAAGGCGTGACGGTGGGGCCGTTCCTGCTGGGCGCCGAAAAGCCGGTGCACATCCTCACGCCGGCTGCTACCGTGCGCCGGATCATCAACATGACGGCGGTGGCTTCGGCTAACGCACGCAAGAAGGTCAACGCGCAGTAATGCAGGTAGTTTGATGGTGAAGCGGCGCCGCATCGCGGCGTTCGCGACAAGCTGACGAAAACGCCGCGGGAGTTGATTCCGTGGCGTTTTTTATTTGCAGGTTCGGTCTGTGCGACTTGTCGTCCTAATGCATCTCAATGTGATGAGCGTCTTTTAAGAGTGCTCTTATTCGATTTTCTGTGACACTTTTGTAAAGTTGTTCCCGAAGCGCAGCACACCGCGATGACAACGGAATAGTCGGCAGTTCAATCCGTGGATCGTCCGGCGCGGCGCTTCGTCTTGGTGGTTGGTTGATAGTTGGGTCGTTGGTAGTTGGTAGTTGGTAGTTGATGATGTTGCAGTAGAAGTTCGTAGTTGCAGTAGAAGTTAGCAGTTCCTGTTGTTTGTTTTTGATTGGTTGTTGTGTTGTTGTGTTGTTGTGTTGTTGTGTTGTTGCAAGAGGCAGTACCGCTTGTTCTCGTACACACGCATCATGTGTCGAAACAAGCAAAAAAAAAGGCGGCTATCCGAGAGGACAGCCGCCTTTTCCGTTTCCGGGGCCCATGATGTGGGCCGACGCGGCCAGCCGGATTACGCCGCGTGTTGCGTCTTTCCGGTCTCGGTGGAGCGCCAGCGCGTCAGCAATTCGTTCCACTTGACGCGCACGCCCTTCAGGTTGTTTTCCTTCACGTGACCGTAGCCGCGAATGCCGTCCGGCAGATTCGCGAGTTCCATGGCCAGCTCACGTTTCTGCGCGGTCAGGCCGCCAATCAGTTCACGCACGAGCGCTTCATATTCGCCGATCAGCGCACGTTCGGTACGGCGCTCTTCTGTTTTGCCGAACGGGTCCAACGCAGTGCCGCGCAGGAATTTGAGCTTGGCCAGCACGTGCATCGCGTTGAACACCCACGGTCCATACTTCTTCTTGATCAGATGACCTTGAGCGTCTTTCTTCGAGAACACCGGCGGCGCGAGATGGATATGCAGTTTCCAGTCGCCTTCGAAACTCGCCTTCAGTTTGTCGATGAACGCGGGGTCGCTGTAGAGGCGCGCAACCTCGTACTCATCTTTGTACGCCATCAGCTTGTGCAGATTCTTCGCCACGGCTTCGGTCAACGGCAACTGATCGTCGGCCGAATCGAGCGCCGACTCGGCTGCGCGTACTTGCGCGACCAACGCGCGATAACGCTCGGCGTACGCCGCGTTCTGCCACGCGACAAGGTAGTCGGCACGCTTGTCGATCAGCCTGTCGAGCGCCTTCGGCGTATGTAGCGAGATGATCTTGCCGCTTGCAGTTTCAGTAGCGGCGCCGCGTCCTTGCGACTGCGCGAGCTTGCGCACCGCAGCCAGATCGTGCGCTGCACGACGGCCCCACTCGAAGGCGGCCCGGTTCTTTTCGACCTGAACGTCGTTCAACTCGATCGCGCGCATCAGCGACTGATACGTGAGCGGCACCCAGCCACGCTGCCATGCGTAACCGAGCACGAACGGATTCGTATAGATCGCGTCGCCGAGCAGCGCGACGGCGAAGTGGTTCGCATCGACCGTATCGACGCACTCGTCGCCCGCTCCGGCGCGCACGTCGGCTTCGGTGCTGCTGCCGGGAAAGCGCCAGTTCGGGTTCTTGATCAGTTCCGCTGTCGGCGTGTGCGCGCTGTTCAGCACAACGCGCGTATGGCCTGCCTGCATCCGCGAGACGCATTCGTCGCTTGCCGTGACGATCGCGTCGCAGCCGATCACGAGACTCGCCTCGCCCATTGCAATGCGCGTTGCGTGGATATCGTCCGGTTTCTGCGCGATCTGTACGTGGCTCATCACGGCGCCGCCCTTCTGGGCGAGGCCGGTGACGTCGAGCACGGTGACGCCCTTGTTCTCCAGATGCGCGGCCATGCCGAGCAGCGCGCCGATTGTGACGACGCCCGTGCCGCCGACGCCCGTCACCAGCACGCCGTAAGGGCGGCCGATCGACGGCAATGCGGGTTCCGGCACCGGCGGCATGGCATCGGCGACGATGCCCGACGCGGCTTTCGGCTTACGCAACTGCCCACCTTCGATCGACACGAAACTCGGACAGAATCCGTTCACGCACGAAAAGTCCTTGTTGCACGTCGACTGGTTGATCTGACGTTTGGTGCCGTATTCGGTATCGACCGGTTCGACCGACAGGCAATTCGACTTCACCGAGCAATCTCCGCAGCCTTCGCACACGGCTTCGTTGATGACGACGCGGCGTGCCGGATCCGGATACGTGCCGCGTTTGCGGCGGCGGCGCTTCTCGGTCGCGCAGGTCTGGTCGTAGATCAGGATCGTGGTGCCGGGAACCTCGCGTAGCTGGCGCTGCACTTCGTCGAGCTTGTCGCGATGGTGGATGTCGATACCCGGCGCGAGGCCCACATTCGCGTGGTACTTCTCCGGCTCGTCGGTGACGATGACGATCTTCGTCGCGCCTTCGGCGGCGAGTTGATGCGTGATCTGCGGCACGGTCAGCACGCCGTCGACCGGCTGGCCGCCCGTCATCGCGACCGCGTCGTTATAGAGAATCTTGTAGGTGATGTTCGCCTTCGACGCGATCGCCGCGCGAATCGCGAGCAGGCCCGAGTGGAAGTAAGTGCCGTCGCCCAGATTGGCGAACACATGCTTGTCGTGGGTGAACGGCGCCTGGCCGATCCACGCGACGCCTTCGCCGCCCATCTGGCTGAACGTGCTGGTGCTGCGGTCCATCCACACAGTCATGTAGTGACAGCCGATGCCGGCCATCGCACGCGAGCCTTCCGGGACATTGGTCGACGTGTTGTGCGGGCAGCCGGAGCAGAACCACGGCTTGCGTTCGGCTTCCACGCGCGGCCGCGCGAGCGCCTTTTCCTTCGCCTCGATGACCGCGATGCGCGCGGCGATGCGAGCGCGTACGTCGGACGGTAGATCGAACTTGTCGAGCCGCGTGGCGATCGCCTTGGCGATGATGGCCGGCGAGAGCTCGTAATGCGCCGGCAGCAGCCAGTTGCCCATCGGCACCGACCATTCGCCGCCCGCGCCGTCTTTCTCGTCGAACTTGCCGAACACGCGCGGACGCTGCGCGTCCGGCCAGTTGTACAGTTCTTCCTTGATCGCGTATTCGAGAATCTGGCGCTTTTCCTCGACCACCAGGATTTCATGGAGGCCGCGTGCGAAGGCTTGCGCGCCTTGTGCCTCGAGCGGCCAGACGCAACCCACCTTGTACAAGCGAATGCCGATGCGCGAACAGGTATCGTCGTCGAGACCGAGGTCGGTCAGCGCCTGACGCACATCGAGATAAGCCTTGCCGCCGGTCATGATGCCGAAGCGCGCATCGGCCGAATCGATTTCCACGCGATCCAGTTTGTTCGCGCGCACGTAGGCGAGCGCCGCGTACCACTTGTAGTCGAGCAGACGCGCTTCCTGCACGAGCGGCGGATCCGGCCAACGGATGTTCAAGCCGCCTTCAGGCATCGCGAAGTCGTCCGGCAGGATGATCTTCGTGCGGTGCGGATCGATATCGACCGAAGCCGACGATTCCACGACGTCGGTCACGCACTTCATCGCGACCCACAGGCCGGAATAGCGGCTCATTGCCCAGCCGTGCAGGCCGAAGTCGAGATATTCCTGCACGTTCGAGGGGAACAGCACGGGCAGGCCGCACGCCTTGAAGATATGTTCGGACTGGTGCGCGAGCGTGGAGGATTTGGCCGCGTGATCGTCGCCGGCGAGTACCAGAACGCCGCCATGCCGCGATGAGCCGGCCGAATTGCCGTGCTTGAAGACGTCGCCGGAACGGTCGACGCCCGGACCCTTGCCGTACCACATCGAGAACACGCCATCGTATTTGGCGCTCGGGTACAGATTGACCTGTTGCGAACCCCACACGGCGGTGGCCGCGAGGTCTTCGTTGACGCCGGGCTGGAACACGACCTGATGCGCGGCGAGATGCTGTTTCGCCTTCCACAGAGACAGGTCGAGGGCGCCGAGCGGCGATCCACGGTAACCGGAAATGAAGCCGGCGGTATTGAGCCCGGCGGCCCGGTCGCGTTCCTGTTGCAGCATGGGCAGACGCACCAGCGCCTGGATGCCGCTCATGTACGCGCGGCCGCGTTCGAGGGTGTATTTGTCGTCGAGCGTGACGGACGAGAGCGCAGCTTCTAGCGAGGCTCGCTGACCTGCGTCTAGCGGGGCATTCATTATGTGTACTCCTCCACCCAGTTTGGGATCGCCAAAACTTTTTGGGCCGCGGCATCTTGTGAATGCTTGGGGCCGGGGTCGCCATATTGACGTGTTTTAAGTGATGGTAGCACTGGTGAAAACCCGCCGCAGCATGTCGGCAATCGCGAATGCAGCGGGGTCGATAACGATCGATGGCAGCCTAGCTGACGCTGTTGCGGGGCCTCGGCGCCGGTGCTGTAACAAGCTGTAAATGCGACAAATTCTCGGAACCGACGATGAAATCCCTGTCTAATCCCGCACCTGTGAGCAATGTCGGCGAAACGCTCCGCATTCGGTGGAGGTTCACGACAACAGGGCAGTCAGACAAGGAGTACGCATGAACACTAGAAACATCCAGACATTCCTGATGGTTTCGGCCGCATTCTTCGCCATGAGCGCCCCGATGCGCTCGAATACCGGCAGCGCAGGGACGCTGTCAGCCGCGGTGGCTCGTGTGGCGCAAGTCGCGCCCGCGCGCATTGCGGTAGACCGCGTCACGCGATCCGCCAAAGCCGGCGAGTAGGACAGAATTCGTGATGCGCCGCCGATGCGGCGTGTCGATTGAAAACCGGCCGCCGCACCGGTGCGGGCAACGGCGCAAATGACACATGACAAAGGGCGGGGATCGCAAGATCCTCGCCCTTTCTTATTGACTCGCGAACCTCAGATTCCGCGCGGGACGTTTGCGGTCATGCTTTGTCCTGCACCACCCCACGACGGATCTGGTCGAGTTCGATCGATTCGAACAGCGCCTTGAAATTGCCCTCGCCGAAGCCCTGATTGCCCTTGCGTTGAATGATCTCGAAGAAGATCGGCCCGATCTGGTTTTCGGTGAAGATCTGCAGCAGCAGATCGTCCGGCGCGCCGTCGATCAGAATCTTGCGCTTGCGCAGTTCGTCGAGCGGCTCGCCATGATTCGGCACGCGCCGATCGACCAGTTCGTAGTAGGTGTCGATGGTATCGAGCAGCGAGATGTTCGCCGCGCGCAAACCGTCCACCGTGCGGTAGATATCGTTGCTGCCGAGCGCGATATGCTGGATGCCTTCGCCGTGATAGGCGTCGAGATATTCCTGAATCTGGCCGGCCGTCTCCGAACCTTCTTCATTGATCGGAATCCGGATCTTGCCGCAGGGCGAAGTCATCGCTTTCGATTTCACGCCCGTCACCTTGCCTTCGATGTCGAAGTAACGCACTTCGCGGAAGTTGAACAGACGCTCGTAGAACTCCGCCCATTCCTGCATGCGGCCGCGATGCACGTTGTGCGTCAGGTGGTCGATATAGGTCAGGCCGTGCCCGGCAGGATTGGGATTCGCACCGGGAATCGGCTCGAAGTCGACGTCGTAAATATCGATGTTGCCGATGCTGTTCGGCTCGGCGCCGTTCTTGCCGCGCCAACGGTCGACGAAATAGATCAGCGAGTCGCCGATGCCCTTGATCGCCGGAATGTTCAGTTCCATCGGGCCAGTCTTGTTGTCGAAGCCCCAGGCGCCTTTATCCAGCGCCTGTTTGTAGGCCTTTGCCGCATCTTGCACGCGGAAGGCGATCGCGCAGATCGACGGGCCATGCAGGCGTGCGAACCGCTGCGCGAACGAATCCGGCTCGCCGTTGACGATGAAGTTGATTTCGCCCTGACGATACAGGGTCACGTCTTTATGACGATGCCGCGCTACCGCGGTGAAGCCCATTTGTTCGAACAGTTTGCCGAGCGCTTTCGGATCCGGCGCGGTGTATTCGATGAATTCGAAACCGTCGGTGCCGAGCGGGTTGTCCCAAGTTGAAACTTGCATTGTCTGTCTCCTGATTTGCGCCGGTGCGGGGTGTGCGATTGAGCGCGACCGAGTGAGCCAAGTGTAAAGGTCCGGTCGCAACGAAAACTTGCGAACTTAATCGCGCGTGAATACGCTTGCGCTATCTTCTTGCGCAGCTTCGCTTTTTGAGGGCAGAAAATGACCAAAATAGAGATGGACGCGATCGACCGGCGCATTCTCGCCATCCTTCAGGAGAATGGCCGGCTGTCGAATCAGGAGATCGCGGAACGCGTCAATCTTTCGCCGAGCCCGTGCCTGCGGCGTATCCGTCGACTGGAAGAGAGCGGCGTGATTCGCGGCTACGTGGCGCTGCTCGACCCTCGGCGATTGGGTCTCGATTTGCTCGCTTACGTGAACGTGCGGCTGGAAAAGCGCAGCGGGCCGGCGCTCAGTCCCCGAGGCGGCGACGTAACGCACGCGGATTTGTTTCGCGCGGCGGTTCAGACCTGGCCGGAGGTGGTCGCGTGTTACGCGATGACCGGCGATATGGACTATCTGCTTCGCGTCCAGGTAGCGGATATGGCGCACTTTTCGCGTTTCGTGCAGGAGCAGCTCCTGCACCATCCGTCGGTGATCGACGTCAAGACGAGTTTCTCGCTCGAAACGTTCAAGGAAACGACGGCGTTGCCGATTGTGTAAGCCGTGCCGCGCGAGGCGACTGTCAGCGGTGAAACAAAAAAGGGCAGCTTTGAGGCCGCCCTTTTCTTGAGTCACCGAAGCGCGTGGCTGTCAGGCCGCCTCTGCCGTCGGCAAAAACGATTCGAACAACTGCGTCGTGCGACGTGCCTGGCGTTTGAGAGCGTAGTCGAACACCGCAGCTTGCTCCTGCAACATCTCGGCGATGATGCTGGATTGGTCGGCCGGCGGCAGCGTGAGATAGGCGTCGGCTTCGCCGTATGCGTACTCGATCTTCATGCCGGCTTTCTTCGCGATGTGCATCATGGTCGAATTGCGCGACAGGCAATGCATGTAGAGCATGCTGACGTGCGTATTGCGGCTGCGAATGGCGGCGCGCTCGAAAAGCTTGGAGCCGATGCCCTGCCCACGAGCGCTTTCCAGCACTGATACGCCGAATTCGGCGGTGCGTTTGTCGCCTTCCACCGGCAGATAAGCCAGGTGACCGACGCCGGTCAGTTGCAACTGACTGTTGAATACGCCGAAAACCGTGTCGCGCTTGAAATCGATGGCGCGAACGTAATTTTCGATGACATGGTCGGGCACGATCTGGCCGAAGCGCAGCAGGCGATCATCTTCGTCGAGCGCGAGGAAGTGGGTAAGCAGCCGTTCGCGGTCGGCAGCGGTGAGTTCACGGACCAGAGCGGGTGCACGACCGGCTGGCTGCGACAGCCGATCGTGCGCGATGATCGGCTCGGCTGCGCGGGGTGTAATCGGATTCATGGTCGGGTTCTCCTTTTAATCGAGCGGCGTGGTGCACCGCAAAAACGATTTTAGCGGAAATGCTAACCGCATACTAGGGAAAACCCGTATCTAATTCTGAGTAAGATACCTAAAAAGATCGCATTGTCCTCGCAAACAATTGATTTCAAACAATAAATAAACTGAACGGGCGTTCGTGCCTCGGTGTCGCGGCAAGGCAACTGAAGGTCGGCGTGTATCTCCTGACTATTGTTGCTCTGCGCAATCAATCCGGCGCTGAGCCCAGCCCATGATCGACCATGCCGACCACCTGCTCGGCGAACTCCCGATAGCCCATGCGGCCATCCGGCTTCAGCCAGGTGAACGTCCAGTTGATCATGCCGAACACCATCATCGTGAGGGCGGTTTGATTTTCGCGCCTGGCGCGTTCTGGATAAGCGCGCGCCAGTTGCCGCGAAAAGGCCGCGACCACGTCACGCTGGCGGTTCAGGATGATCTCGCGCTGCGTATCCTCCAGATACTTCACGTCGTTCAGCAACGCGACGTGCCGACTGTGCGACGTCTCGTACTCGGACAGAAATGCGCGAATCAGCTCGGCGAAGGTTTCCCGCTCCGTGAGTCCGCGGCGTTGGCTTGCGCCCTCTACCTCGGCGATGATCAGCATCAGCCGCTTGGTGTAACGGTTCAGCAGGTCGAACAGGATGGCTTCCTTGCTCGCGTAGTAGTGGTACAGGCGCGCTTTCGAGGTGCCGCTGGCGGCGGCGAGATCGGCCATCGAGGTGCTCGGATAGCTGGTCTGGGCGAATTTCGCCGCGGCTAACTCGAGAATTTGCTCGCGCTGGGTTTCGTGGTCGGGGGCTCGGGTGCGGGCCATGGGCGTCTGTTCTTCTATTAGTGTGGACAGTGGGAGAGCGCTGCGCACAACTCCAGCGTGCGCCACGCGCGCGCGTCGCCGCGCAGCTTGATGCGCCGGGTCGCGGCCAGTTCGTGCAAGCGCCATAGCGCGATGCTGTCGCTGACCAGCAAGCCGAGGTCGGCGGTCATCAACTCAGCGGCAACGCGCGCGGCGGGTTGCCAGTCCTCGGTGACGTGGTCGAGGATTTGCGCGTCCAGGTCGGCGAAGTTGCCGCTTGTAAATGAGTTGTCGCGCCAGCGCCGCGTCTCGCCGTTCGCGTGTTTGACTTCCTGCCATTCGAGCGCGAGCCGGCTGATACGCAGCACCGAAATCGGCGCGGCGTCGGACAGGTGCGCTTGCAGCACGGTCGGCGCGAACATGCCGACGGAGGTCGCGCGGTCCTTGCGACTGTGCGCCCAGGCGCCGGGGTCGGTAAGGTCGTGAATCGACAGACGCACTTCGTTCAGGCGCTGCGGGCTGTTGCGCAGGTGATAGCAGACCCGGCGGAGCATCAATTGATCCGATGCGCTTTCACCGTGCCAGGCCACCAGATTTGTATCGCCGCTAGCGATCTTTTCCAGTGTCGCCGCCTGCTCGCGGAACTCGCGCAGGAAATCCCGCTTCGTATCGGCGCTGACCCGATCCCAGAAGCTGGCTCGCACCTCGGGCGCCTCGTCGATGCCGCGCAAGGGGCCGACTGCCAGGTCATCGCGCAGCGCTTGCACGCGATCGTCGCGGCCCGCCTCCTTAAGCGCGGCGCGCAGTGATTCCGCGGCAACATCGCCGTTGGTGAGATGGATCGTGCTCATCGGCAGTGGCTTCGCTCGGGGATAACAAAAAGGGGCCGCTCGCCGAACGGAACGGACGTCCGATCGCGAGCGGCCCCTAGTGTAAGCGGATCGCGGACCTGCTGAAAGCGCTGCGGACGTCGCACGGACCGGCCGCGGCGCGCGGTTCAACGTTCGTCGTAGCTCACCACGACCCGATCGCTGACCGGATGGCATTGGCACGTCAGCACGAAACCGTCGCGGATTTCATGCTCCTCCAGCGTGTAGTTCTTTTCCATCTTCACTTCGCCTTCCAGCACCTTCGCGCGACAGGTGCAGCAGACGCCGCCTTTGCACGCATACGGCAGCGCGAGGCCGGCTCGCAGGCCGACGTCGAGCACGCTCACGCCTTCGTACGGCAGGCGCAGCTTGCGCCTTTTTCCGTCGAGGACGATTTCGAGGTCGGCGGCCGGCATGTCCTCGGTGATGTCGACCGGCGGCACGCCCGCTTGCGGCAGCGGCGAACCGAAGCGCTCCACATGCACCTTTTCCGGCGGCACGCCTGCGGCTTTCAAGGCGGCCTCGGCGGCATCCATCATCGGGGCGGGGCCGCAAATGAACGCTTCGTCGATGGCATCGGCGGGTAGCAGGTTCTCGATGAAGGCCGCGCACTTTTGTTGATCGAGCACGCCGTTGAAGAGTTCGACGTCCTGCAAGTCGTCGGACAGCACGTGGTAGAGCACGAAGCGGTTCATGAAGCGGTTCTTCAGATCCTCCAGTTCTTCCGCGAACATGATCTGGTCGACGCTGCGGTTGCCGTACACCAGCGTGAAGGTGCTGCGCGGTTCCACTTCAAGCGTGGTCTTGATGATCGCGAGCACGGGTGTGATGCCCGAGCCGCCTGAGAAGGCGATGTACTGCTGACCCTGGTCGGCGTTCAGATGGGTGAAGAAGCGGCCGTCGGGCGTCATCACGTCGATCGTGTGACCGGGCTGCAGCGTATCGAAGGCGAAGTTCGAGAAGCGCCCGCCGCGCACGCGCTTGATGCCGATGCGCAGTTCGCCGTCGCGATCGTAGTCCGTCACGCCGACGCAGATCGAATACGAGCGGCGCGTTTCCTCACCGTCGATGTGCGTCTTCAACGTGACGAACTGGCCTTGCGTGAAGCGGTACTGATCGCGCAGTTCGGCGGGGACTTCGAAGGCGACGGAGACCGCGTCGGCGGTTTCGGGCCGCACTTCACGGATACGCAGCGGATGAAATTGCGGGGTGGCCATATCAGTACGGTTTGAAGTAGTCGAAGGGTTCGCGGCAGTCGAGGCAGCGATACAAGGCCTTGCAGGCCGTCGAGCCGAATTGCGCGAGACGCTCGGTGTGCGCGGAGCCGCAACGTGGGCACGGCGGCGCGGGCAGCGCTCGCGGCACGAAGCGCAGCACGTTTTCCCGCGGCGGCGCGGCCGAACCGCAATTGCCCGTGGGCGGCGCGATGCCGTAGGCGCGGAGCTTTTCGCGCGCGTCGGCGGTCATCCAGTCGGTGGTCCAGGCGGGCGCGAGCACGGTGGCGATCCGGTACGGCTTGAGGTTCGCCACGTCAAGCGCATGGGCGACGTCCTCCGCGATCTGCGACATGGCCGGGCAGCCGGAATAGGTTGGCGTGATCACGACTTCGAGCGCGCCGTCGGCGGCGCGGCGCACATCGCGCAGAATGCCGAGTTCGCGGATCGACACCACCGGAATCTCCGGATCAGGCACCGTTTCGAGCACGTCCCACGCGCGTGCGAGCGCGGCATCGGGCGCGTGTGTGGCAGTCGAGGTCGTCATCGTCGGATTACCAGGTGGCGCCGGGGTGCTGGCGTGCGAGGCTCTGCATTTCGGCCAGCACGAAACCCATGTGCTCCGAATGCTCGCCGTGCTTGCCGGTCGTAATGTGCTTGACCGCTTCGGGCAGTTTCAGCGTGGCTTCGTCGAGCGTGGCGCGGACGTCCTCGAGCCACGCAGGTTCGAGGTCAGAAGTCAGCGGCCCGATGCCGGCGGCGGCGATCGTCTCTTCCACGGCGTCCGTGCTGAAAAACTCGCGCGTGTACGGCAGCAGGTAGTCGAGCGCCGCTTGCGCGCGGCGGTGCGATTCGTCGGTGCCGTCGCCGAAACGGATCAGCCATTCGCTTGCATGGTGCAGGTGATAGCTGGTTTCCTTGATCGACTTCGACGCGATCGCAGCCAGTTGCGCGTCGGCGGAGCGGGTGAGCGCCGTCCACAAGTGCGCCATTAGCGCGGAGTAGAGGAAATTGCGCACGATCGTGACCGCGTAGTCCTTGTCGGTTTGCGCGGTGCCGGTCAGCGGGCCGTAGTGCGGCAACTCGGCCAGCGTGTAATTGGCGAACTCGCGTTCGGCGCGGAAGTAGGCGTAGTCGTCTTCGGTGCGGGTTTTGCCGGTGAGCTGCTGTTCGAGCGAGGCGGCATGCGTATACAGCAGCCGCGCCTGGCCGATCAGATCGAGGCTCATGTTCGAGAGCGCGATGTCCTCTTCGAGGACCGGGCCGTGGCCGCACCATTCGGTATTGCGCTGACCGAGGATCAGCGCGGTATCCGCGAGGCGCAGCACGTATTGCAGATGTTCAGGCGTAGTGTGCATGGCCGCGCTTACATGTGATTGACTTCGTCGGGGAGCGTGTAGAACGTCGGATGGCGGTAAATCTTGTCGCCAGCCGGTTCGAACAGTTCCGCCTTGTCTTGCGGCGCGGAGGCCGTGATCGCCGATGACGGCACCACCCAGATGCTCACGCCTTCCTGGCGGCGCGTGTAGACGTCGCGCGCCATGCGCAGCGCCATTGGGGCGTCGGCGGCGTGCAGACTGCCGCAGTGTTTATGGTCGAGTCCCTGCTTGCTGCGCACGAAGACTTCCCAAATCGGCCATTCCTTGTTCATGCTGATCTCCTGATTCCTTGCCTGGCTCTTGCCGCGCTTATCAGGCGGCGTGCTGTTGCGCGCGCTGGCGCTGCTTTTCCGCGTGGGCGAGGGCGGCTTCACGCACCCAGGCGCCGTCGTCGTGGGCTTTGACGCGGGTGGCGAGACGCTCGCGGTTGCACGGGCCGTCACCGTTTACGACGCGCCAGAACTCTTCCCAGTCGATGTCGCCGTAGTCGTAGTGGCCACGCGCCTCGTTCCATTTCAGGTCCGGGTCCGGCAGCGTGACGCCGAGCACTTTGGCCTGGTCGACGGTGGCGTCGACGAATTTCTGGCGCAGATCGTCGTTCGAGATGCGCTTGATGCCCCATTTCGACGACTGATTGCTGTGGATCGAGTCCTTGTCGCTCGGGCCGAACATCATCAGCACCGGCCACCACCAGCGGTTCACGGCCTGCTGGACCAGTTCGCGTTGCGCTTCGGTGCCGGACATCATCGACATCAGCGCGTCGAAACCCTGGCGCTGGTGGAACGACTCTTCCTTGCAGATGCGGATCATCGCCCGCGCATACGGGCCGTACGTGCAGCGGCACAGTGGAATCTGGTTCATGATCGCCGCGCCATCGACCAGCCAGCCGATCACGCCGACGTCGGCCCATGTGGGCGTCGGGTAATTGAAGATGCTGGAATATTTGGCTTTGCCGGAATGCAGCGCCGCGATCAGCTCATCGCGCGACACGCCGAGCGTTTCGGCCGCGCTATATAGATAGAGGCCGTGGCCGGCTTCGTCCTGCACCTTGGCGAGCAGGATCGCCTTGCGCTTGAGGCTGGGCGCGCGCGTGATCCAGTTGCCCTCCGGCAGCATGCCGACGACCTCCGAATGCGCGTGCTGCGAGATTTGCCGGACCAGCGTTTTGCGGTAAGCGTCCGGCATCCAGTCCTGCGGCTCAATTTTGCCGTCGTCGGTCATGACTGCGTCGAATCGCGCCTGTTCAGGCGAATTCGCGCCCGAGTCGAGCGGAGCGACGTTGCCGGGAATATCCAGGGATTGCGTGTACATGGGGACGCTCTCTGCGGAAGTTTCTGTGTTTGCACAGTATAAGCCAACCGACCGGTCGGTTAATAACTTTTTTGCGACGGATCCTTGCCGTCGATAGGTGCTGGCGGACCCTTGGTGGCCGCAGTCACGCGTCGCTGGCGCCCCGCGCCGACGCTTAACCTATAAAATTGCGAATTGGCCGCGATTTGCGGCCTTCCTGTATCCCCGGTACTCATGTTACGTCTTAGCGAAATCAAACTCCCGCTCGATCATCCCGACAGCGCCCTCGAAGCCGCGGTCCGCGCGCGCCTCGCGGAACTCGGGGTGGCGGCGAACGGGCTCATCCGATACACCGTTTTTCGCCGCGCTCACGATGCCCGCAAGCGCGCCGACATCAAACTCACGTACATCATCGATGTCGAGGTAACGGATGAGGCTGCCGCGCTCAAGCGGCTCGCCGAAGTGCCGCATTGCGGCGTGACGCCTGACATGACTTACCGGTTCGTCGCCAAGGCCCCGGCGCAACTCGCCACATTGCGCCCGGTTGTGATCGGCATGGGGCCGTGCGGCCTGTTCGCCGGACTGATCCTCGCGCAGATGGGCTTCCGTCCGATCATCCTCGAGCGCGGCAAAGCCGTGCGCGAGCGCACCAAGGACACATTCGGCCTGTGGCGCAAGTCGGTGCTGAATCCCGAATCGAACGTGCAGTTCGGCGAAGGCGGCGCGGGTACATTCTCGGACGGCAAGCTATACAGCCAGATCAAGGACCCGAAGCACTACGGTCGCAAGGTGCTCGACGAATTCGTCCGCGCGGGGGCTCCGGAAGACATCCTGTATCTGAGCCGGCCCCATATCGGCACCTTCCGTCTCGTCAGCATGGTCGAAAAGATGCGCGCGACCATCTACGAGTTGGGTGGTGAAGTGCGCTTTGAAACTCGCGTCGACGACATCGAAATTGACCACGGCAAAGTTCGCGGCCTGAAGCTTTCGACCGGTGAAACGCTGCGTTGCGAGAATGTCGTGCTGGCGGTCGGCCATAGCGCGCGCGATACGTTCGAGATGCTGCACGAGCGCGGCGTCTATATGGAAGGGAAGCCCTTTTCGCTCGGTTTCCGGATCGAGCACCCGCAGGGTTTGATCGATCGCAGCCGGTTCGGCAAGTTCGCCGGGCACAAGCAATTGGGCGCCGCCGACTATAAGGTGGTGCATCACTGCAGCAACGGGCGTGCGGTGTATAGCTTCTGCATGTGCCCCGGCGGCACGGTGGTGGCGGCGACCTCGGAGCCTGGGCGCGTCGTGACGAACGGCATGAGCCAGTATTCGCGGGCCGAGCGCAATGCCAATGCGGGGATTGTCGTCGGCATCACGCCGGACGATTATCCGGGCGGCCCGCTCGCCGGTATCGCGTTCCAGCGCAAGTGGGAAGAGCGGGCGTTCGAGCTGGGCGGCGGCAACTATATGGCGCCGGGCCAACTGGTCGGCGACTTTATCGCCGGACGGCCGTCCACCTCGCTCGGCTCGGTGGTGCCGTCGTACAAACCCGGCGTGCATCCGACCGATCTCAGCACCGCGCTGCCTGATTACGTGATCGAGGCGATTCGCGAAGCCTTGCCGCAGATGGACAAGAAGATAGCCGGCTTTGCCATGCATGACGCGGTGCTGACGGGCGTTGAGACGAGAACGTCGTCACCGATTCGCGTGCGTCGCCGGGACGATTATCAGAGCATGAATGTGGACGGTCTGTATCCGGCTGGCGAGGGCGCCGGGTATGCAGGCGGAATCTATTCGGCGGCGATCGACGGAATCGAAGTGGCGGAAGCGCTGGCATTGAAGATGACCGGAGCGCGGGCGGCCGCCTGAGTCGGCGACGGGCGCACGCAGCCGCCCGTGACCGCCATTGCGATCGGGCACAATGCACGTTTTCGCCTCGAACCGACCACCGAATGACCATTCGCACTCTGGCTGCCGCATGCGCTGCGGCGTTGCTCACCCAATTTGCCGTTTCCCCGAGCGTTTTTGCCGCCGACGCCTCCGCGCATTGGGTGGCCGCGTGGGCGACGGCGCTGCAGCCGATTCCTCAACGTGCGGATTTGCCTTCGCTGTACCGCGCGCCAGAAGTGGCGGGGCGCACGGTGCGCCAGATCGTCTATCCGACGCTGTCCGGCAAATCGGCGCGGATCCATCTGAGTAATGAGTACGGCAAGACGGCGTTGGTCATCGACGAACTGCGCATCGCGCGCTCGGCCGGCGGTGCCGCGGCTCTGGGCGGCAGCGAAACGCGCGTGACGTTCGGCGGGAAGACAGCGGTGAGTATTCCGCCCGGCGCGGAGCTGGATAGCGATCCCGTCGCAATCGAAGTCGCCAAAGGTGCGCCTTATGCGATCAGCGCGTTCGTGGGGGCGGAGCAACGAATCGTGGCGTGGCACCGTGTATCGAGCCAGGTGAACTATGTTTCGGCACCGGGCAATCACACGGCCGATACTTCGGCCGATTCGTTTCGCAGCCGGTTTACGCAATATGTGTGGCTGACCGGCTTGTCCGTGGACGCCCCTGCGTCGATGGCCGTGGCCGCGATCGGCGACTCCATCACCGACGGCATGCGCTCCAGTCTCAATCAGAACAAGCGTTGGCCGGACGCGCTAGCGCGCCGGTTCGCCGGCAGCGGCGAGCGCTCGATTGCGGTTGTCAATCTCGGCATCAGCGGCAATCGCTTGCTAAGCGATTCGCCGTGCTATGGCGAGGCGCTTGTCCGGCGTTTTGATCGCGACGTGCTCGAGCGTCCTGGCGTCAAGGCGGCGATTCTGCTGATTGGCATCAACGACATCAATTTCGCGGCGATGTCGGCCCGCAATGGTCTCGACTGCGATTTCCCGCATACGCCGGTCACGGCTGCGGATCTGATCGCCGGATATCAACGAGTGATAGCCGCCGCGCGGCAGCGTGGCGTAAAGGTGTTCGGCTCGACGCTGACGCCTGCGTCGTTGCCGGCGCAGCGAGAGAGCATCAGGCTTGCGGTCAATCAATGGATTCGGAGCAGCCGCGGTTTCGACGGGGTGGTGGATTTCGACGCGGCGCTACGCGATCCGGCGCAGCCGGAGCGCTTGCAGCGCGCTTTTGACAGCGGCGATCACATTCATCCTAGCGATGCGGGTTATGCCGCAATGGCGGATGCGGTTCCTATCGTTGCAGTAGTGAATTCGTCCCTAAAGTGAGCCGCCAAAAAAAGAATTTGGTCAAACCCTTGTCACATGGCTGAGGTTGGCCTATGATTCGCCTCCTCGTTGCAAACGAGGGCCGCGGTAGAAACCAGCGGCGCGTAGCGCCAAGAAAGAAGTTTTAAGCGAAAGCGAAAAATGTTCTTGACGAAACGAAAGAGATGTCTCATAATCTCGTTTCTCTGCTGCAGATGCAGCGACGCAGAACGAAGCGGTGCCGGGTGGTTGAAGGTGGCGTCGTGACGGTGGTGAATGCGTAACCGATCTTTAAAAACTAACAGCCGATAAGTGTGGGCGCTTGATGCGCGGCGCGCGGTGGATTCTTCGGGGTCTGCCGGAAGCGAAAGTATCAAGTCTCACACAGTAATGAAAGGAAGGTTTTCCTGTTGAAAGACAGGATGATCATTCGTCAGTACGTTGAGTGAGCGACCGGTTGGTAAAACAACCGAAAAACAGTAACAGGCATTGAACTGAAGAGTTTGATCCTGGCTCAGATTGAACGCTGGCGGCATGCCTTACACATGCAAGTCGAACGGCAGCACGGGG
>NZ_FRAB01000057.1 GCF_900142195.1 Paraburkholderia terricola
AGGCTTCGGGTGGGCCAAGACCGTGGGGCGCATGCGCCAGGTGGTGGTGCGCGGGTTGAAGAAAGTGGACCAGATGTTCGTGTTGAACATGGCTGCCTACAACCTCGTGCGCATGCGCTCACTGACACAAGTCCGTCTGTAGCAGCGAAAAACGCGGCAATGAAGCCAGAAATTGGCCTCAAACTGCCGAACAAGCGTGGAATTCACGTTGAAATTGCACAATGCGATAAACCTTGTGGCGAGAGCCGCGTAAGTGCAGAAAGGCTGCTTCTGTCGGACTGTATTTCAGCAGCCTGCTAAGTGTCGTCCCATCGACGGACGGCATAGTTATCGAAGCCTCCGAACGTGGCGTGTGGACGATTTTGTAAAGCACGGGGCCAGAAATCCCTGCCACAGATATCAGCGCAATAATCAGTGCGAGGGCAGTGTTGGAAAATTGAATAAAACTGCGCCAGTCTTGATATGAATTGCACGTGGAGCAAATTTTTGCGCCGATTGGAATTTCAGTTTTACACTGCCTACACAACGCAATCCTGGTTTCGACGGCATCAGTCATAAAGATCCCCATTATTTTTAAGCCGAAAATCGATCTAATTCCCTTGTCTGATTGCAAACTTAAAAAGCCCCCGGGAAGTCGCCTCGTGTTTCGTGGAGGTCCAGTAGGTCAAGTCAGGCAGTGATCAACGGTTAAAGCGCTGTAGCGGTCGCATTGTGGTCGCCTTCGGACGTTCGTCAAACATACGGATACCCGATGGCAAGCGCATGCCTCATCCGTCGCTGGAACTGTCATTGGATCCGCAGCCAAGAAGACTGACGAGCGTGGGCGCGTCTACAGGCTTTTCCAGAATTGCGTCAAATAGGCTGAGGGCCAGGAAATCAAGAGTCGATGTGTCCGACAGTGCAATGATTTTGCAGCGAGATAAGTCCGGGTTGCTACGCAGGGTGCGGCATACCTCATGGGCGTCATCCTCGCCCAGTCCGATATCGAGGAGCGCGGCGTCGGGTATCCATTCGGCGGCCGCTTCGATCGCGTTAGCGGCGGTCCAGGCGATTGCTGCCTCGTGTCCCATAGACGTAACTTGCTCTGCGACGGTTTGGCCCGCCTGTATCTTGCGGTCGACAACGAGGATCTTCATGGCTTCTGCAGTAAATCCTGCGAACGGTTTGCCGAAATTGGAACACTGGCAATTCGAATCGCCGTTCAATTGGCGGAATTCGCCAAGGACTTCGACGATGGCGCAGGTCCGTGTGGCGCGGGTGAGCATGCTGCGGATATGAGAGCAGCCCCGAGCAGTTCCAGTATGTAGAGTGCACGGACGGCTACGCGTAGTGCCATGCCCTACTGAGACTGCATCTTGAAGATTGCTGCAATGCAGTAGCTAAACTCTAGCATAGCCAGTCCCGTAAAGTTTAAGGCGAACTCAAGTGATGCTTTTCAGGTCGGGATCGGGCGCGGGAAACACAGTTCGAGAAATCATGGACGCGGACCCGTTATGTTCTGCAGCGCATAAGCGCGTATCCCGGGCCATACCTCCTGATTGACCAGGGTTGGCGAGCGAAGAACTGGAGGTTCCCGTCACCCCCTGCGCTTTGGCAGATTGAGCCGCTTCGACTGGACCTAGTGATGATAATCAGAGCAACGTGCGCTTCCTCGTTTCGAGGTTCAGTATTCGCGTTGTGGCAACAGTCATCACTCGCCACGCTTCTGTCGCCGTACACGCTGGCCTACCGAACGTGATACAGATCGCCCCAGATGCACTATGCCGCGCATCGCGGCATAGTCCGCACTCGCTCGCGTGACCTCGAGCCGGGGAACCAATGTTCCCCCGAAACCGCTGAGGAACTTGAGAATGCCGACATTGGAAATGCCGTCGAAGTCGAAAGTGAGATTTTTTTCCCTGGCATTGCGCATGGCGTTCCATAACAGCAGGCCGATGACACCGCCATGCGCGTCGTCTTTTCTCGACGACAGCAGGTAATACATCGTGTGCTGATCCCATATCACCGCGATGGCGGAGCACAGGCTGCCGTCCGCCTGGTAGGCGCCAAGCACCATGCCCGATCCCCGTGAGATGAAGGCATCGACGAGTTGCTTCATGACGTGAGTGCCGTACACGTTGTCCCGATTCCGGCGCGTCAGATTGGCATCGTAGAAACTGACGAACAGGTTCGCGTCCGCTATCTGATGAACGGTGTGCTGTTCGCCGGCACGGCGAATCAGGTTGCGGGTATTCGGACGAAGTCCGGCCCATACCTCCGGCTCAGCCCTGCCGGGCTCGATCCGCATCGTATAGCTTACGGCGACCTCGAAGCCCAGCAACGCAAATCCCACGGAATCCGAGACGTGCGGGTCGAACCGCTGGTGAAACAGCGCGCACCCGGGCAACTGCTCGACCAGTGCTTGCGTCGCACTGAAGCAATGACGCCAGTCATCGTCGCTCGTGCCTCTTGCTGCCGGAATCACGGGACCAAGCGTGCGCGTTAGCGGGGGCAAGGTCGAGAGGCGCCAGATGCCCTTGCGCGTCACGGTGTACGGCATTTCAGCGATCAGTTGACCACGCTCATGAACCGACGCCAGCTTCCAGTTGCCCCCGGTCGCGATATCCAGCCACCAGGGCTCATGGAAAATCGAGCGCTCGTTCAGACCGGCGCGTGCGGCGTGGATGACAGTTGTCCTGGCGTTGCTCACCTCGGTGCGCATTCGGTCGGGTTCGATTCGTGGTGCAGGCATCAGCGTCACGGAGACGTCTTCGTTAACCATGTTCACGGTACCAGCGTAACTGTCGCAAGCAGCCACATAAGGATTCAATCGGCCGGAGCGTTTACAGATAATGAGTTTAGATCTCGACAGGGCGGCCGAGGCTTCATTCATGAAACCCGTTATATAGTCGCTGCCCGTCGCGCGCTTCTGCACCAAACGCCGCTGTTGTGGCGCCACATCAAGTGTCGCCGTCCGGAAACCAACCCGGAGAGTACGGCGGAACAAGCGTAGCGGCAGTTCGGACGCACCACCGTGCGCGATCAGACATTCGCAAATTGAACGATACCGTACCGCCGCCCCTACTTTTGGGACATCACCCGGTTGCCGCGCTGGGCCAACCAACAGCAGTGCTGTAAGAAACTTATCGGTTTGTAAATTTAGAATGTCGATCGTCGCCCGCGATCCGGATGATGCACCATCGCCTCATTGCCTGCAGCGCATCCGGTTTTAGAGTGCCGTAAAAAATACCTTGGGCGTCGTTACAAACGGAAATTCTTCATCTTGAACCGAAGAACGATGAACGATACCGTCATGTCACTCCTGCGAACTATCCTGTCCACGTGGGAGGGTATTTTTCAGCGGCGACGCCGCTTTGTGCGAAGGTTTTTGATTAAAGCGCTGCACAAGTCGTACCGTCGATGTCCGTCATCCCAGCCAGTATCGATCACCTTTAATCATTTCGTATTACGTATCAGCTTCGAGTGCAGTTCGGCAATCCTGCTTTTCCGGCGCTGCGCAGACCATAGGTCTTATGAATTGAACCGGCGTGCGCCGCACCGCGAGCCGAATACACGTCTCGAACAGATGGCAAAGAGGGCGTTTTATTCGCTGCCCCAGGACTAAGGAGGAGACAGTGCGAGACCATATCTGCCAACCATACCGGGATCTCGGCGTACACGTACGCGTCGACGAGACCACAGCACTTTCCTTCAACGGTGCCGAGCCACGCTATACCGTCACCTGGTATGTGCATAAGAAAGCTCACTTCATTCCGGAAAACGTGGTTGCAAGTCATGCAGAGTCACTTGAATTTACGTGTCCCGAGGAGGCCGTCGCCTACGGTCAGCGTCGTGCGTATACCTTCGTTGATTGCGCATTCGTCGTCTCGAGGAAGTGACGTCACCACGCGCAAGCCAGCAGTCCGGCCTCCCCAGGTTGCATCAGCGGCTTCTTGAGGCAGGTCGTGAATCAGGCCGACCTGCGACCGCCACCAACGACTGCATCTGCCGGCGCGACGGCAAACATCATTCACTGATTACGCAACCGGTCATTCTCCAATCACGATGCCTCGCTTATTGGGGGTGTTCCTGCACGACGAGCTCAAGCGAATGGCCCCGCTTCGCCGATTGCTTAAGTTTACGCTCAGGTGCGCGTGCTAGATTGGCTAAAGTGGTAGGTTCCGTTCATCAACGGCAAGAGCCGCGACCGCCCGGACGGAGCAACGCAGCTACAAAAGAGAGGTGAACCCCATGCCCAAAGGAAAATCTCGCGGCGGCGCCATGACCTCTGCTATTGCTGTTCGAGCAATCTACTTCCTCGAGCTGGCCCGGGGCTGTTCACACGTCAGCAGTATGCTCACACCCGATACCCGTACCCGGGCAATCACCGAGGTCATCGGTGAATTTCGCAACCTGTATGGGGATGAGGAAGTAGCACTGTTTAAAGAGTTGCTTGCCGAGGATCTGGAACGACGAGGTAAAGGCGATGCTGCATTAGAAGTACGTGACTTTGTCAACGCAACGCCGGCCAAGGTGGCGCTCGCTGCGCATAAGGCGGACAAAACAGCCGTGGGAATGGTGGAAATGAAAAAGTACAGGCATCCCCATAAACCGTGACAAACCATCGCTGCCCCCGATCGAACATTTGCTCGTTCACTACGTGGTTGATCTGTGGCGGCGGGTAAACGATACTCGCCAAAATTGCACGAATCATCCTACATTAAGTCCGCAGGGCGATGACAACCATTAATGTGAGGTGTTTATGGCTACGGGAAAGAAAGATGCGTCACTCGCGAGCAAACAGTTGTCCAACAAGAAGAGCACGCCCGCGCAGAAGTCTGTGGCCGGCTCCGATTTGAGTCAGGCGAAGAAATCACCGGCGCCTCCGCCCAAGAAAAAGTGAGAATGACGATGGCTAAAAACCCGTCGACAGACGGGTTTTTCTCTTGTGACCATTGTTTTCAGTCTTCTGTCTGCTTCGGGGCCGCATGCTCCCAATGACGAGCCCAAAGTTGCTTTGCCTGCGCGAAGGTCAGTTGAGTGCAGCCGGCCTGAACCGCTTTGCACCGCGACAAGGCTCCGGCAATCGCTCCAAATTAGAAAAGTCCTGCCGGTTGCGCCGCGTCATCCCAACTGAAAATGATCACCTCCTTGCGCGCAGCCTCCCGCCCTCCACCGCCCACGGTATACCTGATATCCACCGTCTCGATGTGAAACCCCTCGAACGCGCGGCGAATGTCCGGATGATCATTGAGGCTCACGATCGCCCTGCCCTTCAGCGATCGCAGGCGTGCCGCCATCTCGACGTATTCGGAAAACGGAAACGGCACGCCATAGCCTTCCGTCTCCCAGTACGGCGGATCCAGGTAGAACAGCGTGTGCGGCCGGTCGTACTTGTCGATACACGCCTTCCAGTCGAGCCGCTCGACGAACGTGTTGGACAGGCGCAGGTGCGCGGCCGACAGTGTCTCCTCGAGCCGCAGGAGATTCAGTCCCGGCGGCGCTGTCGTCGCCGTGCCGAACGACTGCCCTTCGATCTTCCCGCCGAAGCAGTTCTGCTGCAGGTAGTAAAAGCGGGCCGCACGCTGGATATCGGTGAGCGTTTCCGGGATCGTGTCCTGCAGCCATCTGAACACCTGCCGGCTGGTAAGTGCCCACTTGAACTGGCGCACGAACTCCTCGAGGTGATGCTGCACGACGCGGTACAGGTTCACCAGTTCGCCGTTGATGTCGTTGATCACCTCGACCTTCGCCGGCGGACGCATGAAGTACAGCGCGGCCCCACCCGCGAAGACCTCGACATAACACTCATGCTCAGGAAACCGCGGAATGAGGTGATCTGCGAGGCGGCGCTTGCCGCCGATCCATGGAATGATGGGAGTTGCCATATGTGGATTGCCTTGTTTGGGAATTTGTTAGAATTCGCCCCGCCTACCGGTAGGTGTCAGGGCCTTGGCTAATTCACTGGCTGGTTCAGTGGAAAGGTGACCGGGAGCATGCGCTAACATGCTCCCGGTCGCCCTGTCTTTTCCTGCGCCGCGTTACGATGAAACGGCACGGTCAAAGTAACTTTCTGATGTCGGCTTTAGGCTCCTGCCGGCGACTGCGGCGTTGATCCACGATCCGTCGACGCAGCCTTCGTGACAACGGTATCCGGTGACACCGCGAACTGCGTGATCGCCGCAGCCTGCCTGTCCGCGCGCGACGACGAGCCGAAGAAATACTCTTTCGAGCCGAGCACCATCGCAATCAGAATCCCGAACAGCGTATCGAGCGCGCGCATCACGCCGTCGTCGAGCCTGACCTCTCTGGCCGCGAGCAGGAACTCGAGGCCAATCACCGCAAAGAGCGCGACCGTATACATATAGGCGAGGTTGCGCGCCGTATGATCGTGCTCCGCCGCCGCAAAATTGCGTGCACTCGCGCGATCGTCGGCCGCTACCCTGTCTGCCTGCACCTGGATGCCGGCCATGTTCTCCGCATGCGTGAAACCCGCCTGCCGCATTTTCAGCGCGAAGTCGTCGTCGGCCTGTTTCAGCGCCAGTAACTGCTCCGGCGTCATCTGCTGGCCGGTCAGTGCGGACCTGACTGCATCGACCGAACCGTCGCCAAGTCCGAGCTTCCCCGCGATCGCCGACGCGGCCATCGCAGCGATACCGGGCACCCCGCCCGTCAGGGCCGTGACCAGCCACGGCGCGACCGTTTTCAGGACATCCATCATGCGCTCACCCCCAATGCACGATTGAGCTGCCAGCCGTATTCGAACGTCTCGTTCTCCACGCGCTTTTCGGCACACTCGATGTAGTAGACCGACTGCTGGGCGGTCACCATGCCCAGCAGCACCCGATGGCCGTCCGCGCCGCGCGCGGCCAGAAACGCCTTCAGCGCCGCGACCGTCATCGCGCCGATGCCGCCGTCGACGGCGAGATCGGCAAACGCGCGCTGGTTCCGGTTCAGCACGTTCAGCGCACGTTGCAGGAAGCGCACGCCCGTCGCCGGCCCGGCGTTCACGCCGATGTCGAACAGCTTCTCCGCGAGCGCCGGCGAGACCGCGTCGACCAGATCGAACTTCGGCTGCAGCCAGTAGCGGCTGCGATAGATCTGCGCGGCGGTCGCGCGCGGCATGTCGCGCATCGCACCGGTGTAGCCGCACGCGCGTGCGACAGCAGCGGTCACGCCCCACATCGTCTCGCCCCCGGCGTCAAGCGCATTGTTCGAGTAGCCGCCCTCGCGGCCGATCAGCGCATCGATTTTTTCGTCAAGTGTCATTGCTTCGTTCCCTGTCTGGTTTCTCTCGTCACGGTCTGTTCCAGCACCTCGAGGCGCTGCTGCTGCAACCGGTTGAGAATGTCGCCTTCGTTGATGTGGGTGAACACCCACACGATCGAGCCCACGAGGAACGTCTGGACGATGCCGAGCACGATCCCGAGCACCCACATCGCGCCCCTCGCCGTGTTCTTCATCGCCGCCACCCGGTCGTCGACGCCACCGATCTGCGCTTCGAGCGCATCGCGCTCCTTCTTCCCTTCGTCGACACGCGCCCACAGCAGCTCGATGTCCTTGCGCGCGTTCTGGTTGTGAATCGACATCTGCGCGAGCGCCCGATCGAGCGCGGCGACCGGCTGCACCGATGTCTTGATGTCCTCGAGGCTTGCCGCGACGCTGCGCAGCTGCTCGCCGAAACGTGCGATTTGCACCGCCAGATCGTTGTTGTGCTGTTCACCCATCGGCCCCGTCCGTCCAATAAAAAACCGCCTCGCGCGAGTGCGGGCGGTTCGTTTTCGTGCTGGTTGCTGTCCTGTATCAATCGCGTCAGTGCGGCGGCACCGGCACTACGAGACTGATCTTCCTGCCCTTCTTTTTCCCGTGGCCGACCTTCGCCTTGCCTTTGTTGCCGGCGTTCAGCTCGACCTGCGTTTCCCAGCTGCGGCCCGCATAGGTGTTCGTCACAGACTCGACGAGGAAGTCGCCGTCGGCTTCCTTCTTGAAACCCTTGAGCGTCACCGTCTTCTCGGCCGCGAAGTCCGCCCGGCCGGTCATCGTCATCGTGCTTTTCGCGGTGTGGTGATTCAGCTTCTGCAGGCGGGCATTCGCCGCGGCCTTCGCCGCCTCCGGGCTTGCGAACGCATGCCGCTCGGTGTGCACCGCCGAGGCGCCGGGCGGCGCATCCGGATTCGGAATCGTCAGATCGATCTTCCTGCCGGTCTTCGCGTCGTGCACCTTCGTGCGCACCGCGACGAAGCTCGCGCGATCGGGAAACGTGATCTCGTAGTCGAGCAGCATGTCAGGCGTCAGCGTGATCGTCGGCAGCGGCTTGCCGCTCACGCTCCGGCCCGCACCACGCCCCGCCACAATCAGCCTGCCCGCCTTCACCGTCGCCGTGGCACCATGCTGCCGCGCAAGACGCGTGATGAAATGCAGATCGCTCTCGCCGAACTGATCGGCACGCGGCACCGGCGCGTCGACACTGCACGCAGCCACCCACCGGTTGCGGCGGGCGACGTCACCGACGATGTCCGCGAGCTTCACGTTCTCCCAGCTGCCGTACCGGTGCGTCTTCGCGGTGGACCGCATGTTCGCCGGCTTGCCGCGGATCACGACGGATGCGGGCGGCCCCTTGAGCGCAACCTCGTCAACCGCGTACTCGCCCAGGAACGACAGGCCCCTGCCGCTCCAGCCGAGCGAAATCCTGAGCGTCGCGCCCTTGGGCGGAAACTGGATCCTGCCGTCGCGATCGTCGAGCTCGATCTCGCACTCGTCCGACTCAAGCCCCGGCCTGTCCACCGTCCGGATGCGCAGCACGCGATCCTGGATCACGCGCGTGATGTCGTCGCCGTTCGCAACGATCTGGAAAATAGCCTGCATCGCTCCTCCTAGGTCCAGAGCTGGACCGGCTCATCGCGCTGCACGTCGAGATCGGGCAGCGTGATCAGGATGCCCGCGGCAAACGGCTGCGCGCGGGCCGCGAGCCCCGGATTCGCCTCATACACCGCCTCGACCACACCCGCGAGCGCTCCATAGAACGCGTAGCAGAGCTCGTCGAGCACGTCGCCGTCAGAGGTTCTTATAGTCTTCGCCATAGCGGCCGAACTCCAGGCTGAAGGTCTGTTTGCGCGGAGCGCCGTCCGACATCAGCGCCTCCTGCTCTTCGTCGACACCCTGCAGATACCAGCGGCCGAGCACGTCGCCGTAGCCGGTCGTGAGCTGCACGGGCACCATCCTGTCGCCGATCGCACGCAGTGCATCGATCTGCTTCGCCCCTGCTCCGGACGCCGCGAATACAACGCCGGAGAGCGTGATGGTCTCGCCGCCCTGGCTGACCGCCTGCAGCGCCTCTTGCCGGTTCAGGCGCTCCTGCGAGGCCACCTTGTATTTCGTCGTGCGCCGTAGTTTGTCGAAGGCCGCGGTCGACAGGTTGAAGTGGAACGTATCGCCAGCATCGGACGTGAGCGTCATCAGGTGGGGCGTGGCGCCCGTTGCACCGCCGAGCAGGCCCGATAGCAGCGCCCCGGCGCCCGTCGATGTCGCGAGCGATGCAACCGACGGCGTCTCCCTGATACCGGCCCACGCATTGAACTTCGTGCGCACGTCGCCGAGCGCCGTGTTCACCGAATCGGCCGCCGATTTCACCAGCGGATGATTCGATGCGGTGGCGATCCTGAGCACACTGTTGACCGACGACTGCACCGCGTTGAAGCTGCGCACTACCGTGCCGACCTTCGGATCCAGATCGCCCGCGACCGACAGCGCACTGCCCGCGCCCGATAACAGGTCGGCGGCGCTTGTCAGGTTGCCGGTGGCGAGCTTCTGCAGCACCGCCACCGTGTTCGCACTCGCCGCGCGGTTGCGTTCATACACGCGGCTCATGCTGCGCACGCGTTCGGTCGCGATGCTCGCCTGCGTCGCGGCCTGCGTGATCTGTCCTGTGAAATCCACACTGCCTCCTACAGATGCGGGCTGTCGAACATCGCCGAGCGGTTGTTCTTCGCCAGTTCGTCTTTCATCAGGCGCTGCAGTTGCGGCGACACCTTCGCGAGAAAGCGGTCCGCCGCGTCGCTGCCCGGCTCGCCCTGGAACGTGACGTGAAAGACCGGCGCAAAGGTGTTCTGCTGGTCGATCTTTGCAACGGGCTTCTCTGACCCCGGCGCTCTTTCAAGCGCCTTTGCCTTCGCGAGCGCTTCGGCCACCGCCGGCGGCTGGCCGTCGTTGCGCGAGAACGCGAGTTTCGCGACCGCCCCAAGCGCCTTCTCGCCGGCGAACGTCCCCAGCGCTCCGCCAGCGAGACCGCCGACTGCCGCGCCGACCGGCCCGCCGAACGCACCGACCATGGCGCCGACCTTCGCACCCAGCACGCCCCCGGCGAGACTGCCGGCGATGCCCGCGAAGCCCTGCGCCTTTGCCGCGCGCGTGTCGTCGCCGGTCGCGACCGCATACGCGTTGTTTGCCGCCAGTCCGAGCTTCAGCACGGTGCCCGCCATAGCCAGCTTCCCCGCATACGGCATCACGCGACCGAGCACGCCACGGGCCGCGCCGAAGACACGGGCAAACCTCCCGCCTTTACCAGCCGCACTCCCAACCAGGCCACCTTTCCCGGCTCCAGACAGCTCGTCGGCAACCGCACCGGCGGCACCTCCCAAACCACCTGCGCCACCACCGCCTGGCATGTTGACGACAAACACGCGCTGCACGCCGGCCGACGCCGCAGCGCCACCGAGCGCCTCGATCGCACGCCCAACGGGACCCGATCCGCTGCCGCCCCCTCCACCACGTGCGCCGCCTCGCGCAACGAGAATCGACCCGCGCGCAAGGTCGAGCGCACCGCGACCGATCTGGAAAAGTGACTTTGCGCCGCGATAGGCGATGAGACTGGCCGCGACGCCGGCAACCGCCATCGTCGTTTTGGGCGCGGCGTCGGTGATCTTCGTCAGCCCCTCGCCCGCCGTCTTCGCCGCGTGCCCGACCGCATCGGTCACCGGCCGCAACGCGTCGCCGATGCTGCGCATCGCATCGTTCCACTGCTGCCCGACCTCGCTCCAGACCTGCTTCGACGCATCACGCCGGTCAGCCAGGTCTTTCGCGATCTCACCGCTTGCCTGCGACGACTCCCGCTTGAGTTTCTGGTACAGGTCCGCGTTCTGCAGGTAGGCGGTGAGCGCCGCCTTCACCTGCATGTCGTTAAAGAGATCACCCGTCTTCATCGTGTCTTCGAATGCGGCGATCTGCGCACGGCGTTTGTCCGGATCGGACTCGCCGTTTATGCGCGTTGCGGCGTCGGCCAGCTGCTTCGCCCTGGCCGGGTCGGTACGCTCGATATACGCGCGCGCGAGAACGAAGGAAGCCTCGAGCGTCGACCAGCCCTTGCCGATCGCTTCCCGCATTTTGGCTTCGTAGTCGACGCCGGCCTTTTTGTAGTTGTTCGCGGTTTCATTGGATCCGATCTTCGAGAACCAGTTTTTCAGATTGTTAGCCGCTTCGTCCGCGGTGCCGGCCGTCTTCATCTGCACCTGCAGCATCGCGCCCAGCTGCGTGACCGAGTCCTGCCCGGTGATGCCGATCTTCTGCATTTCGGCGAGCAGCACCGGGAACCAGCGGGCCATGTCCGCCGACTCGAACGAGCCTTCCTTGCCGAGAAACGCGATCGCCTCGAACGACTTACCCATCTGCTTCGGGTCGGCAATCTTCGCGTTCTGCTGCAGCGCCTGGATCATCCGCGCGGTCTCGACCGTGGTCGCCCCCTGACCGATCGCGAACTTCGCGGCAAGGGGTGCAAAGTCGAGCGCGCGGCTCACCTCCATGCCGCCTGCGACCATCTGGTTCACTGCGTCGGCGAGCTCGTTGCGGCCAATGCCGTTATCGCGCGCGTCGCGGCGGATGCGCTCGCCCATCGACGCTTCCTGCGCGGTGCGGGCAATCCCCGCCTTGATCGCGATGTCGCGGATGATCGCCTGATAGTCCGCCGAGATCGTCGCCGGCACGGCGACGGCGGCCGAGAACTTCACGGCGTCGCCGATCGCCCCCCGCGCGCCCTCGCGGCCGGCGGCGATCCGCTCCTGGCCCGTTGCCTTCAGTTCCAGTCCGCGCACGGTGCGACCCAGGCGCGTATACGCCCGGTCGAGCCGGTCGACCTCGATGCCGTTCTCGCGCAGCGTGCGCAGGTTCGATTCAATCTTGCGGCGGATGCCGTCCGCTGCACGGTCGCCCGCCGCGTGCAGCCGGCGGAATTCGTCCTGCAGCTTCACCGTCTCGCCGATCGTGCGCTGCCACAGCCGCGTCTCGTTCGCGGTCTTGCGCAGACCCACGATCCGCGAACTGGTCTCGGTGATCGCGCGGCCGAACGTCGCCGAGACGGCGCCGCCGATCACGATCCCGAGTGCAATGTCGCTAGCCATCACATTTCTCCATCACATTCCCCCATCTGGTTTCCCCGCTAGTCGGTGAGCCACCAGATCACCTCATCGAGCGTCATCGCGTCGATCGAGGCGGGTTGCACGCCGTGTTCCTTAAGCAGCCGCTTTGCCAGCGCCTTGAGCGTTTTCTGGCTGATTCTTGCCAGCGGATGTGAGGCGAAAGTAGGCATCCTGGACGCGGTGATAGTCACCGAGATCCATGCCCTCCAGGTCGTTCGGCGACACGCCCGCGAGCGCCGCAAAGATCGCCAGTTCCTGCCCTTCCTCGTCGCCGGGCGCGATGTTCTGCGCCGCGCGCATGTCGCGCACCTTCGGACGCCGCAGCGTCAGGGTGTCGCGCACGACGCCGTCGAATGCCACCGGATAGTTAAGCTTCACGGTGACGCTGTCGATGCGGTCGGTCGCGTTACTGACCAAGCTACTGACCACGTTACTGACCACGTTGCTCACCGCGTTGTTGTCCACATTGCTGTCCATCTGTGCCGCCTCGAAATAGAAACGGCGAGCCGCGCGGCCCGCCGTTCAGGTTAAAAAGTTACTTTGTCGCGCGCGCGACAGGTCGTCACATGCCGATCGCCTTGCGGATCTCGGCAAGCTGGTCGACGCCATTGATGATGCGCACCATGCCGAGCACGTCGATCTCGTGCACGACCGCGCCGTCGATCTCCAGCTTGTAGTAGGTCAGCGACACGGTGAATTTCGCGTCCACCTTCTCGCCCGGTTTCCAGTCGCCGCCATCGACCTCGGAGAGCATTCCGCGAAACGTCGCGGCGACCGCCTTCGTGGCGCCCTTGATGTCGCGGAACGCACCGCGAAACACGCCGTTGAATGCGGTCGCATCGGCGAGGCCGAAGAACTTCAGCACGTCGCGCTCCATCGTCGACATCTGGAACGCGGCCTCGAGCGCCTCCATGCCGAGGTCGACCTTGACCGGTGCGTCCATGCCGCCGGCGCGATGGTCATCGGTCTTGATCTTCAGTTTCGGCAGCGTGCACTGCGTGGCGCGACCCGCGAAACCCTTGCCGTCGCTGTACACGTTGAAGTTATAAAGTGTTTCCGGAGTCACGCGTCACCTCTCAGGTGTTGATATCAGGGATTGGTATCGAGCACTTCGGTCAGCCACTGGTTGGTGACCTCGAAGCGGAAGTTGGGGTTCTCTGCCGGCGGCACGTCGGTGAAGCGGATGTTCCAGTACACCTTGCCGTCCTCGAGCTGCGTCGCGGTGTTCAGCTCCGGGTCCGCATACACCTCGAAATTGATCAGCGCGCCCTTGTTCTTCAGATCGCGCATGAACGCCTGCAGCCCCTCGGTGACGTCCTTCACATAGGTCGCGGTAATGCCGCGGTCCACCGCCCACTTGTGGCCGGCCAGCACCGCATCCATCACGATGTCGAGCGTGCGCACGCGCGTGACGAACTTCCATTTGGCATCGGCCGAGAGCGTCCGGTTACCCCACAGGCGGTATCCGCCGTCGCGGATGATCGTCGCGATGCTGGCGTTATTGAGCAGGTTCGCGCGGCACGTCTCGTCGCCGTCGAGAAATTCGATCGGCCGCTTCGTGCCGGTGATATCGGTGATCTCCCTGTTCGACGGCGACGCCCAGAAACCGATGTTTGCGTCGGTCTGGCAGAAAAGACCCGCGGCATACGACGAAGCCGGTGCGTCAATGTCGGCGTTCGCGGTCGTGTCCCACATCGTCGCACCGGGATCGACCATATAGAGCCGCTTGCTGCCGAAGTTCTGCGCATAGGCGATCGCCGCCTCGTCGTCGGTGTTCGGTCCGTCGATGATGCCGATCGCGCGGAGTTTGCCGGCCAGCGAATCCATCGCGGTCGCGACCGCCTGCGTCGACGAGAAGCCAGGTGTCAGCAGCAGGCGCGGCTGCACGTTGTATTTCGACTTCGCGTCGAGCAGCGACTGCAGCCCGGTGCGTGCTCCGCCGGCACTCACGCCACCGATGATCGCCGAGGTGAGCGCTGCAGGCTCGCCGCCAGCAGCCACGCCCGTGGCGACAATCACCGCCGTACTCTGCGCATAGATTGCACGGGCCGCTTTGGCAATCGCACTGTCTTCGCCGAATGCAGCGACCGCCTCGCGATAGCTCGTCAACTGCACCGGCACATTCGGCGCGGCCCGATCCGGGCCGGGCGTGTAGGTGTTGACCATGCCGACGATCGACGAGCTCGGCACGGCGATGGTGCGCGGCCCGGTGTCGACCAGCGACACGGTCACGCCGTGGAAAAACGAGGTTGCACCCATGAAGGTCTCCAGGGATCAGGAAGATTCAGCCAAAAAAATCAGGCAAAAAATCAGCCAAAGAAAAAGCCGCCTGGGCAGGCGGCTTCGGGTGAAGGAACGTGTGACCGGCAACGCGCCGGAGCGGCGCTCAGGTCACGAAATCGGGCGGCTCTGGCAGATCAACGTTCGGCCAGCCGGTCGCGTCGGCGAGGTCCCGCAGCGCCTGGCGATACCGGAGCAGCGCCGTGAACTGCTCCGCCGTGAGTGTGGTGCCGTCGCCGATCAGCTTTTCATCCTGATGCCGGGCGACGAGCCAGTCGGTTGCCGCGAGTGCCGCATCGCGCCTCGCGCGCATCATGTCGGCCTGCTGTGCACGCGTCGGTGGCAGCGGATCAAATAACGCCGGTATGCCGTCAGCGTCGAGCGCGATGCGCTTGCCCTGACCCTGTCCGTTGATCAGTTCCTGCCACAGCGCGGCCGTAATCCCGACCGCCGTGACGGATTCCGGCACCGGACTGTCGACGCTGTCGTAAAAGCCGGTGACGGCGCCCTGCGCGTCGTACGCTGCGAATTTCTGTCCCATGATGTTCCTCAGTACCCGATACTGATCCACGAAATACCCGTTGAACCGGACGACGCCGTGCCCGCGATCACGTTGAAACTGGTCTTGCTGCCGTTCCCCTGGAAACCCAGCGAGATCGACGCGGCATTCGGGGTGATCACGGTACCGGTGTTGCCCGCAGCCAGAATGAACGCGTTGGGGTAAGCGACCGGCAGCGTGACTGTCTGCATGGATTGCGTTGCGATCGTGCTGGTGCCCCACTGGATGATCAATCCGCTGGGCAGCTTCGCGTAGCCGTTATTGGCAAGCGACTGCGAGAACGCATTGCGGCGGAACAGGAACGAGCCGCTGATGACCCAGGCGCCGGACAGCACCGTAAATACGCAGTCTTCGCCAGGGTTAAGCGCCACGCTCGCGACCAGCCCTGTCCCACTGTCGATCTGGTCCGCGCCCGCCGCGGAAATCGTGACGATCCCACTCGACGATGTACTGACCTTGCTGCAATGGACGCTTGCTCCGTTAGGCAATCCGGCGATCGGCGGAAGCGTCGCGGCCTGATTGGCTGTGTTGTTGAAAACCACTCGCGAACCGATGTAACTGTTGTCCATCGTCGTCGACGCGACGGTGGCCTGGCCCGAGTGAAGTGGCGAGTACTGAAGCCCGAACTGACTGAGAAACGCCGTAGTCGCGAGCTTCGTGCTGTTGTCGAACTGCGCCGGCGTCGGCCCCCGCGGCGTGCCGGTGAAAAGCGGCGAGTCGAGTGCGGCCTTCAGCGCGAGTGCGTTCGTCACCGTCGTCGCGAAATTGGGGTCGTCGCCGAGCGCGTCGGCCAGCTCCTTCAGCGTATCGAGCGTGGCCGGCGAGGCATTCACGAGCGCAGCGATTGCGGCCTGCATGGCGACGAGCGTCGCGTATTGCGGGTGCGGGTTCTCTGCACCCGCGTGCGCTTCCTGCTGCGCCCTCAGATAGCGTGTACGGTTCGCAAGCTGCTTTGCCTGCCGGTTGTCGACTCCGTCCGGACCACCCATGACAGGGTCCGACGTTTCCAGCTGATAAACACCCTCTTCCCACTGGGCGATTTCCACAAGGTCTGCCATCAGGCGATACTCCCTCTGTTGTATTGTCCATTGCGCATGGCGACGCCGTTATGGCGGATCGGCACGGCCGTGTAGTCGAGCAGGGCGAGCAGGCTGCGCGCGGGTGCGTAGCGCCCGAGCACGGCCTTCAGGCTGTCCGCCTGATCGCGCGTGACCGGCTGCTGAAGCTTCACGATGTATTCGGCCCACGCGTTCGCGCGGCCGTGTACGTGGTCGCCATTGCGCGTGATCGATCCGTCGCGACGCCGCGCGAGTCGCCCTTCGACCAGCTCGACCTCGCCGAAGCCGAGCCGGCGGATCACCTCCCGCACCGCCCACGGCGTACCCTTCCTGCGGTGCAGTGCGAGCGAGCCCTTGATCAGCGCCCGCTTCGCGTCTTCGGATTCGGCCAGCTCCCATCCATCGACCGCAAGCGCCCACGCGAGCCACGGCAGCCAGCCGGTGGGACACCGGTCCGCATCCCACAGCGTGCGCAGGATTTCGGGATCGACGCTCGGCGCCATGACGATCGCGAGCGCCGTTTCCAGCGGGGTCTGGTTGGCCGGTAGCAGGGCATCACGCATCGTCCACCTTCATGTTGAGCATGATCGACGTGCAGTTGGCGAACTGCCGCGGCGTACAGAGAACGTGTGCCGCCGGCGATCGCAGCTCGACGTCGATCACGCCGGAGTCAGGCGGATGCAGCGCACCGTAGATCGCGGACAGGGACATGCCGGCACCCAGCTTGCGGGCACTGGCGACGGCCTTGTCGAGTGCTGCGCGACGCGCTTCGAAAACCGCTTCGCCGCCCGGACCGCTGCCGACATGGACGTCCGCCTCGACAGAGAAATCCACGCGCTCGCCGGCTGTCACCAGCACTTCGTCGTTCAGCGGCCGGACATCCTCGGGCGAGACCGCCGCCGTCACGGTGTCAATCAATGCCTGGTCAGGCACGCCATCGCCCACCGCAGACAGAAGCGTCAGGCGCACGATGCCCGCCTCCGGACGATCCACCTTCACGTCCAGCACGTCCGCGGAAGCATTCATTGCCAGCGCGACGTAGCTGCCGGATGGACCGGCAACCGTCGAGCGCTCGATCGACATCTGCGTGCGCAGCTTCAGCCGGTCGTCGCCTTCGAGGGTCGGCTCGACCGGCGGATTCGCATCCGCGTCACCCGGATCGATGGTCGCGCGTTCGATGTCGAGGAGCGCCGCAAGATGCTCGAGATCGGCACCGGTCGAGAATGCCAGCATCACCGCCCGCGCAGCGTCGTTCACCCGCGCGCGAAACCGCACCTCACGATAGGCCGCAAGCTCGATCAGCTTCACCACCGGATCCGACTCGAGCGCCGCGCTCCAGCCGGGATAAATGCTTCTGAAATGCAAGAGCTTCTCCTGGTAGATATCCTCGAAGTCGAGCGTGTCGACCAGATCCGGCGGATCGATCGCACTCAGATCAATGGTTGTCACGTGGTCACCTCAAAAACGACGTCGTCGCCCTCATAGATTCCCTGAATACGAAACGTCACCCGGCCGTCAACAATCGATGCGACCGTGACGCGGGAGACCCTGATGCGCGGCTCCCATCGTCCGATCGCGCGGGCCGCTTCCGCCTGCGCGGAAGAAATCCAGCCGCGCGACACCGGCAGATCGACCATGCGGGGAATGTCGGAGCCGTACTCGGGCCGCTCGCGCCGCGTGCCCTTGCGCGTCGAGAGAATGTCGCCGATGCTCTGCTTCAGATGCGCGATGCCGGTGACCGGTTTGCCTGTCTGCCGGTCCATGCCGACCAGCGCCGTACCCGCGCCCATCGTCAGGCTCCGTCCGCGACGCGTTCGAAGTCGGGATGGCGGTCGAGCAGAGCGAGTTGTTCCTGATCCGATGCGGTCACGGTGCTCTTCTCGACGGCGAGCGTGCGGCCGTCGGCCAGCACCAGCGTGCGCGATTTGAACGCCTTATCGCGGAAAGTGACGGACACCCTGCCGGCTGCGGTTGCCACGGCGAGACGGGCCGGCAACGGATTTTCTTCATCTTGCGGCATATCGAAACTCCAGCAAAAAGGCCTCGCGCGAAGGCGAGGCCAAAGTAACTTGGCGCGAACGATGTCGGCACTTGATAATCGGCGCTCCACTACTACTGAGGAGACCGGGTGTTCAAACGTCTGTCGGCCCGCAAGTCAAGGGCCAAATATGCTTCCCGGGTGAAAAGGACGTCACCAGGCAAGACGATCTGGTCGAAACTGGAGCCGGTCGGACGCCACCCGTTGACCGTGGTGACCTTTGGATTCGTTCTCTCGACCCTGTTCGGAACGTGGATTACACATCGACTGGATCATCAGCAGAAAGAGAGAGAAGCGATTACGCGAAACTTCGATGCGGTGCGCGCCGCAACCGACGACCTGACAGTCGCCATGGCGCGATATCAGACGCGCACACTTCATCTGCTCGACCAGATCGTCGTCTCGAACCACACAACACATTTCGATAATGCCGCGAACGACTATGAAGCGGCATACGTGAACTGGGTTGAACGCAGCGCTGCAGACCAGGCGGTCATCCTGCAGATGTATCAGGGTACGTCAGTGTTTAGCAGCGTCCAGGAATATTTCCGGGGGTTTGAACAGAACTCCGCCGCGCTGGACGCATGCGCAAGAATGTATCTCGCCTTCCCTAACATGCGGGCCGGTATCGCGCAGGCGGAGATCACGTGCCATACGCCGCAGCCTAACGTTACTTTCCAGATGAGCCACAAAATGCTGGAACTCGGGTTCTGCGTCCGGGTCTTCGTAGCCGCAGCGAGGCCGTTCCCAAAAATCGACTTCATGGAATCGGACTTCAGGGATGCCGCCATGCATCAGGCGTTCAGCATGGCAAAAGGCATATGCTGGGCAGATACTGCGGGCTTCCTCCATGCCCGTGACTAGGGATCAATCCGTTCATGAGGGCAGCGGATCACTCGTCGGATCGCCTTCAGGTCCACTTCTGTGCCGGTGATCCGGCAGCGAAACGCCCTTCGATTTCACGGTCCCGGTGAAGTTGGCGTCACCGTCGATCTCGGACGCAGGACCGCCTGTTGCGTTACTGCCGGTCATGCCGCCCTGGTACGTCAGCCGCTTCTGTGTCGTGCTATTGCCGGTGAAGGTCGAATCCGGTGCATCGACCAGCAGCTTCGGCGCGGTCTGCGTGATGCCGTCCGCAGTCAGTTCCATCTGCGTGTCACCGATGCGGAAAACGATCCGGCCGCCAGAGGGAACCGACAGGACATATTCGTGCGCATCGTGGTCGTAATGCTCGCGCGCACCGTCCGGCCAGTCGGTCGCCGTCAGGTTCCCGGCATTGCCGTTGGCCCCGCCGTGCGTGTCGCTATAGAAGCCGGCCAGCACGAACGCTCCGGCAAGCGTGCCCGACGGCGCGAGTACGACGGCCTGCTCGCCGACAGAAGGCGGGCACCACGTCCTGACCCGGCCAGCCGCAAACGTCTTCCACGGCAACAGCGCACTGACCCACTCGCCGTTGCGGACCCGGCAGCGCGGCGGGTCGTACTGGACGTCATCGATATAGCCCGCCTGCACGATGCTCGCGATCAGGCGATCCATCTCGCCAATCTCGTAGTCGCTCATGTGGCTATCCTTCGGACGGATCGTGTGCCGGATCCGCGTACTCTGCGCCAGGCGCGGTGCCCGTGTCCGGATCGACGCCCCACAGCACTGCGGAGCCCGCGGACGGAAACGGCGCGGCGACATCGCCGAGATCGAATTCGTGCGTCCACTCGACAAGCCAGACGAGATACGCGTCGAGCTCGGGCCTGAACGGATCGTCACCGATCTGCACGAGCCGCGCCGGCGTCACCGGCACACCCCACGTCTGCGCGTGCACCGCACACGCGATGCGCGCGGCCAGCTCGCGCACCGCGAGATCCGCGTGTGGCGCCAGTGGGTCGCAGATCGCCCGCGCCTGGAAGCGTCCGATCAGCGACGTCTGTCCGGTACCAGGATCATGTCCCGGTTCCATTTCCGACATTTCTACGGCAATGCTGGGCGTTGGAATCTTCCGGCCGATGCGCGGATACGCATCGATCGGTGAGACGTCAGGAAGCGCCACCCGCAGGCCCGCGATCATCGCGTCATGCAACGTTTTCAGGTTATCAAGCACGCCGGAGTCCTCCTGTCGCCTTCTGGATTTCGTAGTTCACTTCCTGCCGCAGGATCGTCATCAGTCGCGCCTCGCACATCTGCGCTGCACGACGGAATGCGGGGTCGCCGGTCTTCGACCAGTTCACCGTCACGACCTCGAACGGCGTGCGGGCCTTGCCGGTGCGCTGGTAGATCGGCCCGTCCGGTTTGGCCCTGGTCTGCCGCCATGCGCCATCGAACGCGAATCGTCCCGCACGCATGCCCTTTTTCGTTTCGCGCACCGAGCCCAGCCGGTGTGCCTCAACCGGATTCAGCCCGAGCCACACCTTGCCGGTGTCGGCCGAACGCATGAAGAAGTACAGCCGGCTGCGGATCACCTTCTGCGGGATCTGCGTGCCGCGGGAGACTTCCTTGCCCGTCTGGCTTTTGATCCATGCCGCGGTTTTCCGCAGCGTGCGACGCCACGCGCCCTGCATGGCGGACGGGGATAGCCCCTGCAGCGCAGCGGTCACTTCCCTGATGTCGATCTCGACCTTCAGTGCATCCATCGGCAGGGCCTCATCAACGGGGTCTTGGCGGCACTCATCAGCGGGGTCTTAGCAGCAGCACGGTCCAACCGGTGCCGTCGGGTTGCAGTTCGAACACGACATATTCGTCGGCGCCGACGGTCACGATGCTGCCCTCGCGGATCGCGACGGCGTCCGCATCGCGCACGCTCACCTGCGGATGCTCGAGCTGCGTGCGCTGCCGCCCGAGATCCGGACCGAGCCAGGGCGCGGCGAACATGCCGCGCAGCGGCTCGCCGTCGACGGTGATGTCGTCGTCAGCCAGGTCGCGGATCACGGCATCATCGAGATCCGCGACCAGATCACGGAACGCCATACGTGTGTCCTCAGACCGTCAGCTTGATGACGGCCTTCGGACGCGTGCACAGGTGGATCGGATTGGACTGCGCCTCGAGCTCGACGCCCTTGCCGAAATCCATCAGCTCCTGTTTCGCGTAGTACGGCAGGCCGTTGGTGTTGACCGTTTCCATGTAGTCCGCCGGCGCGAAGCGGGTAATGAACAGATCCGGCACACCTTCGGGCACGGCCCACGCTTCATCGTCGGCCACATAGCCAATGTCGCCGACGCGACCGCGATAGCGCTCGAAGGTGCAGCCGCCGAATTCGAACGTGTCGCGCGGGTCGCCACGCAGCGCCGACGCCATCGCCGTATTGAGGTAGGTCTCCTTCAGCGCCTTATGGGCAATGAGAAGCTTCCAGAAGTTACGGCCGCACAGCACACGCACGCCGGTGAAGGGCGTATTGCCCAGCGCATCCTCGACCGCGTCGAGCAGATCCGCACACTTGAGGCGCACCTCGGTGTCGGCCTTGCCCAGTTCGAAACTGATCACCGTCTGCTGGATGCCGAAGCGATCGAGCAGGTCCGCCACGACCGACTTGCCGTCGGCATCGAGAATCAGCCCCTTGACCGCGCCGATCCGGTGGAATTCGTGCGTCGCGTCGAGCTGGCGGCGCATCTTGGCGAGGCGCTTATTGATTACAGTCTGGATCGCTTCGAGCTCCGTCTCCGAGCCGAATGCGCGCAGGTTCTGGATCTCGTCGGCGCCGATCGTCGCGCGCTGCGGCAGGTGCACCGTATTGAACGGAATCATGTTGCGCTTGCTGCCGACGACGACAGCGCCGGAAGCGCCACGCTGCCCGGTCGGCACGAGCGCGAGCGTGTCGCCGTCGCGCTCGATCTGCACCACGGTGGTCGTGATGCCTTCTTCCTCGAAGAGGCCGAGGGTAGCGAGCCGGCTGGGCACCTGCGGCTGCTCGTTGATCGCAGCGCTGAGCGACGACAGCGAGAACGCGTCGTCGTTGAGAAGGGCGATATCCGCCATAAGATTCTCCTGAAATGGGTATGTGAAGCGACCGTCGGCTTTAGCGACGGCCGCATGGTCGGAACGACGGCGGGGTTTAGCGGACGATCACGTAGTGCGCGGCGAGATCGCTACGCGCGGCGGCATCGAGCCCCGTGAGGCGGGCTTCTGCAACCTCGGCGAGACGCACGATGCCGACCGCCGGACGCGGGTCCGTCGACGCCGCAAGCGGGCCGTAGAGGATTGCGGTCGCGATCTCGGAACCGTCGGTTGCCGTGTTGTCATACGGCGCGTATTCGCCGGTGCCGGTCGTGCCGAGCAGTTGCCCGGCCGGCAGCGCGTCGCCCTTGACGACGACGATCTGCTCGCGCGAGATGCGGCCCGCGCCTTCCGAGAGAAGAAACTCGCGGGTGTTGGTGCCCTGCGTTTTGATGGTGGTCATACAGTTGCTCCCTGTCTGTGCCTGAAGATGAACAGGCCGTTATCAAAGTGACTTTGCGACACCCCTGCGGGCGGCGTAGATCGACGACGCCTTCGGACCCGGCGTCGTACCCTGCGTCGTACCCTTCACAGATCGGCCGGCGTCATGCGGGACCGGCTGCTGCCGGTTGTTCACACGCGGCTGGGACTGCGTGACGCGGTCGAACAGACGCGCGCGCACCTGGTCGGGATTCAGGCCATTGCCCACAAACTGCGCGGTCAGTTCGGGCAGCTTCGCCGCCAGACACAGGCCGGCAATGTCGGTTGCGTTCCGGATTGCCGCGTCGATCGTGGCGCGATCCTTCAGCGCCGTGAGCGTGACGATGCTTTCCGCGCACATGGACAGGTTGGCTGCGCGGCAGGCGTTGAACACGTGCGCGGCCAGCACGCCTGGCTCTTCCTGCAGCGGCACCGAAGCCGGATCCTGCGGCGCGGGCGCCGGTGGGTCGTCCGCCGGCGGTGGATTCGAGCCCGGCGCGGTGGGTTCGGTTGGGTTGGTTGGTTCGGTCGGCGGCGTCTCCGCCGTTGTGGTGGCGTCGTCGGTCCCGTCGACGAGTGCCTGGACCGACGACGGCGCACTTTGAAACCGCGCGAGCAGATCGGCCGCACGTGCAGTTGCAGCGAGCTTGACCGGCGCTTCGATCTCGTCGGCAAAACCGGCCTCTTTCGCTTCGGCGGCCGTCATCCACGTTTCCGCGTCAAGCATGGCCGTCAGTTCTTCGTCGGTCTTGCCGCTCTTGTTACGGTACGCAGCAAGGATGCCGTCGCGCGCCTTGTCCATCGAATCGGCGGTCGCGCGCAGATCTGCTGCCGTGCCAAGCGCTACCGTCCACGGGTTATGGATCATGAGCATGGCGTTTTCAGGCATGACGATGCGATCACCTGCCATCGCGACGAGCGATGCGGCTGAGGCCGCGACACCGTCGATGCGGGCAGTCACCTTGCCGGCATAGCGGCGCAACGCGTTGTAGATCGCGAAGGCGTCGAACACATCGCCGCCTGGCGAGTTGATCGCGACAACGACCTCCGCCGCACTCGCCGCAGCCTCGTCGAGCTGCGACACGAACGTCTTTGCATCGGTGCCCCAGAATCCGATCTCGTCATAGATCCGGATCTCGGCGACGGCGGCACCCTGCGCGTTCGTCATCGCCCTGATGTCCCACCACTTACGGTTTTTCATCTACGGTTCCTGCCTTTGAATGTGCGATATCCCCTGCGATGTCGCGCGAGCGGGGATCGGTGTCGTAACGCAGGCCAAGCGCATCGGCCCGCGCGTTGTCGGCGGCGTTTTCGCCGTCAACCTGTTCGGGGTCTTCGCCCTGCTTGAGGATCGAGGCGGAGCGGCTCGTCAGCCCCGAGCGGATCGCCAGCTTCTGCGCGTTCACGTCCTGCACCGGGTGGATGTACGGCCAGCCCTGCGGCACCCAGCGCACGCGCAGGAAGAGACGGCGCGTGCGGTGGAAGTCCGGCATCGGCATCGCGCCCGACAACGCGCAGGCATCGACCCACCATGCCCACACGCGGTTGCAGTACTGGTGGATAAAAATGTTCCATTGCAGCTGCTCAATGGCGCGGCGAAACTCGTTGAGCAGGACGCGCAGCACGCGATCGCTGACCTCGCGCAGATCGCCCGTGAGGATCTCGTAGGGCATGCCCACCGAAGCGGCGGCGGCCATCAGTTGCTGCCGCATGAACGGGCCGTAATCGGCCCCCGCCCCTGGCGGCTCTGCAAACCTGACGTCTTCGCCCGGTGCGAGTTCCTGCATGGATCCCGGCTCGAGCGACACGATCGGCGAGAAGCCGTCGGCGTCATACAACACCGGCTGACCGGTCATCGGATCGATGTCACCTGGCCCGGAAGGGATCGACGCCGGCTTCGTGACAAAGCCCGCGAACAGGTTGCTCACCTCCTGCCGGAACAGCACTGCATCATCGAAATTGTCGAGCGAGTGCAGGCGCAGCAGCACGGTCGCCAGTTCCGGCACGCCGCGAATCTGTCCGGGCCGTAGCGGCTGGAAAACATGCGCGATGTCGTCAGCCGGCACCGCGACGGTCGCCATGCCCGTCGCGTTCATCCGGTTGTATTCGCCAGGGTGGCGGCGATACAGGTGATACGCCACCCGCCGGTCGTCGCCGTCGAACTCCACGCCGTTGACGATTTCTCCGCCGTCGGGGCGCGTCTCGTTCTTCTCGACCGGTAACTGGTCGGCCTCCATGAGCTGCACCTGCAGCGGAACGGACAGGCCATCGTCGAACCGGAAGCGGCGGCGCAACAGCGTCTCGCCATCGCTGAAAAACGCCCGCGCCGCAAGGGTCTGCTGACCGTAAAAGTCGAGCCGGCCATCGGCATCCGCTTCCTTTATCCAGTCGTCCCAAAGCTGCTTCTGCTGCTTCGCGATCTCCCTGTCGGGATGTTGAGGATGGGGCTGGATGCCGGTGCCGATCGTGTTCGACACCAGACGCGCGATCGCGGTCTTCGCCCACGGATCGTTGCGGATCGCATCCCGCGCCCGGCTACGCATGAGCGGCAGGTTCTGCACCGCCGCCGCATTCGGGCCACAGTTGGGCGTCTTCCAGGACCGCGCACGTGCGCCAGCAGCGCTGGCCGCCTCATACGACGCTGCCTTCAGGCGTCCTGGCACGACAAAGCCGCGCCGGGCCAGCGATGGATAGGTGCGGTTACTCGTATCGTTCATCGCACCCCCTTGCCGGCATGGCGCATGCGCACGATCCGCGAACGCGCGCGCCCGCTATCAAGCGCGCGCACAATCTCGGTCTGTGCTTCGCGCAACTCGCCGATGGATCGATACCGGACCTTGCGGTCGTGATACTGCACTTCGAGTTCGCCCTTCGCGATCGCACGCTGGATGCGATCGAGTTCCGACTGTGTATAGGCCATAAGGTCACTCCTGCCAGCGAGGTCACGCCTACCGGCGTTTCAGATACAACGAACGCCCCACGCGCCGCACAGCCGTGCGCGCAAGACGCACGGCAGAGGCTGAAGGGGCGGGAAGGATTGCAGGGGCCGCACTGGCGACTGGTTGTTGCGGTGAACTCGCGCGCCCGGGGGCCGCGGTCGTGCGCTCCGGCGGGGGTATCGCTTGCGAGGCGGGCACAGGCGGGGCTGTCGCCGCATGGCTTGCAGATGCGTTTGCCGGTCCTGCCGGTATCGCTTCATGGTCCACGACAGGCACCGCCTCAGGCAGCGCTACCTGATCCGCATGGTCCATGCGTTCACCACGATCAGCCTGAAGGAACAGGTCGTCGCGTTCGAGATTCGCCTGCAGCGTCTCCCACTGGATCGCGCGCCAGCGGGGAAGTGCGATGAACGACGCCGCCGCCATGTTGTAGACCATCAGGTCGAGCGCCTCATTGCGCGCCGTCTTCGGCTTCCACCATTCGCGTTTCGCCTTGCCGCCCACCCAGCGCGTGACGAGCCGCTCGGCGGTCAGCTGGTCGAAGAAGTCAGCCGGCAACTCGGGAGAGAAGTGAACCCTGTGCGTGCCGCGCCCTTCGAGCTTCAGCCAGCCGGTCAGCTGCTCTTTCGCGGCGAACGTGCCGACCGGATAGATGTACGCGCCGTTCTCAACCTTCACACCCTGCCAGTTGAAGTCCTGCGCGCTGCGCTTGCCGAGTACGGGCCGCTTCTCGTCGCCGAAGCCCTTCACCCCGAAGAAGCCTTCATGGGCGTGCTCCCGCAGCCACGCGTAGCAGCGCTGTGCGTTGTACCCGGTGTCGACCGCACAGGCCCGCACATACAGGTCGCGCCCCCATGCGTTACGCACCGGCGTGCGCACGATCTCGCGCATCTGCGTCCACGGCTCGTCCTCGTTCGTGTCGCCATAGACGACGCGATAGTCAACGATCCACAGTTCCTCGCGGATGCCCCATGCGACGATCAGAAGCTCCAGCCGGTCAGGCTGCACGTCGACCGACGCAGTGAGGACAAGGCCGCCGGGCGGCACCGTGGCGAGGCGATACGTCTCTGCCTTCGCACGGTCCTGCAGCGCATGCGCCTTGATGCTCTCCCCCGGTCGCTCCCACGTCTGGGCGAGACGCGTATTGACGAATTTCTTGAGCTTCTCGTAATCGCCGTTCGCTCTGGCCGCTTCCGCCTCCATAAATTCCTGCACGAGTGCCGGCCACCGCATCCACGGTGAATACAGCGAATTGAGCAGGAAGCCTGCCGCTTTGCCCGGGCCCGGCGCCTCGGCAATCCATCGGCCAGCGGCGAGCATGTCGAACTTATGCCGTTCCTCGATCAGTGCCCCGCACTCCGGGCCTGCGCAGATATACGCCGCCGTGTCCGGATCGTCATTGACCCAGTGCATCCTGCGCCGGCCATCCCCGTCGGCCCACACGAGCGGCTGCTCGAACCCGCAGTGCGGACAGCGCACGTAGTAGCGGCGGCGGTCGCTCGCCAGATAGCGGAACTCGATCTCCGAGGCATCCTTGTGCGTGGGTGTCGACGTATAAAGGCGCTTTGCCCGCAGGCCGAACGTATCCTGGCGGTTTCTCGCCAGTCCGATCGGATCGCCCTCGCCGTCCACGTCCGCTGGGTAGGCATCGACCTCGTCGAAGTGGATGTAGCGGATCGGCATCGAACGCAAACCGGCCGCGCTGTTCGCGCCCGTGACGACGACGATGGCTTCGCCCGCGAATTCCTTCTCGAGGATCGTGTTCGCGCTGTCGCGTGAGCGCTTCTCGCCCGCCTTCGCCTTGATCGCCACTGTGTTGTTGATCAGGTCCGCAAAGCGCTGCCGGCTCCAGCGGCGCGCGAGCCCGAGCGTGGGCATCACCACCAGAAACGGCCCCGGCGCGCAGTCGATCGCATACCCCAGCCAGTTCAGTCCGGTCTCGCTCTTGCCCACCTGCGTGCCGGCAACAAACACCACGTCCTGCACCGTACTGGTCGCCGACAGGCAGTCCATCAGCTCGCGCAGATAGGGGGTGCGCGCGGTGCTCCAGTCTCCCGTTTCAGCCGCCGCCTTGCGCGACAGCTGGCGGTTCGCATCCGCCCATTCCGACACCTGGAGCAGTGGGTCAAGCGCAAGACCGCCCGCCCATGCGCGGCACAGAAGCCGCCATGCATTCACCAGCGCCATATCACTGCTTCCCGTCCGGCATGTCGCCTATGCCGCCCAGGTCGCTCATCCCGCTCACCTGCGCCGCCAGCTTCGATACGCACTCGCGCACTTCCCGCTCGAGCATCTGCAGCACCTTCGCCGGGTCAGACTCCGCGGCCACCTGAAGGTGGATGCGCCCCGGAACCATCAGCATGCGGTCACGCACGTGCCGCGCCAGCCGGTCGGCCGCGTCGAGCACCGCGGAGGCTTCCACCAGCGTGCCTTCGCGCAGCTCGCGCTCGTGTCTGGCCCGCAGCGCCGCTTCCATTTCGCGCTGCTCACGCCAGTGGTGAAAGCCGCCCGTTGCGCCTCCCGATGAGCCGGACGACGAGCCGGACATCGAGCCGTTCGGGCGGTCTGGCAGTGGCTGCGCTGCGGCCGCAGTCACGGCCCGCCCAACACCGCCATCGCGCTCCTGCCGGTGCTCCGACCAACGGTCCGCCACACCCAGCTTGCTGGGATCGGACGTGTCGCCGATCAGCCGGTCGGTCGCGGCCCAGTCGACACGCGTACCGTCATCGGACAGCACCACGCGCCCTTCGCGCTGCAGCTTGTTCACATACGAACGATGCCAGCCGTGCATGCGTGCGTAGTCGGCCTTCTTCACGAATTGTTCGAGGGCTTCAGCCATGCGGTAAACACGGTAAACGCGGTAAACAGGAATTCAACAGAAACGGTCAACAAACCGGTGTTGACTGTTGAGTAACTCTGGAACACCCTGGCTAGCGCAAACGCGCGGGTCCGTAGCCCCGCTTGGGCCGCAGGCATCAGGGTCCCCGGAGATGTCGCATTTGGACTAGGCGACGCGCCTGATAGCGTCGCGATTCCACGTCGTAGCTCGCTAACCCGACCTGCAACAAAGCCCTTCATGAGGTGGCGCTTTCGCCCGGCCAACGCAAAAGATGCAAGCGCTTGCGCTGTTGTAAAGAAGAGCCTATCCAGCGGAGTGACTCCCAGCACATGACTGCTGACCTATAGGAATGCCCGCCTTAGCAAACCAGAATACGGAAACGCTTCGTGCGTTTCGATCCACTCTATACAACGGTTGGTATCGCCCCGCGTATCAGCCCAACGCTCAAGGAGAAGTTCAATGTCGACCGTCCCTCAGGAAATTTCGAAAGAAACAGTCTTTGGTTGGTTCCAGCACGCGATACTCGATCGACAGAACGATGTGCTTCCGTTCTTTCGCGAGAAAGGCGGATGGGAAAACTGCTTCAAACTCTGGATGTCCGGTCAGCTACGTCAACTCCCCGGGCATCCCGAAGTGCGATGTGAACAGCACATCTACGGTAACGCGCGGGAGGCCGTCGATTTACTCGTTGAGACGAGAACCGTACCGCCGCAGTTTATTTGCATCGAGCTTAAAGCCGAATCGTTCTTTCATTCGGCGAAGCAAGAGAGGGTGAATGCGGAACACGTATTCTTCCAAAGCTTCGAAAATGACCTCAGGAAGCTGCGTAGAGTTCAGCTTCAGAATGCACTTGGACTTGCTGTTGCAATTTGCATTACCGGTAGCGCGGCCGGTCCGCTAGAAACGCGGGGCTACCAATCCGAGGTTTTATCATTGAACGACCGCACGAACGTCACGATCTTCATCTCCGACTGCGACCGGATTGCATCCGACACAGGATGGTGACATTGACAGTACAAGGCGTGTCGCAAAAGCGATAACGTTCTGTCGCATTGAAAAAGCCCCGAGGCTCACGCACTCAGGGCTTCACAAAAATTCAGGGCGAACGACTCCACCGTACTCAACAGGCTCCGTTAATTCTTCTTTTGTCCCGAGGAGGTTGCACGACTCACGCGCGGTGCCAGCGACTTCGTTTACTCATCAAACGAACGCGAGTCTAGTCGTGTGATTTCCGAAATGCAAGCGTCGTTAAGCACCACGCAATCCTCGCCTGAACTGCGCTTCGGTGATCGAATCAATCTGCGTGAGAACGGCGCCGAGCCATTCGAAGCGCGCGGCCCATCGACGATGATACTGATCGAGTGGAACGCCAAGCGCCTGCGCACGCTTCGCGGCATTGACCGGTTCCTTGCCACTGCCGTTGCAATGCGTACACAGGTGCGGCACTTCCGCGAATGGCCGCTCTTCGTAAAAGCCCTTTCCATAGCACGTCAGACAGGGCTCGCGATCACTGATCGGCCAGCGCGAGAAACGCAGACGCGCATCGATGGCATCGCGTACCGGCCGGCATGATCTGCAATCAACGCGCCGCACGATTCTGCCGCCACCGCCGCGCATGCCCCGACCGCCGCATGCAGAACACTGGTCAGCAACCCATTCAACGATTGCACGCTCGGCGAACCGCACAAGCAACGACGGACCATCCGATGCAACTTCACCGTCACGCTTCGCATCGCGGAACTTTGCACCGGCGGACTTGCCACGCCGGTATCGACTGCCGTCCGCGATTCTCGACGCAAGCAGCAGCGATGCACGGTGCAGGGCGCGTCGTCGCAGGTCCTGCCCGTACTTCATGTGCCACAGCATGTTCCCGAGCTCGTCGACCATCGCGAGCGCACCCAAAGTTACTTGTCGATCCGGCGCGACATCGGCCAGTTGCACGCGCACGTTAATCGCAATTCCGGCTCTTTCCTTCAGTTCGCTCATCGATCAACTCCTCTCTGTCCCAATGTCCCAATGTCCCAAGGGAAAAAGGTCAGGCGTGCGGGCGCAGCGCGCGACATGCGTCCTGCACACGTCGCGCATGTCGCACGCCTGCGCACCCACGTGAGGGCCGCCCTTGGGACGTTGGGACACGGGCCGGCTCCAGGCACACGTGGCCGCGCGCCGACGCTGGCGCAGCAGCGCGCCAGGGCGTCGAACATGGCGCGCTGCGCAGTGTTGGACATCACCATGAATTCGCGCATCGCCATACGGTCAGAGCGGGCTGTCATCGTCATCACCCGCTGCCACCGCGACCGCCGCAACCGCCTCCGCGGCGACCGGCGCCTCTTCTTCAGGGACGTAGTACCAGCCCCGCTTGCCCGTCGACTCCCGCTTGCGCACCCAGCCGAGGGACTTGAGCGCCTTGCCGACGCGGCGCTGCTCCGGGAGCGTCCACTTGGACGTATCGAGCTTCAGAACATCGGCGAGAATCTCCTCCATCGTCGTGCGCGATGAATACTCGATCGCGCGCGCGATCTTGTCCTCGTACACGTCGCCCTCGTAGCGTTCGGTCTGCTCGATCTCGAACAGGGGCCGTTCTTCTTCGGTCACGTGCCAGATGACGCGCCTGCGATACAGGTGCACGGCTTCTGCCCACAGCTGGTCGCGATCGCGCCGCAGCGCCTCGATATCGACCGGGCCACCGACGCGGATCGGCCAGTAACGCCGGTTACCGGATTCGTCCTTCAGGTAGGTATCGAAGTTCACCGAGCCCGCAAAAACACCCTGCCGGTGCACGTCGGTCGCCCGCTTGCCGTAGAAATTCCGGAAGCGGTCCGTCTCGGTCGCAAAGAAGCTTTTTGCGGCCGACGAATCGCTCTTGTTCAGCGAGTCGAGCTCGGCCAGCTCGATGATCCACTTGCCGGCCATCACCGCGTACGTATCTTTCTCGCCGATGCGGATCGGCGAGTTCGTGTACCACGGCTTGCCGGCCAGCACCTCGAGCGCCGTCGACTTGCCCCACCCCTGCTTGCCTTCGAGAATCAGCACGTTGTCGGCCTTGCAGCCGGGCTGCATGACACGCGCGACGGCGGCGATCATCCACTTCATGCCGGCAAGCTGCACGTATTCGCTGTCGGCGACATGCAGGTACTTCGTCGGCCACGAACGCACGCGCGGCGTGCCGTCCCACACCAGCCCTTCGAGGTATTCGCGCACGTCGTGATAGTGATGCTGGTCGGCGACGAGCAGCACGGCGCTCATGACGATGTCCTGTCGCACTGCGATCCCGTACGACTGGGACAGCCACAGTACGCAGCGGATATCGTCCATGTCCGACCATTCGCCGAGTTCGCCCTGCTGGAACGGCGGTACCTTGCGCTTGACGACGCGGCCCGCGAAGTCGTCCTGGGCGATCACACCCTGCCAGGCCTTATGGTTCGCGAGGATCAGGTGCACGTTGCCGAGCGTGGGCAACAGGGTGCCTTTGTCCGAGCGCGCGAGCTTCATCTCCCACGTGTGCGCGCCGTTCTCTGCCTCGCGCCCGTCCCATTCCTCCGGTGCAGCGCCAGCGGACGTTGGGTGCGGAACACCTTCCGCGCCAGTTACGGTGCGCGTGCCGTTTGCCGCCATCGGCGACACAGTCCCGGCTGGCGCAATAGCTGTGAGCAGGGCCGACTGGATCTGCTGCCTGACCACGTCGAGCCCTTCCTCGCAATGCAGGTCGTTGAAGTCGGTGAGCTTCCGCTCGCCGCGATCGGCGAACCGCGGAAACACGACGCTCGCATTGCCGACCTCGGCCGCCGCCTCGTATGCGTACTTCAGACCCGTGTTTTCGAAGCGCCTTTTGCGCTCGGGCATGACGTCGTTGCCATAGCTCAGCTCGACGAAACCTACGCCGTGATCATCGCGCCTGAACTGCGCGCGCACCATGTACCACGTCTGTTTCGTCTCGATACGTATGGCGTCGGCTCCCATCACCAGTTCGCCGCCGTAGCCGAACTCGTCGGAGAGGTGCTCACGCAGGCGCTGTTCGATCTTCCAGTCGTCGTCCGCGCAGATCAGCAGATGCAGGTCCGGATAGGTGTCACGCAGGTATCGCGCAGCGGGCATGATGCCGCCCGCGTCAAAACACACAGACAGCGGCACCGCCTCGTCCGTTGCCATGCGGATCGAGCGTCCCGTCGCGTAGCCTTCGGCGATCATCGCAACCCTGTCATCCGCTGCAATGTCGCCGAGAATGAACGAGGCGCCCTTCTTTTCCATGCCCTTGTTGAACCGCTTCGCGCCGTCCGGCGTGATCTTCTGCAGGCCGACTAGGCGAATACCGTCCGCATACTGGAACATCGGCACCAGCAGCGTGCCCTCGTCGTCAAAGCGCACGGCCTCTGGCGTGACCTGCTTGCGCTCAAGATAGGCCGACGCGCCCTCGTCGCGTGCCTTGTGCCACTGGCTGCGGGCGCGGTTGGCCGCCATCTTCGCGGCATGCGCGCGTTTTTCTGCCTCGATGCGTTCCGCCGCTTCCTGGCGCTGGCGTGCCGCATCGATGTCTTCCTGTGTCAGCGCTTCGCCCTGCCACTGGAACGCCTGTGCACCATTGTCGTTACCGGACCACCGGCCGAATGCGCCGGTATAGCCGAGGATCAGACCGCCGCGCTCGATCCTGTGCAGCGAGTACCAGTACTTCTTGCCCGGACCGTATCGATGCGGCTTGCCGTCGTCGACGGGATGCCCGTCGGGCAGCGCGGGATGCCCTGCCGACTGAAGCTGCGAAATGATCTGGTCTAGCGAAGACATTCGAGAATTCTCCTTTCGAGTTCGCGTTGATGAGAGAAGGAGCGCCAGTCATAAGCGCCCGCATTTGATCGACAACATCAACCGACACACAACAATGAAATCTTTCCCGTTTCTTAGGAAGGATCAGCCGGACGGTTACCCGCTCTCGCCGGTCGCCGACGAACTGTTTTCGCGGATTTGCCTGCAGGTGCGCGACGTCGTGCTCGACCAGCAGAGAAAAAGACAAGAGCAGTAGAAATATCCGCCCTGTCCAGTGCATCCGCATTGGACAGGAATCGTTTCAGCGATTGCATTCTGCAATCCTCCGTTCACGTTCACGTTGATGGGAAAACGCACGCCACACGGCTCGCCCGGCGACGTACATCTGGGATCCAGACGACGAACGCCTGAAAGATGGGTTACGGCGGCGAAGCAATGAACTGACGCTGTGCAAAGTCACTTTGTCTCCGAGGCGCGGCCCGCGCGCAGTCGATGCCATTCGGCGGCGTGGCGCTCCGTCAGAAGGGTGTATTCCGCATCGTCGACATGCCAGCGGATGTATCCGAAGAAATTGCGGCGCTCGTCGCGGGTCGGCCGCGCCGCGCAATAACGCGCTGCGCAGGAAATCCAGACGTTGACGAGCCCGAGTGACCGGCAGGCCTGAAGAAGCATGTCGGCGGCAAAGGGCGAAAAGAGCGGTTGCAGGAATGCGGCGGCCCGCTGGGGTTCAGTACGCGCCACGACGCCGAGCTGCCGCATCGCGCAGGCAAGGCGCCGGTCGTCGTCGCACGCGAGTTGGATGCGAGCGCGCTCGGGGTTACAGCAGCAACGCTCGATCGGGAAACGCGGCGCCACTTACTTGCGGCCCAGTTTGGCCAGACGGCCGGCCGTCCGGATCAGGCGCTCGAAGAGGCGCTGGCCCTTGCGGCTGACCACCGTCAGCTGTTCCGCCTCGCTGATGTCGATGCGACGGTCGGCGACCGCGCGCACGACCTCCGATGCGACTTCGCCAACATGCGCCTGCAGATGCAGCGTCGCACGCGTGAGGGATTCGACATCGTGGTGGTCATCGGTGGAGTGCTCTGCCGCATCGACACTACGCTCGGCGATCAGACCGAAGCGCTCATTGAGCGCATGTAACGGGTCGAGCGCGAACGGAGCGCTTTCCTTCTTTTCCTGCATCCATTCGATGAGCAGCTCGAACATCTCCATCGAGAGACGGTTTTCGCCTTCACCGCGCAGACGCAGCCGCAACGATTCAGTGGCGATGCCCTTGCCGCGACGCAGGGTCAGGAAGTTCGCTGCGTCTGCCACGCCACCCGGCGTGTTACGGACCGACGTGTAGAGGACGTCGAGCCATTCGGTACCACTGTATCGGCACGTCATTGCAGCCCCGATTCTTTGGATTGGGTGTTTTTCATTCTGTTTACCGCGACCCGGCATCCGTACGATGCGAACATGACCCGACCAGCGATAAACGCCATGCTCAGGAAACCGTCAGTGCGTCGTGTGAGCGCAATCGGCCGCCGCCGGTTGCTCCGCGTTGGCCGCGAAGTAATCGAACAGGGTTTGAACGGTGGAGACGCGCGGATCGGACACGATCCGGCAGGCGATCTTGGTCAGGGTTTGATAGGGCACCCCGCTTGCCCTGGCAATGTCCGGCCACGCGCCTTTTGCCTGATCCAGACGACGCAGGACGGTCGAAAGCATTGGTTCCTGGTTTATCCGCACGGGAATACCTCAAAGGTCGATTTGTAGGCGAATCATATCCCTGTGGGGATATTTCCGCAACCGGAAACCAACCCTATTTATCCCGCAGGGGAATTTCACTTTCGGCAATATTTTGCGCATGACCAAGAAGCCCATCCGCGAAGTTCTCGCCGCAAATATCCGACGCCATATGCGCACCGTGCCAGCGGTCGACACGCAGGTGAAACTTGCCAAGCGAGCAGGCATTTCGCAAAGCTCCGTGGCGCGTGTCCTGGCGGGCAATGTCGACACACAGGTGAGCATCGTCGAATCTCTCGCCATTGCCATTGGCGTGACCGCAGCCGAGCTGCTCGAGGATGAAGCCGACGCTCAAACATCCCTGCATTACGACCGGGCGCGTTTTGCAGCGCTGCCTGCGACAGAACAGGCCAAGATCAAAAGTTACATCGACTTCGTGCTCAGCCAGGCCGGCGACGCGAGAATCGAGGAGGACGGCTCCCTGACCGTCTCAAAGGAGGTGGCACCGAGCACCCAGCAGCGGTTGCGCGCCGGCCGGGCCGCCCAACGACAATTATCAGACGAATCGTTGGGCATCGATGAAACACATAACGACACGACCAAAAAACGAAGGGCGAGAAAACGAAGCGGATAACGTTTACTCCTTCCCATCTCGCGAAAACAATGCACTCCGCGCTCGGCAGAACGCGATCCGGGAGCATCTTCTCGATCTGGCTGAGCAGCATGACCGCAGCCCGCCAATTGCTGCCGCAACCGTCCTGCTTCGTGCGGACGGAACGGTCCGGCTAGCTGCAAAAGGCATTGATCCGGAAATCGCCGTACTCATCGCTGAGGAGCTCGACAAACTGTCGGACGTCGTCCGGCGGCACGCCCACCGATCGAGACGCTCGCGCCCATTACAACGGGGTTTCTTCCACCTCGTTCCGGCCATCTCGATTACCTTTCTCGTGGCGACTTACATCAATACGAACGCGTGGCTCGATGTCGCTCTGATGCTGCTCAGTCAGGTGACCGTCGGACCGCTGCTCGCCAAACAAAAGCCCCATAAATCCCGCAGCGGGTAGTTCCTCCGCCAACGCCGGCCCTTTGATCGGGGCCGGCCTCCCCTTTCCGCAAAAAGATATCCTCAAGAGGATTGACATACAAATATCCCCTGCGGGATACTTCGGCATGGGTGCGGCGTGCGCGCCCTTCCTTAATCCGGAGGTCTGCATGAAAACGATAAGCAGCATCGAATCGAATGCCGAGGCCCGCCGCGCGTGGCTTCGGAGCGAACAGGGCTTGCCGGTTGAGCCGGCGGATGGCTACACCGTGGTACGCCAAAGTGACTTTGAAAAGTCCAGGGTCTGGCGGGCGATCTTCATTGCTGCGGCGATTGCCGTGGGCATTGCGCTGTTCCAGCCCGCGCCCGCCGACGCGCCCACGGCCACCGCGCCGGCAAGGGCGACTGCCTGAACCGCGCCGCGATGGCCGAGCGGATTTCCGCCACCGACATCGACATCGCCCGTGAGTTTCGACTCCGCCGCGTCGCCGGTCCGGCCATCAACGCCCTCATAAATCCCGCCTTGCGCCTGTGTCTCAGGAACTGCGCCGAGTTGCGGAAAAACAGCACCACGCTGACCAACCCACGCCAGAAGGCAAACGTCTTGCCTCCGGCGATCCGGACTAACGCCAAATGCAGAGACTAACGTCCACGTTGCAACCGGAGACGGTACGTAGAGATACGATCCGCCTTCGAACCATCGTCAAGTACGACCCTATGGCTGCGCGTCCGACGACACTCATCCTCGTGGGGAAATATGTCGTCGCGCGAAAGCCCATAGCAGACAGCGTTCACACCCTTTACATGATCATGGACGGCCGCGACGTCGTCCGCACCCAGATCTCCTATCCCACTGCCGCCGACTGCGAGGGCGCTATCAGGGCGGCCGCAAACGCGCGGACGGAAACCGCGCGTGCGCTTGCAAAGGCGAAAAAGTCGAGCAGGAAAGGCTGGCAGGCGCGGCCGATGCGCGTGAAGGAGGC
>NZ_FRAB01000060.1 GCF_900142195.1 Paraburkholderia terricola
ATCATCCTGTCTTTCAACAGGAAAACCTTCCTTTCATTACTGTGTGAGACTTGATACTTTCGCTTCCGGCAGACCCCGAAGAATCCACCGCGCGCCGCGCATCAAGCGCCCACACTTATCGGCTGTTAGTTTTTAAAGATCGGTTGCGCATTCACCACCGTCACGACGCCCACTTCAACCACCCGGCACCGCTTCGTTCTGCGTCGCTGCATCTGCAGCAGAGAAACGAGATTATGGAGAACTTCCGTCACGCCGTCAACAGGTTTTTCCAACTTTCTAACCCGTCCGACCCGCCGCAAACCCCCGCCATTGCTGGCTCTTCCGCTTCCCGCGCCCCGCTGTCCGGGGCACGAAAGAGCGAGATTCTAGCGACCCCGAACGGGCCTTGCAAGCGTTATCTGGAATTTCTTCAAGGCGCCTTTTCTATGCGGCCCGTCTCCTCTGCAACCGGTGCTTTTAAATCTGACGCCAAAGGCCGTGCAACCTGTGCGCCGATGGTCCAATCGTGCAGGACGGTATATGCGACCGCCAGCAAGGTCGGGCCGATGAAAACGCCGAGAAAGCCGAAAGCGAACGCCCCGCCAAGGATGCCGAGCATCACAAGGATCAGCGGCATATCGCTGTTCTTGCCAATCAGGATCGGCTTGATGACATTGTCGGACATGCCGACGACCAGCACGCCCCAAACGACCAGAAAGATCGCCCACCCCGTGGCGCCGCCGTGATACAGCCAGATCGCCGCAGGCAACCACACGACCACCGGGCCGCCCGGTATCACCGACAGGAAAAATGTTGCCAGGCCAAGCAGCGCCGGGGCCGGCACGCCGGCAATCCAGCAACCGAATCCAGCCAGAACCCCTTGCACGAGTGCGGTGCCGAGAATCCCATAGACCACGCCTTTCACTGTGCTGCCAGCGAGCGCCAGCAGATAATCGGCACGCTCGCCGGCGATACGCTGCATGCCGGCATTCAGCCAGGCCGCCGCGCCCTCTCCTCCGGTATAAAAGAAGAAAGCGAGCACGATACTCAGCGCCAACAGCCCCAACCCGTGCGTGACAGCAATCGCGGCCGCCAGGATCCATTTGCCGGCCGGCGCCGCCAGGGTACGCAATTGCGCGATCAGTTCCGAATTGCTACTTGTCAGGCGCTCCCAGAAGGTCTCGAGGCTCGAACCGACCACGGGGATTCGGCCCACCCATGGCGGCAAATCCGGCAAGCCGGCTTCAAAGAGCCGTTGCACCAGCGCGACGATGTCATGAACATGCGCGCCGAATGCAAAGCCCGCATAAACGAACGGCCCCAGCACAACGACCAGAATGATCAGCACGATCAACGTGGCGGCCCACCTGCGCCGCCCGCCGACCGCCACGGTCAGCCGCCGGTATAAGCCCCACGAGCTATAACTGAGGATGGCGCCCCACAGCAGCGCGGTGGTAAAAGGCGCCAGCACCAGGAGCGAGCCGCCCACCAGAATGATGAGCGCGAAGACAGCGGCGAGACGCTCGATCAGTTGGTCCGATTTCACAATGAACACCTCCGGTTGTGCCAGACCACGGCGACGAATGAACATGCGCCTTGTCAGGCGCCCGCTAAAGCGTGCCAGTATAGAAGCGGGTCGCCCCCCCCTCGGGACGGTCTTATATCATCCGGCCAAGCCGCCGCACAACGCATGTGGGAACACTCCCGACGGGCCGACTCTTTCATGTGAAAACGTCCTAATCCACCCGGCATCGCCGGTCAAACAATATGGCGGCATGGAAAAGAATAGAATATAAGGTTCTGTGCCTCCCAACTTCTGGATTTATGCGCTCGCGAATCGCCAAACGTCTCCCCCCCGATGCCGACAAACTCGTCGGTCTCTCGCTCGCGCTTTTCGCGTCGGGCAGCCGCACCGAGGACCGCTTCTGGGAAGCGAAGCTCGATGCGTTGCTGACCAAGATCGTCCGTAACGCCAATCAGACCACGCTGGACGCCGCGCTCGACCATCTGCAGCAAAATCATCCGGATGCGTACGGCGCGCTCGCCGACATGGCGGAAACCCACAGCGAGTCGTTCATCGTCGAACATGAAGGCGTGTCTTACGAAGCGCTGCTGATCGCCGCGCCGGTGCTCGCCTGGACCCGTTACATGATTCCGTCCGGCCCGCTCAAGACCGATGCGGCCGACGCCCTGCGCGCGCACCTGCAAGCACACGTGCTCGCGGCCAATACGCGCGTGGCCATGGCGCCGTTTCTGTACAGCATCGATCAGTTGCCGCGCCATCACGTGGAAACCTGGCGCATGGCGCAGCAACTTGCTCAAGCCGCCATGGCCGGCGGCAGCGTCAAGCTCAATTTCGGCGAACTGCCGGAAACGTCGCCGATTCTGGCCGACCCGCGCTTCCTGCTGGCCGTGGTTGCGGCACCTGTGGGCGAGCCGACGTTTCGCTGGCAGGAGGAAGAGCACGGCAGCCGGATCGAGCGTGGGCAATGTCTCGAGCAATGGGCCACGCAAGGCGGCGCCAATCTGTCGCTGGTGTTGCCGGGCTGCGAATTCGAATGCCTGCTGCCGGATGCCTATTATTCGGCCTGCCGCGACGCCGACGAGCGCGTGCGCCCCCACACGGTGCGCACCGCCGTGCGCTATCTGTTCGACACGATCGGCGCCGCGCCGCAGGACCTGCGCGCGGTTGTCGCGGGCTTCGGCGAACGCCGCATCGACGAATATCGCGTCGGCTTCACGCGCCGCGGCAGCAATGATGTGATCTACGGCGTCGTATGGCCGCTGTACGGCCGCGAAAACGGCGAGCCGGGCATTGACGAAGAGCCGCAAGAAAGCGCCGCATCGGACGATCCCCTCGAGGAAATCGTCGCGCTGCTCAAGGAGACCGGCGTGACGGACGTGCGCCGCCATGCCGGCCGCTTCGAGCCTGAATATTGCGATGATTGCGGTGTGCCGCTCTACGCGGACCCGCTCGGCGAAATCGTCCACGCCGAAATGCCGGAAGACGCGGAACCCGCGCAGCCGCATTTTCATTGAGCATCGGCGTCGGCGCCTGACCGGGCAGCCGTCGAGTCAGAAAGCCCCGCCGCGCGCGGGGCTTTTTTACGTCATTCCTCTTATGCCTTTTGGACAGGCCGTCAAGTTGAAGGGAATTTGTCATCATAGGGACGGCGACGCATCGCATGCGTCCGGCTCCTTGGCCGGGCGCATGCATCGCGCCACTTCGCCCGAATCATCTGGAGACATGGCATGCGATTCTCGATACTCAACTCAGACGCGGAACGCCGCGATGGGCTCAAAGCGCTACTGCGGCAAATCGACCGGCTGGCGCGCTTTCACGAAGCACAAGATTGGCGCCAGGTCGTACGCGCGTTCAAACGTCAGCGACCTGATTTGCTAGTGATCGACTGGCAGGACTGGATGTCGGTCGCGGACACCCGCCATCTACTCAGCCACTATCCGGACCTGCGGGTTGCAGTACTGACCGACCATATCTCACCGGACGTCGTGCGGGAACTCATGGACGAAGGCGTGCTCGGCGTCGTGCCCCGCGAAACCGACCCTTGCCTGATCGTGCGCGCGTTTGAAATGGTTTTGCTTGGCGGCCACTATGTGCCGCCCGGCGCGCTGGCATTGAATCCGCCGCTGCCGCCGGACGCCACGATCCGGCCGTTCGACGAAAAAAACCCGCCACCCCGTCGCACCAAACTCTCCAACGGACTATCGCCCCGTCAGCAACAAATCATGCGCTGTGTCCACATGGGCAGCACCAATAAGATGATCGCGCGCACGCTCGGCATCAGCGAGGGCACGGTCAAGATCCATCTGACGAGCATCTTCCAGCAACTCGGCGCTCCCAACCGCGCCGCCGCGGTCGCGTTGTACAACGGCTGGCTGTCCGCCCAATTGCAAGTACTGCGCAACTGTGGAGAAGCTTCTACTCGTCCGGTCATGGGGCAAACCGGTGTCGTGCCGTTACGGCGCCGTACGCAGCGGCGCTTCCGCTATCCGTTGCCCGCTAACGACACGCCCGGTTCGTTGCCGATGGCGGCCGAACCGGCCCTGCCGTATGGCAACGCGGCGGCTGGAGCGCCGGCACCGGAACTCGAACCGCTGGGCCAGGGCCCGGCATGACGCCGGCCGGCGCTCGCGCCTTCAACCGGCACGCGCATTTCTGGCGGCGTTGCGCCGGCTGGCATGGAATCCGCTCACACCTTTTCTTATCCAACGAGTAATATGAAGACATGGGTTTCCTCTACACACCGCTTCCGTTCTGGGTCGCTGTCGGTGGCTGGATCGCCACTGCGATAGTGGTCGCGCTCGCGCTGTGGAAAAATCCTTTCAAACGACTTCAGGACGGCACATTGCAGCATGTCTGGCTCGCGATCATCGTCGCGGTGTCCGTGCTGTGGGCAAGTAACGCCTGGCTCGATGACGGCACCGTCATGCATCTGCTCGGCGCTACCCTCGTCGTCACGCTGTTCGACTGGGCGCTCGCGCTCATCGCCATGGCCGTGGTCGTTGGTCTCGCCGCCGTTGTCTTCGACGCGCCCTGGCAAGGCATCGCGCTAACCTTCCTCGTGTTCGGCGCGTTGCCTGTCGGCATTTCGACCTTGGTCCAGCGCGCCAGCATCGCCTGGCTGCCGCGCAACCTCTTCATGTTCATCCTCGGTCAGGGTTTTGTTTCGCCAGCCATCGCGGTGTCGCTCACGGCAGCCGCGGCGCTCGGCATTCACATCGTGCTGGCCGATGGTTCAATGCTCGTGGTGCCGGCCGGCTATGCGTTCAGCGTGCTCTTGCTCGCGACCGGCGAAGCCTGGTTCACCGGCATGTCGACGGCACTGATCGCGGTTTACCGTCCCGCATGGGTTACTACTTATGATGTACGCCGATACCGATTGGGTGGGCCACGCATCTGACAAGTCCGGCACAGGCAACCTGCCTGAACGTGCGCGCCGCAATACCTCAGCCGAACACACGAAGCCGGCGAACGCGTGACACGATAGAACAAAATATTTATGTCACGATTGAACTCATCCCCGGCGCGGAGCATCTTACGTGCCTCTGATCTCATAAGCGCCTAACGAACTAGATGGATCGCACCAACGTACCGCGCCGGTTGCTGCGGGTGGTCGGCCGGTTGGCAACATTTGCAGCGGGTCTCTCGCTCTCATGCATTGCTCCCGCATTCGCCGATCAGCTCGAACAGCGCAACGAGCTCGTCAACAGATTTGTCAATGAAATGCATGCCGATCCGCTAGTCGCGGACTGCGCCGCTCATGGCAACTTTGTCGCAAGCACATCCACTGCTTTCGACCATGTCGAATTTTCACCCAGTTCCTTTGACAGCGCGCACGCTTCGGTGACGCCCTGGAACGATTCGTTCGACGAGGGCAAGCAGCGTGTCAAGGTGGATAACATCGTCACCGTCGAAGGGCTCGGCATCCGTTCGGGGGGCGGCGGCGATCCGGCCGATCTGAAGTTTCGCTGCGGCTATGTGGGCGCGCAGATGCTGGCGTTCAGCTGGAACGATCCGGTGCCGCCGGCCCGTGCGCGCAGCGCCGAGCCATCGGGCTCCCAAGTCTCGTCGGGCAAGCAGAAGAACGTGAAAGGCAAGCACACGGCAAGCGGCAAAACCGCGAAGAAAGCGAATTCGAAGTCCTCCAAGGCGACCGCGAGCAAGTCATCGCGAACGACATCGAACAAGTCGCCCAGCAAATCCACAGCGAAGAAAACGCCGGCGAAAAAGTCTCAGTAACGAGGCAAATAAACGCAGCCGAATCAACGGCCCCGCTCCACCGGTCGTTCAGGCACCGCAATAAAAAAGAGGCACACACTCTGCAGTGCGTGCCTCTTTTTCTTGCAACGCGCGGCTTAAACGAACGTCTCCACATGCCGCAGGATCGCCTGCAACATCGCGGCGCCGAGCGAGGCACTGCGCGCGCCGTTCCAGCCCACCCGCTCGTCGGGCAAATTGGCGTTGTCCTTGAACGGCATCTCCAGCGTCAACGACAGGCAACCGAATTCGTTGCCGATATATTTCGAAGCCAGCTTTAGCGCATCCTCGCGATATTTGCTCGCGGCATAGCCATATTTGTCCTGGAAATCAGGACTCGCCTGCTTGAACGCCTCGATGAACGCCTTCTGCTCCTGTCCCTGCCGCTCGGTGAAACCGGGCAGCATTTCGGAGCCTGCCACGAACACATAGGGCAGCGCCTCGTCGCCGTGAATATCGAAGAACAGTTCGCAGCCGGTTGCGTGAATCGCGTCGCGCACCACCAGCACTTCGGGGCTGCGCGTGGCGTCCGGTTCCATCCACTCGCGATTCAGATTCGCGCCGGCCGCATTGGTGCGCAGATTGCCGTGCACACTGCCGTCCGGGTTCATGTTCGGCACGATGTAGAACACGGCATGATCGTAGAGCTTGCGCGCGACCGGGTCGCCCGCCCAATCGCCCCAGCCCACGAGGCGCTTCACGAGACCCTCGATAAACCATTCGGCCATCGTCTCGCCTGGGTGCTGGCGTGCGATCAGCCAGACTTTCTTCTTGGGCACATCACCGGTTTGCGGCGTGCCGAGCGTGAGAAGCGACATTGGCCGACCTTCGACGGTCGCGCCCAGCTCCGTGAGCGTTGCCTGCGGCATCTGCTGCACCGCGCCGAGAAACTCCAGATGACGTTCTTCGCTGTACGGCTCGAAATACGCGTAATAGATGCGGTCGAAATCCGGCGTATGGTCGATCCTCAGCACACGGCCGTCATACGAGGTCGGCACGCGGAACCAGTTCACCCGGTCATAGCTCGCGACCGCCTGATAATCGCGCCAGCCTTCGGCAAAGGCGCACGCGGCGGCATTCTCGAAACTCATCACGCAGCGCTCGCCCGCCGCGCCGGACAAGCGGAAGTAAAACCACTGCGCAAACTCCGCGTGGCTGTCCGGCCGCACGCGCAGCCGTATATTGCCCGCGTCTTCGCAGGACAGCACTTCGATCGCGCCCGCGTCGAAATTGCTCGTAATCGATAACGTCATGATGTTCTTCCCGGCATGTGTGCGAGGCAGTCGCCTAGTCGGCGAGGCGGCGGCGGAATACATAAGTGGAATCGTTCGAGGCTTCGGCGTCGAATGCGTAGCCCTCGGCGTCGAAATCCTTCAGCTGTTCCGGCGTGTTCAGGCGATTCTCGACCGCGTAGCGCGCCATCAGACCGCGCGCGCGCTTCGCGTGAAAGCTGATGATCTTGTAGCGGCCGCCCTTCCAGTCCTCGAACACCGGCGTGATGACAGGTGCTTCCAGCAATTTCGGCTTGACCGACTTGAAGTACTCGCCCGATGCGCAATTCACCAGCACGCGCGACGCCGCGGCCTTCTTTCTTAGCTGCGCATTCAAAGCCTGCGTGATCCGTTCGCCCCAGAACGCGTATAGGTCCTTACCGCGCGGGTTGGCGAAGCGCGTGCCCATTTCGAGCCGGTACGGCTGCAGCAGATCGAGCGGACGCAGCAAGCCATACAGGCCGGACAGCACGCGCACGTGCTTCTGCGCGTAATCCAGATCGGCCGACGACAAGGTCTTCGCATTGAAGCCCTCATACACGTCGCCGTTGAATGCGAGCACCGCCTGCTTGGCGTTGTGCGTGCCGAACGTGGGCGACCATTGCGCGTAGCGCTGGAAATTGAGGTGCGCGAGCTGATCGGAAATGTCCATCAGCGATGCGATCTGCTGCGGCGACAAACGGCGCAATCCGCCGATCAATTCGGCTGCCTCGTCGACGAAATCGGGGATGGTGTGCTTCTTGACGTGCGGCGGGGTGTCGTAGTCGAGAGATTTCGCCGGCGACAGAACGATTATCATAGAGGCTTGCAGGCACGCCGTGCCTGGCGGTCAAAGACGAAAGCCAGATTGTAACGAATGCCCGGTTCCCATGCCTCACGCGGCGCCTTGCGCGTCGTCCTCGATTCCAACGTGTGGATCGATATTCTCGTGTTCGACGACCCGCACACGCGGCCGATTCGCGCCGCGCTCGAAAACGGTGCGCTGGCCGCGCTGATCGATGCGCGCTGCCTCGCCGAACTCACCTACGTGCTCGACTATCCGCAATTCGTGCATCGGAATGTGGACAAGGCCGCCGCGCTCGCGGTGGTGGCGCGGCTCGCGCAACTGGTCGAGCCCGCCGCGCCCGCGGAGAACGCGAAGCCCTTGCCCAAATGCAAGGACCGCGACGACCAGAAGTTCCTCGAACTCGCGCATGCCGCGCAGGCCGACTGGCTGGTTTCGAAAGATCGCGCGGTGTTGAGGCTCGCGAGGCGGATCGCGCGCGACTTCGGCTTTCAGATCGCTCAGCCGGCGCCGTTCGTGGCCTCGGTCTGCGTGTCAGCGGACGCCGTCGGCGAGGCTGCACCCGCATGAGCCTTGGCCGAATGGCCAACATGGATCGCCTGGCGCGCACAGCGCGCCGCGATTCCCTACAATCAGGCTTCGTCCGCTTCATACGACGCCTTTCGCTCGATTCGCCCACCCACTCGCCCACGCTTCGGACAGCGCCATGAATGCACCGCACGACACGCCCACGAGTCCCACGTTTCCGTCTCGCCTGCCCGACGTCGGCACGACGATTTTCACCGTGATGAGCGCGCTCGCCGCCGAAAAGGGCGCGGTGAATCTCGGCCAGGGCTTTCCTGACTTCGGCTGCGATCCGCGCATCGTCGACGCGGTCGCGAACGCAATGCGCGACGGCCACAATCAGTACCCGCCGATGGCCGGTGTCGCGCCGCTGCGTCAGGCAATCGCCGACAAGATCGCGAACCTGTACGGCCGCCGCTATGACGCCACCACGGAAATCACCGTCACCGCGGGCGCCACGCAAGCGTTGCTCACCGCGATTCTCTGCACGGTGCACCCCGGCGACGAAGTCGTCGTGATCGAGCCGACTTACGACAGCTATCTGCCGTCGATCGAACTGGCCGGCGGCAAGCCGGTTTTCGTCACGCTCGAGGCGCCCGATTACACGATTCCGTTCGACAAGCTCGCCGCCGCGATCACGCCGAAAACGCGGCTCCTGCTGATCAACACGCCGCACAATCCGACCGGCACGGTGTGGCGCGCCGAGGACATGCGCAAGCTCGAAGAGATCGTGCGCGGCACCAACGTGCTGATCCTCTCAGACGAAGTGTATGAACACATGGTCTACGACGGCGCGCCGCACGAGAGCGTCGCGCGCTACCCTGAACTGGCGCAGCGCAGCTTCGTGGTGTCGAGTTTCGGCAAGACGTATCACGTGACGGGCTGGAAGGTCGGCTACGTGGCCGCGCCGGCCGCCCTCACCGCGGAGTTCCGCAAGGTGCATCAGTTCAACGTGTTCACGGTCAACACGCCGATGCAGATCGGCCTCGCCGATTACATGAGAGATCCGGCGCCCTATCTGGAGCTACCCGCGTTCTATCAGAAGAAGCGCGACTTCTTCCGCGGCGGTCTCGCGAATTCGCGCTTCAAGCTGCTGCCGTGCACGGGCACGTACTTTCAGTGCGTCGATTATTCGGCGATCAGCGATCAGCCCGAAGCCGAATTCGCCCAATGGCTGACCGGCGAGATCGGCGTCGCGGCGATCCCGGTCTCGGCGTTCTATCACGAGGCGCATGAATCGGGCGTGGTGCGCTTCTGCTTTGCCAAGCAGGAGAGCACCCTCGCCACCGCGCTCGACCGGCTGGCGCGGCTCTAGGATGCCCCGCGCGATGCCGCGAACGAACCTGCGTTCCTCGCCATCGCGCGCAACGCCCAAGGCGTGCGCTGCATGCCGTGGCTCGTTTGATCGGCGCTCATTACATCAGCAGGCTCATGCGTCAGCCGGGACGCGACGCCGCGATGTACGCCTTGCGGTCCTCGGTCACACGCTGCGCGGCCGGCCTCGGGTTGATCGCCTTCACGTAGCTTTTCCAGTCCACGCCGGCGTCGAGCAGGAAATCGCGGCCGTAGACAGTCTGCGTCGCCATACCCACCAGCGGCAAACTCACATAGCCCGCCGCATCGGCGACACTGAACCGCTCGCCGCGCAAATACGGTCCGAACTTCGCAATCCGCTTGAAGCCCGCGAGGTGATGCACGAGCAGTTTTTCCACGCGCCCTTTGGTCGCCTCCGTCACCGTGCCGCCGAAGAACGCTTCCTTGTAGAGATTGCGCGCGGTAAGTTCGAGATGCACGTCGACGAACGTAATCAACTCGCGTTCCTTGGCCGCTTCCCATGGATCCGCGGAGAAAATCGCCTTGTCGGGAAAACGCGCCGCCAGATATTCGACGATGCATTGCGACTCGCACAGATCGCCGTCTTCGGTCTGAAGATAAGGCACCTTGCCGAGCGGCGAATGTTCGAGCATGGTCTCTTCCTGGCTGGGCAGCACGAAGACCTCCTCGAACGGAATGCCGTATTCGAGCAACACGAACTTCACTTTGTTGTAGTAGTTGGAAAGCGCGAAACCGCACAGCTTGATCATCGGGTGTCTCCTGTTCTTCGGGTGGTTTGAAGCCGCTCGTCAAAGTGAAAGCGGCGACCGTCGACCAATCATCCGGTAAATTGCACGAGCGTGCTAATCTAAAATAACCATGGAGTCGAGCATCACAATGACCTCTCGCAATTTCAGCATCGAAACCATCGGCATTGTCGGAACCGGCGCAATGGGCCGCGGCATTGCGCAGATTGCCGCGCTGGCCGGCCTGTCAGTGCGTCTCTACGACGCGAACCCCGTCGCGGCCGGCGCCGCGCGCGATTATCTCGCCGAGACTTTCGCCAGATTGACGGCCAAAGGCAAGCTCGATCAGGCACGCTCGGCCGCCGCGCTGGCGAAGGTCAGCGGCGCGCAGGCCGTCGGCGATCTGGCCGGTTGCGATCTCGTGATCGAGGCGATCGTTGAAAAGCTCGACGTGAAGCAGGCCTTGTTCCGCGAACTCGAAACCGTGGTGAGCGGCCGTTGCGTGCTCGCGTCCAATACCTCGTCGCTGTCGATCACGGCGATTGCGGCGGGCTGCATCGACCCGTCGCGCGTGGTCGGTTATCACTTCTTCAATCCGGTGCCGTTGATGAAGGTCGTCGAAGTGATCGACGGTCTGCGCGGCGACCCGGCGGCAGGCGACGCGCTGATGGATCTCGCGCGCCGCATGGGCCACACGCCGGTGCGCGCGAAAGACATGCCCGGCTTCATCGTGAATCATGCGGGCCGCGGCATGAACACCGAGGGCCTGCGCGTGGCCGGCGAAGGGGTGGCGAGCTTTGCCGACATCGACCGCATCATGCGCGAACAGGCGGGCTTTCGCCTCGGACCGTTCGAACTGCTCGATCTGACCGCGCTCGACGTGTCGCATCCGGTGATGGAGTCGATCTATCACCAGTTCTATGAAGAGCCGCGCTTCACGCCGTCGCCGATCACCGGCACGCGGCTCGCGGGCGGGCTGATCGGCCGCAAGACCGGCGAAGGTTTTTACCGCTACGAAGACGGCAAGCAGCAAGTCCCCGCCGAAGCGCCCGCGCCAACTGAACTGCCCCAAAGCGTGTGGATCAGCAAGCGCTATCCGCAAGCTTATGAAGCCGTCGCGCAACTCGTGAATCATGCCGGCGTGAAGCTCGACGACGGCGCCACGCCGGCGGCGGATTCCCTGATCGTCGTCACGCCGTTCGGTCACGACGCAACCACCGCCGCGGTCGACGAAGCGCTCGACGCCACCCGCGTCGTCGCGATCGACGCCCTCTTCCCGCTCGTCGGCGCGCAACGCCGCACGCTGATGACCACGCCCGCCACCCGCCGCGCCGCGCGTGACACCGCCCATGCGCTGTTCGCCGCCGACGGCATTCCCGTCACCGTGATCCGCGACTCGACCGGCTTCGTCACGCAACGCGTGGTGGCGACGATCGTCAATATCGGCTGCGACATCGCGCAAAAACAGATCGCCACGCCCGAAGATATCGACCTCGCCGTGATGCTCGGCCTCGGCTATCCGCGCGGACCGCTCGCTCTCGGCGACGCACTCGGCGCACCAACCATCCTCACGATCCTGCGCAACATCTTCAGCGTGCTCGGCGAGCCGCGCTACCGGCCGTCGCCCTGGCTCGCACGGCGCGCGCAACTCGGCATGCCGCTGACACAACGCGACGCCGCCGACAGCCCAACGGAGGCGCAACAATGAGCGCCGAACTGCTGACCTCGCGCCCGACCGAAAGCGAATCGACGCTCGTTCTCACGCTGTCGAATCCCGGCGCGCGCAACGCGCTGCATCCCGACATGTACGCGGCGGGCATCGAGGCGCTCGAATCCGTGGAGCGCGATCCGTCGATTCGCGCCGTCGTGATTACCGGCGCCGACAACTTTTTTTGCGCGGGCGGCAATCTGAACCGCTTGCTGGAAAACCGCGCGAAAGATCCGTCCGTGCAAGCGCAAAGCATCGATCTTCTGGGCGAATGGATTTCGGCGCTGCGCCTGTCGTCCAAGCCGGTGATCGCCGCGGTCGACGGCGCCGCCGCCGGAGCGGGATTCTCGCTTGCGCTCGCGTGCGACCTGATCGTTGCCGCGGACGACGCCAAATTCGTGATGTCGTATGCGCGCGTCGGCCTCACACCCGATGGCGGCGGCTCGTGGTTTCTCGCCCGAGCCTTGCCGCGTCAGTTGGCAACCGAGGTGCTGATCGAAGGCAAGCCGATCGGCGCCGCGCGCCTGCACGAGCTCGGCGTGGTCAACAAGCTGGCGAAGACCGGCGCCGTGCGCGACGCCGCCGTCGCATGGGCCGACGAACTCGGCAAGATTTCGCCGAATTCGATTGCGCGCATCAAAGGGCTGATCGGCGCGGCCGGCGCGCAGCCGCTCGCCGAACATCTGGTCGCGGAGCGCGACAGTTTTGTCGCGTCGCTGCATCACCGGGATGGCCTTGAAGGAATTTCCGCGTTCCTGGAAAAGCGCGCGCCCGTGTACAAGTGAACGAAGTGTGAACCAAGGGTGAACGAAGACAATGCCTGACTATCAACTGCCCAAACGCCGCCGCATCTTTCTGATGCGTCATGGCGACGTCACCTACTTCGACGATTCCGGCCGCACCATCGATCCTGAAACCGTACCGTTGAATGCGAACGGCCGCGAGCAGGCGAGCGCCGCGGGCCGCGTGTTCGCGGAGCAGCAGGTCCGGTTCGATCGGGTGATCGTCAGCGGTTTGCCGCGTACCATCGAAACCGCCCAGCGCGTATTGGCCGAGACGGGCCAGCAGATCGAACTCGAAGTCGAGCCCGCATGGCAGGAGATTCGCGGCGGCAAGCTCGGCAGCGTTCCATTACAGGATATCGAAGCGGCTTTTCTCGGCGTGTTCGACGGCATCGTGCCGGAAAGCACGCGCTTTCTCGAAGGCGAGACGATCGGCGCGCTGTTCGATCGCGTCTTGCCCGCGGTGGCCGCGCTGCGCGAGGACACGTCGTGGGATACCGTGCTGCTCGTGCTGCATGGCGGCGTGAATCGCGCGATCCTGTCGCATGCGATCACTGCGGGCGGCCGGACGTTTTTCGGCCATCTCGCGCAGGCCACCGGCTGCATCAACGCGCTCGACGTCGGCGCCGCGCCGCGCGACTGGGTGCTGCGCACGATCAACTATTCACCGCCGTCGCCGCTGCATCGCGACATCCGCAATACGACGATGGAAATCCTCTACGCACAATTCATTCAATACAAGCGTAGCTGAATCCGAACCGGAGGAGACACATGGTGCAAGCCACACAGAGCGGCGAACCAGAGCGCAAACCGGATTACTCCGCCTTCGAGGGCACGCGCCCGGTCAATGAGCGGCAACGCTTCGACAGCGACGCGCTCGCAGCGTGGCTGTCGAAGCATGTGGACGGCTTTGCCGGGCCGCTCACCGTCGAGCAATTCGCCGGCGGCCAGTCCAATCCCACGTTCAAGCTGGTCACGCCGTCCCGTTCCTACGTGATGCGTGCGAAGCCCGGCCCCGCTGCGAAGCTGTTGCCGTCCGCGCACGCCGTCGAGCGTGAATACCGCGTGATGCATGCGCTCGCCGGCAGCGACGTGCCGGTCGCGGCAATGCTCGCCTTGTGCGAGGACGAAAGCGTGATCGGCCGCGCGTTCTACGTGATGGAGTTCGTCGCAGGCCGCGTGTTGTGGGATCAGTCCTTGCCCGGCATGACGCCGGCGGAGCGCGGGGCCATTTACGACGAAATGAATCGCGTGATCGCCGCGCTGCACAGCGTCGACGTCGCGGCCGTGGGTCTCGCCGATTACGGCAAACCCGGCAACTACTTCGCGCGCCAGATCGGCCGCTGGAGCAAGCAGTACGTCGCGTCGGAAACCGAGCCCATCGACGCGATGCAGCGCCTGATCGAATGGCTGCCGCAGCATATGCCGGCCGAAACCGGCGAGCGCGCGTCGATCGTGCATGGCGACTACCGGCTCGACAATCTGATCTTCCATCCTCATGAACCGCGCGTGCTCGCCGTGCTCGACTGGGAATTGTCGACGCTCGGCGATCCGCTCGCCGACTTCGCCTATCACTGCATGGCGTGGCACGTCGATCCGGCGCAATTCCGCGGCATTGCGGGCCTCGACTGGGCCGCTCTCGGCATTCCCGACGAAGCACGGTATGTCGAGCGCTATTGCCAGCGCACCGGCTTCGAGATTCACGGCGACTGGAATTTCTATCTGGCGTACAACATGTTCCGCATCGCCGCGATCCTGCAGGGGATCATGAAGCGCGTCGTCGACGGCACGGCGGCCAGCGCGCAGGCGCTCGACGCCGGCCGTCGCGCGAAGCCGATGGCCGAACTCGCCTGGCGCTATGCGCAGAAGGTGCGCTAAGCGTATCCGCGTACCGGTTGCACTGCATCTGCTGCCGAACACTGTCATCCGTTATCCGCGAGGTCATACATGAATTTCGATTACACCCCGAAGGTTCAGGCGCTGCGCGAGAAACTGCTCGCTTTCTTCGAGGAGCACATTTATCCGAACGAGCAGGCGTTCTACGCGGAGATCGCGCGTAATCGCGAGAACGGCAACGCATGGCTGCCGACCGAACTGATCGAGCAACTCAAACAGAAGGCGCGCGACGCCGGTTTGTGGAACCTGTTCCTGCCGGAATCGGTGCGCGGCGCCGGTCTCACGAATCTCGAATACGCGCCGCTATGCGAGATCATGGGCCGCGTGCCCTGGGCGCCGGAAGTGTTCAACTGCAACGCGCCCGACACCGGCAACATGGAAACGATCGAGCGCTACGGCAGCGAGGACAACAAGCGCGAATGGCTCGAACCGCTGCTGCAAGGCCAGATCCGTTCGGCGTTCCTGATGACGGAGCCCGAGGTGGCATCGTCGGACGCGACCAATATCCAGACGAGCATCGTGCGCGACGGCGATTACTACGTGATCAACGGCCACAAGTGGTGGTCGTCCGGTGCGGGCGATCCGCGCTGCAAGATCTACATCGTGATGGGAAAAACCGACCCCGAGGCGCCGCGCCATCAGCAGCAGTCAATGATTCTCGTACCCGCCGACGCCACCGGCGTCACCGTGCACCGCCCTCTCAGCGTGTTCGGCTACGACGACGCGCCGCACGGCCACATGGAAATCACGCTCGAAAACGTGCGCGTGCCGGCCACCAACCTGCTGCTCGGCGAGGGCCGCGGCTTCGAGATCGCGCAAGGCCGCCTCGGACCGGGACGCATCCATCACTGCATGCGTTTGATCGGTCTTGCCGAGCGGGCGCTCGAACTGATGTCGAAACGCTCGCTGCAACGCGTCGCATTCGGCAAGCCGGTCGCGGCGCAAGGCGTCACGCAGGAGCGCATCGCCGAGGCACGTTGCATGATCGAACAGGCGCGCCTCCTGACGCTGAAGACCGCGTACATGATGGACACCGTCGGCAACAAGGGCGCGCGCGGCGAGATCGCGATGATCAAGGTGGTCGCGCCGAACATGGCGTGCCAGGTGATCGACTGGGCGATTCAGGCGCACGGCGGCGGCGGCGTCAGCGATGACTTTCCGCTCGCGTATGCGTACGCATCGGCACGAACGCTGCGCTTCGCCGATGGTCCGGACGAAGTTCACCGCAACGCGATCGCCAAGCTCGAACTGGCGCGCTACCTGGATGCCGGCGCAACGGCTGCCGTGGAGACGCCGGTCACGCGCGTTTGAGGTTGAAGTCTCGCATCGGCGGCTAGGCTGTGCTCGCGGCGCGGCCAGCAGCATCGTGTGATCTATGCTCTAATTTTCGTCACCAGCGGCGCCCTTTGCGGCGCCGCTTTCACGATAGAAAGGAGCCACGATGATCGACGTCTATAGCTGGGCGACCCCGAACGGCCACAAGGTTCACATCATGCTCGAGGAGACGGGCCTCGCGTACACCGTGCACGGCGTGAATATCGGCGCGGGCGATCAGTTCAATCCCGAGTTTCTCGCGATCAGCCCCAACAACAAGATCCCGGCGATCACCGACTCCGAAGGGCCCAGAGGCGCCGACGGCAAGCCGTTCGCGCTGTTCGAATCGGGCGCGATTCTGATTTATCTCGCCGAGAAAACCGGCAAGTTTCTGCCGACCGACCCCGCTGCGCGCTATTCGGTGCTGCAATGGCTGATGTTTCAGATGGGCGGGCTCGGCCCGATGCTCGGACAAACGCACCACTTCCGCGTCTACGCGCCGGAGCCGATCGAATACGCGATCAATCGCTACACGAACGAGACGCGGCGCCTGTACGGCGTGATGGATACGCAACTCGGCAAGACGCAGTACCTCGCCGGCAACGACTATACGATCGCGGATATCGCCGCGTTTCCGTGGACACGCTCGTGGCAAAACCAGGGCATCGAACTGGATGCCTTTCCGAATGTGAAGCGCTGGCATGAAGCGATCGCCGCGCGTCCGGCAGTGGTGCGCGGCGTCGAAGTACTGGCGTCCGCCCGCAAGGCGCTGATGGACGACAAGGCCAAAGAGATTCTGTTCGGCGCGACGCAATACGCGAAACATTAGTTTCGTGCGCGGTGCTGGCGGCTCGTCAGTCCGCTGACAGCGTCAGTGAAAAGCGCGAGCCGGCATTCGTGCCGCTCGCGCTTTTTTGCGAATCTGTGCGGCGAGCCGAACGCCGGCTAGAAGTAATGCCGCGTGATGAATTCCGCGACGCAGACCGGCCGCTCGCTGCCCTGCCGTTCCAACGTCACATTCCACACGACTTGCACGCCGTCGCTGTCGATATCCGTGACCGATGCCACGGCGAAGTGAGCGCGCAACTGCGAGCCGACCGGCACCGGCGACGTGAATCGCACGCGGTTCAATCCACAATTGACGCCCATGCGCTGCTCGAGCGCCACCGTCTTTTCGAGCAGGACCGGAATCAGCGAGAGCGTCAGGAATCCATGCGCGACCGGACCGCCGAATGGCGACTCGCGCCGCGCCCGTTCGGAGTCGACGTGAATCCACTGATGATCGCCGGTAGCGTCGGCGAAACGATCGACGCTCGCCTGATCGACCGTCAACCATTCGCTCACGAGCGGCTCGGCGCCTACCAGCGCGCGTAAGGCCGCTGCCGTGCCGAACGTCGCGGCGGACGCCGCGCTGCCCGTCACGACGCGGCGCCCGGATTGCGCAGCCCGAACAACGCCTTCGAGCGCACGGTTATCACCGTTTCGCCATGCTGGTTGATCCCTTCCCACTGCGTCGACACGATGCCGCGATCCGGCTTGCTCGCCGAGACGCGCTTGTCGAGCACGGCGTTCATCATCGTGATGGTGTCGCCGACGCGCACCGGCTTTAACCAGCGGATCTCGTCGATGCCGGGCGAGCCCATCGACGTGGACCCCGCTATCGCGTTGCGCACCAGCATGCCCATCATGACCGAGCAGGTATGCCAGCCGCTTGCCACCAATCCGCCGAATGGCGACTCGGCGGCCGCGGCGTCGTCCAGGTGAAACGGCTGCGGATCGAACTTCTCCGCGAACGCGATGATCTCTTCACGCGTGAACGTGTGCTTGCCGATCTCCGTGGTCGTGCCGACAACCATGTCCTCGAAACTCAAACCCATCGTCGCACCTCTTTCTTATCCGATTCGACCGGCTGATCAGGCTTCGGCGGTGACAAACCCGGGCAGCGCGGCGAACCGCGCGAGATGGTGATCGACATCGCCCAATGTGGTTTCGATGATAGCAAGACGCTTGAACAGATGCGCCGCGGCCACCTCGTTCGTGACGCCCATGCCGCCGTGCAACTGAACCGCCTGCTGGCCGACGAAACGCGCGGCCTGGCCGACCCGCACCTTTGCCGCGGAGACGGCGCGGCGGCGTTCGTCGGCGTGTTCGCTGGTGTAACGCATGGCGGCGAGGTACGTGATCGAGCGCGCCTGCTCGGCGTGAATCAGCATCTCGACCATGCGGTGTTGCAAGGCCTGAAAACGCGCGATCGGCTGGCCGAACTGCTGGCGCGTTTTCGTGTAGTCGACGGTGGCGAGGTTCAGCGCGTCGAGCGCGCCGATAGCCTCCGCGCACAGCAGCACTGTGCCGTAGTCAGCGATATGTTCCAGCGCCGCCGCGCCGGCGTGCTTGCCGGCGAGCCGGCGCGCGGGCGTGCCGTTGAACTCGAGCGTCGCGGCGCGTTGGCCGTCGATCGTGCGGTAGTCGGTCAGCGTGACGCCGGCCGCCTCGCGCGCCACGACGAAGAGCGCGATTTCGCCATTCAGGCGCGCCGGCACGATCCAGTAATCGGCTTGTGCGCCATGCAGCACGACCGACTTCGTGCCGCTCAGCGTGTATTGCTCGCCTTGCCCGCCTTGCCCGCTTGCGGCCGTTGCAACCGTTCCGATCTCGCACAGATCGTAGCGTGCGTGCGGTTCATGAAAGGCGACTGCCAGCTTGATCTCGCCTTGGGCCACGCGCGCGAGCAGCGACGCGTCTTCGCCCCCGCCCGTGCCCGCGAGGCGCAACGCCTCGACGCCGACCGCCGTCGCCCAATACGGCTCGACCACCAACGCGCGGCCCAGCTCCTGCATGACCACCAGCATGTCGATCGGGCCGCCGTTGAAACCGCCCTGGGCTTCAGGTACCGGCAAGGCGGTCAGGCCCAGTTCGGTAAAGGCTGCCCAATGTGCCTCCGACACGCCGCACTCCGATCGCACGATCGCCTGACGCGCCTCGAAGCCGTAGTTTTTGTCCAGATAGCGGCGCAGCGCGTCGGCGAATTGCTGCTGTTCGTCGTTGAAGTTGAAGTCCATGCGCCGCTCCTCAAAGTCCGAGAATCATCTGCGCGATGATGTTCTTTTGAATTTCGTTCGAGCCGCCGTAGATCGACGTCTTGCGGAAGTTGAAGTAGTACGCGGCCAGCGGCGCGGCGTCATCGTCGCCCGCCACGCTATGTTCGCGTTCGCCTTCGAGGAACGGCACGTCGAACGGTGCGGCGAGCGGCCCGATGGCTTCGAACATCAACTCGGTCAGCGCCTGCTGCACCTCCGTGCCCTTGATCTTCAGCATCGACGCTTCCGGGCCCGGCCCGCGCCCGCCGGTTTCATTGGCGACCACGCGTTGCACGGTGACTTCGAGCGCCATCAGTTCGATCTCGAGGCTCGCGACTTTCGCGGCGAACACCGGATCGTGCAGCAGCGGCTTGCCGTTCTTTTTCTGATTCAGCGCAAGACGCTTGAGGAACACGAGTTCGCGTTTCGATTGACCGACGCGCGCGATGCCGGTGCGCTCGTGGCCGAGCAGATACTTCGCGTAAGTCCAGCCGCGGTTCTCCTCACCGACCAGATTCGCGGCCGGTACTTCGACGTCTTCGAAAAACACTTCGTTGACTTCGTGGTCTTCGTCGAGCGTGATGATCGGACGCACCGTGATGCCGGGCGTTTTCATGTCGATCAGCAGGAATGAGATGCCCTCCTGCTTTTTCGCGCCGCTGTCGGTGCGCACGAGGCAGAACATCATGTCGGCATACTGACCGAGGGTGGTCCACGTTTTCTGACCGTTGACGACGTAATGGTCGCCGACGCGCTCGGCGCGTGTGCGCAGCGAAGCCAGATCTGAGCCTGAACCCGGCTCGGAATAGCCTTGGCACCACCAGTGCGTGCCGTCGAGAATGCGCGGCAAATAGCGACGCTTCTGCGCCTCGTTGCCATACTTCATCAGCACCGGCGCCACCATCGAGACGCCGAAAGGCAGCACGGTCGGCGCGCCGACGCGCGCGCACTCTTCGTCCCAGATGTGCCGCTGCGTTGCGTCCCAGCCAGGGCCGCCGTATTCCTTCGGCCATGCGACCGCCGACCAGCCGCGCGTGCCGAGCAGCTTGTGCCAGCCGGCGAAATCTTCGCGCGAGAGACGTTTATGGTTCAGTACTTTGTCGCTTAGCTCGCGAGGCAGATTCGCTTCGAGCCAGGCGCGGATGTCGGCGCGGAATGCGTCGTCAGCAGGGGAATAGTCCAGATTCATGCGCAGTGTCTCCTGGCCGCAACCGCCCGCCGCCAGTGAGCCACTGCACTATTGCAGCGGTTCCTTCAAGGCAGCCGGGACCGGCAGCGGCATCACTTGGATGCCTTCGTCGACCAAGGCTCGCGCGTCTTCGGGTGTCGTGACACCGCGAATATTGCGCGCAGGCGCTTCGTTGTAGTGAATGCGCCGTGCTTCCTCGGCGAAGCGGTCGCCCACGTTCTCGGTCTTTTCCAGTACCTCGCGCAACGCACGCATCACACGCGCCTGCATTTGCGCTTGCTCCAAGCCCGCAGGGTTTTTCGCCTCCGTCGCGCCCGACAGATTCAATCGCGGCGCCGAAGGCAAACGGCTCACTTCGTTCGCACCACAGATCGGACATTCGATCAGTTTGCGGGCTTGCTGCGATTCGAAGTCATCAGCCGAAGCAAACCAGCCTTCGAACCGATGGCCATGCGGACACTGTAAATCGAGGACCTTCATGTGGAATCAGGGCTTGAGTGCCAGTTTAGCGCAAAATGGTATTTTGTGAACGGTCGTTCGCAAACTATGACGGGGCGATGCGTTTACGCGTGGCGTCGCTATTAATTGGACGCGGTGCGCGATTTTAACGCCTTGCGCAAAGGGCTGCCGAAATCGGCCAAGCCGGCATGAACGGCACACGAATCGGAAGCTCGCGACGGCTCCGCGGATTGCATGAAATTTATGTCTAGTCACTGGCCAATGCCCAGCTTCTAAGCCACCAGGCATTCGAGTTGGCGGTTAAGCCGTGGCTCGAGTTCACGCGCCTCTTTGGCGAGGTTGATCTGCTTGGCCGATTTGGCGACATCAAGCACATCTGCCTTGATGTCGTACCCGCCGCGTGCGGTTAGCCAGTGAAGAATGTCCGACAGATGCCACACCGATGCGCTGCCCTCGTGCACCGGCGGCGGAAAGTCAATCGCGTGACTCAACATCAGCTTGCGCATGTTCTGCCGTGATACGCCGGCGAGCTCGGCTACGTCGGTGAGACCAACGAAATCAGGGCCCGCCTCGACAAGGCGCGCGGATGGCACCGCCTGCTTGACATCTTTCAGTGCGCTGACGAGCGCCTCGAACGCAGACGCGCCTTCGCGAGAAAAAACCAGCGCAATGCGCCCCGGTTGTCCCACGCCGATGGTGGCGTCGTCACATCCTGCTTCCCCGAGACGCTCGACGATCGCGTCGAGATCGCAATCTTCCGTGGTGAGGCGGTACTTCAAGGTGAACACATATTCCATAAATTACCTCCTGCCTTTATTCAGCGTCAAACTTGATCCTTGGAGCGCCTTGCATTGGCGGTGATGCCGTGCAGTTGTCGACGATACGCCGCAGATGCCTTGCGTGATTGCCAGGGTTCTTTGGCGTACTCCACACGCTCGATATGCAGAACTCTCCGCAGCGACACTCCGCGGCGTTGTACGGACAGTACATCTTTCCCCAAGCGTGACCTCTGCCACCGCCCCGAACGCGCCAACCGTTTCTTTCCGCGTAGGCCAATGCGGCCTCGATTTCCTTCTTAGAGTGGGTTCCACGAACCATCCATGCCCTCCAATTTAATGCGCTGACGTATGGTTGTCAAGCGACAACCATACGCCAGCGCAGTCATGACCGAACCGACGAGAGCCCTTCGTCATACCAGGTAAATGGGATAACAACTGGCGCTGTCAGTGTTCGATACTAGAGCGGCAACGGTCGTGAAGCGAGACTGTCGAATGGCATAAGACGAATGCACGTTTCTCAGGCACGAGACCGTGGTCGTAATGAAAAAGCCCCTGCTAGTCATCGACCAACAGGGGCTTCTCGCAATTCTTCAGCCGGCGCGCCTGGCGCGCCTCATGAACCCATAGCGCTATTGCGGCTCCGCCATCGGCCAGGCGCCCGACAAAATTTTCTCCAGCCAGAACGTGCCGATCACCGTCTTCACGTCGGTAATCTTGCCGGTGCGTACCCACTCGGACACATCGGCAACGCTTGCCGTGAACAGTTCGAGGAATTCCCCGTCGTCGAGCTTACGCTCGCCGGCGCTCAGGCCGCGAGCGAGGTAAATGTCGATGAACTCCGTCGAGTAGGAAATGATCGGGTGAATGCGCGTCAGATAAACATATTCGCGCGCCGTGTAGCCGGTTTCTTCCCGCAACTCACGAATCGCACAAGCGAGTGCGCCTTCGTTCGGGTCGAGCTTGCCGGCCGGATACTCGACCATGACCTTGCCCATCGGATAGCGATACTGGCTTTCCAGCAACACGCGGCCGTCGTCGAATAACGGAATGACCATGACGGCGCCCGGATGCTGAACATATTCGCGCGTGGCGTGCTTGCCATCCGGCAAGCGAACCGTGTCGCACTTGAGCGTCAGAAACGGCCCTTGATGCATCGTTTTGCTCTCGAGACACGTCTCGGTGAGCACGGCGTCGTGATCAGGAAGTTCAGCCATGGCGGACCTCGGGACAGCTTGGAGCGCGACGGCGAGGCGCCGTCAGCGGCGTTTGACGAGATACTGAAAGGTAAAGCCGGGGAATGCGAACACGACGAACAAGGCGAACGTGATGGCGTAGAACTGCCAGCCCTGCTCGAAGCGGTTACCCGCGCGTGCCTCAAGCAGGAAACCGAGCGCGCCGACCACGAAGTACAGCACGATCAACTCGGCAATCCTGATCCAGGCGCTCTTCCTCGCCGCTTTCAACGGCACGGCGGCGAAGAGGCGCTGATTCAGGAACGGCAGGTTGGCGCCGACCAGCGCCAACAACACGATGAACCAACCCGCAGCCGACATCAGAGCAGCAGCGTGTGCTGGATCGCCTGCAAGCAGGCCTTCAGCAACGGATCCGGCACGATGCCGAGCACCAGCACGGCAACGCCGTTGAACGCGAGCAACGCGCGCGTGCTGGCATCGGCGACGATCGGCGACTTGTCTTGCGGTTCGTCGAAATACATCAGCTTGACGATACGCAGGTAGTAGAACGCGCCGAACAGCGACGTGATCACGGCCAGCACCGTCAGCCAGGTCAAACCGGCGTTCATCGTTGCCTGCAGCACCGCAAGCTTGGCGTAGAAGCCGACCGCGGGCGGGATGCCGGCGAGCGAGAACATCATCACCATCATCACGAACGCGAACACCGGACTGCGCTGATTCAGACCCTTGAAGTCTTCGAGCGTATCCGCTTCGAAGTCGCGGCGCGCCAGCAGCATGATGACGCCGAAGGTGCCCATCGTCGTGATCAGGTAGACGATGCTGTAGTACATCGCCGAGCCGTACGCGTTGGCCGCGCCCGTGGTCTTTTGATCGACCACGCCGGCCAGCAGACCGAGCAGCACGAAGCCCATGTTCGAGATCGCCGAATACGCGAGCATCCGCTTGACGTTGCGTTGCACGATACCGGTAATGTTGCCGACGATCAGCGACAACGCCGCCAGGATCACCAGCATTTGCTGCCATTCGACAGCCAGCGGCAGCAGACCCATCACGAGGAAGCGCAAGCCCCAGGCGAACGCGGCGACCTTCGGACCGCCGCCTACCAGCAACGTCATCGCCGTCGGCGCGCCCTGATACACGTCGGGCACCCACATATGGAACGGCACCGCACCCATCTTGAACGCCACGCCGGCCACGATGAAGATCACGCCGAACAACAGCACGCTAGGATCGTAGTGGCTCGTGCCGATCGCCTTGAACACTTCGTTCAGGTCGAGCGAGCCGGTCGCGCCGTACAGCATGGAGATGCCGTACAGCAGGAAACCGGACGCCAGTGCGCCGAGCACGTAGTACTTCATCGCGGCTTCGTTCGACTGCGCCGCGTCGCGACGCAATGCGATCACGCCGTACAACGACAGCGACATCAGTTCCAGACCGAGATACAGCGTCAGGAAGTTGTTGCCGGAGATCATCACGAGTTGGCCGAGCAAGGAGAACATGCCCAGCAGGAAAAACTCGCCGCGGAACAGGCCGCGATCCTCGAGGTAGCGGCGCGAATACACGATCGACACCGCATAGCCGAGCGTCACGACGGCTTTCATCACGTTGGCGAACGAGTCCACCACGTACATGTGGCCGAAGAAGTAATGCACTTGCGGGTCGAACGCGTTCACCGCGAACCAGATCCCGCCGACCAGCGTCGAGAAGAACGCGATGAAATACGTGGTGCGGCGACCGGCCTGGCCGACGAACGTGTCGTTGAGCCACGCGACGACAACGGCGAGCATCACCAGCGCGTCGGGCAACAGAGCAGTCATAGGGGCGTTTTGCATGGTCTTTAAATTCCTCCGCTCTGCGTTACTGGGACAACGGCAGCTTTGACTGCGCAACGTGGGAGAGGAGGTTTTCCACGGATACGTGCATCACTTCGGTGAAGGGCTTCGGGTACAGGCCCATGAACAGCGTCAGTGCGGCGAGCACTGCCAGCATGAAAAACTCGCGACGGTTGATGTCGATGAGGCTCTTCACGTGATCGTTGGCGATCGCGCCGAAGTACACGCGCTTGTACATCCACAGCGTGTAGGCCGCGCCGAGAATCAGCGTGACCGCCGCACCACCCGCGATCCAGAAGTTGTACTGGACCGCCGCCAGAATCACCATGAATTCGCCGACGAAACCCGAGGTGCCCGGCAAGCCGCAATTGGCCATCGAGAACAGCATCACGAACGCGGCGAACTTCGGCATGACGTTGACGACACCGCCGTAGTCCGCGATCTGACGCGAGTGCATGCGGTCGTACAGCACGCCGATGCTCAGGAACATCGCGCCGGAGACAAAACCGTGCGAGATCATCTGCACGATCGCGCCTTCCACGCCGAGCTGGTTGAAGATAAAGAAGCCGAGCGTGACGAAGCCCATGTGCGCGATCGACGAATAGGCGACCAGCTTCTTCATGTCCGTCTGCACCATCGCGACCAGACCGATATAGATCACGGCGATCAGCGACAGCGCGATAACGACCGGCGCCAAGGAGTGGCTCGCGTCCGGCGTGATCGGCAGCGAGAAGCGCAGGAAACCGTACGCGCCCAGCTTCAGCATGATCGCGGCCAGCACGACCGAGCCGCCGGTCGGCGCTTCCACGTGCGCGTCGGGCAGCCATGTGTGCACCGGCCACATCGGCACCTTCACGGCGAACGCCAGGAAGAACGCGATGAACAGCAACACTTGCGGCGTCATCGCGATCTGCGCGTGCTGCCACGTGGCGAGATCGAACGTGCCGGTTTGAATGTACAGATACAGCAACGCGACCAGCATCAGCAGCGAGCCCATCAGCGTGTACAGGAAGAACTTGAACGCCGCGTACACGCGGTTCGCCCCACCCCACACGCCGATGATGATGTACATCGGAATCAGCGTGGCTTCGAAGAACACGTAGAACAGCATGCCGTCGGCCGAACTGAACACGCCGACCATGATGCCCGACAGGATCAGGAATGCGGCGAGATACTGCGCGACGTTCTTCGTGATGACTTCCCACGCGGAAATCACCACGATCACCGTAATCAAGGCGGTCAATACGACGAACCACATGGAGATGCCGTCGACACCCAGGTGGTAGGTGATGTTGAAGCGCTCGATCCAGTTCGCCTTTTCGACGAACTGCAGATCGGCGGTGCTCGAATCAAAACCGGTGATCAGCGGGATCGTCACGATGAAGCTGACGATCGAACCGATCAGCGCAATCCAGCGCGCGGGAGCCGGGTTCCGGTCGGAACCGATAGCCAGGACCAGGAGACCGACGAGGATCGGCAACCAGATCGCAATACTGAGAATCGGATAAGCGTGCATTAGTGTCCCTCGCCTTATTTGCCGCCGAGCGTTACAAACAGGGTCAGGAGCCCCAGCATGCCGATAATCATGGCGAACGCGTAGTGATAGATGTAGCCGGATTGGAGGAAGCGGATCACGCCGGCGAACCAGCCGATAAAGCGTGCGCTGCCGTTGACGATGCCGTCGATGACCACGACGTCGCCTTCCTTCCAGAGACCACGGCCAATTGCCACGGCGCCCCGCGCGAACACGACTTCGTTGATCTTGTCCATGTAGTACTTGTTGTCGAGCAACGTGTAGACCGGGCCGAACGCGCGCTTGATCGAAGCCGGCAGTTCGGGGCGGACCAGATACAGGAACCACGCGACCACCACACCCGCGAGCGCCAGCCAGACCGGCAGGCCCGAAACGGAGTGCAAGCCCATCGCCACCCAGCCGTGGAACTCCTCAGCCATCTCATGCAGCGCCGGATGGTTTTCGCCGATGAAGATCACCTTCTCGAACGCCACGCCGTGCTGGAAGAAGTCGCCGAACAGCATCGGGCCGACCGCGATTGCACCGATCACCACCGACGGAATCGCCAGCAGCACCAGCGGCACCCACACCACCCACGGCGTTTCATGCGGCTCGTGAGCGTGGCCGTGTTCGTGTTCGTGATGACCATTGCCATGACCGTGCGCCGCGGCTTCCGCGCCCATCGGCGAATCGGGATGCTTCGGATCGCGGAAGCGCTCCTCGCCGTGGAACACCATGAAGTACATACGGAACGAATAGAGCGCGGTAACGAACACGCTCGCCACTACCGCGAAGTACGCGAAGCCCGACCCCGGCAGATGCGACAGCTTCACCGCGTCGATGATCGAGTCTTTCGAGTAGAAGCCCGAGAAGAACGGCGTACCGATCAGCGCCAGCGAACCGACCAGCGACGTGATCCACGTGATCGGCATGTACTTGCGCAGGCCGCCCATGTTGCGCATGTCCTGATCGTGGTGCATGCCGATGATCACCGAACCCGCGCCGAGGAACAGCAGCGCCTTGAAGAACGCGTGCGTCATCAGGTGGAAGACGGCGACCGGATAGGCCGACACACCGAGCGCGACCGTCATGTAGCCGAGCTGTGACAGCGTGGAATACGCCACCACGCGCTTGATGTCGTTCTGGACGATCCCGAGGAAGCCCATGAACAGCGCGGTAATCGCGCCGATGACCGTCACGAACGACAGCGCGCTATCCGACAGTTCGAACAGCGGCGACATGCGCGTGACCATGAAGATACCGGCCGTCACCATGGTTGCCGCGTGAATCAGTGCGGAAATCGGCGTCGGGCCTTCCATCGAATCCGGCAGCCACACGTGCAGCGGGAATTGCGCCGACTTACCCATTGCGCCGATGAAGAGGCAAATGCAGGCAACCGTCAGCAGACCCCAGTCCGTGCCGGGGAACGACAATGCCGCGAGTTCGGTGCGCTTCGCGAACACGTCGCCGTAGTTCATCGAACCGGCAAACGCGAACAGCAGGCCAATGCCGAGCAGAAAACCGAAGTCGCCCACGCGGTTCACGAGGAACGCCTTCATGTTCGCGTAGATCGCCGACTCACGCGTGAAGTAGAAGCCGATCAGCAGGTACGACACCAGGCCCACCGCTTCCCAGCCGAAGAACAGTTGCAGGAAGTTGTTGCTCATGACGAGCATCAGCATCGAGAACGTGAACAGCGAGATGTACGAGAAGAAGCGCTGGTAGCCGTCGTCGTCGGCCATGTAGCCGATCGTGTAGATGTGCACCATCAGCGACACGAAGGTCACCACGCACATCATCATCGCCGTGAGCGAGTCGACGAGGAAGCCGATTTCGAACTTCGTCTTGCCGATCGTCATCCATTCATAAACGGTCGCGTTGAAGCTCGCGCCCTCCATGACCTGGAAGAAGACGATGGCCGAGAGAACAAACGAGATCGCGACGCCGAGGATCGTGACCGAGTGCGCGCCGGCTCGCCCTACCGCCTTCCCGAACAGCCCGGCAATCAGGCAACCGGCCAGCGGTGCCAGCGGAATCGCCAGCAGCAGGTTTTCATTGAGTATCGTGGACATAACCGCTTTTCCTGAAATTAACCTTTGAGCTGATCGAGATCCTCGACATTGATCGTGTCGAGACTACGGAACAGGGTCACCAGAATCGCGAGGCCGATCGCCGCTTCCGCCGCCGCGACGGTCAGCACGAAGAAGACGAAGATCTGGCCATGCACGTCGCCGAGGTAGTGCGAGAACGCGACGAAATTGGTGTTCACCGCGAGCAGCATCAATTCGATCGCCATCAGGATGATGATGACGTTGCGACGGTTCAGGAAAATGCCGACGACGCTGATCGCAAACAGGATCGCGCCGAGAACGAGGTAATGGGCAAGGGTCAACATGATTTCTATCTCCTGTCCGCTCAGCCGTTTTTCGCCGGGGCCGAGTCGGCCGCTGCCGCGGCTGCGGCGGCTTCTTCCGCCGCGACGGTCGCCGCGGTCTTTTCCGATGGCATTTTCACGACGCGCACGCGATCCTGGGCACGCACCTTGACCTGATCGCTGATCTTCTGGCGCTTGCTGTCCTTCTTATGGCTCGTGGTAAGCGCGACGGCCGCGATGATCGCCACCAGCAGCACGAGGCCGGCGACTTCGAACGCGAAGATGTAGTCGGTGTAGATGACCTTGCCGATGAGGCGCGTGTTCGACCAGTCGGCCATGCCGTTGGCGGCAGCGGTGGTGTCGCGCAACGCCGTGGCGGTAGCGCCATAGCCGTGCCACAGGATCAGCGCGGTTTCGATCACGATGATCGCGCCCACCAGCGTGGCCATCGGCACGAAGCGTTTGAAGTCGCGCCGCAGCACGTCGATATTGATGTCCAGCATCATCACGACGAACAGGAACAGCACCATCACCGCCCCGACGTAGACCAGCACCAGCAGGATCGCGAGGAACTCGGCCTCGAGCAGCATCCAGATCGCGGCTGCGTTGAAGAACGCCAGCACGAGAAACAGTGCGGACGACACCGGGTTGCGCGAGGTGATCACCTTCAGCCCTGAGACAACCAGGAGCAGCGCGAAGATGTAGAACAGTACGGTCGTGAATTCCATGATTACCGGTTCATCGTTAGGCCATCGTCAGGCATTGTTCTTTGGCACGTGGGGCTGGCAAAGCGGACAAGCCGCCAGTACAGCCGCACAGGTGCGCCGTGCCGCGGCGTTCAAGCCGCGACGCTCGGCCCGACAACAGGCCGTGTTACTGCTGCATTTACTGCTTCAAGCGAAGCCGCTTCAACGATACGGTGCGTCGGCCGCCTTGTTCGCGGCGATCTCCGCTTCGTAGCGATCGCCCACGGCCAGCAGCATGTCTTTCGTGAAGTACAGATCGCCGCGCTTTTCGCCGTGATATTCGAGGATGTGCGTTTCGACGATCGAGTCGACCGGGCAGCTCTCTTCACAGAAACCGCAGAAGATGCACTTGGTCAGGTCGATGTCGTAGCGCGTGGTGCGGCGGGTATTGTCCGCGCGGGTTTCCGATTCGATCGTGATGGCGAGCGCCGGGCACACCGCTTCGCACAGCTTGCAGGCGATGCAGCGCTCTTCGCCGTTTTCATAGCGGCGCAGCGCATGCAGGCCGCGAAAACGCGGCGAGATCGGGGTTTTCTCTTCCGGGAACTGCACGGTCACCTTGCGCTGGAACGTATAACGTCCGGTCAGCGCGAGGCCTTTGAGCAATTCCGTGAGGAAAAAGGTCTTGAAAAAGTTTTGGATTGCGGTCATGGGTTCATCCGCCCTTTATTTCCAGATGTTCAACGGCGACATGATCCAGAAGCCGACCACCACCAGCCACACCACGCAGACCGGAATGAAAATCTTCCAGCCCAGACGCATGATCTGGTCATAGCGATAGCGCGGAAACGTGGCGCGCGCCCAGATGAACACCGACAACAGGAAGAAAACCTTGGCGACGAGCCAAACGATGCCCGGGATAAACGACAGGAAACCGAACGGTGCGCTCCAGCCGCCGAGGAACAGTGTTGCAGCCAATGCCGAGATCACGATCATGTTGATGTACTCGGCGAGGAAGAACAGCGCGAACGCCATGCCCGAGTAATCGATCATGTGGCCCGCGACGATTTCCGACTCACCTTCCACCACGTCGAACGGGTGACGGTTCGTTTCGGCGATGCCCGAGATGAAATACACGACGAACATCGGCAGCAGCGGCAGCCAGTTCCACGACAGGAAGTTCAAGCCGTGCGAAGCGAAGAAGCCGTGCTCCTGCGAATTGACGATGCCCGACAGGTTCAGCGTGCCGGCCGTCATCAGCACGACGACGAGCGCGAAGCCCATCGAGATTTCGTACGAGACCATCTGGGCGGCGGCGCGCATGGCGCCGAGGAACGCGTACTTCGAGTTCGACGCCCAGCCGGCCAGGATCACGCCGTACACGCCGATCGACGAAATCGCCATCGCGTACAACAGACCCGCGTTGATGTCGCCGAGCACCGCGCCCGCCTGGAACGGAATCACCGCCCACACCGCGAACGCCGGCACCACCACCATGATCGGCGCGATCAGGTAGATCCAGCGGCTCGCCTGCGCCGGCTGAATGACTTCTTTCAGCAGCAGCTTCAGCACGTCGGCGATCGGCTGCAGCAAACCTGCGGGGCCGACGCGGTTCGGGCCGAGACGCACGTGCATCCAGCCGATCAGTTTACGCTCCCACAGAATCAGGTAAGCCACGCACAGCAGGATCACAACCGCCACCACCAGGATGCGCACCAGTGCCCACACCGTGGGCCATGCCACACCGAGAAGCTGGGTGCCGCCCGAGTTGATCGTATCGAACAAGCTCATTTACGCCTTCTCCACCACCAGTTCACCGAACAGGCTGCCCAGCGCCGCACCGGCAGGCGTAGCCGCCGATACGCGGACGACCGTCTCCGCAAGATTCGCGTCGCGCACGGCCGGCAACTGCACCGATTGCTCGCCCTGGCGCACGCGCACTGCGTCGCCTTCCTTCAAACCCAGCTTGTCGAATAGCGCGGCCGGCAGACCGACCGAGTTCGCCGTGCGCGCGGCCGCCGTCAGATGCAGCGATTCGGCGCGACGCACCAGCGCGTCGGCGTGGTAGATCGGCACGTCGGCGATGCGCTCGAACTTGCCTTCCCCTGCCTTCGCCGACTTGCCGCGTGCAACCGCAACACCCGTCTTGTTCGACAGACGCGACTTCAATTCGCCGTCGCCGAGGGCTGCGGCGCGTACTTCTTCCGCGGTATCGAATTCGAAACCCGACGCGCCGAGCAGGCTGCCCAGCACGCGCAGCACCTTCCATGCGGGACGCGTGTCGCCCAGCGGCCGCACGACACCGTTGAACGTCTGCACCGTGCCTTCCGCGTTGACGAACGTACCGGCCGTTTCCGTGAACGGAGCGATCGGCAGCAGCACGTCGGCGTATTCGGCGCCCGTCTGGAACGGCGACATCACGACGACCATTTCCGCCTGCTTCAGCGCGGCCAATGCCTGCGCCGGATTGGCCGTATCGAATTCCGGCTCGACGTTCAGCAGCACGTAACCCTTGCGCGGTTGCTCGAACGCTTCACGAGCGTTCAAACCGCCCTCGCCCGGCAGCGCGTTCACGAGATGCGCGCCGACCGTGTTCGCGGCTTCCGTGAGAAAGCCCAGCGTCGCGCCGGTTGCGTCCGCGATCCATTGGGCCGCCGCGTGAATCGCCGCGAAATCCGGATGACGGACCGCGCCGTTGCCGAGCAGCACCAGACGGCGTTCGCCAGAGGCGAGCGACTTCGCGACCTGCTTGTCGGCGTCCGTCGGCTGCGTGCCGGCGAGGGCTTCCGGCAGGGTCGCGCCGTTGGCCTCGGAGACCGCGCCGGCGATACCGGCCAGTGCGTCGAGCCATGCCGACGGCGCTGCGACCACGCGTTGCGCTTGCGGAATCAGTGCGTCGTCGCGAGTAGCTTGCACGAGCGTGAGCTTCGCGCCGCCCTTCGCGGCCTGACGCAGACGCGCTGCAAACAGCGGGTGATCGCGACGCAGATCGGAGCCGATTACCAGCGCCGCGTCGACGTTGGACAGATCGGCGATTGCGGTGCCAAGCCACGGCGTACCGTTGAGCGGCGCGGAGAAATCAGACTGACGCAGACGGAAGTCGACGTTGGGCGTGCCGACCGCTTGCGCCAATTGCTTCAGAAGGAACAGTTCCTCGACGGTGCTGTGGGCGCTGCCGAGCGCGGCCAGCGCATCCGCGCCGTGGTCGCCCTTGATGCCCTTCAGCCCCTTGACCACGTATTCGAGCGCGGTTTGCCAGTCGGTCTCGACCCACTTGCCGCCCTGCTTGAGCATAGGCTGCGTGAGACGTTCCGGGCTGTTCAGGCCTTCATACGAGAAGCGGTCCTTGTCCGAAATCCAGCATTCGTTGATGGCTTCGTTTTCGAACGGCAGAACACGCATCACGCGGTTGTTCTTCACTTGCACCACGAGGTTCGCGCCGACGGAATCGTGCGGGCTCACCGACTTGCGGCGCGACAGTTCCCACGTGCGGGCGCTGTAGCGGAACGGCTTGCTGGTCAGCGCGCCGACCGGGCACAGATCGATCATGTTGCCCGACAGTTCGGAGTCGACCGTCTTGCCGACGAACGACGTGATTTCCGCGTGCTCGCCGCGGCCCAGCATGCCGAGTTCCATCACGCCGGCCACTTCCTGACCGAAACGCACGCACCGCGTGCAGTGAATGCAACGCGTCATTTCTTCCATCGAGATCAGCGGGCCGACGTTCTTGTGGAACACGACACGCTTTTCTTCGCTATAACGCGACGACGACTTGCCGTAGCCCACCGCCAGATCCTGCAACTGACACTCGCCGCCCTGATCGCAGATCGGGCAATCCAGCGGGTGATTGATCAGCAGGAATTCCATCACGGCTTGCTGGCCCTTCACCGCCTTCTCGGACTTGGTGCGCACGATCATGCCCGCCGACACCGGCGTGGCGCATGCGGGCACGGCCTTCGGCATTTTTTCGACATCGACCAGGCACATCCGGCAGTTGGCCGCAATCGACAGCTTCTTGTGATAGCAGAAGTGAGGAATGTACGTGTCGACCTTATGCGCAGCCTGGATCACCATGCTGCCTTCAGGCACCTCTACTTTCTTGCCGTCTATTTCAAGTTCAACCATGATGGTCAATCTTCCTTAACCTGTTACCGCTCAATCGTTCGCCCTGTTCATCGCCGTGTCAGGCGATGAATTCCGCGGATGACGTGCTCTGATGCGTACCTGTTGTTCAGCGTACTCAGGCAGCCACTGTTTCCGACGCCGATGCCGCGCCGGCATGACTGCCGACGAGACAATGCTTGTGAGCGACGTGATATTCGAATTCGTCCCAGTAGTGCTTGAGCATGCCGCGCACCGGCATGGCCGCCGCATCGCCGAGCGCGCAAATCGTGCGGCCCATGATGTTTTCAGCGACCGAGTTCAGCAGATCCAGATCTTCCGGACGGCCGAGCCCGTGCTCGATACGATGCACGACGCGGTACAGCCAGCCGGTGCCTTCGCGGCACGGCGTGCACTGACCGCACGACTCTTCGTAATAGAAGTACGACAGACGCAGCAGCGAGCGCACCATGCAGCGCGTCTCGTCCATCACGATGACCGCGCCCGAACCCAGCATCGAACCGGCCTTGGCGATCGAGTCGTAGTCCATGTCGGTCTGCATCATGATGTCGCCCGGAATTACCGGTGCCGACGAACCGCCAGGAATCACGGCCTTGATCTTCTTGCCGCCGCGCATGCCGCCGGCGAGTTCCATCAGCGTGGAGAACGGCGTGCCGAGCGGAATCTCATAGTTGCCCGGACGCTCGACGTCGCCTGCCACCGAGAAAATCTTCGTGCCGCCGTTGTTCGGCTTGCCGATCTCGAGGTAAT
>NZ_FRAB01000061.1 GCF_900142195.1 Paraburkholderia terricola
TACCAGCCGAGCCCGCGGGCGTTTCCATCGGTCCTGCGCGAGCCGGAGTACGGCCCGGATGACGTGGTGCTGCGGGTCAAGGCAAATGGCGAGCTACGCTTTGAAGGACGGCGCCTGAAGGTCTCGAAAGCACTTTACCGGCTGCCGGTTGCAGCACGCGCAAAGGACGGCGAAGACGGCGTATTTGAATTCTGGTTTGCCCATCACCGCATCCTCACCCTTGACCTGAGGAGCGAAAACCGCTGACCATAAAGTGTCAACGATGTCCTCGCACGTTCGTCAACCATGTCTCCGGTCTGTACACGGCCGGCAAAGAGAAGTAGGTGCCGCCCCGCACAGGGGCAACGCCAATAGACCACTAACAAATCAAGAAAAGGCCAACAAAGCAACAACCACCACCAAAACCGCCGAGCAGGCAAAAAAAACCGCAAAACCACTACCTAACCGCCGACTTCCCCCCACCAGCCACCGGCGCCCCATCCTCCGCCGCCGCGTCCCGCGTCTCCGGCATCGCCGCCCACACCAGCAAGACCGCCAGCGCCCCGGCTGCGGCCAGGCCAAAAAAGCTAACCGCATTGCCGAAATGATCGGCCACGAACCCAGCAGCAGTCGTGCTCAAAGTCGCCCCAATCCCCGCCGCCAACCCGAACAACCCGATACACAAGTTATACCGGCCCTTGCCGCCGGCCACGTCGGCGGCAATCAGCGGCAGCATCACGCCGAACACCGCGGCGCTCAGCCCATCCAGCATCTGCACCGGCACCAGCAGATAAGGGCTGCTGATCCCCGCGAACAGCAACGCCCGTATCGGCAGCGCCGAAAAGCCAAGCAGCAGGATCGGCCTGCGTCCCCAGCGTTCGGCCGAGCGCCCGACCCACGGCGACATGATCGCCACGATTGCTTGCGGCACGATGATGCACGCGGCGATCACGAGTTGCACGTTGTCGCCCATGCCGGCCGTCACTTCGCCCGCGGCAAGATTCAACATCGCCGCATTCGACAAGTGGAACAGCACGATGCACGCCGCGAACAGCAGCATCCGCTTGTCGCGCAGCAATTCGCGCAGGCTCTCGCGCCGTTCGATCTGCTGCGGCGTCGGACCGGCCTTGGGCAGTTCGATCGTGTCGGTGCGCTGGATCATCGTCAGCGCGATCAGTGCGGGCACGGCGAGCCCAGCGGTCAGCCAGAACACCGCGCGCGGCGAATAGTATTCGCCGAATACGCCCATCAGCCCGGCCGCGACCGCGCTGCCGATCGACGCCCAGCGCGCGTTGCGGCCCAACCGGTCGCCGAGATTCGCGCGCCCCACCAGCGCGAACGAGATCGCGGCGAGTGCCGGCGTCAGCATGCAACTGGCGAAGCCGTGGAACACCTCGGCGGCGATCACCGGCAGCACCGTCGGACTCGCGGCCAGCAGCACCGCGCTCAGAATGATCGCGATGATCGCCCACGCAGCCGCGCCCTTTTTGTTGCGCAACGCGTCGACGGCGGCGCCGCCCGGCACCTGGCTCACCATCGCGCTGATCGTGCCCACCGAGAGCGCCATGCCGATCTCGCCCTGCGTCCACTTATGCGACGCGAGATACGACGCGATGAACGGCCCAAAACCCGTTTGCACGTTGGCGACGAAAAAATTCAGCCAATCGAGCGCGCGCAGACTGCGCGCGGTTACCAGAGTGCGGCCTGTCATCGGGCCGCCCGTGCGTTGGAAACCGCGATGGCCGTGGCCGCAGAGGCAGCCGCCGCGGGAGCCGCGGAAGCGGCCGCGGGCGGCGCGGGTGGCGGCGCGGGCGACACCGCGCGAATCGGCCTGTCGCTCGCGTAGGGCGGCGTCGCGTTGATCTGGGCGTCGCTCAGATCCAGCAGCGGATGCAGTTCCTTGTCTTTCGTGACGAAACGCAGCGCCGACCAGTTCGCGGCAATCGTGCGCCGCTCGGTGCTGACCATGCCGTTGACGTCGAGCACGACCGCTTGCGGCTGCGCGTTGGCGTCGATCAGCACGTCGATCACGCGGCCGACCTTGCCGCCGTTCGAGCGCTCGACGGTCGTGTCGATCAGCGGCAATTGCACAGGGGAGGCCTTCGCCACGGGCGTCGGCGCGGCCGTCGGATTAAGCGTGATGGGCGCGCTCTTCGCGGTCGGCGTGAAGCGGAACGCGCCCCACGGGAAGATCACCTTGCGATCGCCGACGCCGAGGAAGCCCTGCAGATTGACGACGATCTCGCGCGGCTTGCCGAGCGCGTCGGTGGTCATGTCGACCGCGCGGCCGACCACCTTGCCGTCGGGCTTCTGCACTTCGCTGTCGAGCAGCGCGCGCGCGTCGTTGCGCTCGATCGTGCGCAGCACGATCAGCGGCGGGGGCGGTGGAGGCGGCGGCGCGGGTGCGGCGACGGGCGGCGGCGGCTCGACCTTGTGCGGCTTGACGACCGGCTTTTTGGGCTTTCTCGGCTGCTCCGGCCCGGCCGTCTCGGTTTCGACCGGTTCGGGCTCGGACGCCGCGACGGGTGCGCTCGCCGGCTCGACCGGCATGATCGTGGCCTCGACGATCGGCGCCTGCTGCGGGCCCCACAGCAAGCTGCCGCAACCGGACAGCGCGAACATCGCAAACACAGCAAGAAGCAGAAGACGCCAGGCAGGACGCGAAAAACCGCCGCTCATCAAGAAGGACTCCGTGGGCCGGTGCGGGCGGGCGCTGTGGACCGCCGCGGTTAGACAGGTACGGGCCAGAGTGTAACCCGCGGCGTCGGCCGGTCCCGGTTTTGCCAGGCTGCGTCTCTTCCCCAAGCCCACAACGGCCTTTCACGCTTCCATGACAAACCGTAGGTGTAAACGCGCGGACCGCCGACGCGCTTCGCCGCCGCTTGGACGATATAAGCGTCGCGACATGTCGGGCATGCCATTCATGCGATGGGAGACATATTTGTGTTGGCCTACATTTCGACACGACAACGAGCCGCACACATTGAACCAACGCCACGAGACGAACCTGACGACGCCCGCATCGGCGGCCGTTTCAGCACGCTGATAAAGGAGGCATTCATCATGATGGAACCCCACGCCCAGCCGATTTCCGAAGTCGGCGCCGAATCATTCGACGGTAAAGGCTTGCTCGACCGCTACTTCGAAATTTCCTCGCGCGGCAGTTCGCAGCGTCAGGAAATCGTCGCCGGCATCACGACCTTCCTCGCGATGGTCTATTCGGTATTCGTCGTGCCGGGCATGTTCGGCAAGGCGGGCTTCGACACCAGCGCGGTGTTCGTCGCCGTGTGCCTGACCACGGCCTTCGGCTCGCTGCTGATGGGCGTGTGGGCGCGTTTGCCGATCGCGATCGGCTGCGCGATTTCACTCACTGCGTTCACCGCGTTCGGCCTCGTGCTCGGCAAGGGCTTGCAGCCGAACGTCGCGCTCGGCGCGGTGTTCCTGATGGGCGTCGTGTTCACCGCGATTTCGGTGACCGGCGTGCGTTCGTGGATTCTGCGCAATCTGCCGACGGGCATCGCGCACGGCACGGGCATCGGCATCGGCCTGTTCCTGCTGCTGATCGCCGCCAACGAGGTCGGCCTGGTCGTGAAGAATCCGGGCGCCGGTCTGCCGGTGTCGCTCGGTCATATCACGGCGCTGCCGGCGTTGATGTCGGTGGCGGGGCTCGCGGCGATCTTCGGCCTGGTGCGCCGCCGCGTGCCGGGCTCGATCCTGATCGTGATCGTCGCGATCTCGGCGCTCGCGCTGCTGATCGATCCGGCCGTGTCGTTTCATGGTGTGTTCGCGGTGCCGTCCCTGAGCGCGCCGGGCCATGCGTCGCTGATCGGCGCGATGGACCTCAAGGGCGCGCTCTCGATGGCCGTTCTGCCGAGCGTGCTGGCGCTCGTGATGACCGCGGTGTTCGACGCCACCGGCACGATCCGCGCGGTCGCGGGACAAGCGGGCCAGCTCGACGAAAACGGGCGCATCATCAACGGCGGCCGCGCGTTGACGGCGGATTCGTTGAGCTCGATCTTCTCGGGCCTGCTCGGCGGCGCGCCGGCCGCGGCCTACATCGAATCGACGGTGGGCGTGGCGGCCGGCGCCAAGACGGGCATGGCGGCGGCGGTGGTCGGCCTGCTGTTCCTCGTCGTGATGTTCTTCTCGCCGCTCGCCGGCCTCGTGCCTTCGTATGCGACGGCGCCCGCGCTGATGTACGTGGGTCTGCTGATGCTCTCGAACGTCAGCAAGCTGCACATGGACGACATGGTCGACGCGATGTCGGGTCTGATGTGCGCGGTGTTCATCGTGCTGACCGCCAACATCGTGACGGGCATCATGCTCGGCTTCGCGACGCTGGTGATCGGCCGCGTGGTGAGCGGCGAGTATCGCAAGCTGAATGTGGGCACGGTGGTGATCGCCGTGGTGCTGGCGGGTTTCTATCTGGGCGGTTGGGCGATCTGAATTCCGCTCGAGCCCTTGCACGGAGTTTGCTGGTTGTATTGCAGTGACGTGAGGGCAGGACGCTTGCCGTTTTGCTCCAGCGTGTAGCCGGTTGTTCTCCATCTCGATGCGGCGCGTTGCAGTGCCTTGTTTGCGACGCGCCGCATGTCTTTTATGCCGCGTTCTCCTTCTCGTGTTCTCGCATGTTTCGATAACGTGCGGACCTGTCCTTGACATCCGCATTCGCGTTTCTATACTTAACCTCATGGTTAAGTTTAACGAAGCGCTACTCGATCGCACCTTCGCCGCGTTGTCGGACCCCACGCGGCGTGCGCTGCTCGCGCGTTTGTCGCGCAACGAACTGTCGGTGAGCGAACTCGCCGAGCCGTTCGCCATGTCGTTGCCGGCGGTGATGAAACATCTCGACGTGCTGTCCGACGCCGGTCTCGTCACGCGCAGCAAGACCGGCCGCACGGTTGCGTGCCGGCTCTCCGCCGGACCCATGGAAGAGGCGATGGAGTGGCTGCGCCGCTATCAGCACTTCTGGTCCGAATCGCTCGATCGTCTCGCCGCTTTAGTCGAAGAGGAGGAAGCGCCACCTCCGCCCAGTCCGGCTTCATCTCGCGGTGGCGGCTCGACGCCACGTCCGCGAAAGTCTTCCGCGCCAGGACGGAACAGGCGCAAATCATGAAGCGGATGCATGCGGGCGGCGCCGAAGCAGTCCTTGGACCACGAATTGCTGGAACGCTATTTCGCCTGACATTGCGTGAAATCGCGCAAGTTGCGTGATGCGAATCCGCATCGCGCAGAGTCATTCTGAAAAGGAGACGCACATGGACCCGCAACATCGAGTTGGCACGAGAGAAGAATGGCTGGCCGCCAGCAGGGCGCTATTAGCCGAAGAGAAAGCGCACATGCGCGCCGGCGACGAGCTTGCGCGCAAACGCCGCGCGCTGCCGTGGGTGAAGGTCGATAAGACCTACGTGTTCGATACGCCGCAGGGCCGCAAGACACTCGCCGATCTGTTCGAGGGCCGCAGCCAGTTGATCATCTATCACTTCATGATGGGACCGGACTGGGAAGAAGGCTGCGTTGGCTGCTCGTTCCTCTCGGATCACATGGTCGGTATCGTCACGCATCTCGAACATCACGATGTGTCGTATGTGACCGTATCGCATGCGCCGCTCGAAAAAATCGAAGCCTTCAAAAAACGCATGGGATGGACGTTCCCGTGGGTGTCGTCGAGCGGCAGCGATTTCAATTTCGACTATCACGTGTCGTTTACGCCCGAGGAACTGGAGAGCAAGAAGGGCTTCTACAATTTCACTGAACAGGACGTCGGCATCGACGAGCAACACGGCCACAGCGTGTTCTACAAGGACGAAAAGGGCGACGTGTATCACACGTATTCCTGCTACGGCCGCGGCGACGAGCGCTTCATCAACACATATGCGCATCTGGACGTGACGCCGAAGGGCCGCAACGAAGCGAGCAATCTGACCGACTGGGTCAAGCATCACGATCGCTATGAGGAGAAAGCGCACGGCGGTTGCGCGGCGTGCGGCTAATGCAGGAAGCGAGATGCAAGAAGCGAGATGCAGGAAAAGCGCGTGACGTCGTGCACATCGACGCCACGCGCCCATCGTAAAGCCGGCGCGAATAAGCCGGATTGCGAGTCGATATGGCTCAATGGCCGCTCAAAGCGCCATGTCGAAAGCGGGCCTGAGGAACACTTCGATCGCCATCACGACGAGACCCATCGCGGCCGCCGACAGCGTCAACGTGCCGTATTCGTCGTAGCGTGCGTCGTAGAGGCACGCCACGACAAAAAGAATCGCCAGCAGGTTGGTCAGCCAGTCGAAGTTCAGCGCCAAGGTCATCGTTGCAATCCGGGCTCACGTGCGAGACGGATTGTCGAATCGCACTATCGGGTGAGCGCGATTCTATCGAGTGGAGCTTACGGATTCGCAACGCCGACGCTTACACAGCTTACGTCCCTCAAGCCTCTTGCGCCCCGAAGGAAGTCCCCTTGGGGGGCGCCCCGAAGGAAGTCCCCGTGGGGGACATCATGTCGTGCTCGATCCACTCGATCACCGAAGTGCGTTTCGGCTCCCAGCCGAGCAGTTTGCGCGCACGCTCGCCGCGCACGCGGCTGTTCGAACCGAGGCCATACGAGGCCATTTCATAGCCCCATTCCTTCTGCGCTTCTTCGAGCGGCCACGCTTGCGGCTCGCCCAGTTTCATGATGCGCGCGATCGCGGCGCTCATCTCGCGGAACGACGCTTCGCCGCTTTCGACGAAATAGAACGTGCCCGCCGGCGTTTTCTCCAGCGCGAGGCGATACAGTTCGGCGACGTCGTCGATATGCACGTTCGACCAGATGTTGCCGCCGCTGCCCACGTGCCGCACCACGCCGCTCTTTTGCGCCTGACGCACGAGTCGCGGCAACTGCACGCTCGCGCTGTCCGCCACCGCGCCGTGACCGTAGATCAGCGTGTTGCACAACACCGCCGAGCGGATGTTCCGCTGCGCCGACTCGAGCACCTGCCGATCGATCGCCACGCGCGCCGCCTTGTCGGCGGTCGGTTCGGGCAGCGCGTCCTCGTGATAGACGCGCGCCTGACCCGCCTCGCCGCCCGACGCATCGCCGACGATGCTCGAACCGCTCGTATGCAGGAACGGTTTGCCGGACCCGGCGAGGCCTTCGATCAGCGCGGTTACCGCGCCTTCGTGATCGCTGCTCGCGGCGTTGATGACGGCGTCGGCGGCCTTTGCCTCGGCGATCAGCAGCATGCGGTCGTCGAGCGTGCCGATAACGGGTTCGATACCGAGGCGTTGCAACTCGGCGCTATGTTCGGACTTGCGGATCAAACCGCGCACCTGATGTCCGGCGCGCACGAGGTGCGCCGCGATCGAACCGCCGATAAAACCGCTTGCGCCCGTGATGAAAATCTTCAAGACGTTCTCCTGGGAGAAATGGAGGGAACACGAATAACAGGCCCGCAGTATCCGCCCGCTCGATTCTCGCAAAAAGCGTGTTAGTCTCAAATCAATCTTGATTAGAAATCAACAATGAAGACTTCCACCGACGAACTGCTGGTTTTCGTCACCGTGATCGACAGCGGTTCGATCACGGCGGCCGCCGAGAAATTGCAGCAAACCGTGTCCGGCGTGAGTCGCGCGCTCACGCGCCTCGAAAAGAAACTCGACACCGCGCTCGTGCGGCGCACCACGCGCCGTCTGCAATTGACCGAGGAGGGCGAGGCTTTCCTGCGGCGCGCCCGCGCGATTCTCGACGCGATGGAGGAGGCCGAGGAATCGGTCACACGCGGACGCGAGCGGCCTTCGGGGCGCCTGCGCGTGGATGCCGCATCGCCGTTCATGCTCCATTGCATTGCGCCGCATATGAAAGCGTTTTCGGCGTTGTATCCCGAGATCCGGCTGGAGTTGACCAGCAACGAGCGGATCGTCGATCTGCTCGAACAGAAGGTGGACATCGCGATCCGCATCGGCGCCTTGCAGGATTCGACCTTGCATGCGCGAGCGTTGGGCAGCAGCAAGCTGCGGGTGGTCGCGAGTCCCGCGTATCTGGCCGAATATGGCGAGCCGCGCTCGGTGGAAGCGTTGCGCGCGCATCGTCTGATCGGCTTCACCGCGCCCGAGCATCTGAATCGCTGGCCGCTGCGCGAAGGCAGAAAGGGCCGCGCGGAGTCGCTGAAAATCGAGCCGGCGATCACCGCATCGAGCGGCGAGACGCTGCGGCAACTGGCGCTTTGCGGATGGGGCATCGCCTGCCTCGCCGATTTCATGACCGCGGCCGACATCCGCGAGGAACGGCTCGTGCCGATTCTCGGCAACGTGCTCGTCGACGAGCGGCAGCCGGTGAGCGCCGTGTATTACCAGAGCGCGTCGTTGGCGGGGCGCGTGCAGTGCTTTCTGGATTTCATGGCGGCGCGGGTGAGGCTCTAGCGGTTCTTCGCGAGAGTGCGTCTGAAGAAGCCCGCGGCTCGCCTGAGCGCGGGCTTTTTTGCGTCATGAGCGGACTCTTCTATAACTCTCTAAACGGGTGAATCCGCGTGGCGGCGCGACATCGGATTGATTGACCCGCTGGCGCGGCGTATTTTGGACGTGTATATACAAGTTGACGCCAATCTCGATCAAAGGCCATGCGAACGGCAATGCCGAACGAAACGCCGGTTCAAGCGCCCGCATGCCTTGTGAACATCGCACCCTAATGGAAACTCCCAGGCCGGCAGCTTTAAAAACAGGTTGTATATACAAGACGGCGCGGCTAGACTTCTCTCAAATTGTATAGACAGGACAACCCAACCATGATGACTCTGAAGCCCGGCCACCTGACCCTCCCGCAACTGCGCCGCATCGCCCGCGAACACGTCGCGCTGCGGCTCGATCCCGCCAGCCACGCCGCGATCGACGCCTGCGCGCAAGCCGTCGCCGATATCGCCGCGAAGGGCGAGCCGGCCTACGGCATCAACACGGGTTTCGGGCGTCTCGCCAGCACGCATATTCCGCACGACCAGCTCGAACTGCTGCAACGCAATCTGGTGCTCTCGCACGCGGTGGGCGTGGGTGAGCCGATGTCGCGGCCGGTGGTGCGTCTGTTGATCGCGTTGAAGCTGTCGAGCCTCGGCCGTGGTCACTCGGGCATCCGCCGTGAAGTGATGGAAGCGCTGATCGCGCTGTACAACGCCGACGTGCTGCCGGTGATTCCGGTCAAGGGCTCGGTCGGCGCATCGGGCGACCTCGCGCCGCTCGCGCATATGTCGGCAACGCTGCTCGGCGTCGGCGAAGTGTTCGCGAAGGGCGAGCGCATGCCGGCCACCGAAGGTCTCGCGCTGGTCGGCCTGAAGCCGCTCACGCTGCAAGCCAAGGAAGGGCTCGCGCTGCTCAACGGCACGCAGGCATCCACTGCGCTCGCGCTTTACAACATGTTCGCGATCGAGGACCTGTACCGCACCGCGCTGGTGGCGGGCGCGCTGTCGGTGGACGCGGCAATGGGTTCGGTCAAGCCGTTCGACGCGCGCATTCACGAACTGCGCGGCCATCGCGGTCAGATTGACGCCGCGGCTGCTTACCGTTCGCTGTTGCAAGGCTCGGGCATCAACGTTTCGCACGCCGATTGCGACAAGGTGCAGGACCCGTACAGCCTGCGCTGCCAGCCGCAAGTGATGGGTGCGTGCCTCGACCAGATGCGCCATGCCGCCGACGTGCTGCTGCTCGAAGCGAACGCCGTCTCCGACAATCCGCTGATTTTCCCGGACACGGGTGAAGTGCTGTCGGGCGGCAACTTCCACGCGGAGCCGGTCGCCTTCGCCGCCGACAACCTCGCGCTCGCCGCCGCTGAAATCGGCGCCCTGGCCGAACGCCGCATCGCGTTGCTGATCGACGCCACGCTGTCGGGCCTGCCGCCGTTCCTCGTGCGCGACGGCGGCGTGAATTCGGGCTTCATGATCGCTCACGTGACGGCCGCCGCGCTCGCGTCGGAGAACAAGACGCTCGCGCATCCGGCGTCGGTCGATTCGCTGCCGACTTCCGCGAACCAGGAAGATCACGTGTCGATGGCGACCTTCGCCGCGCGCAAGCTCGGCGACATCGCGGAAAACACCGCGAACATCCTGTCGATCGAATTGCTTGCCGCCGCGCAAGGCGTCGATCTGCGCGCGCCGCACAAGACCAGCCCGAGTTTGCAGAAAGTGATGGACGCGGTGCGCAAGGACGTCGCGCACTACGAGATCGATCATTACTTCGCACCCGACATCGCGGCGGTGACGCGTCTCGTGCAGAACGGCACGATCGCGAAGCTGAGCCCGTTCTCGTTCGCCTCCGAGCAATAAGCCATCACTTCACCCGCCATCGAGCGACTTTCAGGCACGCGGACCAAGCCAAACATGAACGCACCGGCTTACCAGGGCATCAAGGACTTCATCCTCGCGCGCATTCATGCGGGCGAATGGGCCGAAGGCGACCAGGTGCCTTCCGAGAACGAACTCGCGCGCGAATTCAACGTCGCGCGCATGACGGTGAACCGCGCGTTGCGCGAGCTGACCTCGGAGCAGGTGCTCACGCGCGTGCAGGGCTCCGGCACGTTCGTCGCGCGCCCGAAGTACGAATCGACGCTGGTGGCGATCCGCAGCATCTCGGACGAAATCGTCGCGCGCGGTCATCGCTATCAGGCGAAGGTGCTGCACATCGGCGCCACCATCGCCGACGAGGCGCTCGCCGCGGAAATGAACGTGAACGCCGGCAGCCCGGTATTTCATTCGCGCGTGCTGCATTTCGAAAACGACGAGCCGGTGCAACTCGAGGAGCGCTGGGTCAACCCGGCGGTCGCGCCCGAGTACGCGTTGCAGGACTTCACGAACACCACGCCGAATCAGTACCTCGTGCGCGTCGCGCCGTTGCAGCGCGTCGAGTACCGCATCGAGGCATTGGCCGCCGATGCGGATACCCGCGAACTGCTGACCATGGACGAACTGGAACCTTGCCTCGTGCTGCATCGGCGCACGTGGTCGCAAAGCCAGGTTGCGTCGATCGCCAACCTCTGGCATCCCGGCAGCCGCTATCGCTTCACCGGACATTTCTGATTTCGCCACTTTCCGCACATCTCCTGAACATTCTTCAAGCATTCCGAGGGCCACCATGAACAACCCCAAGCACATCGATCCGCGTCTCGATCCCACCCGTACGATCCGCGCGCCGCGCGGCGCGGAAAAGACCTGCAAGACCTGGATCGCGGAAGCCGCGTACCGGATGATCCAGAACAACCTGGACCCGGAAGTCGCCGAGCATCCGCATGCGCTGGTCGTGTACGGCGGCATCGGACGCGCCGCGCGCAACTGGGATTGCTTCGATCAGATTCTGGCCTCGCTGAAAGACCTGAACGAAGACGAGACGTTGCTGATCCAGTCGGGCAAGCCGGTCGGCGTGTTCCGCACGCATGCCGACGCGCCGCGCGTGCTGCTGGCGAACTCGAACCTGGTGCCGCATTGGGCGACGTGGGAGCATTTCCACGAACTCGATCGCAAGGGCCTGATGATGTACGGGCAGATGACCGCAGGCAGCTGGATCTATATCGGCAGCCAGGGCATCGTGCAGGGCACGTATGAGACGTTCTTCTCGGTCGCGAATCAGCATTTCAACGGCGACCCGAAAGGCCGCTGGATTCTGACCGGCGGTCTCGGCGGCATGGGCGGCGCGCAGCCGCTCGCCGCGACGATGGCGGGCTTCTCGATGATCGCGGTGGAGTGCGACGAGACGCGCATCGACTTCCGTTTGAAGACACGCTACGTCGATCAAAAAGCGCGGACGCTCGACGAAGCGCTCGCCATGCTCGACGAAGCCAAGAAAGCGGGCAAGCCGGTGTCGATCGGTTTGCTCGGCAACGCGGCCGACGTGTTCGCCGAGTGCGTCGCGCGCGGCATCACGCCGGATTGCGTGACCGACCAGACCAGCGCGCACGACCCGATTCACGGCTATCTGCCGCAAGGCTGGAGCGTCGAGGACTGGCGCGAGCGTCAGAAGACCGCGCCGGATTCGATCGTGAAGCCGGCCAAGCAGTCGATGGCCAAGCAGGTTCAGGCCATGTTGACGTTGCAGGAACGCGGCGCGGCCACGCTCGACTACGGCAACAACATCCGTCAGATGGCGCTGGAAATGGGCGTTGAAAACGCGTTCGATTTTCCGGGCTTCGTGCCGGCGTACATCCGCCCGCTGTTTTGCGAAGGCAAGGGTCCGTTCCGCTGGGTCGCGCTGTCGGGCGACCCCGAGGATATCTACAAGACCGATGCGAAGGTCAAGGAACTGATCCCCGACGATCCGCATCTGCACAACTGGCTCGACATGGCGCGCGAACGCATCGCGTTCCAGGGTCTGCCGGCGCGCATTTGCTGGGTCGGCGTGAAGGATCGTTACCGCCTGGGTCAAGCGTTCAATCAGATGGTCAAGAACGGCGAACTGAAGGCGCCGATCGTGATCGGCCGCGATCACCTGGACACGGGTTCGGTCGCGAGCCCGAATCGCGAAACCGAATCGATGAAGGACGGCTCGGATGCGGTCAGCGACTGGCCGTTGCTGAACGCATTGCTGAATACGGCAGGCGGCGCGTCGTGGGTGTCGCTGCATCATGGCGGCGGTGTGGGCATGGGCTTCAGCCAGCACTCGGGTGTCGTGATCGTCGCCGACGGCACGGACGAAGCGGACAAGCGCCTCGGCCGCGTGCTGTTCAACGATCCGGCCACCGGCGTGATGCGTCACGCGGATGCGGGCTATGAACTCGCTCAACAAACCGCGCGCGAGGCGGGTCTCAATCTGCCGATGCTCGGCCGTTGATCGTGGCGCTTCGCAGCCCACCCGCCGGCAGCATGGCAAGCATCGCACTGATTCGCGGCGCCGATCTCGTGGCGGCGCCGTGGAAGAACGGCGGCGGCGTCACACGTGAAGTGGCGGTCTTTCCCGAAGGCGCCGCGCACGATGATTTCGTGTGGCGGGTCAGCGTCGCCGATGTCGCGCAGGCCGGGCCGTTCTCGCGCTTTGTGGGCATCGATCGCACGCTCGTGCTGTTGTCCGGCGCGGGCATGTTGCTCGACGAAACGGACGGCGCAAACGCGCATGCCGCGAAGACGCATGCGTTGGCGCAGCCGCTCGATGTCGCGCGTTTCGCCGGTGAAGCACGAATCGACGCGCGCCTTGTTAACGGCGCGACGCGCGACTTCAACCTGATGGTGCGGCGTGGCGCGGCGGTGGGCGAGCTTGAAGTGTGGCGCGGCCAGATGCAGCCACGCACCGTATCTGCGGACGTCGCGTTGCTGTTTTGCGCCAGCGGTTCGGTCGAAATCACGCTGGCCGACCGGCAAGCGCTGACGCTCGAACAGGACGACACGCTGCGTATCGATACGCCCAACGCGCTGCCTTGCACGATCAAAGGCGCGGGCGCGGTGCTCGCGATCAGCATCCGCTACATGTAACGACGCGCGACGATGACGACGATTCGCGAGTACGTCCCGGCACTCCGCCACGCGCACACGCGAATCACCACGGAAACGCAACAAGCTGCAAAGAGCACGCGATGAAGCAAACCGTCTGGCATCACCTGAAACTTTGCCCGCAGGGCGATCCGCAGCATACGCTGCCGGATGCCGCGATAGCCGTTGAAAACGGCAAGATCGCCTGGCTCGGCGCGACCGCCGACCTGCCCGCCGACTACGCCGCCTGGCCACGCGAGGATCTGCACGGCGCGTGGGTGACGCCGGGCCTCGTCGATTGCCACACGCATCTGGTGTACGGCGGGCAGCGCGCGGACGAATTCGCGCAACGCCTCGCGGGCGTCAGCTACGAGGAAATCGCGCGGCAGGGCGGCGGCATCGTCTCCACGGTGCGCGCCACGCGTGCCGCCGATGAAGACTCGCTATTCCGCCAATCGGCCGCACGTCTTGCGCCCTTGCTGGCCGAAGGCGTGACCGCCGTCGAAATCAAGTCGGGCTACGGCCTCGATCTCGCCAGCGAGCGCAAGATGCTGCGCGTCGCGCGCCGGTTGGGCGAGCGCTATCCGGTCACGGTCTACACGACGTTTCTCGGTGCGCATGCGTTGCCGCCCGAATTCGCCGGCCGCGCCGATGCGTATATCGACGAGGTGTGCAACGTCATGCTGCCCGCGCTTGCCGACGAAGGTCTCGTCGACGCGGTCGATGTGTTCTGCGAGCGCATCGGTTTTTCGCTGGCGCAAAGCGAGCGCGTGTTCAACGCCGCCGAGCGCTACAAGCTGCCGGTGAAGATGCATGCCGAGCAGTTGTCGAACGGCGGCGGCGCCGGCTTGGCGGCGCGTCATCGTGCGCTGTCCGCCGATCACCTGGAATTCCTCGACGAAGCCGGCGTCGTCGCGATGAAAGAAGCGGGCACCGTCGCGGTGTTGCTGCCGGGCGCGTACTACTTCATTCGCGAAACGCAATTGCCGCCGCTGGACTTGCTGCGGCGCCACGAGGTGCCGATCGCGATTTCCACCGACAGCAACCCCGGCACCTCGCCCGCCACCTCGCTGCTGCTGATGATGAACATGGCGACCACGCTGTTTCGCATGACCGTGCCCGAAGTGCTGCAAGGCGTGACATCGCATGCGGCGCGCGCGCTCGGCAAGGCCGATATCCACGGCGCGCTGGAAGCAGGGCGCGCGGCGGATTTCGCGGTGTGGCCGGTCGACTCGCTGGCCGAGCTGGCTTACTGGATGGGACGTCCGTTGTGCGCGCGAGTCGTGCGCGCGGGCGAGACCGTTTATACGCGGCGTGAATTGAGCTAAGGCCCGAGCAATGACGCAACCGAAGCAATCTGAGCAACCCAAGCAACCGGCACAGTCCCTATTCGCGGACCACGCGTACTTGCCGGACGGCTGGCGCCGCAACGTGCTGTTGGAGTGGGACGCGAACGGCACTCTGCTATCCGTGACGCCCGACACGGCGGTTCCCGAGGGCGTGCCCCAAGCCGCGGGCCCCGTGCTGCCCGGCATGCCGAATCTGCATTCGCATGCGTTCCAGCGCGCGATGGCGGGTCTCACCGAATACCGCGCCGCATCGGGCACGGGCGCCACTGACAACTTCTGGAGCTGGCGCGACCTGATGTATCGCTTCGCCGCGCGCATCACGCCCGAAGGGCTCGCAAGCGTCGCGCAGTGGTTGTACATCGAGATGTTGAAGGCGGGTTATACGTCGGTGTGCGAGTTCCACTACGTGCATCACACGCCCGAAGGCGGCCGCTATGCGAATCAGGCGGAACTGGCGCAGCGCGTGGTGGATGCGGCATCGGCGAGCGGCATCGGCATGACGATGCTGCCGGTGCTGTATCAGTACAGCGGCTTCGGCTCGCGCGCGCCGCGCGACGATCAGCGGCGCTTCATCAACACGCCGGAGAGTCTGCTCGACTTGCTCGGCACGCTGCGCGCGGCGCGTCCGGAAAGCGCGGCCTTGCGCTATGGCGTGGCGCCGCATTCGCTGCGCGCGGTGTCGGCGGATTCGTTGCGTGCGTTGCTCGATGGTATCGAACGGAGCGCGCCGGTTCACATCCATATTGCTGAGCAAACCGCCGAAGTCGACGCGTGCCTCGACACCGAAGGCGCGCGTCCGGTGCAATGGCTGCTCGATCGTTTCGACGTCGACAGCCGCTGGTGCCTCGTGCATGCCACGCATGTCGACGCGAACGAAACGCTGGCGCTCGCGAAGAGCGGTGCGGTCGCCGGTTTGTGCCTGACCACCGAAGCCAATCTCGGCGACGGCATTTTTCCGGCGCAGGAATATCTCGACGCGCGAGGGCGCATCGGTGTCGGTTCGGATAGCCATATCGGCGTCGACTGGCGCTCGGAGTTGCGCTTGCTCGAATACGGCCAGCGTTTGACGCGCCGTCAACGCAACGTGCTGGCGTCGGCGCAGGCCACGCATGTCGCCGACCGTTTGTTCGACGCCGCGCTCGAAGGCGGCGCGCAGGCAACCGGCCGCGCGGTCGGTGCGTTGCAAGCCGGCCGGCGCGCGGACTGGCTCGTGCTCGACCCGAATCATTCGAGCATCGCCGAGCATGCGCCGAGCGCCTGGCTTTCGGGCGTCGTATTCTGCGAGCATGGCGAGACGCCGATTCGCGACGTGTACGCCGGTGGCGACAAGGTCGTCGAAAGCCGCCGGCATCGCGATGAGGAGGGCGCTTATGCGCGCTATCGCGTGGCGCTCGCCGAGTTGCTCAAGTGAGTTGCTCAAGTGAGTTGCTCAAGTGAGTTGCTCAAGTGAATAACCGACTCTTTTCGATCCCATCGATTCGGGACTGACATGACTGCTTCGAACATTCCGCCGGTTTTCTCGCTGCATCAGGGAAGCCTGCCGCTGCTGATCTCGATCCCGCATCTGGGCACGCAGATTCCCGCCGACATCGCCGCGACGATGACACCCGTCGCGCAACGCACCGACGATTGCGACTGGCACCTCGACCGTCTTTACGCATTCGCGAAACGCATGGGCGCGTCGATTCTTGCGCCGACATACGCGCGCTATGTGATCGACCTGAACCGTCCGCCCGACGGCGCGAATCTCTACCCCGGCCAGGACACGACCGGCCTGTTGCCGGTCGACACCTTCGACAAGGCGCCTTTGTACCTCGAAGGCCATCTGCCCAGCGAGGCCGAAGTCGCGCGCCGTCGCGATGCTTACTGGAAGCCTTATCACGATGCGTTGAAAAACGAACTGGCCGCGTTGAAGGCGAGGCACGGCAAGGTGCTGTTATGGGAAGCTCACTCGATTCGCTCGCACGTGCCGCGTTTTTTCGAGGGACGTCTGCCGGATTTCAATTTCGGCACGTCGAACGGCGCAAGCGCGGTGGCGGGATTGGCCGAGGAATTGGCCGCCGTGGTCGAGCGGCATGGCGAATATTCGGCGGTCGCCAATGGGCGCTTCAAGGGCGGCTATATCACGCGGCAGTACGGTCAGCCGTCGCAAGACGTGCATGCGGTGCAGCTCGAACTGTCGCAGATCACGTATATGGAAGAGCGGTTTCCCTATGCCTATGACGAAACGCTTGCCGCCAGCGTCGAGCCCTTGCTCGAAGCACTCGTCACGACGGCATTGGAGCGGGTCAAGGCCGCGTGACGGTGCGCTCGCCGTCGCTACTCCTTCGCTACGCCTCCACCCGTTATCCCTCTTTCTCCACGCGGCTGATGCCGCTTGCGTCATTCCGCGAGCGGCAACTTCGCGTCGGCTCACACCGCCAAGGTGTAACAGCATGTGTCCGTGATTGCGCGCCGACGTTTTCGCGCCGAACGTAGAGAGCGTCGCGGCATGTCACGGCCCGCGTCCGCCTGGTCAACCTGAAAAAAAGCCCCGCGTCGAGCGGGGCTTTTCGATGCACACCGTCGCCGGCCGCGCATGACCCTCAATGGCAGCGCTTTTCCCAATGATGGTGAACGTGCACCTTGTGGCATACGCGGTGATGATGCTCATAGGCTTGAGCGGGAGCGATCGCGCTCAGGGACGCCACCGCTGCGGCGAGGGCGAGAATGACTTGCTTCATTACGAAATCCTTGAATCGGTGATGGCGGTCTTGTTACGGCAATGCGGTTGCGGCGCGGTGTGTGCCGCAACCGCCGCGACGAGTGCGCGCGGGGATTGCATGCGCTGCGTTCAAGCGGCTACGCTTTCAAAACGATGACGCGTGCAAGCGTGACGCACGCGCTATCCTACATCGGGCGAAAAAGATGGAAGACCCAGCGATGGAAGATTCCGACGAATTGCTGCTCCCGGTCTGGCGGGCGAACCTGGTGCTGCTGACTCGCGAGGTCGGCGCGGCGACTCGCCTCGCGCGCATGATGACCTTCTCCGCGAGCTATCTGAAGTTGATGCTGTCCGGCCAGCGCGAATTCAGCGAGGAGTTCGTGCGCGGCATCGAGGCGGTCACGGGGCTACCCCACGGCTGGATGAACGCGCCGCACGGCGAAGCGGACATCCCCGCCGAGGCGCGCGAGGCGATCGACAACGAGCGGCCGCTCGCGCGGTTTCGCGGCACGGCGCATCCGGTGCGCAAGAAAACGGTGCTGCGGCCGCCCGAGCCGATATTCGGCCAGTCGGGTTCCGCCAAACGCGCCGAGGAGGAGAGCGTCGACGCGGAAGCGCATCGGCGTCAGGCGTATTTCCGCAAGGTCCGCGACCTGGCGATACAGGACGTGCGGCGCTTCGAGCGGCATCTGAGTCACGCGCCGGTGGAACTGGCGTCGATGCGCTCGAAGGTGGAGGACGTGATCGCCGCCGCCGATCTCGACGATCCGATTCATGCCGACCTCGCGGGCCGGCTGGAACAGATCGAGAAGCATCGGCATTTGCTGCTCAGGCATGTGGAGAGGTTGCAGGCCTTGCTGAGCCAGTTAGGGGAAAGCGAATGATGCCGGCGACGCGGGCCTGTCGATCCGCGTTTGCAAAGCGGTGCTCACTTCGCCATCGACGCACCCTTGCGCCGTGCATGAAACTCGGCTTCTAGCGTCCACGTCACGCCGTCGTTTGCCAGCGCGACGCCGGTCCAGCGGAACGAATCGCGCGTGATGTCGGTGAAATTCCATCGAATCGGCGTGCCGTCGGCGTGCGTGCCGATCTGCACCAACTCGCCGCCGATGCGCCGGCCCGTTAGCTCGTCCCGCTGGCCGGTGCGCGGATTGAGGTAAGTCACGCGCCACGCACGCAGTGTGGGGTCCCAGACGCGCAGCGTGGTGCCGTACATCGTCTCGTTCACCGTGAGCCCGTCTTGGCGTTCGCCGCGTGGCGGCATGATCCATACGTCCTGCACGGCGCGGCCTTCCAGCACCCAGCCGAAATGAATCTCGCCGCGACGGCGCGCGTTGCCGAGATCGACGCGGTAGTGCACGACGTCCATGTCCCAACTGCCGATCAGCCAGCCGTAGACGTCGTCGGCGGCGTCGATGTCGGCGGCTCGCGCGGGGGCGCTCAACGCGGCGTGAAAGCCATCTTGCAGGGCGTTTTCCGGGTGTTGTTCCAGTGTGTTCATCCAGGGTGCTCCTTCGGTTTCTGATCGGATCGGCATCGGCGAAATGGGCGAAAACCGGCAAAACCGCGCCGGCCGCCGATGTGCTAAAACCACGATACGGACTCAGCCGAGGTGCATCTTGGGGAAAATTGCCGTCACCTTGCAGCAGGCGCTCGCGCGGCGCGAACAGGAAGGCGCGCGCGGCGGCACGAACGCGCGCGGGTTGGCCCAAGGCGCGGGCTGGGACGTCGCGGATGTCCTCTGCACGCTGGGTCCGCGTGACCAGCCGTTCGAGGAGCGGCACGGCGGCGTGTGCATCGCGATGGTGGTGGCCGGCTCGTTCGGCTATCGGGCCGCGCCGGGCCGCGAACTGCTCACGCCCGGCGCGCTGCTGCTCGGCAACGCCGGCGACTGCTTCGAATGCGGCCACCGGCATGGGGCGGGCGACCGCTGCATCGCGTTTCGCTATGCGCCGGCGTACTTCGAGCGGCTGGCCGCCGATGCGGGTGTGGCGAGCGGCAAGCTGAACTTCAAACGCGCGCGCCTACCGTCGTTGCGCGCGTTTTCACCGCTGATCGCGCGGGCTTGCGCGGGCGCTTGCGGTGACGGCAGCGGCGCAGCGGCGTGGGACGAACTCGCCGTTGAACTGGCCGCCGCGGCGCTCAACGCGTCCGGTGCGCTGACGCGGCCGGAACCGTCCGCGAGCGCCACGGCCTGGTCGCGCGTCGCGCAGATCGCGCGCGTGATCGACGAAACGCCCGGCGCGCCGCATACGCTCGCGAGCCTGGCCGCCGCGGCGGGGCTGAGCGAATTCCACTTCCTGCGCACGTTCCAGCGCGTGGTCGGCGTGACGCCGCATCAATACCTGTTGCGGGCGCGTTTGCGTGCGGCTGCGCTGCGTCTGCGCGAGGTCGGGGACGAGCGCGCCGGCGGCGCGAAGGTCGTCGATATCGCGCTCGATTGCGGCTTCAATGATCTGTCGAATTTCAATCACGCGTTTCGCGCGGAGTTTGCTTCGAGCCCGCGCGCATGGCGCGCGCGGGGCGGGGCGCGCCGCCCATGATGCGGGGCGGCGCGTTCGTCTCTCTCGTCGGGCGGGCCGCGAGGTCGACGCCCGGCGCGCTGTTCGGCCAGCTATTCGGCCCGCTGTTCGGCGCACTGTTCGGCGCACTGTCCGAGGCGCTGTTCATCGCATCACTCTGCCTATGCGCAGCCACCGCGTTCGCCGAGGACAGCCCCGCCGCGCTATCCGCCAACGATCTCGCGCCCGCCACAATCGAGCGCGACGTGCATCTCTTCACGATCCAGAAAGACGGCTCCATCGAGGAGCACGACGACACGGTATTGCGCGCAAATACCACGAGCGGCGTCGACGATATCGCGCAACGCTATATCTGGTTCAACAAGGACATCGAGCAGGTGCAATTGCTCGGCGCCGAAACGATCGACCCGAACGGCGTCGCGCATCCGGTCGGTCCCGAGGCGATCCGCGACGTGCAGGAGCCGCGCTCGGCGGGCGCGCCGAGCTTCCAGAACGGCGTGTTGCGCACGGTGATCTTTCCCGGCGTCGAATCCGGCTCGCGCGTGCATCTCGCGTTTCGCAAGACGCGCACGCGGCCCTTGCAGGCCGGCACGTTCGCGTACCTGGTGGAACCGACGCGCGAACCGGTCGAGATGCAGCGCCTGATCTTCGATCTTCCGTCGGATATTCCGCTGTACGCCGACGCGCGCGGCTACGTCGCGCTGCCGCCGGTCACGGCGAACGGCCGCACCCGCTACGAGTTCGACTACCGGCACGGTTCGTATGCGCGCATCGAGGCGGGCGCGGTCGGCTACGCGAACTGGGGAGATCGCCTGATGATATCGACGGTGCCCGACTTCGCGAGCTTCGCCGCGCGCTATCGCGGCCCCGCGCTCGACGCGACGATGAGCGACCCCGCGATCGTCCGCCTCGCGCAGGGTCTCACGGCGCAAGCCGCCGATCCGCGCGCGAAGGCGCAGGTGCTGTACGACTGGATGCGTTTGAACATTCGCTACGTGGCGCTTTTTCTCGGCGAGACGGCGGCGATCCCGCACAAGGCGATCGACATCCTGCGCAACCGCTATGGCGACTGCAAGGACCACGTCGCGCTCTATAGCGCGCTGCTGGCCGCGGTCGGCATCCGCAGCGAGGCGGTGCTGCTCAATCTCGGGCCGTACTACGGTTTGCCCGACGTGCCCGGCTACGGAGCGAGCGCGATCAATCACGCGATCGTCTGGATGCCCGAGCTCTCATTGTTCGCGGATACGACCGCGGGCGGCGTGGGTTTCGGTTATCTGCCGCCGGGCGCGATGGACCGGCCGGTCTTGCTGGTGAACCAGGGCGTGGTGTCGCGCACGCCGGCCGCGCAGTCGCGCGAGCGTACGGCGCGGTTGCAGATCGACATCGACGAGCGCGGCGCAGCCAACTACGCGTACCGCGTGGAGGATGCGGGCTTCACCGCCGAACTCGAACGCAATACGCTGCGGCGCGCGACGCGGCAGCGCACCCAGCAGATTGCCGCGAGCCGTCTATTGCAGACGGGTCTGCATGGCACGGCGCAATTGCGCGCCGGCGACGTGGCGGCCACGGACGGACCCTTCGCCACCTCGATGCAGGGCAAGGTGGAACATTTCGTGTGGACGGATGGAACCACGGCGGTGCCGGCGCTGACCAGTTTGGCGGGCGGCATGGGCACCCAGGTCGAGGCGTGGCTTGCCGAGCCTGCCCGGACGCAGCCCTGGACGTGCATCGGCGGCGAGTTCGACGAGACGCTGGAAATGACGTTGCCGCGCTTTGTCCGCGTGACGGATTTGCCGGCCGATACGGCGGTGAAGAACCGCTTCATCGAGTTCTCTTCCCGTTACGTCTTCGATCCGGCGGCGCGGGTGTTGCAGGTGAGGCGGCACCTTCGTGCCGCCTTCGGCCATCAGATGTGTTCCGCCAACGAATTCGCCGAGATGAAGGACGACCTCGTGCGAATCGAACGCGACCTCGATACGGCGCTGGTGCTCAAGGTCGCCGGATAGCGCGCGCTGGCGTTGCGTGAGCTGTGGCTCAAGTGCCGCTCTTGGTCACGATCGGCACCCACGTTCCGTTCTTTACCTGATAGAGCGTGGACGCACCGCTCTTCAGCGCGCCGGTGTTGTCGAAGGAAATCTTGCCGGTAATGCCTTCGAACTCGCTCGCCTTCAGCACCGGGCGATACACCGCCGGCGAACTGGATTTGGCCTGCTGCATCGCCTTGATCGCGGCCCACGCGCCGTCGTAGCCGAACGGCGCGTAAGACAGGATGTCCGCCCCGAAGCGCTTCTTGAACTTCGCTGAGAAGTCCTTGCCGCCCGGCAATTCGGCCAACGGCCGGCCGTATTCCCAGGCCATCACGCCTTCCGCCGCGTCGCCGGCGAGCTTGATGAATTCCGGGTCCTCCACGCCGCCGCCGCCCACCAGTTGCGCGGTCATCCCCAGTTGCTTCATCCGCCGCGCGAAGCCCGCGGCCTGCGTATCCAGACCGCCGAAGAAAATCAGATCGGCGTTGGCCGCCTTGATCTTGGTGAGCTGTGTGCTGAAGTCCACCGCGTGGTTATCCGTGTATTCGCGCGCCACGATGTTGCCGCCGCGCGCCTTCACCGCCTTCTCGAACTCGTCGGCCTCGCCCTGGCCGAACGCGGTGCGGTCGTCGATAATCGCGATGCGCTTGGCCTTGGTCACTTCCACCGCATAGACGCCGGCGTTGCCGGCGTTTTGCGCATCGGTGGAAATCACCATGAAGGTGTTCGCGAAGCCGCGCCCCGTGATGGTCGGATTGGTGGCGGCCGGGTCGATCACCGGAATGCCGGCCTGCTCGTAGACCTGCGAGGCCGGAATCGTGGTGCCCGAGTTGAAGTGGCCGACGACCACGGACACGCCCGAGTCGACCAGCTTCTGCGCGACCTGCACGCCGATGCGCGGATCGGCCTGATCGTCCTGCGAGACGATCTGGAATTGCGCCACCTTGTCGCCGATCCTGATCTTCTGCGCATTGGCTTCCTCGATGGCAAGCCGGACGCCGTTCTCGAGGTCCTTGCCGTAGCCGGCGTTCGCGCCCGTGAGCGGCGCGGCAAAACCGATCTTCACCGGCAGGTCGTCGGCGAAACTGGCCGGCGGCGCGATCGCGAAGACGGCGCCGATCAACAAGGCAAGCGGTTTCAGCGTGTTGCGAAGACTCATGGTCTCTCCTTCCATCGACAGTTTCAGGGTGTGAAAACGGCAAGGCGGTAACGCGGGATCGACGTGCGGACGTGGTTCGCCCTGTCCGCGCATCGAAAGACTACGGATGACCGGCCGCTGTCGACAAGGCTCGATTGCATGTAATGCGTGCGTCAGCGTTTGAAAGCCGGTCAATCTGGCGCGAATATAGAAAGCCAATTTGCGGACGTCTTGGCAGTTCGCGGCGCTTTGAATGAGGATTTCGGCACAGACCGCGCGGCGCGGCTGCTGGCGGCGCATGGGCTGCGGTGCGGCGTGTCGATGGCGGGTGCCGATTGCGGCACATGCTTAAGAAGGGCGGGGGTCGCTGCGGGAGCGGGGGGAAGAACTTTTGCATGCGCCGTGGGGCGCGTGCCGGGCAAATATAACTACTGCGGCGCACTGTTGGGGAACCGCGCCGCGAAGGCGCGCGAAGCGGGATCAAGAAGCTGGACCAATAAGCGGGGACCAAAGCGCGGATCAACAAGGCGACCACTAGCCGCCCATAACAACGCCCTCAATGCTCGCCTTGCTGGCGCAGCAACTCCTCACGCAGACGCAGCAGCGGCGCCTTGGTTTCCTCGTCGGCCCATGTGTCGAGGTCGTCGATCGCGCGCTGGCAGCCGTCGAGCACCAGATCGAGGTCCACCGGCACGCCGTTGTTCAGCGCGAATTCGATGGTCTCGGCGAACTGCTGGCATTCGTCCTCGCCGTAGGAGATGTCGAGATTGTCGGCGATCACTTCGGCGATGTTGCTGCGCGCCTTGTCGTCGGGCGTCACCATCTCGACGATGCCGCGCGCCACCGCCGGCGAGTAGTAGAGCGCGATGTCGAGCCACTGTGCGGGATCGAAGTCGGCCTGGTCGAACTGGCTTTCGAAGTATTCGATCGCTTCCTGCTCGTGCGCTTCGTCGGCGTCGACGCTGATGCACAACTGCTCAAAAAATTCTTCCCGCTCGCTGCGGATATAACCGTCCATCGATGCCTCGTCTGCTGAATGCTGAACTGGATGCGCGAAAAAACACTGCATGCGCGAATAGGCGCCCCTTTCACGCGGCACGCATTATAGGACGGCGTGCGCCGCAGCCTATGCCGTATCCGCGACCCACGCGTCGAACCATTCGCGCGGCTGCGCGATTTCGTTCTGCGCGGCCACCAGTTCGAGCTCGTAACGACCGGCCTGCCAGGTGGTCTTGACCACCGCGTTGACGGCGGCGAGCGTATGCTCGAACGCCGCGCGGATCGAGTCGCCGAGCAGCGTGCGCGCGACGAACACCGCGCTCGTCAGATCGCCGACGCCCACCGGTTGCCGCGCGAACGGATAAAGCGGGCGCTGCCCCATCCACGCCTCGCGCTCGGTGACGACCAGCATGTTGAAGCGGTCGGCGGGACTGTTGCGGTCGAGCAGGTGCTTCACCAGCACCAGCTTCGGACCGCGCGCGAGCAGTTCGCGGCATGCCGCCACGGCTTCTTCCAGCGTCTCGATCTCGCGGCCGACCAGCCGCTGCAACTCGCTGTGATTCGGCGCCATCGCGTCGGCCATTTCGGGCATGGTGCGCACCAGAAACTCCTGGATGCCCGGCGCGGGTTTGCAACTGCTCGCCGCGCCCATCACCGGATCGCAGAAGTACCACGCGCGCGGATTGGCGGCCTTCACGGCCTTGACGACTTCCAGTACCGACTGCGCCTGTTCGGGCGTGCCCAGGTGGCCGGAGAGCACCGCGTCGCAGCGCGGCAGCATGCCGATCGCGCCGATGCCTTCGACCAGTTCTTCCACCTGCGAGCCCTCGATCGCACTGCCGGTCCAATGGCCGTATTGCGTGTGGTTCGAGAACTGCACGGTATTGAGCGGCCAGACGTTGACGCCGAGCCGGCGCATCGGGAACACCGCCGCGCTGTTGCCGGCGTGCCCGAAAACGACATGTGACTGGATGCTCAAAACATTTTTCGTCATGGTGTCGCCCGCGCCAACGGTCGTGCGCGATCAAGGAAACGGGAAGGATGGGCCGCGACGGCCAACCGGCTTCGGGCCGGGCGCCTCGTGCGGCGTGACTGCTTCAGATGATGCAAGAAAAGTGCACGGTCTGCGTAGTCAGGAAACAATACATGAGTTTGCCGCGCGCGAGTTGGCCCGGCCAACGGGTTGTTGCGCTGAACCATCAAACGCCGCGCAGTGATGGGGGACGACGGGAGGCCGGCAGTCGACCCGGCAGTCTGTCGGTGAGGCGTGCGTGAAAACCGGCGCCTCGCGAGCATGGCATGCGTTGCGCGAACCTGGTGCCGCGCGCATCAATGCGGTCGATCGTGCACGGAACGCGGTGCCGGCGCGTCGGCGCCTCGCTCAGCTTAACGTCGCGGCGCCGACGCTCACGCCAACTCGCGATACAACGCCAGGTAGCGCTCGGCCGACGCGCCCCAGCCGAAGTCCTGGCGCATCGCGCGCCGCTGCGCCGCTTTCCATTCGGTGCGCCGGCCATACAGCGCGAAGGCGCGGCGGATCGCGGCGGCAATGCCCTTCGGCTCGAAGCGCTCGAAGACAAAGCCGGTGGCAAGGTCGTCGGCGAGATTTTCGAGCGAGGCGTCCATCACCGTGTCGGCCAGCCCGCCGACGCCGTGCACGAGCGGCAGCGATCCATAAGCCAGCGCGTAAAGCTGCGTCAGCCCGCAGGGTTCGAAACGCGACGGCACGGCGATCACGTCGCTGCCCGCGACGATGGTATGAGCGAGCGTCTCGTCGAAGCCGAGTTCGACCGCCACCGATTCAGGATGCGTCTGCGCGACACGCTTCAAGCCGTTCTCCAGCGCCGGGTCGCCGGTGCCGAACACCACCAGTTGCCCGCCGCGTTTGACGATCTCGGGCACCGCCTCCAGCAGCAGGTCGAGACCTTTCTGTTCGGTAAGCCGGCTCACCACGCCGAACAGCAGCGCATCGCTTTTCTGCGCGAGGCCGAAGCGCTTTTGCAGCGCCTCCTTGCACGCCTCTTTGCCGGCGAGGCGCGTGGGGCTGTAGTGATTGTCGATGAGCGCATCGCCGGCGGGATTCCACACCGTATAGTCGACGCCGTTAAGAATCCCGCTCAGGTCGTGCGCGCGATGGCGCAGCAACGCGTCGAGTCCGCCGCCCTGGGCGAGCGTCTGGATTTCGCGCGCGTAGGTCGGACTGACGGTGGTGATGCGGTCGCTGTAGTAGAGGCCCGCCTTGAGGAACGACAACTGTCCGTAGAACTCGACGCCGTGCATGTTGAAAAAATCGTCCGGCAGCGCCAGTTGGCCAAACTGGTGCGCGGGAAATATGCCCTGATACGCGAGGTTATGCACCGTGAAGACGCTGCGCGCGAGCGGACGGCCATGCTGGCGCTCGGCGGCTTTCAGGTAGGCGGGCGCGAGCCCCGCATGCCAGTCGTGCGCGTGGACGATTTGCGGCGACCACGCCGGATCGAGCTGCTGCGCCAGTTGCGCGGCGACCCAGCCGAGCAGCGCGAAGCGCTGCGCGTTGTCGCCGTAGGGCACGTGCTCGTCGTTCAGATACGGATTGCCGGGGCGGTCGTACAGCGTGCCGGCGCGGATCACGTAGACGATCAGACCGTTCGACGCCAGCGTGCCCTGTTCGAGCGTGACTCCCGGCGCGTCAAAGCGCCGGCCCAGTTGCGCGATCTGACGCAAGTCGCCCAAACCGGCGAGCACCGCCGGAAAGCCGGGCAGCAGCACCCGCGCGTCGGCGCCGCGCTCGATCAGCGCGGGCGGCAGCGCGCCCGCGACGTCGGCGAGACCGCCCGTTTTGAGGAGGGGATACAGCTCGCTTGCGACGTGCAGGGCGCGAATCGTCATAGGCTCGATCTATTCCTGTCGGTTACTGTTCAAACGCGGCGGGGCCGCCGGCTGCCTTGACGCGCCTTAGCGCACGTCCTGCCGCAGCGCCTCGGGCGTGACCAGCACGACGCCGTCGTCGGTGCGGTAGAAGCGTTCGGCGTCGCGCGCCGGATCCTCGCCGATCACCGTGCCGTCCGGAATGGCGCAGCCGCGGTCTATCACCACTTTCTGCAGCCGGCAGCTCGCGCCGACGGTGACCTGCGGCAACAAGACTGCCTCATTGATGTTACAGAACGAACTCACCTTGACATTCGACGACAGCACCGAGCGCGAAATCTGCGAGCCCGAAATCACGCAGCCGCCGCACGCGATCAGATTGGTGGCCGATCCCTGCAAGCCTTTCATGTCGCGCACGAACTTGGCGGGCGGCAACTGCTCCTGATACGTCCAGATCGGCCAGCTGCGATCGTAGAGGTCGAGCGTGGGAATGGTGGACGCGAGATCGAGGTTGGCGGCCCAGTAGGCGTCGATCGTGCCGACGTCGCGCCAGTACGGCTCCACGTTCGGGTCCGACGACACGCACGACATGCTGAATGGATGCGCGATCGCCATGCCTCGGGTGACCACGCGCGGCAGGATGTCCTTGCCGAAGTCGTGATCCGTGTCGACGGTGGAGATGTTTTCCTCGAGCAGCGCGTACAGATAATCGGCGTTGAACACATAGATGCCCATGCTGGCGAGCGCCGTGTCCGGGCGGCCCGGTATCGCCGGCGGATCGGCGGGCTTTTCGACGAAGCCGGTCACGCGGCGGTTTTCATCCACCGCCATCACGCCGAAGGCCACTGCGTCCATGCGCGGCACCTCGATGCAACCCACCGTGCAATCCGCGCCGCTTTCCGCGTGGTCGGCGATCATGCGCGTGTAGTCCATCTTGTAGATATGGTCGCCCGCCAGCACCACCACGTATTTCGGCCGGATCGAACGGATGATGTCGAGATTCTGGAACACCGCGTCGGCGGTGCCGCGATACCAGTGGGCGCCTTCCACGCGCTGCTGCGCGGGCCACAGGTCGATGAATTCGCCGAATTCGCCGCGCAGGAAGCTCCAGCCGCGCTGCATGTGGCGCAACAGCGAGTGCGCCTTGTACTGCGTGACCACCGCGATGCGGCGGATGCCGGAATTCAGACAGTTGGAGAGTGCGAAGTCGATGATCCGGTATTTGCCGCCGAAGTGCACGGCCGGCTTGACGCGTTTGTTGGTGAGCGGCCCGAGCCGCGTGCCCCGTCCGCCTGCGAGGACGATGGCGAGGGTGGTGCGTTGCAGATCGTTTAGCCGTTCCGGGGTATTCATATCTGTCTCCTGTGTCGACCGGAGTTAGCGCTTTAGCGCTTACTCCGGTCCCATGCAACGCGGTCGATCAGAGTTAGCGCTTTAGCGCTTACTCTGATCCCATGCAACGCGGTCGATCAGAGTTAGCGCTTTAGCGCTTACTCCGGTCCCATGCAACGCGGTCGATCAGAGTTAGTGCTTCAGCACTTACTCCGGTCCCACGCAGCGCGCTCCGATCCCATGCAACGCGGTCGACCGGAGCTAGTGCTTTAGAGCTCACGTAGACCAGAGTTAATGCTTCAGCACTTACTCCGATCCCACGCAGCGCGCTCCGATCCCATGCAATCACTCGCCTGTTTCTCTACCCCGGATGGTCTGCTTGCTTGCCCTCCATTCATGATCCGCACTGTCAGGCGGCCCCGTCTTCGCGGAGCGTGCGCTACTTCTAACCCGATTTGCCGCGAGCGAATAGTGTGAATTGTGCGGATGCCGGGCGCTCGCTCGACTCGCGCACGATCGACCGTTGCACCGCGGCGATCCGTGCGCCACGCCACATAGCGCGCGAAGTGAGGCGGTCGCAATATGCGTGCCCAGCCGGGCAAGGCAGCGGCCTGCGCGCCGATGCGCCGCGCCCGCGCGGCTGCGCAGTCCGGCGGCGCGTCGTAGAATCGTCCGCACCCCCACGGTCCAGCGCCGGTTTGCCCGCGCGTCGGTGCCGCATGCTTCTTTCTTTTTGCAAGAAAACCTATCGATGAATTTCCGTCGTCATTCCCTGATCGCTTTCTTGAGCGCCTGCGTGCTGAGCGCGGCGCCGGCTGTTTTCGCCGCTTCGGCTGGCGCCTCCGCTGGCTCCGCTTCCGCGCCGGGTAGCGCCGCCAGCACCACCATCGCCACCATCGCCGCCGCCGACAACGCCGGTCCCGCTTACGGCCCCGAGTTGCAGGGCTTCGATTACCCGGCGCCGGTCGAGCAGTACGACTTCACCTCGCAAGGCGTGGCGCTGCACATGGCGTATATGGATGTAAAGCCGGCGCGCGCGAACGGCCGCACCGTCGTGCTATTGCACGGCAAGAACTTCTGCTCGGCGACGTGGGATGCGACCATCCATCGGCTGAGCGACGCCGGTTATCGCGTGATCGCGCCGGATCAGATCGGCTTTTGCAAGTCGAGCAAACCGGAACACTATCAGTACAGTTTCCAGCAACTCGCGCGCAACACGCATGCGCTGCTCGCATCGCTCGGCGTGAGCGACGCGACCGTGATCGGTCATTCGACCGGCGGCATGCTCGCGATCCGCTACGCGCTGATGTATCCGCGCGAGACGCGGCAACTGGTGCTGGTCAACCCGATCGGTCTCGAGGACTGGAAGGCGAAGGGCGTGCCGTCGCTTTCGGTGGACCAGTGGTACGAGCGCGAACTGAAGACCACCGCCGACGGCATTCGCCGCTACGAGCAGACGACGTATTACGCGGGCCAGTGGCGCGCCGACTATGAACCGTGGGTGCAGATGCTGGCGGGTTTGTATCGCGGTCCGGGCAAGCAGATCGTCGCGTGGAATTCGGCGCTGCTGTACGACATGATCTACACGCAGCCGGTGGTGTACGAACTCGGCCAACTGAGCACGCCGACGCTCTTGCTGATCGGCCAGAAGGATACGACCGCGATCGGCAAGGACGCCGCGCCGCCCGACGTGCGCGCGAAGCTCGGTCGCTACCCGGAACTGGGCAAGGCCACGGCGAAGGCGATTCCGCACGCCACGCTGGTCGAATTCGCCGACTTGGGGCACGCGCCGCAGATGCAGGATCCGCAGGCGTTTCATCAGGCGTTGCTGGATGGGTTGGCGGGGGTGGGGAGTCGTTGAACTCCGGCTGAGGCCGGGGTGGGGCGAGAACTTCGCTTTGGACGCTGACTATCCGAACATCGTGCGGGAGCCCTGGCGCGTGGTGTTCCGATGTTCGTGTCGCGGATAGCCGTCGAATCGGCAAAAGAGAAAACGGCCGTTGCCGATACGGCCGTCCTCTTTTGATAGCGCCGTTAGTCGCCGGCGCTCAGCTCATCGCGCACTTGCGCGCCGATTTCAAACGAGCGCAGCCGCGCCGCGTGATCGTAAATCTGCGCGGTGAGCATCAATTCGTCCGCGCCGGTTTGATCGATGATCGAGCGCAGTCCTGCGCGTACCGCATCGCGATCGCCGAGCACGGTGCAGGCGAGCGAATGCGCGACGCCGTTCAATTCCATCTCCGACGCCTCGAGCCGCTCGACCGGCGGATGCAATTGACCGGGTGTGCCGCGCCGCAAGTTGATGAACTGCTGCTGCAGCGACGTGAAGAGGCGCTGCGCTTCCTCGTTGCTATCGGCGGCGAACAGATTGACGCCGACCATCGCATACGGTTTGTCGAGCGCCGCCGAGGGCCGGAATTGCGAGCGATACACCCGCAGCGCCGTGAGCATATGGTCGGGTGCGAAATGCGACGCGAACGCGAACGGCAGACCGAGCGCCGCGGCGAGTTGCGCGCTGAAGAGCGACGAGCCGAGCAGCCACAGCGGCACGTTCAGCCCGGCGCCGGGCACCGCGCGAATGCGCTGGCCCGGCACCGGGTCGGCGAAATAACGTTGCAGCTCGACCACGTCGTCGGGGAAAGACTCGGCGCTGTTTTGCAGATCGCGGCGCAGCGCGCGCGCGGTGCTCTGGTCGGTGCCTGGCGCGCGGCCTAGGCCGAGATCGATCCGGCCGGGGTAGAGCGAGGCGAGGGTGCCGAACTGTTCGGCGATGACGAGCGGCGCGTGATTAGGCAACATGACGCCGCCCGAACCGACGCGAATCTTTTGGGTGCCTCCGGCCACGTAGCCGATCACCACCGAAGTGGCCGCGCTGGCGATGCCGGTCATGTTGTGATGTTCCGCCAGCCAGTAGCGGTGGTAGTGCCAGTTTTCCGCGTGCTGGGCGAGGTCCAGCGTGTTCCTGAATGCGTCGGCAGGTGTCGCGCCAGCGATGACCGGCGATAGGTCCAGGACCGAGAAGGGGATCATTGTCTGCTCACATGCCATTTCGGGCGCTTTCGCGCGATGGGGCATTGTGGCAAAGGTTCTGGTTTTCTGCTGACGACGCGGCGATGCCCACGTTCGTCGAAGGGGGTTCGCACGCGGTCAGCGAATCCGCACCGCGTGCTGCAAACAAAGCGCCGACTCGTCACTCACATGTTCGGATAGTTCGGCCCACCGCCGCCTTCCGGCGTGACCCACACGATGTTCTGCGTCGGGTCCTTGATGTCGCAGGTCTTGCAGTGCACGCAGTTCTGCGCGTTGATCACGAGGCGCTCGCCGCCGTCGTCGGTCTTCACGAATTCATAGACCGCGGCCGGACAGTAGCGCGCTTCGGGACCGGCATAGGTCTGCAGGTTCACGTTCACCGGCACGGTGGGATCTTTCAGCGTCAGATGCGCCGGCTGGTTCTCTTCGTGATTGGTGTTCGAGATGAACACGGACGAGAGCCGGTCGAACGTCAGCCTGCCGTCCGGTTTCGGATACGTGATCGGCGTGCATTGCGACGCGGGCTTGAGCATCTCGTGATCGGCGTGCTGGTGATGCAGCGTCCACGGCACGTTGCCGCCGAACAGCTTCTGCTCGATGCCGACCATCAGCGTGCCGAGGTACAGGCCCTTGCTCATCCACTGCTTGAAGTTGCGCGCGCGATGCAGTTCGGTGTGCAGCCACGATGTGCGGAACGACTCCGGGTAGGCCGTGAGTTCATCGTTCCGACGGCCGGCCTGCACCGCATCGAACGCCGCCTCGGCGGCCAGCATGCCGGTCTTGATCGCCGCGTGACTGCCCTTGATGCGCGAGGCGTTCAGGAAGCCCGCATCGTCACCGACGAGCGCGCCGCCGGGGAACACCAGCTTCGGCAGCGACATCAGCCCGCCCGCGGTGATCGCCCGCGCGCCATACGAGACGCGCTTGCCGC
>NZ_FRAB01000096.1 GCF_900142195.1 Paraburkholderia terricola
TTATGCCGACTCCTCGATTATGCCGCGTCATGCATGCGCGTGGCGGTGGGTATGGCCTTTCATGATCGCTGCGTCGGCATAAACATATGATTTCTCAGGCTGGCTAACGCGCTGGCCAGGAGAGATCAGATGAATGCAACACGCACAGTCAGCGAATCCGGCGGGCTGCCGGCCCATCACATCGATGCATTTCTTGATCGTCTACGGACGGCACACTATTCCGAGGTATCGCTTCGCAAGAAACGAAGAGTCCTGTGCGCGTTCTCTGGGTGGATGAAGAACAGGAACATTGACCTGATCGATCTCGATGAGTCTGTCACGGCTCGTTTTTTGAATCGCATGATCGACGCTTCACGAGACCGCGTCCAGCGTGCGCGTCCCACCTTAGGGCAGTTTCTTGCCTATCTGCGCGCGGAAGCCATTGTGTGTTCGCCGACGTTGGGCGGCCAGTCCGAGATTGCGCGCATTTATCGCCGATACCTGGACCATCTGAGGCAGGATCGTGGACTCGCGAAGAACTCTCTGCTCGTCTACGGTCCGTTCATTCGCGACTTTCTCGACAGCCACTCGGCCGGCGACGGAAGTGTTTTGCCCGATGCATTTGACGCCGTAACGATCCGAGATCATTTCCTTGCCTACAGCAAAGGTCGATCGGCGGAGTACACGCGGCTGATGGCAGTTGCGCTTCGCTCGTTCTGCCATTTCCTCTTTCTGCGCGGCGATACGGTCCGAGACCTGTATGAATCAGTGCCCTCGGTTCGTAAGTGGCGACAGTCAACGGTACCGATGTTCCTCACGCCTGAGCAGCAAGAAGCGCTCATTGCATCTGCAGACCGGTCGACTCCGACTGGGCGCCGCGACTACGCAATCCTGCTGTTGTTGGCGCGGCTCGGTCTACGTGCCGGAGAAATAGTTGCCATGCAGCTCGACGACATTCAGTGGCGTTCGGGGGAACTCGTCGTTCATGGCAAGGGGCAGATGGTGGAGCACCTCCCCCTGCCATCGGAGGTCGGAGAAGCAATCGCTACTTATCTCCGCGATGGTCGCGGAGCAGGTGCATCGCGGCACGTATTCCTTCGCAGATTGGCACCCCGGGTTGGTCTGGCGGGACCGGCGGCGATTGGCAAGATTGTTTGTCAGGCCTTCGCACGTGCAGGTTTCCGCCCCGCGTGCCGTGGTGCCGCACATCTGTTTCGTCACGGTCTGGCGACGACGATGATTCGTCACGGTGCGTCGATGGCGGAAATAGCCGAGGTCTTGCGGCATCGCTCACAGGACAGTACCGCGATCTACGCAAAGGTCGCGTTTGAGGACCTGCGCGGGGTCGCGCGTTCGTGGCCCACAGCGGGAGGTGCAATATGACTGCGATTCGCGAGTCTCTCGCCCGGTATGTGGCAGTCCGCCGTGCTCTCGGGGCGTCATTCTATGAGCCTGCATTGGCACTCGGTCATTTCGTTGATCTGCTGGAACGCGAAGGCGCCGAGTTCATTACAACCGATCTGGCTCTGCGCTGGGCGACGACGCCCGTACTCGTCGAACGCGCCACGTGGGGGCGGCGCCTCTCTCAAGTGAGAGGATTTGCCAGATGGATGAACGTGATTGACAGTCGAAACCAGATTCCTCCAGCAGGACTCCTCAGTGCCCGAAGACGGCGCAACGCCCCGCATATTTACACTGAGCAGGAAATTGATCTGCTTATGACCCGCGCCGCTCAACTGCGATCCCGAACCGGCATGCGAGCACTGACCTATTCGACGCTCATAGGGCTGCTTGTAGCGACGGGCCTCAGGCCAGGCGAAGCGCTTCGGCTCGACCGGTGCGACGTTGACCTCGTCAGCGGGATACTGTCCATCCGGGAATCGAAGTTCGGCAAATCCCGCTTTGTTCCTGTAGCAGAGTCTTCCAGGGTGGCACTCGAACACTATGCCCGGAAACGCGATCAACTCTGTCCTGTACGATTGAGCGAGGCGTTCCTGGTTAGTGAGCGCGGCAAGCGACTGAAGGCAGGCACTGCACGAAGCATGTTCGTCAGAATGTCGCGCGCTGTTGGTCTGCGATCGGCGACAGAGGACGGGCGCGATGGTTACGGCCCGCGCCTCCAGGACTTCCGGCATAGCTTCGCGACTGGAAGGCTGGTCGAATGGTATCGCGCCGGTCTGGACGTGAGTCGGGAATTGCCGAAACTTGCCGCATACCTCGGGCATGTCAACATCGGCCTTACGTACTGGTACATCGAAGCGGTTCCTGAGTTGCTTGAACTCGCGGCAGCCTATCTCGACAGGGACTGTCCGGGAGAACGGCCGTGAGCGCCGCCAGCCTCCCAGCCCTCGTTCAGCGCTTCTTCACCCAGCGCCTGCTCGAGCAGCAAGGTCTGAGTTCGCATACGGTGGCAAGTTACCGGGACACGTTCCGGCTGCTGCTGGCGTTCGCCACGAAGCATATCGGGCGCGCGCCGTCAAAGCTGCGAATCGAGGACTTCGACGTGTCGTTGATCGAGCAATTCCTGCAGCACCTCGAACATGGCAGAGGCAATTCGGTGCGCACACGCAACACGCGGCTTGCTGCCGTGCATGCCTTCTTCCGGTTCGTCGCAGTCAGCGAGCCTGCGTTGTTTCTGCAGTGTCAGCGTATTCTTGCAATCCCATCCAAACGCTGCGAGCACGGCCCGGTTGAGTTTCTGACCGAGAGCGAGGCCGCCGCTCTGGTAGGGGCGCCTGACGTACGAAACTGGATCGGCAACCGCGACCGAACGCTGCTTCTTGTAGCGGTTCAAACGGGCCTGCGCAATAGCGAATTGACCGCACTCCGGCGTCAGGATGTGACGCTCGGCACAGGCGCCCACGTTCGTTGCCTCGGCAAAGGCAGAAAGATGAGATGTACTCCGCTGCGACCGGATGTAGTTGCCGTCCTGAAACAGTGGCTGCTGTATCAACCAGGCGAACCAGGCGATCCGGTCTTCCCCAGTTCGCGCGGTGGTCATCTCAGTGCCGATGCTCTTCAGCAACTCGTGTCGCGTAACGCCGAAATCGCGCGCCTCTCGTGCCCCTCGCTGAAGAAGAAATCAATAACGCCTCATACGCTTCGGCACACGGCCGCGATGAGCCTGATGCATCACGGCGTCGACCTGACCGTGATCGCGCTCTGGCTCGGTCACGAGTCCTCCGAGACTACTCAGATCTATTTGCACGCCGACATGCAACTCAAGGAACGCGCGCTCGCGCACGCGACGGCGAGTGGTCTTGCACCGACACGCTACAAACCTCCAGATCCGTTGCTCGCCTTCCTGGAGGCTCTCTGATAATGCCGACAACCGGAGCGACCGGGAATAGAGATCCGCCAACCGTTGTGTCCGTGGATTCATGACGCGGCATAATCGGGGAGTCGGCATAAC
>NZ_FRAB01000097.1 GCF_900142195.1 Paraburkholderia terricola
AGACCTTCCTCGGGGGCGCCGAGACGCGGGAAATCCCCGGCGCGGATCAGCAGGCACGAGCCGATGCGTTCGATGTGAATGTCAGGACGATTCAGTGCTTCGCGTATGGCGGCCTCTCCCCCCAGGCGGTCCACGAATAACTCGCCCAGGATCGTGTACCAGTTCACACCCTTGATGAAACCCCATCGACCGACTTTTGCGCCGGGATGAAGATGATCGTAAAAGGCTGTCATCTCCGACGAAGATGGTCCCTCATAGGAAACCGGGTCGAAGTCATCTTTGAGTAAATGCGCGGTGCTATCGATCTCCAATCCACTAAAGCGCTCAGCAAGCGCCCATTCCTGCGGCATGTATCGGTGATAGCTATAGGGGAGAATGGGCGATAAACCGCCATAACCACCACGCACGATCAATCGTTGGCAAACGTAACGCAAAAAGCTTTCGTATTGCGCGATGCCATCGGTCGTTGTGACCAACTCCATTGGGACGTTAAATTTCAAATATGACAGGCCTGCCTCCCTACCCTTTGATACGGTCCATCCAGTAGGTGCGGTGTAGTCCTCCGGTACAACAATATTCGTTAGCGTCTTAATGTTGTACTCTGCGGCGGTGTCTTGATCGGTGGCGCTGGAACGCACCACTCCGACTTGAAGATGTGACGGCGTTTCAACAATGGCTCGCCGGATCTTCTCAATACCAGTACGCTTCGAAAACTTACCGAGATCGGTGTCCTTGCCTCCGTTTAGATGTTCGCCGAACAACTGTTCGAAGCGGTCGAAGCAATCGAGGATGCGTTGCCGACCTTCTGGATTTCCACCACGCTCAAAAAAAATCGTACCAATGACACCCGGTAGCACGCCCATGCGGTTATCGGCAAGCCGCACACTCAGATCTTCCTTGTACCGTGCGAGCGCTTGCGCGGGCGTCAAGGTGGTTTTTGAATCACGAAGCGTCATATTTTGTTCTGCGTCTGTTGTTCAATCGAAAACCGCAAGCGGAAAGACTAACCGGCCGACGCCACCGCCGTCACGCCCAGCGACACAGCGAGCACAGCCAGCGCTTCTGCGCCAGCTGTTGCAATGATCGCAATCAGCGCTGCAAGGATCGCGACCAACGCTTCGGCCAGTACGATGACGACTGCAACGGCGGCGACCACGACGACGATCACAGCCAATGCTTTCACGATGGTCATGCCCACCTGCGCCCAGTCGATCTGCTTGAGCAACTCCCACGTCATATCGGTTTGGCGAACGATTTCCTGCCAACCGGCCTTGAGCTGGGCGGTGGTGTAGCGATAAAGCTCGCGTCCTTTCTCGTCGACCCATACCCACGCGTCGCTTGCTTTATCCGCAATCCAGCGACCAGCGGTAAATATCCAGGGCGCGTGCTGATGGAGAAATGCGCTGGTTTCGGCGGACACATAAGAATAGCCACGGTGAATCGCATCCCATACCGGTGCAACCGCTTCGGCGGCTTCTTCGCCGTGCCGTTCAGCCCACGACCACCATTCCTCGTACCAAGCGGGCTCTGGGATCGGCTTAACTGTACGAATGGGTACACGCTGTCGTTGCTTCTCGTCGTCAGTTTGTGGCGCTGGTAGAGGCACTGGTACCGGCACTTTCTTGAGTTCCCCATTGCAATCGCTTACATCAATAACTGTCATGCGATTTTTATAGTCACCCGCAATTTTCTGATATGCATCTTCTTGGCCTTCATTCCATGTATCGCCGGGAAATTTTACTTCTACCAGCCGAAGCATATTGTCAACATGGGGCGCGCCATCACGATCGACGGTGCCGCGACCGGGCCAGCGGTCCATTGGATTCTTTACGATAATCACATCGGGGCGCCGTAAAAATCCGGGTTTCATACCGGGCGGGAACGGGTTCAGGCTGTGGCGCCTCCCTGGTCCCTGAGACTTGTCGCTGCTTAGAAACGGAATCGGCGGTGCAAATCCATTGGATAGGGCAGTTGCCCACATATCGAAGCTCACCTCTGCCTTGTACTGCCAGAAGTAATTCGCGACTTCCTCATCGACGCGAATCGCTGAGGTCATCGCGAGCTGTTTCAGCAATCTGACAATCGTCGAGCCGTCGGGCAAGAGGACGGAAACGATCTTCGGCATCTTTAACGCGTATTCGATTTTCTCTTGCAAGTAACCCTTCGAGAACGGCGGCAACATTGCATACGTCGGTTCTTCGTTGATTATCGTGCAGGTCGAGCCCGCCGGTTGAAGTGTCGATCCCATTCGGTCAAACTCCTTTGGTGCTCAAGCTTCGTCGGCGTCGTCGAGATAATCGGCGCGGATGTCGGGTTGCCCGCCGCCTGCAAACTTCCACGGCTTGACTTCTATCTTGTCTTGTTTGAACGCCCGCAGATTCACATCCTGCGCGCTGGGCGTAAAAACCCGTACCGTTTCGCCGAAGTCGTTCGTGTGGCCGAGCAAGGTACGCCCGGAGGGTAATTTCAGTTCGTAGGCGTGCTGGATCATCGGCGTCCCGTCAGCTTCGTTTTGCAAAACGTACTGCGCCTGATAGGACGGTTGGAATTGCGGTAGCGGATAGGGTTGACTGGCCGGTCCATTGAAACTATGTTGGCTGCCCTTGAAATCTACCTTTCCAGGCGCGTGAATTTCGATGTTGCCGCCCGTCATGCGGATATAGGCACCGCCCGATGTCAGAAGAATTTCCTGTTTCGCGGCCGCTTCGATCTTCTCTGTTGCGGACAGCAGCTTCATCGTCTTCTGCGCCGTCAGTTCGAGGTTGTCCGAGTGCGCCTGAACTTCGACCTTACCCTTGCCCGCGAACAGCTTCATCCCCGCGTTCTGTACGAACAGGCTGAGTTTTCCGGCCACGCTCGCAATCAGCGATTTGCCGGTCGCGAGGTGCGTGCCCTGACCGCTTACGAAGTTGATGTGCTCGTCCGCCGATACATGGACCGATTTCTGCGTGGACAACGCGATGCCCGACGGGCTGGCGAACAGCATGACCGGCTCCCTGAACGCATTGGCACTGCCCGCTCCACCGCCCGCCGTCCTGCCACCCGACGGCGAGCCCGAAACATTGTTCCGCGTAGCATCGGTGAACGACTTCAGTGCCGCGTGTCCGTCCCCGAGGCTTTCAGCCTGATGCGTGGTGCTCGCCG
>NZ_FRAB01000041.1 GCF_900142195.1 Paraburkholderia terricola
ACACCGGCCTTCTGCCATGCGACGAGCCGTCGCCAGCAGGCGGTGCCTGAGCCGCAACCCATTTCCTGCGGCAGCAGGTTCCACGCAATGCCCGAGCGCAGCACGAACACGATGCCAGTCAGCACTGCTCGGTCTGGCGTCGGTTTGCGGCCCGCGTACTGGCGATTGCGCGGTGCTCGCGCGGGCAGAAGCGGTTCGATGAGTGACCACAATTCGTCGTCTATGAGTTCTTTAGGCATTGCTTCCTGTCAGGCAAAACAAGACAAGAAGTTAACACCAAGTCAGAAAAGTTAACAGACCCAAAACTTAATTTCGCAACAGCTTCTTAGTGCCTGTTTTTCGGTTGTCCTTCCTCTTTTTTCTTCTTTGCGCAGTTCTGACGGCCGTCCCTGTCGAGGCGGCGTGTAGCGTCGGCTGTTCCAACTTCACCTCTAACTGCGTCTCGATGGCGGCTAGCCATCGTCTGGACCTTTCCTTGCCCGTGGCGCGCGCGGCCCGATAAACAGCGCACTCAAACGGCAGCGCGCTCGCCGCGCCGCTGAACGCCGGTCGGTGCCACTGCCGCATCGACCAAGTCACGGATTCAATACAAGGAAAACAAACATGTACGTTCTTTACGACTACCGGTACGTGATTGCCTGCAGCAGGCTGCCGCATGAATTCAGGCGCGAATTCCGCAGGCTTGCCCGGGGTCGGGTCACCTCGACGTATGATTGGCGCACTCGGGCGAAGGATCCTGTGCCGGCCGAAACACAATGCCGGCGGGTGGCGGAGGTATTGGCGGGTTTTGAGGCGCTGCGCGCGAGCGGATATGCTTTACAAACACCGTGGAACTTCAGCACCAAACATTTGCGGGTGCTCATCAATCGCTGGTCCACGCAGCGACTGACATCTGAAGAGGCGGCCGAGAGACTCGAGCATTGGCGCCAGTTTTTGCGACGGATCAGAAAGCACCAGCTTATCGCTTTACTGAGTGCGCCTCTTACCGTGGGTGCGTCGGGTGTCGGGAGTAAAAATCTCCAATGCTCGCATATGGCAGCCTACTCGCGACCGGACATACCGGTGCTCACAAGCGATAAGGCGATGGAGGCTCTCACGGAACACCGTGGCGACCTGCGCAAGGCGGCCCGCGCGCTGGGAACAACGACGCATTCTGTCTGTGAGGCCCTGAACGAAGGTCGGTCACGAGAGAGCCTGTTTCCTACTGGGCTCCCGATCGTGACCTGATGCTTGACTTCCCGTAGCGCTCGATACGCTGGTTCACCTGCATAAACAAAGGAGAAACCAGCATGCTGATTCAGACAATAGTCGGGCTCACGGGCGCGTTGCTGTGTGCGTATCTGAGCTTTAACGAAAAACGTTTGGCTGATGAGGAAGTTCGAGAAGCGCGGGCGACCTCTGCCCAGGGGCGGTGGGAGGAAGGAGAGAGGGAGGTGTCAGCAGAGCTGCGCTGGCACCTCACGCGCCTGTGCGGCGATGACTGGGCAGTATTGGATGGTCTCGTACTGATTCACGCGCCGGGGAGCGCCTTTCCGACTGCTGAAATCGATCATCTGGCGATTACGCCGTTCGGAGTCTTCGTGGTCGAAACAAAGCATTGAACTGGTGTGGTCACACACGGTGAGACCGACGATACGGTCACGCTTACGACGGTTGATGGGCAGCGGTTCGTACGCACCTCGCCCATGAAGCAGAATGCGGCGAAGGTGCGGTTTCTGCTCAATCTGCTTCCGCCGCGGCTGTGGACCGTCGAAGGGCTCGGTGTCTTTTCGCATGAAGCGGTAATGGTGGTCCCCACGCTTCCCGCGGCGTTGCTTGAGCGTAGTGAACTTTATCGGCACCTGCGGATGCGCCAGCAGCAGTTTGCGCGCACGGGGACAGGGCGCCTGCCCGTTCGCAAGATCGCCGACGTGATCCTGCAACATGCAGACACGCGCCCCGAGGCTCTCGTTGAACACCGGCAACGCATCCAGGCGGGCCGCGCGCGCGGCCAAGGCTAGGCCGGATAACACTGCTGATACGGGGAAGAGCGAACTGCGCTCACCTTCTGCCCTTTCTCACCACCATCCACCGGGGCGACTTGAATCGCACAATGCTCACATAGAGCCACACATAAGTCGCCGCGAACACCACCACGAAGCAGAACAGATGCAGCGTATGCCGCCAGAACAACGTCGCCGGCACGACCGCGATCAGACAGAGCAGCCACAGATACGGCGACGTCAGCGAATTGCGCCGCGTCAACTCGCGAGCGGTGCGCGCGCCGACCGCCCAGCGCATCAGCCGCTTGTACACCAGCATATGCAGATGCACGCCATCGGGAATGCCCGGCGACATGCCGCGAATGAACTTCTTGCGGTAGATCGAGAAGCAGGTCTCGAAGATCGGATACATGAAGAGCAGCACCGGATACCACGCCGACACGTCGCGATTGCGCATCACCAGCATGATCGACAGTTCGGCCAGCATGAAGCCGATGAAATACGCGCCGCCGTCGCCGAGAAAAATCAGCCCCGCTGGAAAATTCCAGATGAAGAAGCCGAGCACCGCGCCCATCATCATGAACGATGCCGACAGCACGATCGGGTCGTGCACCTGGAACGCCACGTAGGCGAGCGACGCCAACATCATGAACGCGACCATCGACGCGAGGCCGTTGAAGCCGTCGATGATATTGATCGCGTTGGCGAGCGCCGCGACGGCGAGCACGGTCACCGCAAACGAAATCACCGCATACGAGAGCAGAAAATCGAGCGGCGGCACGCTGATGCGCGTGACCGCGATATCGAGCAGGAAATAGGCGAGGGCGGCGGCCGCCATCGTGCAGACGAGGCGCGCAAGCGGCGACACGCGCTTGGTCAGATCCTCGATGAGCCCCGAGCCGAACGCCGGCATGCCGCACGCGATCAGCCCGAGAATGCCGCCCGACACTGCCGGATATGCGCCATGCAACTGCACGGCGGACACGATCAGCCCGAGCAGAATGCCGGTTCCGCCGATGCGCGGCACCGGCCGCACATGGAATTTCTGCACGCCGGCCAGATCGGTGTCGGTGGAGAATTTTTCATGCAGATGCGCGTAGCGCACGATCAACAGCGTGATCAGCAGTGAAACGAGAAAGCCGAGCGCAAAACTGAGCATGAAAGTGGGCCTGAGCGAAGACGCCGAATTATACAAATGAAATCCGGGCCGCCCGGAAAAGCGGCATTCCCGCCGAGCCCGTGGCAAATCCCAGATAGTGAGGTTCGGGCTGCCCGCAAACGCCCGCCAGTCATGGATTCCACCTATTTAGCGAGCACTCGCGCGCGTCGTTAACCCGGGATGCGGCGACGTGTCGGTCATGCGCCGAAAGAAGCATGCCGCGCATGCCAGCCTGTTTTCGCCGCCGATCGGCAAGACGTTCCGGAGACCCAATGCTAAATAACATCACAATTCGTGGCGGCCTGACGCTGGTGATCAGCGTATTCGTCGTTTTCCTGCTGACGGTGATCGGTGTCGGCTATGGCGCGCTCAAGCTCGCCAACAGCAGTCTCGACGACACGCAGCGCAGCGCCGTCGCGCTGTCGCATCTGAAGGCGAGTTCGGAGAAGCTGCTGCAAGTGCAACTCGCGCTGGGCACGTATCAGACGCTCTTTAGCGTCGGCAAGCAGACCGACGATCTGTTGCCGGCCGCGCACAAGGTGCTGGTCGAATCGAACAAGGATTTCCGCAACTACATGGCCGGCCCGTTCACCAACGAGGACGAGAAGAAGCTCGCGCAAAGCGTCGAGCAGGCGCGCGCGACGCTGGTCGATAAGGCGATCGAACCGGAGTTCAAGGCGCTCGCCGACTTCGACTTCAATACCTTCCGCAATATTCAGGGCGAGACGGCCAACGGCTTTTACGCGAGCTATTCGAAGGCCATCGACGCGCTCGAGCGCTCGCAGACCGGCAACCAGCGGCAGCAAGCCGCAACCGCCGAACAGCGCTTCGAAATGGCGACGCTGCTGTTCGTCTCGGTCGGCGTCATCGCGATCGTGATCGGCGTGGCGGCGCGCGCCGCTTTGTCGGCGGCGCTGATCAAGCCGGTGAACGCGACCGTCAAGCATTTCGAGCGAATCGCCGCCGGCGATCTGACGGTTGCGATCGCGAGCAAATCGCGCAACGAGATGGGCCAGTTGCTGAGCGCGCTGACGAAGATGCGCGACGGTCTGGTGGAAACCGTGGCCAAGGTGCGCGGCAGCACCACGGCAATCACGCTGGGCGCGAACGAAATCGCCTCGGGCAATGCGGATCTGTCGTCGCGCACCGAGCAGCAGGCGGCCGCGCTTCAGCAGACCGCGGCGAGCATGGAACAGCTTTCGGCCACGGTGAAGCAGAACGCGGACAACGCGAAGCAGGCGAACCGCCTCGCGCAAGGCGCGCTCGATACGGTGACGCGCGGCGGGGCGGTGGTGTCGCGCGTCACCGAGACCATGGACGGCATTACCGAATCGTCGCGCAAGGTGGCCGAGATCATCGGCATGATCGAGGGCATCGCATTTCAGACCAACATCCTCGCGCTGAACGCGGCGGTGGAAGCGGCGCGGGCGGGCGAGCAGGGGCGCGGCTTCGCGGTGGTGGCGTCGGAAGTACGCAGTCTCGCGCAGCGTTCGGGCGCGGCGGCCAAGGAGATCAAGGAACTGATCGGCGAATCGGCCGCCAAGGTGCGGGAGGGCGCCTCGCTCGTCTCCGATGCGCAAAAGACGATTCAGGAAGCGCTCGGCGCGGTGCAGCGCGTGACCGGCGTGATGAACGAGATCGAGGCATCCGCGCACGAGCAGAGCGACGGCATCGAACAGGTCAACAAGGCGGTTTCGCAGATCGACGAAGTCACGCAGCACAATGCGGCGCTCGTCGAGGAGGCGGCCGCGGCGGCGAAGTCGCTCGAAGAACAGGCGGGGCTGTTGCGCGACGCGGTCGCGGTGTTTCAGGTGGCGGCCTAGCGCCCATGCACGAATGAGGTGCCGGTCGCGCATGCCGCGGTGCGCCCCGTCCCCGCAGCGGGGCACATATCCGCCGCGCCGGGCCGAAATACGGCGATTTCCCGCTGGCACGCTTCTGGCATAAGAACAGGCGCAAGGAGCCGGCGCGTCATCCGGTTCAGCACACAATCTGGAAATGGACGGCTAGGGTTCCGGCCTGCTTCACGCAGGCGCTGGTCCGAGAGCTGTCGACCTCAGGCGAGGTTACACGGCGGGATAAAAGCCCGGGAGAGAACGCGATGTTTGCGCTGCTCCCTGCCGCCGCTAACCGTCCCTTCGAGGTCAACCTCATGCGCAAGCTCGTCCGCTTTCTCGGCATTGCCGCCGTCTCCCTCGCCGCCTTCACCTCAACGACTTCGTTTGCCGCCGGCCGCACCGACTTCAAGGTGTGCTGGACCATTTACGCCGGCTGGATGCCGTGGGGCGAGGCCAAAACCCAGGGCATCGTCTCGAAGTGGGCGAAGAAATACGGCATCAACGTCGATGTCGTGCAACTGAACGATTACGTCGAATCCATCAACCAGTACACCGCCGGCAAGTTCGACGGCTGCGCGATGACGAACATGGACGCGCTGACCATTCCGGCCTCGGGCGGCGTCGATTCGACCGCGCTCATCGTCAGCGACTATTCGAACGGCAACGATGGCGTGCTCATCAAGGGCAAGGGCAAACAGGTCGCCGATCTGAAGGGCCAGCAGGTCAATCTCGTGCAGTTCTCCGTGTCGCACTATCTGCTGGCGCGCGCGTTGGACAGCGCGCACATGAGCGAGCGCGACCTCAAGGTGGTCAACACGTCGGACGCCGACATCTCGGGTGCGTTCGCGACGCCCGCCGTCCATAACGCCGTGACGTGGAACCCGATGCTCGCCGATCTCAAGGCGCAGCCGAACGTCACCGAAGTCTTCGATTCGAGCCGCATTCCCGGCGAAATCATGGACATGATGGTGGTCAACACGCAGACCCTGCGCGACAACCCCGCGCTCGGCAAGGCGCTGACGGGCGCCTGGTTCGAAATGGTCGCGCTGATGCACGCCAACAGCGCCGGCAGCACGGCCGCGCTCACCGCGATGGCGAAGGCGTCGGGCACCGATCTCGCGGGCTTCAAGGGCCAGTTGTCGACCACCGCGCTGTTCTACACGCCGCAGGCCGCCGTCGACTTCGTCACCAATCCCGATCTGCCGAAGATCATGGCGCGCGTCGCGAAGTTCTCGTTCGATCACGGTTTGCTCGGGCAGAACGCGAAGAGCGCCGACGTGGTCGGCATGGCGTTCGACAAGGGCGTGGTGGTCGGCAGCAAGAGCAACGTCAAGCTGCGCTTCGATCCGACCTACGTGAAGATGGCCGCGGCCGGCCAGCTCTGAGCCCGATTCCTCACGCTTTCTGCAAGGCAGGCATCCATGCGACTCATCAATCGACATCCGAGCCGAAGCGGCGGCCTGACGCTGCTGTTGCTGCCGTTCATCGTCATGGCGGCGGTCTATTTCACCGGCTCGTCGATGCGGCTCAAGGCCAATCCCGATGACAAGCTGCTGCCGGGCGCGACGCAGATGAGCGACGCCATCAAGGAAGTGGCGTTCACCGAGGACAAGCGCACCGGCGAGTATCTGCTGTGGGCCGACACCGCGTCGAGCTTGCGGCGGCTCGGCATCGGCCTCGCGGTGAGCGCCGTGATCGCGCTCGCGGCGGCGCTCGCGACGTCGGCTTTTCCGCTCGTCAGCGCGACGTTTTCGCCGTTCGTCACGGTGATATCGATGACCCCGCCGCTCGCGGTGCTGCCCATCCTGTTCATCGTGTTCGGGCTCGACGAATTGTCGAAGGTGGTGCTGATCGTGGTCGGCATCACGCCGATGATCATTCGCGATCTGCACGCGCGCGGCCGTGAGATCCCGACCGAACTGTGGGTCAAGGCGCAAACGCTCGGTGCGACGAGCTGGACCTTGATCCTGCGCCTCCTGCTGCCGCAATTGCTGCCGCGCCTGCTGGTCGCGATGCGGCTCTCGCTCTGCTCCGCGTGGCTGTTTCTGATCGCAGCCGAAGCGATTGCGGCGACGGACGGGCTCGGCTACCGCATCTTTCTGGTACGCCGTTACCTTGCGATGGACGTGATCCTGCCTTACGTCGCGTGGATCACGCTGCTCGCCTGGGTCACCGACGAACTGCTGCGCCGCCTCACGCGCTGGTCGTTCCCGTGGTACGGCGGAGACGCGCGATGATCGAAGTGCGCAACGTCTGGAAGTCTTATGGCGATCAGGTCGTGCTCGAACGGCTCGACTTGCGGATCGAAGCAGGCGAGTTCTGTTCGATGGTCGGCGCGTCGGGCTGCGGCAAGTCGACGTTCCTGCGCCTGCTGCTCGGCCAGGAACGGGCGACACGCGGCGCGATTCTGCTCGACGGCGAACCGCTGCCGGCGGAACCGGATGCGCATCGCGGCGTGGTGTTCCAGCGCTATTCGGTATTCGGGCATCTGAGCGTGCTTCGCAACGTGATGCTCGGCCTCGAATTGCCGCGCGCGAAACTGACCGGCCGCCTCTTTGGTGCGAAGCGGCGCGCCGCGCGCGACGAAGCCGTCGCGATGCTGGAACGCGTGGGCCTCGGCGCGTCGCTGGACAAGTATCCGCAGCACCTGTCGGGCGGCATGCAGCAGCGTCTCGCGATTGCCCAGGCGCTGATGATGAAGCCGCGCGTGCTGCTGCTCGACGAGCCGTTCGGCGCGCTCGATCCCGGCATCCGCAAGGACATGCACGACTTGCTGCTCGGGCTATGGCGCGAAACGAAGCTGACGATCTTCATGGTCACGCACGACCTGAAGGAAGGTTTCACGCTCGGCAGCCGCGTGCTGGTGTTCGACAAGGTCCGTGTCGATCCGCAGGCGCCTGGCGCCTATGGCGCGCGCATCACCTACAACATTCCGCTCGACCACAGCCGCGCCAGCGCATCGTCCCTCCATCTGGCCCAGGCCGTCGTGCGGGGCGCGGAACGGGTCGACGCGCGGGTCGACTCGCGGATCGCCACGATCTCCGTGTGAAGAAAAATCATGAACGACATGAACGTGTTACTCGAAGAAACCATCCCCGGCGGCGGCCACGCATCGCTGATCGTCAAGCGCGGCCAATCGTTGCGAATCACCGACCTGCGCGGCGGCGCGAACGTCAGCGTCATGCTGGTCAACGCCGCCGAGAAGAGCGAACGGCTCAACCTGCCCGATACGCTCAAGTGCCAGCACACGGCGAAGCTCACCGCCGGTCATTGCCTGTACTCCGACATGGGCTGCGTGCTCGCCGCGATCGTCGCGGACACCTGCGGCTGGCACGACAGCATCGGCGGCGTATCGAACGCCGAGGAAGTGCACGAGCGCTACGGCACGGGCCGCTATCAGGAACTGCGCAACGCGTTCCATCGCAACGGCGCCGACAACCTGCTCGTCGAAATGGGCAAGTGGGGGCTCGGCATTTCCGATCTGCTGATGACGCTCAATCTCTTTAGCCGCGTCGACGTCACACATGCGGGCGCCTTGAATTTCGTGCCCGGCAATTCGAAGGCGGGCGACTACGTCGAACTGTATGCGCCGATGAACACGCTCGTCGTGCTGACCGCGATCCAGCACCCGCTCGATCCCGATCCGCATTACGCGCCCAAGCCGGTCAAGCTCACGTTGAGCCATGCGTCGCCCGACGTCGCCGAGCTGTGCCGCACGTCCTGCGACGAAAACGTGCGCGGGTTCATCAACACCGAACGTTTCTTTCTTTGACGGGAGCCGACATCATGACGAACACGCTGACGCTCAGCGACAAGCGCCCCGAACAGGCGGTGTTTCGCGAGACGCTCGCGGCCGGCGAACCCTGGCTGCACGAACTGCGCGCCGGACAGACGCTGCGCATTCTCGATCTCGAAGGCAATCAGGCAGTCGATACGCTGTTCTATAGCCTCGCCGATCCGCGCGAACGCTTCGACCCGCAACGCACGTTGCGCCGGCAGGGAAGCCTTTATCTCACGACGGGCACGGTGCTGTATTCGAACCTCGGCAAACCGATGCTCACGATCGTCGCCGACACGTGCGGCCGTCACGATACGCTCGGCGGCGCGTGCGCGCAGGAAAGCAACACCGTGCGCTACGCGCTGGAAAAGCGCTACATGCATAGCTGCCGGGACAACTACCTGCGTGCCTGCGCGCACGACGGCCGCCTGTCGAAGCGCGATATCGGCGCGAACATCAACTTCTTCATGAATGTGCCGGTGACCTCGGAAGGCGGTCTCACGTTCGAGGACGGCATTTCTGCGCCGGGCAAGTACGTCGAACTGCGCGCGGAAATGGACGTCATCGTGCTGATTTCCAACTGCCCGCAACTGAACAATCCGTGCAACGCCTACAACCCCACGCCCGCGGAGTTGCTGATATGGAACTGAAGCGCATCCGCCTTTGGCTCTACTACGTGCTGCTGGTCCGTTCCGGCCGCTGCTGCACGCTCACGCGCGAACAACTCACGCACGCGGGGCGCTGACGCGTACCTGTGCCGTGCATGCTGCCGCGGACGACCCCGGCATGCATCTCCCACGTGGCGGGACGACCCGCCGATGAATCCAGTCATCTCATGTTCGAGAAAATCCTGATCGCCAATCGCGGCGCCATTGCGTGCCGCATTCTCAGAACGCTGCGTGAACTCGAGGTAACCGGGGTCGCCGTGTATGCGGAAGCGGATCGCGCGAGCCTGCATGTGAGCGAGGCGCCCATCGCGCACGCGCTCGGCGACGGTCCCGCGTCGGCCACCTATCTCGACATCGACAAGATCCTCGACATCGCGCGCCGCGAGGGCGTTCAGGCGATTCATCCGGGCTACGGGTTTCTCTCGGAGAACGCGGCTTTCGGCGAAGCGTGCGAAGCGGCGGGCATCGCGTTCATCGGACCGACGCCCGAGCAGTTGCGCGCGTTCGGCCTCAAGCACACGGCCCGCGCCATCGCCGCAAAAGAGCGGATACCGATGCTGGAGGGCACCGGCCTGCTCGACGATCTGCGCGCCGCGCTCGCGGCGGCCGCGGCGATCGGTTATCCGGTGATGCTGAAAAGCACGGCGGGCGGGGGCGGGATCGGCATGCGGGTGTGCTGGAACGCCGACGAACTCGGCGCGCATTTCGACGCGGTCAAGCGCCTCGGTCAGAACAACTTCAGCGACGCCGGCGTGTTCCTCGAAAAATACATCGAGCGGGCGCGGCATCTGGAAGTGCAGGTATTCGGCGACGGCCGCGGCGACGTGATCGCGCTCGGCGTGCGCGACTGCTCGGTGCAGCGGCGCAACCAGAAAGTACTCGAGGAGACGCCTGCGCCCGGTTTGCCGGACGGCATGTCGCAAGCCTTGTGCGAGGCCGCGATCAAGCTCGCGAAAGCGGTGCATTACCGCTCCGCCGGCACGGTGGAATTCGTCTACGACAGCCTCGCGCGGCAATTCTATTTTCTCGAAGTGAATACGCGCCTCCAGGTCGAGCATGGCGTGACCGAACAGGTGTGGGGCGTGGACCTGGTGCGCTGGATGATCGAACTGGCGGCCGGCACGCTCGCGCCGTTGCACGAGCTCGCGGCGGGTCTGAAGCCGCACGGTCACGCGATCCAGGCGCGGCTCTATGCCGAGGATCCGGGCCGCGACTTCAAGCCGAGTCCGGGCCTGCTGACCGACGTTGCGTTTCCTCCCGCCGAGGGCCGCGCGCTGCGCATCGATACGTGGATCGATGCGGGTTGCGACGTGCCGCCTTATTTCGATCCGCTGCTGGCGAAGCTGATCGCCTGGGCGGCGACGCGCGACCAGGCCCGCCACGCGCTCGCGGACGCCTTGGGGAACACGCGCCTCTATGGCATCGAGACGAACCGCGACTACCTGCGCCAGATTCTCGACGACCGGCCCTTCGCGTCCGGCGAGCCGTGGACGCGCTGCCTCGAAGGGCTCGCCTATCGGGCGAGCACGGTCGAAGTCGTCAGCGGCGGCCGGCAGACTACCGTGCAGGATCATCCGGGGCGGCTCGGTTACTGGGCCGTCGGCATTCCGCCGTCGGGTCCGATGGACGATCGCGCGTTGCGGCTCGGCAACCGGCTGCTGGGCAACGCCACCGATGCCGCCGCGCTCGAAATCACGATGAGCGGACCGATCCTGCGTTTCAACACGGATGCGGTCGTCGCCGTGACGGGCGCGAGTTTGCCGCTGACGCTCGACGATATCGAACAGCCTTTGAACACCGCGCTGTTCGTCGCCGCCGGCTCGACGCTCGCGCTCGGCACGATACGCGGCGCGGGCGCGCGTGCGTATCTGTGCGTGCGCGGCGGCTTCGATGTCGCCGTGTATCTCGGCAGCCGCAGCACGTTCACGCTGGGCCAGTTCGGCGGCCACGGCGGCCGAGCGCTGCGCGCCGGCGACGTGCTGCATCTTCAGCCGTTGCGGGACAAGCGTGCGGGCGCTGCGCTCGCCCACGTCCCGGCGCTGGCGGCGGTGCGTACGCTGCGCGTGATCTATGGTCCGCACGGCGCGCCCGAATACTTCAGTCCGCGTTATATCGAACGGTTTTTCGACACCGAATGGGAGATCCATTTCAACTCCAGCCGCACCGGCGTACGCCTGATCGGACCGAAGCCGGAGTGGTCGCGCGAGGACGGCGGCGAGGCGGGCTTGCATCCGTCGAACATTCACGACAACCCGTATGCGGTCGGCGCCGTCGATTTCACCGGCGACATGCCGGTGATCCTCGGACCCGATGGTCCGAGCCTGGGCGGCTTCGTGTGCCCGGTGACGATCATCGAGGCCGATCTGTGGCAGATCGGCCAGTTGAAGGCCGGTGACAAGCTGCGCTTCGTGCCGGTCCAGATCGCCGAGGCGCGCGAGGCGATGCGCCGGCGCGAGCACGAACTGCGGACGCTCGAATGCGACGCGGAAGCGGCACAAGCGGCACAACCCGCCGCCACACCGCACGCGCCCCTCACGTCGCCGATCGTCCTCGATACCGGCGCGGATCGCGAGCGCCTGGTCGCGCGCGTGTCGGGCGATACGCATCTGCTGCTCGAAATCGGTCCCACCGAACTCGATCTCGTGCTGCGTTTCCGCGGTCATGCGCTGATGCAGTCGCTGCAAGCGCTGGCGTTGCCGGGCGTGATCGATCTGACGCCGGGTATCCGTTCGCTGCAGATTCACTATCGGCCCGACAGCCTGCCGCTCGCGCGCTTGCTCGCGATCGTCGAGCGCGCATGGCAGGACGTGCTGTTGCAGAAGGACTTGCGCGTGCCGTCGCGCATCGTGCATTTGCCGCTGTCGTGGGACGATCCCGCGTGCCGGCTCGCGATCGACAAATACATGACGACGGTGCGCAACGATGCGCCCTGGTGTCCGAGCAACCTCGAGTTCATCCGCCGCATCAACGACCTCGATTCGATCGACGCGGTCAAACGGATCGTCTTCGACGCCAGCTATCTGGTGATGGGGCTCGGCGACGTGTATCTCGGCGCGCCGGTCGCCACGCCGCTCGATCCGCGTCACCGGCTCGTGACGACCAAGTACAACCCCGCGCGCACGTGGACGGCGGAGAACTCGGTGGGGATCGGCGGCGCGTATCTGTGCGTGTACGGCATGGAGGGGCCGGGCGGTTATCAGTTCGTCGGCCGCACGCTGCAGATGTGGAATCGCTATCGCGACTTCGCGGATTTTGCGGGGCGGCCGTACCTGCTGCGCTTCTTCGATCAGATCCGTTTTTACGAAGTCAGCGCCGACGAACTGCTGCGCATCCGCGCGGATTTTCCGCTCGGCCGATACCCGCTGAAAATCGACGAGAGCGTGCTGTCGCTGGCGGACTATCAAGCGTTTCTTGCGCGCGAAGCCGCCGGCATCCAGGACTTCCGCGCGCGTCAGCAAGCCGCGTTTCAGACCGAACGCGAGCGCTGGCGCGAAGCCGGGACAACGGAAGCGTCCTTCGATGCGCCTATCGCCGAGGGCGCCGAACCGGCGCCGCTGAAAGACGGCGAAGTGGCGGTCGAGAGCGAGATCGCCGGCCGCCTGTGGCAGGTGAGAGCGGCGTCGGGCGACACCGTCGCGGCGGGCGACGTGCTGCTCGTGATCGAGTCGATGAAGATGGAGATTGCCGTGTGCGCGCCGTGTGCGGGAACCGTCGGCGAGATTCATGTGGCGCCTGGCTCGCCGGTGCGCGCGGGGCAGCGTGTCGCCGTCATCGAACGTATTTGAATTGGACCATTCGGGGAACCCACTCATGTCTTCATTCGATTTGCGCCTCTCCACGCTGCGCGCCGCCTACCGCGCGAAGACGCTCACGCCGCGCCAACTGATCGGCGATCTGCTGGCGAAAGCCGCGGCGCTCGATCCCGAGTTTCATCTGTTCATCCGCCTTCTGGACGACGCCGAACTCGCGCCCTACCTGGACTGGCTGGACACCCAGCAGATCGATGCATTGCCGCTCTACGGCATTCCGTTCGCCATCAAGGACAACATCGATCTCGCCGGCATTCCGACCACGGCGGCGTGTCCGGCGTTCGCCTATATGCCGGCGGAATCGGCGACGCTCGTCGCGCAGTTGATCGCACTGGGCGCCGTGCCGCTCGGCAAGACCAATCTCGACCAGTTCGCCACCGGCCTGAACGGCACGCGCTCGCCCTACGGCAAGTGCCGCAACAGCGTGCATCCCGACTATCCGTCGGGCGGATCGAGCGCGGGCTCGTCGCTGGCGGTCGCGCTGGGCCTCGCGAGCTTCGCGCTCGGCACCGACACTGCCGGCTCCGGCCGCGTGCCCGCGGGACTGAACAACCTCGTCGGACTGAAGGCGACCAGGGGATTGCTGTCGACGGCCGGCGTCGTGCCGGCCTGCCGCACGCTCGATTGCGTGACGTACTTCACGGCCACCGCGCACGAGGCCAGCGAACTGCTCGCGCTGACCGCGCGGCCCGATCCGCGCGATGCCTACAGCCGAAGGAATCCGCAGTGGAACGACGCACGCGCGTTCGGCACGCCGACGAAGTTCCGCTTCGGCGTGCCGTCGGCACTCTATTTCGCGGACTGCGCGGAAAGCCCCGCGCTGTTCGCAGCGGCGCGCGCGATACTCGAGGCGGCGGGCGGTGAAGCCGTCGACATCGACTTCGCGCCTTTCGTCGAAGCGGCAAAACTGCTCTATGAAGGTCCGTGGGTCGCGGAGCGGTACAGCGTCGCGGGCGAGTTGCTGGAGGCCGACGCGGATGCGGTGCTGCCGGTCATTCGCGACGTGCTGGCGCGCGCACCGGGCGCGAGCGCTGTCGAACTCTTTCGCGCGCAATACCGCCTGCAGGCGTTGAAGGCTGTCTGCGATGCCGCGCTCGAACCCTTGGACTTCGTGCTCACGCCGACGTATCCGCGGCCCGTCACGCTGGCGGAACTGGAGCGCGACCCGATCGGGCCGAACTCGCTGCTCGGCTACTACACGAACTTCATGAACCTGCTCGACTATGCGGCCGTCGCGACGCCGACCGCGTTCATGGCGAACGGCTTGCCGTGGGGCGTGACCGTGTTCGGCCGCGCGTTCACGGATCAGTATCTGTTGAGCGTGGCCGATACGTTGCAGCGCATGAGCGGTGTCGCATGCGTCGGGCACGGCAAGCCCGATACCGATACGAGCGAGCGCTCGGCGGCGCTCAACGATCGGGTGCGCGTCGCGGTGTGCGGCGCGCATATGCAGGGTTTGCCGCTCAATCGTGAACTGGTCTGCCGCGGCGCACGCCTGATAGCGGCGACGCACACAGCGCCGAATTACCGGTTGGCCGCGCTGGCCGCCACGCCGGGCGGTACGAGTCGGCCCGGTATGTGGCGAGTGCCGGACGGCGGCAGGGCGATCGCGGTGGAGGTCTGGGAGATGCCGAGCCTGGAGTTGGGTTCGTTCGTCGCGACCATTCCCTCTCCGCTTGCGCTGGGGAAGGTTGAACTGGCGAATGGCGAGTGGGTCACCGGCTTCGTGTGCGAAAGTTTCGGGGTGGACTCCGGGACCGACATTACCGGGTTCGGCGGTTGGCGCGCGTGGCTTGCCGGTGAGCGCGCATGACGCGCGCGTGGGCCGGCAAGCCGTTCCTGTCAGGTCACACGAAGCCGCTCGGATTCGACGACTGCCAGCGCCAATGGTCCGCGCACATCCGCTCGATGCCGAACTGCGCGCGCCAGCCGAGGATTTTCTCGGCCGCCGCCGGATCGGCGAAACACGAGGCCACGTCGCCGGGGCGGCGCGCGACGATCTCGTACGGCACCGGCTTGCCCGAGGCTTTTTCGAACGAGCGCACCACGTCCAGCACGCTATAGCCCTGGCCCGTGCCGAGATTCACCACGAAGCTCGCATCCTGGGTGACGAGCGCGTCGAGCGCGGCCAGATGCCCGCGTGCGAGATCGACCACATGAATGTAGTCGCGCACGCCCGTGCCGTCCGGCGTTTCGTAATCGCCGCCGAACACGCGCAACTTCTCCAGCTTGCCGACCGCCACTTGCGCGACATAGGGCATCAGGTTGTTCGGAATGCCGGCGGGGTCCTCGCCGATCAAGCCGCTCTCGTGCGCGCCGACCGGGTTGAAGTAGCGCAGCGTCGCGATCCGCCAGGAGGGATCGGCCACTTCGAGATCGCGCAACACCTGCTCCGCGATCAGCTTCGACTGGCCATAAGGGTTGGTGGCCGACAGCGGAAACGACTCGTCGATCGGCGAGCTTTTCGGCACGCCGTACACCGTGGCCGACGAACTGAACACGAACTGCTTGACGTTGCGATCGCGCATCACGCCGAGCAAGGCCAGCAAACTGCCGACGTTGTTGCTGTAGTACTCGATCGGCTTCGCCACCGACTCGCCCACCGCCTTGAGCGCGGCGAAGTGAATCGCGCCCGTGATCGGATGCGCGTCGAAAATGCGGTTGAGCGCCGCTTCGTCGCGCGCGTCCGCTTCGTAAAAGCTCACCGCGCGGCCGGTGATCTGCTCCACGCGCCGCAGCGATTCGCGGTTGCTGTTCACGAGATTGTCGATTACCACGGCGTCGTAACCGCCGTTCAGCAGTTCGACACAGGTGTGCGAGCCGATGAAGCCCGCGCCGCCCGTTACCAGAATCGTGCCCTTCGTGGTCATTCTGTTGCTCCGTTAAAGTAAAACGCCCGTCATTTTTTGCACCAGGTCCTTGTACGTCTCGACGACCACGCGTTCGTCGAATTCTTCCGCGACTTTCTTGCGGCCGCGTTCAGCCATTGCGCGGCGCTCGGCGCCGCTCATGTCGAGCATCCGCGCGAGCCGCGCCGCGAGACTTTCCGCGTTGCGCACCTCGCACAGCAATCCGTTGACGCCGTCGGTCACCACTTCGCGGCAGCCCGGCACGTCGGTCGCGACGATGGGCCGGCCCATCGCCGACGCTTCCATCAGCGTGCGCGGCACGCCTTCGCGGTACGACGGCAAGACGACGCAATCCGCCTCGGCGATGACAGGCCGCACGTCGTGCGCCTCGCCGAGATAGTCGATGATGCCTTCCTGTTGCCACGCCGCGACTTCGGCGTGCGTGATCGCGCTCGGATTGTCGACGCCCACCGGACCGAGCAGTTGGAACCGCGCGTGCGGATAACGTTCACGCAAGCGCCGCGCGGCTTCCACGTATTCGCCGACGCCCTTGTCCCACAACAGCCGGCCGATCAGCACGAACCTGAATTCGGCGCGCTCGGGCAAGGGCGTGAAGGCGAATTGCTCCAGATCGACGCCTTCCCCATGCAACAGCCGCGCACGCTCAGGATGCACCAACAAATTCTGCTCGACAAACGCTCTCTGATCGTCGCGATTCAAAAACCAGATTTCGCGCGGGAAACGGAACGCGAAACGATACAGCTTCTTGGCGACCTGCGCGGCGCGGCTGTGCTGGATGAATACGTAGCCGAGGCCGGTAGTCACCGCAACCGACTGCACGCCCGCGAGCTTCGCCGCGATCGAGCCGTAGATGTTCGGCTTGATCGTGTAGTGAAACACCACGTGCGGGCGGATGGTCCGGTATTGCCGGTAGAGCGCGACCAGCGTGCGCAGGTCGTCGCGCGGATTGGTGCCTTTCGACGCCACCGGCAATTCGATGCAGCGGCAGCCCATTGCCGTGAGCAGCTCGAACGTGCGATCGCGCGGCGCGAGCACCGTCACGTCGACGCCGCGCCCCACCAGCATGCGAATCAGCCCTTGCCGATACGTATAGATTGCCCAGGCGGTGTTACACACGAGTGTAATGCGCAGCGCGGGCGTCGACTTCAGGACAGGCTTCATGCGGGAACGGGCTCGGCGGTGAATGGGACGGCGAATCGGGCGTTGAATGGAGAATGAATCGTTCACGGGCTAATGGCTCGCACGCGGCGCGAGCAAGCCGCGCTTGACCCGCTGCAACGCGCGGTAGGGCGTCACCAGATGCAGCAGATTCTTGGCGAGGCCGAGCCAGTCGTAGAAATTGGCGGCGTTGAAGTAACGCAGTTGCAGCCGCAGTGTCGAGTTCACCTGGCGGCGCCTTCGGGTCGCGCTGATGCCGCCTTCGTTCAACTCGTAGTAAAGGCCGAGTTCCGGCAGGTTCGCGCAGTCATAGCGCTCCATCAGACGCACGAACAGATCGAGGTCCTCGGCGGCATGGTAGTCGGCGCGATAGTTGCCGACCGCGCGCACGGCGTCGATGCGCAGCATCATCGAAGGATGCGCGAGGCATGAGCGGAAGAAGCGCAAGCGCCGGATCGCGTTCGGTTCGGCGGGCGGCGTCAGCATGAAGAGCGGCTTGCCTTCGCGCGTGACGACTTGCGTCCACATGCCGAGGCCCGCCACGCGCGGATGCAGTTCCATGAACATGCGCTGCCTCGCGAGCCGTTGCGGCACGCTGCGGTCGCCCGCGTCGATGCGTGCCGCGTAGCGAAAGCCGCGCTGCGCGAGGGCGTCGATGCCGGTTTGCAACGCGCGCTCGATGCCGCCGTTGCGCGGCATGCGCAGCACCTCGATGTGCATGTTGGGGATAGCCGGCGCGACGATCGGCGGCGTGCTGCCGTCGTCGACGATCATCACGTGAATCGGCGCGCTCTCGCTGAACGAAGCCAGCGTGAGATCGACGTCGGCCTGGCCGTTGTAGGCGGGCATGAGCACCGCGACGTCGTCGAGCGAAACATGCGCGGCGGATGAATTCGTCATGGGCGCAATTTGAAACGAATGTAATAAAGATTAACCGACACGGCGGCCAGATAACCGGCGGCAAGTCCCACGAGCGGGCCGTAAGCCCCGAGCCGTGGGATCGCCAGCAGATTCACCACGAACGCGACGGCCAACGCCAGCAGCCATTTCGTGAGCAACACGAATTTGGCCTGATATTTGAGCACGATAAGATTGCTGACCGCCTCGATGCCCGCCGGCACCGAAAGCCACACGGCCCAGCGAAAAATCTCGATCGCGCCTTCGAAGCCCGGCCCGAACACGCGGCGGATGATGAACCCGGCCAGCAGATCGAGCACGAGCGCGCCGCTCACCATCAACACGGCGGTCAGCGCGCTCAGGCGCCACACGTTGCGGCGCAGATGCGCGGCGTCCTGCACGCGGTAGATGAAGGCGGGCGCGATGGTCTGCGCGAGCATCAGCGCGAGCATGATCCAGTTTTCGTTCAACTGCTGCGCGGCGGAATAGCGCCCGAGGTCGGCGAACGAAATCGCGCGTTCGAGCATCAGCCGGTCGAGTTTCAGGAACAGATACATGCAGATGAGGCCCAGCCAGAACACCGTGCCCGCGCTCGCGAAATGCTTGAGAAGCGAGCGCTCGACATGCCAGCCGAGCTTGCCGCCATGCCGGCGCGCGTAGTAGATCAGCAGCACGGCGCCGATGGCCGCGGATTCGAGCGCCCACAGCCAGCCGAAGTGCGCGGGCGCCGTCGCCGTGCGCACCAGCAGGTAGACGAGCGCGGCTTTCAGCACCGCCGTGCTCATGCTGGTGAGCAACTGCGGCTTGCTGTAGGTCATGCTTTGCAGCCACGCATTGATGACGCCGACGAAGGGCTCGCGAAACAGCATCGTCACCGCGAGACCGGCGAGCATCGCGCCGACGAGCGGCTCGAAGACGTGCAGCGCGATGGCGAGCCAGGTGAGCAGCAAGGCTGCGGCCGAGACGTAAAAGCGCAGCGCGAAAGCGCTGCCGAGTACGGTGCCGAGTTGAGCGGGCGGGCGGTTGACGATGGTGGGCACCAGGATTTCGGCGCCGCATACCCAGGTGATGGGCGAGAACACCAGCAGCAGCGTGTTCGCGTACTGCCATTTGCCGAAGGTGTCCGGTCCGAAGTAACGCGCCACCATGCCGCTGATCAGAATCGCCACGCCGATCTGCGTGAGCCGTTCGAGCCCGAGCCAGATGATATTGGTGAAGGCGCGCGTCACGTCGGGATTGGCGAAGCGCTTGAGCGTCAGCATCCGGTGAGCGCTCGCCGGTTCGCTTCTCCGCGGCGCCCGGATGGCGCGAGTCGCGCGCATGGTGCGGTGGCGATGCGCGTCGCTGCCCACCTGGCCGATCGTCGCGGCAACTTTACAAAGGGAGGGCGTCTAAGCATTAGAATGGCGCTACCAGGCTGGTCCGAAAAGCGCAATTATAAGTTGGAACCGGATCGCTTCCGGCAAGGGTGCATCGCCCGGTATGACAGCTAGTTTTACCGATCACTCGGCGATGTGCCGGTCAAAATTTTCCATTGCACGCAAGTGAGCCAACATGATCTCCAAATCCATTTTCAAGGCGTATGACATTCGCGGTGTGATCGGCAAGACGCTCGACGCCGACGCCGCGCGTTCGATCGGCCGCGCATTCGGCAGCGAAGTGCGCGCGCAAGGCGGCGACGCCGTGGTGGTCGCGCGTGACGGGCGCCTCTCGGGCCCCGAACTGATTCAGGCGCTGTCGGACGGTCTGCGTGCGGCCGGCGTCGACGTGGTCAATGTCGGCATGGTGCCGACGCCGGTCGGCTACTTCGCGGCCAGCGTGCCGTTGCAGCTCGACGGCGGCGAACGCCGCGTCGATTCGTGCATCGTCGTGACAGGCAGCCATAATCCGCCCGACTACAACGGCTTCAAGATGGTGCTGCGCGGCGCGGCCATTTATGGCGAGCAGATCCTCGCGCTGCATCAGCGCATCGTCGACGAAAACTTTTCGGCGGGCAGCGGCACCTACACCGAGTACGACATCGAGGATGCTTACCTCGATCGCATCGCGAGCGACATCAAACTCACGCGGCCGATCAAGATCGTGGTCGACACGGGCAACGGCGTGGCCGGTGGTCTCGCTCCCAGGCTCTTCAAGAAGCTCGGCTGCGAACTGGTTGAACTGTTCACCGAGATCGACGGCAACTTCCCGAACCATCACCCCGACCCGGCTCACCCGGAAAACCTTCAGGACGTGATTCGCGCGCTGAAGGAAACCGACGCCGAAATCGGCTTCGCGTTCGACGGCGACGGCGACCGCCTGGGCGTGGTCACGAAAGACGGCCAGATCATCTATCCCGACCGTCAGCTCATGCTGTTCGCGGAAGAAGTGCTGTCGCGCAACAAGGGCGCGCAGATCATTTACGACGTGAAGTGCACGCGCAATCTCGCCAAGTGGGTGAAGGACAAGGGCGGCGAACCGCTGATGTGGAAAACCGGCCATTCGCTCGTCAAGGCGAAGCTGCGTGAAACCGGCGCGCCGCTGGCCGGCGAGATGAGCGGCCACGTGTTTTTCAAGGACCGCTGGTACGGTTTCGACGACGGCCTGTACACGGGCGCGCGTCTGCTGGAAATCCTCACGCGCGTGGCCGATCCGAGCCAGTTGCTGAACTCGCTGCCGAACTCGAACTCCACGCCAGAACTGCAACTGAAGCTGGAGGAAGGCGAGAACTTCGAACTGATCGCGCGCCTGCAGCAGAACGCGCAGTTCACCGGCGCGGACGACGTCGTGAAGATCGACGGCTTGCGCGTCGAGTATCCCGACGGCTTCGGCCTTGCGCGTTCGTCGAACACCACGCCGGTGGTGGTGATGCGCTTCGAAGCCGATAACGATGCGGCGCTCAAACGCATCCAGGAAGACTTCCGTCGCGTGATCCTCGCGGAGAAGGCCGACGCGAAGCTGCCGTTCTGAACGCTGTGGCGGTTTCAAGGTAGCAAGCACGCAGCAAGCAGGCAGCAAAGAAGCAGCAAAGAAGCACAACCACGGCGGCGGCGCGGTTCGAATTGAACGCGCGGGCCGCCAGCCAACGCGGCGCGGGTTTCACTTACCGCGCCGCGTTTTTTCATGCCACTTACCTGTGACGCGCTAAAATTGCCGACCTCGTGAGAAAACGCCGGGCCGCCCCACGTTTTCTCACCCCCTCGGGAGGCCTGGCGCGAAGCGGCAGGTTCGGGGGCTCTCTCAACGCATCTTCGGGCCGGATAACCGGTTTTCCCACTCTTGAGCGCGCAAAAGATTCTGATCGTGAGGGTGTCGTCATTGGGCGACGTCGTTCACAACATGCCGGTGATCGCCGACATCCGGCGCCGCCATCCCGAAGCCCAGATCGACTGGCTCGTCGAAGAAAGCTTCGTCGGCCTGGTCGAACTCGTCAGCGGCGTGCGGCGGGCGATTCCCGTGTCGCTGCGGCGCTGGCGCAAGCGCATCCTCTCGGCCGACAACTGGCGCGAGATCGGCGCGTTTCGCCGTGCGCTCGCCGCCGAGCACTACGATCTCGTGATCGACTGCCAGGGGCTCATCAAGACCGCGTGGGTCGCGAGCATGGCGCGCGGACCGTTGGTCGGCCTCGGCAATCGCACGGACGGCGCCGGCTTCGAATGGCCGGTGCGTTTCTTCTACGGCAAGCGCGTGCCGATCGAGCCGCGCACGCATGTGGTCGAACGCACGCGCCAACTGGTGGCCGCGGCGCTGAACGACCCGCCGCCGCAAGCCACCGACGAGATCGACTTCGGCATCGACACGGGCCGCGCCGCGCTGGCGTTGTCGGAGGCGAAGGTGAATCTGCCGGTGCCTTATGTGGTGTTCGTGCACGCCACCTCGCGCGCCGACAAGCAATGGCCCGATGCCGCGTGGATCGAGTTGGGGCAGTCGTTGGTGCGGCGCGGGGCGTCGATCGTGCTGCCCTGGGGCAGCGAGTCAGAGCGCGCGACGAGCGAGCGGCTCGCGAAGGAATTCGGCGCGGCGGCCATCGTGCCGCCGAAGCTGTCGTTGCCCGCGGTGGTCGGCCTGATCGAAGGCGCCGCGGCGACGGTCGGGGTTGATACAGGTCTGGTTCACATCGCGGCGGCGCTGAAGCGGCCGACAGTCGAGTTGTACAATTTCGCGACCGCGTGGCGCACCGGCGGCTACTGGTCGCCGAACGTCGTCAATCTCGGCACCGCCGGCAAGCCGCCCACGCTGCAAGAGGTCAAATCCGCGCTGGCCGGCTTCGGCCTGTTGTAAAGAACCGGCGCGCCTCGCCTTACGCTCCATCCGTTTTCAAGGGCGACCATGAACGAAACCCAGATCATCGAAGTAGCGAACGCCGACTGGCACGCACGCAATCTGTCCGTGCCGCGCGAGACGCTGCTTGCCGGCGTCGAACGCGGCAAGGTGCTGTATTTCCCGAACCTGCGCTTTGCGATCGAAGGCGGCGAACAGGCGCTGCTCGACCCCGCGCTCGCCGATCCGAACCGCAAGAACATCAGCCTCGAACCGAACGGCGGCGCGCTGCACGGCGTGGCCGGCGACGCGGTCACGCAATCGGCGGTGCGCGCGCTGATCGCGCGTTATCAGGCCAATGCGCGCACGCTGGTCGATGGGCTCTTTCCCGAATACAACGGCAAGCTGCGCGTCGCGCCGACGAGCTTGCGGCTGCATCACGTCGAAACGCGCCAAACGTCATGGCGCAAGGACGATAGCCGCCTGCACGTGGATGCGTTCCCGTCGCGGCCCAACTACGGCGAGCGCATCTTGCGCGTCTTCACCAACATCAATCCGCATGGCGCGCCGCGCGTGTGGCGCGTGGGCGAACCGTTCGAGGACATGGCGAAGCGCTTTCTGCCGCGCATCAAGCCGCAAATGCCGGGCTCGGCATGGCTGCTGAATCTGCTGCACGTGACGAAATCGCCGCGCAGCGAATACGACCATCTGATGCTGAATCTGCACGACGGCATGAAGGCCGACCTCGACTATCAGAAGTCGAGCCCGCAGGAGACCATGCCGTTCCCGCCGGGCAGCGTGTGGATCTGTTTCTCGGACCAAACCTCGCACGCGGTGATGTCCGGCCAGTTCATGATGGAGCAGACTTTCTTCCTGCCGGTCAAGGCGATGGCGCAGCCCGAATGCGCGCCGCTCGGCATTCTCGAACGCCTGAAGGGCAGGGCGCTGGTTTGAGCGCCGCTGTCCGTTGGCCGGTTTTGCGCGGCGTGTTCAGGCGCGCGCTCAGGAACGCGGAGCCCCGATGCTGAGGGCGGTTTATAACGCGCTCTGGTGGATCGTCGCGCCGCTGGCGGTGCTGCGTCTTTTGATCCGTTCGCGCAAGGAGCGCGGCTATCGCGAGCATATCGGCGAGCGCTTCGGTTATGCGCGCGGGCGGCTGCCCGAAGATAGCGCGCCGTTGATCTGGGTGCATGCGGTATCGGTGGGCGAGACGCGCGCCGCGCAACCGCTGATCGACGCGCTGATCAAGGCGCGCCCCGATGCGCGCATCCTGTTGACCCATATGACGCCGAGCGGTCGCGCGACCGGCGAGCAGATTTTCGGCGACCGCGTGTTGCGCAGCTATTTGCCCTACGACATGCCGCATGCGGTGCGGCGTTTCTTGCGGACATGGCGGCCGTCGTTGGGGCTCGTGATGGAAACCGAAGTGTGGCCGACGCTGATCGACGAATGCCGTCGCGCGGACGTGCCGCTGGTGCTGACCAATGCGCGGATGTCGGCGCGCTCGTTCGGGCGCGCGGCGAAATTCGGCCAGGCGGCCAAGGGCGTGTTCGGCGGCTTTGCGCGCGTGCTGGCGCAGAGTCCATCGGATGCGGAGCGGCTCACCGCGCTCGGCGCGCGCAACGTCGCGGTGCTCGGCAATCTGAAGTTCGACATGAGCACGCCGCCCGAGCTGGCGGCGCGCGGCCATGCGTGGCGTGCGGCGATCGGCGCGCGGCCGGTGTGGGTCGCGGCGAGTACGCGTGAAGGCGAGGAGCAACTGGTGCTGCAGGCGTTCGCGGCGCTCGGCGTCGACGATGCGTTGTTGATCCTGGTGCCGCGTCATCCGCAGCGGTTCAACGAAGTGGCGGCGCTGGTCGAGAAAGCGGGGCTGCGGTTGGAGCGGCGCTCGGGCTGGGCGCCGGCGGCGCAGGTGGCGTCGGGCGCGGGCGTGTTGGGCGACGTGCCTGCGTTGCCCGCCGAAGTGAACGTGCTGCTCGGCGATTCGATGGGTGAACTTGGCGCTTACTATGCCGCTGCCGATCTGGCGTTTATCGGCGGCAGCTTGTTGCCGCTCGGCGGACAGAACCTGATCGAGGCGTGCGCGGTGGGCGTGCCGGTGCTGATCGGGCCGCACGTGTTCAACTTCACGCAGGCCACCGCGGATGCGGTCGCGGCGGGCGCCGCGGTGCAGGTGCAAGACCCGGCCGATCTGGCGCGGGCATTGCGCGAGCTGTTCAACGACAGGGCACGGCGGCTGGCGATGGGCGGCGCGGCTTCGGCGTTCGCCGCTCGGCATCGTGGAGCGACCGCGCGGACGGTGGATGTGTTGATGGCGGTGTTGCCGGAGTGAGGGGCATCGCTGGCGAGATGCCGTGCGTGGCTCAGGTTTCGAGCGTCGATAAATAATATATTCTGCGAACATCGGGGCACGCGCTGCGTGGCCCTAAGACTTGAACTGTTTCTTCTTCCGCCTGCGATGACGCTCTTCACCGACCTCGGCTTTCAATGGGATCGCGCCGCGATTCCACAAGACATTCCCGCCCATTCGATCAAACGGGTGTGCTTCCGTTTTCATCGAATGCTGCCGGAATTCGTGTGGGACGCGAGTGTGCTCGAAGGCAATCCCTTCACGTTTCCCGAGGTAAAAACGCTGCTCGACGGCGTCACGGTCGGTGGCCGGAAAATCTCCGATCACGAACAGATCCTGAACCTCGCGGAGAGTTCGAAGCATCTGCTGGCCATTGTGCAGACGGGGCGGTTCGCGCTCGACAAGCCGACGTTTTGCGACCTGCGTCGTCTCGTTGCACGTAACGAGGCGCTTGAGTGGGGCGTATTCCGAGGAGAAGGGGAGGAAACGCGCTATACACCTGACGTTGCGTTGGGTGAGGCGGGGCGGCACACGCCGTTGCCCACCTTGCCGGGCGCCCCCGAACTGAATCGCGTTTTTGCCGCGGGCGCGCGTGCGCTGACCGATCAGGTGCCCAACGCGTTCGAACGCGGCTGCGCTTTCTTCCTGTTCGGCGCGTTGCAGCAGTTTTTCTTCGACGGCAACAAGCGCACCTCACGTTTCATGATGAACGGCGTGCTGATGTCGAACGGCATCGACGCGATCAGTGTGCCGGCGCAGCGCGCCGGTGACTTCAACGAAAAGATGGTGCGCTTTTATCTGTCGAAAGACGCGACGGAGATGATGGCGTTCTTGCTCGAGTGTCATCCGGGCGAGTAACGCCTCAAACCTTCAACAACCCCTTCGCCTCGATAAACCTCACCACCTCCGCGAGCCCGTCGAGCGCCTTCAGATTGCACATCACGAAGGGCCGTTCGCCGCGCATCTTCTTCGCGTCCGATGCCATCACGTCGAGGTTCGCGCCGACCATCGGTGCGAGGTCCGTCTTGTTGATCACCAGCAGATCCGATTTCGTGATGCCGGGGCCGCCCTTGCGCGGAATTTTCTCGCCGCCCGCCACGTCGATCACATAGATCGTCAGATCCGACAGTTCCGGGCTGAAGGTCGCCGCGAGATTGTCGCCGCCCGATTCGATGAACACGATGTCGGCATCGGGAAAACGCGTCAGCATGCGATCGACGGCTTCGAGGTTGATCGACGCGTCCTCGCGAATCGCCGTATGCGGGCAGCCGCCCGTTTCGACGCCCATGATCCGCTCGGCGGGCAAGGCGCCCGCCACCGTCAGCAGACGCTGGTCCTCTTTCGTATAGATGTCGTTGGTGATCGCGACGAGGTCGTACTGTTCGCGCATCGCCTTGCAGAGCATTTCGAGCAGCGTGGTCTTGCCCGAGCCGACCGGGCCGCCGACGCCCACGCGCAGCGGCGGCAGTTTCTTCGTGCGGGCGGACGAGTGGGCAGGATGATGAGGTGCGTTCATGATGGATCGTCTTATGAGCGAAAGAGCCGCGAATACTGCGACTCGTGACGCGCCGAGAGAATGCCTAACTGCGGCGCGAAGGTGTTGATGTCGGCGGGCGTCGTCGCCAGGGCGCGCGTGACGGCGGCGTCGATCGGCTCGCGCAGCGCGACGATGATGCGTTGGCCCGCGAGTTGGCCCAAAGGCACGGCCTTCAACGCGGCGGCGGCCTGGTTTTCCACCCAGCTAAAAGCGTAAGCGGCCAGTGCGGCGTCGACGGCCGTGTCGTGCGCGTAGGCGGCGAAGGCGAAAGCCGTGGGCTGCGCGAGCGGCGTCATCGCGGCGAGCGTGTCGCGCCTCGCTGCATCGCCCCATTCGAGCGAGACGCACAGTTGCCGCAGCGACCAGCCCATTTGCCCGGTTTCGCGCCTCAATTCCGCCGATTCGCGGCTCGCGAGGAATTCGCTGTTGGCTTGCGCGAGGCCGGCTGCATCGTGCGCGCGCCAGCGTTCCATTTGATGCGCGAGAAACGGCAGCTCGCCGTGAGCGAGCACGTCGGTCAGGCCGCTCGCGATCCAGTCGCGGGCCGAGTCCGCGTCGGTGATCAGTTGCGCTTCGATCGCCGCTTCGAGTCCCTGCGAGTAGCTGAATGCGCCGATCGGCAGCGCCGGCGACGCGAGATGCAGCAGCGCTGTGAGTTCAGCGATGCGCATGATGGTGGTGATGCCCGTGGCCGCATGATTCGTCGTGGACGTGATCGCCGTGGTCGTGCGCAGGGTCGTGCGCAGGGTCGTGCTCATGCGAATGCTCATGCCCATGATGCTCACCGAACACCTGCTGCGCCAACGCATAGTCTTCAGCGAACGTCTCGTCGTGACCGTGCTTGTGGCCGCCGCCATACGCGCCCGACTCCGGCTGAAACGGCATCGACACCTGATCGACGGTCGCGCCGATGCGCTTGAGCATATCGGCCAGCACCGGATCGTATTCGAGCTTCAGGTAGTCCGCGCCGACTTCCACCGGCGTATGACGATTGCCGAGGTGATAAGCGGCGCGCGTCAGTGTCAATGCATCTTTCGCGCGAACATACAGCACCGCTTCCGGCGCCGCGATCACCCGCACCAGACCGCCGTCGTCGGCGACGAGCACATCGCCGTCGCGCAACACCGTGCCGCGCGGCAACAGCAGCGCGACTTCCTCGCCGTTATCGAGCGTTGCCGCGAGCCGGCTCTTGCGGCGTTCGTCGAACGCGAGCGTCAAGGTCGGCGCGCGCTTCACCAGCACGGGCGCGAGTTTCAGATGCGGGGCAATCAGTTTGTCGATGGTGCGCATGGTCAGAACAGGAAATAGCGTTGCGCCATCGGCAGCACGGTGGCCGGTTCGCAGGTCAGCAACTGACCGTCGGCGATCACCTGATACGTTTCCGGATCGACGCTGATGCTGGGGCGCCACGCGTTGTGAATCATGTCCGCCTTCGAGATGTTGCGGCAGTTCTTCACGGCAACGATACGCTTGTTCAGGCCATAGCGTTCGCCGACGCCCGCATCGGCCGCCATCTGCGAGACGAAGGTCAACGACGTGCGCCCGAGCGCGCCGCCGCGCGTCGCGAACATCTCGCGATAGTGGACCGGCTGCGGCGTCGGAATCGACGCGTTCGGGTCGCCCATTTGCGCCATCGCGATCATGCCGCCCTTCAGGATCAGCGACGGCTTGATGCCGAAAAACGCCGGCTCCCAGAACACCAGGTCGGCCCACTTGCCCGGCTCGATCGAACCGACTTCATGCGCGATGCCGTGCGTGATCGCCGGGTTGATCGTGTACTTCGCGACGTAACGTTTCGCGCGGAAGTTGTCGTTGCGCGCGTTGTCCTCGGCCAGCGCGCCGCGTTGCACCTTCATCTTGTGCGCGGTCTGCCACGTGCGGATGATCACTTCGCCCACGCGGCCCATCGCCTGCGAATCGGACGAGAGCATCGACAGCGCGCCGAGATCGTGCAGGATGTCCTCGGCGGCGATGGTCTCGCGGCGAATCCGCGATTCGGCGAACGCGATGTCCTCCGCGATCGAGGGGTCCAGGTGGTGGCACACCATCAGCATGTCGAGATGCTCTTCGAGCGTGTTGACGGTGTACGGGCGCGTCGGATTGGTGGACGAGGGCAGCACGTTCGCCTCGCCGCACACCTTGATGATGTCCGGCGCGTGGCCGCCGCCCGCGCCTTCCGTGTGATACGTGTGAATCGTGCGGCCCTTGAACGCGGCCACGGTCGCTTCGACAAAACCGGCTTCGTTCAGCGTGTCCGTGTGAATCGCGACTTGCGTGTCGGTGTCGTCGGCGACAGAGAGGCAGTTGTCGATCGCGGCCGGCGTCGTGCCCCAGTCTTCATGCAGCTTCAAACCGATCGCGCCCGCCGCGATCTGCTCCAAGGCCGGTTGCGGCTGGCTCACGTTGCCCTTGCCGAGAAAGCCGAGATTCATCGGATAGCCGTCGGCCGCTTGCAGCATGCGTTCGAGATGCCACGGCCCCGGCGTGCAGGTCGTCGCGTTGGTGCCGGTCGCGGGGCCGGTGCCGCCGCCGAGCATCGTCGTCACGCCGCTCGCGAGCGCTTCCTCGATCTGCTGCGGGCTGATGAAGTGAATGTGCGTGTCGATGCCGCCCGCCGTGACGATCAGGCCTTCGCCGGCGATCACCTCGGTGGCCGCGCCGATCGCAATCGTCACGTTCGGCTGGATGTCGGGGTTGCCCGCCTTGCCGATCGCGGCAATGCGGCCGTTCTTGATGCCGATGTCGGCCTTGACGATGCCCCAGTGATCGAGAATCACCGCGTTCGTGACGACGGTATCGACCACGTCGGCATGCACGCGTTGCGACTGGCCCATGCCGTCGCGAATCACCTTGCCGCCGCCGAATTTCACTTCTTCGCCGTAGGTGGTGAAGTCGCGCTCGACTTCGATCAGCAGTTCGGTATCGGCGAGGCGCACGCGGTCGCCGGTGGTGGGGCCGAACATTTCCGCGTATGCGCGGCGGCCAATGCGTAGGGTCATGGTGTGGATCCGGAAATGAGCGGGGCGGTCGGGGCAAGCGCGCGCAAGCGGCGCATCACAGCTTGCCCATCACCTTGCCGTTGAAGCCGTAGACGACGCGATCGCCCGCCAGTTCGACCAGTTCGACGGTGCGTTCCTGGCCCGGCTCGAAGCGCACGGCGGTGCCCGCCGCGATGTTGAGGCGGAAGCCGCGCGCCGTTTCGCGGTCGAAGGCGAGCGCCGCGTTCACTTCGTAGAAGTGATAGTGCGAGCCGATCTGCACCGGCCGGTCGCCGGTATTCGACACCACCACGGTGACGGTGGCGCGGCCCGCGTTGAGTTCGTGTTCGCCGTCGTCGATCAGGAGTTCGCCGGGAATCATGGAGCCTGCCTGTTAGGGGATCGGGTGATGAACGGTGACGAGCTTGGTGCCGTCGGGGAAGGTGGCTTCGACCTGGATGTCGGGGATCATCTCCGGCACGCCTTCCATCACGTCGTCGCGCGTGAGCAGCGTGGTGCCGTAGTGCATGACCTCGGCGACGGTCTTGCCGTCGCGGGCCGCTTCCATCAGCGCGGCGGTGATGAAGGCGATCGCTTCCGGGTAATTCAGTTTGAGGCCGCGTGCGCGGCGCCGTTCGGCGAGCAGCGCGGCGGTGAAGATCAGCAGCTTGTCCTTCTCGCGGGGTGTCAGCTTCATCGAGTCAGCTTCGTCGAATGGGTGCGTTGGATTGCGCCGGGCCTGGGCGGGGCCGGCCGCGGCAAGGTTAGGCGCTGCGTGTCATGGCCGCGATCGCATGCTACGCACGGGATGCGGCCACGACAAGTGCAATGCCGGATAAGCCCGCCACGCTATCAAGTTTGGCTAACGACGCGCTTACAGATCGGTCGGCAGCGCCGCGCCGAACCACTTCTTCGACATCGTGTTGAGCGTGCCGTCCTGCTTGGCTTGCGCGAGCGCGGCGTTCACTTTCTGCTGCAGGCGCGCTTCATTCTTGTTCATGCCGACGAAGCACGGCGAATTCTTGATGACGAACTTCGGCTCCGGGCGGCGCGGCGGATTCTTCGCGAGAATCGCGGCGGCGACGATATTGCCGGCGGCGATCAGTTGCACCTGGCCTGACAGGAACGCGGCGATGGTCGCGTTGTTGTCCTCGAAGCGCTTGATCGTGGCGTTCGGCGCCATTTGCGTGAGACCGATTTCCTCGAGCGCGCCGCGCGTCGCGCCGACCGTCTTGCCGGTGAGATCGGCGGGGCCGGCGACCTTGACGTCGGCGGGACCGAACACGCCCTGGTAGTACGGCGCGTAGGCGGTCGAGAAATCGATGACCTTCTCGCGATCCGGCGTCTTGCCGAGCGACGAGATCACCAGATCGACCTTGCCGGTTTGCAGATACGGAATGCGGTTCGCGCTGTTGACGGGCACCAGTTCGAGCTTCACGTTCATCGACTTCGCGAGCAGGGCGGCGGTCTCGATGTCGTAGCCTTGCGGCTTCATGTCCGCGCCGACCGAACCGAACGGCGGATAGTCTTCCGGCACGGCGACTTTCAGCACGCCGGCCTTGGCGATGTTGTCGAGCGTGTCCGCGTGAGCGGCGGGCGCATTGAGCGCGAGGACGGGCGAGAGCAGCAGTGCGGCGAGCCAGGCGCGGCGCGCGGGGCGAAGAGTCGATCGGTTCATGTGATGTAAGCGGTGGTGGTGGCGGCAAGCCGGTCGGCTGCCGTCAGGACGCGGCAGCATCGTGACGGTTCTCAACGCAAGGTGTGTGCCATGCAGGTGCAGCATGCGCTTGCTGGACGTAAGGCGCGGCCGCGCACCGGGTTGGGGCTCGCGGATGCCTCGGCTTGGTGCGCTGCTGTGCTTACGGCGGTGAAAGGCTCGATGCAGCGGCACGAGCCATGAAGCGAATCAGGTGGACCAGATTCTTAGCGGCACCGCATCGACACCATGCACGACCGGCCTGAGCTGAAGCCAGCAGTTCGTCAACGCGTTTTGCAGCGTCTCCATGGAACGCGACACCGCTCGCACGAGTAGCACGCCTTGCGTGACGCAGGAGGCCGCCGCCCGCAGCGTATCGTCGAACGGTAGTTGCGCGGTGAGCGCTTCGGCGAGCGCATCGTCGCAAGCGGCGCCGACCGCCCACAGCGCGCCATATGCCGGAAAGCCGGCCAGCCCTTGCGCGGCATCGCGCAGCGGATCGTCGGCGGTGAGGCTCGCGCGTTCGAGCCACAGCAGTTCGCCATTCGCGCCCACGATGCGCGACACCGCCTGCAAGCGTCCCGCCGACCACCGCTCACCGGCCGCTTGCCGCCCGAGTTGCGTCGCATCCCAGCCGAGGGCGGTCGCGCCTTCGCTCAGTGTCAGCGAGAAATCGAGCATCGCGTTCGCGTGATCGAAAACGATATTGTTCTGCGGCAGCCAGTCGAGCCTCGCGTGCTCGCCGACGCGCACGGCGATGGTTTGCTGCGCGGCGCGTCCATTGGACTTGTACCACTTGGTCGCGCCAGGCGTGGTGATGACGGCATGCGCGCCGGCGCCGACGGCCACGTCGATGTCGAGTTGATCGCCGCCCGCGATGCCGCCCGGCGGATGCACGATCACCGCATGACAGATCGCATGGCCTTCGGGATAGAGCGGCCGTTGCACGCGCAGCGGGCCATCGTGCAGCCGATGCTTGAGCGTGGTGCGTTGGTCGTGCTTGACGAAGCCGAGTTCGAGACGCGCGCGCCATTGCGAATGGGCGCCGGCGTGGGTGCCGGTTTGCGTGTCGGCTTGCTTATCGGTTGGCGCGCTCGCGAGCGTGATGTGGTTTTCGTGAAGCGACATGCGAATGGACTTGCGGTGGACGGAGTGAGGCGGAGCGTGCCTATGCGAGTGAGCCGCATTGCCCCGGCATGCGGCGAGAATAGCACGCGGGTTGGCTCATATCCGTCACACGGCGATGAGTGTGCGCACGCCGTCCGCGTCCATGTTGGCGCCTTCGCCGCCCGCGATGATTTCACCGCGGCTCATGACCCAATAGCGGTCCGCGATGTCTTTCGCGAAGTCGTAATACTGTTCGACGAGCAGTACCGTCATGCCCATTTCCTCGACCAGTTGACGCAGTGTGCGGCCGATGTCCTGAATGATCGACGGCTGAATGCCTTCGGTGGGTTCGTCGAGAATGAGCAGTTGCGGATCGCTCATGAGCGCGCGGCCGATCGCGAGTTGTTGTTGCTGACCGCCCGACAGATCGCCGCCGCGACGGGTGCGCATGTCCTTCAGGACGGGGAATAGTTCGTAGATGCGGTCGGGGATTTTTCTTGGGGCTTTTTTGCTGGCGGCGCCCACTAGCAGGTTTTCCTCGACCGTTAGCCGCGGGAAGATGTCGCGGCCTTGGGGGACGTAGGCCAGGCCTTTTTCTACTCGCGAGTGGGTGGGGAGTTTGGTGATGGGCGTGTCACGCCAGGTGATCGAGCCGCTTTTGGTTTGGACTACGCCCATCAGGCATCTCAGCAAGGTTGTCTTGCCTACGCCGTTGCGGCCCAGTAGGACTGTTAGTTTGCCGGCTGGCACTGTGAGCTTCACGTCTCTTAGGATGTGGCTGCCGCCGTAGTACTGGTTTAGGTTTTGTACTTCTAGCATTTTTTGAACGTCCGTTGGGGTGGGGTTTTGCTGTGGTGGCCTTTGCTTGATTTGTTTGTGGTCTCTTGATTTGTTAGTGGTCTATTAGCGTTGCCCCTGTGCGGGGCGGCACCTACTTTTCTTTGCCGGCCGCAAAGAAAAGTAGGCAAAAGAAAGCGGCTCACACCGCTAATTTTTAAGTGGGTCCCCTGGCTTGGAGGGGATCGTGGTGCATCTGGAATCCGTGTTCTCGCACACTCCGCGTTCGTGACAAGGCAGTCATTCTTCCGGCGACGCTGCGCGCGCCGTCGCGGTGCTTCATCAAACCCCGCGGCGCTCTTGGGGTTAAGTGGTACTTCATCGAACCATGCGGCGCTTTTGGGCTAAGCGGTGCTTCATCAAACCCCGCGGCGCTCTTGGGGTTAAGTGATACTTCATCGAACCATGCGGCGCTTTTGGGGCTAAGCGGTGCTTCATCAAACCCCGCGGCGCTCTTGGGGTTAAGTGGTACTTCATCGAACCATGCGGCGCTTTTGGGGCTATGCGGTGCTTCATCAAACCCCGCGGCGCGCTTGGGGTTAAGTGGTACTTCATCGAACCATGCGCTGCTTCTGGCGCTAAGCGGTACTTCATCAAATCACGTGCAGCTTCTGGGGCTAAGTGGTGTTTCATCGAACCATGCACTGCTTCTGGGCTAAGCGGTGCTTCCATTCAACTCGTGCCTGGCTCTGCGCACACATTTAGCGCCACGCCGAGGCGAAGCCGACGGCTCCCACGCGCGCAAACGAAGCCGGTGGTTTGCTGGCGGACCCTTCCGCCGAGCGCGGAGCGCGAGGCGGGAAGTATGACTGCCTTGTCACGAACGCGGAGTGTGCGAGAACACGGATTCCAGATGCACCACGATCCCCTCCAAGCCAGGGGACCCACTTAAAAATTAGCGGTGTGAGCCGCTTTCTTTTGCCTACTTTTCTTTGCGGCCGGCAAAGAAAAGTAGGTGCCGCCCCGCACAGGGGCAACGCTAATAGACCACTAACAAATCAAGTAAAGGCCAAAAAACCAGAGAACAAAAAACCCAGAGAACAAAAAATCAGAGAACAAAAAAATCAGCCCTCACCTCCCAAGATAAGACTCAATAACAGTCTCATCCCTCTTCACCTCATCCAAACTCCCATGCGCCAAAACACGCCCTTCGGCCATGACAGTAACCTTCCCGGCCTCGCCGGCCAAAGCAGCGACAAACTCCATATCATGCTCGACAACCATCATCGAACAAGTCCCCCGCAAATGATTGAGCAATTCAGCCAACTGCATAGTCTCGTCATCAGTCATACCCGCCGCAGGCTCATCGAGCAACAACAACGCCGGTTGCTGCATCAGCAACATCCCAATCTCGAGCCGCTGCTTCTGCCCATGCGACAACTCGCCGGCCAGCCGCCGCGCCTCACTCTCGAGCCCGATCAACAAAAGCGTCTCTTCAATCCGCGCCTGCGCCTCGCGATCCAACCGCGCCCGTAACGACGACCACCACCCCTTGTCAGCCTTCATCGCCAACTCGAGGTTCTCCCACACGGGATGCTGCTCGAACACCGTCGGCTTCTGAAACTTGCGCCCGATCCCGGCACGCGCAATAGAAGGTTCATTCATGCGCGTGAGATCGATCGACTGCCCCAGAAAAACCTTGCCCGAATCGGGCTCGGTCTTGCCGGTGATCACATCCATCATCGTGGTCTTGCCCGCGCCATTCGGGCCGATGATGCAACGCAGTTCCCCGGCGTCGATGGAAAGCGTCAGCGCATTCAACGCGCGAAAACCGTCGAAACTCACGGTCACGTCTTCAAGGTACAGAATCGTGCCGTGCGAGATGTCGATCTGCCCCGGCACCACCGCGTGCCCCATGCTCGCGACGCCGCTCAACGAATGTTCAGCGGGTTGTTCCGGTAACGCCAGGTCGGGAACCATCGGGTTTTCGTTCATGAACGGTTCCTCTTGCGCGTCACGATGTCGATCAGCCCCATGATGCCGTTCGGCAGGAACAGCGGAACCAGCACGAAAATCAGACCAAGAAAAAACAGCCAGTATTCAGGGAAGTTCGCCGTGAAAAAGCTCTTCGCGCCATTCACCGCGAACGCGCCGACGATCGGCCCGATCAGCGTGCCGCGTCCGCCCACCGCGACCCAGATCGCCATTTCAATCGAGTTGCCCGGCGACATCTCGCCGGGATTGATGATGCCGACCTGCGGCACGTACAACGCGCCGGCGATCCCGCACAAGACGGCGGACACGGTCCACACGAACAGCTTGTACGCGAGCGGGCTGTAGCCGAGGAACATCAAGCGCGTTTCGCCGTCGCGCACCGCGGTCACCACGCGGCCGAGCTTCGACGTGACGATCGCCCGCGCGCCGATGAACGCGAGAATCAGCACCGCGAACGTGATCAGCAACAGCGCCGTGCGCGTGCCCGCATGCGTGATCGGAAATCCGCCGATGCGCTTGAAATCGGTGAAGCCGTTATTGCCGCCGAAACCCGTTTCGTTGCGGTAGAACAGCAGCATCGCGGCAAACGTCATCGCCTGCGTGATGATCGACAGGTACACGCCCTTCACGCGCGAGCGGAACGTGAAGAAGCCGAACACCCACGCGACCACCGCCGGCACCAGCACCACCAGCAGCAGCGCGTAGCCGAGATGCTGCGTGCCTTGCCAGTACCAGGGCAGTTGGTGCCAGTCGAGAAACACCATGAAGTCGGGCAGGTCGCTGCCGTATTTGCCGTCGTGACCGATCGAACGCATCAGGTACATGCCGATCGCGTAGCCGCCCAACGCGAAGAACAACGCGTGCCCGAGACTCAGGATGCCGCAGTAGCCCCACACGAGATCGAGCGCGAGCGCGGCGATTGCGTAGCACATGAACTTGCCGGTGATCGTCATCGCGTAGGCGGACAGATGCAGCGGGCTCGTCTCCGGCACCACGAGTGTCGCGAACGGCACGCCGAGGCCAAACACGATGATGAGCGCGATCAGCGCGAGCCACGCGCGGCGCGACAACAGCGCGGGACGCGGCGGCAAGCCGAGCGCGAAGCCGGAATCGGCGCCGCGTCCGGCCGCGGCACGGCTGCCCGCCGTGCCGACGTGGGGCGATGAAGTAGCCGATGTCATCATGCCTCCGCGCTGCGGCCCTTGAGGGCGAACATGCCCTGCGGACGCTTCTGGATGAACAGCACGATCAGCACCAGCACCGCGATCTTCGCGAGCACCGCGCCCCAGAACGGTTCGATCGCCTTGCTGACGAGTCCGAGCCCGAAGCCGCCGATCACCGTGCCGGCGAGTTGGCCGACGCCGCCAAGCACCACGGCCATGAACGAATCGATGATGTAGCTCTGGCCGAGGTCGGGTCCGACATTGCCGATCTGTGACAACGCGCAGCCGCCCAAACCGGCGATGCCCGCGCCGAACGCGAACGCATACGAATCGACGCGCGCGGTCTTCACGCCGACGCACGCGGCCATGCGCCGGTTCTGCGTGACGGCGCGCACGAAGAGGCCGAGGCGCGTTTTAGTGAGCACCGTCCACGCGATGCCGACGACGATCAGCGAGAACGCCAGGATCGCGAGGCGGTTGTACGGCAGGATCAGATTCGGCAGCACGGTCACGCCGCCGCTCATCCACGCCGGGTTCACCACTTGCACGTTCTGCGCGCCGAACAGCATGCGCGTCGCCTGAATCAGGATCAGGCTGATGCCGAAGGTGGTCAACAGAGTCTCCAAAGGCCGGCCGTACAGATGCTTCAGCACCAGCCGTTCGAGCACGATGCCCACCAGCCCCGCCGCGGCGAACGAGGCCGGCACCGCGAGAAGCGGATACCAGTCGAACGCGCCGGGGGCATAGCGCTGAAACAGGTTCTGCACGACGTAAGTGGCGTACGCGCCGATCATCAGGAATTCGCCGTGCGCCATGTTGATGACGCCGATCAGGCCATACGTGATCGCGAGGCCGAGCGCGGCGAGCAGCAGCACGCTGCCGAGCGACAAGCCGGCGAACAGCGTGCCGGCGATCTGGCTGCGGCGCTGGATCGCATCGAGTTCGTCGATGCCGCTTTGCGCGGCCGCGCGGATGCGCTCGTCGGCTTCATTGAAGCTGCCGTCCGGCTTCTTCGCGACGAGCGGGCGCAGCAGTTCGTTCATGTCGAGATCGTGCCGGGCGGCAACCAGTTGCACGGCTTCGAGACGTCTGGCCGGATCGGCGTCGTGCAGGGCGGTCATCGCCCACAGCGTGTCGAGGCGCTTCTTCAGCGCGGGATCGGTTTCCTTCGCGCGGGCCGCGTCGACCAGCGGCTTGATCGCCGGGTCGGGGTTGCGCAGCAGCGCGGCGATCGCGGCTTCACGGGTCGCCCTGTCCGGCGAATCGAGTTGCAGGCCGGACAGCGCGCCGGCCACTTTCGAGCGCAGCAGGTTGTTCAGCGTGACCGGTTGCGCGTCGTCGGCGGCGACGGTCTTGCCGGTGACCGCGTCGCGCGCGGCGTCGCCGTCTTGCAGCAGCACGGCGCCGGCATCGGTGGCGAGCGCGCTGTCTTCGGAGAGCGCCTTGAGCACCGTGACCGATTCCTTGTCGTGGTTGGCGATCAGCTTGTCGATGGCGGCGGACTTCGCATCGAAGTCGTCGGCGGCGAGCGGCGCGACATCGGCCGGGACGAGCGCGAACGCGGCAAGCGGCGCACCCGCGAGAAACGCGAGGAGCGCGAGCGCCACGCTGGCGATTGCGCGGCGTGCGCCTGGTCGTACAAACGTCGGAAATGAAAACGCCATGATGGCCTTTGAAGATAAACCAGCGGGGCGGCGCGGCATCGCGCGCGAGAGAGCCGCGGCCGCGACGGGCGCGCCCCTCTGTGGATCACACCAGATCGCCGCGCCGGCCGACTGCGCCCGCGAGACGATCCGGCGTGCGGTCAGGCGACGCGCGAGCGCTTCAGGAACGCCGGAATCGAGCTGACCACGTCCGGCTTGCTCGAATTGCCGGCGATGAACGGGCTCCACGGCTGCGCGCGAATCGCGGTCTTGGTGCGCCACACCACGTTGAATTGGCCGTCGGCGCGCACTTCGCCGATCATCACCGGCTTGTGCAGATGGTGATTGCCGTCCATCTCCAGCGTGAAGCCCGACGGCGCGACGAACTGCTGGCCGACCATCGCGACGCGTACCTTGTCCACGTCCGTGCTCTTGGCCTTCTCGACGGCCTGCTTCCACATATGAATGCCGACGAAGGTCGCTTCCATCGGGTCGTTCGTCACGCGCTTGGTGCCGCCCGGCAGATTGTTCTCCTTGACCCACGCGGCCCATTGCTTCTTGAACTTCTCGTTGGCCGGATTGCGCACCGACATGAAGTAGTTCCATGCCGCGAGATTGCCGACCAGCGGCTTGGTATCGATGCCGCGCAGTTCTTCCTCGCCGACCGAGAACGCGACGACCGGCACGTCCGACGCCTTCAGCCCCTGGTTGCCGAGTTCCTTGTAGAACGGCACGTTCGAATCGCCGTTCACCGTCGAGATCACCGCGGTCTTGCCGCCTTGCGAGAAGGTCTTGATGTTCGCGACGATGGTCTGATAGTCGCTGTGGCCGAACGGCGTGTAGACCTCCTGGATGTCGGCCTCCTGCACGCCCTTCGACTTGAGGAACGCGCGCAGGATCTTGTTGGTCGTGCGGGGGTACACATAGTCGGTGCCCAGCAGGAAAAAGCGCTTGGCGCCGCCGCCTTCCGCGCTCATCAGATATTCGGTGGCGGGAATCGCCTGCTGATTCGGCGCGGCGCCCGTGTAGAACACGTTGCGCGACATCTCCTCGCCTTCGTACTGCACCGGATAGAACAGCAGGCCGTTCAGTTCCTCGAACACCGGCAGCACCGACTTGCGCGACACCGAGGTCCAGCAGCCGAACACGACCGCGCACTTGTCCTGGGTGATCAGTTGGCGCGCTTTTTCGGCGAACAGCGGCCAGTTCGACGCCGGGTCCACCACCACCGGCTGCAACTGGCGTCCCATCACGCCGCCGCTCTTGTTGATCTCCGCGATGGTCATCAACGCGGTGTCCTTCAGCGAGGTCTCCGAGATCGCCATCGTGCCCGACAGGGAATGCAGAATCCCCACCTTGATCGGACCGCTGCCGGACTGCGCCTGGGCAAACGGAACCTGACCAGCAAGCGCCAGCGCGCCCGACATGGAGCCGAACTTCAACAGACTGCGACGTTTCATGTGTATCCCCTTGCCATTGATGATGAATGTTTATGGGCGTCGATTTCGGTCAGCGTTGCCTATCCCGTATGACTTGCCGCTCCTATACTGCAAGGCACATGCCATGCGGCAAGTTCGACTGGAAGTGCGTGCGGTTCACGCTGCGGCGCGGCTGCCAGCGAGGTAAGTTATGCGCGCTGCGGCGCCGTTGTGGTGCACGCAGGGGGCGTGCGCTTCGTTGGGGTGCGTGCCGCGCCGCGACGAGGCGTGCGCATCGGCCAGCGGGCGTCGGCGGTGCATGGCCGCCGCGCGTTTGTGCATGGGCCGCGGTTTGCCTACACTGAAAGGCCAGTCATGCAGGCTTTGCGTGGCACCGGAGCGCGCTGCGTGGACCGGCGTGAATGCCGAAGCATGAACTCCGATCGACATAGGCGCTTTGCAGGAGACATGAAATGACCGAGCACGCCGGCGTCAATCCACCGGATATGTCCGCTTTCTGGATGCCCTTCACGGCCAACAGTCAGTTCAAGAGCGCGCCGCGTCTGCTGGCAAGCGCGAAGGGGATGTACTACACGTCGCACGACGGCCGGCGCATTCTCGACGGTACGGCCGGGCTGTGGTGCGTCAACGCCGGTCATTGCCGCGACGAAATCGTGGCCGCGGTGCAGGCGCAGGCGGCCGAAATGGATTTCGCACCCACCTTCCAGATGGGCCATCCCAAGGCTTTCGAAGCCGCCACGAAAATCGCCCGGCACACGCCTCACGATCTCAAGCACATTTTCTTCGTCAACTCCGGCTCGGAGGCGGTCGATACCGCGCTGAAGATCGCGCTGGCCTATCACCGCTCGCGTGGCGAAGGGCAGCGCACGCGCTTCATCGGACGCGAGCGCGGCTATCACGGCGTGGGCTTCGGCGGCATTTCGGTGGGCGGCATCGCGCCGAACCGCAAGGCGTTTTCCGGCGCGCTGCTGCCCGCGGTCGATCATTTGCCGCATACGCTGAACCTCAAGGAGGCCGCGTATTCGAAGGGACAGCCGGCGTGGGGCGCGCATCTCGCCGACGAACTCGAGCGGCTCGTCACGCTGCACGATGCCTCGACGATTGCGGCGGTGATCGTCGAACCGGTAGCGGGCTCGACGGGTGTGCTGATTCCGCCGCAAGGCTATTTGCAGCGGCTGCGCGAGATTTGCGACAGGCACGGCATCCTGCTGATCTTCGACGAGGTGATCACCGGCTGGGGGCGCCTCGGCGCGCCGTTCGCCGCGCAGTACTTCGGCGTCACGCCCGATCTGCTGACGATGGCCAAGGGCACCAACAACGCCGCCGCGCCGATGGGCGCGGTCGCCGCGAGCACGCGGATTCACGATTCGATCGTGAACGGCGCGCCGGGCGGCATCGAGTTTTTTCACGGCTACACCTACTCCGGGCACCCGATCGCCGCGGCCGCGGCTTGCGCGACGATCGATCTATACGAGCGCGAGCAGTTGTTCGAACGGGCCGCGCGGATGGCGCCCGTCTTCGAGAACGCGATTCACACACTGCGCGGCGAACGGCATGTGATCGACGTGCGCAATCTCGGCCTGGTGGGCGGGGTGGAGTTGGCGCCGCGTGACGGCGCGCCCGGCGCGCGTGCTTACGACGTATTCGTGCGCTGCTTCGAGAAGGGCGTGTTGACGCGTTATACGGGGGACATTCTGGCGTTCTCGCCGCCGTTGATTATCGAGGAGGCGCAGATCGAGGAGATCTTTGCGACGGTGGGCGAGGTGTTGAGGGAGACGGAGTAGGAGGCGCGCCCACGAAGCAGCGCCTCCCTGATTCATGCGGTAATCAGAACGCGACGAACGGACCGGTCAGCGTGCCGATCTTGCTGTCGCCGATCACCGTGTAGACGCTGCGGCCATAAAAGAACGGCAAGCCCCACAGGAACCAGCGGCCGGACGACATGGACGCCCCCACGTTGTTGAACGCGGCGTTGCCGGTTGCGGCCAGGTTCAGTGCGTTCTCGATCTGGAAAGGGACCGCAAGCGGCGCACCGGAGCCGGCCGAGGCCTCGATCGTTGCCGACAGGTCGAGCGCGCTCGCCGGCGTATAGAAATCCGAGGTCGTGGGGATCGCGCTGTCGGCGAAGGCGTACACGTTGGTGCCGCTGTCGATCGCGCTGTAGTTGAACGCGGTGCCCTGGTAATGGGTGGTCAGGAAGCCGTATGTGTCCACCGTGAAGATGTTGGCGTCGGCGGGCAGCGCATTGTTGGCCTGCGTGCCCACGCCGAATATCAGTTCACCCGTGACGGAGGCCTGGCCGCTCGCAGGCACTGCCGGCAAGCGGATGATCGTGCCGTTGTAATCGGCGCTGAACGCGGCAACCGGGTTCATCACCTGCTTTTCGGCCTTCACGCGGGTGCTGACGCACGAGTTCGCCGACGGGCAGTAGTAGTAGTTGCCGGGTATCGCGGTGGTCAACGCGTCCTTGGAATCGTGGACGCCGTGCCCGATGCCCAGGATGCCATTGGCGCCGAGGCTTCGGGCCGTGCTGTAGTCGGCTCCGCCGTGCGCGGTGCAGTCGGACGGCGTGGTGAATGCGCCGTCGCCCATCACCTGGACCGGAATGTTGCTGGCCGTCCTGCTGCCGATCTTGACGTCGGCGCGCTTGACCGAGCCCCAGGTGAAGCCCGAGGCGAACGGCATGCATTCGGCGATCGGGAATGCGCCTGTCGTATCGTCGAGCGCGCCGATTTGCGTGAGCAGTTTCGGGTTGAGCGACTGAAGCGCGCTGGCCGCAATGCGCACGCCGGTCGAACCGGTGTCGACCAGCATGTTGTCGACGGTCACGCATTGCCCCCGACCCGGTTGACCCGGCACGCACACGGTGATCGAGGCCGACAGCATGTTGAGGTTGCCCATCGAGTTGTCGACGCGGATCGGCACCGTATTGTCCGACTCCGTTTTGATGCCCGCCGAGTTACCGTCGTTGTTCGAATTCCCCGAATTGCCGGGGCTGTTGCCGACCCAGTCGGGGGTTGCATTCCAACTGACGGAATTGTTGCCCTGGCCGTCGCCGCCACCACCGCCGCAGGCCGCCAATATGACGGTGGCGGCGACCGTGGCGACCCACAGCGTCTTGTTCAATGTGTTCATTTTGTTTTTCCTGATTCGACGGAGGGCTATTGCAGATCGCCAGGACGCATGCCCGCGGGCATCAGGCGAGGCAGGTAAGCCATGCCGAAGAAGCGCCCGAGGCGGCCGGCCGACTCGACGCGAAAATCGTCGTTGCCGTCGATGAGCGGCCCCGTGCCGCGCGCACGGCTGTGACCCGCGCTCACGTAGTTGGGGAAGTAGCTGCCGAGCAGCGCCGTCATGTCCGGGCGGATCGGCCCGTCCCACGTGACGGCGAACACGACGTTGCCAGGCAACACGTATTCGCGGATCGTCACGCCGTTGGCGTCGATCGATTGATGCAGAGTGTAGGACGCCGCGCGCGCGGCCCCGGCCGCCGATGCGCCGGCGACCGACTGCATGGCGCGCGGCGCCGACTGGGAGGAAGCGCCGGCGCTCGGCGCGCCGCCCAACGTCGCATACGAGGAGAGCGGCAACAGCGTTGCGGCCAGTATTGCGAACTTCAAAACGCTCATCACACGGCTCCGGCAAAAAAGGTCGGAGCATGGTGCCTGTGCGCTGGCCGGGAATTCGGGTGAAATTTCGTGGGGGGATGCGCGAAGCGGCGCAATGGCTACGCAGTGTTCGCGACGTTGCGAAGCGTGCAAGCTCGGGCTGCGGCTAGTGAAGCCACAAATAACCGTGCACTGCGCAACGCGGAAAGAGAGGAAGCGGTGAAGAAGAAAGAGACCTACCGCGGCGCCGTCACGTTCGGCATGGTGTGTCGTCCCGACTTGCCCGCCGCGCCTTTGGCCGCCGCGCCCGGATGCGGTACCGTCGGCGCCTGGGGCAACGCGGTCAGCGAACCGTCGTCGACCGGCGAGAGCAGCGCGCTCAACCGCAGCACGTCCTGATCGGTGAGACTCGCCGTCGCGGCCTTCAGCTTGAGGCTGTTGATCAGCGTGTCGTAGCGCGCTTTCGCCAGATCGCGGCGTGCGGAAAATAGCTGATCCTGCGCGTTGAGCACGTCGATATTGATCCGCACGCCGACCTGATAGCCGAGCAGGTTCGATTCGAGCGACGTGCGCGCCGATTGCTCGGCGGTTTGCAGCGCGCGCACCTGCGCGAGTCCGCTCACCACGCCGAGAAACGCTTGCCGCGCCGAGAGCGCCGCGTTGCGCCGCGCGGTGTCGAGATCGGCGGACGCCTGGTCCTCGAGCGCGAGCGTCTGACGCACGCGGCTTTGCGTCGCGCCGCCGGCAAAGAGCGGGATCGTGACCTGCACGCCGATCGCGCTGCTCGTGTACGAGCCCAGGCCGCCGAAGCCGGTGGCGAGCGGCGGCGTGCCGGCCGCGGGCGCATTCGCGCCGCTGCCGAAACCGCCGAAGTTGCCCGCGCCCGCCGAGCCGAGGCTGCTGCGCAAGCGGCTTGCCACCAGATCGACGGTCGGCAGATGGCCGGACCTGGCCTTGGAAGTTTCGCGCTGCGCGCTGTCCAGCGCGATCTGCTTCGACACGACCTGATAGTTGGCGTCGGTCGCGGCATCGACCCACTGGTTGATGTCCGCGGGCACGGGCGGCGGCAGCGGCGTACCGGCGGCGAGCCCGTCGACATGCTCGACCGGATGCCCGACGATCTGCTGCAGCGCGGCCAGCTTCACCGCGAGATCGTTCTGCGCGGCGATCTCCTGCGAGATCGCCTGGTCGTATTTGGCTTGCGCTTCGTTGGTGTCGGTGATGGTGGTGTTGCCCACCTCGAATGAACGTTTGGCCTGTTCGAGCTGCTGCGCGATCGACGCCTTCTGCGAACGCGCGATCGCGACGCTGTCCTGCGCGGCGAGCGCGTTGAAGTAAGCCTCGCCGAGACGCACGATCAGGTCCTGGCGCGCCTGCGCGAACGACGCCTGCGCCGCATCCACCGCGAGCTTGCCTTGCGCGTAGCCGTACCAGCTATCCACATGAATCAGCGGCTGCGTGAGCGACAGCACATAGCCGTGGCTGTTGCCGTAGGAAGCGGGAAAGCCGCCGCCGAAATCGGTGTTCTGACGGCTCGCGTTGAGCGACGCGGACAGTTGCGGCAGCAGTTTGGCGCGGGCGAGCGGCAGTTCCTCGCTGTTGGCGGCGAGCGCGGCGCGCGCGCTTTGCAGTTGCGCGTCGTTGGTGAGCGCTTCGTCGTAGAGCTGGGCAAGACCCACGGCTCGCGCGGGAAGCGCGGGCAGCGCGCACGCGAGCGCCACGGCGGCCAGGAGGACCGCCACCCGCCGGCGCATCGTCAAGGCTCGATCAGTAAGTGGGGACGGCCGGATCGACCTGACGCGACCACGCGTCGATCCCGCCTTGCAGATTGAAGACGTTGGCATGGCCGCGCGATTCGAGGAACATCGCGACCTGGGCGCTGCGCGCGCCGTGATGGCAGACGCAGACGATTTGCGCGTCGTCGTCGAGTTCCTCGCTGCGCGCGGGAATCTCGCGCATCGGAATCGACACGGCGCCGGCGATCGACGCCGTCTGGATTTCCCACGGCTCGCGCACGTCGAGCAGCACGGGCGCGGGACGCGACGGATCGGCGAGCCATTCGGCGAGCGCGGGAGCGGTCAGGTTTTGCATCAGCGGGACATCCAGTTCAGGTGACGGCGGCGAGCCGGCCGTCCGGAAAAACACGCAAGCGGGCGAACCGATCGGAACCGATCAGAACTTGAAACGCGGCGGCTGCACGGCGTTGACGAGCGGCTCGACATAGGTTTCGAACACGTCGGCGATGCGGTACTGCTTCTCGTCGATACGCGTGATGATCTGCGCCTTCATGACCGGCGCGGTGCCGACGAACGCCGCGAGCCGGCCGCCGACCTTGAGTTGCTCGAGGATGTCCTGCGGCAGCACCGGCAGGCCGCCCGACACGCAGATCACGTCGTACGGCGCGGCGTCGGCCCAGCCGCGCGAGGCGTCGCCGGTGGCGACTTCCGCGTTCAGCACGCCGTTGGCGATCAGGTTGTTCCTGGCCAGTTCGGCCAGTTCCGGTTCGATGTCGACCGTCAGCACGTGCTGCGCGCGATGCGCGAGGAGCGCCGCCATGTAGCCGGAGCCGGCGCCGATTTCGAGCACGCTTTCGTGTTTCTTCACCGCCAGTTCCTGCAGCACGCGCGCCTCGATGCGCGGCGCCAGCATGTGCTGGCCGGCCGGCAGCGGCACTTCGAAGTCGACGAAGGCCAGATCGCGGTAGACGGTGGGGACGAAATTTTCACGCTTGACGATCGAAAGCAGATTCAGCACGTCCTGGTCGAGCACTTCCCAGGGGCGGATCTGCTGTTCGATCATGTTGAAACGCGCTTGCTCGATGTTCATGATGGATTCGGCGGTTTGATTTGGCGGGTTTGGCGGTTTTGCCTCCGACCGGGGTCTCGCGGTGCCAAGGTACGGCGGGCACGTAAGCCACGGCAGGGTAACCGCCGGATTGTACCAAAATGGCGACGCCCGGCCGGCGCCCGCGGGCAGTGCGCTGCTCGGCCGCAGCGCGAGGCGGACCGTGGCCCGGTCCGCTCGCCTCCGTGTTAATCCCTAGCGATCGGTGCTTGCGATTCCGGCTTGAATCGTCCAAAAATGTAATCGATTACATTTTCGAGGGCATTCAACTTGTCCAGATCGTCGTCCAGGACGGATTCCACCTCCGCGTCCAGCGTGCGTCCGCCGCGCGCGGCCGAAGGCGTCTCGATTGCCGGCGTCGCCGAGCAGGCGGGCGTATCGGTGGCGACGGTCTCGCGCGTGCTGAACGGCCACGAGAACGTGCGGCCCGCGACCCGCGATAAGGTGCTGGCGGCGATCGACGCCAGCGGCTACCGCGTCAACGAACTCGCGCGCAATCTGCGCACCGCCGAAAGCCGCCTGCTGCTGACGATGGTGCCCGACTTCGGCAATCCGTTTTACGCCGAGATCGTGCGCGGCATCGACAGCGTCGCGCGTCAGCACGGCTACTTCATGCTGCTCTGCGACACCGGCGCCGATCCGGGCCGCGAGCGCAGCTACTTCGATCTGTTGCAACGCCGCCGCGCGGACGGCGCGATCTGCCTCGACCCGGCGACGATCCAGCAGGCGCTCGGCGAGGCGTCCAGCGCGCTGCCGTGGGTCGCGTGCTGCGAGTTCGATCCGTCGGTGGGCGTGCCCTACGTGGGCATCGACAACTACCGCGCGGCCGGCGACGCCGTGCGGCATCTGCTCGCGCGCGGCCATCGGCGCATCGGGCTCATCAATTCCGACGTGGACTATCTCTACGCACGGCAGCGTCAGCAAGGCTATCTCGACGCGTTGACCGAAGCCGGCATCGCGCCGGACGAACGCTGGCGCATGAACCTGAACAGCCTCGACTACCAAGCGGGCGCGTCGGCGGCGGCCACCCTGGCCCAGCAGCCGCAAGCGCCGAGCGCTATCTTCGCGGTCTCCGATACGCTGGCGATCGGCGTGATCCACGGCTTGCGCAGCGTCGGCAAGCGCGTGCCCGACGACATCGCGGTGGTCGGCTTCGACGACATTTCGCTCGCCGCGCAAATCGATCCGCCGCTCACCACGATCGCGCAACCCATGCGCGAACTCGGCGAAACCGCCGCGCGCCTGCTGCTGCAACGGCTCGCGAATCCATTGGCGAACGTGCCGGGCGTGCTGCTGCCGCATCGGCTCGTGATTCGCGGGAGCGCGTGAATCATGAGCCTCGCCGTTCGTTTCGACGACATCCGTAAAGACTTCGGCCCGGTGCGTGTACTGCACGGCGTGAGTTTCGAGCTGACGCCGGGGCGCATCTACGGTCTGCTCGGCGAGAACGGCGCAGGCAAATCGACGCTGATGAAAATTCTCGCCGGCTATGAAACGGCGACCTCGGGCAGCTTGCTGATCGACGGCCACGCGCAGCGGTTCATCGGCTCGCGCGAGGCGCAAGCGCAAGGCATCGTGCTGATTCACCAGGAGTTCAATCTCGCCGAGCACCTGACCATCGCGCAGAACATGTACCTCGGTCACGAGAAGAAACGCGGCTGGTTCGTCGACGACGCCGCGATGCGTGCCGAGGCGACGCGTTATCTCGCGCAAGTGGGTCTGGAGAAAGCGCCCGACACCAAAGTGCGCGAATTGATCGTCGCGGAAAAGCAGATGGTGGAGATCGCCAAGGCGCTCTCGCGGCGCGCGCGTTTGCTCATCATGGACGAGCCGACCGCCACGCTCACGCCTTCCGAAACCGAACGGCTCTTCACGCTGATGGCGAAGCTCAAGGCCGACGGCGTGACCATCATCTACATCTCGCACAAGCTCGACGAAGTGGAGCGCATCACCGACGAAGTGATCGTGATGCGCGACGGCCGCTTCGTCGCGCGCGGCGCCACGGCGGGGCTCGCGCGGCAGCAGATGGCGAACCTGATGGTGGGGCGCGACGTGTCCGACATGTTCCCCGACAAGCTCACCGTCTCAGCCGATGCGCCGATCGCGCTGCGAGTGCAAGGACTCACGGTGCCGGAGTGGGTGGACGACCTGAGCTTCGACGTGCGCGCCGGCGAAGTGCTGGGCTTTGCGGGCCTCGTCGGCGCGGGCCGCACCGAGGCGTTCGAAGCGATCATCGGTTTGCGCAAGCGCACGGCGGGCCGCATCGAAATCGCCGGCCGCCGCGCCGATCTGTCAAGCCCGCGCGACGCGATGCGCCACGGCCTCACGTATCTCAGCGAGGACCGCAAGGGCAAGGGCCTGCACGTGAACCTGAGCTTGCAGGACAACGTCACGTTGATGACGCTCGAACGTTACGCGCATCCGCTGCTCGATCTGAAGGCGGGCCGCGCGGCGTTGACGAAAGCCGTGAGCGAATTCGGCATTCGCACCGGCGACCTGTCGAGCCGCGCGCGCATGCTCTCCGGCGGCAATCAGCAGAAGCTCGCACTCGCCAAGTTCCTGCAGCCGGACCCGAACGTGATCGTGCTCGACGAGCCGACGCGCGGCGTCGATGTCGGCGCGAAACGCGACATCTATTTCCTGATTCATCGTCTCGCCGCGCAAGGCCGCGCGGTGATCGTCATTTCATCCGAACTGATCGAGCTGATCGGCTTGTGCCACCGCGTCGCCGTGATGCGCGCGGGGCGTCTGCAAGCCACGCTCACGCTCGAACATCTGACCGAAGAGGAGTTGATCGCCCATGCGACCGGCACCCACTGAAGCCGTGCAATCCGGGCGCGCGCTGCGCTTCGCGCATCGACTGTACGCACTCGGGCCGCTGGCCGGGTTGATCGCGCTGTGCATCGTCGGCACGCTGCTCAACCGCGATTTCGCGACGCTCGACAACATGATGAACGTGCTCACGCGCACGTCGTTCATCGGCATCATCGCGGTCGGCATGACCTTCGTGATCATTTCGGGCGGCATCGATCTGTCGGTCGGCTCGATGGCCGCGCTGATCGCGGGCAGCATGATCTGGCTGATGAACGCGCTCGCCGCGGGCCTCGGCGGCCATACCTTCGCGCCGCTCGCGATCGTCACGCTCGGCATCGTATTCGCGCTGCTGCTCGGCGGGTTGTTCGGCTGCGCGCATGGGCTGCTGATCACGAAAGGACGGATCGAGCCGTTCATCGTCACGCTGGGAACGCTGGGTATTTTTCGCGCGGTGCTCACCTGGCTCGCCGACGGCGGCGCGTTGACGCTCGACAACTCGCTCTCCGATCTGTACGGGCCGGTGTATTACGCGAGCCTGTTCGGCGTGCCGGTGCCGATCTGGGTGTTCCTCGTGGTGGCGGCGGGCGGCGCGCTGATTCTCAATCGGACCGCGTTCGGCCGGCACGTGCAGGCGATCGGTTCGAACGAACAGGTCGCGCGCTATGCGGCGATTCGCGTCGATACGGTGAAGATCGTTACCTACGTGCTGCTCGGCATTTGCGTCGGCGTCGCCACGGTGCTCTACGTGCCGCGGCTCGGTTCGGCCACGCCGACCACGGGCCTGCTATGGGAACTCGAGGCGATCGCCTCGGTGGTGGTCGGCGGCACGGCGTTGAAGGGCGGCGAGGGACGTGTGGTCGGCACGGTGATCGGCGCGGTCCTGCTGTCGGTGATCGCGAACATTCTGAATCTGACCAGCATCATCAGCGTGTATCTGAACGCGGCGGTGCAGGGCGTGGTGATTATCTTCGTCGCGTTCGTGCAGCGCGGACGGCGGTAGTCGTGGTGGCTTCAGCGTGACATACAGGCATATTCCAGAACCGGGGCGCACGAACGCCTCAATATAGGAGACACAACCATGAAGCGGATCATTCGAGCGGTCGGCGCCGGCATGCTGGCGTTGGGAGTACTGGGTACGGCGGGCGTGGCCGGTATCGGCACGGCGCGCGCCGCGGAAAAAGTCACGCTGGGCGTCGCGATTCCGACGGCCGATCATGGCTTCACGGGCGGCATCGTCTGGTGGGCGAACAAGGCGAAAGCCGATCTGGAGAAAATGCATCCCGATCTGAAAGTGATCGTGAAAACCGCGGCCGGCTCGCCGGAACAGGCGAACCAGTTGCAGGACCTCGTGACGGTGAACAAGATCAACGCGCTGGTGATTTTCCCGTTCGAATCGGCCTCGCTCACGCAGCCGGTCGCGCAGGTGAAGAAGAAGGGCATCTACGTGACGGTGGTGGACCGTGGCTTGACCGACAAGAGCGCGCAGGACGCCTACGTCGCCGGCGACAACACCGCGTTCGGCAGAATCCCCGCGGAATATCTGGCGAAAGCGCTCGACGGCAAGGGCGACATCGTCGCGCTGCGCGGCATTCCGACGACGCTCGACAACGAGCGCTGGGCCGCGTTCACCGGCGTGCTGAAGGCCTATCCGAACATCAAGATCCTCGATGCCAAGTACGCGAACTGGAATCGCGACGACGCGTTCAAGGTGATGCAGGATTACCTCACGCGCTTCAAGCACATCGACGCGGTGTGGGCCGCCGACGACGACATGGCCGTCGGCGTGATCAAGGCGATCGATCAGGCGAGGCGCAGCGACATCAAGATCGTGTTCGGCGGCGCGGGCTCGAAGGGCATGGTGAAGAACGTGATGGACGGCGCGCCGCTGATCAAGGCCGATGTGTCGTATTCGCCGAAGTTCATCTACGACGCGATCAAGCTCACCGCCGAAGCGCGGCTCAAGGGCGAGAAGCTGCCGGCCACCACCATCATTCCATCGGTGCTGATCACGAAGGAAAACGCGCAACAGTTCTACTTCCCCGACTCGCCGTTCTGAGCGGCGAGCGCGTCGAAGTGTGAGGAACCAGACAATGAAAACCATCCAGGGCCCGGCGATCTTTCTGGCTCAGTTCATGGGCGACGAAGTGCCCTTCGACAGTCTCGCGCATCTGGCGGGATGGGCCGCCAGTCTCGGCTTCAAGGGCATTCAGGTGCCGTGCGACGCGCGCCTGATCGATCTCGAACAGGCGGCGGCGAGTCAGACGTATTGCGACGAACTGCGCGAGACCGCTGAAAACGCGGGCGTGACGATCACCGAATTGTCGACGCATCTGCAAGGGCAACTGGTCGCGGTGCATCCCGCTTACGACGCGTTATTCGACGGCTTCGCCGCGGAACATGTGCGCGGCAATCCCGCCGCGCGCACGCAGTGGGCCGTCGAGCAGATGAAGCTCGCGGCGCAGGCGTCGCGGCGCCTGGGCTTGAACACGCACGTGTCGTTTTCGGGCGCGCTGGCGTGGCCGTATCTGTATCCCTGGCCGCAGCGTCCGGCAGGCTTGATCGAAGCCGCGTTCGACGAACTCGCGCGCCGCTGGTCGCCGATTCTCGATGCGTTCGACGCAGCCGGCGTCGACGTCTGCTATGAACTGCATCCGGGCGAGGACCTGCACGACGGCATCACGTTCGAGCGCTTTCTCGACGCCGTGAAGCAACACCCGCGCGCCAACATTCTCTACGACCCGAGCCATTTCGTTCTGCAGCAACTGGATTACCTGGCGTTCATCGACATCTATCACGAGCGCATCAAGGCGTTTCATGTGAAGGACGCGGAGTTTCGCCCGAACGGCAAGCAGGGCGTGTATGGCGGATACAGCGGCTGGGTCGAGCGCGCGGGCCGCTTCAGATCGCTCGGCGACGGCCAGATCGATTTCGGCGCGATCTTCTCGAAGATGGCGCAATACGATTTTCCGGGCTGGGCGGTGCTCGAGTGGGAGTGCGCGCTGAAGCATCCCCACGACGGCGCGCGTGAAGGCGCGGAGTTCATCCGGCGGCACATCATCCGCGTGGCCGAGCATGCCTTCGACGACTTCGCGGGCAGCGGCGTGGATGCGGCGCAATTGAAGCGCGTGCTCGGCATCCGCTAGCGATTCAACCGGACTGCAAGCGATCACCAGGAGCGGGAGCGATGCCATATAGAAGGCTCAGGTTGGGCATGGTCGGCGGCGGGCAGGGCGCGTTTATCGGCGCGGTGCATCGGATCGCGGCGCGGCTCGATGACCGGTTCGAACTGGTCGCCGGCGCGTTGTCGTCCGATCCGCGGCGCGCGCAAGCAAGCGCCGCCGAGGCCGGGATCGCGCGCAGCTATGCGGACTGGAACGAGATGGCGCGCGCCGAAGCCGCGCGCGACGACGGGATCGACGCCGTCGCGATCGTCACGCCGAATCACCTGCATGCGCCGGTTGCAACGGCTTTTCTCGAAGCGGGCATCCACGTGGTGTGCGACAAGCCGCTGGCGATTTCGCTGGCCGAAGGCGAGGCGTTGGCGAGGCTCGCTCGCGAGAAGAACAAGCTGTTCGCATTGACGCATACGTATTCCGGTTATCCGCTCGTGCGTCACGCGCGCGAACTGATCGAACGCGGCGAACTGGGCGAACTGCGCGTCGTGCAAGTGGAATACGCGCAGGACTGGTTGGCCGAGCCGATAGAAACGAGCGGGGCGAACAAGCAGGCCGGCTGGCGCACGGACCCCGCGTTGGCGGGGCCGGCCGGCTGTCTCGGCGATATCGGCACGCATGCGTATCATCTCGCCGCGTTCGTCACCGGCATGACGCCCTCCGCGTTATCCGCCGAATTGCATACCTTCGTGCCCGGACGCCGCATCGACGATCACGTGCAGGCGATGCTGCGCTATTCGAACGGCGCACGCGGCATGCTGTGGGCGAGCCAGGTGGCGAGCGGCGCGGAAAATGCGTTGCGCCTGCGCGTGTATGGAACGAAGGCGAGCCTCGTCTTCGATCAGGAGCACCCCAACGCATTGTGGTTCACGCCCCTCGGCGGTTCCGCTGAGCGCCTGACGCGAGCGCGCGTGACCAGCGCGATCGCGGCGCACGCGACACGCGTGCCGCCGGGGCATCCCGAAGGTTATCTGGAAGCGTTCGCGCAGTTGTACAAGGACGCGGCGTTACAGATCGAAGCGTTGGACGAAGGCCGCCCGCTGCCTGCTGAAAGCCTGCTGCTGACGACGGTGGAAGATGGCGTGGCCGGCTTGCGTTTCATCGACGCGGTGCTGGCAAGCAGTGCGGCGGATGGGCAGTGGCGCGAAATCGGCGCAACTTGAAAGAGACGGAGCGGCCGGTCGCGAAGTGTTGAAACTATCGCCTCGCCGTTCAACCGCCCTTGCTTTTCTTGATCTGCTCTTCGAACGCGATATCGAGCTTGCTGGCCTTGCGCGGTTTGGGTGGACCGTAAGCGTCGACGAATTTGACGAAGTCGTCGAGCGTGAGCGGATCGGAGACTTTCTTGTCAGCGCCGCCCGATTTGTCGACCAGATAGAACAGGCCGCCCGACAGGCTGATCGCGGCGAACCGCGGATTGCCGCTGCGCGTTTTCAACCGTTCGACAGCGTGGATGGCTCGAGTGGTGCGCATGATGGGGGACCGTTGATCGGGGAAAGACCACTACTTTAACAATTTCGCGCGGGCGGGGCGGGGGCCCCACGTCATCGCTTCACCGCTTCATCGCTTCACCGCGGCTTGCAGCTTGCGGCGGAATTTACGCCGCAACCAATCCGCCCAATCCTCCAGCACCGTATAGACCACCGGCACCACCACCAGCGTCAAGATCGACGACGTAATCACCCCGCCGATCACGGTCTGCCCGAGCGGCCCGCGTTGCTCGCCGCCTTCGCCGAGCGCGGCGGCGAGCGGCAGCATGCCGAAGATCATCGCCAGCGTGGTCATCAGAATCGGCCGCAGACGCACGCGCGCCGCTTCGAGCAGCGCCTCGCGCCGCTCCATCTTGCGGCCCTTGCCCGATGCGTCGAGCAGCGTGCCGCGCCGCGCCTGATTGGCGAAGTCCACCAGCAGGATCGCGTTCTTGGTGACGAGCCCCATCAACATCACGAAGCCGATGATCGAGAACATGTTCAGCGTGCTGCCGAACAGCAGCAGCGCGATCAACACCCCGATCAGCGTGAGCGGCAGCGACGCCATGATCGCGAGCGGCTGCGCGAAGCTCGCGAACTGCGACGCGAGAATCATATAGATGAAGATCACCGCGAGCGCCAACGCCTCCACCGCATACACGAACGACTCGTTCATGCTCTTGGTCGAGCCTTCGAAACGGTAGTGATAGCCCGCCGGCAGATGCATCGCGTCGAGCGTCCTCGCAATGTCCGAAGCGACGTCGCCGGGCGAGCGGCCGTTCACGTTCGCCGACAGCATCACCTCGCGTTGCAGGTCGCGCCGGTTCAACACATCCGGGCCGGTCGTCGTGACGATGTCCGCGATCTGCCGCAGCGGCACCAGCACCGGCGCGCCGTTGGCGTCGGTGCGGTTGGTGGCGATCATCAGCTTCGCGAGATCGTCCACATCCTGGCGGTGCGCGCGCGGCAGGCGCACGCTCACGTCGTAGTCCTGGTCGTCGGGCGCGCGCCAGGTGCTGATCGCGTCGCCGGAGAGCAGCGGCCGCAATGCGGTGCCGATGTCGGCCACGCCCACGCCGAGGTCGGACGCCAGTTCGCGCTTCACGTTGATCGCGACGATCGGCTTGTCCGCCTTCAGGCTCGAATCGAGGTCGACCAGCCCGGCGATCTTCGCCATTCGCGCCTGGGCCGCTTCGGAAAGCCGGCGCAGTTCATCGATGTTCTCGCCCTGCAAACTCAACTGGATCGCCTTCGTGCTGCCCGCGCCGTCCGGCACGCCGATCTCGGTGACCGATACGCCCGCCACCGAGGCGAGCCGCGCGCGAAACACCTGGTTCAATTCGACCATGCCGCGCGTGCGCTCGCGCCGCTCCTTGAGCCGCACGGTGATGAGCGCGGTGTTCTTGCCCTGCGTGTTGCCGGAGTTGACCGTCGCGTAGGTGAAGCGCACTTCGGGATAGGCGGCGAGAATCGCCTGCACCTGTTTGACTTTCTCCGAGGTGGCTTCGAGCGAGGTGCCCACCGGCGTGTTCAAGCCGATCTGCGTTTCGGAGAAGTCCGCATTCGGCACGAACTCGGTGCCGACGAACGGCACCAGAAACAGGCTGCCGAAAAACGTCGCCGCGGCCACGATCAGCGTGAGCGCGCGATGTCTGAGCGACCAGCCGAGCAGGCGTTGATAGAAGGTCGTGAGTTGATCGATCCGCGAGTCGAACAGGTGCAGGCAACGCTCGATGAAGCGGCCATAGCGGTAGCCTTTGCGGCCCGTGTCCGCGTCGTGCAGATCGGGGTCCGGCCAGATCGACGAGAGCATCGGATCGAGCGTGAACGACACGAACATCGAGATCAGCACGGCGGCGGCCACCGTGATGCCGAACTGATGGAAGAAGCGGCCGATGATGCCGCCCATGAAGCCCACCGGCAAAAACACCGCGACGATCGAAAAGGTGGTGGCCAGCACGGCGAGCGCGATTTCCTTGGTGCCGTCGAGCGCGGCCGTGCGATGGTCCGCGCCGAGCTGCACGTGGCGCACGATGTTTTCGCGCACCACGATCGCGTCGTCGATCAACAGGCCCACGCACAGCGATAGCGCCATCAGCGTGATCACGTTGATCGTGAAGCCGCATGCGTACATCACCGCGAAGGTGCCGATCAGCGCGATCGGCAGCGTGAGGCCGGTAATCACCGTGCTGCGCCACGAGCCGAGGAACAGGAACACGATCAGCACCGTGAGCAACGCGCCTTCGAGCAAGGTGCGCTTCACTTCGTTCACGCTTTCCTCGATGTTGATCGACGAGTCGTCGGTGATGCTGAGCTTCACGCCCGGCGGCAATTGCGGCTGCAGGCGCGCGACTTCCGCGCCCACGCCCTGCGCGACCTCCACCGTGTTCTCGCCCTGCGCCTTGACGACCGACAGGAACAACGCGCGCTGCCCGTTGAGCAGACCCATGCTGTCCGGTTCCTGCTGACCGTCGACCACGTCGGCGACCTGATCGAGCGTGACCGGCTGCGTGGCGGACGACGCCGTTGGAATCGCCGACTGCGCGCCGCGCCGCGCGACGATGATCCGCTTGAAGTCGTCCGGCTTCTCGAAGCGGCCCTTGACCTGCACCGTCTGCTCGACCTGGCTCGACGTGAGCGGCCCGGCGGGAATCTCCTGATTCTCGTTCTGCACCGCGCGGATCACCTGATCGACGCCGATCGAGAGCGCCTGCAGCTTCTGCGGATTCACGTCGATCCGCACTTGCCGCTTGACGCCGCCCACCAGCGACACCGAGCCGACGCCGCGCACGGTTTCGAGCCGCTTCCTCACGATCTGATCGGCGACGGTGGTGAGCTCGCGCGTGGAGAGCGACGCGCCCGGCGCGTTCGATACGGCCACCGTGACGATCGGCATATCCGCCGGGTCGTAGCGCAATACGCGCGGCTCCTTCACGCCGTCGCGCAGATCGGGGCGGATCAGCGCGATCTTGTCGCGCACGTCCTGCGCGGCCTGCACCGCGTCCACCGCGAGATCGAACTGCACGATCACCACCGACTGCGCGTCATACGAGCGCGAGGTGATCTGCTCGATGCCGCTGATCGTGTTGACCGCTTCCTCGATCTTGCGCGTGACGTCCGACTCGACCGATTCCGGCGACGCGCCCGGATACGCGGTCTGCACCACCACGACCGGAAACGTGATGTCGGGAAACTGGTCGACCTTCAGCCGCTGATACGAAAACAGACCGATGACGACAAACGCCATCATCATCATCGTGGCGAGCACCGGGTTGCCGATGCTGATGCGCGTGAACCACATGGGCGAGGGCTCCGGTCAGCGCGGGCTGCTGGCGCCCGAAGCGCCGGCCGCTGGCGGCGCGGTTTGCGCCGGCAGAGCAGGTTTAGCGGGCTGCACCACGCGCACGGTGCTGCCGATGCGCAACGAGCCGAGATTGTTCTTCACGATCTGCTGGCCGACCGCCAACGGCCCGCCGACGATTTCGGTCCACGCGGCGCCTTCGCCATCGTTGCTCACGCCGCTCACGCCGGTCCGCACCGGCTGCTCGACCAGCTTGCCGTCGATGAGCGCATAGACGCTGCGGCGCGCGCCGTCGGTGCGCACGGCGGTGACGGGCACCACCAGCGCATTCGGCCGGCTGCCGACCGCGATCGTGCCGGTGCCGAACATGCCGACCCGCAGCGTGCCCGACGGATTGGCGACCTGCACGTACACCATGATCGAGCGCGAGCCGGCCTGCGCGGCGGGATTGATGCGCGTGATCGCGCCTTGCACGGGCGTCTCGATGCCGTCGAAAGCGATCCGCACCGGCTGGCCGATCCGCACGCGGCCGATCTCGCCGACCGGCACCGGCGCCTCGAGTTCGAGCGTGCGCAGATCGACCACGTCGAACAGCTTGGTGTCGACGGCGACTTTCTCGCCGGGCTCGACCGAGCGCGTGGCGATCTGCCCGTCGAGCGGCGAGCGCACCACGGTATCGGCCAGCGAGAGATTCGACGACGCCAGCGCCGCCCGCGCCGCATCCAGATTCGCGCGGGCGATCTCGTACTGGCTTTGCGCGGTGTCGAACGCGTTCTTCGAGATGAAGCCTTTTTCGACCAGCACGCGATTGTTGTCGAGCGTCTGCCTGGCGATGTCGAGCTGGCCGGCCATCGCCGCCATCTGGCCGCGGCTTTGCTCGGCTCGGGCCACGTAATCGCGGGCGTCGATCTTCGCGAGAATCTGGCCGGTCTTGACCGCGTCGCCCTCGCGCACCAACACTTCCAGCGCGGAGCCGGCCACCTTGGATTTGACCGCTGCCTGAGTGACGGCGCGCAGCGAGCCGGTCAGCGGCAGCGTTTCGGAGAGCGTGCGGCGGCTCACCGTGGTGAGATCGTCGGGGGCGAATTCGACGACGGATGAGACCGTGGCGGTGGCGGCGGGCGCGCCGCGCTTCCTGATGGCCTGGACGATCGCGATCACGAGGATCACGACGGCCACGGCGGCGGCGATGAGAATGCGTTTTCTGGTTCTAAGCATGCGCGATGGGACGGACTTCACGGACTGGCGGTGCGCGGCGGCCTTTTGCCTGTCGGCAAAGGCGCCGCGCGCTCGCACGGAATCGGCAAATCAGCCTGAGCCCGCGTTCACCGCAAGCCGGCCGGCAGCATGGTACACCGTGCCTCGCGCGGCGCCCGTTCACTGGCTCAAATAGACGAACTTGCCGTTCCTGATCGCGCCCATCACGCTGGCGCGCTGGTCCAGCCCGACGTGGTCCTTGGCGCTCGTGCTGACCACGCCGTTCGGCACGACCAGTTCATGCGCGCGTTCGAGTTCGTCGCGCAAGGCGATGCGAAAAGCCGGCGTGCCCGGTTGCGCGGTTTTCAACGCCCGCGCCACCGCGTCCTGAAGGCGCGGATAAACGCCCGCCGCGTCGCCCGCGAATTGCGTCACGCTGCCCGGGCCGTACTTCGCCTCGTACTCGTTGGCGAAGGCGAGCGCCGCCTTCTTCGCCGGATGGTCGGCCGGCAAGGTGCGCGCAACGACCACCGGCTGGGTCGGAAACAGCGTGCCTTCGACGTCCTTGCCGCCCAGCTTGATGAACTCGGGCGTGGCGATGCCGTGCGTCTGATAGATCGGCCCCTTGAAGCCGCGCTCGATCAGCGTGCGCTGCGGCAGCACGGTCGGCGTGCCCGCGCCGGCGATCAGGATCGCGTCGGGTTTGGCGGCCATCAGCTTGAGGACCTGGCCGGTGACGCTCGCGTCGGTGCGGTTATAGCGCTCGGTGGCGACCAGTTGGATGTGGCGCAGCGCGGCGAACTTGCTGAACTCGTTGAGCCAGCTTTCGCCGTAGCCGTCCGCGAAACCGATGAAGCCCACCGTTTTCACGTTGTGGTTCGACATGTAGCGCGTCATCACGTCGGCCATCGCGCTGTCGGTCTGCGCCATCTTGTAGGCCCACACCTTCTTGCCTTCCTGCGGTTCGACCACGCTCGCCGAGCCGATCAGCGTGATCATCGGCGTCTGGTTTTCGGCGACCGCGTCGAGCGCGGCCATTGCCGCCGGCGTGATGTTCGGACCGACGATCACGTCCACGTGATCTTCGTTGATCAGCTTGCGGATGTTGCGCACGGCGGCGCCGGGGTCGGAGGCGTCGTCGAGGAAAATGTAGTCGGCTTTCTGGCCGGCGATCGTGGCCGGCCACATCAGCATCGCATTCTTGCTGGTGATGCCGATCACGGCGGCCGGACCGGTGCTCGACAGATCGATGCCGACCTTGAGGTCCGCGTGGGCGGCGGTGGCGAGCAGCAGCGCGCCGAGCGCGGCGAGGCCGCGAAGTTTTTTCTTATACGACGTCATCGAAAGGTCTCCGTAGCGGGAAGCGTGCGAGGTCAAAGTTCGTAGGTTTCGTGTTCGCCTTTTAGCGCCTGTTCGATCAGCTTGCGGTTCATGCTCGGCGACAACAGTTCGACGAGCGTATACACATAGCTGCGCAGGTACGCGCCCTGTTTCAGCGCGACCCGCGTGACGTTGCTGCCGAACAGGTGGCCGACCGGCATCGCGCGCAAATGGCGGTCGCGCTCGGCGTTGAAGGCGATATCCGCCATGATGCCGACGCCCAGACCCAGTTCCACGTAGGTCTTGATCACATCGGCGTCGATGGCTTCCAGCACGATGTCGGGATGCAGCGCGCGCAGACGGAACGCCTCGTTGATCTTGGTGCGGCCCGCGAACGCGTTGTCATACGTAATCAGCGGATACTGGGTCAGATCATCCAGCGACAAAAGTTTGCGGTCGAGCAGCGGATGATCCGGCTGCATCACGGCGACGTGGTGCCACTGGAAGCAGGGCAGCGAGACCAGTTCCTTATAGTTGGCGACGGCCTCGGTGGCGATCGCGAGGTCGGCCTGGTCGTGAATCACCATCTCGGCCACCTGGGTCGGGCTGCCTTGCAGAATTGAAAGGTGAACCTTGGGGAAGCGCTTCTTGAATTCGGCGATGGCGGCCGGAAGTGAGTAGCGCGCCTGGGTGTGGGTGGCGGCGATCACGAGGTTGCCCTGGTCCTGCGCCGCGTAATCCTTACCGACCCGCTTGAGGCTCTCGACTTCCTGCAGGATTTTCTCGACCGACTGCAGGATAATGCGCCCCGGCTCGGTGAGCGAGCGCACGCGCTTGCCGTGGCGGGTGAAGATTTCCACGCCCAGCTCGTCTTCCAGCTCGATGATCGCCTTGGAGACGCCGGGCTGGCTTGTATACAGTGCCTTGGCCGCTTCGGTCAGATTGAAGTTCTGCCGCACAGCCTCGCGGACGAAGCGGAATTGATGCAGGTTCATATAACCCCTCCGCATATCAAAAGAATTTTTTAGTCGTTTGAAATATAAGGCGAGTTTATTACGATCTGTCCATCTTTTTCAATATGGATATCTGTATTTGTTATAAGCAAATGAGAGATGGGTCTAAACCCTGACGCTCGCTTGCTGACAAACGGAAATTCAGGACGCGGCGGAACCGGACCGTCGTGTGTCACGCAAAAATATTGGGGTCCCCGAATGTACCAATACGATCAGTACGACCAGACCATCGTCGATGAACGGGTCGCGCAGTACGCCGATCAGGTTCGCCGCCGCTTGTCGGGCGAATTGAGCGAAGAGGAGTTTCGTCCGCTGCGTCTGCAGAACGGCCTGTACTATCAGCGCCACGCCTACATGCACCGCATCGCGATTCCGTACGGCAATCTGCGCAGCGACCAGATGCGCGTGCTGGCCCAGATCGCGCGTGAACATGACCGCGGCTACGGCCATTTCTCGACGCGCTCGAACATCCAGTACAACTGGATCAAGCTCGAGGAAACGCCGGAAATCCTGCGCAAGCTCGCCGCGGTGCAGATGCACGGCATTCAGACCTCGGGCAACTGCATCCGCAACATCACGGCGGATCAGTTCGCCGGCGTCGCACCGGACGAAGTGGTCGATCCGCGTCCGTGGGCGGAAATCCTGCGCCAATGGTCGACGTTCCATCCTGAGTTCGCGTGGTTGCCGCGCAAGTTCAAGATCGCCGTCTCGGGTTCGCGGGAAGACCGCGCCGCCGTGCAGGTTCACGATCTCGGCGTGTATCTGAGGAAAAACGCGCAGGGCGAACTGGTGGCCGACATTCTGGCCGGCGGCGGCCTGGGCCGCACGCCGATCGTCGGCGCGATCATCCGCCGCGATTTGCCCTGGCAGCATCTGCTGACGTACTGCGAAGCCGTGCTGCGCGTGTACAACCGCTATGGCCGCCGCGACAACATGTACAAGGCGCGCATCAAGATTCTCGTGAAGGCGCTGTCGCCGGAAAAATTCTCGGCGCAGGTCGAGGAAGAATGGCAACACCTGAAGGACGGTCCTTCCACGCTCACGCAAGCGGAAGTGGACCGCGTGTCGCAATACTTCCAGCCGCCCGTCTACGAAAAGCTGCCGGACACCGACGCGTCGTTCGAAAAACACCTGCTGGAAAACCGCGCGTTCGCGCGCTGGGTGGAGCGCAACGTGCGTCCGCACAAGGTCGAGGGTTATGCGTCGGTGACGCTGTCGCTCAAGCCGACCACGATCGCTCCGGGCGATGCCACCGACACGCAAATGGAAGCGGTCGCCGATTGGGCCGACGAATATTCGTTCGGCGAAATCCGCGTGTCGCACGAACAGAACCTGATTCTCGCGAACGTGAAGAAGCGCGACCTGTTCGCGCTGTGGGAAAAAGCCAAGGCGCAAGGTTTCGCGACGCCGAACATCGGCTTGCTGACCGACATCATCGCGTGCCCCGGCGGCGATTTCTGCTCGCTCGCGAACGCGAAGTCGATTCCGATCGCGCTGGCGATCCAGGAACGTTTCAACGATCTCGACTACGTGTACGACCTGGGCGACGTCTCGCTGAACATCTCGGGCTGCATCAACGCTTGCGGTCACCACCACGTCGGCAACATCGGCATTCTGGGCGTCGATAAGGACGGCTCGGAGTGGTATCAGGTGACGCTCGGCGGCGAGCAGGGCACGGGCGCCACCGGCGCGCACCTCGGCCGCGTGATCGGCCCGTCGTTCTCGGCGGAAGAAATGCCGGACGTGATGAGCAAGGTGATCGATACGTTCGTCGAGAACCGCCACGAAGGCGAGCGCTTCATCGAAACGTACAACCGCATCGGCATCACCCCGTTCAAGGAACGCGTGTACGCGTCGCGTCAACCGGCTCACGCGTAACCGCGCAAAGGATACTGAACAGATGGCTTCTATCATCAAGAACCGCGCAATCGTCAACGATGACTGGACGGTGGTGCGCGCCGCTGAAGACGGCACGCTGCCGGCGGTGAACGCATTGCCCGCCGGCAAGGTGCTGGTGCCGCTCGCGTTGTGGCAGGCGGAGCGCGACGCGCTGAGCGCTTCGCGCGGCGCGGCTGAAATCGGCGTATGGCTTGCGCCGGACAGCGAACCGGCGGACATCGCCGGCGACTTCGACAAGATCGCGCTGATCGGCGTGGACTTCCCGGTGTTCCGCGATGGCCGCGGCTACAGCATCGGCCGCCTGTTGCGCGAACGTCATGGCTACAAGGGCGAGTTGCGCGCGATCGGCGACGTGCTGCGCGATCAGCTCACGTTCATGTTCCGCTGCGGCTTCGATGCGTATGCGCTGCGCGCGGACAAGGACCTCGACGACGCGTTGAAGGCATTCGACGAATTCAGCGTGCAGTACCAGGGCGCGGTCGACAATCCGTCGCCGCTGTTTCGCCGCCGTGGCGCCGATGCGTCGGCCGCCGCCGCTACGCAAAAGGTCCCGGCATGAGCACCGCGCAATCGCTCACGCCGGAACTCGCCGCGAAGGTCGAGCGCCTCGATGCGCTGCTCGATTCGATCGCCGCGCGCCACGCGAACGTGAAGCTCGCCAGCAGCCTCGCCGCCGAGGACATGCTGCTCACGCACGCGATTCTGTCGCGTGGCGTGAAGATCGGCATCTTCTCGCTGAACACGGGCCGTTTGCATGCGGAAACGCTTGGCATGCTCGATCGCGTGAAAGAGCGCTATGGCTACGAGATCGAACAGTTTCATCCGCAAGCCGCCGCAGTCGAGGAATACGTGAACTCGCACGGTTTGAACGCGTTTTACGAAAGCGTCGACCTGCGCAAGCGCTGCTGTGAAATCCGCAAGGTCGAGCCGCTGAACCGCGCGCTCTCGGACGTCAGCGCATGGGTCACGGGCCAGCGTCGCGAGCAGTCGGTGACGCGTGCGGAGTTGCACGAGGAAGAGCACGACGCGGCGCGCAACATCGCCAAGTTCAATCCGTTGACGGACTGGACGGAAGCCGACGTGTGGGCTTATCTGAAAGCGTTCGACGTGCCGGTCAATCCGCTGCATGCGCGCGGTTATCCGAGCATCGGTTGCGAGCCTTGCACGCGTGCGATCCGTCCCGGCGAGGACAGCCGGGCAGGGCGCTGGTGGTGGGAGTCGCGCGACACGAAGGAATGCGGACTGCACATCACGACGATCACGCCGATTCCCGTTGGCAGCAGCGAGAACGCTTCGGCATAAAGCATTCAGGCGCTCCAGGCCCTGGTTTTGGGTTTGGGCGCCGCAGATACCGATTTGAATACTTCCGCTTCGGCGAGCAACCGCTCGGTCAAGCGAATCAACGAAGGACCCAAACATGAGCAGCACGCTCGATTCCACTATCAACGCTCCGCTTGCCAATACGGCGAACCGGATGGATCACCTCGATTGGCTCGAAGCCGAGTCGATTCACATCCTGCGCGAACTGGTCGCTGAATGCAGCAAGCCCGCGCTGCTGTTCTCGGGCGGCAAGGATTCGGTCGTGGTGCTGCACCTCGCGCTGAAGGCCTTCGGCATCGGCGCGAACCGCAAGACCGTGCTGCCGTTCCCGCTCGTGCATATCGACACCGGTCACAACTACGACGAAGTGATCGACTTCCGCGATCGTCGCGCGGCGGAAATCGGCGCGGAACTGGTGGTGGGTCACGTCGAGGATTCGATCAAGCGCGGCACGGTGCGTCTGCGCCGCGAAACGGATTCGCGCAACGCCGCGCAAGCCGTCACGCTGCTCGAAACCATCGAACAGCACGGCTATACCGCGCTGATCGGCGGCGCGCGCCGCGACGAGGAAAAGGCCCGTGCGAAAGAGCGGATCTTCTCGTTCCGCGACGAATTCGGCCAATGGGACCCGAAGGCGCAGCGCCCGGAATTGTGGAGCCTCTACAACGCGCGCCTGCACAACGGCGAACACCTGCGCGTGTTCCCGATCTCGAACTGGACCGAACTCGATGTGTGGCAGTACATCGCTCGCGAACAGCTCGAATTGCCGTCGATCTATTACGCGCATCAGCGCGAGATCGTGCGCCGCAACGGCTTGCTCGTGCCGGTCACGCCGCTCACGCCGATGCGTGAGGGCGAGACCAGCGAAACCGCGCTGGTGCGTTTTCGTACCGTCGGCGACATTAGCTGCACGTGCCCGGTGGAAAGCGATGCCGACGATCTCGAGAAGATCATCGCCGAAACGGCCGTGACCGAAATCACGGAACGCGGCGCGACGCGGATGGACGATCAGGTTTCCGAAGCCGCGATGGAACAGCGTAAGAAGCAAGGTTATTTCTAAGCACACGAGGATAAGGCAATCATGAGCGGTATTCATCAACCAGAAGACCTCGGCGTGCTGCGTTTCATCACCGCGGGCAGCGTCGACGACGGCAAGAGCACGTTGATCGGGCGCCTGCTGTACGACAGCAAGGCTGTCTTGAGCGACCAGCTTTCGGCGCTGTCGCGCGCGAAGAACAAGCGTACCGTCGGCGACGAAATCGATCTGTCGCTGCTGACCGACGGCCTCGAAGCCGAACGCGAGCAGGGCATCACGATCGACGTCGCGTACCGTTACTTCGCCACTGCGAAGCGCAAGTTCATCATCGCCGATACGCCGGGCCACGAGCAGTACACGCGCAACATGGTGACGGGCGCATCGACCGCGCACGCGGCGATCATCCTGGTCGACGCGACGCGCGTGACCTTCGTCGACGGCGTGGCGCAGTTGCTGCCGCAAACCAAGCGTCATAGCGCGCTCGTCAAACTGCTCGGCTTGCAGCATGCGATCGTCGCGATCAACAAGATGGATCTGGTCGACTACAGCGAGACGCGCTTCAACGAGATTCGCGACGCGTATGTCGAACTCGCGCGTCAACTGGGTCTGAACGACGTGCGCTTCGTGCCGGTGTCGGCGCTCAAGGGCGACAACATCGTGACGGCGAGCGAAAGCATGCCGTGGTATGCGGGCGAGCCGCTGCTGGATTTGCTCGAAGCGTTGCCGGTCGAGATTCCGACGGGCCAGGCGCTGCGTTTCCCGGTGCAATGGGTCGCGCGTCAGGACGGCAGCCAGGCCGACGATTTCCGCGGCTACATGGGCCGTGTCGAAGCGGGCGAAGTGAAGGTCGGCGACACCATCGTCGTGCTGCCGGCGAACCGTGAAGCCACGGTGGCCGAGATCATTGCGCCGGTGGTGGGCGGAACCGCTCAAGTGGACCGCGCGTTTGCCGGTCAAACGGTCACGATCCGTCTGGCCGAGGACGTCGACGTGTCGCGCGGCGATACCTTCGTGCTGCGCGAAGCCGCGCCCGAGCCGGCGAAGAAGCTGGAAGCCGACCTGTGCTGGTTCGACGACACGCCGCTGTCGACGCAGCGCAAGTATCTGTTGAAGCAGACCACCAATACGGTGTTCGCGCGCATCGGCGCGATCAAGGAAGTGCTCGACGTGCATACGCTGTCGCAGGCGACCGACCGCAAGGAACTGGCGATGAACGACATCGGCCGCGTCGCGCTGACGTTGCAAAAACCGCTGGTGTGCGATGTGTACGACACGCATCAGGGCACGGGCGCATTCGTGCTGATCGACGAAGCGACGCATCACACGGTCGCGGCCGGGATGATCCGTGCGTTTTCGGCGTAACAGGCGCATGGCGCGTTGCCATGCACCGTGGACGCCCTAACGAACAGGTTGATGCAAATGGGTAAGGTTTATCTGATCGGCGCGGGGCCGGGTGCCGCGGACCTGATTACGGTGCGCGGCGCGCGGCTGCTCGGCGCCGCTGACATCGTGCTGCATGACGCGCTGGTCGAGCCTGCGATGCTCGACTATGCGCCTTCCCACGCGCGGCGGATTGCGGTGGGCAAGCGCTGCGGGCAGTTGTCGACGGCGCAGCAGTTCATCAACAAGCAGATCGTGGATGCCGCTTTGGAGCACGACGTTGTGGTGCGTCTGAAGGGCGGCGATCCGATGTTGTTCGGACGCGCCGACGAAGAGATGCGGGCGCTGGAAGCGGCGGGCATCGAATACGAGGTGGTGCCTGGGATTACCGCCGCGCTGGCGAGTGCGGCTTCGTTGAAGCGGTCGCTGACGCTGCGGGGTGTGTCGCGCAGTGTTGCGTTGGCTACTTTTAGCCGGGCGCCGGGGTCTGCGGAGATTCGCGAGCAGGTGAATGCCGATTCGCTCGTGTTTTATATGGGCCGGGATAGTGGGGTTGAGATTGCGCAGCAGTTGATTGATGCTGGGAAGCCGGTTTCCACGCCCGTGGCGATTGTCGAGGCTTGCAGCACCGAGCGGGAGCGGACGCTGACTTTGACGCTCGAGGCGCTTGCTGCTGGGGAGGCGCAGCGGTGGGTTGATGCTTCGCAGCCTAGTTTGTTGATGATCGGGGAGGCGTTTGCTGCCCGGCAGCGGGGTGTTGTTCGGTTTGTGGATGGGATTTTGGTTGCTGCGTAGGGGGTGGTTTTTTGCTTGGTCGGCGGGTTGTTTTGTTGTTTTGGCCTTTGCTTGATTTGTTAGTGGTCTATTAGCGTTGCCCCTGTGCGGGGCGGCACCTACTTTTCTTTGCCGGCCTGTACAGACCGGAGACATAGCTGACAGGTGTGCGAGGACATGGTTGACACTTCCGGGTACGAAAACGCCCGGTCCCGACCATGCCCTGGAACGCAAGAGACACCATGAGCCTCAGACAGGAATTTGTTCATCTGGCCAGTCAGCGCACGCTCACGATCACCGAACTGTGCGAGCGCTTTAACATCAGCCGGCAGACCGGCTACAAATGGCTCAGACGTGGCGAGGACGCGCTGGCGGATCAGTCGCGGCGCCCTGCCAGCAGTCCCTCGAAGACCACCGTTGAGATGGAGCAGGAGGTGGTGCGCCTGCGTCAGGCACACCC
>NZ_FRAB01000064.1 GCF_900142195.1 Paraburkholderia terricola
CTCATCGTCATACCGCCGTTGCGGGCCGGGCCTCGCGCTCGGAGGTTGAGGCTCCCGGCACAGAACGCGGATAGCGTGCTTGCGGTGATAGCCGGTTACCTGAACAAACTCGTCCAGTATCTCGCGCTTCTCATTCCGGTCCGAACGGCGGTACCGCTCACCGACTGCCTCGGTCAATTCCCGTCGTGTTGTCATGCTGAGCTGCCTCGCCATAAGTCGCTCCCGCCAGCATTCTGACGGGTAGCAAATTACATGAGGCAACGACCCTGGCTCGGTAACAAAAAACCTGAGTCAATGCGCCGGTTTACCGACAAGCATCTTGGCGGGTCGGCCGACGTGATTGTCGCTGCGTTAGGAGGCCATGATTGTCGCTCCGTTCGGGGGCACTGGGTAATTGACGGCGGCGCTCTTTCTGTTTGTCGCTGGCTTTGACGAATCGCCGCTGGCCAGCGCCATCACATGCGCCTTGGCACCGCAATGACAAAGGAGCCTCGAAGCCGATGCGATATGGGGCGGTGAAGTCAGGCCGCTAACCCGTGAACTGGTCGATTGCGTCGTGACGTTGAACGCGGCGACACAAAGCTACATGGACGACTTGCGCAACGAAGGGGACAACTTCAAAGCGGATCACGAATTCGGGCGCAAGGTGAGGTCGGAGGTTTTTGCTTCGCGCGGCGCAACGAATAACGAACTTACAGACCGGAATACCAAAGCTTTACAAGCGCTAGAGGAATTCGCGCTGCCCTCGCTTAGATAGCAGTCTATCTGTCGAGATTCATTCAACTCGGAACTGGACGCGCCGCTACAGCGGGTCCGCTCGATAGAGAGCTTAAGCCCCATGCCCCAGCTCCTGAGCGAGCCCGATCAGGATCCCTTCGGGGCCCCGGATGTAGCAGAGCCGATACGCGTTTTCGTACTGGGACACTTTGCCGACGAGTTCCGCGCCGCGTTTACCGAGACGGGCGAGCGTATCGTCGATGTCCTCCACGGTAAACATGACGCGTAGGTAACCAAGGGCGTTCACCGGGGTGCGACGGTGATCGGCGACCACAGGTGGCGCAAGGAATCGGGATATCTCGAGCCGGCTGAGACCGTCCGGCGTACGCATCATGGCAATTTCGACGCGCATGCCGCGCAATCCAGTGACGCCATCTGCCCAGTCTCCTTCGATGGGGGCACGCCCCTCGAGCTCAAGGCCGAGTTCGGCAAAAAATTCGATGGCGGCATCGATGTCTTCAACCACGATGCCGACGTTGTCCATACGCTTCACCGTCATGATGGCTCCCTGGCGCCTGGCTGAAGCGCCGATGGTAACGCTGCCGACCTGAGCTACCGCTCAAGCTCAGGGCTATCCGCGCGATTAGCTGCGAGAGAGATGCAGGCTACACCAGGGCACCGGATATCTGTCATCCGCGAACGCCCGCTTACCAGCCGAAATCGACCTCTTCTCGACAGAGGCCATGTCGAGCAAATCCAACTAAGGCCGAGCGCTCATCTGAACGCTATACGCCCCATTGAAAACAACGGGACGGTCCAGCATCGGGGGAGCAAAGACACCCGCCCAGCGCCGCAAGCCCTTCACCCGGAATTGAATAAAAAACATTGGCTGCTACCGTACAGACCTCTCCCATCGGCCGTGACAAGGTGGACTGAGACAGACCCACGGCGCCACCATCATGACCAAGTCCGTCCTCACTGCGCTCACCCTGATTATTGCAATAGGCGCTGGGTTTACCCCAGTCCTGTGCCGCGCCTACGCGCTCGACGCTCAGCTCGACTGCAAATCGAACGCGCACGCGTTCATCGCTCCGCTCGTGACCGATCGATATATCGATCCGAAGCCGATGCGTGTCGAAGCCAACTCGGTCAATGCATTCAAACCGGCACACGACGGCAACCTGACGGCGTTCGGTTTTCGCGTCTACGCCGTTCTCGGGTATGAACACGGCGACACGATATTCAAACAGGGAAGCGGCCAGCCCATTACAGATTCCGCCTATGGCGCGGTGGTGGTGGGCTCGACCGAGGACGTGGAAGCGCGCGTACGGAAGGCCGGCAGCGACGCTGTCGTGCGGCAGGTCATTCCCCTTGTGCTCACGGTCATCTTCTGCAGCGCGCAATGACGTGCTACGCACCTTCATCCATGGGCCGGCCACAACTAAACCGCTACCGCTCCGCTTGCATGAATGCGAGCAATGCCGCGCCGACTTCATCGTCGATGGTGTTGAACGAGTGGACCACGGAGATGTGATTGTGTCCCGCGACGCGCGCCCACGTCGGGCAGCGCTTTGTAACTCAACGAACCCGCGAACTGCCCGACGACTGACCAGAACCGTCCGCCAGATGCCGCACCAACGCCTTCTCCGGCCGCGGCATCGCGTTCATGTCGCGCATGCAGATCAGCAACTGGCGCGTCGCCCAACTATCGGTCAACTCGATCATGCGGATGCCCGGCCGCCCGCGATAACGCTTCGCCGCCGTGGCCGGCACGATGCCGACGCCCGCGCCTTGCTCGACCATGCGGCAGATGCCGTCGAAAGTTCGCACATGGGTGCGGAAGTTGAGCGTTCCGCCAGCCAGTAGCGCGCGCTCGCCCAGATACGCTTGCAACGCGCTGTCCGCGCTCAGCCCGATGAATTCGCGGTCGGCCACCTCCGCCAGCGTGACGCGGCGACGCGTGGCGAGCGCGTCGTCGCGGCTCGCGATCAGCACCAGCTTGTCGACGGCGAAGGGCAGCGTTTGCAACGCGCCATGCTCGACCGCATCCGAGATGATGCCGATCTCCGCCGCGCCGGTGAGTACCGCCTTGACCGTCTCGCTGCTTTGGCGTTCCTTCAGATCGATCTGCACATTCGGATGATCGCGCAGAAAAAGGCCGATCGCCGCGGGCAGGAATTCGGTGATCGCGGCGGTGTTGGTCCACAGGCGGATGCAGGCTTTGCGTCCTTCCTGATGCTCGCCCAGTTCACCTTGCATCCGTTCGATCTGGCCTAGCACGAGCCGCGCGTGATGCGCGAGCGTGTCGCCCGTGGGCGTGGATTCGACGCCGCGCCGGCCGCGTTCGAGCAAGGGCATGCCCAGGGCGTCTTCCATGCCGCGCAGCCGCGCGCTCGCCGACGGCAACGACATGTTCGCGCGCGCGGCGCCGTGCGTGATGCTGCCGGTTTCGAGGATATACAGAAAGAGCCGCAGGTCGATCAGATCGAAGCGCATGGAGGGGCGTTTGCCTTGTCTCGGTTCGGGTTGCCAGCCTAAGCCATAGCCTAAGTCACGGTAAGTATCTTACGCATTGTGGCCGGGCTTGCGGCAATCGAAAATCGTCAATATCACAACCATGAACAGGCTCCCGATGAGTTCTTCCCTTGCGATGCACGCAGGTCTGGTCGCGGCAACTTTCGTCGTCGCCGGCTTCGTCAAGGGCGTGACCGGCATGGGTCTGCCCACCGTCGCGATGGGCGTGCTCGGCACGCTGATGCTGCCGGCTCACGCGGCCGCGATGCTGCTGTTGCCCTCGTTCGTCACGAACCTCTGGCAATTGTTCGCGGGACCGAGCGTGCGGGCGCTGGTCGGGCGCTTGTGGCCGATGATGGCGGGCATCGTCGGCGGCACGATTGCCGCCGCGTCGTTTATCGCGGGCGGGGGCGGCGAATGGGCGGTCGCCGGTTTGGGCGCCGCGTTGACGCTGTACGCCGGCGCGGGTCTGACGGCGTGGCGTCTCGACGTGCCCAGGCGGCATGAGCGCTGGCTGTCGCCGGCAATCGGCGCGGTCACGGGCGTGATCACCGGCGGCACCGGCGTGTTCGTCGTGCCTGCGGTACCTTATCTTCAGGGTCTCGCGTTGAAGAAAGAGGACCTCGTGCAGGCGCTCGGTCTGTCGTTCACGGTCTCCACCATCGCGCTCGCGATCGGGCTCGCCAAAGAGCGTGCGTTTGCCGTCGACGACCTCGGCCACTCGCTGCTCGCGGTGGCGCCGGCGCTGATTGGTATGTGGATTGGACAGCGTGTGCGAGGGCGCATCAGCGCCGACACCTTCCGCCGCTGGTTCTTTGTTTGCCTGCTCGGCCTCGGCATTCAATTGATGGCGCGCGCATTCGTTTGATCAGGCATTGGCGACAGGCAAAGCGAGGAGGGCAAGAATCGTGTGGGCCACCATTCTGGATACGCTCGGTGCAATAGCCGTACTGGCCAGCTTGTCCGTGCAGATCATGCTGTGGCGCAGGCGCTGAGATCGGCTTCTCGCGCGGCGTGCATGGCATGCGCGCGGCATGTATTCCATCGGCGCCGCGTGGCTCGCGCGCGCCGCGCGTCGATTGTTCGCGCCTCCCGACGTATCTGTTCGCCTTCAGCCGCTTTATCCCCGCCGCCTGAATCCCTACATTGCATGCAGTGGCGGCGTCGCTGCATCGGAAGCTGCATCGGCTTCATGGGCGCCAACTCGCGAATCATCGCCGCACTACGTCGGCGCAACCCAATCGAAAGGAAACGATCATGAGCAAGCTCACAGGCAAAGTCGCGGTTGTAACGGGCGCATCGAAAGGCATCGGCGCGGCGATTGCGAAAGCGCTGGCCGCGCAAGGCGCTTCGGTGGTGGTGAACTATGCGTCCAGCAAGGCGGGCGCGGACAGCGTGGTCGCCGCGATCACCGCGGCGGGCGGCAAGGCGGTGGCGGTCGGCGGAGACGTCTCCAAGGCGGCGGACGCGCAAGGCATCATCGACGCCGCGGTCGAAACGTATGGCCGCCTCGACATCCTCGTCAACAACTCGGGCGTGTACGAGTTCGCGCCGATCGAGGAGATCACCGAAGAACATTTCCATAAGCACTTCAACGTCAACGTGCTGGGTCTGCTGCTGACCACGCAGGCGGCGGTCAAGCATCTGGGAGAAGGCGGCAGCATCGTCAACGTCAGTTCGGTGGTGACGCGCCTCACGCCGCCGGGCAGCGCGGTTTATACGGGCACCAAGGGCGCGGTGGACGGCATCACCGGCGTGCTGGCACGCGAACTCGGTCCGCGCAAGATTCGCGTGAACTCGGTAAACCCGGGCATGATCGCGACCGAAGGCACGCATAGCGCGGGCATCGTCGGCTCCGATCTGGAGCAGTGGGCGATCAGCACGACGCCGCTCGGCCGCATCGGCCAGCCTGACGAGGTCGCCGACGTTGCCGTGTTCCTCGCGTCGGACGACTCGCGCTGGATGACGGGCGAAACCCTGATTGCCAGCGGCGGCGCGCGTTAAGGCGTTCAAGTAGAGGCATTGGCCGCGTCGCTGTGTGGTATCGCAGCGCGCGGCGCTTGCTTCACATGCGGCATGTTTTACCGCCGCGTATGAAGCACTGCAACCGTATGTGCGTTGCATAGGGTTTGTCCTGAACCCCGTCCGCCCCCGCTTAAGTTGCTGCTGAAATTGTCGTTAGTGTGAAGGAAAGGCGCAAAGGCGCTCACCGCATTCACACTATGACCCGCGCCCATTCCAGACTCCTGGCGGTACATTTTGCCGCCGCCGTTATTTTCGTCTCGTTGTCGGTGCAAACCGACGCAGCCGCGGCCGTCGATCCGCTCGACGCGCGTAACGCACGTAACGCCCGCCACGTACCCGCCGGTGACCTACCCGCGAGCGAAGCCGCCGACATCGCGCCGGACGCCGATGCCGACACGCTCGCCACGCTGCCGCTCGAGAAGCTGATGAGCGTTCAGGTGGTGACGTCCGCGTCGAAATTCACGCAGTCGGTGAGCGACGCGCCTTCCGCCGTGGTGGTGCTGAGCGCGGCGGACATCCGCGATTTCGGCTGGCGCACGCTTTCCGACGCGCTCGCGTCGCTGCCGGGGCTCTACGTCAGCTACGACCGCAACTACGCGTATGTGGGCGCGCGCGGCTTCCTGCGTCCGGGCGATTACGACAGCCGCTTCCTGCTGTTGATCGACGGCGTGCGCACCAACGATTCGGTCTACGGCCAGGCGGTGATCGGCACCGAGGCGCTGGTCGACATGGACCTCGTCGAGCGGATCGAATACGTGCCCGGTCCCGGCTCCGCCGTCTATGGATCGAACGCGCTGTTCGGCGTGATCAACGTCATCACGAAGAAGGGCAGCGCGATCGACGGCGCGCAGACCGCCGTGGCCGTCGGCAGCTTCGGCGAAAAGAGGGCGCGCGCCACCTACGGCTGGCACGGCCAGAACGGCGCGGACCTGGTGTTGTCGGCGAGTTCGTATGTGCGCAACGGACAGGACCTGTATTTCCCCGACTTCGATACGCCGGATCAGAACCACGGCATCGCGCGCAACCTCGACTACGATCGCGCGCAGCGCCTGTTCGCCAAGGCCGCGTATGGCGATTTCTCTTTTTCCGCCGCCTATGTGAATCGCACCAAGGGCGTACCGACCGGATCGTTCGGCGCGGTGTTCAACGCGCCCAACTCGACCAACGATTCGCAGGGCTTCATCAACGGCACGTTCTCGCGTCAACTGACCGCGGGACTCGCGGTCTCCGCTCAGGCCTATTGGGGCCGCGCCGACTACCGCGGGCTCGGCACGTATCCGTACGACACCGGCACCGCCGTGGCGAGTGTCGATGGCGATCATGCGCTCTGGTACGGCGCCGACACGCACGCCACGATCACGAGCCTGCCGCGGCAGAAGATCGTGGTGGGCGCGGATTTTCGCCGCGACGCGCACCGCGACCAGTACAACTACATCGTCGAGCCGTACTCGTCGCAACTGAACGACAAGCGCTCCAGCAATCAGACCGGCGCGTATATCGAGGACGAAATCCGGCTGCCGGCGAACTTCACGCTGAGCGCGGGCTTGCGCTACGACTGGGACAGCGTGACGGCGGGCAACCTCAACCCGCGGCTCGCGCTGATCTACAAGATCACCGCGCGCGACACCGCCAAGCTCATTTACGGCACCGCGTATCGCGCGCCCAACGCTTACGAGCTGTATTACAACGTGCCCGGCGAGGGCGGCCAGGAGGCGAATCCGAAGCTCAAGCCGGAACATATCTCCACGCGCGAAATCGTGCTCGAGCATCTGTTCGAATCGAGCGGCCGCGTGACGCTGTCGCTGTTCCAGTACGCGGTGCGCGACCTGATCTCGCAGACGGTGGATCCCGCCAACGGTCTGCTGGTGTTTCAGAACATCGATCGCGCGGACGTGAAAGGCGCGGAGCTGGCCGTCGAGCGCGATTTCTTCGGCGGCGTCCGCGTGCGTGCGAGCTATTCGTGGCAACTCGCGCGCGACGGTCAGTCGGCGGTGCTGGCCAATTCACCGCGTCATCTGGCGAAGATGAACCTGCTGGTGCCGTTGTTCCATCACGCCGCGCGCCTCGGCACCGAGGTGCAATGCACCTCGTCGCGTTCGACCGGAGCGTCCACGACGGGCGGCTTCTGCATCGCCAATCTCACGCTCGGTTCGTCGCGGCTCATCAGTCATGCCGAGGTCTCGCTGAGCGTCTACAACGCGTTCAACAAACGCTACGCCGACCCGGCCGGGCCGGCGTTCGTCCAGCAGACGATCGAGCAGCAGAGCCGTACCGTGTACGCGAAGATGGTGTACGGGTTCTGACATGGGACCGACCCGAAACGTATGTCTCGCGATGGCCGTGTTGCCGTGGTGGCTGCTCATGCCGCTGTGGTGCGTGGGCCAGGTGCAGGACGTCGCGCTGAAGGCCGCCTACATCTACAACTTCGCGCTCTTCACGACGTGGCCCGCGAGCGCCGCGCCCGCGGCCTCGTTCAATGTCTGCGCGACGCGCGGCAAGCCCTTGTGGAACAGCTTGCAGAAGCTCGACGGCAAGATCATCGACGGCCGGCCGTGGACGACGGTGGACAGCGCCGCGTCGCCCAGGCCGGGCAAATGCGACATCACGGTGCTGCCGGAAGGCGCGCCCGCGCCGCCATCCTGCGGCCAGGCGAGCGCGCTGCTCGTGAGCGACGGCGGCCTGTCCGGCAGAAGCAGTGCGGCCATCACGCTCGTCACCGAGGACGAACACGTGCGCTTCGACATCGATACGCAAGAGGCGGCCCATTGCGGCCTGAAATTCAGTTCGAAGCTGCTGCGCCTCGCAAGGAACGTTCAATGAAAAGCCAGATACGACCGGAACCTTCGCGGCTCTCCAAAACGTTCGAGACCGGCCAACTCATCGCGGCCATCGCGGCCTTCGTGATCGTCGGTTGCGTGATGCTGGCTTACGAGTTCGTCTCGCTGCGCCAGGCGCTCGTCAAGGACGTCGAGATCGAAGCGGCGATCGTCGCCGACAACATCTCGGCTTCCGTGATGTTCGAGGACCATGACGCGTCGATGGAAACCCTGCGCGCGTTTCGCCCCGACCCGTCGCTGCTCTCGGTCACCGTGTACGACCGTGCCGGCTTTCTCTATGCGCAGTATCTGACGCGCAACGCCGCGCCGCCTCCAGAGCCGTCCGCCGCGGCGTTTCAGTGGCTGTCGTCGACCATCACGGTGCATCAGGAGATCCGCTATCGCGGTCATCAGCTCGGCGTCGTGGAGTTCGTCGCCAGCACGGCGGACGTGCGAACCGGCATTCTGCGCTTCGCCGGCTTGCTCGGAATCGCGTCGCTCGGCGCGATGCTGGTGGCGGCGCTCGTCATGCGGCGCGCGCGTGCGCGCATGGACAAGGCGGAGCGCGAGCTCGACTACCTCGCGCACACCGACCCCGTGACCGACCTCGCCAACCGGCGCGCGACCTACGAAACGCTCGAACGCGCGATGGAAGTGCACGCGCGCGCCGACCGCAGACTGGCGCTGCTGCTGATCGACCTCGACAACTTCAAGGGCGTCAACGACACGGCGGGGCATGGCGCCGGCGACCGGCTGCTGCGGCAGGTCGGCGCCACGCTGGTTTCCGTGGTCCGCAAACACGACGTCGTGGGCCGGATCGGCGGCGACGAATTCGCGGTGATCGCCGCGCCGGTGCGCGACAACGCCGAAGCGCTGGCGATCGCCGAGCGGATCACCGAAGCGCTGCGGCGGCCGTTTCACGTCGACGGCATCGACATGCTGGCCACCGCGAGCGTCGGCATCAGCATGTTTCCCGACGACGCCACCGCGTTGACCGAACTCGTCAGCAACGCGGATATCGCGCTCTACCAGGCGAAGGTATCGGGCAAGAACCGGCTGGCCGAGTTCAGGCCGGAGATGACCTTGCGCACGCAGCGGCGCGTGCGGCTCGAACGCGATCTGCGCAAGGCGATGGAGCGCGGCGAGCTCGACGTGTATTACCAGCCGCAATTCCGTTGCGATTCGGAGCGCATGGTGGGGGTGGAGGCGCTGCTGCGCTGGCCGCATCCCGAGAACGGCTTCATCGCGCCGTCGGAATTCATTCCGGTGGCGGAGGAGTGCGGCTTGATCGGCGAACTGGGCCGCTGGGTGCTGCTGCGCGCGTGTTCCGATGCGGCTTCGTGGCTGCGCACGACGGGCGTCGCGTTGAACGTCGCGGTCAACGTATCGGCGCGGCAGTTGCGCGACGGCGATTTCATCGACGCGGTCAGGCACGCGCTGCACGATACCGGACTGGCCGCGACGCAGCTCGAACTCGAACTGACCGAAAGCCTGCTGATGGAGGACATGGATTCCGCGATGGAATTCATGCACGCGGTGCGGCACCTGGGCGTGCGGCTCGCCATCGACGACTTCGGCACCGGCTATTCGTCGCTGTCGTATCTGCAGTCGTTTCCGATCAACCAGTTGAAGATCGACCGCAGCTTCATCCAGCTTTTGCCGGACGCCGGCACGACCATCGCCGGCGCGATCATCTCGCTCGCGCACGGCTTCAATCTGTGCGTCGTGGCCGAGGGCGTCGAGAACCGCGCGCAACTCGACTGGCTGCAACGGGCCGGCTGCGATCTGGTGCAGGGCTATCTGCTCGCGCGCCCGATCCGCGCGCAGGACATCAGCGCGATGCTGACGAGAAAGCGGGCTCAGGAGGACGCGGTGACGAGCTAGGCGTCGAGCGATGTTGATGAGCCGCCAGGTGAGCGGGGCGTTTGGCTGAGCGGCCCGGCGTGGCGCATAACGCTCAACCGGCGATCAGCTTCAGGCCCGCCGGCAGCGACTCGCCGAATACGCGGCCTTCGTCGGCGTTATCGAGTTCCACGGTCTCGCTCACCATCGTGATCCACGCGCGCGGCGCGTTGGCCGCTTCCAGCCGGCGCACCACCGCCTCGCGCGCGGCGTCGGGCAAGTCGCGCGAACGGTCGCCGGTCATGCGGGCGATCTGCACGGCGGCGAACGCGGCGGGATCGACCTTCTTCCAGTCGAGCGCGAGTATCGCGTCGAGCCAGCGCCCGGCGACCTCCGGCGGCACCACGCCATGCGCGCTGCCATAGAACGGCCGCCGTGCGCCGATACGGCCCACCGCCCACCAGCCTTGATGATTTTCGGCGGGCTTCTTCAGCCGCGTCAGCACCGATTCGCCGAGTTCGATCTTGCGTTCGACGGGAATGCGTTCGAGCGACGCGCTCAGCCGGAGCATGTCGGGAAAGCCGGTTCTGGACACGTCGAACGGCAGCTTGTGGCGCGATTGCGCGGCCGTTTGCAGATACGCCATCGCGTCGAGCACGCGCAGTTGCGCGCTTTCGTCGAGACCGCCCGCGGCGCGGCGCCACAGCGTCCACCATTCCGACCACACCTGGCTCTCGTTGACGTACTGAATGCCGTCGTCGAACAGCGACCACAGTTGCTCGACGCGCCATGCGTCGAGCGGATAGCCGAAGCCAGGCCGCACGCAATAGCCGGCGAGATTCAGCCATAGCCGTTCGTGATCCGCCGAGCGCCGCCGACGCCGCGCGCGTTCCCACAGCGCGCCGAACAGTTCGCGCAGCAGCGCGCTGTCCCAGCTCTCGCGCGGGCCGAGCAGTTGTTCGAGCTGCGCGCGCAGCCGCCTGATTTCCTTCGGGCCGACGTTTTGCGAACGCGAGCCGAAGCTGCGGTCGATATGGTCGATCGCTTCATCGAGCGAGGGATGCCGGGTCTCGCTCGCATCGCCGGCCAGATTCACCTGCGCGTCCTCGCGGCGCAACTGGAATTCGAGCAGCCAGCGCTGCGCGGGATGGTCGAGTTCGATGCAGTGGACTTCGAGCGTGCCGACTTCGGTGAGCGAGGTCGCGATGCGCACCGCGGTTTCGCGCGCGGTGCGGGTGCCGGTGCTGGTGCTGGTGCTATCGCGGGCTTGATCGCGCGGCTGCACGATCGTCGCGATGGGCGGCAGGCGAATGAAATCGCCGTCCGCCAGATCGATCAGTTGGCCGGCTTGATACACCGTGTCCGCGCTCGACGAAACCAGGTGAAAACGCACCGGATGCCCGAGACGCAGCGCGAAGGTACGCTGCTCGATCAGGATTTCGTGGCCTTCCTCGGTGCCGCGCGGCAGCAGGCAGATGCCGCGTGGCGTAGCGTCGGCGCCGCGCTTGCCGTCGCCCGTTTCGTCGAGCACGAGGAAGTAGCTGCGCGGCGAACCGCCGCCGATCTTCGGCGCGCCGCCCGCGCGGGCCAGCGCGTAAGCGACCGCGCCGCGCGCCACGGCGACGTCCGGGTTGTCGTTGTGCAGCACGTTGAGCGGCTCGCCGCGCCACGCGCCTAGTGTGTCGGCGAGGCGTCGCGTCAGCGCTTCGGCGCGGAATACGCCGCCGTTCAGCAACAGCGTGTCGGGCACCGGCAAGGACGCGTCAGAATCGGTGGAAGCGGCGCGACCTAGCGCCTTGCGCGACTGCGCCGCGAAGCGGCTCAGGAATGCCGCGATATGACGCGTGACGGCGGCATCGGTGGCGTAAGGCAGACCGAACTCGACGATCGCGCCGCGCGGCCTGCCTGGCCGTTCGCTCGACGCCACCGCCGGGAAAAAGCCGTCGACGATGATCTGCTCGACTTCGTCACGCGTAAGCTGCGCGGTGCGCGCGCCGCCGATCAGTTTCGAGCCCGCGCCGAGCAGCGTGATGGAGGCGGAATCGGGCGCTTGCGGGCCGAGCAGTTGTTCCTTCGCGGCGCGGCAACGCTCGACTAGTTGGGAGAGGCTGGCTGCCGACAGGCGCTTGCGCTCGTTGTTGGCGCTGGCGCTGCTGCGGCTGCTCTCGATCGCGTTGCTGCCGCCGCTGCCGCCGGCGTTGCCGCGATTCACGCCATCGCCGCTGCGGTCGCCGGCATTGCCGCGGTTTCCGCCGTCGCCATCGCCACGACTTCCACCGTCGACGCCAGATAGCCGCATCTCGACGCGATGCGCGAGCGCCAGATCCATGTTGTCGCCGCCGAGCATCAGATGATTGCCCACGCCGATGCGCGTGAGTTCGGGCTCGGCGTTCTCAGGCAGGTTCACTTCGATCAGCGTCAGATCGGTGGTGCCGCCGCCCACGTCGCAAATCAGCACGAGCCGCGTGTCGGCGAGTTCGGCCGCAAGCCGCTCGCGGTGATGAAACAGCCAGTCGTAGAACGCGGCTTGCGGTTCCTCCAGCAGCCGCAAGCCTGGCAGACCCGCCATGCGCGCCGCTTCCACGGTGAGCGCCCGCGCGCCTTCGTCGAAGGAAGCCGGCACCGTGAGCACCACGTCCTGATGTTCGAGCGGCGCTTGCGCAAAGCGCTGGTTCCAGGCCGCGCGCACGTGCGCGAGATAGCTCGCGCTGGCCTCGACCGGCGAGACCTTGAGGACGTCGTCGGCGGCGCCCCACGGCAGGATGGGCGCGACGCGGTCCACCGACGCATGCGACAGCCAACTCTTGGCGCTCGCCACCAGCCGCCCCGGCACCTGGCCGCCGAGCGTGCGCGCGAGCCGGCCGATCACGACCGGCGATTGCGCCGCCTTACCGTCGCCGCCGTGCCCGCCGCTCGCCGCGCGCTCCGCCGTCGCCGTCGCTGTCGCCGTCGCCGTCGCTGTCGCCGTCCAGGGCAATTGCAAATCGCCCGCGTCCAGTTCGCCCGCCGCCACGTGATAGCGCACCGAGGGCAGAAGCGGCCGCGCGGCCACTTCCCCCGGACTCACCAGTTGCTCGATCTCGAACACGCGAATCGGCTCCGACGCGTTGCCCGCCTCCGCGTAGGCGAGCACCGTGTTGCTGGTGCCGAGATCGATGCCGACCTTGTACCGCTTCATCTTAGTCATGCATTGGCGTTGCCGCGCACGTCGAATTCGACTTTCCAGCGCTCGTCGGTGCCGCGCGGCATCGCTTCCAGTTCGAGCGTGCCCGCCTCGGTGACGCGCGCATGCAGCTTCACCGGCACGACTTCACCGGCGGTGCGGCCCGCGGCCGGCAGCGTCGCCTGGATTTCCTCGAGTTCCTGCAATTCCTCCGGGCCCCAGAAATCGAGCAGCGTGCCCACCTGATCCTGACGACGCACCGACGAACCGAAGAAGCGGAAGTGCACCGGCTCGCCGACCACGAGGCCGAATTCCTGCGCGGGCAACTCGGCCTCGGTGCCTTCCTCCATGCCGAAGGGCGCCACGCACAGCGCCTGCACCGGCGGTTCGAGTCCCGGCACGGCGGGCATCGCCGATTCGATCGCGATGTAATACGCGCGCGCCGTGCCGCCGCGAATCCGCACGCCCCGGCCGCGCCGCACATAGCCGTAATAGGCCGCGCCGCGCGCGACGGCGAGGTCGAGGTCGGCGCCTTCCAGAAGCCGCGCGGGCGCCGCGCCTTCGGCCGCGAGCCAGTTGTTGAGCGTGCCCATGATCCGCTCGACCAGCAGCGGCGACTTGAACACGCCGCCGTTGAACAGCACGGCGGTGGGATGCAGGAAGCTCGCGTCTTGCGCGCCCGGGGTTGCGTTTGCGTTTGCGTTTGCGGCGGCGTCGCGCAGTCCTTCGAGTTCCGCCAGCGCGCCCACCTGACGGCCGAGGAACGCCGCCAGATGCCGCGTGATGCCCGCGTCCTGCGCATACGGCAGGCCGAGTTGCGTCAGACCGGCGCGCGCGCGGCTCACCGGCCGCGCCGCGCTGTCCACCTGCGGGAAAAAGCCTTCGAGGATGGTTTGCGTCAACTCGGCGCGCGTGAGTTCGGTGCGGATCGATCCGCCGATCAGCTTCGAGCCGCGGCTCGGCACGACGAGCGGCACCGTGTCGGTCGCCGGATCGCTGAGCAGCGTTTCCTTGGCCGAGCGGCATGCATAGGTGAGGGCGCGCAGTTGCCACGCGTCGGCCTGGGTGCCTTGCGCCGCGAGCTTGCGCGCGACGCCGTGCGCGAGCGCGAGGTCCATGTTGTCGCCGCCGAGCAGAATGTGCTCGCCGACCGCCACGCGATGCAGTTCGAGATTGCCCTCGCGCTCGATCACCGCGATCAGCGAGAGGTCGGTGGTGCCGCCGCCCACGTCCACCACGAGGATGATGTCGCCCACCTCGACCTGCTTGCGCCACTGGCCGCCGCTCTTCTGGATCCAGCTATAGAGCGCGGCTTGCGGTTCCTCCAGCAGCGTCATGCGGCCGTAGCCGGCGGCCTCGGCGGCTTCGGCGGTGAGCTCGCGCGCGGCCGGATCGAACGACGCGGGAATCGTCACCGTGATGTCCTGCTGCGCGAAGGGCGCGTCGGGGTGCGCGTGGTCCCAGGCTTCGCGCAAGTGCGTCAGATAGCGCACCGAGCTTTCGAGCGGCGAGACGCGCGCGACTTCGGGCGGCGCGTCGTTGGGCAGAATCGCCGCGCGCCGGTCGACGCCCGGATGGCACAGCCAGCTTTTGGCGCTCGACACGAGCCGGATCGGCGTGGCCGCGCCGCGGCCGCGGGCGAACTCGCCGACCGCGAACTCGCGCTCGCCGGTCCACGGCAGATGGAGGTCGCCCGAACTCAGTTCGTCGGGATGCGGCAGATAGAGGAACGAGGGCAGCAGGTCGAGATTGTCGATCGCGCCGGGTCCGGTGAGCTGCGCGATCGGCAGCACGCCCTCGCTGGTTTGCTCGCCGTCGCTCGCGGCGGTGTCCACATACGACAGCGCGCAGTGCGTGGTGCCCAGGTCGATGCCGATCGCGTAGCGTGGTTCGCGTGCGTCGCTCATAGCTCCACCTCGGCCGGGGCGATCACCTTCGCGTTGTGGCTGTCCGTGAGCTTCGGCAGACGCACTTCGTCGACCCGCCAGCCCCGGTGGCTGATGCTGCCGCTAAACGGCGCGCGGCCCACCACATTGCCGGTCAGGCGGATCGCGCTCGCGTCGAAACCTTCGGCCAGCGTGACGCGGCTGCCTTCGGCTTCGTCGCGGATCGGAAGGATCGTGAAGTGCTCGCGCAGCGTCGCGCGGCAGCCTTCGTGCACGAGGCGCGCCGCCACGCCGATGTCGGCGTCGCTGTAATGCTTGATGTCTTCCTCGACGAAATCGATGAAGCGCGCGTCGCGTTGCAGCAGGCCGAGCAATTGCAGCGCGGCGTCGGGGCTGGCTTCTTTCAGCGTGGGCGCGGGTTGCGGCGCGGGCGTGGGAGCGGGCGTGGGCATGGACGCAGCGGCGGCGGGCGGTGTGCTCGCGGCCGCCTCTCCGTTACGCAGACGCAGCACCCCGGCGGCGAATTCGCCGTCGCCGAGAATGCGGAAGAACGTGCTGACGGCAAGTGAAATCCTGCCGAGGAAGGATGGGTTCGAATCGGTCATCAATGCTCCTGAGTGGCTCTGTTCGAGGACGAGCTGTCCTGGCTGCGCCGCACGCCACGGGCCTGAAATACGGACGGGCAGTCGTCATGCGCGTTGGCGAAGGTCGGCGGCACGGCGGCCGCCGAGGTGTGGGTTTGCGGTTGCTTCATCCAGAATCGCGGCGCGCTTCGCGCGCGCGAAACCCGTATTTTGCCTTGTGACGCGCCGAACGCGGGCAAAGCCCGCGAATCGAGCGTCCAATGCGCAGGGATTGGCGGATCGGAAGGGCCGGTTTTCAGACTGCGTCGGTTGGGTGTTTGCGCGCTTTTCACCCGCTTTGCCTCGTTTTTGCCCGCTTCAACGTTCTCACCGCTCACCGTTTCCACGAAGACGTGATTCACACGCCGTGCGGCCCGAACTCCGCGACCACCTGATCGATGAACGTGCGCAGTTTCGGCGTGGCGCGGCTCGCCGGAAAGACCAGATGCATGGGCCGCGCCGGGGCTTCGTAGCCGTCGAGCAGCCGCATCAGCCGGCCCGCCGCCAGTTCGTCGCGCACTGCCACCTCGGGCGCGAGCATCACGCCGCCGTCGTTGAGCGCCGCGGCGAGCAGCGCCTTCACGTCGTTGGCCTGAAAGCGACCCGAGACCGGCACCGCGTGTTCACCGCGCGCATCCGCGAAACGCCATTCGCTCGCCACCGGCAAGCTCGTGAAGATGAAGCCCATGCAGTCGTGTCCGGTCAGCGCTTGCGGCGTGTCAGGCGTGCCGTGCCGCGCCAGATAGCCCGGCGACGCGCACACCACCAAACGGTACGGCATCAGGGGCCGCGCGATCAGCGACGAATCCGCGAGCGGCCCCAGCCGAATCGCCGCCTCATACCCTTCGTCGATCAGATCGACGAAGCGGTCGGTGAGCGTCAGTTCCACCCGCACCTCGGGATGAGCCTGGAGATAGCGCGCGATCATCGGCGCGAGACAGCAGGCGCCGAACGTAACCGGCGCGGTGATGCGCAAGCGCCCGCGCGGCGACGCCGACAGTTCCTGCGCGACGGCTTCGGCCGCTTCGGCATCCGCGAGCAGCGCCTTGCAGCGCTCGTAGAAAATCCGGCCGATCTCGGTCAGGCTCTGGCGCCGTGTGGTGCGGTTGATGAGACGCGCGCCGACGCGTTCCTCCAGCGTGCTCACATGCTTGCCGGCCATCTGCGACGAGATGCCGAACGCAAGCGCCGCCGCCGCGAACGAGCCGCTATCGGCCGTTTTGACGAACACGGCCATGCTGGTCAAACGGTCCATCATTCCCTACCCATGTTTTCGACAGTCGTCGAATTATGCCGATTTATCCCGTTGAAGTTTTGAATCATAGTGTGTCTCACCGCTGAGCGTGCGCTCGACGGCGCAATCCCAAACCTGCAACGGAGTGTGAAACATGAAGATAGGCTTTCTCGGCGCGGGCTTCATGAGCCGCGCGCTGGCGACCCTCGCCCGGCAAAACGGCCACGAGGTCATGCTCAGCAATTCCCGCGATCCGCGGACCTTGATCAGCACGGCGGCGGCGACCGGCTGCGCGCTCGGCACCGCGCAAGAGGCGGCGACGTTCGGCGAGGTGGTGGTGGCGGCGGTGCCGTTCAGCAGCATTCATGCGCTGCCGGCGGCGGCGCTCGACGGCAAGATCGTGATCGACACCTGCAACTACTATCCGCAGCGCGACGGCCAGATCGAGGCGCTCGACACGCGCGCCACGACCACCAGTCAGTTGCTCGCCGCCGCATTGCCGGGCGCGAAAGTGGTGAAGGCCTTCAGCGCGATCCTGGCGAAAGACCTGGAAACGCACGGCAAGCCGGCCGGCACGCCGAAGCGCCGCGCGCTGCCGCTCGCCGCCGACGACGAGCCGGCCAAGCGCGTGGTGAGCGCGCTAGTCGATCAGTTCGGCTTCGATCCGGTGGATGCCGGAGCGCTCGCGGACAGTTGGCGCTTGGAGCGCGCGAAGCCGGTGTACTGCATCGCGCTGGACCGCGCGGGGCTGCTCGAAGGCCTGGCGGCGGCGCAGCGGGAGGTGGAGTTGCCGCATGGGTCGTGGCGGCATTGATCGAAGCACAGGCGCCCGGCTGTCCCGCTCAGAACGACGTGCCGATCTGAAACTGGAACCGCTGATACTTGTCGTTCGCATGCTTGACGATCGGGAACCCCATCGACAGCTTGAGCGGGCCGATTGGCGAGATCCATTCGAGGCCGGCGCCGTAGCTGTAGCGCAAGCCGTTGGCGCCGGTGCTGTTGCCTTCGTTGCCCCACACGTTGCCCGCATCGAGGAACGTGAAGACACGCAGTGTCCGGTCCCATCCGCTGCCCGGCAACGGGAACGTCATCTCGACGTTGGCCACCACCATGCGCGAGCCGCCGATCGGGTCGTCGGTCGTCTTGTCTCGCGGACCCAGCGAGCCTGATTCGTAACCGCGCACCGAGCCGATGCCGCCCGAGTAGTAATTCTTGAAGATCGGATACGCCTTGCCGGCGAAGCCGTTGCCGTAGCCGCCCTGCAAATTGAGCCCGAAAATGAAGCCGCGCGAGAACGAGTAGTAATACTGCGCCTGCACGTCCGCCTTGTAGTACTGCGTGCCGCCCGCGGGTGTGCCGACCTCGCCGTTGCTCTGCACGAAGTACCCGCGGCTCGGTACCAGCGCGCTGTCGCGATTGTCGCGCGCCCAGCCCACCGTGACGGGCACGTTGTTCACCACGCGGCCGAATTCGTTGACGTAATCCTTGTAGCTCTGGGGCGTATCCGAATCGATGTTGAAACGGTCCTGCTCGAAACCGACGCCGAAATAGACGGTGTCGGCTTCCGAAAAAGGAATGCCGAACTTGAGGTCCGTGCCCACCGAGATGATGCGGAAACTCGTGTCGGAGTAGTTGTAGAGCGGATAGCTGGTGCGGTAATAGATGTCGGAGATCCGCTTGATGCCGTCCACCGTGAAGTACGGATCGGTTTGCGTGACGGACAAGGTGCGGTAGGTCTTCGCGGTGTTGATGCTCACGCCGAGACTCGTGCCCGAACCGAACACGTTCTCCTGCGAGACGCCTGCCGAGAGCACCACCTTGTCCGACGACGAGAAGCCCGCGCCGAGCGTGATCGAGCCGGTCGGCTTCTCGCTCACCTTGACGTCCACGTCCACCTGATCGGGCGAGCCTTCGACCGGAATGGTGGTCACGTCGACGTCGGTGAAGTAGCCCAGGCGATTGACGCGTTCCTTCGAGAGCGTGAGACGGTTCGAATCGAACCATGAGCTTTCGAATTGCCGCATCTCGCGGCGCACCACTTCGTCGCGGGTGCGCGTGTTGCCGACCACGTTGACATGGCGCACGTACACGCGGCGGCTCGGGTCCACCTGCAGCGTCAGGTCGACCGTGTGATGCTGCTGGTCGATCTTCGGCAGCGCATTGACGGTGGCAAACGCGTAGCCGTATTCGCCCAGTCTGTCGACCACGGCCTTGGTGGCGGCCTGAAGTTTTTCCGCCGAAAAACGCTCGCCCGCCTTGATGTTCACCAGTTTCATCAGTTCGGCTTCGCGATCGAGCAGGTTGCCCGCCAGCTTGATCGAGGAAATCGTATACGGCTCGCCCTCGTGCAGCGTCACCGTGAGATACATGTCCTTCTTGTCCGGCGTGAGCGACACCTGGGTCGACTCGATATTGAATTCCAGGTAGCCGCGATTCAGGTAATACGACCGAACGTGCTCGAGGTCGCCTGTGAGTTTGTCTTTCGCGTACAGGTCGTTCTTCGTGTACCACGAGAACCAGTTCGGCGTGGAGAGCTGCATCTCGTCGCGCAGCGCATCGGTGCTGAATACCGTATTGCCGATGAAGTTGATCTGGCGGATCTTCGCGCTCGGGCCCTCGGCTACCGAGAACAGCACCGCGACCCGGTTGCGGTCGATCGGCGTGATGGTGGTGACGACTTCGGCGGCGTAGAAGCCGCGCGTCAGGTACTGGCGCTTCAGTTCCTGTTCGGCCTTCTCGACCAGCGCCTTGTCGTAATAGCGGCCTTGCGACAAACCGACCGCGCCCAGCGCCTTGGTCAGATTTTCCTTGTCGAACTCGTGAATGCCGGCGAAGTCGATCGTGCCGAACGCCGGACGCTCCTGAACATAAACGATGACGACGCCGCCCTCGGTCGAGATCCGCACGTCGTTGAAGAAGCCCGTGGCATACAGTGCGCGAATGGCTTCGGAGGCCTTGTCGTCATTGAACATCTCGCCTTTCTTGATCGGCAGGTACGCGAACAGGGTGCCGGGTTCGACGCGCTTCAGTCCCTCGATGCGGATGTCCTGCACCACGAGCGGCTGCACGGCATGGGCCGGCGCGCTCGAAAGCGAAATGCCGGCGAGCGACAGCGCGCCCGCGATACGGCTCGTTAAAGCTTGAAGATTCATCTTGGGCTTTCAGTCCTGATGCAGCGCGCGCAGCGCGGATGAGAACGCACGAACGCAAGCGATGCATTCGAACGAGGGTCCATGCCTCTGGAAACCGCGAAGTATAGGGACGTGCCTGCCGCGCGGCGTTACTCAAAACTTTCGGCGCCTTAGCGGTAACGAGGTGGGTAATCCGTCGATGACCACGTGGCCGCGCGTGGCGGCGCTAGCCATCGAAATACTGCGTTACAGAAGCTAATGAAGCGTAGGGCGCGCGTAACCCAGCGGCGTGCTTGCACTGCTATCGTCAAATCGTCGATTCCGCTACCCGCGTAACGCGATCTGGAGAAACGGTCATGATTGAATTCTTTTCACCCGCCGTGCTGGCGGCGGTCTTGCGCGTCAGTTCGTCGCCGATCTTTTCGGTACGCCTCGCCACGGCGTCGCCGCTCAAGCCGCGCGACGCACAGGCTCGCGCGGTCGGCTGCGCGAGCCGGCCCCGCGCCGCGCACGAGGGCACGGGCCGTGTCTGATACGCCGACCTTCATGCTGAATTCGATCAGCGACATGCAGTTGACGGCGGACGGTCAATACCTGCTGATTCACGGCAATCAACCCACGGCGGCGTTGCACCGATCGGTCCTCAACGATCTGCTGGTGGCGCTGCCCAATGCGATCGAGCACGCCGACCGCGTGATTCACAACAATCAGGAGATGGGCTTCGCGCTGCACTGCCAGGGCTGGGAAGTCGGCCGGCTCAACGGCATGGAAATGGTGGTGATCCGCTTCCGGCTATCGGGCAACGCGGGGCTGTCGTTTTCGTTGCCGTCCGAGCAGATTCCTTATTTATTGCAAGCGCTCGGCGGCGCGGCGGGCGTGGGCGAGTTTCGTTCCAACGACGCCACGTTGCAGTAAATCGTGCGCGCACCCCGGCTTCCAGCCAGGCTTCGGTCCCGGCTTCTTCCCGCGGCGTTGCGTCCATCATTCTTTCCGATACTTGCCTGTTTTGATATTACCCCGTGTTTTTCAGCGTCAACGTCCGCGGTTGAGGCCGCTCGTTTCATTCATGCTGTGCGCGGCGGGATACGTGCCACTTGCCAGCCACGCGCAACTGACGGGCGGCGCCGCGCTTGCCGAATCGCTCGACGGCGTCTGGGGTCTGCGGCTCGCGCCGCAATTGAGCGAGCAGCCGCTGCGGCCGGGCGACGAACCCGCCATCTCGGCGATGGCCGATTCGGCGACCGCCACCACCGGCACGGACCTCTCGCTGAAAGGGCAGGCACAGTTGCGGCGTTACGGCTCCAGCGTCGCGGGCGATGCGCTGCATTACGACCTCGATAGCGACAAGGCCGACGCCTACGGCCACGCGCGGCTGGTCAACAACGGCAACGTCTTCGACGGGCCGGACGCGCACTTTTACGTCGAAGCGAACGAAGGCTACATCAGCGTGCCGAAGTACCGGTTTCACCTGACGGGCGGCTGGGGCAGCGCGCAACGCATCGATCTGCTCGATCGCGAGCGCACCGTCGTTCATCACGGCACCTATAGCACCTGCCTGTGCGAATCGGTTCCGGCCTGGTATCTGAAGGCATCCGAGTTCGACATCGACAGCGGCAACGACGAAGGCATCGCCCGCAACGGCGTGCTGTTTTTCCAGGGCGTGCCGCTGCTGGCGAGTCCGTGGCTGTCGTTTCCGTTGTCCGGCGCGCGGCGCAGCGGTTTTCTGCCGCCGACGTTTTCGGTCAGCTCGACCAACGGTGTCGACGTCGCATTGCCGTATTACTTCAACCTCGCGCCGAATTACGATCTGACGCTGACGCCTCGCGTCATGTCGAACCGGGGCGCGATGTTGACGGCGGACTATCGTTATCTCCAGCCGAACGCTTCGGGTTCGATCTCGCTCGCGTGGCTGCCGCACGATGCGATCACCGGAACGGATCGTTACTCGATCGCGGTGAATCAGAACTGGAAGCTGGACTCGGGGTGGGGCGCCTACGTGAACTACAACCGCGTGTCGGATTCGACGGTGGCGACCGATCTCGCCTCGGGCGTGGCGTTTCCGACCAGTTCCACCACGCTGTATCAGCAGGAAGCCGGGCTCACCTACTCGAACGGGCCGTGGAGCGTGCTCGCTCGCGAGCAGCGCTGGCAGGCTTTCGCGAACGACTCCACCTATAACCGCGAGCCGCAGGTCAATGTCCGTTATGCGCGCTACGACGTCGGCGGTTTCGACTTCGGCGCCGAAGCGGACGCCACGCGCTTCACGATCGCGTCGTCGGACATGACGCAAGGCAACCGTTTCGTTTTCAACCCTTACGTGAGCTATCCGATCGAGCGTCCGGGCTGGTTCCTCACGCCGAAACTCGCCTGGCATTTCGCCGCCTACGACCTGACGTCGATCGGATCGGACGTGCCCGCGGGCGAGCCGAAGTCGTTCAGCGTGAACGTGCCGACCTTCAGCCTCGACTCGGGCATGCGCTTTGAACGAAGCGTGCGGCTGTTCGGGCAGTCGTATATCCAGACGCTCGAACCGCGGCTTTTCTACGTCTATACGCCTTACCGCGATCAGTCGTTCGTGCCGCTGTTCGATACCGCCACAGCCGATTTCGGGCTCGCGGAACTGTTCATGCCCAACAGTTTCGTCGGCAATGACCGCGTGTCCGACGCGAACCGCGCCACGGCGGCATTGACCACGCGTTTCATCGACCCCGCGAGCGGCGACGAGCGCGCGCGCTTCATCCTCGCGCAGCAGTACGATTTCACCACGCCGCACGTGACGCTCGGCACCGGCGACCGGATCGCCACCGTCGCGCGCACGAGCGTGATTGCCGGTGCGTCGTACAAGCTGGGTCCGGGCTTCTCGGCGGAACAGGCGGTGGAGTACAGCCAGGCCAATCACTACCTCACCCACGCGGAAGCCGGGTTCGGCTGGGCGCCGGGCGCGCGCCAGGTGCTGAACGTCGCGTATCGCTATACGCGCGCCAACAGCACGCTCGATTATCAGCGGGTCAATCAGTTCATCGTCTCGGGGCAATGGCCGCTCGCGCGCAACGTGGTGAGCGTGGCGCGGGTGAATTACGACATGAGCGCGCATCGGCTGATCGCGGGCCTACTGGGGCTTCAGTACGACGCGGACTGCTGGTCGCTAGGCGTGGCGTTCGAGAAGTACACCAATGCGACCGGTTCGGGCGCATCGCCCAGCACCGGCACGCGCGTGATGATGCAGCTTCAGCTCAAGGGCTTGTCGCAGGTCGATAACGGCTTGCTCAATCAGTTCCGCGCGAATGTACCGGGTTATACGCCCGCCACGACCGTGACCGAGCCGGTGTCGCGCTTCAGCGATTACCCATGACGTGAAGTGTTTTTCGCGCGCCGGCGCGCGCACGGCCAGCCCCGCTTTCAGCCCGCCTCACTTCAATAGCTTTACTCCAATCGATATGAAAATTCATCGTTTGGCCCGCGCTTCGCGCGTCGCTACGATAGCCCGCTTGCCCACCACGCACCGCCGCCATGATGAACTCGCGCAAGCCCCAGCCGGATCCGCCGCCGTCGCGCGGCCGTCGTCGCCTGCTCGGCGGTCTCGCGGCCGGCGGTCTCGCCGCTTCGCAGGTTGCGGCGGCCGCTGAACTGCTGCGGCCGCTCGACGTCGCGCCGTGGAGCCGCACGCCCGGCGCGCCGACACTCGAACATCCGTATGGCGTGCCGTCGCCGCGCGAGGCGAACGTCGTGCGGCGCAGCGCGCGCGCATGGCCGCTGCCGGGCGCGGCGTCGTCGATGACGCCGCTCGCCGACCTGCACGGCACGCTCACGCCCAACGGACTCGTCTACGAGCGGCATCACGGCGGCGTGCCCGACATCGATCCCGAGCAGCATCGGCTGGCGCTTCATGGCCTCGTGCGCGCACCGAAGCTGTTCACGATGGACGACCTGCTGCGCCTGCCGTCCGAATCGCGGATTCACTTTCTCGAATGTTCGGGCAATACCGGCAGTGAATGGAATGGGCCGAGCGGTTTGCCCGTGCAACTCACGCATGGCTTGCTGTCGTGCTGCGAATGGACCGGCGTGCGTTTGTCGACCTTGCTCGAAGAAACGGGCGGCCTGTCGAACCCGCTCAAGCCCGAAAGCGGCTGGCTCCTGGCGGAAGGCGCGGACGCCGCCGCGATGACACGCAGTTTGCCGCTCGAACGGATACTCGATAGCGCATTGGTGGTGTACGCGCAAAACGGCGAGCGCTTGCGCCCGGAAAACGGTTATCCGTTGCGCCTGATCGTTCCCGGCTTCGAGGGCAACACGAATGTGAAGTGGCTGCGCCGGCTGAAGGTGGTCGACGCGCCGTTGCAAACGCGCGAGGAAACGTCGAAGTACACGAGCCTGCTCGCGAACGGCAGCGCGCGTCAGTTCGCGTTCGAGATGGATGCGAAGTCGGTCATCACGCGGCCTTCGCCGGGACATCGGCTCAGCACGCACGGCTATTACCCGATCACGGGGCTCGCGTGGTCCGGGCGCGGCACGATCCGCAAGGTCGAGGTCTCCACCGACAGCGGCGCGACCTGGCAGTTAGCGCGCCTGGACGGCCCCGTGGCCGATCGCGCGCTCACGCGCTTTCAGGCCGACTGGCGCTGGAACGGCGGCCCCGCCGCGCTGCTTTCGCGCGCCACCGATTCGACCGGCTACGTGCAACCGACGCGCGCCGAACTCGTCGCCGCGCGCGGCCTGAATTCGCAGTACCACTACAACGCGATCCAGCAATGGCGCGTCGGCGAAAACGGCGAGGTGCGCAATGCCTGAGAAGCGGTTCGGCGCGAACGGTGTGTTGCGGATGCGGGTGCAAACTGGGTTGCGAACGAGGGCGCGCGTTCGGCTCGCCGCATCGCTAGCGCTTTTGGCGCTTGCGTCCTGTGCGTCGATCTCGCCTGACGCGCGCAATTCAACCACGACCCACGACATCGGCACGCCGCTCAGCGACTCGCAGCTCGCCGCGTGGGACATCGACGTCGCGCCGGATGGCCGCGGCTTGCCTGCGGGCAGCGGCGACGTCTCGACGGGCGCACGGGTCTTCGCCGCCCAATGCGCGGCATGCCACGGCGCGCGAGGCGAGGGCGGTCTCGGCGACCCGCTGGCGGGCGGCCACGGCACGCTCGCGAGCGCGAAACCGAAGCGCACGGTCGGCAGCTACTGGCCCTACGCGACCACGCTGTTCGACTATATCCGCCGCGCGATGCCGTATAACGCGCCCGAATCGCTGTCCGCCGACGAGGTGTATGCGGTGAGCGCGTTCCTGCTGAATCAGAACGGCATCGTGCCGGCGAACACGCGGCTCGATGCGGCGTCGCTGCCGCGCGTGGTCATGCCCAATCGCGACGGCTTCGTGCCCGATCCGCGGCCTGGGCGACTGTGACGCGTGACGGCGGACCCACGGACCCGCGCATTGGGGCCGCGGCCGCGGAGGCATCCAACGTGCTATCGCGGTCCGCCTCGCGTTAAAGCAACGGGTTTATCACTTCAGCAGATAACCGTATCGGATTTCCTTCGTTGTGCCCGGGCCTTCGCGCCAGTAAATTCTTCTGACTACGCCTTCGACGGCGTCCTCCGAACAGATTCGACGAAGAGTTTCCTGTGACGACTGCCTTTGCACCCGACCTCGACGCGGCCAGCGCCGCCAACCCGCTCCATCCCTCCCGGCGCATCGAGATTCGCGCCTTCGACGGCCCGCTAGGCGCCGAGGTACTCGGCCTCGACCTCGACGAGCCGCTGAGCGACGACGACTTCGCCCGCATCCATCGCGCGCATCTCGATCATCACGTGCTGGTGTTTCGCGATCAGCGCATCACGCCGGATCAGCAGATCGCCTTCAGCCGGCGCTTCGGTCCGCTGCAGATTCATGTGCTGCATCAATTCCAGTTGCCGGGCTATCCCGAGGTGCTGGTGGTCTCGAACATCGTCGAGAACGGCAAGCCGATCGGTCTCGGCGACGCCGGTCATTACTGGCATTCCGATCTGTCGTACAAGGACAAGCCGAGCCTCGGTTCGCTGCTGCACGCGCAGGAGTTGCCCGCGGAAGGCGGCGACACGCTGTTCGCCAACATGCACCTCGCGTGGGACACGTTGCCCGCGCATTTGCGCCGCGCGGTGGAAGGGCGCTTCGCCGAACACACGTATCTCGCGAAGTACGCGGAACTGCAAAAACGCAGCCCGTGGCGGCCCAATCTTTCCGCCGAGCAGATCGCGCAGGTCAAGCCGGTGGTGCAGCCGATCGTGCGCACGCATCCCGAGACCGGGCGCCGCGCGCTCTTCGTCAGCGAGCATTTCACGACTCGCATCATCGGCTTGCCCGAGGACGAGAGCGCGGCATTGCTCGAAGCGATCTTCGCGCATAGCGTGCGCCCCGAGCATCTGTACCGGCATCGCTGGTCCGCGCACGACATGGTGTTCTGGGACAACCGCTCGCTGATGCATCTCGCGGCCGGCACGCCCGACCATCTGCGCCGCAAGCTTTATCGCACGACGATCGAAGGCGACGTGCCGTTCTGACGGCAACGCCGCCCGCCTTGACCTCAATCACACGCTGACCGGAGTTCCGATGCTTGCCAGGTTTCGCCCGACCGCCGCGCGGTCGTTTTTTACCCGACGCTTCACCACGGCCGCCGCGACCGCCACGACACTGCTGGGCTTGTCGATCGGCACTGCGGGATTGACCACGGCCATGCCCGCCCACGCCGAAGGACAGATCCGCGTCGCCGAACAGTTCGGCATCGTCTATCTGCTGCTGAACGTGGCGCGCGATCAGCAATTCGTCGAGAAGGAAGGCCGCAAGCAGGGGCTCGACATCAAGGTCGACTGGGTGAAGCTCTCGGGCGGCGCGGCCATCAACGACGCGCTGCTGTCCGGCGCGGTGGACGTGGCCGGCGCGGGCGTCGGCCCCTTGCTGACCATCTGGGACCGCACGCGCGGCAAGCAGAATGTGAAGGGCGTGGCCTCGCTCGGCAATCTGCCGTACTACCTCGTGAGCAACAATCCCGACGTGAAGACGATCGCCGACTTCACGGAGAAGGACCGCATCGCCTTGCCGGCCGTGAACGTGTCGGTGCAATCGCGCGTGTTGCAGTATGCCGCCGCGAAACGTTGGGGCGACAAGGCGTACAACCGCCTCGACAAATTCACCCAGGCATTGCCGCATCCCGACGCGGCCGCGGCGATCATCGCGGGCGGCACCGAAATCACCGGGCATTTCGGCAATCCGCCGTTTCAGGAGCAGGAACTCGCGGGCAATCCGAAAGCGCACATCGTGTTGAATTCCTACGACGTGCTGGGCGGCCCCAGTTCGGCCACGGTTCTCTACGCCACCGAGAAATTCCGCGACAACAATCCCAAGACGTACCGCGCGTTCGTCGACGCGCTTGCCGACGCCGCGCGCTTCGTCGCGGCGAATCCCGAGGCCGCCGCCGACATCTACATCCGCACGAATCAGTCGAAGATCGACCGCGATCTGCTGCTGAAGGTAATCAAGAATCCGCAGGTGCAATTCAAGGTCGCGCCGCAGAACACGCTCGGGCTCGCGCAATTTATGTATCGCGTCGGCGTGATCAAAAACGAGCCGAAGTCGTGGAAGGATTATTTCTTCGACGACCCGGCGACCGCGGCGGGCAGTTGAGCATGACGCATCTGATTTTTCATCTCGCTGAATATGCATCGGCCCGCGTGGCCGGCTTCGAAGGAGCGCTCTGATGGTGGCCAATCCCACGCTTCTGTTTCCGGAACGCAACGGACAAACTCGCGGCGCGACCAGCGAGCGCTTGCTCGCGGTCGAAAACGTCAACCTCGAATACCGCACTCGCGAGCGTATCGTTCGCGCGACCCATGACGTGAGTTTCGACGTCTACGGCGGCGACCGCTTCGTGCTGCTCGGACCGTCGGGCTGCGGCAAGTCAACCTTGCTCAAGGCGGTGGCGGGCTTCATCGAACCGACCTCGGGCCGCATTTCGCTCGACGGTCAAACCGTGCGCGGGCCCGGCGCCGATCGCATCGTCGTGTTCCAGGAATTCGATCAGTTGCCGCCGTGGAAGACGGTGCTGCAAAACGTCGCCTTTCCACTGCGTGTCGCGAAGAAGCTCTCGCGTGCCGAAGCCAACGAACGCGCGCTGCATTATCTGGAGAAGGTGGGACTGGCTTCGTTCGCTCATGCGTATCCGCATACCTTGTCGGGCGGCATGAAGCAGCGGGTCGCGATTGCGCGCGCGCTCGCGATGCAGCCGCGCGTGCTGCTGATGGACGAACCGTTCGCCGCGCTCGACGCGCTCACGCGCCGCAAGATGCAGGAGGAACTGCTGCGCCTGTGGGACGAGGTGAACTTCACGCTGCTGTTCGTCACGCATTCGATCGAGGAAGCGCTGGTGGTCGGCAACCGCATTCTGCTGCTGTCGCCGCATCCGGGCCGCGTGCGCGCCGAGCTCAACAGCCACCAGTATTCGCAGGACAGTTTCGGGCGCGGCGATTTTCAGCGCAGCGTCGCGCGCATTCATCACCTGCTGTTCGAAGAGACGGAGGCCGCGCAATGAGTTCTCCCGCCACCTCGTTGCCGCCCGTTTTGCCGCCCGCTTTGCCCCCCATTCGCGACGAGTACGAACGTCCCCTCGAACCGCTCGGCGAGCTTGTTTTCGAAGCGCCGTTGCCGTTCGGCAAGCGCCTCCTCGCGCAAGCCTGGCTGCGCAAGACGCTGATCGCGCTGGTGCTGATCGCCATCTGGGAAATCGCCGCGCGCGCGGTCGACAACGATCTGCTGCTGCCGACCTTCGGCGCGACCTTCAGCGCGTTCGTGCAAGGTGTGTGGTCCGGCGAACTGCTGCGCAAGACCGCCGTGTCGATGTCGGTGCTGCTGCGCGGCTATCTGCTCGGCGCCGCGCTCGCCTTCGTGCTGACGTCGCTGGCCGTGTCGACGCGCGTGGGCCGCGATTTTCTGTCGATGCTCACGGCGATGTTCAACCCCTTGCCCTCGATCGCGCTGCTGCCGCTCGCGTTGCTGTGGTTCGGCCTCGGCACCGGCAGCCTGCTGTTCGTGCTGGTGCATGCGGTGCTGTGGCCGCTCGCGCTCAACACGTACTCGGGTTTTCAATCGGTGCCGGCGACGCTGCGCATGACGGGGCGCAACTATGGCTTGACCGGCATGCGCCACGTCCTGCTGATTCTGGTGCCGGCCGCGTTGCCGTCGATTCTCGCGGGACTGCGGGTCGGTTGGGCGTTCGCGTGGCGCACGCTGATCGCGGCCGAACTGGTATTCGGAGCGAGTTCGGGCAGCGGCGGCCTGGGCTGGTACATCTTCCAGAATCGCAACGAGCTTTACACGGACCGCGTTTTCGCGGGGCTCGCGGCGGTGATCGTGATCGGCCTGCTGATCGAGCATCTGGTGTTCGACACGCTGGAGCGCGTGACCGTGCGCAAATGGGGCGTTCAGCACTAGCGGGCACGATTGCTGCGCGCTTGGCCGGATTGGCCGGATTGGCCGGATCGGCCGGGTTGGCGTGCAGGGCGGCTCGAATGTCGAATATTCCAGGGCTATGCCAGGGTTATGTATGACGTGAAGGGGTTTCGATTCCGCCGGGGTGGACTAAGAAGCTGTTGCGAAATTAGTTAAACCAAGGCTTGAGGCGCGTCCAGCAAATCAAGGCGCAAGCTAACGAGAGGAAAGCCTCGTGGATATGGGCGTAGCGTTCATAGCGAATCTTCAGGCGTCGAAACGAGTGAAGCCAGGCAATCGAGCGCTCGACTTGCCAACGCGTTTTGCCGAGTCCGCTGCCATGGGGCGAGCCAATTTTTGCGAGCACGGGCGTGATGCCACGTTCGCGCAAGCGCTGCCGATGTGGCTCGGAACTGTAGCCCCGGTCGCCCTGAACGATTTGCGGCTTGTGCAGGGGACGTCCCCGTTTGCCCCGGATATGTGGAATGGCC
>NZ_FRAB01000004.1 GCF_900142195.1 Paraburkholderia terricola
GCGGCAAGCGCGTCTCGTATGGCGCGCGGGCGATCACCGCGGGCGGGCTGATGTCGCTGCCGAAGCTGGTGTTCCCCGGCGGCGCGCTCGTCGGTGACGATGCGGGCTTCCTGAACGCCTCGCGCATCAAGGGCAGTCACGCGGCGATCAAGACCGGCATGCTGGCCGCCGAGGCGGCGTTCGATGCGGTGCAGGCCGGACGTCGGAACGACGAACTCACGGCCTACCCGGAGTCGTTCCGCACATCGTGGCTGCACACCGAACTGCATCGCGCGCGCAACTTCAAGCAGTGGATGAGCAAGGGCCTGTACCTCGGCACGCTGATGGTCGGCATCGAGCAGAAGCTGTTCGGCGGCAACGTGCCGTGGACGCTGCATCACCAGCACGCCGATCACGAGATGCTCAAGCCCGCGTCGCAATGCACGCCGATCACATATCCGAAACCGGACGGCAAGCTGACGTTCGACCGGCTCTCGTCCGTGTTCATCTCGAACACCAATCACGAAGAGAACCAGCCGGCGCATCTGACGCTGAAAGACCCCACCGTGCCGGTGAACGTGAACCTGCAGACCTATGCCGGTCCCGAAGCGCGCTACTGTCCGGCCGCGGTCTATGAATTCGTGAAGACCGACGACGGCGGCGAGCGCCTCGTGATCAACGCGCAGAACTGCGTGCACTGCAAGACCTGCGACATCAAGGACCCGACGCAGAACATCGTGTGGGTCACGCCGGAAGGCGGCGGTGGGCCGAACTATCCGAACATGTGAGTGAAGAGCGACATGCAAACAATTGGAATCGTCGGCGCGGGGCAAATGGGAAGAGGCATTGCGCTGGTCTGTGCGATAGCGGGCCTCGACGTGATCGTCACGGATCTCGATGAACACGCGCTGAAACGCAGCATCGAAGGTATCGCGGCGAATCTTGACAGGATGGTATCGAAGGGCAAAACAATGCCGGCGGAGGCAGCGGCGGCGCTGGAACGAATCAAGGGAAGTACTTTGTTGACTGACCTTGCCGACCGCGACTTCGTGATCGAAGCAGCGACGGAAAATATTCAGATCAAAGAGGGGATCTTGAAGAAGCTGGATGCGATCGTGCGGCCGAGTGCGATCATCGCAACCAATACGTCGTCGGTATCCGTCACGAAGCTCGGTGCGATGCTCGATGACCCGAGCCGCTTGACGGGAATGCACTTTTTCAATCCCGTTCCGTTGATGGCGCTCGTCGAAGTCATTCGCGGGATTCAAACTAGCGATGCCACCTTCGACGCCACCGTCGACCTCGCAAAGCGTATCGGCAAGACCGCGATTTCTGTGAGGAATTCTCCGGGCTTCGTGGTCAATCGCATTCTGATACCGATGATCAATGAAGCGATTTTCGTACTGCACGAGGGGCACGCGAGCGCCGAAGAGATCGACGAGGGTATGAAGCTAGGCGCGAATCATCCGATTGGACCGCTGGCGCTGGCGGATCTCATCGGACTCGATACGACGCTCGCGATCATGAACGTGTTGTACCGCGACTTCAACGATCCGAAGTATCGCCCGGCGCCTTTGCTCAAGGAAATGGTGGACGCCGGCTATCTCGGACGAAAGAGTGGGAAGGGTTTTTATCCCTATCCTTAACGCCAAGGGAAAGACATTTTGAAGATCATTGTTGCTGTGAAGAGAGTGGTCGATTACAACGTGAAAGTCCGGGTGAAGTCGGACGGCACGGGCGTCGACATCGCGAACGTGAAAATGTCGATGAATCCGTTCGACGAAATCGCGGTGGAAGAGGCGGTGCGTCTGAAGGAAGCGGGCGTGGCGACCGAGGTGATCGCGGTGTCGTGCGGCGTCACGCAGTCGCAGGAAACGCTGCGCACCGCGCTCGCGATCGGCGCGGACCGCGCCGTGCTGATCGAATCGAACGAGGAACTGCAGCCGCTGGCGGTCGCCAAGCTGCTGAAGGCGCTGGTCGACCGGGAGCAGCCGCAACTGGTCATTCTCGGCAAACAGGCCATCGACGATGATTCGAACCAGACCGGCCAGATGCTCGCCGCGCTCGCGAACCTGCCGCAAGCGACGTTTGCGTCGAAGGTTGTCGTGGCCGACGGCAGGGCCACCGTGTCGCGCGAAGTGGACGGCGGTGCCGAGACGCTGTCGCTCAAGCTGCCCGCCGTGGTCACGACCGATCTGCGCCTGAACGAGCCGCGCTACGTGACGCTGCCGAACATCATGAAGGCGAAGAAGAAGCCGCTGGAAACGCTCAAGCCCGAGGACCTCGGTGTTGACGTCACGCCGCGCCTGAAGACGCTGAAAGTCGCCGAGCCGCCGAAGCGCTCCGCTGGCGTGAAGGTGGCGGATGTGAAGACGCTGGTCGAGAAGCTGAAGAACGAAGCCAAGGTGCTTTAAGTAAAACGCGGAGACAGGGCAAATGACGAATCTCGTATTGGCAGAACACGACAACGCATCGATCAAGCCGGCGACGCTGAACACGATCGCAGCGGCGCAGAAGATCGGTGGCGACATTCACGTGCTGGTGGCGGGCTCCAACGCGCAGGCCGCGGCGGACGAGGCCGCGAAGATCGCGGGTGTATCGAAGGTATTGCTGGCCGACGCGCCGCAACTGGAAGCGGGCCTCGCGGAAAACGTCGAGGCGACGGTGCTCGACATCGCGAAGGACTACACGCACATCCTCGCGCCGGCCACGCCTTACGGCAAGAACATCACGCCGCGTATCGCCGCGAAGCTGGACGTCGCGCAGATCAGCGACATCACCGCGGTGGATTCGGCCGACACGTTCGAGCGCCCGATCTACGCGGGCAACGCGATCGCCACGGTGCAGTCGCAGGACCCAATCAAGGTCATCACCGTGCGCACGACCGGTTTCGATGCGGTCGCGGCCGAAGGCGGCAATGCAGCGGTGGAAAAGATCGAAGCCGCCGCGGACCAGGGCATCTCGCAGTTCGTGAGCCGTGAACTGACGAAGCTGGACCGCCCCGAACTGACCTCGGCGAAGATCATCGTCTCGGGCGGCCGCGGTCTGGGCAATGGCGAGAACTACACGAAGGTGCTCGAGCCGCTGGCCGACAGGCTGAACGCGGCGCTGGGCGCCTCGCGCGCGGCGGTCGATGCGGGCTTCGTGCCGAACGACTACCAGGTCGGGCAGACCGGCAAGATCGTCGCGCCGCAGTTGTACATCGCGGTCGGGATTTCGGGTGCGATCCAGCATCTGGCGGGCATGAAGGACAGCAAGGTGATCGTCGCGATCAACAAGGACCCGGAAGCGCCGATTTTCAGCGTCGCCGATTATGGTCTGGTGGGTGATCTGTTTACGCTTGTGCCTGAGTTCGTCGAGCGGATTGCCGACGATCATCGTTAGGCACAACCGTGTTCGCATCCGTCAAGCCGTGGCGCCGCGCGGCGAAGCGCGTACCGATGTCTTGGTCGGCGAGCCCGGTTTGCGCGTGCTGCCCCGCACGATGAGTGTCGCTGGCGAGATCGATGTGTAGGGTGAAGCGGTAGCGGAATTCTGCCGGACGTGATGCACGAACCACAGCCCGCACGCGGTGGCGAGATCGTGTACGGGAAGTCCCACGGTGGTCAATCCCGGTCCCCACCACCGGAAGCCGAGTTCGTCGCCGAAGCCAACGACCGACAGGTCGTCCGGAACTCGCACGCCCTGAGCCAGCAATTCTTCCAGGATGCCTTGGGTCATCTGGACCGAACCGGCCACGATTGCCGTCGGCGGCTTGGACAACGACAGGAGCCGGCGGGTTGCGTTAGCACCGAAGTCGACCTCGCTCGGCGCGCCCAGTTGCACAAGGGCGGGCTCGCCCGCTGCAACGCCGCTCAGTGCCTTGTGATAACCCTTGAGGCGCGCGGAACCCGTAGGCAGATCGTCTGTGCCGCCGATATAGCCGATCCGGCGATGGCCGAGCTGCACGAGGTGACTGGTCGCCTCGAAGATCGCCTCTGTATCGTCAATTCCGAACCACTGATCCCCGATCGCCGCATGCCTGCGCAACAGTTGCACGTGCGGGGACAATTTGATCAAGCGGATCGTTTCGCGATGGGGCTTCGCGGTCGGCACGATGATGATGCCCGCGACATTCGCGCTCGCCAGTTCACGGACGCTCTGCAACTCGACCATCCGGTCGTCGTCCGTTTCCGACAAGGCCAGTTGATAGCCGGCTGCCTGCAAGCATTTCGACAGCGCATGGGCGATGGTCGCGTAGAAACCGTTCCTGATGTCCGGCAGAACCAGGCCCACGAGATTGCTCGAGACGCCTCGCATCATGCGTGCAGCGAGATTGGCCACGTAACCCATTTCATCCGCGACTTGAGTCACTTTCTGTTTGGTGGCTGCGCTGATGCGTGGGTCGTCGGCAAGCGCCCGTCCTACCGTGGATGGGGAGACCTGTAGACGCGCGGCGATGTCTTTGATGGTGACCATTTGAGTTATCCGTTCAAGGCGCTTTTTTTGTAACGATAGCACAACGGTGAAGCTCGCAATGGACCGAGCCGTGCGCCACTGATCGCCGCGTTTGCCTCTGAAGTTCGCGGTTGCAAATGCTAACGCGAGCTCATTTGCATAGCCAGATTTATTTGACGCGTGGAAAAACGCCCTTTATCATTGTGCTAACGTTAGCGCACTAGATGAAGCGGGCGCGTCGGGTAACCGCAGTGGTCCGTGCCGAAGTCCATTCGCCATTGGCCGGCTATGCGGGGGCAGGAGGGGAAGCCATGTTTGAAGAGAAATCCTTGCGGTTCCATGTCGAAAAGTGGTTTGGGCGAACAGCCATTTCGTCATTGGAGGTGAGCCGCGTCAGGCCGGCGAAACTGGGACCGAATCGATGTGTCCAGGTCGTGTCGCCGCAGTCGGAGAACCGCGTGACGATATTTTTCTTCCAGCACGGCGACGGTCGATGGAGCGTCTTGCCGCCGCCCACCCGGCGCGCCACGCCGACGTTCGCAAACCGCTAGCAGCACGCAGCATCGAATTCAGCTTCAGTTTCCCGACCTGCGCAGACAGGACCGGCGACTCAATAAACGCAATACAAAGGAGACACCACAATGAACGCCCCTAGGCACGACGTTCGCTATGAACGCGGGACACTTGCGCTTCTCGGCATTGGGTTTGGACTGGTCGGCTTCGATCGCTGGCTGCTCGCTCCGCTGTTTCCGCACATCATGCGCGACCTGGGGCTGAACTACTCGCAACTGGGCAGCCTCGTGGGGATACTCGGCGTCGCGTGGGGCCTTTGGTCGATCGCCATGGGGCCGCTTGCCGACCGCATCGGCCGCAAGAAGATTCTCGTGACGACGATGATCGCCTTCTCGGTACTGTCGAGTCTTTCCGGCTTGGCGAGCGGCTTTATCAGTTTGCTGCTGTTGCGAGCCGCGATGGGCGTCGCCGAGGGCGCATTCACGCCGGCGAGCATCGCCGCGAATAGCGAGGCGTCGCTGCCGGCGCGCCGCGGGCTGAATCAGGGCATACAGATCAGCATGATTCCTTTGATGGGCCTCGGCTTCGCACCTATCGCCGCCACGCAATTGCTTGAAATCGTCCCGAACTGGCATTGGGTGTTCACGCTGTCGGCCGTGCCCGGCTTTATCGTGGCAGCGCTGATCTGGCGCTGCGTGCGTGACCGCGATGCGCCCACGGTCCATGCGTCGCGGCAACCGGTCGATCGGCCGCGCTGGACTGAATTGTTTGCAAGCCGCAACGTCGCCGTCGCGACCGTCGCCATTCTTTGCGCCATGAGCGGGATATTCGTGATCGGCGCGATGGTGCCGATGTACCTGGTTTCCGTTGTGCATCTCGACATGCGAAGCATGGGATTCGTTGCGTCCGCAGTGGGATTCGGCGGCTTTATCGGGTGTTTCGCGCTTGCCGGGCTCTCGGACTTCATTGGTCGCCGCCCGGCTGCCTTGATCGGGTTCGTCTGCGCGGCCGTTCTTCTGTATCTGTTTTCGCGCACGGGTCCCAATCCGACGATGCTGTTCATTCTGCTCTTCGGTGTCGCGATGTTCTCGATGGGTCTGTTGAGCCTGCTCAGTGGCCCGATCGCGACGGAGGCCGCGCCGGTCGGACTCATTGCGTCGACGATCGGCTTCGTGTCGGGCGTAGGCGAGACGTTTGGCGGCGGCGTTGCGCCGGTCATCGCAGGTTTCATCGCCCAGCATTTCGGCCTTGCACGCACGCTCGATTTCGCGCTTTACAGTCTCGCAACCGGAGCCGTGGTTGCGTTCTTCCTCATCGAAACCGCGCCGCGCAAGCGCCGGGACGAAGCGGCACGAACGCAGCCGGCTGCGGACGGCATTGGCGGAGTCATCGCGCGCAACGGCGACGCATGAACTCGCGTTCGAAAGACACACGCTCGCCATCACCAACACGATTACCGCCATGCTCCCAGTACTTGTCAACGTTTCATTCGCGGATTGCCCGCCGTTTCCAGCGTTGTCGACCGAAACGCATGCGCTTGCGCTGGCCTATTGGGCGCGGGTGGGTTTGCGCGGGGCGCACTGCATCGAGACATTCCTGCGTGAGTGGGATGCCAACGCGGCTTTGCTAAAGCGGATCTCCGACGATCCCGCGACGGCTGATGCAATCGAAACACGCGGTGCGCCGCTGTCGAGCTTTCGCATGCACGCTCCGGTCGCGCCGCGGCAGGTCTATTGCACGATCGGCAATTACCGCAGCCAACTACTGCAAGCCGCTCTCGATGCGGACGACGGACCGGATGGTCCCGGCGCCGCCGCACGCCGCGCCGCGCTGCTGGATTCCATCGAAACGCGGCGGCGGGAAGGCGCTCCCTACATCTGCCTGAAAGGCCCCGCCTGCGTTGCGGGACCGAACGACTTGCTGCCTGTTTCGCGCGACCTCACGACGCTCGACTGGGAAGTGGAAATTGGCGTCGTGATCGGCAAAAGCGCGGTACATGTCCGCGCCGAAGATGCGCTCGCCTGCGTCGCCGGCTATTGCGTCGTCAATGACATCACGTTGCGTGAGCGGATATTTCGTCGGGACGCACCCGCATTGGGCGCGGACTGGCTGCAGTCGAAGGCGCGGCCGGGCTGGCTTCCCGCCGGACCGTGGATGGTGCCGGCATGGCATATCGCCGATGCGCAACAGCTCGGGTTATGGCTTCGCCTGAACGGATCATCGATGCAGGAGGGCGCAGCCAGCGACATGATCTTCAGTATCGGCGAGCAGATTGCCTATCTTTCCAGCTTCACGCGGCTCGAGCCGGGCGACCTGATCTGCACCGGTACGCCAGCCGGCCTGGGCACCCACCATGGGCGCTACTTGCGCTCCGGCGATGTCCTTGAAGCCGGCATCGATGGTCTCGGTGTGCAGCGGGTGACGTGTGTCGAGGTTTAAGTCGTTGCGGGCGTGGAATTTCGCAGTTTGCCCAAACCAACAACATGGATTTCAAAGAGGAGATCATCGTGCATAGATGTTCACGACAATGGGTCGCGGGGTTGCTCATATCGGCGATGCCGCTCGTCGCGCAAGCACAGGGCATGGGGGCGAGCGCCCCCATGCCGTCGCAGCCGGACATGATGCCGGCTTCCGCGAGCAAGGCCGACAGCAAGGCACAGAGGCAGGCGCTCAAGGCACAACGCGAGGCACAACGCAAGGCCGAGAGAAAACAGGCGCGTCAGGTGAGAAATGCCGAATTGCAGAACCTTCAGCGCAACGGCTATGGGCCGCAGGCAGCGCCCGATCAGTATCCCGAGAACCTTTTGAATGCGGAACGCAAGTCCGCCCCTCAGAAGGCAGCGCCGGCAGTGCCCGCATCGTCGAATTGAGCGATTCGGCTGGACGAACCCATAAAGGAGCTGAAATGGAAAGGAGACAATACACGCCCATCGCAAAGATCCTCCACTGGACGATGGCGGTAGCAATCATCTGCGCATGGATCGCGGGGTACTACTCCAGCACGCTGAGTCTTCCGCAGAAGATTCAGACTGACAGCATCATGCTGCACAAGTCGATTGCGACGATCACGCTGTTTCTGCTGGCGGCCCGGATTCCGTGGCGGCTCATGCACGGCGCGCCTGCGGCGTCATGCGGCGTGCCGTCGCTGGAGCGCGCCGCAGCGCGTGTTGGGCACCTGCTGCTCTACTTATGCATGCTTGCACTGCCATTGTCGGGATGGCTCTGGAGTTCGGCGGCGGGGTTCAAGATTCCGGTGGCCGGCCTGTTCTTCTTGCCGCCCTTGATGGATAAGACGCCCGCGCTTGCACCCGTCTTCAAACAGGTGCATATCTTTCTCGCGTATGCGATCGCCATTCTGGTCTGCGGACACGTATTGATGGCGTTGAAACACTACTTCGTGGATCGCAGCGATTCGCTGGAATCGATGTTGCCGTCCTGGCTTGTTCGCCGGCGCGATGGCGGTCAGCGGAAGGAGCGTTCTCCCGCGGGCTAGATGTCGGCTCTGCCAATACTCCGCCAATAAGCAAGGCGTTTCGTCATTCGCGCGCGAGAGCGCGAACTTTTGCCCGGCGTAAGCCGGGTTTTTTTGCCTGGCGTTGCCGCGAAGCTTGTACCCGTGCGTGCCGCGCGCATCAAGAACCACTGGAAGCGGAAAATTGCCTCTCATATACTCTGGCACAAACACCACTTAGGGGAAGGCTATGCGGCGCGTGATCGTCCGGCGATCTTCGGTTCATGGGAAGGGCGTATTCGCCATGCGGCCGCTTTCGGCGGGCGAGCGGGTGCTCGAATACAAAGGCGAGTTAATCAGCTGGCGCAAAGCCGTGCGCCGGCACCAACGTGAAGGCGTGGCCGGACACACGTTTCTTTTTGGCTTGTCGGATGGGCGCGTGATCGATGGTAGCCGCGGCGGCAACAGCGCCCGCTGGCTGAACCACGCGTGCGCGCCTAACTGCGAGACCGTCGAAGACGCCTGCCGCATTTTCATTCACACGCTTCGTCCGATCGAGGCGGGCGAGGAACTGTTTATTGAATACCTGCTGGAAACCGACGATCCGCCCGACGAAGACATTAGAGCGCAGTATGCGTGCCGATGCGCCACGGCGGACTGTCGGCAGTCGATGTTGGCGAACGCCGTCTGATCGGGCGGGGGAAAGGGGAAGAACCGATTACGCGCGAGGCTGGCTATCCATAAGCGAATGGCTATGATCTCCCACGGAATGTCTAATTGTCGTCAAGCTGCAGACGGCCCTATGCTTGCTTCTTGCAATGAGAAGAGATGGGCCGGTGAGGCATCAATCTAAATGACGACTACCCTTGTTTTTTCCCATGCAGCGTGTCTGGATCATCGCCCAGGTTCCGGTCATCCGGAGTCGCCGGAACGTCTGAAGGCCGTGCTGCGCGCATTGCGGTCGCCGGAATTCGCGGCGCTGGAATGGCGCGAGGCGCCGCTGGGCACACTCGAGCAGGTGCAATTGATCCACGACCCGGCGTTCGTCGACGAGGTCGAGCAGATTGCCCCGCAGCGAGGTTATGTGCCGCTCGATGCCGGCGACACGGTGATGTCGCCAGGTTCCTGGGAAGCCGTCATGCGCTGCGTTGGCGCGGCGTGTGCCGGCGTCGATGCGGTAATGAACAGGGAGGCGCGCAACGCGTTCTGCGCGACGCGTCCATGCGGTCATCATGCCGAGCCGGCGAGGGCAATGGGTTTTTGTATCTTCAATCAGGCTGCGATCGCCGCGGCTTACGCTTGCGAAGTACACAAGCTGGAGCGCGTCGCGGTCGTCGACTTCGATGTTCATCACGGTAACGGCACGCAAGCGGCTTTTTTCCATCGCCCGGAATTGTTTTATGCCTCCAGCCACCAGTCGCCTTTGTATCCCGGTACGGGCGCCGCATCCGAGACGGGCGTGAATCACAACATCGTGAATATTCCGTTGCCCGGCGGTTGTAATTCGACGCTGTTCCGCGCGCGGATTGCGTCGGACATGTTGCCCGCCGTACGCCGGTTCAACCCCCAATTCATCATCATTTCCGCGGGCTTCGACGCGCATCGCCTGGATCCGCTCGCCGGCCTGAATCTCGAAGACAGTGATTTCGGCTGGATCACCGACGAGCTAATGCATATAGCCGATGCGACATGCGAAGGACGCATCGTTTCGATTCTGGAAGGCGGCTATAGTCTGGAGGGTCTCGCGACCGGCACGATGGCGCATGTCCGTGCGTTGATGAACGTCGACGGCAACGGGGCTGGCTCACAGGTCACGGGCACTGCCGGATGAGCTCGGGTCGCGCGCGGCATGAACATGGCCGGCGCGGACGGCTGCTCTGCATCACCAGTTCGCCACGGCGCCGTTGAGCGAAGGCCGCAGCCTTCCTTCACCCAGCAGTTCTCCCCATTCGTAGTCGATGTTGTCCGGCGTGAAAGGCAAGACGCCCGCGCCGGGGGTAAACGTCAACTCCCCGAAGTACACCGCGTTATCCGGTGCGTACAGATCGACCCGGACGTAATCGAAGTCTTCGGAGAGCCGGACTGCCGCATCCAGCACCGAGTCGAGATGTTGTGGCCGAGGCGCCGGAGCTGGGCTACGTTTGTAGTAGCCGATGGCCACGTCGAGATGATTCCAGTTCTCGTCGTACACGTCCCCTCGCGTGTTTGGCCCGAAGCGGTCGGAAATCACGAGAATGTACATGATAGGTCGCCCTTGGCGACCACCGAAGCAGTGCACCTTGAAATCGGCGGGAATCTGTCCACGCTGATCCAGTAGCAGCCGTTCGAAGAAGATGCGCGGGCTGATCTTTCGGTAATGCCGCTCCCGCGAAACGTTATAAAAATCGATGGACAGCCAACGTGCGGCAATCTGTTCCAGCCGCTCGAACGACGTCTTCGTTTTGTCTCCGACCACCTCGACAAAGCTGCTGCCGTGGTTTGCCTTCATCACGAATGAGTTCGGCAGCGCGTCGAAGACCTGACGATTGAAGACATCGGGAACGGCGATCAGGGGAATCAGATGATCCTGGCCGAGCTTGGCCGCCACATAGTTGCGTACCGTAAGCTTGTCTGTCAGGTTGACGAAACGCGGATCGGGCTTGAGGCTGCGCTGCAGGATCTTCTCATTGAAAGTGGCGGGGTGAATGAGCTTGGGGTACCGGCCAATGCATTTGCGGTGTAACAGACTCAAAAAAAGTACATCGGGCAATGTGAACTTCGCCCTCTCCTTGATTCGTCTGACTATCGAGTGTTGCTCTTCCGGATCACCGTGATAGCTCGTCAGGAGCGACCGGATCGTCGGTTCACTTTGTCGATGCACTTTCAGATCTCCGCCAGTGGATTCCGGCGATTATGCGTTATTTTGAAGCAGACTGAGTGTAGGTTTTTTCGGTCCGTGCGAGAGAAGCCGCTAGCAGGTCTTCACCACCGCCAGTTCCATCGGCAGCGATTCGGTACTGTATCGACATCCGTTTTCAGTCTCCAGGTTCGGCGCGCCGGGATCAAATGGCTGGCGCGCGCGAAAGTGCGTCGGGGACATTCCGTATCGTTCCTTGAACAGTCGTCCGAGACGATTTCCATCGCCCATGCCGCAGCGTCGGGCAATCTTGTCCACGGGCAGATCGCTCGTCCTGAGCAAGGTGATAACGACGTCGAAGCGGACCCGCAACAGGTACTCGAGCGGCGTCGTGCCGAATTCGTCCTTGAAACGACGCTGATAATTGCGCTTGCTCATTGCCGCGGATTCGGCGGCCTGGGCAACCGAAATCGGCTTGCTGTAGTTCTCGTGCATCCATCGAGCGGACGCGCGAATTTTTTCGGCTGTCGTGACAATGCTGACGCCTTCCATTTCGGGTCGTGTATGTTCGGCAAACTTCGCCTGCATGGCGCGAGCTACCTTTTGCGCAGTGTCGGCGCTGAGATCACGCTCGATCTGAGTCAGCGCCATTTCCGTGGGCGTGACGCCATGCGTCGGCGGCGCATCGGGGCCGTCGTCGAAAAGAAAGACCGGTACGGTTGCCTGTAGCGGTGTCTTGCGCACGATGGCGACACTGGCGCCTTGCCGGATACCGCTCGATGCGATGAATCCCTGCTGCGTGATCCACGATAGCAGCCGCTCGTTAGACTCCGCCGTGATCGCGGCGTCGCAACCAGCAACGAAGAGCGCATGGAAATCGGCCAGGCTGTACCGTTCGAGCCGCTGGGTCCAGATTGGAATGCTGGAAGAGGTCACGACAAAGCCGCCCTCGTCCGAGAGAACCGAAAGTCGGTACGGCGGCGGCGCACCTTGCGGCGGTTGCAATGCGTTGGCAAGGCGGAAAACTTCCCCAATCGCCCCAGTGGTCGCAACAGAGCATTCCTGAAAGACCAGCAGTCCGATATGGCGCTCAGCCTTTGAGTCGTCGTTGCTATTTGTAATACGCGGCGTGGGAAAGTTTGTAATACCGATCATATAAATTCTCCGCACGGAATGTACATTCCACCCCTTGAGCATAACGTACCGAATTACTCATGCGGCGGCCTGTCCGGTTATCCGGATGTATTGGCGAAATCGTCCGAATTCGAGAAATTGTTGCCGCGCAACACGCTAAAAATCACACGGAAGCGCAGCAAATAAGGAAGTTTTTGCCGACGCAACGATAGGGGAGTCCTTGCATTCATCTGGCCGATTCAACTGAATGGGCCAATAGCACCCGACTTTATGCCGACGCCGACGCTAGTGCTTATGGCGGACTATGCTTCGATGCAGCATTGGAAGAAATTCTTGTAGTGAGTCACATGTGGATACCGGTCTGCCCGAGCCACGTCGTAGTTCTCTTTCAACCCCGCGCGGGTCGATTGCCGTTTCAATTCGCTTTCAAATCTGCATTGCGAAACAAATGCCGATTTGTTTGTCGCATGGAAATTTTACGTGTCGAATTGATTGGATTGCCATGGAGTGGCCGCAGGCGTGGTGCCGTCGAAACGTGCCTCGTTGCTCTCCGGTAGTTCATTACCGCATCACTTACGTTCGACAAATAAACATGTGAGGAATACGCCGGTGGATTACTACCATCAAAATTCGCTCCCTCACGCCGCTGTCACGGAACGCGGTCAGCTCACCGCGCGCGAGATGTTGAATCTGATGCGCGATCACGTTTGGGAGATCGCGGCCACTACCGCGATATTCCTGATGCTGGCGGGACTTTATCTACTCATCGCGCCAAAGATCTACTCGGCCGATGTTCTCGTACGCGTCGACCCGCCCGAGCAAAACGCGCTCGGCATTGCCTTGCAGAACCAGGAGACGCTACCGCCTCCCGCACCATCGCCCGTGACCGAAATGGCTGTCATGCGCAGCCGTTCGGTATTGGGGCCTGTCATCGAGCGATACCGGTTCGACGTCAGCGTCACGCCACAAGCCATTCCACTACTGGGCGACATCGCCGCGAGGTTTGCCACGCCGGGCAAGCCCGCAGCGCCGTGGCTCGGATTGAAGTCGTTCGCATGGGGCGGAGAAAGCGTTCAGGTCGGCGCATTGAAAGTTCCGCGCGATCTCGAAGAGGAGAAGCTCACGCTCGTTGCTCTCGAAGGCGGCGCGTACGAATTGCGCGCTCCATCAGGCGATCTGCTCGTCGAAGGCAGGGTAGGTGCGGTCGCGAACGCAAACGCAAACGACGTGTCGGTGCTCATCAAGCAACTGGTCGCGCGGCCCGGAACCCGGTTTACGGTGATTCGCTGGAACGCGCTCGACGCCCTGAAGCGCTTCGACGACCTTGTGAAGGTGACGGACAAGGTGAAGGATTCCGGTCTGCTTGAAATCGAGTACTCGGACAAGAGTGCGTCGAAGTCCGCGGAAGTGGCGAACGCATTGGGACGGCAATACCTGGCAACCGCCATCGCCAGCCGTCAGGCGAACGACACGCAGACGCTCGCATTCATCAACGGCGAACTCCCCAGGTTACTGGCTGATCTGAAGAAGACCGAGGCTGCGCTGAAGAGCTTTCGGTCCAGTTCACAATCCATGCAGCCCGGTTCCGAAGCCCAAGCCTACTTGCAAGGCGGTCTCGACCTCGATAAGCAGATTGCGGGCTTGCAACTGCAGCGGACCCAACTCCTGGATCGCTTTCAACCGGGTAGCCGCTGGGTGCAGAGCATCGATACGCAACTGGAGCAATTGAAGGCCGCAAAGGCGCAATTCGATAACCGCTTTGGCGGAATGCCCGCGTCCGAGCGCGAAAGCGTGGATCTGCTTCGCGCGCAGAAGGTTGCCGAAACGATCTATCTGGGCATGGTGCAGAAAGCCGAGCAATTGCAGGTCCGGCGTGCCAGCACCACGGGTGGCGCGCATATCGTCGACCCGGCGATCGTACCGTACCGGCCTGTGAAACCCAAGCCCGGCGTCGTACTGCCCGCCGGCCTCGCGCTTGGCGTGGTGTCGGGCATGCTCCTCGTCTTCATGCGTCGCCACGTGATGATCGGCGTGACGGATCCGCAGTACGTCGAACGTCGCCTGAGCGTGCCGGTGTTCGGCGAGATCCTGTTTAGCCAGCAGCAAGCGCTGCTCAATCCGAATTCATCAGGCGCTACCCGCAAGCCATTGCCGGCGGGCGGACGCAGCAGTTTGCCGTTTCAGCGAGGCGGAGCCCGCCTCGAACCGCTCCTTTCCGGAAACCGGGTCGATGCGGCGGATCCGTTCAGTACAGGCAGCAATCGGATTCTCGCGGCGCGCTTTCCGCATGATCCTTCGGTCGAGGCGCTGCGCGCCGTGCGAACCGCGATGGCGCGTGAGCTCGTGCATACGCCCAACAATGTGGTGATGGTCATCGGGCCGACGCCGTCGGCGGGCAAGAGCTTCGTGGCGGCCAATCTGGCTGTCCTGCACGCCGAGATCGGCGCCCGCGTCGTTCTGATCGACGCCGACATGCGCCGCGGCCACCTCGCGTCCTTCTTCAAGCAAAGCAATCGTGAGGGTCTCTCCGAAGTACTCGCCGAGCGAATGCCCTTGCGCAACGCAGTGCGGCGCACCTGTATCGACGGGGTGTCTTTTCTCGCCTGTGGCGCGCGCCCGGAGAACCCCGCCGCCCTGCTGATGAAGCCGCATTTCAAGGAGGTGCTGCAGCGGCTCGGCAATCAATTCGACCTGGTCATTATCGACACGCCGCCGTTTCTCGCGGTGACGGACGCCTCGATCATGGCGAGCGAGGCCGGCGCTTCGTTGCTCGTTCTGCGCTCCGGGATGCAGAGCGAGGAGGAGATTGCCGACACGGTGAAGAAGATGGACCGCTCGGACGGGCGCATCGCCGGTGCGGTCTTCAATGGCATTCCGCTACGGCCCAGCACGCGGAACTATGGCTATCCGACTAACTATGCGAGCGACTTCGGCGACGTGGAAACCACGAAATGACATACGTGGGCGAGTAGGGACATTGTCGTCAGAGTTCTTGTGACTGCGTAAAACGGAGAGTGCCATGCCCTTCGCAATCAATGGAAAGTTCACCTCGCAGCCGATCACCGGTGTTCAGCGAGTCGCCTATGAATTAACGAGAGCCATGCAGATGCGCGCACATCCGGGCGATGAAGTGGAGGTGTTCGTGCCGCAGGACATCATCGAACCCGGCGCGTTGCTGAAGCGGCAGCGGCGCCTGCCGTGGCTGCGCGGCACGCTTTGGGAACAGATCACGCTTCCGCTTGCGGCAAGAGGCGTGACGCTTCTGAACTTCTGCAATACCAATCCGGTTCTGAAACGCCGGCAGATCGTCATGGTTCACGATATGGCCGTGTACGACGTGCCTCACGGGTTCTCGCGCAAGTTCCTGCTTTGGTACCGGTTCTGCTTTGCGATGCTGCCGAGAATGGATCCCACGATACTCACCGTGTCGATGTTTTCGAAAGCGCGGATTTGCGAACACCTGAAGATTGCCGAATCACGCGTCTCGGTCGTCACGCCGGGCGCGGATCATCTGGATCGCGTTGTCTCCGACGCGTCGATAACCGAGCGGCTAGGACTCGAGAAGGACGCCTATTGCGTCATCGTGGGCAGCCTCGATGCCCGCAAGAATCTTCAGCGCGTGCTGGATGCCGTTGGCCGGCTCAAGCACCGGCGCGACATCAGGTTCGTGGTGGTCGGCGGAAGGAACCCGCGTATTTTCGGCAACGGCTCCGTCTCGAGTTCAACGAACGCCGAGCAGGTGACCTGGGCCGGATTCGTTTCCGACGGGGAATTGAAAGCACTTTATGGCAACGCGGGCTGCCTCATATTTCCGTCGCTTTACGAAGGGTTCGGCTTGCCGCCGCTCGAAGCCATGTACTGCGGATGCCCGGTGATCGCCTCGACGCGCACCTCGATACCCGAGGCATGTGGAGACGCCGCGATGTACTGCGACGCGACGTCGGTGGATGATATTGCCGAAAAGATTTCCCTGATGATGACGGACGATGCGCTGCGGCAGCGTTACCGCGCCAAGGGCCTGCTTCACGCAAGGGAGTATCGCTGGGATCGTTCGGCGCAGAAGTTGCTGGACATCCTGCAGGGTCGGACGAGCGACAGCCTCGCCTCGCTTGCACCGAACGTATCGGCGGGTTAATCGATGCTGACGAGGTGGCGACGTTATCAAGTCCGCAATGTGTCGGGAAGGCGCCGGGCGTTGTCGAAGCTGGCAGCGCTTGCGGCTGCGATGCTACCGCTCGCGCGCCCGACGGCGTCGTTTGCGGCCGTTGCCGACTCGCAGTTGCAAGCAAACCGCGGCAGGCGGATCACAGACATGCTTGGAACCAACGGCTGGGCCGGATCGGCGAGCGACCTCGCCATGTGGCGCGAGATGGGACTGACGTGGGGCCGCGATTCGGTCGGCCCCGGCCAGCCCGATTCGCCGCGCGACCCCATGCGTGTCGACAGGACGGGCGTTCAATACAACAGCGAACTGCCGCCTGTCGTGATCCGCAATAACCGCAATGGCGTGCGCTCGCTGCTGCTGCTCGCCTATACGCCCAAATGGAATGCGTCGGTGCCGGGCGACTCGAAATCGGCTCCCGTCGATGTGGACGCGTGGAAGCGGTACGTCGACGCGGTGGTGCGCAAGTACTCCGCGCCACCCTACAATCTGCGCCACTTTCAGATCTGGAACGAGGCGGCGGGCAAATTGTCCGGCGGACAAGTGCAGGCATCGTTCTGGCACGGCCCGCATTTCAATGAGGATCGGAAACTGTCACGGCCCTACGAGCGCGCCATGCAGGACTATGTCGAGCGAATCCATCTTCCCGCCGCGCGAATCATTCGCAGCTACGGCGCCTATGTCGTTTATGGCGGCTGGCCGGACCAGGGCGGTCTCGACAATTTCCGCCAATGGCTCGAATACAGAAGTCCGCTCTATGACGAGCGAATGCTCGACCAGGTCGATTACATCGACACCCATTATCTTCCTGTCCACGAGCTCGATCCGCTTTACGAGCAATACGTGAAGCACGGTCCCGCCCGCGGCATCTGGCAGACGGAGATCGGCGATACGTACATGAAGGATCCCCACTACTTGCCGCGCTACTTCTTCGAGTTTGCGGCGTGGGCGCTCGATCGCGAGTGGAACGACCCGAACAAGTACGTATCGATGATTTATCACTGGGATGGTTACGAGCCTTTCCGTCTGACGCATCGCGGTCCGCCGGCGCGCACTTATAACGTATCGGGACAAAGTCTCGTGGTGCTGCGCCGGACCGTCGCGGGATCGCTGCAGCGCTTTCCGGCACCGCTTGCGTTCGGCGGCGATACATCGGGGACGGCAGTGCTGTCCGACAGCGATATCGTGATTCAGGTCAGCGCCGCGACCGGTTGGCGAAGCGTCACCGCGACCGGCGTGAAGCCGCCGGCTGCCAGAACGGCAACCGTTGAAATGATCGACGGCCTCACTGGCGCACGGAGCGACGGCGAGAACATCGCGTTGACGTGGAAGGACGCGACGTTGAATGTCCGCTTCAAGGTGCCGTCCGAGGTGAACGGACCGCTTGCGAAGCCCCCCAGACATCTTGCATATATCGTGGTGCGTCGCGCGGCATAGGCATTTGAATCGGCGAAGCGGAGGCTGGAACCCGCGATTGCCGGCCGATTAAACTCTTTACAGAGCATTGCGAGATCATGGACAGAATCACAATAGTCATCTGCAACTACAACTACGAGCGGTATCTCGCCACGGCAATCGACTCGGCGCTGCAACAGGACTATGCGGCAACGCACGTGATCGTGATCGATGACGGTTCGACCGACGGCTCGCGCGCAATCATCGAAGGCTATGGCGACCGGATACAGTCGGTGTTCAAGAGCAACGGCGGCCAGGTGTCGGCGTACAACCATGCGGTCGAGATTGTCGATGCGGAGTTCGCCATCTTTCTCGATTCGGACGATCTGCTGTATCCGTCCGCGGCGTCGGAAGTGATGCAGGTGTTCGGCACCGGCGACTGGGCGAAGGTGCAGTTTCGCCTTGACGTGATGGACTCGGCCGGAAACACGACCGGCGCTTATGTGCCGAACTCCTCCGCTCCGCGAAATTGCGACACCTTGTTGCGAGGCGGCTGGCTCTATCCCTCGCCGCCTGCTTCGGGCAACGCTTATCGGGTAAGCGCTTTAAAACAGGTGTTTCCGATTCCGGAGGCGATTGCCGACCGCTACGGCGCGGACTTCTATGCGATCTACGGAACGGCCCTGGTGGGTCCGGTCGCGGACATTCCGAAATCGCTGGGCGGTTATCGCGTCCACAACACGAAGAGCTCGAACGTCTCGTTCGCCAACTCGGAGCAGATCAACAAAGCGCCAAAAGCCTTCACCATGCGATGGCAGATCCTGAGAACGACCGCCGCGTCCCGATTGCAGATCGATCTTCCAGAAGCGTTTTACGACTTCTCGCATGAGAAGGCGCTGTTCTGCTCGGGCGTCTATCACGCACCGGTTGCGACGCGGTGGCGCTGGATGATGCGCGACTCGCACGATTATCTGCATACGATCGTGGCGAACCCGTTCTGGAGCCTGAAGAAGAAAGTCGGCACCCTCGTTCTGTCGTGCCTCTGTCTCGTACCGTACTCGCCGCTGTCCGACTTCGTGGTTCGCTACATCAACAACCCGCTCGCCCGCCGGCGAGCGGTTGAGCAATAACACCTGGAACAGCGGTTGCATCGGCCTGAAGGAGGCGGGATGGATCGACGAAAACACGTCAATATCATCGCATTCGTGTATGGCGGCTATTTGATGAGGTATGTCTACCTCATCATCGTGGTGCCGTTTTACGGACGCATACTCGGTGTGGCGGAGTACGGTCGCGTTCTGGCGGCGATGTCGCTGATGAACGTCATCTGGATGCTGGCTAGCTACGGCTTTACCTTTGTCGGCATGCGCGAGGTATCGAGAGCGCAGTCCAACGGCGAATGCAACAGCATTTATTCGCTGCATACCAGCGCACGTCTTTGTCTCGGGCTGCTGGGGGGATGCGTCGGCATCGTCGCCACGATGTGTTCACCGGTCTTGTCCGAACGACCGCTGATCGGTGTGCTCGCCACGCTGCTCGGCGTCGTCTCCGCGCTCAACCTCGGCTGGCTGTTTCAGGGGCGTCAGCACTTTCGCACGCCGATCATGATCGAGGTGTTCGGCTTCGCCTTGAGCCTGGTGCTGGTTCTGAATCTGGTGAAGGGCCCCGCCGACTCCGAATGGGTGCTGGCAAGTCTGTTGATTGCAGGCGTGGCCTCGATGATCATTTCATATGGGCTGACCACCTGGCAGCTCGGACTGCCGCGTTTAAGGGCCGCCGGCATCGTACCGCTGATCCGCGGTTCGACGATGCTGTTCTGCTATTCGTCGGGTTCGGTGGTGCTCACGGCTTCGTCCACTTATCTGCTTACGTTGTTGTCCACGCCGGCGCAGGTGGGGTACTTCGGCGCGGCGGAGCGCTTCGCGACGATCGGGTTGAGCCTGATGGGACCGGCGGCGCAGGTGTTCGTGCCCACCATATCCGCGCAACTCGCGCGAGGCGACAAGGATGGCGCGCATGTCACCACGCGGCGCGGCGCGGCGTTGCTCATGGGCTACGGGTTCATTGTTCTGTGCGGCGCGCTGACGTTGTCACCTTTCTTGCTACCCCTGATCCTGGGAGCGGAGTTCGAACCGAGCGCCCGTGTGCTGCAGTGCTTCGCATGGATGTTCCCATTTGCCGCGTTCAATGAATTCGTCGCGTTCTACGTGTTCGTGCCTCGCAAGAAAGACCGCTTGCTGGCGATAGCCGGCGCCGTCTCGGGAGTGGCGAATCTCGCGGCGGCGCTCTATCTCGCACCGCGCTATGGGGCGATCGGTATGGCATGGGCTCGCGTGATCGGAGAAGCGACGCTGTCCGTCATGCTGATGAGCATCATGGTTCGCCTCGAACTGGTCGGACTGGTTCCCGGCGGGCAACGGGCGCTCGGTATGTTCAGACTGGCATGGGGTGCTCGCGTGCCGCCGGGCGCCAAGGATAAGTAAAAGGTTCTTTCCGACGCGTCGTGCCGGGTTGTGCTCTCAACGGAGGTCGAAGTGAAAGTCGCTATTGTTCACGATTGGTTGGTCGTTTCGGGCGGTGCTGAAAAGGTGCTCCAGAACATCATCGAGTGCTTTCCGAAAGCGGACATCTTCGCCATTGTCGACTTCATGGAAGACCGTGACTGTGTGAAGGGCAAGTCCGTCGAGACGTCGTTCATTCAGCGCCTGCCCTTTGCCCGCAAGCGCTACCGCGGCTACTTGCCGCTCATGCCGCTGGCGATCGAACAGTTGGACCTGTCCGGTTACGACCTCGTTATTTCCAGTTCCCATGCGGTGGCCAAGGGCGTGCTTACCGGCCCCAACCAGGTTCATGTGAGCTATGTCCATTCGCCCATTCGCTATGCGTGGGATCTTCAGCATCAGTACCTGAGGGAGTCGCACCTGACACGCGGCATGAAGTCCATGATGGCGCGGGTGCTGCTGCATTACATCCGCGGATGGGATTCCCGCTCGGCGAATGGCGTCGATTACCTGATCGCCAATTCGAGGTTCATCGCTCACCGCATCAGGAAAGCGTATCGACGCGAAGCGACGGTTATTTATCCGCCTGTCGACTTGAAGAACATGACGATGTCCGCCGAGAAGGAGGACTTCTATGTGACGGCCTCGCGCATGGTTCCGTATAAACGTATCGACCTCATCGTGCAGGCGTTTTCGCAGACCCCCGAACGGCGGCTGGTGGTGATCGGAGACGGCCCGGAGATGAAGAAGATCAAGGCCGTCGCCGGAGCGAACGTGACGATCCTCGGACATCAGCCCATCGACGTTCTCGTCGATCATCTCCGGCGAGCGCGGGCGTTCGTATTCGCGGCGGAAGAGGACTTCGGCATTTCGGTGGTGGAAGCGCAGGCATGCGGAACGCCCGTTATCGCTTTCGGCAGGGGCGGCGCGCTGGAATCCGTCGTGGGTTTGCCCGCGGAGCGGCCGACCGGGGTCTTTTTCCATGAACAGACCACCGAATCGCTGTTGAGTGCCGTGGTGCGATTCGAGCGCAACGCGTGTCTCTTCGATCCGGGCGAGTGCCGGAGAAACGCCGAGCGATTCTCGTCTGAGAATTTCAAGGCGGCGCTGACCGGTTTTATCGAAGCGCGGCTTCCTTATAGCTTCGTCGACCAGTTTGTTCCATCACGTCCCGGCGACCGCTCCGTCGAGCCCGCGCCGGCCGGCAAGCGTCGATTCTCGACCGTGGTCTCGTGAAAGTGGAATGGATGACGGCGCGGGTGGAGATAGGTGGCGAATGCAAGCGTATGCCGATGGATTGCGGGCGAATGCCTTTCGATCAACCGTTGAAGCGGAGTCGTGTGCCCGTACGCCAGCGCTGCAACCAGCAGAATGCTGAGCGCCGACCAGAGCGGCGGGAACCGCTCCACGTCGACATGACGCGCACCGCGTAAAAAGATCAGCGCAACGGCGACTCCTATTACCCAGCCCGCAAAGACTTCGGGTAGCGAGTGCGAACCGTTCAATACCCGCGACATGCCGGTAAGAAGCCCGACGATCAGACCCATGACGACTCCGGCTGCGGGCGGTAGACGCCACCACTTGAATTGCAGCGTAAAGACGACGATCCATACGGACGTCGAGAGCATGGCGTGTCCGCTTATCACGCGGAAATGAGAAGCCGGGAAAGACAGGCCCCACCCCGCGTGGAGGATCTTCGTGGCGCCTACGATCGACATGCCGACTGCCAAGGCCAGAAGCCAGCGGTATGCCGCGCGCACGTCGAATAGCGCGATCCAGATGCCGCAGGTCAGCGCCACGGGCAACGTGAGCGCGGCGTCCCCGAGATTGGTAAACATTCGCCACATGGCGTCGTCGTTTCCTTCGTTGTTTGCTTTTGTCGCCCCGTCCGGGCTACGGACGGTTATTCGGCACGAGTGGCGCGGCGCCGCGCCGCTGCCGCGTTATCGTTGGGTCGCCTCGTCGTGTTCGATACACCGGCGGTCCGGACGTGGGGGCGGCCAACGGCCGCGATGCGAGCAGTAGCGAAATGACGAGAGAAAGAATCAGGACATTCGACGGCGACACCAACCGGTGTTCCGTTGCCGCCATCACGAGCAGGCAGACCGAGGCGAGCTCGACGAACCGGAATGCCACGAAGTTCTGCACACCGGCCATCAACTCGGCGTTGGCCGCCCCTCTGCGGCTCCATTCAATGAGCTTCCAGAAGAAGTTCAGCATCAGGCCCAGTCCCACCACGCCCATTTCCGCCAGTAAATTCAGGTAAGAGTTGTGCGCATGAGAATCGCTGTGTTCGACGGTCACGTCCGACGGTATTCCCAGGAGATCGAAGTAAGACACGACGTGGCCGATCTGATCGTCATACGAACCGAAGCCGAGCCCGACCACCGGGCTTTGGCGGAAGTACGCCAGCGCGCGCGGCCACAACCATTCGGATCGCGTGTCGAGGTTGGCGACCTTCGCGTCCTGGTTATGGATGTTGAAGCTGTAGCCCATGTAGTTGACGTTCGGCTCGGTATGAATGAACGCAATCGCCACCGAGCCGGCTACGAGGCAGCCCATCAGCGTGCCGAGCATCCAGCGCTTACGGCCAAAATACAGATACGGGAGCATCACCAGCGCACCGAGCAACGACCCGCGGCTATAGGTGGAAAAGAGCATCAGTCCGTTCATGGCGAGTAACGCCAGAATCAGCTTGCCGCGTTTTTGCAGGTAGCACGCGGTGCCGAGACAAAACAGCATCGCAAGAAAGCCGCCCGCCGCGTTACGGGCGATAAAGTAGCTGCCGAAGCTGTTGTCCGGATGCGTGAAGATGCTCAGCAGCCCGTTTTGCAGAATGTAGTAGGCGTAGGGCGGCACATTGATCGCCACGGCGAAGATAAAGAACGTTCGCAAGACCTTGTTGAGATCCCAGCGGTGCGCATAGAGGCACCCGGCGAAGATCGGGGCATAAGAGACGAAGAAATTGCCGTCGCGCCGGTAAAACTCGAATTCGATGAGAGAGCGCGGGTCGTAGAGCAGCGTGGAGATGAGAACGAATAACGTGAAGGCAGTCAGGGCCGACATGAAAGCCGGGTAGCTTCTACCGAAGAAACGCCACGAACATAAAACGATCGGTAAGAATCCAGCCGCGCTCACCGGAAGCAGATTGGTCACTGTCAGGAATAGCGCCAACAGGGATATATAAGCCATTGCGACTCCATCGAGAGCATACGGATGGCCGGTAACGAACAGGGCAACTGGCAGCGGGCAGCGGGTGCGCGAGACCGTCGGAATCCTATCTTTGGAAGTTCACCAACCACGCGGTGCGTTGACTCGAAGTTATCACGGCTCGGCATTGATCTCCAAACCTGCTTCTACTTTGCGCGCACCTATGACGGCCTGCCAGCTACAACGCGCAAACGGATCGCGTGGACACGGCCAAAGTTTCAACGGTTCGCGCCACGCATGCTGTGGTGCAGCGTAACGTGCCTATCATTGAATCGAGTAACGCCCACCGCGTTTCGTGGCGGCATTCGAAGTTCGGATAGCCAACGGATACAACTTTGCAGGGGCTTTAAATGGGCAATGTCACGCTGGAAGTCAATGCTTCGTCTGTCGAGTTGGCCAATGACACTGCAGCCGCGTGTTCGCGGATGGTTCCGGTGATCCTGGCCGGTGGCTCAGGCACACGATTGTGGCCCGTATCGCGCGAGCAGTTTCCCAAACAACTGATCGATGTGATTGGTGACAAGACGCTGCTTCAAGCCACCGTATCGCGAATGGACAATTTCAAGGGACGGTGGGAAGTCGCGCCGGAGCCTGTGATTGTCTGCGGGGCGGAGCATTACTTCGCCACTTACGAGCAGACTCGTGACAGCGGTGTCAACGCGCGCATCATCGTCGAGCCCGCTCGACGCGATACCGCGCCGGCGTTGACGCTGGCCGCATTGACCGCAACCGCCGAGGGCCACGACGCCATATTGGTCGCGATGCCCGCGGACCACGCGATTGCCGATCTCGACGCGCTGCATCGCTCGATCGCGATCGCCGCAGGCTATGCGGAGGGCGGCGCGATCGTGACATTGGGCGTGCCACCGGCTCGCCCGGACACAGGCTTCGGCTATATCCGGCTTGGCGCAGTGCTGCAGGACGGTGCCTATCTGATCGATCGCTTTGTCGAGAAGCCCGCTGCCGAACTTGCGGCTCAGTACGTCGAGGCAGGAAACTTCTGGTGGAACAGCGGCATCTTTGTCGTTCGTGCTTCGCTATGGCTCAAGGTGATCAAGCGCTTCCAGCCCGACATGCACACGGCTTGCGCGCAAGCGCACGAGCATGGAAAAAAGGCGGAGGGTTGCGTCATTCCCGCCGCGGTGGAGTTCTGCCGCTCGCCATCCGATTCAATCGACTACGCGGTGATGGAGCGCCTGGGCAAGGCGGATTCCCCTTGCCTTGGCGTAGTCGTGCCGCTGGAGGCCGGCTGGTCCGATCTCGGCTCATGGGACGCGGTGTGGCAAGCAATGCAAAAAGATGAATCCGGCAATGCGGGAAGCGGCCGGGTGTTGTTCGAAGGCGCGACGAGCACGTATGCGCGCTCGCAGGGCGGGCGGCTTCTGGCTTGCGTGGGTACGACCGATCTGGTTGTGGTCGAGACGGACGATGCGGTGCTGGTTGCCGATCGCGCGCATGTGCAGGACATCAAGGGTCTGGTGTCGCGGATCAAAAGAGAGAAATCGCCCGAGGCCGAGGCGCACAGAAAAGTGCGCCGTCCGTGGGGCTTCTACGATTCGATCGATCACGGCGATCGCTTCCAGGTCAAGCGCATCGTCGTGAACCCCGGCGCGCGTCTGTCCTTGCAGATGCATCACCATCGCGCGGAACATTGGATCGTGGTGAGCGGAACGGCGCTCGTCACACGAGGCGACGAGCAGCTTCTTCTGAGCGAAAACGAATCGACCTACATCCCCCTGGGTGTGCGCCACCGTCTCGAGAATCCCGGGTGTGTCCCGCTGCAGATCATCGAGGTGCAGTCGGGCGCCTACCTCGGCGAGGACGACATCGTGCGATTCGACGATAAATACGGTCGTTGCGGCTAACCGGCCGGTATGAACAATGCGCGTGCTCTGGGAGCGTTGCAATGCGGGCAATCATTGGTTTACTGGCAAGATCGTTCGATGTCGCGGTAATCGTGGGGGGCGCTTTCGTCGCGCTGATATTCCGTTTCGACGACATTTCCCAGCACAGTTTCTACATGGCGTTCGTCGCCTTCGCCGCGGCGTTTTCGCTCGCGGTCTTCCCCGCGCTCGGCGTCTACGAGTCGTGGCGCGGGCGCTCGAAGTGGGTGCTCGCGGGGCAGGTTGCGCTGGCGTGGCTGATCGTTCAGGCGTGCGCGATGGCGTTGATGTTTTCACTGCATCGCATCGACTTCGTGTCCCGTTTATGGTTCGCGTATTGGACGGGCCTGTCAGGCGCCGCGATGATTGCCGGACGCATCTTGACGCATAGCCTGCTCGGCCGTGTTCGACACGCGGGATTGAATTTGCAGCATGTCGCCATCGCGGCATGCGGCGAGCACTGTGAAGAAATCATTCAAAAGATGGAGGCAAAGCAGGCTGCCGGATTCCGCGCCAAGGCGCTTTACAACCTGGGCGTTGGCGGCCGGGTGACATCGTCTGTCGCGGTGTTCGACCAGCACGCGGCGTTCGTCGACTATGTCCGTGAGCAGAAGATTGGTGAAGTTTGGCTGGCTCTGCCATTGAGCGAGGAACGCGCGATTCTCAAGCTGGTCGACGAGTTCAGAAACGATCTGATCAATATCCGTTTCATGCCTGACGTGCGCGCGCTTGCGTTGTTCGAAGGAAGCATTACCGAATTGCTGGGCGTTCCCACCATCAATCTGGCGGCGCCGCCGCTGCCGCCGAACGCCATGCTGATAAAGGAGCTGTTCGACCGGGTGTTTGCTTTCGGCGCGCTTGTCGCGGTGTCGCCGATCCTGCTTGCGTGCGCGATTGCCGTCAAGCTGAGTTCGCGGGGGCCGGTGTTCTTCAGGCAATGCCGTAAAGGCGCCGACGGCAGGGTGTTCACCATCTACAAATTTCGTACGATGCGCCTGCACGAGCAACAACAGGGTGTTCTGAAACAGGCGACTCGCGACGATCCCCGCATCACCCGCGTGGGCTCGTTTCTGCGTCGAACCAGCCTGGACGAATTACCGCAATTCTTCAACGTGCTGCGCGGCGACATGTCGGTGGTGGGTCCCCGGCCACACGCGCTGGAGCACGACGATCTCTATCAGAACATCGTGTCAGGCTACATTCACCGATACAGGATCAAGCCGGGCATTACCGGTTGGGCGCAGATCAACGGCTTTCGCGGCGAAACCGACCACATCGAAAAAATGGAGGGGCGCGTGGCACACGATCTGTACTATCTGCGCAACTGGTCGTTCGGACTGGACGTCAAGATCATTCTTGCGACGATATTCAAAGGTTTCCATCACCGCAACGCTTATTGAGCCGCCTTATCGAAGATCATGTACGCGCCGTTGGCGTTGTTACGGCATTAAAGGATGCGCCTCAAATGGAAGACGATCTGGGCCATTGGGAAAGAGTGGAGCGTGACGACCGACAGGCCGAACCGGATCCGGACGCTGGCGAGCGGTTGTGGTGTATCCACATAGAAGGACCGGACGATTTCATCGCGGCCGCATCTCAAGAAGCGGCCCAGCACGAAGTGTCGGCTATCAACGCGTATCTGGAGAGGTTCGAAAACGGTCATCGCGCATCCGCCGCGCACGCGGTGGTGATGGAATGGCCGTTTACAGCGGAGAGTCACGCACGCTCGCTGGAAGTCGACTGGGACGATCTTCAACGAATGCCGCACAGAGGGCGATCCGCCAGTTCGTCGGCGAATGTATTGACCACGATGGCGCGGCACCTCAGGGAACTCGTAGGGATGGCTCGCCATCGGTGAGGGTCATTTCCGGGCCGCACCGGCTCCTCAAGAGCCTGCCCGCGCAGCGCTTACTTCTTCATGATCATCAACTGGTCGAAATTGACGGTGCATTCAGGTTGCTCTGGCCGATTATCGGTGGCGACAGGGAGATTGTCGTCCCGCAAGTCGAACGCCCAGTTCATCTCGGAGGGTGTCAACCTGATTGGCCGTTGATCGCACATTTCGTGGACCGCGGCCACGGCGCCTTTATAGTGGGCCTGTTTAAGCATGATGTAGCCCGCGACGCTGGCCGCGGATAACAGGGAGTTCATCGCGGCAAAGACGATGATTGCATGGAACTGCTGCCGGCTGGTTGAAAACGCCGCGGTGATCAGCAATGGAACCGCGTAAAGCATCGGCACGTATCGCGCCCACCACGATTGTGGGTGGATCAGGACGATAGCCAGCGTGGCGAGCAGGAAAATCGTCAGGAGATCGGCGCCCTTCCTTTTCCAGAAGAAGGGGATGACACCGATGATGAGCATGACCCCAAAGAAAGGACCGAAGCCGGCAAAGCGCGTATCGGCCGTGTGAAGCGCGATGAACGCCTCGCGTAGATGCTCCGGCGACAGCGAAAAGCTGGGCTGCGCGTTACTGCAGGCATTACAGTTACTCGGCACCGAAAAATACGACAGGAAGAGCCTGTGCAACGGGTTCATGCTTAGAAATTCCGGCGATGCCTGCCGCACGATGATATCCACCTTATCCTTGCCGAGAATAGGGTAGAAGATGTGCTTACCCGAGGCGATGTTTTCGATGTAGGGCGAATAGCCGATTACCGCGACGGCGACGAACGACCATACAGCCAGTTGCCCGATCACCACTTTGTGCTTTCCGATAAAGCCTCTTTTTTCTCCGCCGAAAAATGCCGCGGCGAAGAGCACTAAAACGGAGACACCGGCGAAAACCAGTCCTGTCATCTTTGAACCGACCAGAAGCACCAATGCGGTACCCAGTTGCACCGCGGAGTACGGCCGGTTTCTGATGGCGAACAGGAGATTGATGGAGAAGATCGTCCAGCAGTAATAGTGGGCAGCGTCGACGTAGAGCGTTGTCAACTGGCCGATCGCGACCGGATTGTAGACGCAGGCCGCCGCGGCTAGGAACGCGGCTCTCGCGGATTGAATCGCCGTCTGGAACAGCCGCATTAGACAGATCAAAGCGGGAACGCTGAGCAACAACGTGAACGATTTGCCGCTGTTGAAGTGCGTGGTGAGCACCTTGGCCGTGTAGGCGAAAAACTCGAACGCCTTGGGATAGTGCTCGGCCCAGAAGATACCGCCGGGCGCGCGCATGCCGGCAGACCAGGCCGATTCGCGGTCGAGCAGCAGGGCGACCGCGCTGTGGTAATTCAGACCATCGTAACTAAATTCCCTCAAGTGTCCGTAGCCAAACAGTACAGCCGCGATGAACGCTACGGCGAGAAGCGCTGTGCGCCATCCAGTCCGGAAAAAATACCCATATATTCCGATCGCGACAATAAAGGCAAGCCCGACGATTCGTTGCGATGACGGGCTGTAGATTCCAATGTTATAGAGCGTCGCCGCGTACAGAGACGACGCGAACACGAAGACAACGACATAGTCGCAAAACCTGGTCCAGTCCACATGTTTGAAGGTGTTTTTCATCGTCGTCGTAGACATGGATGGGCCTTCTCTCAGGTAAGGGAAAACGTAGAGCGATTGTTGCGGGGGTGATGCTGCTTTTGTTGAATTGCCCGTAGCCGGCATTGTTTCGAAGGAGCGCCGATACGAAACGGGGCACGGCAAAGCTGTGAATTTGCCACGACAGGGAACGCGGCGATCGTGGACAGCGACGTCGCTAGCGTGAAGATATCAATGAGGATTATGGGCGCATGTGCGGCGGCGCACAAGGAGCGTGCTTCCCGCTATCGACCCGCTATTGCCCATGAGTCAGCCGATGATGATTCGCACGTATGAGCCCACATGCAATTGGCCGTCGGCAGTGATATTTCGTCATCTTTTCGGGAGGTCCCGGGAGCCTCTTTATTGGAGCCCCGTGCTAATTTGAGTATCGTGCGACGCAGCGCGTCCCACCTTCGCCGGCCCCGTATGTTCAGACATCGGCGTGCGGCTCAACGCGCAAGTGATGGGAGCCGCCCCGGCGCTTTGCTCAGGCTAACACTTCGATAATCGTTCGAGGCTACCGATGGCTGCTGCAAGCATCCCGCTTTGTGTCGATCTCGACGGCACACTGACCCATAGCGACCTGTTGATCGAGTCGTTCCTTGTTCTGATCAAGAAAAATCCCCTCTATCTGTTCTATTGCGTCGTCTGGCTGCTGCGGGGAAAGGGATATCTGAAGGCCCAGATCGCCTCGCGCGTCGCCATCGACGTATCACTGCTGCCCTATAACGCCCGCGTGGTTGATTTCCTCAAACGCGAGCAGTCGAGTGGCCGTGATCTCTATCTATGCACGGCGGGTGACCAGCGATTTGCCGAACAGATCGCCTCGCATTTCGGATTCTTCAAAGGCGTGATGGCAAGCGACGAGTCGCGCAATCTCTCCGGCACGAACAAGGCGGGAGCCTTGCTGGCGCGCTTCGGTGTGCAGGGCTTCGACTACTGCGGCAATGCTCGCGCCGATGTGCCGGTCTGGAAGCAGGCGCGCAGGGCGATTGTCGTGGGAAACAGGCATATGCAGGCGGCGGCGCAGAAAGTGAATCAGACAACCGTCTTCTTCGAAAGCAAGCGTTCTTTCTTGCGGCTCGCGCTCAGGGAAATGCGCGTTTATCAATGGGTGAAGAACCTGCTGATCTTCGTGCCACTTCTCGCGTCCCATCGCTTCACCAATATCGACACGCTGATCGCAGAGGGCGTGGCGTTCCTTTCGTTCTGTTTTTGCGCGTCGTCCGTGTATCTGTTAAACGATATGCTCGACCTCGATGCGGACAGGCGTCATAGCCGCAAGTGCAAGCGCCCGTTCGCTTCCGGTGAATTGTCGCTGGTCTCCGGCATCTTTCTGATGTTCATCCTGCTGGCGGGATCGGCAAGCCTTGCAGTCATGCTGCCGCAGTCGTTCCAGTTCGTGCTGGCGTGCTATGTCGTCACGACGCTCGCGTATTCGTTTCGCCTGAAGCGCGTGATGCTGGTGGACGTATTCGTGCTCGCGGCGCTTTATACCACCCGTATCGTGGCTGGCGGCGCGGCCGGCGGCGTTGTGCTGTCCGACTGGTTGATCATGTTCTCGGTGATGATCTTTCTCAGCCTCGCGATGGTCAAGCGCTACACCGAACTCGACAAAACGCAGCGGGACGGCAAGGCTTCGGCGGCAGGCCGGGGGTACTTAACCGACGACATGAGCATCGTGCGCTCATTCGGAACGGCAGCCGGCTACGTCGCGGTGCTGGTGCTGGCGCTCTATATGAATTCGGCCGACGTCAAGGTGCTGTATCAGCATCCGCACAGGCTCTGGGTTCTCTTTTGTCTGCTTCTGTATTGGATCAGCCGCATCTGGATGGTGGCGTTCCGCGGGCAGATGCACGATGACCCGATCGTCTTCGCGATCAAGAACCGCGCGAGCCTGTTCGTCATCGCACTGTGCGTGCTGACTGTGCTGGCCGCGATGTGAAGAAGAGGAAAGGGCGTTCCGGAGCGCCTGTTCGCGTCTCCGGGGTCTTCGCGCTGTTCTGGCGTGCCACTATTCCGAGCGGGAAAGTCCCGGCCGCGCGGCTGCGCTGCGATTGATGTGGACGGCGATATCCCTTGCGATTCTTGCATTCGAAAACTGCGGGCGCCAGCCAATAGCAAGCGACTCGTCGATCGAGAGGACGTGCTGGAGTTCGAGCATCAGCAACTGTTCGCGCGCGAGCAGCCTGTAACCGGAAAGAGACGATATCCACTTCACGGGAAGCAATGGAATCGCGATTTTTCGCACATGCCGGACGCCAAGCTCCGCTGAGATTTCGTCGATCCACTGGCGAATCGACAGCGGGTCTGGATCGGCGGCATTGAAAAAACCGGCGGCACGCGTTTCCGCGACGCGATAGATCAGGCTCGCCACGTCGAGGACGTGCACCATGTGGATCTTATGGTTGCCGTGACCGGGAAATGCAACGAGACCGAACTTCGTCATCATGTTGACGAAGCCTCGGAACAGGCCCTCTCTTCCTTCTCCGCCAATGATGCAGGGAATGATCGTGGCCGCCCCCGGCACGGTGTCGACGAACGCCTGGGCAGCCATCTTCGAGCGGCTGTACACGCCTTCACCACCCATTCTGCTGTGTATGTCGTACTGGTTCTGTCCGGTTTGGCGGTACATCATGCTCGTGCCGACGTGAATGAAATGCGATCCCTGGAAGCGATAGCGCTCGCAAAGGTTCCTTGCCGCCAGCACGTTGTTCCGTTCAAAGAACGACTTTCTGAAGAGAAGGGGGACGCCTTTGGTAACGTATTGAACCGCCGCGCAATTGACCACCACGTCGACGTTCGGCAGCGAAGCAGTGAACGCGGCATCGGCGAGATCGCCTGGCAAGTCGACTGGGCCGGTCCTGTCGGTGGTAGTCACGTCATGAGCGCGCGCCTTGAATTGCTTGACGCACTCGCTACCGAGAAAGCCCGCTGCGCCGGTGATCAGTACTCGCATGATGCGACTCCCTGTTCGATCCCTACGATTTCGCAACCAGATAGACACCGACGATGATGACGGCGATGCCCAACAATTTCTGCGTCGACAGATATTCTCCGAACAGATACCACGCGGCTATCGCGTTCACCACGTATCCGATCGACAGCATCGGATACGCCACGCTCACCGGAACCTTGGACAGCGCCACGATCCAGATCGCAACGCTCAGTACGTAGCATGCCAGCCCCGCCATGATGTGAGGCTCGAATCCCACTCTGAAGAGCGCTGAAACGGCTGTTTGGCGACTGAATCCAAAGGCTCCCAGCGCATTGGTTCCCGCTTTCAGCCAGAGTTGCGCCATTGCATTCAGCAGGACGCCGGTCACGATCAGAACAAAGCTCGCAATGCTCACTTATCCTCCGGGAATGGATGCCAGAAATCGCGAGAGATCTCGCCATCCTGTTCGATCAGAAGAAAGACGGAAACGGCGAGCGTGAAGTGAGACCATGATACGTGGCTAATAACGCGGCGCGCGGCATAAATTCCGCATTCACGGCCAAACGTATCGAATAGCGCGGCGCGTGGTTCGTCAAGGGAGTGCCGCATGTGGAAGATGTCCGCTGAACACGATGTGTTGGCGGATTCGACCGAGGCTCGCCGAGAAACGCATTCAACGCTGTCGTCAGTACATTGAATGTAATGACAAACGCAGCCGATAGGTCAGTGCAAAAGAGAACATTCTATTTTCAACTTAGCCATATTGGAAAATGGCCCATTAAATATCGCCGATTTCGATCTATTTAAAACAACTCGTTGGAATAGGAATGTCTTGTTGCAACCACGGCGGTCTACTCCGGTCGAGTGAGTACAACTTGCCCGGTTGCGCATCGCGCATCGGGAGGCGGCCGCGCGCGGGGGAAGGGTGGCCTCACTTCGGCGGGTGCGCGCCGCCTACCCGGCGGAAAAATAAAGCCCCATTCCAATAGGGTCGAAGTGCCAATTGAGCGCATCAGTCCTCTGATGATCATAAGAAAGTAGGAATTTTCGCTGCGTCTCAAATTGTTCGAAAGATTCCTGCTTTCTGGCGGAAAAAAACTATTTCCACTGTAATTCAAACCGCATTCCGGGTACGATTTACTCCGTCGCGCCGCATTTGTGAATAACTTACCGAACAGATCCCACGTCGGTCGTCCTTCCGGTGAAACGTTTGCGCCACGCGCGGCTCGCGGTTTGAGCAGCAGATCAATACCGTGTCAGGTCGTCTCCATCGTTTGCAAAAGAGATAGTGGACGTGCGGGTAGGCTCGCCCGGAGGATCGGCGACGCTCGCGCGGCGGATTACTGCGTCTCTTCAAACGTCTTTGTCGACCACTAATCAAGCATCAGATTTGTGCGCGTATGCGCAGGACTTTCTTCGCCCTTAAGCGTTCCGGGTTAATGGGCGGCGAGTCTTGACGCATCTACTCAATTCGAAAACTCCAGAAAGTTAATACTTGGATTTTTTATCGGGAATTTTCTCGACAGCGGAAATTATTTGACATGGTGAAACGACGTCAATTCATTGGTTGCCTAACGGCTCTTGGTGGCAGTTATATTTTGAGCGCCTGTGGCGGCGGTTCGGAAGACGGCAACAGCACGGATCAATCAGCCGTCAATAAAGCAACGGCACACGCGGGCACCCCCTCGGCCAGCGGCACCGCAATTCCCCCTGCAAGTTCCATTACCGACAACTCGGGCGCCGTGTGGACGCTGGCGAATGGCTCGGTGTATCGAAACGGCGCGAAAGCCGGCAACACCTACAACGTCGCATTGGTGCTGTACTACAGCGGCGGTGTGTATCACCAGGGCTCCGGCGGCCAGTTCTATTCATGGACCGGCTCGACATGGGTAACGTGCAACGACCCGCGTATGGGCGGCACTTCAGCGGAGGGTACGACGCTCCCTACGTCGCCGTACATTATCGACAAGACGGCCGCGGTCTGGACCCTCGTGAATGGCGTCATTTACAGGAACGGCGCGACCGTGGGCAACACCTACAATGTGTCGCTGGTGCTCTGGTACGGCGGCAAGATCTGGCATCAGGGTTCAGGCGGCCAGTTCTACGTGAACGTGGACGTGCGCAACGTCAAGGCCCAATGGCTGCCGTGCAGCGACCCACGTATCGCCGTTGCTCCCGCGGCAGGTTCCTTCTACGGAATGAACGGGCACTGGGATTACACGTACACGCCTACTCAACTGGTCTCGATGTTGAAAGACATGGGCTGTACGACCTATCGCGTCGGCTGCACGGACGACCCGAACCAGATCAATGCCGTCGTCAAAATCGCGCAAGCCTTCCAGTCAGCCGGACTCAAGCTGCTCGTGCTGATCCAGCAAGGTGTGTACGACTCCAGCGGTACGGTGTTTTCTGGCGAGTCGGCGGCTTATACCCGCGCTTTCGCTTGTGCCAGGACTGTCGCAAACGCAATGAAACCGTACGGCGTGACCATGTACGAATGCGGAAATGAACTGACCCGGCAGAACGCCACGGTCATGAACTTCTCCTACGCGGGTTCGTTGGCGATGGACTTCAACAATACGAACTGGCCCGCCATGCGCGGCGCCATGCGCGGCATGATCGACGGCGTGAAGTCGGTCCAGTCCACGGCGAAGTGCGGTATCAATTTCTGCGTTGCCGATATTGGCGCGGCCGACGCTTTGTGGGAAGGCATGCAACCCGACGGCACGGGCGGTCATCCGAAGGTGCGTTGGGATATCACCACCTGGCACAATTACGATGCGTATGGGGACATTTTCAGAATCGGCTCCGACGGAAACGGCCCCACCTTCGACCTTCCGACGTATTGCAAGGCCCGATATGGCGTGCCTTTCATGATTACCGAATGGAATACCGGCCCGGACCAAAGCGAGTCCTTCCGCGCGAACTACATCACCACGCAATTGGGCGAGTTTTATCAAGCGAGAAAGACGCACAACATTCAGTCCGTGATGTACTACGTGCTGGATAGCGGGAACACGACCTACGGCATTATGATCAACACGGTTCCAATAACCGAGCCGTACAATGCGTTCAAGACCTTCACGGCGGGCCACCCGGACAACTGATCGACGGGTTGTTCATTCGTGACGAAAGACCGGGTCTCCTGCTTCGCGCGGAGACCCGGTTGCATCGTTTACAGACGTACTCGAGACGCCACTCAACCAGGCGCTCGACCGTGAGCCGCGGTTGTCGAGTCGCGGCCAATGCGAATACCGTCATTCGCAAACCTGTCGCTGTCTTGTCGCTGTCTTGTCGCTGTCTTGTCGCTGTGAAGCGTCAAAAGCAAGTGCTAAAGAGACGGTCGGCAGGTTGCGGCTTCCTTGAACGGCTCAGCTATCTGGTCTGCCTTGCATCGTCTCGATGCTGCCCGCTCCCGCGCCAGCCCTTCTCTCTCGGGACTCAAAAGCGCTCTGCATACGGAGCTGTTCCGGTCGTCGAACGCACGGCGTTGACAGCCCATACGTCCACCATGCGTCCACCATTTTCGGCCATGCTGTCCAAAACTGCGGATGTAAATTCCTTACGATTTTTTTCAGTCTCCGTTAGGCTTGCTGTGCAGAGACGAGGATCGCGAAAGGCGGCGCTGCCGCACTTTTGCAAAATTATTAATTGAATCCGATTGGCTTGAGGAAGACCGAGGCCGGAGCAAATCCGGCCACGCCAATTGCCTGAACGCCCGCGTTAGAACACGCGAGCGCAGGCGCCAGCTATTGCCATACTGGCAAGCGATATCTCACGACAGCGCAGACCCGTCGCCAAAGATGTGTCAGCGGGACGACACGCGGCCAATGCAAATGCATGGGTGCCGCCATTAAATGGAGGAGTCATGCCGTACGCTACGATAAAGCGCAGAACTTTTCTCGGCGCCGCCGCCACTGCCATGACATGGGCGTCGTTTCCGTTTTTGGCAAGAGCGTCGACTACGTTAGTGATTCGTATCGAATGGCAGCAATTCAAGACGACGCCTCACTATGCTTCATTTCTTAACGCGGTGCGGACCATGCTGGCCAACCCGAATGCGGCCGATCCGAATTCATGGCAGTACTGGACCAACGTCCACATGAACTACTGTCCGCATCGGCAGCCATATTTCCTTGCCTGGCATCGCGGATACCTGTACTACCTGGAGCGTCAGATCAGACTGATTTCGGGTGACAGCGATTTCACGCTGCCGTACTGGGACTGGTTCAGCAACCCGAACGTGCCGGCGGAATTCACCGATACGGCAAGCGGTAATCCGCTTTATTGTCCTCGACTCAATACGAACGTCTATAACGCGCTCGACCTGTCGCCTTTCTCGTCCTCGGTCGTGAACTTCCAGCGCGGCACGGCCAATTCATTTGAAGAGAAGTTCGAGACGGCACCGCACAATCCGGTGCACAACATCATCGGCAATTCGATGGCTACCATGCAATCGCCTCGTGATCCGATTTTCTACCTGCACCATGCGAACGTCGACAGGCTTTGGCACGCGTGGGCGCTGCCGGACGGAAGAACCATGCCGGCGCCGACCGATCCGTATTGGGCCGGGACCTTCACTTACGCTTCCGCCTTGACGATCAACAAGGAGCAAACGTACTCTCCGCGTTCCCGGCTCGGCTATGACTACGCCAACACGGCGAGACCCACCACCTTGCCGCCGCAAACACAGGTGGGCCGAATCATTCGGGTGCAGGCGCAAACGACCGACCTTCGAGCACGCCCGCCCGTCGTCAGCTTCTCCCTAAGCTCGGCGCGTGATATTACCTCTGGGCGGCATTCGATCGGCGGCGTCACCGGCGTTGCGCTGAACGAGGCATCCATCACGGTTCGGATTCTGGGAGAGGCCGCCTCGATTAAACCCGTTCAGGACTTGCTTTCGGCGACCGCTGCGTCATACGACGCGGCCGCGCAAGGCCTGGTTGCCCCTTCGACAACGACCGCCACGACGTCCGGGAAATATCGTTCGGTGAAGGTCGTATTCGACGACATCAAACTGACGGCTCGAGGTGCGGCGGGGGGCTATTTCTACAACGTGTACCTCAACCTTCCCGACAACTTCGGCGATAAGGCGGTGCGCGCTCAGCACTTCATCGGGACGCTGGGTCCCTTTGAAGTTTCCGGTGCCGCGCATCATGGAGCGGTGACTTTGGACTATCCCGCTACCGCGGCGCTGTTGAAGGCCGTGGATCAAATCTCGCGAGAGTTCTTCGTCTCTCTCGTCCGTGTCAATGGTGCGAACGCGCCGAAAGGAACGGTTATCCAGGTGGGCGAGTTACGGATCGAGTTGACCACCGAACCGGCGTACATCGTGTCGCCGGTTGCTCCTCCCGGCTCCGGCGTGCCTTATTAGGCCGGTCGGCAGCGCCGCGCGGTTCGAAGACCATGTATCGGCCTTCCTTCCGTGGCGCGTGCTTGCCAGTCAACGCATTGAATACGTTTCGAGTTGTGATCGTTCGCCTGTCAACGCAATAGTCGACGTCTGTGATAACTCAACGATTAAGGAGGCTTCTGTGTCACGTCCAAGAAGAGTCTTTCAAGCGGAAACCGCGTTTCAGGTAAGCCATGCCCTCAATGCACCATTCGGGAGGGGAGAGAGCATTGGCGGGACACCTGTCGGCCTCGAAAGGCGGATAAAAGAGCATGCCAAGGATTTGCTGCCGGATTTTCTCTTCCTGTTACTTTTGCATCGCAAAGAGGTGGGCCGCTTTCCCAATCTCATCAAGCCGAGAACATTCAACGAACGCATTCTCAGGCGAAACCTGCAACCGGATCCTCGATTTGCGCCGTTGACGGACAAGCTTGCCGTGCGCGACTACGTGGGCCGGATTCTGGGAGAAGAATTTCTCGTTCCTTTGATTGCCGCGCCCACCAGGTTCACGCGCGCGGACTTCGATTCTCTTCCAGACTCGTTTGTCATGAAGGCGAATCACGGCAGCACGTTCGTCGAGATCGTCCGCGACAAATCACGAGAGAGTTTTGAGCGGCTTCACCAGTTGGCCGTCCGGTGGCTATCGACCGATTTTTACAAGGTGGCGCGCGAGCGCCATTACCGGGACATCGAACCGGGGCTATTCTTCGAGACGCTCCTGCTCGATCGAAACGGTCAGGTTCCCGCCGACTACAAGGTGCATTGCTTTCGTCGAAGTGCGGGGCGACCGGTCATGTACATCGTGAAAATCAGCGACCGGTTTGGACCGCTGCCGCGTGGCGATGTGTATGACGCGGACTGGAACCATCTCGACGTAACGATTGGCGAGTACGCGCGCGGCACCACGCCGAGCGCTCCGCCAGATAACCTGGACGCGATACTCGAGGCCGCCGCGAAGCTATCCAACGGCTTCGATTACGTTCGGGTCGATCTTTATGCACCGGACAATGCGCTGTACTTTGGCGAGCTCACGTTTACGCCTGGCGCGGGCGTCGTACCCATGTTTCCCGACCGCGTCGATTTCGAATGGGGCGAACTGCTTATGGAATGAAAGTACGTTTCTCTTGAAACGCGAGGGAGGGGCGAGGGCTCCTGGTTGCCGTTACAGTTGCCCGAGCCTCGACTTCGCGAAGCAACGCCGAACGGTGAGGCCAATGCGTTTAGAATGCGGATCAGCAAAGAGACGGTGTCGTTTCGAATCCACTACCGACACCGATCGCCGCTGCCCCGAAACGCAAAGACCAGGCAAAATGACCGGACTGTCTCACCTGAAATATCTAACCGGCTACCCTCCGGCGCTGCAGGAAAAAGTCAGGAAGCTGATAGCCGACGCGCAACTGGGCCCGTACCTCGCTGAGCGATACCCGAACACACACGACGTGCAAACAGACCGGGCGCTCTACGCCTATTGCGCGGACCTGAAACGCGAACATCTGCGCAGCGCGGAGCAAATCGACAAAGTCACCTACGACAGCAAGCTCGACGTCGTGCGTCACGCATTGGGCCTGCACACCAGCATCTCGCGCGTGCAAGGCGGCAAGCTGAAGGCGAAAAAGGAAATCCGCGTTGCCTCGCTGTTCAAATCCGCTGCGCCGGAATTTCTGAAGATGATCGTCGTGCACGAACTCGCTCATCTGAAAGAGAGCGACCACAACAAAGCCTTTTATCGACTGTGCGAGTTCATGCAGCCGGGCTACCACCAGATCGAATTCGATCTGCGCCTCTATCTCACGCATCGGGAACTGACGAAAAGTCCGGCCTGACGACGCGTCAAGCATCAAGCAGCCAGCGCGTCAGCTTCCGCAGCCTTCAGCAAGACCGGAATCGACTTCGAAGTCGGCGTCCCGGCGCCATCCGCCACCGAGGAAAGCGGCACGAGCGGATTCGTCTCAGGATAGTAAGCGCCGAGACATCCGCGCGGAATGTCGTATTCCACGAGCAGAAACCCCTTCACGTGACGTTCGATTCCGTCGGCCCATACGCTCGTGATATCCACGCGCTGCCCGGCGGCGAAGCCCAGCATCGCGAGATCTTCCTTGTTGGCGAACAACACGCGCCGTTGGCCGTATACGCCGCGATAGCGATCGTCGAGGCCGTAGATGGTCGTGTTGTACTGATCGTGCGAGCGCGTCGTCATCAGGGTCATCAGGCGCTCGCCGTGCTCTTCGCGCGCGCGATGTATCGGCGTGTCGAGCGCGATCGCGTGCACGATGAACTGCGCCTTGCCGCTCGGCGTTTTCCAGATCCGCTCGCGTGACGCGACACCCAGGTGGAATCCGCCTGGATGCTTCAACCGCTCGTTGTAGTTCTCGAAGCCCTCGATCACCTTCGCGACGCCGTCGCGGATCAGCGAGTAATCGGCCGCGTGCGCGAGCCAGTCCACCTTGTCGCTGCCGAGCGTCGCATGCGCCATGCGCGCGACGATTGCGATCTCCGACAGCAGATTGTCCGAGGCCGGCTTGTTCATGCCGTAAGAGATATGCACCATGCTCATCGAATCCTCGACGCTCACGCCTTGCGGCACGCCATTCTGCGAATCGATCTCGGTGCGCCCGAGCGTCGGCAGAATCAGCGCGTCACGTCCGTGCACGAGGTGGCTGCGGTTCAGTTTGGTCGTGATGTGCACGGTCAGGTCGCACGACCGCATGGCTTCCCAGGTACGCGGCGTGTCCGGCGTCGCAATCGAAAAATTGCCGCCGAGGCCGATGAACACCTTCACCTTGCCGTCGAGCATCGCCTGAATCGTATTGACGACGTCGAGTCCATGTTCGCGCGGCGGCTCGAAACCGTAGACCTCGCCGAGCCGGTCGAGAAACGCCTCGGTCGGTTTTTCCTCGATGCCGACCGTGCGGTCGCCTTGCACATTCGAATGCCCGCGCACCGGGCACAAACCCGCGCCGCGCCGGCCGATATTGCCGCGCATCATCATCAGGTTCGACAGCAACTGCACGGTCGGCACCGAGTTCTTGTGCTGCGTGAGGCCCATGCCCCAAGTGGAAATCACCGCGCGGCCCTTCACGTAGATGTCGCCGAGCTTCAGCACGTCCTCGAACGGCACGCCGGATTCGGCGACGATGGTGTCCCAGTTCTCCGCCCGCAGATCGTCGGCGAACGCGTCGAAACCCACCGTGTGTCCGGCGATGAAGCCGACGTCCAGCACTCGCTCGAGGCCCGACGCGAGCGCCTCGTCGTCGAGTTCGATCACGCGCTTGGCGACGCCTTTGAGCAGCGCGAAATCGCCGCCGACTTTCGGCCGGATGAACACGGAGCTGATTTTCGTGCTGCCCATCGTGATCATTTCGACCGGATGCTGCGGACTCGCGAAACGTTCGAGGCCGCGCTCCTTGAGCGGATTGATCGACACGATGGTCGCGCCGCGCTTCGCGCATTCACGCAGTTCGCCGAGCATGCGCGGATGGTTGGTCGCCGGATTCTGGCCGAAGATCAGCAGCGTGTCGGCGTGTTCGAAGTCGTCGAGCGTGACCGTGCCCTTGCCGATGCCGACCGTATGCGGCAAGCCGCGGCTGGTCGCTTCGTGGCACATGTTCGAGCAATCGGGGAAATTGTTGGTGCCGTACATGCGCACGAACAACTGATACAGGAACGCGGCTTCGTTGCTGGCGCGGCCCGAGGTATAGAAGGCGGCGCGGTCGGGATCGTCGAGGCGCTTCAGGTGGCCGGCGATGAGGTCGAAGGCTTCGTCCCAGCCGATCGGCACGTAGCGGTCGCGCAGCGCGTCGTAGACGAGCGGGTCGGTCAGACGGCCATGCTGTTCCAGTTCGAAGTCCGACTGCGCCATCAGTTGCTCGACCGTGTGTGCCTCGAAGAACGTCGGCGTCACGCGCTTGCTGGTCGCCTCGGCGGCCACGGCCTTCACGCCGTTCTCGCAGAATTCGAAGGTGGACGCGTGCTCCCGATCCGGCCACGCGCAGCCGGGGCAGTCGAAGCCGTCGGGCTGATTCTGTTTGAACAGCGTGCGGTAATTGCCGCCCGTGACCTTTTCCTTGATCAGATTGATCGCGACATATTTGAGCGCGCCCCAGCCTGCGGCGGGGTGCGTGTACGGTTCGATGCGAGCTTCGGGTTTCTTCATGATGGTTGCCGCGGATACGCTTTGACGAGGCTTTTAAGCCGATACCTGCAAGCCTACTGTGTTCCAAAGGCAGCGCAGCATACAGAAAAATGGAAAGCCGAGGGATACAGTTGTCTGCGTTTTGTCATAGACTGGCGCCTCAACTCACGCTTTCCGTTTGAGCCAGGTCCTTGAAACTCTACGAAAAACTCGCCGACGACATGACCGAAGCCGTGCGCCGTGGCGTGTTCGCGGCGGGCGAGCGGATTTTGTCGGTGCGGCAGGCGAGCCAGCAGCACGGCGTGAGCATCAAGACCGTGCTGCGCGCGTATGCGTTGCTCGAAAGCCGTGGGGTGGTCGAGAGCCGTCCGCAGTCCGGCTACTTCGTGCGCGACGCCGCGGCGAGAGCGGCCAGGGCGGCGGCGCTCGATGAGCCCCGCCTGAGCGGCAAGCCGGCAGCCGAGACCGCGCCCGTGGCCGCCGAGGTCGACGTCAGCCGGCTGGTGCTATCGACCCTGCGCAGCATCCGCGCCCACGACGCCGTGCCGCTCGGCTCGCCTTATCCCGACCCGTCGCTGTTCCCGTGGCGGCGCATCAATCAGTATGCGAACGCGATCGCCCGGCGTAGCGCGAGCTGGAATCTGATCGACGATCTGCCGCCCGGCAATCCCGAACTGATCCGGCAGATCGCGCGCCGCTACGCCGAGAACGGCGTGCCGGTCGATCCCGGCGAAATCGTCATCACGCTGGGCGCGACGGAGGCGATCAACCTCAGCTTGCAGGCGGTCGCCAAACCCGGCGATACGGTGGCGGTCGAATCGCCGACCTATTACGCGATGCTGCACGCCATCGAGCGCCTCGGCATGCGCGCGATCGAGGTGGCGACGCATCCGGCGCACGGCATCGACATCGAGGCGCTGGCTCAGGTGATCGCGACGCAGACGATCGCCGCCTGCATGGTGATGCCCAACTTTCAGAATCCGCTCGGCTTTCAGATGCCGGACGCGCGCAAGCGGCAACTGGTCGACCTGCTCGCCGCGCACGAGATTCCCGTCATCGAGAACGACGTTTATCAGGAACTCTATTTCGGCGACGCCCGGCCTTCGACGCTGAAGAACTTCGACACAAAGGGACTGGTGTTGCATTGCGCGTCGTTTTCGAAGAGCCTGACCGCGTCGTACCGGATCGGCTGGGCGATGCCGGGGCGCTACCGCGCGCAGGTCGAGAAGCTCAAGTTTCTCAATACGCTGACCACGCCTTCGGTGCCGCAAGTCGCGGTGGCCGATTATCTGAAGCAGGGCGGCTACGACCGTCATCTGCGGCACGTGCGCAAGGTTTACCGGCAGCAGGCGAGCATCATGACGGCGATGGTGCGGCGGTTTTTCCCGGTCGGCACGCGCATGTCGGCGCCGCAAGGCGGCTACGTGCTATGGGTGGAGTTGCCCGAACGCGTCGATTCGATGCGGCTTTACCAGGCGGCGCTCGCGCGCGGCATCACGGTCGGGCCGGGCATGATGTTTTCGACGCGCGACGATTTTCGCCATTTCATCCGGCTCAATTACAGCTATCCGTGGACGGCGCAGACCGAGGCGGCATTGAAGACGCTGGGCGAACTGGTGGCGCGCATGGCTTGAAAGCAGAGAACGAGGAGACACGATGGAAGAAAGCGAAAACGATGAACTCGATCCGGTGCTGGTCGCCGTGCTGGCGCAACTGTGGCGCGCGCACCGGGAAACGCCCGGCGGCGCATGGTCGCTCGCCAGATTGTCGAAGCAGGCGGCCGTGCCGATGAGCGGCTTGCGGCGACAGTTGACGGCCCTGGTCGATGGGGGACTGGTGGATACCACCTTCAACGAGGAAGGCACGGGCACGGCGCGCTTGAGCGAACTCGGCGCGGGCCTGTGCGCCGAACTGTTCGGCGATGGCGAAACGCCGGACGAGGATCAGGCCGACCCGGCGCCACGGCTTCACTAAGCGCGCGGGCGGCCTGAGCCGCGCCGCCACCGGCAGGCATCGCATATCGACCCTGCCGGGCCACCGGCGCCGTGCGCCGCCTTAAAGCTGACTCATGCCGCCATCGGCGATGATTTCCGTGCCGACGATGAACGCCGATTCCGGCGCCGCCAGATGCAGCACGGTCGAGGCGATTTCCTCCGGCGTGCCGAAGCGGCCGACCGGCACCTGGCTGAGAATCTGCGCGGCGGTGGCTTCGAGCGCGGCGGCGTCGAGACCGAGCTTGCCGTAAAGCGGCGTCTGCACCGGCCCTGGGCTCACCACGTTCACGCGCACGCCTTGCGGCAGCAATTCCGCCGACAGCGTCTTCGCGAGCGAAATCACCGCGGCCTTGCTTGCCGCATACACCGACGATCCCGGCATGCCGATATGCGCATTGATCGAGCCGTTGATGACGATCGAGGCGCCACGATTGAGCAGGGGCAGTAGCGCCTGAATCTGGAAATAGGCGCCCTTCACGTTGGTGTTGAACATCGCATCCCAGAAGGCTTCCTCGACATCCGGGAAGGACGCGAACTTCGCGGTGCCCGCGTTCACGAACACCGCGTCGAGCCGGATGCCGGCGGCGCCGATCGCGGCGGCCAGTTCGCGGGCCGCGGCAACGGAGCCGGCGTCGTTGCGCACGGCCACGGCGTTCGCGCCGAGCGCGGCTTTCGCGGTGTCGAGCGCATCGGCATCGCGCCCGGTGATGACGACGCGTGCGCCTTCGTCGGCGAAGGCCTTGGCGGCCGCGAAGCCGATGCCGCTGCTGCCGCCGGTGACGAGGATCGATTTACCTTGGAAGCGAGTCATTTGATTTCTCCGAAAGAGTGGAAACGGGTTGATGTACGGATAGTGCGCTTCGGGCGGGCGCTTGCCGTACCACTTTGCCGATGTACCCGTTCGACGGAATCGAACGTGTTTGCCCGCGATCAGCATACGCGCCCGGTTATGGCCGGAATAACGAATAAAAATTTTGGCGGTGAAATTGACCTTCGAATATGGCCCCCTATGCTGGAGCCTTGCGCGAGAAGTCCCGCGCGCGGTGGCAGGCACGTTCGAACATCTTCGGAGAATCCATGAAAACAAAGCTGGCGCGGGTGCTGCATCGTTCATTGCGCATCAAAACCATCCGATCCGTTCTTGCCGCGACCGTCGGCGCGACCTTGGCCCTCAGCGCCGCGACGGCGGCCGCCGCGACCGCGCAGCCGCTCGGCATCGCCTTCGTCTATCTCGGCAATCCGGGCGATGCCGGCTGGACCTATGCGCATGAACAGGGCGTGAAGGAAGTGGAGGCGAAGTTCGGCGACAAGATCAAGGTGACGCGCGTGGAGAACGTGCCGGAGTCGGCGGATTCGGAGCGCGTGTTTCGCGATCTGGCGTCCAAGGGCAACAGGATCGTGGTGGGCTCGAGCTTCGGCTTCCAGGACTTCGAGCTGAAGGTCGCGAAGGACTTCCCGGACACGCTGTTCGAACACGCGACCGGCTACAAGAAAGCGGCCAACTTCGCCACCTACGACGTGCGCACCTATCAGAGCGCGTATCTCGCCGGTCTCGTCGCCGGCTATACGACCAAATCGAACACGCTCGGCTTTGTCGGCTCGGTGCCGGTGCCGGAAGTGGTGCGCAACATCAACGCGTTCACGATGGGCGCACGCTCGGTCAACCCGAAGGCGCGCGTGAAGGTGGTCTGGATCAATAGCTGGTTCGATCCGGGCCTCGAAAAGCAGGCCGCGGAAACGTTGATCGGCCAGGGCGCCGACGTGCTGATCCAGAACACCGATTCCACCGCGACGATGCAGACCGCCGAGCAGAAGAAGGTGCATGCGTTCGGCTGGGACTCCAACATGAAGAAGTTCGGTCCGAACGCGCAACTGGGTGCCTGCGTGAGCAACTGGGGCGTGTACTACAGCTATCTGGTGCAGCAGGTGATGGCGGGCACGTGGAACAACGCGCCGGTGTGGTGGGGGCTGAAGGAGAAAGCGATCGACCTCGCGGACATCAACACCGAGGCGGTTTCGCCGGTCGCGCAAAAAGCGTTGAGCCAGAAGCGCGAGGAGATCATCTCCGGCAAGTTCAATCCGTTCGCCGGGCCGATCGCGGATCAGTCGGGCACGGTGAAGGTCGCCGCCGGCAAGTCGCTGAGCGATGCCGAACTGCTGCGTTTGAACTGGTTCGTGCAGGGCGTGGACGGCTCGCTGCCGAAGTGACCAATCGATCGGCCTGCCAGATCAACCCTCCTCAACGGAGATCGCCCGTGAGCCTGAGCGTCTCGACCGGGGCCGCCGCAACGGCGGCCGAATATCCGCCGCAGGGTTTGCCGCCCACGCACGAGCAGATCGTGCGGCATCTGCGGCATGCGAGCCGGGTGGCCGAGCGGGCGACGTTGCTCGGCCACCATCCGTTCGGCGCGGTGCTGATCGGCCCGGACCAGGAAACCGTGTTGATGGAGCAGGGCAATGTCGACACGGTGAATCACGCCGAGTCGGTGCTGGCTCGCGTGGCGGCGTTGAATTTCACGCCGGCGTACCTGTGGAGTTGCACGTTGTACACGTCGGTCGAGCCGTGCTGCATGTGCGCCGGAACGATGTATTGGGCCAACATCGGCCGGGTGGTGTTCGGCATGACCGAGAAGCGGCTGCTCGAGGCGACCGGCGATCATGTCGAGAATCCGACCATGAGCGTCGATTGCCGGTATGTCTTCGATCATTGCCAGAAGCGGGTCGAAGTGATCGGGCCGGTGGCCGAGGTGGAAGGCGAAGTGATGGAGGTTCAGCGCCGGTTCTGGAACGGCAGATAGCGGTTCCTCTTCGGCTTCAACCGCGGTTGGGTTAGCCGTGCCTGCCGTGCGGGCATGGTTGCAGGGCAAGCAAGCACCAGCACGCTATCTCGGCTTATTGCGCGGCTCCATCGCGCATCTGCGTTCGCGTTTGCGTTTGCGTTTCTATCGGCGAGAGCATCGCCACGCCGCAAAACCAGTCGCCGCCGTGCGGCTTGTACTGCCACTGGCCGCTCTTCTCCCGGAGCACGGTCGGGCACGGCTCGTTCACCACGATCCCAGGACTCGCCGCCGTGCATTGAAGCATCGTGGTTTCGGTCGGTTGCGCGGCCGGCATCGGCGGTTTGCGCCGGGTGCCCGGTTCGGCGGGCGCGGCCGGCGTTCCCGTCCGCATGCTTTCGAGCAGCCGCCGCAGTTCCTCGATGCGCGTCGAGTACCACGTCCCCAGACAATCCGCATCGCGGCAATTCGCTTCCCGCCACGCCCACTTGCTGTCGCTGTCGGTGCGAAAGGCACGCCGGTCGACGATTCCGCGCCGCGCTTTCCAGTACAGTTGCCCCAAGGTGTCGTCGAGCTTCGAGAGCGCGGGATCGTTGCATATCATTTTCTCGGTGAGCGAGCGCCCCTTGTTGCAGTCGAAACTGGTGGCGTCGGCGTGCGGATGCGTGAGCGTCAGCGCGGCGATAAGAAGCGGGCGGAAGATTTTCATGGCGGTCCCGGCGTTGCATGGTTGTTTCATGCAATGGATGATCGGCCGGGACGCCTCGATGCAGAGGCCCGAAAAACGCATGACTTCGGATGAGTGGTTACCAAATCTTGCGCCGTGGGGGCGGCGCGCCTGGGTCTGTCTCAACGGGAACAGCACCGGGAACAGCACCGGGACACAGAGCGGGCCGCGCGAGCGCCGTCCGCAAAACGGGAGCAAGAATGAAACAACACCTCGTTCGATGTATCTGCACGGCGGCCGGTTTGCTGGCGCTGCCGGCTGCGGTCTACGCGCAGTCGCAGGCCTATACCAACGGCCCGGTCAACGTGCGCGCCGGCCCCGCGCCGGATTACCCGATCGTGACGCAGTTGCCAGGCGGCGTGCCGGTGAGCGTGATGGGCTGCCTCAGCAACTACGAATGGTGCGACGTCGCCGCGCCGAACCTGCGCGGCTGGGTGTATGCGGCGCGGCTCAGTTATCCGTACCAGGGCAGCAATGTGCCGCTGATCAATTACGGCCTGGTGATCGGCCTGCCGATCGTGACGTTCTCGATCGGCAGCTACTGGGGCAATTATTATCGCGGCCGGCCGTGGTACGGCCAGCAATCGCGCTGGGTGCATCATCCGCCGCCGCCGCCGCCGCCTCGACCGGGCGCCGGACGGCCACCGGGCTGGCGTCCGTCGGGCGGGCCGCCGCCGGGACATTCAGGTGGGCGTCCGCCGGGAGATCGGCCACCGGGGCACGTGGGCGGGCGTCCGTCCGGAGATCGGCCACATGGGAATGCGGGCGGGCGTCCGCCGGGCGGCTCGCCGCAAGGGCATGTGAGCGGGCGTCCGTCCGGAGATCGGTCACAGGGGAATGCGGGTGGGCGTCCGCCGAGCGGCCAGCCAAGGGAGCACGCTGGCGGACGGCATCAGGCCGAACCATCGGGCAACCGGGGCGGCGGGTCGCGCGGCGCTGCGCAGGGCGGCGGGGGCGGGCGTCCACAAGGCGGTCCGCCGCCGGGCGGCGCGAACCGGCCGCCCGGCGGCGGCAACAGCGGGAACGGCCGGCAATAACAGCAACGGCGGGGCCGGCTGGCGCTCCAGAAGCGCGCCAGCCATCCGGGCCGCCTCATGCGTCCCGCTCCGCCGTCTGCCTCCCTCGTCGTATGCATCGGGGATTAAAAGTGCACGCGGCTCGCGTAAACCCGGATGCGCCGCCTACACTGAAATGCCGATGTTCGGTTAGGGGGCGTACATATGAGCTGGAAAGCGACATCAGAGAACGCGATGGGAGCGACGCCCGAAGGCGCCTGCCATCGGCCGGATCTGGCCAAGGAGGTGTTGGCGTCCGAGCGCAGCGTGTTGCGGCTCATCACCCGCAACACGCCGCTGCCGGAATTGCTGGAAGAAGTCTGCCGCCGCGCGGAAGCGCTGCTCGGCGGAGGTGCGTCCTGTTCGATCCTTCTGCTGGACGCGGACGGCCGGCACGCGCGAGTGGGCGGCGCGCCGTCGCTGCCGGCGCAGTTCAACGCGGCGATCGACGGCGTCGAGATCGGCCCGCAAGTGGGCTCGTGCGGCACCGCGATGTTCGAACGGCGTCTCGTGGTCGCGGAAGACATCGAAACCGATCCGCTGTGGGCGAACTACCGGCATCTCGCCTTGCCGCTCGGCTTGCGGGCGTGCTGGTCGGTGCCGTTCGAGAACGACGCCGGCGTCGTGCTGGGCGCATTCGCGGTCTATCACCGCACGCCGCGCCGCCCGAGTGTGGAGGAAGAGGCGGTGCTGCGCGACATCGGCCGCAGCGTCGGCCTCGCCGTCCATCACGACACGATGGCGCGGCGCCTCGCGCACAGCGAGGAACATCACCGGATGGTGGTCGATCATCTGAACGAGGGCATCGTCGTGCAGTCGCGCTCGGGCCTGGTGCTGGCCTGCAATCCGAGCGCGCAGCGCATTCTGCGCACCGGTCCGCAGATCGTCGGGCGCAGTATCCGAACCGCGATGGTGCGCGCCTATCACGAGGACGGCTCGCTGGTGAGCGAGGCCGAGCGCCCGACCGTGCAGGTGCTGGCGACCGGCAAGCCGATGCTCGGCGTCACAATCGGGGTGGAACTGGTCGACGGCGATGTCGTCTGGATCACGGAGAACATCGTGCCGATCGTCAAGCCGGGCGAGAGCGAGCCCGGCTCGGTGCTGATTTCCTTCACCGACATCGGGCCGGTGCGCGAGGCGCAACGGCAGCTCAAGTTTCTCGCCACCCGGGACCCGCTCACCGGGCTATATAACCGCGCCTATCTGACCGAGCGCATGCGCGATCTGTTCGAGCCGGGCGGGTCGGCAGGCACAGGCGAGCTTGCGAGCGTGGCCGTGCTGTTCGTCGATCTCGACGGCTTCAAGAAGGTGAACGATACGGCGGGCCACGAAGCCGGCGACGCGCTGCTGTGCAGCGTGGCGCAGCGGCTCTCGGCCTGTATCGGCCGCGACGACACGCTCGCGCGCGTGGGCGGCGACGAGTTCGTGATCGTGATCAGCGCTTATGAGAATAGCGGCCAGCTAATCGGCTTCGCGCACCGCATTCTCGACATGATCGCCGTGCCGTTCGCGGTGGCGGGCAACGAGTACTACCTGGGCGCTTCCATCGGCATCAGCCTGTTTCCCGAGGACGGCCAGGACGTGGCCACGCTGATGCGCAATGCCGATTCGGCGATGTACCACGCGAAGCAGCGCGGCCGCAACAACTTCCAGTTCTTCACCGCGGAGCTGAATCAGCACCTGCAACGCCGCTTCATGATCGAGCAGTCGTTGCGGCGCGCGCTCGCCGCCGACGAACTGAGCCTCGTGTATCAGCCGATCGTCGACAGTCATGACGGCGGCACGATCGGCGCGGAAGCCCTGCTGCGCTGGTACAACAGCGAACTCGGCAACGTCTCGCCGGTGGAATTCATTCCGGTGGCCGAGGACTCGGGTCTGATCGTCGAGATCGGCGACTGGGTGCTGACGCGCGCCTGCGAGCAGGTCGCGCAATGGCGGCGCACGCTGGCGCCGGATCTGATCGTCGCGGTGAATCTGTCGCCGCGGCAGTTCAACGACGGTCTGGTGGCGCGGATCGAGCGCTGCCTCGCGCGCTCCGGGCTCGAACCGGCGGCGCTGGAACTGGAAATCACCGAACGCCTTTTGATGAGCGACACCGATACGGTCCTGCCCATGCTGAACGCGTTGACCGCGCTGGGCGTGCGCATTTCCGTCGACGACTTCGGCACCGGCTATTCGTCGCTGTCGTATCTGAAGCGGTTTCCGCTGCATAACCTGAAGATCGACCGTTCGTTCGTCGCGGGCTTGCCGGATCATCGCGACTCCATTGCGATTACCCAGGCGGTGGTGGCAATGGCGCATTCGCTCGGCATGAACGTGACGGCGGAAGGCGTGGAGACAGCGGAGCAGGCGGCGTTCTTGCGGACGATCAAGTGCGACAAGCAGCAGGGGTACTTCTATAGCCGGCCGGTCGGCGCGAATGCTTACGCCCGCAGCCTGTGCGACGCGCAAGCGCGGCTGGTCAACGTGTCATGAGCGCGTAGGCGGCCTGCGCCGCTATCCCGCTTGCGCGGGCGCACGTTGGGCAGGCGCTGGGCAGGCGCAAGCCGCTTCCCGGCACGGAGCGCCGATTGTTCAGTTTCCCAAACAAGTGCCTTCGCGTTCGCGGTATTTATCCGCGACGTCGTTCTCCCTAGAATCCTCCCATCGAAATGGAAGTTGAGCGCGGCGCCACGGCGGTCCCGTGCGATGGGAGCCGTCATGCCAGCCTTGATCAAAAACCAGCTTTACCGGCCATCGGTGGTCTTGCCGATGGTCGCCCTCATGCAAGTCATGGTGTCGCAAGACTTCAATCTCGGCCAGGTCGGCTGGGTCATGGCGGCGCGCGGCGCGCGGGCCGCGCTGCAACGCTCGCGCGAATTGATCTGCGCCGCGCATTGCCACGCCTGAGCGCGGCGACAGGAGAATCGCGCCGTGCCGGTTCGCGGCGCAAAAACGGAAACGCGGTAAAGCGGTAACGCGGTGACGCGACTTCAGGCGCTGGGCGTAAGATGCTACGACCTGCACCCCAGCCTCTGGAGAGTTGCCATGCCACAGCACTTCGACGCAGTTGTGATCGGCACGGGACAAGGCGGCGCGCCGCTCGCCGTGCGTCTCGGTCAAAGCGGCCGCAAAACCGCGGTCATCGAACGCGCGGCCTTCGGCGGAACGTGCGTGAACGTGGGCTGCACGCCGACCAAATCCTATGTGGCCAGTGCCCGCGCGGCGCACGTGGCGCGCCACGCGGCGGAACTGGGCGTGCAGGTGAGCGGGGCGGTCGGCGTCGATCTGGCGGCGGTGAAAGCGCGCAAGGACCGGATCATCGGACAATCGCGCGACGGTGTCGAGACATGGCTGCGCGGCGCGCACAACGTGACGGTCTTCAACGGCCACGCGCGTTTCACCGGCGCGCATGCGCTTTCCATCAGCGGGCCGGACGGTGCGCTGCTCCACGAACTCAACGCCGACGAAATCTTCATCAACACCGGCACGCGCGCGGTCGTGCCGCCGCTCGAAGGCATCGAGCGGATTCGTTACTACACCAACTCCAGTCTGCTTGAGCTGACGGAATTGCCGAGTCATCTGGTGATCGTCGGCGCGAGCTATATCGCGCTCGAATTCGCGCAGATCTTCCGGCGCTTCGGTAGCCGCGTGACGGTGCTGGTGCGAGGCGAGCGCGTGCTCACGCGCGAGGATGCCGATCTCGCCGAATCCGTGCAGAAGGTGCTGGCGCGCGAAGGCGTCGAGTTTCGGTTCGGCGTGCAGCCTTCACGGGTCGAGCCGCATCCGCATCGCGCGAACGAGGTGTGCATCGGCTTCGAGCAGAACGTTCCCGCGCTCGAGGCGTCGCATTTGCTGTTCGCCACCGGCCGCGAGCCGAATACCGACGACCTCGGCCTCGCCGCCGCCGGCATCGCGACGGATAAGCACGGCACGATTCCCGTCGACGGCCAGTTGCGCACCAGCGTGCCCGGCGTGTGGGCCATCGGCGACGCCAACGGGCGCGGCGCGTTCACGCATACGTCCTACGACGACTATCAGATCGTGGCGGCCAATCTGCTCGACGGCGGCGCGCGCAGCGTCGACACGCGGATCATGGCGTATGCGGTGTTCGTCGATCCGCCGCTCGCGCGCGTCGGGCTCTCGGAGGCCGACGTGCGCAAGTCGGGCCGCGACGCGTTGATCGCCACCCTGCCGATGTCGCGCGTCGGCCGCGCCCGCGAACGCGGCGAGACCGACGGCTTCATGAAGGTGCTGGTGGACGCGCAAAGCAAGCGGATTCTCGGCGCGGCGATTCACGGCATTGAAGGCGACGAAGCGATTCACACGTTCATCGACATCATGACGGCGGGCGCGCCGTATCCGACCTTGCAGTACGCCATGCACATTCATCCGACCATCAGCGAACTGGTGCCGACCTTGCTCGACGGACTGAAGCCGATGAAGTGAACGGCGAGTGCGATCGACGAGCACCATCGACCAATACCAGCAGCGAGTCCATGCGATGAAACGCGCAATCCGCAGCGGCAATCTGTTCGACCACGGTGAGCCGGCAAGCTCGGACGAACGAGTCGACGCGCTCGTCGAGCGCGGCGGGGTGACCATCGAGCGGATCGTATCGACCGGGCAGGCCAGCCCGCCGGGCTTCTGGTACGACAGCCCGCGCGCCGAATGGGTCGTGCTGCTGAGCGGCGCGGCCGCGCTCGAATTCGAGGGCGAACCGCAGCCGCACCCGATGAAGCCCGGCGACCACGTGCTGATCGAAGCGCATTGCCGGCATCGGGTCGCATGGACGAGCGAGACGGAGCCGAGCGTATGGCTTGCGGTGTATTACCCGGACGGCGCCGCGGATTGAGCGTTGTTGCTTGCGCCGTAGATATGCGTTGTCGGTCGAGAGTCGGCGCGCATGTGTGCAAGCGGTTCGAACCCGCATCGACAAAGCGGCGCGGCATCGCCGATAATCGGCGGCGGCGCGAGCCGTCCGCGGGACGCGGGCGACGCTATGCGCCCAACCGCATTCATCATCAGGAAACCGACCGATGGGCAAGGGACGCATCGAAGCCTTCAGCGATGGTGTGATCGCCATCATCATCACGATCATGGTGCTCGAACTGAAGGTGCCGGAAGGCCACGATCTCGCCGCGCTGCGCCCCATGCTGCCGGTGTTCTGCGCATACGTGCTGAGCTTCATCTACGTGGGCATCTACTGGAACAATCATCACCACATGTTCCATGCGGTGCAGCGGGTCAATGGCGCGGTGTTGTGGGCCAATCTCCATCTGCTGTTCTGGTTGTCGCTGATGCCGGCCGTCACGCATTGGATCGGCGAGAGCCATCTGGCCTCGTGGCCGACCGCGATGTACGGCGTCGTGCTGTGCATGTCGGCGATCGCCTACTTCATTCTCACGCGCGTGCTGATCCGCGAGCATGGCGGGGACTCGACGCTTGCCAAGGCGGTCGGCAGCGACTTCAAGGGCAAGGTCTCGGTGGTCATCAACCTGGTGGGCATCGCGCTCGCATTCGTCGTGCCGTGGGTCTCGGCGGCGCTCTATACGTTGGTCGCGGCGTGGTGGCTGGTGCCCGACCGGCGTATCGAGCACGTGCTGGAAGCGTAAGCGTGTTGCTGGCGCTCAAGCTCGCACTGGTGCCGGCGTTTCTTGCCGCGCTGACCGTGGCGGGGCGCGTCTGGGGACCGTCGGTGGCGGGATGGCTGGCGGGGCTGCCGGTCGTCGCCGGGCCGATCGTCCTGCTGCTCGCGCTCGAACGCGGCCCGGCATTCGCGGCGCAGGCGTCGGCGGCGTCGATCGCGGCGATTGCGGCATCGGAAGCGTTCAACTTTACATATGCGTGGACGTGCCGGCGTTTTGCGTGGCCGCTTGCGCTGACGGTCGGCATGGCGGGGTGGGTCGGCGTGGCGATGTTGCTCACGCAACTGGCGAGCGGGCTCATGTGGGCGGTGGCGGCGGCAGGCGTGGCCGTCGCGGTTTCGCAAGGCGGCTTGCCGCGTGCGTCGGGGCCTGTGCCGGCCGCGCGCGGCGGGCTCGGCGATCTCGCCGTGCGCATGCTTACCGGCGCGCTGCTGACGGTCGCGGTCACGACGTTGTCCGCGTCGATGGGCGCGACCTGGAGCGGATTGCTCTCGGTGTTTCCGTTGCTCGGGATCGTGCTCGCGGTATCGGCGCAACGCGCGCACGGCGCGGACTTCGTCGCGTTGCTCATGCGCGGCATGGTGATCGGCCGCGCGTCGTTCACGGCGTTCTTCGCGGTGACCGCGACGATGCTGCCGCATGACGGTGTATGGCTGAGCTTTGCGTGCGCGGCGGTGGTGTCGGTGATCGTGCAAGGCGCGAGCAAGCGGATGCTTGCTGCCAAGCGGCCGGTTGGGGCTTTGTCGCGTGAGCTTGTTGAGCGGCAATCGGTGGATTGAAGCCGTAGGGCCGTTGTGCCCCCGCTAGTTGACTGCAGGCGCGGAATCCGCCGAACCTGAATTCGCGGCTTGCCAGCGTTAGTTGGCCAAGCCGCTGCGGGGTTCGGTCGCAAGCACGAACTCGCGCAAACCGTTGCGCGCAAACCGAGCCCGTTTCGCTGATACTTGCGTCATGACTGCCCGCACAAAAAACGCTTCCTCCACCCGCGTCGGCCTCATCTCCGACACGCACAACCTCGTGCGTCCCGAAGCGCTGCGCTATCTCGCCGGCTGCGACGCGATCATCCACGCGGGCGACATCTGCAATCCGGCAGTGCTCGAGGCGCTCGTGAAGATCGCGCCGGTCACGGCGGTGCGCGGCAACAACGACATCGGCGAGTGGGCCGCATCGCTGCCGACGCACGCCAGGCTCGCCGTCCAGCAAGTGACCATTCTCGTCGCGCACGACATCGCCGACGTGCTTGCCGATCCGCACAGCGAGGGCATCGGCGTGGTGGTCACCGGTCACTCGCACAAGCCGTCGGTCAGCGAACGCGACGGTGTGCTGTTCGTCAATCCCGGCAGCGCCGGCCCACGGCGCTTCAAGCTGCCGGTTTCGGCCGGCATGTTGATCGTCGATGGCGCGCACGCGACGGCGCGATTCGATTCCCTGCTGACATAAAAAAACGGGCCGGCAAACTTGCCGACCCGTTCTGACACGTCAGTTCTCAACTACCGCGCTAGCGCGCAACCCGGCGTCACGCGCGCGCCGTCGCCGCCGCTGCATAACTTTCGTCCATCTCCGCGGCTTCACGCTCGCCGCGCAGCACCGCATGCGCTTCCGCGTGCGTGGCCACGCACGGGCCCGAGCCGAGGAGGGGCTTGCGCGCCGTTTCGCGCAGCGCGATTACCGAGACGATGCCGATCAGCGACGCGCCCATCAGGTAGTACGCGGGCATCATCAGATTGCCGGTGCTGTCGACCAGCCACGCGGCGACCAGCGGCGTCGTGCCGCCGAACAGCGATACGGAAATGTTGAAGCCGATCGCGAGCGCGCCGTAGCGGATTTTGGTCGGGAACAGCGCCGGCAGCGCCGACGGCATCACGCCGGTAAAGCATGACAGCAGCACGCCGAGAATCATCAGGCCGCCGAACACCGGCAGCACCGTGCCCATGCGGATCAACAGCAGCGCGGGAATCGACAGCGCGAACAGCCCCACGCAACCGAACAGCATGACCGGCTTGCGGCCGATCGCGTCGGACAGACGGCCGGCGGCGAGCGTCATCGGCATCATCAGCACCATCACGAGCAGCACGAGGAAGAGACCGTGCGTTTCGTTGAAGTGCAGCGTGGCCGACAGATAGCTCGGCAGATACGACAGCGCCATGTAATCGGTCACGTTGAAGATCAGCACGAGGCCCACGCACAGCAAAAGCGGCTTCCATTGCTGCGCGAGCAGCTCGCGAAACGATTGCTTCGGCAGCGACTTGTCCTCGGCTTCGCGTTGCTCGGCCTGCTTTTTGAACGCGGGCGTTTCTTCCAGCTTCATCCGGATGTACAGACCCACCAGACCCAGCGGACCCGCGATCAGGAACGGCACGCGCCAGCCCCATGACAGCAGCGCCTCGTTCGACAGTGCCGCGGTCAGCACGGCAACCGTCCCCGCGCCGAGCACGTAGCCGATCAGCGTGCCGAACTCCAGGAAGCTGCCCATGAAGCCGCGCCGCTTGTCCGTCGAGAATTCGGCGATGAAGGTGGCCGCGCCGCCGTACTCGCCGCCGGTCGAGAAGCCCTGCACGAGGCGCGCGACCAGCAACAGCACCGGCGCGAAAATGCCGATCGTCGCGTAGCTCGGAATCAGGCCGATTGCGAAGGTGCCGAGCGCCATCATGATCATGGTCATCGCCAGCACGCGCTGACGGCCGATGCGGTCGCCCAGCGGCCCGAACACCATGCCGCCGACCGGCCGCACGAGAAACGCCGCGGCGAACGTGCCGAAGGTGGCGATCAACTGCGCGGACGGACTCGACGACGGGAAGAACACCTTGCCGAGCGTGACGGCGATGTAGCTGTACACGCCGAAATCGAACCATTCCATCGCGTTGCCGAGCGCCATTGCGCCGACGGCCCGCTTGAGGAGTGATTTGTCGACGACGGTGATGTCGTCCAGAGAGAGGCGTTGTTCTTCTTTGTGGTGTCGCCAGAAGCCGTTGCTGGAAGCGGTCAAGGTTAAAACTCCGATGACTGCGACGAAACTCATGATGCGCATGAACGTTCCGCCACGGTTGCTGGAAAAGTGCGTTTCACGAAACCCGCGATGGCGTATGCCTCGTCGCAAGGAACGAAGAAGCGGGGCGCAAAAACACAACGCCCGTGCCTCGCGGATGATTCGCGAAAAACACTCGTCTGGATCGTGCTGACTGTTGCACCTGCGTGGCCGTGGAAGGGGGGCAGGTGCATGAGGACGCTGGGTTGGCCGAAAGCTGGCCCAGGCGCCGCTGGAAGGCTTGAAACGAAAAAGGCCGGTGCTTTATTCGCCGCTGGGGAAACGCGAGGGAACCTCAGGCAGGAAAACGACCGACAAGCCTTCTTGTATAAAAACTGTTCGATTTCAACATGGCACCCGCACTGCGGGCCACAATGAAAAGAAACGTTAATGAGGTGAAATGCTGTTGGAACGATGAACATGATAGCACGATGACAGAGGATCGCGCAAACCTTGGGCTCGCGGGGCGTCGAGCGAGGGCGTTCGGGAGGCCGGCGGCGCGGACCGCTGGTTGGTTCCGTAGTGAGATGGAGTAGGGGAAAACTGCGCCAGGGTAAAGCTAAAAATGACTGCTGTCCTTGCCGACTACAATGGATGGGTCACAGTCGGCGGTGGGACGACACCGCGAAAAGGATTGCGCCATGACCGCCTATCTGATTGCCGATGTCGATGTCACCAACCCCGCCGTTTTCGAAGAGTACAAACGAGAAGTGCCCGCTACCGAGGCGCGCTATGGCGGCAAATATCTGGGCCGTGGCGGACTGACGAAAATTCTCGAAGGCGATTGGCAGCCGCATCGTCTCGTCATCATCGAGTTTCCGGACATGGCTTCGTTGATGGCGTGGTATGAGTCGCCCGAGTACGCCCCTCTGAAGGCGATCCGCGAAACATGCGCGAGGACGCGGATCATCGCGCTGGAAGGGATTGCGGCCGTCCCGTCGTAGCAACGTCGCCGCCGGCACAAAAAAATCCGCGCACGCGGCGCGGATTTTTCAGTGGCGCACAAACGCCGGCAAAACGCGAAAACTCACTCCGCCGAGGGCGGCACATAACCCTGCGCCGTATCCGCGCCTTCTCCGAAAAAGAACTTCTCGGTCTGCTTCATCAGATACTGGCGTGCGCGCGGATCGGCCATGTTCAGCCGGTTTTCATTGATCAGCATGGTTTGCTGCTTCAACCACGCCTGCCAGGCTTCCTTCGAGATGCTTTCGTAGATCCGCTTGCCGAGTTCGCCCGGCAGCGGCGGGAAATCGAGACCTTCGGCTTCCTTGCCGAGCTTCGCGCATTGAACCATACGAGTCATGCTGTGCTTCTCCTGTAATCGAATGTGGGGCGGGCAGGCGCTGTATATGGGGCCGCTCAGAGCTGTTTCATCAGCACGAGCGATTTGCGCTGCCAGTTATAGAGTCTGCGGCGGTCTTCGGGCAGGTCGTCGACGGTCACCTTGACGAAGCCGCGCTTGAGGAACCAGTGCTCGGTGCGCGTGGTGAGCACGAAAATGCGCGTGAGGCCGCGCGCCCGCGCGCGTTGCTCGATGCGCTTCAGGAGCCGCTCGCCGTCGCCGGTGCCTTGCGCCTCGGGCGCGACCGTCAGGCACGCCATTTCGCCGATGCGCTCCTGCGTGTACGGATACAGCGCCGCGCAGCCGAACAGTACGCCATCGTGCTCGATCACCGAGAAATGGTCGATGTCGCGTTCGATCTGGTGACGTCCGCGCCGGACCAGCGTGCCGTCCGATTCCAGCGGCTCGATCAGCGCGAGAATGCCGCCGACGTCGTCCGGCGTGGCTTCGCGCAGGCTTTCGAGGTTCTCGTACGAGATCATCGTGCCCACGCCGTCGTGCAGGAACAGTTCGAGCAGCAGGCTGCCGTCGAGCGCGTACGGGATGATGTGCGCGCGCGCCACGCCGCCGCGGCAGGCGCGAATCGAATGCTTCAGATAAAAGCCCGCGTCGCCGGTGACTTCGCCGCTTTCATGCAGCTTGTAGGCGTCGTCGAGCGACAGTTCGCGGATCAGTTCGGCGCCTTCCTCGCCGGCTTGCATCAGGCCCGGCGTTTCGGTCAGGAACACGATCTTGTCGGCGCGCAGCGCGATAGCGGCGGCCGACGCGACGTCTTCCATCGCCAGGTTGAAGGCCTCGCCGGTGGGCGAGAAGCCGAGCGGCGAGAGCAGCACCAGCTTGCGGCTCGCGAGCGAATGGCGGATCGAGTCCGCGTCGATCTTGCGCACCACGCCGGTGTGGGCGAAATCGACGCCGTCCAGAATGCCGACCGGCCGCGCCGTCACGAAGTTGCCCGATACCACGCTGATGTGCGCGTGCGCCATCGGCGTGTTCGGCAAGCCCTGGCTGATCGCGGCCTCGATGTCCAGACGCACTTCGCCGGCCGCTTCTTTCGCCGATTCGAGCGCGCGCGCGTCGGTGATGCGCATGCCGTGCGAAAATTCAGACTCCACTCCGTGCAAACTCATCTGCTCTTCGACCTGCGGTCGCGAGCCGTGCACCAGAACGATCTGGATGCCCATGGCCTGCAGCAGCGCGATGTCGGACACGAGCGCATTCAGGAGCCCCTGATGCACCACCTCGCCACCGAAGCCGACGACGAACGTCTTGTTTCGGAACGCGTGGATATACGGGGCGACGGAGCGCATCCAGTCGACGAATTGCGCATGCTGTGCGAGGTTTTCCGTTGCTCCGGCGGGGGCCGGAGCGCTCGCGGGCGCGGGGACGAGGTCGGTTTGGGAATTCATGCCGGGGATTATAATGCGCCCCCATGTCGAATGTACCCAAAAGTCCCGCTGCGGCGAACGAGAATGCGGCGCCGGCCGCCGATCAGATGAATGCCGGCGACGCGAAGCGTAGCGATGCGCCGCCCACGCCAAAACCGGCGCGCGAGCCGCGGCGTGCGACGGAAGGCGCGCCGGTGTCGGCGCAGAAAAGCAAGCCGCCGCGTGAGGCGCGCCGCGAGCCGCGCGAGCCACGTGCGCCGCGCGCTCAGCGTATCGTCGAACCCAACCCGATTCCGCCGATCACCTTCCCCGAGGCGCTGCCGGTCTCCGCCCGCCGCGACGAGATCGCCAAGGCCATCGCGCGGAATCAGGTGGTGATCGTCTCCGGCGAGACCGGCTCCGGCAAAACCACCCAGTTGCCGAAGATCTGCCTCGCGTTGGGGCGCGGTCTGGGCGCCGGCGGCGCCGGTCTGATCGGCCACACGCAGCCGCGCCGGATCGCCGCGTCGGCGACGGGCCGCCGCATTGCCGAGGAACTCGGCACGCCGTTCGGCGAAGTGGTCGGCTACAAGGTGCGCTTCACGGACAACCTGTCGCCGGGCGCGTCGGTCAAGCTGATGACCGACGGCATTCTGCTCGCCGAAACGCAAACCGACCCGCTGCTCAAGGCGTATGACACGCTGATCATCGACGAAGCGCACGAGCGCAGCCTGAACATCGATTTTCTGCTCGGCTATCTGAAGGAAATCCTCGTCAGGCGCCCGGATCTGAAGCTGATCGTGACCTCGGCCACCATCGACGCGGACCGCTTCGCGCGCCACTTCGGCAGCGAGGAGAAGCCCGCGCCGGTGATCGAAGTGAGCGGGCGTCTGTATCCGGTCGAGGTGCGCTATCGGCCGGTGGCGGAAGACAGCCCGGCGGTGAAGGCGGCGGAAGGCACGTCCCCGGCGCCGTCGTCGCGCGAATCGCGTGACAGGCCGAAAACTCAACGGGAATTTGGCAAGGACCGCGATCGCGATCTGATGGAAGCGATCGTCGACGCCGTCGACGAACTCTGCCGCGAAGGCCCCGGCGACGTGCTGGTGTTCCTGCCCGGCGAGCGCGAAATCCGCGACGCCGCCGAGGCGCTGCGCAAGCACCATCCGCCGCACACCGAAATCCTGCCGCTGTTCGCGCGGCTTTCCGCCGCCGAACAGGAGCGCGTGTTCCGCACCTCGAACGCGCGCCGCATCGTGCTCGCCACCAACGTCGCCGAAACCTCGCTGACGGTGCCGGGCATTCGCTATGTGGTCGACTCCGGCCTCGCGCGCGTGAAGCGCTACTCGTATCGCAACAAGGTCGAGCAGTTGCAGGTCGAGTCGATTTCGCAGGCCGCCGCCAATCAGCGGGCCGGGCGCTGCGGCCGGGTTGCGGACGGCATCTGCATTCGGCTGTACGAGGAAAGCGACTATCAGGGCCGCGTGCGCTTCACCGATCCGGAGATTTTGCGTTCGTCGCTGGCCTCGGTGATTCTGCGGATGAAGTCGCTGCATCTCACGGCGATCGAAACCTTCCCGTTCATCGAACCGCCGCCGGGCCGCGCGATCGCCGACGGTTATCAACTGCTCAATGAACTGGGCGCGGTCGATGACGATAACGACCTCACGCCGCTCGGCCGCGAACTCGCGCGTTTGCCGCTCGATCCGCGCGTCGGCCGGATGATCCTGGCCGCGCGCGATCAGCAGGCGTTGAAGGAAGTGCTGATCATCGCGAGCGCGCTGTCCGTGCAGGACCCGCGCGACCGGCCGATCGAGGCGCAGGAGCAAGCCGACCAGGCGCATCGCCGGTTCGCCGACGAACGCTCCGAATTCCTGCAGTGGCTGAAAATCTGGAACTGGTTCGAGGAAGCGATCGCGCACAAGAAGTCGAACCGGCAGTTGCAGGACGAGTGCCGCAAGAACTTCCTGTCGCAACTGCGCCTGCGCGAATGGCGCGACGTGCATTCGCAACTATTGACGGTGGTGCGCGAGCACGGCTGGCGTCTGAACGAAGCCGAGGCGACCTTCGAGCAGATTCACCTTGCGCTGCTGACCGGCCTGCTCGGCAACATCGGCCTGAAAGCCGACGACGAACCGTATTACCTCGGCGCGCGCGGCATCAAGTTTTACCTGTGGCCGGGCTCGGCGCTGGTGAAGAAGGCGGGCAAGTGGGCGATGGCCGCCGAACTGGTCGAGACGAGCCGTTTGTACGCGCGCTGCATCGCGAAGATCGAGCCCGAATGGATCGAGAAGATCGGCGCGCATCTGCTGAAGAAATCGCTCTCCGAGCCGCATTGGGAGAAGCGCGCGGCGCAGGTGTCGGCGTTCGAGCGGGCGGTGCTGTACGGGTTGCCGATCTATCACCGGCGGCGCGTGAGCTTCGGCAAGCAGGACCCGGCGCGCGCGCGGGAGTTGTTCATTCGCGGCGCGCTGGTCGAAGGCGAGTTCGATACGAAGCTCGCGTTCTTCGTGCACAACCGCAAGTTGCTCGCCGACATCGAGCAACTGGAGCACAAGTCGCGCCGTCAGGACGTGCTGGTCGACGACGAACTGATTTTCGCCTTCTACGACCAGGCGTTGCCGAAGGGCATTTACACCGGCGCGTCGTTCGAGCGCTGGTATCGCGACGAGGTGAAAAAGAGCGGCCAGCCTGAAGAGAAGCTGCGCCTGCTGTATCTGTCGCGCGACGATCTGATGCGGCATGAAGCCGCCGGCGTGACGACCGATCTGTTCCCGAAGCGCATGACGATGGCGGGCGTCGAGATGACGCTCACCTATCACTTCGAGCCGGGTTCGCCGCGCGACGGCGTGACGCTCGCGGTGCCGCTCTACGCGCTGAACCAGGTCGACGCACGGCGCTGCGAGTGGCTCGTGCCGGGCATGCTGAAGGAGAAGACGCACCTGCTGCTGAAGTCCTTGCCGCAGAAGCTGCGCCGTCATTGCGTGCCGGTGCCGGAGTACGCGGCGGGTTTCGTCGAACGGCACGGCGGGCCGCGCTTCGGCGCGGGCGGTTTGCTCGAATCGCTGATCGCGGATATTCGCGAGCAGACCCAGGTCGCGATGAAACAGTCGGACTTCAAGCTGGAAACGCTGCCGCCGCATCTGTTCATGAACTTCAAGGTTATCGACGAACATGGGCGGCAGCTCGCGATGGGACGCAATCTGTCGCAACTGCGCGCCGAACTCGGCGGGCAGGCGCAGCAGCATTTTCAGAAGATCGCGTCGAGCGCGGCCGGGGCGGCGTTGGCGGGGGCGGGCGGTGGCGGTGTCGCGGGCGCTTCGCCGGTAGCCGCTTCCGCGGGCGCCGCCGGTTCGCCGGGCGGCGGCGCGCAGCGAGGCAAGGGCGCGGCGGTGAGCGGTCCCCAAACCGCGCAGCCTGGCGGCGCGCAAGGCACCGCGCTCTACGAAAAACTGACGACGTGGAATTTCGGCAAGCTCCCCGAGTTGCTCGAGATTCGCCGTGGCGGGCAGACCCTGTTCGGCTATCCCGCGCTGGTGGATCGCGGCGCGCACTGCGACGTCGAGGTGTTCGATTCGCCGGACGAAGCCGCGCGGATTCATCGCGCGGGTTTGCGGCGTCTGTTCGCGTTGCAGTTGAAGGAGCCGATCAAGTATCTGGAAAAGAATCTGCCGGGCTTGCGTGAGATGGCGATGCTGTTCATGCCGCGCGGCACCCAGGAGGAGTTGCGCGATCAGCTGATCGACACCGCGCTCGACCGCGCCTGTCTGCAAGAGCCGCTGCCTGACGACGACGTGAGTTTTCACACGCGCCGCGACGAGGGCCGCAGCCGGCTCACCTTATTGGCGCAGGAAATTTCGCGGCTGGTGGGGCAGATCCTCGGTGAATATGCGGGCGTGACCAAGAAACTGGTGCAGGCAAAGTCGTTCACGGCCGCGCACGCCGACATGCTGAATCAGCTCGATGGACTGATCGGCAAGCGCTTCGTGGTCGATACGCCGTATCCGCAGTTGGCGCATTTTCCGCGCTATCTGAAGGGGATCGCGCTGCGGGTCGACAAGCTGAAGGCCGATCCCGCGCGCGACGCCCGGCAGTTCGCCGAGTTTCAGCCGTTGTGGCAGAACTATCAGCGCGCGGTCGCGCAACGCGGCGGCGTGCTGGACCCGCGCTTGTCGGAGTTCCGCTGGCTGTTGGAGGAGCTGCGCGTTTCCCTGTTCGCGCAGGAGTTGCGCACGCCGATGCCGGTTTCGGTGAAGCGTCTGTACAAAGTGTGGGAGTCGATGCAGCGCTGATGGGGCGGCTCGCAGTCGCTCGATGCGGGCGGCTTGCGAGTATGCCGCCAGGCTTTGGCTTAAAAAACGCGCGATGGCGCTCCTTTTGAGAACGACATCGCGCGAAGGGCGCGAGGCTTGTTGTTGCGCGCCTGGGACGACAACGCTTAAACCGTCGCGATGACCGGCTCGATGCGAGCCGGCCCCGCGAATTCAGGCTTACCAGTGCATGCCGGCGCCGATCGCCGCGCCGAACTGGCCGCGCGAGTCGGTCGTGCCTTGCACCTTGTAGACCCACTTGCCCGTTTCCGACAGTTGCGAGACGCCGAGGGCCAACGCCGACTGGCCGGCATACGTGCCGCCCGCCATCGCGACCATGCCGCGACCCGGCAAGACCGCCTGCGGCAAGCCGGCCATCGCCATGGCGGACGCCGTGCCGCCGTACGAATCACGGCGGGCGGAGCGGATCTGGTCGTCGGTATAGCGGTTCGCCTGGCTGAGCGCGCCGCCGACGCTCTGCTGCAACTGATTGACGTTGACCGCGTCGGTGCCTTGCACGCCGGCCGCGACGTTGGCGATCTGACGCTCCTGCCCGGCCGCGCCGACCGATACCGTATTTGCCCGGTCCGCGACCGAACCCTGGCCTAACGCGACTGAGTTCTCGGCGCTGGCGTTGGCGCCCGCGCCGACGGCAGTGGCGTTGGTGGCGCTGGCGTTGGCGGCCGCGCCCAAGGCGGTGGCGTTGGTCGCGCTCGCGACGGCGTTTGCGCCGATCGCGACCGCGTTCGCGGCGGTGGCCTGCGCGCTCGCGCCCGACGCCAGTGAATGCGCGCCCGACGACACGGCGCCTTCGGCATCGCGATCGCCTTCCGCGCTGAAGAACGGATTGGCCGCGTTGACCACGACGTTGTTGACGATGTCGCTGACAGCGCCGCTGATGGCCGTATTCAACTGGCTGACGTTGACCGCGTCGGTGGCGTCCACGCCGTTCGCGACGTTGTGGATGACGGTGCCGCCGGCCGACGCATCGCCGAGCGTGATGCTGCTGTTGTCGACGCTGCCGTCCTCGTTCGTGTCGTACATGACGGCGCCGTCGAGCTTCGCCGTGGTGGCGGCGCCCTGGTCGCTGACCGCTTTCAACTGGGCGACGTTGACCGCGTCGGTGTCGGCCGTGCCGGCCGCGACGTTGGCGATCTGGCGTTCGTTGCCGGCGGAACCGACGGAGACGGTGTTGGCGCGGTCGGCGACGGAGCCCTGGCCCAGTGCGACGGCGTTGACGGCGTTGGCGCTAGCCTGATTGCCGAATGCGGCGGCATTCTCTGCCGTAGCGCTCGCCTGGTAGCCGAACGCGGCTGTGTTGGTTGCCGCAGCGCTCGCCTGATAGCCGAATGCCGTCGAGCCTTCCTCCTGAGCCGTAGCGAGGCCGCCGACCGCCGTGCTGAAATCGCCGCTTGCCGCTGCGCCCGTGCCCGCGGCCACGCTGGCTTGACCCGACGCCAGCGCGCCGCTGCCCATGGCGACCGCCTGCTCGCCGCTAGCGGAGGCGTCGTCGGTGCCGTCATTGGCGCCATTCGCCTTGAAATAGCGCGACGCGTTCTCGCTCGCCGCCTGCAACTGGCTGACGTTGACCGCATCGGTGGCATCCACGCCTGCCGCGACGTTGCGGATGACGGTGCCGCCGCTTGACGGATCGCCGAGCGTGATGCTTTTCCTGTTGATGCTGGTTCCGTCGGTGTCGTACATGACGGCGCCCTCGAGCTTCGCGGCGGTGGCGGCGCCTTCGTCGCTGACCGCTTTCAACTGGCTGACGTTGACCGCGTCGGTGTCGGCCGTGCCTGCCGCGACGTTGGCGATCTGGCGTTCGTTGCCGGCGCTGCCCACGGAGACCGTATTGACCCGGTCGGCGATGGAGCCCTGGCCGATGGCAACCGAATTGTCGGCGCTGGCGCTCGCCATGTAGCCCAGTGCGACGCCGCCGGCGCCGGTAACGCTCGAATACGCGCCGAGCGCGGTCGCGCCGTTGCTGTCGGCGAAGGACGACGCGCCGATCGACGTGGAGCCCGCGGTATTGGCGACGGCGCTTGCGCCGAGCGCGGTCGAACCCACGCCGCCAGCAGTGGCGCTCATGCCGACTGCGACCGCGTTCTCAGCCGTCGCAGCCGCGCTGACGCCTGCCGCGACCGCATTCGTGCCGTTCGCGACGGCGTCGTCAGAACCGGTGGCCGTGCCGTCTGCCTTGAAATAGTGCAGCGTGCCATTTTGCGCGACGGCCTCGACTTTGCCGTCGACCGCCTTCAACTGGCTGACGTTGACGGCATCGGTCCCCGCCGTGCCCGCCGCGACGTTCGTTAAGCGGCGCTCGTTCGCCGCCGAACCGATGGACACCTCGGCGATCGCCTTGGGGGCCTCGATGTCCGTCGCGCCGTTGCCGGTCGGTTGGTAACCGGGCAGAGCGGGGTCCGCCGTCGTGGTGGACCTGGCGCCCAATGCGACACTATCGATGGAGGTGGCCGTGGCCATGTAGCCGATCGCGACGGCTGAGTTCGCGATGGCCGCGGCCGCGGCGCCAAAAGCGCTCGCATAGCCGCCACGCGCTAGCGCGCCCGCACCCAATGCCATTGAGCCCGCACTGCCGACGTCCACGCTGGCCTCATACCCGATCGCGACGGCAAAGTTGGATGCGGCGTTCGCCGATCTGCCGCCGGCGAACGCGGCGGAGCCCGTGGTATGCGCTCCAAAGCCGAGTGCCGTGGACATATCGCCCATTGCCTCCGACGTGGCGCCCACGGCGACGGAACCCTTGCCCGTCGCTCTGGCGTGCGTACCCGTTGCGATTGAATTTTCTTGCACGGTAAGTGCCTGGAAGCCAGTCGCAATCGAGCCGCTGCCCCCGGCGATAGCCTCCGCGCCTATTGCAATCGTGGCGTCGTCGAGCGCTTGCGCAGTGAGACCTGCCGCCAGTGAGCGGGTGCCGTCTGCGCTCGCCCCGATACCTGCCGCCAGCGCGCCGGTTTTGGTCGCGCTCGCGTCCGTATCGGTGGCCGGATCGTTCGGGCTGGCCGTGAAGTAGATCGTCGCATGCGCCGCCGATGCCGCGCCCGCCAACGCTGCCGCGACCAGCACCGCTTGCGCGATGCGCTTCCTGCGCATGGCCGCGGTTCGCTTTTCGCCCGATATCGCAGGTTCCGGCGCCGCCAGCCGCGTGTGGGGTGCTTCACAGCAAACCAATGGGTTCTTCCTGTTCATCTTTTACGAGTCTCCGGGTATTGCTTGCGTGGACGGCGCATGGGCGCGTGTTAATGGAGAAGACTTCATCGCCTGAATAAATCGTGCAAAAAATAACCCGCGGACCTTGGCTTTCATGAGTCAGCGTCTTCGGCGTTTTTTGCGTGCACGAAACACCCGCGTCACGCTCATTCGTCCACAGGGATTGGCTGTGTGGGCGATGTAGCGGCGGGATTGTCCAATCTGGCGCTGCGCAAGCGATGTCAGGTAAATCTGAAATTGGCCCGGAAAAATCGCTTTATATTGATGCCTCTTAACTTGAAAAATCTAAAATAGAGGAAATAAGGAATTGAAGAAATTATTCTTATAAATGGATTATTTTATTTGGATATTTCTTGAGTTGTATGAGCAAATCAAGACTCGACGTTTCAGCCGCGGATCCATTTTCCGCGCGTCGCAAGGAGCACGAACCCGCTGCGCCAGGCCGTTCGAGGCGCGATCATCGGAGTCAATCGCGCCCCTGTTTTTTCGCGCGCTGGATACCCGATCCACGTCAACCGCTGGCCGCGGCAAACGTTCTACAATGACAGCCGTTCTCCGAAGTGAGTTTTCATGCGCAAATTTTTCCTTCCCGGCTTGACTGCCACGTTCGCCGCGGGCGCGGCGCTGGTTGCCGCCGCAGGCCTGTTTTCCCCGGCGGCTCACGCCAACAACGTGATCGTGCTCAATTCCGGCGAAGCCACGCTGAGCCTCATCGACGAGACCAGCCGCCAGGTCGTCGGCACGGTGCCCACCGGCAAGGAACCGCATCACCTGATGGTCACGCCGGACAGTTCATCGCTGATCGTCGCCAATTCGGTATCGAACAATCTGATGTTCGTCGATCCGAAGTCGGGCCAGGTGCAGCGCTGGGTCGAAAACATCGAGGATCCTTATCAGATCGGTTTTTCGCCCGACCGCAAATGGCTCGTCACCACCGGGCTGCGTCTGGACAGGCTCGACATCTATCACTACGACAACCAGAACAAACAGATGACGCTGGCGTCGCGCCTGCCGCTCGCGGTCATGCCGAGCCACATGGCGTTCACCAACGACAGCAAGACCGTGTTCGTCACGCTGCAGGTCTCGGGCGAACTGGCCGCGATCGATCTGGCCACGCAAACCGTCAAATGGAAGATGAAGGTCGGCAAGGTGCCGGCCGGGCTATGGATGACGCCGGGCGAGAAGTACCTGCTGATCGGCATGACCGGCGCGGATTACGTCGCGGTGGTGGACTGGCGCAACCAGAAGATCGTCAAGACCATCCAGACGGGCAAGGGCGCGCACAACTTCCGGTCGCTGGCCGACGGCAAGCACGTCGCGGTGTCGAACCGGGTTGCGAGCACGATCAGCATTCTCGACGAGGACACGCTCACGAACGTCGGCGACATTGGCGGTTTGCTGCCTGGACCGGACGACATGGAGCTTTCCGCCGACAAACGCTATCTGTGGGTGACGTTCCGCTTCGCGAAGCACGTCGGCGTGATCGACCTGACCACGCGCAAGCTGGTCCAGACGATTGCCGTCGGCCGTTCGCCGCACGGCATCTATTTCTTCAATCGCGCGCCGGTCACGGCGCCGAACGGCGCCTGAACAGCCGCTAGAATGAAGTAACCGGCCAGCACCATGTTCCATCTCATCTTCTCTTCGCTCGACAGCTTCGTCTCCGCCGCGCAGACGCTGCTGTACGTCGACGTGGTGCAGCCGCTGCTGTTCCGCTTCGATCTGATGGATTACGACGAAGACACTTACGACAGCCTGTACTGGCTGATCGTGGGCGTGTTCGAGGTGCTGGCCATGTACGCGGTGCTGCGGCCGCTCGAGGCGCTGCGGCCGGTGGAGCAGTGGCAAAACCGCAAGGCGGTGCGCGTCGACGTGATCTATACGTGGATCGCCAAGCTCGGCATTCTCAACCTGTTCTTTTTCTTCGCGCTGCAGCCGCTTTTCGACAACGTGCAGGCCTGGTTGCGGCTGCACAACATCGCGAATATCGAATTCGACAATCTGTGGCCCGGCGTCACCACGCAGCCGCTCGTCACGTTCGTCATGTACCTGCTCGCGCTCGACTTCGCGGGTTACTGGTATCACCGCTGGCAGCACCGGGTCGGCGTGTGGTGGGAACTGCACGCGGTGCATCACAGCCAGCAGCAGATGTCGCTGTGGGCCGACGACCGCAATCATCTGCTCGACGATCTGCTGCAGGCGTCGTTCTTTGCGATGATCGCGCTGGTGATCGGCGTGCCGCCGTCGCAATTCGTCGTGCTGGTCGCCATCACGAATCTCGCGCAGAGCGTGCAGCACGCGAATATCCGCCTGTATTTCGGCTGGCTCGGCGAGCGCCTGCTGGTGAGTCCGACTTTCCATCGCCGTCACCATGCGATGGGTTATGGCCATGAAGGGCTGAAATACGGTTGCAACTTCGGGGTGCTGTTCCCCTGGTGGGACATGCTGTTTCGCAGCGCCTCGTGGAGCCGCGACATGGAGCCGACCGGCATCGCCGATCAACTCGACGGCCGCCGCTATGGCGACGGATTCTGGGCGCAGCACTGGCTCGCGTTCGTGCGAATCGCCAGGCGTCTTTCGTCGAAACGCGGCACCGAAGGCGGTGACGCCGCCGCCGTTTGAGCCCCACGCGATTCGAGCCCGATTCGAGCCCGATCTTCGCCCGATTCCCGCCTGATTACTCCTGCGTCACTCCTTCATCACCCGCCGCCGGTTTCCCCGGCGGCGCATCACGTGGTTTATCCTGTCCACGTTTGCGCGCGCTGCAACGCTGTTCTGACCGGCTCGTCGCGCGCTTCCTTTTATCCCATCGTTTCGTTTACCGGCACTGGCACGCATGAATGATCTGTTGCGCTCGTTCGGACGCGCGCTTACAAGCGCGCTCCACCCGCGCATGCTCTGGCTGACCTTCATGCCGTTTTTCGCGGCCACGGTCGGCTGGGGCGTGATCCTGTGGTTTTCCTGGCAGACGCTGATCGGCGCGACCCGCACCTGGCTCGCGAGCTGGTCGTTCACGGCCACGCTCTATCAACTGTTCGACTGGCTCGGCTTTGCGTCGCTGCATGCGGCGATCGCGCCGTTCATCGTGATCGCGATGGCGATTCCGCTGATCGTCGTCACCGTGCTGCTGCTGATCGCCACGCTGTCGATGCCGGCGGTCATCCGTTTCCTGTCGACGCGGCAATTCACCGGCCTCGAAATGCGCCGCGGCGGAACGTGGTACGGTAGCCTCGGCCATGCGTTGTGGACCACCCTGGTCTGTCTGGTGCTGCTGATCGTCACGTTGCCGCTCTGGCTGGTGCCGCCGTTCTTCGCGCTGATTCCGCCGCTGCTGTGGGGCTGGCTGACCTATCGCGTGATGACTTACGACGCGCTTGCGCTGCACGCCACGCGCGACGAGCGTCGCGCACTGGTGCGGCGCTTCCGCCTGCCGCTGCTGCTGATCGGCATCGCCAGCGGTCTGATGGGCTCGCTGCCCACGCTGCTGTGGGTGTCGTCGGTATGGCTGATCGTGCTGTTCCCGGTAATCACCGCGGTGACGATCTGGATCTACGCGTTCATCCTCGTGTTCTCGGCGTTGTGGTTCGGCTACTACTGTCTGCGCGCGCTGCAACGCATGCGCGCGGAAGAGCACGGCGGCGCGCGGCAGACGGCGCCGGTTCCTTATTGATGAATTACTGACTAAGCGAAAGAGGCGGCAATGGCATTTGGCGTCATCATCATCGGCGATGAAATCCTGTCGGGCAGGCGCGTCGACAAGCATCTGCCGAAGGTCATCGAATTGCTGGGCGCGCGCGGACTGTCGCTCGGCTGGGCGGAATATATCGGCGACGATCCCGAGCGCATCACGGCGACGCTGCGGCGCACGTTCGCGTCGGGCGACGTCGTGTTCTCCACGGGCGGCATCGGCGCCACCCCGGACGATCACACTCGCCAGTGCGCGGCGGCCGCGCTCGGCGTGCCGCTTCAATTGCATCCGGAAGCGGCGCGGCTGATCCAGGAGCGCATCCGCGATATGTATCCGGCGACCGCGGCAACGCCGCTCGATCTGGAAACGCCGGAAAACCTGCATCGCCTGAACATGGGCACCTATCCGCAGGGCGCTTCGATCATTCCGAACGGCTACAACAAGATTCCGGGTTTTTCGATCGGCCAGCATCACTTCGTGCCGGGTTTCCCGGTGATGGCGTGGCCGATGATCGAGTGGGTGCTGGATACGCAGTACGCGCATTTGCATCACGCCATGCCGCACGCGGAAAAATCACTGCTGGTGTTCGAGTTGCCGGAATCGCGTGTGACGCCGTTGATGGAGAAGATCGAACGGGATTTTCCGGGCGTGCGGGTGTTCAGCCTGCCGAGCGTGGGCGACGCCGAACGCGGCGGCGTGTATGCGCGGCATCACATCGATCTGGGTGTGAAGGGCGAGCCGGAAGCCGTCGCGGCGGCGTTCGTCAAACTGCGCGAAGGGGTGCATCTGCTGGGCGGCGACATCGTCGAATTGGACGCGGCCGCGGCCAAACCGCGCGATTGATTCGCGGGCTACGCGAGCGAGTTTTTTTCGGCGCTCGTGAGGCCGTGCGGGCACTCTCTCGCCGGCTGTGCTTCATTGTGTAGTCGCCGCATCATCGGCCTGTCACACTCAGCGCCGACGATGCGTTTCAGGCAGGCGTGCGCGCATGCCAATGGCAACCGGCAACCGGCAACGGTCGGCCAACGGGTCAGCCAACCGCGCCAACCGCGCCGTCCGCGATCATGCGCCGATCCACGGCAAGCCGCGAAAACACCAGCCCGACACCGTCTTCCGATGCCCCTGGCCGTCCTTGTCGCCTTCGAAGCCTTCGAGCAGGTCGTACGCCTGGGTGAAGCCGGCCTGGGCCGCGGCGATCGCGGCGAGCTTCGAGCGCGCGGCGCTGCGGCACAGGAAGAGCACCGGCGTATCCGGCGAGGCGACCTGTTTCAACTGATCGAGGAATTCCTGGTTCGGCACCGCGCCCGGATAGCGCGTCCATTCCACGTGCGCGTATTGCCCGTCGCCGACAACCGGCCGACCGACCCAATCGAGTTCGGCGCGCGTGCGCACATCGACGAGACGCGCGCGCGGATCGAGTTGCAGCAGTTCGAACGCCTCGGCCGGCGAGATCGCGCCCGCGTAGGGCAACTGGTTTTCGCCGCGACGCTTTTCCGCCTGGGCGTATAGCTGTTCAAGCGTGCTCATGAGCGTGTCTCTCTCTTGGACCAAATAACCATTCTAGCGCGCAGCGCGAAGCGGAGAGGATCGGCGGGCGCCAGAAACCTTGGGAGTCGCCGCGCAAGTGTAATGTTCTCTAATGGTGCAAAATCTAGAAAATGCACCAAAATAGGTATAACGGCAGGGTCGCAGTTAGGTCATGCACGTTTTCGGTGCCATGCCCGAATCGCCGATTTCGGGGCTGCATGCCATTCGGTGCGCGCATTCCCCGCAAACGCGCGCGCACAATGGGTCTGCGCCGGCTTGGCGCATGCATGGCACAGAAGCTGCTTCATTGCTTCCGATCGACTTGTCCCACAGGCTCGAATGTCCGCCTCGACGAAACCAGGGGTGGACGCGCCGGGACGGGTCAGCTAGATTGGGCGGCGGCTGAACCCGCCGAATTCGTTAATCAGGAGATAGGTTATGAGTAAATCCGTGGCCGACGTCGTGCAACTCGTCAAAGACGAAGACGTCAAGTTTGTCGACTTTCGTTTCACCGACACGCGCGGCAAGGAGCAACACGTTTCGGTGCCGGTGTCGGCATTCGATGAAGACAAGTTCGAAAGCGGCCATGCGTTTGACGGTTCGTCGATTGCCGGTTGGAAGGGCATCGAAGCATCGGATATGTTGCTGGTCCCGGACGCGAACACGGCCTTCATCGACCCGTTCTATGAAGAATCCACCCTCGTGCTGACCTGCGACGTCGTCGAACCGGCGGACGGCAAGGGCTACGAGCGCGACCCGCGCTCGCTCGCCAAGCGCGCTGAAGCCTATCTGAAGAGCACGGGCCTGGGCGACACGGCATTCTTCGGTCCGGAACCGGAATTCTTCATTTTCGACTCGGTCCAGTGGAACACGGATCAGTCGGGCTGCTTCATCAAGATCGGTTCGGAAGAAGCACCGTGGTCGTCGGCGAAGGAATTCGAAGGCGGCAACACCGGCCACCGTCCGGGCACGAAGGGCGGCTATTTCCCGGTCGCTCCGGTCGACACGTTCCAGGACATCCGTTCGGAAATGTGCCTGCTGCTCGAACAGATCGGCATTCCGGTCGAAGTGCATCACCACGAAGTCGCGGGCCAGGGCCAGAATGAAATCGGCACCAAGTTCTCGACGCTGGTGCAACGCGCCGACTGGCTGCAGCAGATGAAGTACATCATCCACAACGTCGCGCACACGTACGGCAAGACGGCTACGTTCATGCCGAAGCCGGTGGTCGGCGATAACGGTTCGGGCATGCACGTTCACCAGTCGATCTGGAAGGACGGCACGAACCTGTTCGCGGGCAACGGTTACGCGGGTCTGTCGGAATTCGCGCTGTTCTACATCGGCGGCATCATCAAGCATGCTCGCGCGCTGAACGCGATCACGAACCCGTCGACGAACTCGTACAAGCGCCTCGTGCCGCACTTCGAGGCGCCGGTGAAGCTGGCTTACTCGGCTCGCAACCGTTCGGCGTCGATCCGCATTCCGCACGTGTCGAATCCGAAGGGCCGCCGTATCGAAACGCGCTTCCCGGATCCGATGGCGAATCCGTACCTGTGCTTCTCCGCGCTGATGATGGCGGGTCTGGACGGCGTGCAGAACAAGATTCATCCGGGCGAAGCTGCCGACAAGAACCTGTACGACCTGCCGCCGGAAGAGGATGCAAAGATCCCGACCGTGTGTGCCGGCCTCGACCAGGCGCTGGACGCACTCGACGCGGACCGCGAATTCCTGACGCGCGGCGGCGTGTTCACGGATTCGATGCTCGACGCGTACATCGAACTGAAGACGGGCGAGCTGCAACGCTATCGTCAGTCGGTGCACCCGATCGAATTCGAAATGTACTACTCGCTGTAAGCGGCAATGGCGCTTCGCCCTTCAAACGGCGAAGCGCTTTGCCCGACGCTCGCGATCGGTCACGAAGGGACGGCGGCGCCGTCCCTTTTTCGTTGGATCGAGCGCAACGTTTGCGATCCGCGTAGGCGACGTTCGCGACATGCGCGTAGGCGACATGCGCGTAGGCGACATGCGCGAGCCGCGGGCACCGGGCGACACAAAACGCGCTACACCTGATTTATCACCATCTCCTATCGGCCGGACTGCAAAGATGGTTCTCAAGAATCTGATCAAGGCAAGGAAAGGGCAGGAGCAAACGCTGTCGGACGACGCTCTCCTCGTGAGTTCCGGTTTGCTGCCCGGCTTCGAGGCGTTGCCGACAGTCGTGCTGGTGCTCGAAAAGCGCACGCTGCGCGTCGTGTTCGCGAACCCGTCGGCCGAATCGATGCTGGAGCTTTCGCGCCGGCAACTCACGCAGATGGCGTGGCCGGACATCTTCTCGAATGCGGACGAACTGCTCGCGACCATCTCCGCGATCGCCGCCCACCGTTTTCACGCGACGCATCTCGACGCCGTGCTCGAGCGTCCCGGTCACGAGCCGCTGCACGTGCATGCGATCGTCGGCTTTCTGGAAACGGCGCAGGACTACGTGCTGCTCGAACTGTTCGAGAACGAGCGGCATCTGCGCACCGACCGCGAGGAGCGCATCAACGACCTCACGGCGGTCAACAAGCAACTGATCCGCAATCTCGCGCACGAGATCAAGAATCCGCTCGGCGGGATTCGCGGCGCGGCGCAACTGCTCGAGTTCGAACTCGGCGAGCGTCAGCGCGACGAGTTGCGCGAGTACACGCAGGTCATCATCAAGGAATCGGACCGCTTGCAGACGCTGGTCGACCGCCTGCTCGAACCGCACCGTCATCCGCATATCGTCGGCGACGTGAATATTCACGAGGTGTGCGAGCGCGTGCGCCAGGTGATTCTCGCGGAGTTTCCGCGCGGCCTCACGATCGAACGCGATTACGACGTGAGCGTGCCCGATTTGCGCGGCGACAAGGAACAACTGATTCAGGCGCTGCTGAACATCGTGCGCAATGCGGCCGAGGCGCTGCGTGAGCGCATCTCGCAAGGCGACGCGCGCATCGAATTGCGCACCCGCATTGCGCGCAAGATCACGGTGTCGAAACGTTTATGTAAGCTGGCACTGGACTTGCATATCATCGACAACGGCCCAGGCATTCCCGAGGAGATCCGTGACCGCATCTTTTATCCGCTCGTGTCGGGGCGCGAGGACGGCAGCGGTCTCGGTCTGACGCTCGCGCAGACCTTCGTGCAACAACACGACGGACTGATCGAAGTGGAAAGCCGCCCGGGCCACACCGAGTTTCAGATTGTGCTGCCGCTCGACTGCTAAACCAAACGCATCTCAAGAATTCTGACCGACCCATATGAAGCCGATCTGGATAGTAGACGACGATCAATCGATTCGCTGGGTGCTCGAAAAAGCGCTCGCCCGCGAAAACTTCGCGACACGCAGCTTCGCGAACGTGCGTGAGGCGTCGGCCGCGCTCGATCACGACAGCCCGCAAGTGCTGGTGTCCGACATCAGGATGCCAGGCGGCTCCGGCCTCGAATTGCTGCAAACCGTGCGTGACAAGGTGCCGGGCTTGCCCGTCATCATCATGACGGCGTTCTCGGATCTGGATAGCGCGGTCGCCGCATTTCAGGGCGGCGCGTTCGAGTACCTCGCCAAACCGTTCGACGTCGACAAGGCCGTCGAACTGATCCGCCGCGCCGTCGACGAAAGCATGCGCGGCGAACAGACGTGGGACGACCGCGTCGCCGATGCACCGGAAATGCTCGGCCAGGCGCCGGCGATGCAGGATATGTTCCGCGCGATCGGCCGCTTGTCGCATTCCGCCGCCACCGTGCTCATTACCGGCGAATCAGGCACCGGGAAGGAACTGGTCGCGCGTGCGTTGCACCGACATAGCCCACGCTCGAACGGTCCCTTCATTGCCTTGAACACCGCCGCGATTCCGAAGGACTTGCTGGAATCCGAACTGTTCGGCCATGAGCGCGGCGCGTTCACCGGCGCGCAGGCCATGCGCCAGGGGCGCTTCGAGCAGGCCGAGAACGGCACGCTGTTTCTCGATGAAATCGGCGACATGCCGTTCGATCTGCAAACGCGCCTGTTGCGCGTACTGTCGGACGGGCAGTTCTATCGCGTCGGCGGCCACAATCCGTTGCGGGCCAACGTGCGCGTGATCGCGGCGACGCACCAGAATCTCGAATCGCGCGTGCGCCAGGGCCTGTTCCGCGAGGACTTGTATCACCGGCTCAATGTGATCCGCTTGCGTTTGCCTGCGCTGCGCGAGCGCAGCGAGGACATTCCGCTGCTCACGCGTCACTTCCTGCAAAAGAGTGCGCGCGATCTGGGCGTCGAGCCCAAGCGCGTGTCCGAAGACGCGCTGGCGTATCTCGCGTCGCTGCCGTTTCCGGGCAACGTGCGTCAGTTGGAGAACCTCGCCAACTGGCTGACGGTGATGGCGCCCGCGCAGACCATCGAGATCAAGGACTTGCCGCCCGACCTCGGTCCCGCGCAAGCCGGCGTGAGCGATCTCGCGGGCGGCGGCGGAGTGCTCGGTAATGGCGAAGCCGGCCTCGCGGCGACGGCGCCGATCAACGGCGCGAGCGCTTCGGCGCAACCGGCCGCGGCCGGCGGCTTGCCGGTCGCGACGCCTGTGAGCGCCTGGGAAGGCGGTCTGCGTACCGAAGTCGCGCGCCTGTTGCGCGAGAACTCGGCCGACGTCATGGACGAACTCGCGCGCCGTTTCGAAGCGGCGGTGATTCGCGAGGCGCTGGATTTCACGCGTGGCCGCAAGGTGGAAGCGGCCGAGCGTCTGGGCATCGGCCGCAATACGATTACGCGCAAGATTCAGGAGCTCAATCTCGAGCCTTGAGGTTCGTGCTGAGGTTCGTGCTTGAAGTTGGCGTGATGTGACGCGGAGCGGTTCGGGTATCGCTCCGTCGTTCGCGGCTTCATCCATGTCGGCGCTGGCGAGCATCGTCAAAGGCGCTTCGCTTCTCGCAGGGCATAATCAACGCTGTTTTCATTCGACAGCCGACGATGCCCGCTTCTCCCGCTACTCGCGGCCCCTTTCTCTGGCCGCTTTCTCCCGATTCCTTTCTGTCGCTCGAAGCGCTCGACGATCCCGCCGCGCTCGCGTGGGTCGACGCGCAGAATGTCCGCACGCGCGCCGCGTGGTGCAGCGGTGCGCAATTCGAGTCGCTCAGGCAACAGCTCGCCGACGCTTATCTGCCGCGCGAGCGTCCGGTCATTCCCGATCGCTGGAAGGATTGGGCCTACGATCTCTGGCAGGACGAGCGCAATCCGAAGGGCATCTGGCGGCGCACCACATGGGCCGCATGGCGCAGCGGCGCGCCCGTGTGGCAGACCCTGCTCGACTTCGACGCGCTCGGCGCGGCGGAAGGCACGCCGTGGGTATGCGTGGAACTCGACATTCTTTACCCGGATGGCGATCGCGCGCTGGTGACGCTGTCGCCGGGCGGCTCGGACGCATTGGTGGTGCGCGAATTCGATATCGACGCCCAACGTTTCGTCGACGACGGCTTCGTGATCGCGAAGGCCGGCAAGCACACCGCGTCGTGGATCGACCGCGATACGTTGTACGTCGGTTGGGACAATGGCCGCAAGACGCTCACGCGCTCAGGCTACCCGCGTGAAGTGCGCCGCTGGACGCGAGGCACGGCGCTGGCCGACGCGCCGGTGGTGTTCAAAGGCGCGTTCGGCGACATCGGCGTCGAAGCGCACTACGATCCGGTCGAACAGCGGCATACGGTGGTGAGCAGCGTCGACTTCTTCGATTCGCACACGTATTACCTCGAGAGCGCCGCGGCTGCCGCCGATGCCTGGCGCCGTTACGACGTGCCCTCGCATGTCGCGGTGAGCGGTTGGCAGGGCTGGCTGCTGCTGGAGCCGCGCCTCGATTGGCATTGCAACGGCGCGCATTACGCGGGCGGCGCGTTGCTGGCGATTCGCGAAGCGGCGTTCCTGCGCGGCGAGCGCGACGTCACGCCGCTTTTCATGCCGACACCGCGAACCTCGGTGTGCGAGTGGACGCATACGCGCAACCATCTGATCGTGTCGTATCTCGAGGATGTGCGAAACCAGACCTTGCTGTGGACGCCCGCGCGAGATGCCGATCAAGAAGGTTGGCATTGGCGGCGGCGCGTCTTTCCGTCGCGCGACGACGCGCAAGCCGAAGTCTCGCCGGTCGAGCCGACGTTGAACGACGAAGTGTTCGTCGATACCGACGACTATCTGCAACCGCCGGCGTACTGGCTCACCGACCTCGCCCGCGACGATCTGACCGGTTGGGAATTGCTCGATCGCTGGCCGACGCAATTCGACGCAACGCCGTTCGCAGTGACGCGCGCGCATGCGGTGTCCGCTGACGGCACGCGCGTGCCGTACACCGTGATCGGGCCGCGCGTCATGCAAGAAGCGTCGCAAGAGGCCACGTCAGAGCGCGCACGGCAACACGCGCGGCCATGCCTGCTCAACGGCTACGGCGGCTTCGCGATTCCCTTGCTGCCGAGCTATCTGACGGGACAGGGCATCGGCTGGCTCGCGCGCGGCGGCGTCTACGTGGTCGCGCATATCCGCGGCGGCGGCGAATTCGGCACGGAGTGGCACACGGCGGCGCAGGGCGAGCATCGGCAGCGTTCGTTCGACGATTTCATCGCGGTGGCCGAGGCGCTCATCAGCACCGGCGTGACGAGTGCCGCGCAACTCGGCATTCAGGGCGGCAGCAACGGCGGTTTGCTGGTGGCCGCGTGCATGGTGCAGCGCCCCGAGCTGTTCGGCGCGGTGGTATGCGAGGTGCCCTTGCTCGACATGAGCCGCTATCACCTGCTGCATGCGGGTGCCTCGTGGATCGACGAATACGGCGATCCCGATGACCCCGACGAAGCGCGCGTGCTGGCCGCTTACTCACCGTATCACCGGGTGAGCGCGGGCGTCGGGTATCCACCTGTATTGTTGACCACCTCGACCGCCGACGACCGTGTGCATCCGGCACACGCGCGCAAGATGGCCGCGCGCATGCAGGCGCTGGGCGCGGACAAGGTCTGGTATCGGGAGAACACGGAAGGCGGGCACGGCGGTTCCGATGAACTGGAGCAGGCCGAGCACGATGCGATGGTGTTCGAGTTTTTGTGGCGCTGTTTAGGCGCTCCCGCTTGAGCGCGACGCGGGTCTGAAAGAGGCCGTTCCAGGGTCTCGCATCGGGCGGCGAGATCAGCCGATTTGCGCGACGACCGGCGCGTGGTCCGACGGCTGATCCCATTTGCGCGGCACCTTGTCGACGTCGCACGACGAGCATGCCTCGGCCAGCGCTTTCGACAGCAGAATATGGTCGATGCGCAGCCCCGCGTTGCGGCGAAACGCGAGCATCCGGTAGTCCCACCACGAGTAGATCTTCTCCGGCTGTTCGAACTGGCGGAACGCGTCGACGAGGCCGAGGCTGATCAGCCGAACGAACTCCGCGCGTTCTTCGGGCGACACCAGATTCTGGCCTTCCCACGCTTTTGGATCGTGCACGTCGCGATCTTCAGGTGCGATGTTATAGTCGCCGAGCAGCGCGAGTTTCGGATGCAGTGCCATTTCGCTCGCGATCCAGTCGTGCAGCGCGGCGAGCCAGCGCAGCTTGTACGCGAACTTCTCGGTGCCCGGCGCCTGGCCGTTCGGGAAGTACGCGGAGACGACGCGCACGCCTTCGATGGTCGCGGCGATCACGCGTTGCTGCGGATCCTCGAAACCGGGAATGTTCCGCACGATGCTGTCTTCGTCGACGTTCAGCCCCTCGCGCACCAGGATGCCGACGCCGTTATACGTTTTCTGGCCGGCGAACCAGCTCCGATAGCCTTTTTCCGCGAGCTCGGCGCGCGGAAATTTTTCGTCGGGCAGCTTCAGTTCCTGGAGGCACAGCACGTCGGTGTGACTCGTTTCGAGCCAGTCGATGACGTGTTGCTGGCGGACTTTGAGGGAGTTGACGTTCCAGGTGGCGATTTTCATGAAATTCTCACGTTCTTGCTGGGCCATTCGGGTTATTCCGGTAGCCCGCATCTTATCGTGCGCGATGGGCGTCCGTGAAAATTGCCGTCGCCGCTGTCGAGCCTAACGGCGGAAAATAAAAGCGTGGAGCGGGCAGGGCGCAGCGTATAGTGGGATCACAATTCGCGCTCACGCATCGGGAGACATCATGGCCGAACTCTATCCAGCCCTCTATAAGAATTTCGAAGTGCATCCGCTGGTGTTTTCGCGGGCGTTCGACAAATTCGACGGCCACAAGCGTCACGCCGAAGGTTACGACGTCGCGGTGCGCGTCTGCCGGCCGGGCGCGATCAGCGGCTCGAAAGCGAGCCGCGTATTTCGTCTCGTGCTGCCGGCCACGTTCTCCGATTTCGGTGTCGCCAAACGCAGTGCGAGCCAGTACGGTGCCGACATTATCGACGGCAAGGTGGAAGGCGCCACGGTGCAGGATCTTTGAACGGCTTCGTGCATGCACGCGTCGTTTGAAATAAGTCCGGTGATTGTTTGACGTCTTGCGAGCATCTCTATACAATCCGTTTTCTCTGACGCGGGGTGGAGCAGTCTGGCAGCTCGTCGGGCTCATAACCCGAAGGTCGTAGGTTCAAATCCTACCCCCGCAACCAAGCATTGTTGAAAGCCCGTTGGCGCAAGCCAAGCGGGCTTTTTAACTGGTGGCGTCGGTTCTTCATGCAGTGGCATGCCGATTCCTACATGCCGCCATTCACTTCACCTCGACCGCCCATTCAACCGCCGCTTGCGCATGCAACGCGGTTGTATCGAACACCGGCAGCACGGAATCTTCCGGCTTGATCAGCAACGTGATTTCGGTGCAGCCGAGAATCACCGCTTGCGCTCCGCGCGCGGCGAGGTCTTCGATCACACGCTGATACACCTCACGCGAATCGTCAGTGATCTTGCCGTGACACAGCTCGTCATAAATGATGCGGTGCACGTATGCGCGTCCGGCTTCGTCGGGAACCAGCGTGTCGAGTCCATGACGCTCGCGCAAGCGGCCGGTGTAAAACGTCTGCTCCATCGTATAGCGTGTGCCGAGCAAACCCACTCGCTCGATGCCCGCGGCGCGCAGTGCCTCGCCGGTCGGATCGGCAATGTGGAGAAACGGCACCTCGATCGCCTGCTCGATCGATTCATACACGCGATGCATTGTGTTTGTCGCCAGCATCACGAGATCGGCGCCGCCTCGTTCGAGCCGGCGCGCGGCATCGGCCATCTGCTCGCCGAGCGCGCTCCAGTCGCCGGCGCGCTGGAGCGCTTCGACCGGCGCGAAGTCGACAGTGAGCATCAGGCTGCGAGCGTTGTGGTGGCCGCCGAGGCGCGCCTTCGCGTGGCGGTTGAGCAGCTTGTAGTATTCGGCGGACGATTCCCAGCTCATCCCGCCGATCACACCGATCGTTTTCATCTGCGTGCTCCGTGATTGGATGCATCACGTATGCGTGGACGCGATGCATCGGCCGTTCGAAAAGCGGAGTATAGGCGGGCACCGGGCGCGCAGCCGGTACGGATTCGCCGCCGCGCGCCGGTACGGCGGTCTCGCTAAAACGCGCGCAAACGGTTTCTGACGCCGATAGAATCGCTATCAGTCAACGAGCGGTCAACAGGGAGCGATACATGGATCTGATCATCCGCCGCGCGATGCTGCCGCGAGGCGCCGCGCCGCAACACACGCAACCGGTCGACATCGGCATCGACGCGGGCCGCATCGTTGCCGTCGAACCGAATCTGGTCGCGAGCGCGCGCGAGGAAATCGACGCCGCCGGCTCCCTCGTCACGCCGCCGTTCGTCGATCCGCATTTCCACATGGATGCGACGCTGTCATACGGCTTGCCGCGCGTGAACGCATCGGGCACCTTGCTGGAAGGCATCGCGGTGTGGGGCGAGCTGAAGCCGGACCTGACGCAAGAGGCGTTGATCGAACGCGCGCTGCAGTACTGCGACTGGGCCGTCGCGCGCGGGCTGCTGGCGATCCGCAGTCACGTGGACGTGTGCGATCCGCGTCTGCTCGCGGTCGAGGCGCTCGTCGAAGTGAAACGCCGTGTCGCGTCGTATCTCGACCTGCAACTGGTGGCCTTTCCGCAAGACGGCGTCTTGCGCAGTGCCGGCGCGTTCGAGAACCTCAAGCGCTCGATTGCGATGGGCGTGGACGTGGTCGGCGGGATTCCGCATTTCGAGCGCACGATGGCCGACGGCGCGCAGTCCGTGCGCATGCTGTGCGAATACGCGGCGGAGCAGGGCTTGCGCGTCGACATGCATTGCGACGAATCGGACGACCCGCTGTCGCGTCACATCGAAACGCTCGCGGCCGAAACGCATCGGCTCGGCTTGCAAGGGCGCGTCACCGGTTCGCATCTCACCTCGATGCATTCAATGGACAACTACTACGTGAGCAAGCTGTTGCCGCTGATCCGCGAAGCGGGTGTCCATGCGATCGCGAACCCGCTGATCAACATCACGTTGCAGGGCCGCAGCGACACCTATCCGAAACGGCGCGGCATGACCCGTGTGCCGGAGATGATGGCGGCGGGCATCAACGTGGCGTTCGGCCACGACTGCGTGATGGATCCGTGGTACAGCCTGGGCTCGGGGGACATGCTCGAAGTCGCGCACATGGGCCTGCACGTCGCGCAGATGACGGGCGTCGACGGCATGCAGGCGTGTTTCGATGCGGTCACGGTGAACGCCGCGCGGATTCTCGGGCTGGAAGGCTATGGCGTAGCGCCGGGCTGCGCGGCCAATCTCGTGCTGCTCGACGCGCGCGATCCGGTCGAAGCGATCCGTCTGCGGGCGGCACGCCTTGCCGTGGTGAGCCGCGGCAAGGTGGTGAGCCGGGCGCCCGCCGCGCGCGCCGCGTTGTCACTGGCGGGGCGTCCTTCGGAAGTGGACTTCAAGCTGCATCGGGGTTAGCCCCGCCGCACAGCGCAACGCAGGCGCTGCCGGCGCGCACGAAAAAGCCGGTGCTTGCTCACGCAAGTCACCGGCTTTCTTATCGGTGCAACGCCAACGCGCCGACGGATGCTTCAACGCAAGATCAATGCGCCGCGGCGGGCGTCATGCCGTTGTGCCGCAACAAGGCGTCGATGCTCGGCTCGCGGCCGCGGAACGCCTTGAACGATTCCATCGCCGGACGGCTGCCGCCCACTTCGAGAATCTCCTTGCGATAGCGCATGCCCGTTGCCTGATCGAGCACGCTGCCGCTCGCGGCTTGCGCCGCTTCCTCGAACGCGGCGTAGGCATCGGCGGACAACACTTCGGCCCACTTGTAGCTGTAGTAGCCCGCTGCATAACCGCCCGCGAAAATATGGCTGAACGTATTCGGCCAACGCGAGAACGGCGCTTGCGGCACGACATGAAAACGCTCGTTGATCTCGCTCGCGAGTTCGGTGGCGTTCTTCGTGCCGGCCGCGTCGAAACCGGTATGCAGTTGCATGTCGAACATCGAGAACACGATCTGCCGCAGCGTGCCGAGACCGCTCTGGAAATTCTTCGCGGCGAGCATCTTGTCGAACAGCTCGCGCGGCAGCGGCCTGGCCGTCTCGACGTGCGAAGTCATGTCGCCCAGCACGTCCCACTCCCAGCAGAAGTTCTCCATGAATTGCGACGGCAGTTCGACCGCGTCCCACTCGACGCCGTTGATGCCCGACACGCCCAGTTCATCGACGCGCGTGAGCATGTGATGCAAGCCGTGGCCGAATTCGTGGAACAGCGTGATGACTTCGTCGTGCGTGAAACAGGCGGGCTTGCCGCCGACCGGCGCCGAGAAGTTGCAGGTCAGATACGCCACCGGCGTTTGCACGCCGCCGTGCGCGTGCTTGTGACGCCCGCGCGCGTCGTCCATCCATGCGCCGCCGCGTTTGCCTTCGCGTGCGTACAGGTCGAGGTAGAACTGCGCGACGAGGCCGCCGTCCTGATTCTCGACGCGGAAAAAGCGCACGTCGGGATGCCATACGGCCGCTTCGTCGCGACGGATGCGCACGCCGAACAGCGTTTCCGTGACCTTGAAAAGACCCTTGAACACGGTGTCTTCGGGGAAGTACTGTTTGACTTCGTTTTCCGAAAACGAATAGCGCTTCTGACGCAGGCGTTCAGCCGCAAACGTCATGTCCCACGGTTGCAGTTCAGTCATGCCGAGTTCGTTGGCGGCGAATTCGCGCAACTCTTTCCAGTCCTGTTCGGCATGCGGGCGAGCGCGCACGGCGAGGTCTTCGAGGAAGGCCATCACCTGCGCGGGCGATTCGGCCATTTTCGGTGCGAGCGAGACCTCGGCGAAGTTGTTGTAGCCGAGCATGCGCGCTTCTTCCGCGCGCAGCTGTAGCTGTTCGGCTAGCACGGCGGTGTTGTCCCACTCGGGCTTGCCGTTGCCGTATTGCGAACCGAGTTCGGAGGCGCGCGTCACGTAGGCGCGATACACCGCCTCGCGCATTGCGCGATTTTCCGAGTACTGCATCACCGGAAAATACGAGGGGAAGTGCAGCGTGAATTTGTAGCCGGTTTTGCCTTCGCGTTCGGCGGCTTCCTTCGCGGCTTCGATCACGTCTTCCGGCAGACCGGCCAGTTGCGCTTCATCGCCAGCCTCGACGACGTAGGCATACGCGTTGGTCGCATCGAGCACATGATCGGAAAACGCCTTCGAGAGCGCCGCCTGGCGCTCCTGCAATTCGGCGAAGCGCGGCTTCTGATCTTCCGGCAATTCCGCGCCGGACAAACGGAAATCGCGCAGCGCATTGCCGAGGATTTTCTTGCGCTCGCCGGTGAGCGAGACGAAATCGCTGCTGGCGTGCAATGCCTTGTACTTCTCATAGAGCGCGAGATTCTGTCCGACGCTCGACCAGAATTCCGTGACGCGTGGCAGGTTTTCTCCGTACACCGCGCGCAGTTCCGGCGTATCGGCGACGGCGTTCAAATGGCCCACCACGCTCCAGGCGCGCGACAGCGGTTCGGTGGCGCGTTCGACCGGCTCGACCACGTCGGCCCACGAGGCGGGGGTGATCGGTTGGGCGGCGCGCTCGACGGCGGCGGCCGCGTCGGCGAGCAGCACATCGAGGGCGGGCGTCACGTGTTCGGGGCGGATTTCGCCAAAGCGCGGCAGGTCGGAGAAATCGAGGAGCGGATTGTCGTGATTCGAGGCGGTAGTGGACATGAGGCTTCCTGTCTGACGCGGGTGAACGGGGTAATCGGGGCGCTTCGACGGGCGCGCGACGACGCCCCGATAAGCGCCCCGATAAGACCGGATAAAGACATTATTGGGGCAGGACACGCCGATTCCAATCCGTCGGCAGACAAATTATCAGATGTCGCGGTTCCGCGCGCGAGAGGAGTATGGGCGGCGCAACGCGCCGTTGGGGCTTGATTACGCCGTTGCGGCCGCTTCGCGCTCGGCGGCTTCGATCGTGTTGACGAGCAGCATCGTGATGGTCATCGGGCCGACGCCGCCCGGTACCGGCGTGATGTAGCCGGCCACTTCCTTGACGCCCGCGAAGTCGACGTCGCCGCACAGCTTGCCGGCTTCGTCGCGATTCATGCCGACGTCGATCACCGCGGCGCCCGGCTTCACCATCTCCGCGGTGAGAATGTTGCGAAGCCCGGTGGCGGCGACCACCACGTCGGCGTTGCGCGTGTGCGCGGCCAGATCGCGCGTCTTGCTGTGGCAGATCGTGACGGTCGCGCCGGCTTCGAGCAGCAGCAGCGCCATCGGCTTGCCGACGATGTTCGAGCGGCCGATCACGACAGCATTGGCGCCCTGCAGCGGAATCTGGTACGCGGCCAGCATCTTCATCACGCCATACGGCGTGCACGGGCGGAACAGCGGCTGGCCGGTCAGCAGCGCGCCGGCATTGGCGACGTGAAAGCCGTCGACGTCCTTCTCGGGCGCGATCGCCTCGATCACCTTATGGCTGTCGATATGCGGCGGCAGCGGCAATTGCACCAGAATGCCGTGGATGCGCGGATCGCGGTTCAGTTCGTCGATGCGCGCGAGCAGATCGGCTTCGGGCAAGTCGGCCGGATAGCGGTCGAACGACGAGCCGAGACCGTTGTCGTGGCACGCCTTCACCTTGTTGCGCACATACACTTCGCTGGCCGGATTCGCGCCCACCAGCACCACCGCGAGGCCCGGCTGATGGCCGCGGGCGGTGAGGGCGGCGGCGCGCGCGGCGACGTCGGCGCGCAGGGTCTTGGAAAGGGCTAGGCCGTCGATCAGTTTGGCAGTCATGGTCGGTCGAGATGGGCAGTTTGGAAAGCGGGCGGGGCGCGTACGTCGATGGCGCTTTTCAACCGGAACGGGTCGGCACGTGAAAAGCGCGCGGCGCGAATCGGCGATAAGCAGCGCTGCAAAGTCCGACATTATACCGACCCGCATGACGAGCCACAGGGCGATTCCGGCTCGCGCGAGAGCGCCGCCCTTCCCGTGGCACGGCCGTTGCGTGCGAGGACGAGCGCTGCGCCGATATCCGCGTTGAGCGGCGGCACGGACGCGCGCCGCACTGCTCGCCCGTGCGGCGGGATGGAGCGCGATGGGAGCGATCGGCGAGTGTGCGCAAACGGGCCAACGAGCAACACACGGCCAAGGCGTACCCGGAATCAACGAGCCGCTCGGGCAAAGGCAGAGGGAAAACAGAAGGAAACAGAAGGGAAACGGGGGCGAAGCGGGCCGGACTCGTCGACAGTCCGGCCGTTGAAACTCGAAAACGCCTGGCGGGGAGGCCGCCTGTCGCGCTTATTGTGCTTGCTGCGGCTTGTTCGACAACGCCAGTCGCAGCAGATCCGCGACGGTGTTGACGTTGAGTTTTTCCATGATGTTCGCGCGGTGCGCCTCGACCGTCTTGATGCTGATGCCGAGGTCGTCGGCGATCTGCTTGTTCAGGCGGCCGGCGATGATGCGCTCCAGCACCTGATGCTCGCGCGCGGTCAGCTTGCCCAGCCGTTCGGCGGCGGCGCGCTGTTGCTGCACGCTGGTGCTTTCGCTGCGCGCCTTGTCGAGCATGCGCTCGACCAGCTTGCGCAACTCGGCTTCGTCGAACGGTTTTTCGATGAAGTCCATCGCGCCTTTCTTCATCGTCGAGACCGCCATCGGCACGTCGCCATGGCCCGTCACGAAGATGATCGGCAGCGAGGCGTTGTCGGCGATCAGGCGTTCCTGCAACTCGAGTCCGCTCATGCCGGACATCCGCACGTCGAGAATCAGGCACGCGATCTGGCCGGGGTGCTGATGCGGCTGCCAGGCGTCGATGAACTGCTCGGCGCTGGAGAAGCATTGCACGCGGTAGCCGTTCGCCTCCAGCAGCCAGCGCAGCGAATCTCGCACGGCCTCGTCGTCGTCGACGACAAAGACTGTTTCCTGTGTGGTGACTGGGCTGTTCATAGCTCTCCCGTAACGGTTTGTGGTGTCGGCGCCTGTGACCCGCCGTTGCTCGGGCCGTCAGGCTCTCCAATGGGCAGACTGCAATGGAACGTGGCGCCCGTGATGTGGCCGTCGGACTCGACGTTGTTCACCACCCACAGACGGCCGCGATGCGATTCAATAATCGAACGGCAAATGTTCAACCCCATGCCCATACCGTCGGACTTGGTGCTGTAAAACGGTTCAAACAGACGCTCGGCCGTTGCTTCGTCGACACCCGGCCCCTGGTCGACCACGCTGATTCTGACAAAGCCGCCTTCCAGCCGCACGACCACGCGAATCACCGGATCGACGGCGTCGGGGCGTGCCTCGTGCATGGCTTCGGCGCCGTTCTTCAGCAGGTTGACCAGCACCTGCTCGATCAGCACTGGATCGACGTAGATCACCGGCAGGCGCGAACGCAAATCCGTGACGATGCGAATGCGGCGCTTCCTCGCCTCGAGTTCGGCCAGACCCACGGCATCCGCGACGATATCGGCCACGCGCGTGGCCTGCCGCTTCGGCTCGCTGCGTTTGACGAACTCGCGAATGCGCTTGATGATCATGCCCGCCCGCACCGCCTGCTGCGCGGTTTTTTCAAGCACGGGCAAGAGATTATCAGGCGTCGTTCGACCGGATTTAACCAGTGCAACGGTTCCCGAGCAATAGTTATTGATCGCGGCGAGCGGCTGGTTCAGTTCGTGCGCGAGCGAGGAGGCCATTTCGCCCATCGTCATCAGACGGCTGGTGAACTGCAGCTTCTCGTCCTGCTGGCGCGACAGTTCCTGAGCCTGCTTGCGCGTGGTGATGTCGGTCGCGATCTGCATCTGCGCGAGATGGCCGTCCACCCACTGAATGTACTGGCGGCGCACCTCGAACCATTTCTGGATGCTTTGCACGTAGATTTCCTGCGCGTCGGCGGTGCTTTCGGTCAGCGCCGCGGCGGGCAGACCGGCATAGGTGTCCACCATGTCGATCGAATCGGACGACGCCTGCGAGCTATCGAAGCCGCCGCCCGCCAATTCCAGATGACCGTCCGGGCGAATGCCGAAGAGATGCCGGTAGTAGCGGTTGGCGAACAGCAGTTCGGCCTCGTCGGCGGCCAGCACGGACACCGCGGCGTCGAGGCTTTCCAGGACCGTGGTGAAGCGCTCGTGCGCGGCGGCGAGTTCCTCGCGCGCGCGCTTCGGTTCGGTGATGTCGGTCATCGACGACATCCAGCCGGTTTGACGGCCCGAACTGTCGATCAGCGGCGACACGTACAGGCGCGCATGGAACAGCGAACCGTCCTTGCGGCGCACCCGCAGTTCGAAACCCGAGGAGGGCGCCTTGCCGCGCAGCGTCATGTCGAGCTGGCGCTGCATTTCCGGATACGCGTCGCGCGGCCAGTAGGCGAACGGCGCGGTCTTGCCGACCAGATCGCTTTCGTCCCAGCCGGTCATGCGGCAAAACGCCGGATTGACGTGAGTAATGCGGCCATGCATGTCGAGCACGCGCATGCCGATCAGCACCGAGTTTTCCATCGCACGGCGAAAGAAGGCTTCGGCGTACAGCGCCTGCTGCGCTTCGAAACGTTGCCGCGTGTGTTTCCACAGGCTCCACAAACTCCACAGCACGAAGCACGACAGGCCCGCCACCAGCCAGACCAGCGTGTTGTTGGTGAAGTTGGTCATCTGCGGGAACGCGTACACGCGCACCGAGACGCCCTGGCCCGGCGGATCGAGCGGCAGATCGTAGAACATGTCGCGCGGCAGGCGCGGGCGGGTCGACGTGGTGGTCAACTCGCGGTTGTTCACGTCGATGATCGAGATCTTGTACTTGGCGGACAGCTCAGGCGGAATGTCGTGCTTCAGGATGCCTTCCACCGAAAACACGGCGGCGACGGTGCCGAGAAACTCGCGGTCGCGGAACACCGGCGTTTGCAGCGTGATGTAGCCGTTGCCCAGGTCGTCGTAGATCAACGGCGAGTACACCTGGCGGCGCGTGCTGCGCGCCTCGGCAAACGCGGCTTTCACGGCCTCGTCCATCTGCGAGTCGTTCGGCTTGGCGAGGCGCTGGCCGAACACCGGCAGCGCGGTATTGGGCCAGCGCGGCTGCTGCTGGCTCGTGTACCAGTTCATGTAGAGGATCTCGGGATGCCCCTGCATGATGTCCGTGGTGGACACCTGGAACGAATGCGGGTCGCCGTGGCCGGCGACGAGGTCGCGCGCGAGCGCCTGGATCTGTTCCTGCGCGCCGGTCATGGAAAGGCGGATCTGCTGCTGCGCCCATGCGACGTTACGGTAAAGCGTGTCTTCCTGCTGCTGTTGCTCGCGCCGGTTCAAACTCCACAGAATCAGGCTCATGACGACCAGAAAAACGAGGATCGACAGAAGCGGCGTGAGCAAATAGGAATTCGACCACCATGGTCCATGGTGCCAGCGGGAGGACGGCGTCGAATCCGCCGAATGACCGGCGGTGCGCGCCGAGCGTGCGAAAAGCCGTTCGGTCAACATGCGTGGCATTGTAGCGCAGCGCGTCGCTCGTAAATGGCGCAAAAAAGCGCGGAAACTCACGTTAATCGGAGCAAACTAGCCGGCGTATCCGTCGATCGGCAGTCAAATCAGGTTGCGCCGCAGCAATTTTCCGCATTGTGAGAATCGATCTCGCAATTCGAAAATTTTGTTGCGCGGACGTCGGGACCCTTATTACAATCGGCCGAAGCTGCCGCGGCCGTGCTTCGTCCGCGTCGTCTGTCCAAAGAGCGTTCCTCTATATCCAGGAGACGAGCATGTCCGCTGTACCCGACGAAGTCATGAAATATGTCGCCGCCGAAAAAGACGACGATCCCCAGGAAACCGGCGAATGGCTTGAAGCGCTGGATGGCGTGATTTCTGCTGTGGGCCCCGATCGCGCTCACTACCTGATCGAAAAGCAAATCGAATTCGCCCGTGTGCACGGCGAACATCTGCCGTTCTCGGCGAACACTCCCTACATCAATACGATTCCTGTCTCGCGTCAGGCGCCGATTCCGGGCGACCAGGATCTCGAACACCGCATTCGCTCGTACACGCGCTGGAACGCCATCGCCATGGTATTGCGCGCGGGCAAGGACACGAACGTCGGCGGCCACATCGCATCGTTCGCGTCGGCGGCCACGCTGTATGACGTCGGCTACAACCACTTCTGGCATGCGCCGTCGGCCGAGCATGGCGGCGACCTCGTGTTCGTGCAGGGCCATTCGTCGCCGGGCGTGTACTCGCGCGCGTTCCTGCTCGGCCGTCTGACCGAAAACCAGCTCGACAACTTCCGCCAGGAAGTGGGCGGCGAGGGCATCTCGTCGTATCCGCACCCGTGGCTGATGCCCGACTTCTGGCAATTCCCGACCGTCTCGATGGGTCTCGGCCCGATCATGGCGATCTATCAGGCGCGCTTCATGAAGTACATGCAGGCGCGCGGCATCGCGAAAACCGAGGGCCGCAAGGTCTGGGCTTTCCTCGGCGACGGCGAGACGGATGAACCGGAATCGCTCGGTGCGATCGGCATGGCCGGCCGCGAACGGCTCGACAACCTCGTGTTCGTGATCAACTGCAACCTGCAGCGCCTCGACGGTCCGGTGCGCGGTAACGGCAAGATCATCCAGGAACTCGAGAGCGAATTCCGCGGCGCGGGCTGGAACGTCATCAAGGTGATCTGGGGCAGCCGCTGGGACGCGCTGTTCCAACGCGACAAGTCGGGCGCGCTGATGCGCCGCATGATGGAAGTCGTCGACGGCGAATATCAGACGTACAAGTCGGAGTCGGGCGCGTTCGTTCGCGAGCACTTCTTCAACACGCCGGAATTGAAGGCGCTGGTCGCCGACTGGTCCGACGAGGACATCTGGAATCTGAACCGCGGCGGCCACGATCCGCACAAGATCTACGCGGCGTTCTCGGAAGCCACGAACGCCAAGGGCCAGCCGACCGTGATCCTCGCCAAGACGATCAAGGGCTACGGCATGGGCGAAGCCGGTCAGGCGATGAACATCACCCACCAGCAGAAGAAGATGCAGGTGGATCAGCTGAAGAAATTCCGCGACCAGTTCCGTCTGCCGATCTCCGACGAAGACCTCGTCAACGTGCCGTACCTGAAGTTCGAGGAAGGCTCGAAGGAACTCGAGTACATGCGCGCCCGCCGTCAGGATCTCGGCGGTTATCTGCCGGCGCGTCGCCAGAAGGCCGAATCGCTGCCGGTGCCGGAACTGTCGGTATTCGAGCCGCTGTTGAAGGGCACGGGCGAAGGCCGCGAGATTTCCACGACGATGGCGTTCGTGCGGATTCTCAATATCCTGTTGAAGGACAAGGCGCTCGGCAAGCGCATCGTGCCGATCGTGCCGGACGAGTCGCGCACCTTCGGCATGGAAGGTCTGTTCCGCCAGATCGGCATCTGGAATCAGGACGGCCAGAAGTACGTGCCGGAAGATTCCGACCAGCTTATGTTCTACCGTGAGTCGGAAACCGGTCAGATCCTGCAGGAAGGCATCAACGAAGCCGGCGGCATGTCCGACTGGATCGCGGCCGCGACGTCGTACTCGACGCACGGCGAGATCATGATCCCGTTCTACATCTTCTACTCGATGTTCGGTTTCCAGCGCATCGGCGACCTCGCATGGGCCGCGGGCGACATGCGCTCGCGCGGCTTCCTGCTGGGCGGCACGGCTGGCCGCACGACGCTGAACGGCGAGGGTCTTCAACACGAAGACGGCCATTCGCTGCTGTGGGCCGCCTCGGTGCCGAACTGCATCAGCTATGACCCGACGTTCGGTTACGAACTCGCCGTCATCATGCAGGACGGTCTGCGCCGCATGGTCGCGGATCAGGAAGACGTGTACTACTACGTCACGGTGATGAACGAGAACTACGAGCACCCGGCGATGCCGCAGGGCGAATCGGTAGCCGCCGACATCATCAAGGGCATGTACTCGTTCCGCAAGGCGGAGGCCGACAAGAAGGCCCCGCGCGTGCAGTTGATGGGCGCGGGCACGATCTTCAACGAAGTGATCGCCGCCGCCGACCTGCTGAAGAACGACTGGGGCGTCGCCGCCGATCTGTGGAGCGTGCCGAGCTTCACCGAACTCGCGCGCGAGGGTCACGAAGTGCAGCGCTGGAACCTGCTGCATCCCACCGAAGAGAAGAAGCTCTCGCACGTCGAGAAGCTCCTGAAGGACGCGCAAGGTCCGGTCATCGCCTCCACCGACTACGTGCGGGCGCTCACCGAGCAGATTCGCGCGTTCGTGCCGCAGAAGTTCGTCGTGCTGGGCACGGATGGCTACGGCCGTTCGGACACGCGTGAAAAGCTGCGCCACTTCTTCGAAGTCGACCGCTACTGGGTCACGGTTGCCGCGTTGAATGCACTGGCAGACGAAGGCACGATCGAACGCAAGGTCGTCGCCGAGGCGCTCAAGAAATACAACCTTGATCCCGCCAAACCCAACCCGATGACCGTCTAAGGCATCATTCCCCGTGTGCCACGGCGTGCGCGCCTGCCCTGATCGACAGGGCGGGGCGCGTGCGCGGCCCAGGAGACACTAACAATGAGTCAAGCGATCGAAGTCAAGGTGCCGGATATCGGCGATTACAAGGACATCCCTGTGATCGAGGTGCTGGTGAAGGCGGGTGATACCGTCGAGAAAGAGCAATCGCTCGTTACGCTGGAGTCCGACAAGGCGACGATGGACGTGCCGAGTTCGGCTGCGGGCGTCGTGAAGGAAGTGAAGGTCAAGGTTGGCGACAACGTGTCGGAAGGTTCGTTGATCGTCGTGCTGAATGGCGCGGGTGCCGGTGCTTCGGCTGCCGCGCCTGCTGCCGCACCGGCGCCCGCACCGGCCGCCGCGCCTGCGCCGGCTCCCGCCGCGGCTCCGGCGTCTGCCCCGGCAGGCGGCGGTCTGCAAGAAGTGAAAGTGCCGGATATCGGCGACTACAAAGACATTCCCGTGATCGAAGTCGCGGTGAAGGTCGGCGATCGCGTCGAGAAAGAGCAGTCGCTCGTGACGCTCGAATCCGACAAGGCGACCATGGACGTGCCGAGCTCGGCCGCCGGCGTCGTCAAGGAAGTGAAGGTCAAGGTCGGCGATACGGTGTCGGAAGGCTCGGTGATCGTCGTGGTGGAAGCGGAAGGCGGCGCGGCTGCGCCGGCGCCCGCCGCCAAACCGGCAGCCGTCGAGAAGCCGTCGGATGCGCCGGTCGCGCCGTCGCCGGCTCCCGCTTCGCCGTCGGCGCTCGCTCAGGCCCCGCTGATTCCGGCCGGCGAAGGCGGTGCGCGTCATCCGAGCCATGCCTCGCCGTCCGTGCGCAAGTTCGCGCGCGAACTCGGTGTCGATGTGACGCAAGTGCAGGGCACGGGTCCGAAGGGCCGCATCACGCAAGCCGACGTCACCTCGTTCATCAAGGGGGTGATGACCGGCCAGCGCGCGGCGCCGGCGGGCGCGGCAGCGCCTGCGGCGGCAGGCGGCGGCGAATTGAATCTGCTGCCGTGGCCGAAGGTCGACTTCACGAAGTTCGGCCCGATCGATCCGAAGCCGCTGTCGCGCATCAAGAAGATTTCGGGCGCGAATCTGCATCGCAACTGGGTCATGATTCCGCACGTCACGAACAACGACGAGGCGGACATCACCGAACTCGAAGCGCTGCGCGTGCAGTTGAACAAGGAAAACGAAAAGGCCGGCGTGAAGATCACGATGCTGGCGTTCGTGATCAAGGCCGTGGTTTCCGCGCTGAAGAAATTCCCGACGTTCAATGCGAGCCTCGACGGCGACAACCTCGTGTTCAAGCAGTACTACCACGTGGGTTTTGCCGCGGATACGCCGAACGGTCTGGTCGTTCCGGTGATTCGCGATGCGGACAAGAAGGGTCTCGTCGAGATCGCGAAGGAGATGACCGATCTGTCGAAGGCGGCGCGCGAAGGCAAGCTCAAGCCGGATCAGATGCAAGGCGGCTGCTTCTCGATTTCGTCCCTTGGGGGGATCGGCGGGACGAACTTTACGCCGATCATCAATGCGCCTGAAGTCGCCATTCTCGGTTTGTCGCGTGGCGCGATGAAGCCGGTTTGGGACGGCAAAGCGTTTGTGCCGCGGCTCATTTTGCCGATGTCTTTGTCGTATGACCATCGGGTTATCGATGGGGCGGCGGCGGCGCGGTTCAATGCTTATCTTGGGTCGATTCTTGCCGATTTTCGGCGTGTGATTCTTTGATCTTGTGATGGTTGTCTGCGGCGCGGATGGCTTTGTTTAGGTGGTTATCCGCGTCTCTCTGTTGAACCTGTTTTTCTTGTGGTCTATTGGCGTCGCCCCTGTGCGGGGCGGCACCTACTTTTCTTTGTACCCCAAGGGCACTTCCTTCGGGGCGTCTTCCAAAGAAAAGTAGGCAAAAGAAAGGCGCGTCCTTGGGCGGAAGGCAAAGGCTGATTCTGCTCAGGGCGCTGCTAGCTTTCGGGCTGCAGACAGGCGGTTTAGCGAGCTTCATCACCGATCAATAAAAGAAGGGGACACTATGAGTCTCGTCGAAGTAAAAGTGCCGGATATCGGTGACTTCAAGGACGTCGATGTCATTGAAGTCAATATCAAAGCGGGCGATGTCATCGAGAACGAACAGGCGCTGATGACGCTCGAGTCCGATAAGGCCTCCATCGAAGTGCCGAGCGATACCGCCGGCACCGTCAAGGAAGTGCGCGTCAAAGCCGGCGACAAAGTCTCGCAAGGCTCGATCATCGCGCTCGTCGAAACGTCCGCGGACGCGGCTCCGGCCAAGGATGCACCGAAGGCGCCGGCCAACGAACCCGCCAAAGCGCCGGCTCAGGCCGCCACGGCGCCCAAGGCGGCCGCGCCCGCTCCGCAGGCCGGCAGCTTCTCCGGCAACGCCGACATCGAGTGCGACATGCTCGTGCTCGGCTCGGGCCCCGGCGGCTATTCGGCTGCATTCCGCTCGGCCGATCTCGGCATGAAGACGGTGCTCGTCGAGCGTTATTCGACGCTGGGCGGCGTTTGTCTGAACGTCGGCTGCATTCCGTCGAAGGCGCTGCTGCACACCGCGCTCGTCATCGACGAAGCCGAAGCGCTGGGCGCGCACGGCATCACGTTCGGCAAGCCGCAAATCGATCTCGACAAGTTGCGCGACTTCAAGTCGGGCGTCGTCAAGAAGCTCACCGGCGGTCTCGCCGGCATGGCGAAAATGCGCAAGGTCGACGTCGTGACGGGTACCGGCGCGTTCGTCGATCCGCATCACATGGAAGTGCAGACCGAAAGCGGCAAGAAGGTCGTCAAGTTCAAGCAGGCGATCATCGCCGCAGGCTCCGAAGCGGTGAAGCTGCCGTTCATTCCGGAAGACCCGCGAGTGGTCGACTCGACCGGCGCGCTGGAATTGCGTCAGATTCCGCAGCGCATGCTGGTGATCGGCGGCGGCATCATCGGCCTCGAAATGGCGACGGTGTATGCGACGCTCGGCGCGCAGATCGACGTGGTCGAAATGCTCGACGGTCTGATGGCCGGTGCCGACCGTGATCTGGTCAAGGTCTGGGAGAAGTACAACAGCAAGCGTTTCGCCAACGTCATGCTGAAGACCAAGACCACCGCGGCCGAAGCGAAAGACGACGGCATCTACGTCTCGTTCGAGGGCGAAAAGGCCCCGGCCGAAGCGCAACGCTACGATCTCGTGCTGGTCGCCGTCGGCCGTACGCCGAACGGCAAGAGGATCGGTGCCGACAAGGCCGGCGTTGCCGTGACGGACCGTGGCTTCATCGAGGTCGACAAGCAGATGCGCACCAACGTGCCGCACATCTTTGCGATCGGCGATATCGTCGGTCAGCCGATGCTCGCGCACAAGGCCGTGCATGAAGCGCACGTCGCCGCTGAAGTCGCGCACGGCGAGAAGGCCTACTTCGACGCGTTGCAGATTCCGTCGGTGGCGTACACCGATCCGGAAGTGGCCTGGGCCGGCAAGACGGAAGACCAGTTGAAAGCCGAAGGCGTCAAGTACGGCAAGGCGGTGTTCCCGTGGGCCGCTTCAGGCCGCGCGATCGCCAACGGCCGCGACGAAGGCTTCACGAAACTGCTGTTCGACGAGGAAACGCATCGCGTGATCGGCGGCGGGATCGTCGGTCTGAACGCGGGCGACCTGATCAGCGAAGTGTGTCTCGCGGTCGAAATGGGCGCGGATGCAACGGATATCGGCAAGACGATTCATCCGCATCCGACGCTCGGCGAATCGATCGGGATGGCCGCCGAATTGTACGAAGGCGTCTGCACCGATTTGCCGCCGCAGAAAAAGAAGTAATGCTGTCGAGCCCGCGCGTTTTCAGGCGGGCTCTATAAAAAAACGGCGCGCCCCGCGAAGGGCGCGCCGTTTTTTTCGCGGCGGGCTGGATGTAGCGTTCGCCGTGCAAGACGGTGGAAACGAACAAACGGCCGCGCGTGTCAGGCAACAACTCAGGCAAAAAAATCCCGGCCTTTCGCCGGGCAAACGATACGTTATTCAACGTATCGGAGCGTTCGGCCAATCGAAGCGGGCGAGCGGCAACCGCTCGACGCTGTTGCCTGGAGCAGCGCCGGCCCAACGGGTGAGCTGGACCGGCGTGATGGCGATGCCTGATGAAACTTAAACTGCTTTCTTGGCCGACGAGCGCGATGCTTGCGCAGCGGCTTGCGAAGCTGCCTTCGATGCGGCCGTGGCGGCAGCATTGAAGTTGCTTTCGGCGATTTCGACGGCTTGCTTGGTCGCCTTGTGGACCGTTTCGTACGTGGTGTTGGCGGCGGTGATAGCCGACTTCATCACGGCGACAGCGGTTTCCGAACCAGCCGGCGCATTCTTCGCGACGTTTTCGACGAGCGACTGCACCTTGCGGTTTTGCTCTTCGAATTGCGCTTCAGCGACGCGGGCAAATTCGCCTTGTGTTGCCGAGACGATTTCATACACGTGGCGGCCATACGACAGCGCCTTTTCAGCCACCGGCTGTGCAAGGCTTGCTTGCAGGGCCAGCAATTCCTGCGCGTCTTTCACCGACAGCGCGCGTTGAGCATTTTCCTGGCTTTCCGCGAGCGTCGATTTCACGACTTGCAGGTTCAGCTCAACCATCTTTTCGACGCCTTCGAATGCCTTGGTCGTAAGGCCGAACAGCGTTTCAAAGTTGGCTTTCTGGGCGGCGGCGAATTGCTCAGGGGTCAGCAGAGTCATGGTTTACGCTCCTGGATTGCGGTCTGTCTGTGCGGACCGCATTGGGTTGGTGGCGAGACGTTAGATCGTCTGCCTGGACCGCGATGTTTTGTGCATCGCAGCAATGGTTGCTATTTTAGGATGCCTGTCACGAATGTCAAGCACTTTTTGTGCGTCGCACAATCTTAAGAAGTTGCTGATAAAACAAGAACTTATGCGCGAAGCATGACCGGCGTATGACTAGGTCGATTTGACATTTGACCCCACTGGTGCCAGTCGAAATCGGTAATGATTGCCGCGTCACGGGGCTTTTCGTGGTTTCGTCCATCCGACGTAAACCAGAAGGTCTCATGGAACGTTAATGCTTGGTGCTAGTCGAATGCGCGTTGGCGTCTCCAGCAAGCGTTTAACAGCTTGCGGCAAGATCCGGCGTTGTTCCCTTGCGTTCGCAGAAGCGTTGTGCATCGGCGCTGTGACCGTACTTCCCCTATTAAGGTTGTTTCCGCGTTTGCCGTTATGCTGTAAGAAGCATCCCTTTCCGTGGATGGCGGCAACGGCGAAGCAACGCGTCGGCGATCGTTTTTTTCGATCGAGGCGTGGCACTTATTTGTGTTTTGGCGATCGGATCTTACAAGCCGGTTTAAGGACCGCGTATAAGTGCTTCAAATTGCTAATTTTTCGTTGTTTTACTACACTTGCGGAAACCTCTCGCCGCTCCCTACCGAACACCCATGAAAACCGACATGTTTTCGTCGCTAAAAGTGATCCGCGGCGCGGCCCGCAGCACCGCTCTGTCGGTGGCCGTCTCCATGGTCATCACAGCGGCGTTCGCCGCGCCTGTGAGCGCTTTTGCCGCCACGCCTGCTGCAACCGCAAAAACATCCAAACAAGCCAAAGCGGCCAAAAAGCCGGCAGCCGCCAAGGTGTCGAGCAAGTCGTCGAAGGCCGGCAAAGGCGCGACCGTCAAGGCCGTTGCCGCCGACGACGACACGCCGCGCGCAAGCGTCAAGCGTAAGCGCGTAACGTACACGTCGAATGGTCGCCACCATTCGGCGGTGCGCCGTGTCGCCTATGAGCCGCGTCAGCCGACGGTCGGCCAGGCTTTTGGTCTGCACGAAACGCCGGACGCGTTGATGCTGCGCTCGAGCGTCGCCTACGTGATCGATCAGAACACCGGCGAACCGCTCTTCGACAAGAACTCGCGCGCCGTGGTGCCGATTGCGTCAATCACCAAGCTGATGACCGCGATGGTGGTGCTGGATTCGAAAGAGTCCATGACCGACCAACTCGAAGTCACCGACGAAGACCGCGACTACGAGAAAAACACCGGCTCGCGCCTGTCGGTGGGTTCGGTGCTCTCGCGTGAAGACATGCTGCATATCGCGCTGATGGCGTCGGAAAACCGCGCGGCCGCAGCGCTGTCGCGTTATTTCCCCGGCGGCCGCCCGGCGTTTCTTGCGGCAATGAATGCGAAGGCGAGGCAACTCGGCATGACCGACACGCACTTCGAGAACGCCACGGGTTTGACGAGCCAGAATGTGTCGAGCGCGCGCGACCTGGTGAAGATGGTCAACGCGGCGTATCAGTATCCGCTGATCCGCAAGTTCTCGACCGATCACAGCTACGAGGTCTACACCGGCAAGCGTTCGCTCGCGTACAACAGCACGAATGCGCTGGTGCGCAATCCGACGTGGGACATTGGTCTGCAAAAGACCGGTTTCATCAATGAGGCGGGTGAGTGCCTCGTCATGCAGGCGACCATTCATGGCCGTCCGATGGTCCTCGTGCTGCTCGACTCGTCGGGCAAATACTCGCGCTTCGCGGACGCCACGCGTCTGCGCACATGGCTGGATAACGGCGGCGACCAGCCGCGCATCACGAGCGCGGACGCCGGCGGCGCCGGCACCTGAAATGCTTCCTTCGGCGGCCGGTTTGCACACTGGCCGCCTCCAACGAAAAAGCCTCGCACTTGCGAGGCTTTTTTGTGCGGCAGCGACTTAAGCTGCCGACGGCTTACGCGTGGCTATGCGTATGATCTTGCGAGGCTTGCGGCCGGTAGCCGAGCGACTCCGAAATCATCAGCGCCGTTTGACTGAGCTGGCCGAGCCACGAGTCCTGCAAACGGTCGGCCGGTGCCGACAGCGACAGACCCGCGACCAGCTTGCCGGTGTCGTCGTAAATGCCGGCGGCGATGCAGCGCACGCCCAATTCCAGTTCCTCGTTATCGCGCGCGCAGGCCTGCTGACGCACGTGCGAAAGCTCGCGCTCCAGCTTGGTCAGGTCGGTGATGCTGTTTTGCGTGTGACCCGACAAACCCGTGCGGGTGGCGTAGGCGCGAACGCGGGTGGATTCGTCGGCGGCGAGAAACAGCTTGCCCACCGACGTGAGATGCAAAGGCGCCCGCCCGCCGATGGCCCGCACCACCTGCATGCCGGAGCGCTCCGAATAGGCGCGTTCGATATAAACGATCTCGTCGCCCTGGCGTACCGACAGATTCACTGTCTGGCCCGTCTGACGATGCAGTTCGCGCATCGGCGTGAGCGCCGCGTCGCGCACCGACAGGCGTGCCTTTACCAGATTGCCCAGTTCGAGCAGGCGCATGCCGAGACGGTAGGTGCCGGGATCCGACCGGTCGACCAGCCGGCACATCACCATGTCGTTCAGGATGCGGTGCGCGGTGGACGGATGCAGCTCCGTGCGGATGGCGAGTTCTTTCAGGCTGACCGGGTCGCTATGCGCAGCGAGTGCGTCGAGCAAGCGCATCATGCGTTCGATCACCTGGATCGAAGTTTTGGGATCCGGGTTCGTATCGCTCATGGGAGGAATCGGTTGACGCGTCAAACAGCGGAAAACTGATTGTATCTCGTATCGTGAAAAAAGCGAACGCGGTTCGAAGCGCTATTCCAAATTAACGTGGCATGCGTCCTATGCCTTCCGGCCGTTGGTATTGTGCGCCAAACGGCGGATAATCAGGGACGTTTTCCCGAAGGAGGGCTCATGCGAGTCGGATTGTTCGTCACCTGCCTGATCGACCTGATGCGTCCGGAGATCGGTTTTTCGGTCATCAAGCTGATCGAGGCCGCCGGTTTCGAGGTGGTGGTGCCTCCCGCGCAAACCTGCTGCGGGCAGCCCGCATACAACTCCGGAGAACGGCGCATCGCGCGCGACCTCGCGGAGAAAGCGCTGCGTGAGTTCGAACAGTTCGACTACGTCGTGGTGCCGTCCGGCTCGTGCGGCGGCATGATCCGCGCGCACTACGGCGATCTCTTTGCCGACGATCCCGAATTGATGAACCGCTTCGGCCGCTTGCGGCCGAGAGTGTTCGAGCTGACCGATTTCCTCGTCAACGTGGCCAGGGTGCAATTGCAGCCCGGCGAATTCGCGGGGCAGGTGACTTATCACGATTCCTGTTCGGGATTGCGTGAACTCGGCGTGAAGACGCAGCCGCGCGCGCTGCTCGCACAAGTGGGCGTGACGGTGACCGAAATGAAGGGCTGCGAGCACTGCTGCGGTTTCGGCGGCACCTTCGCGGTCAAGTACGGCGATATTTCCACGGCGATCGTCGACGAAAAATGCGCGAACATCAGCGCGAGCAGCGCGGGCGCGGTGGTGCTCGGCGACCTCGGCTGCATGCTCAATATCGAAGGGCGGTTGCGGCGCACCGGCGACACCACGACGCGGGTGTTGCACATCGCGCAGGTGCTCGCCGGCGACGCGTGAAGGCGTGCCGCGTTTCATTCAGCGCGCTTCATTTCGAACGTCTCATCCGAATGCCCGATTCCGAATAAGCACAAGGCCGCCATGCAAGTCCAATCGATGCAGTTCAAGGCTCGCGCGGGTCAGAAACTCGCCGACCAGCGTCTGCAGCAGAACCTCACCAAGCTGTCGACCAAATTCGTGTCGGCCCGCGCCGCGGCCATGACCGCCATCGACTTTCCCGCCACCCGCGCGGCGTTGAAGGAGCGCCGCGATCGCGCGCTGGAAAACCTCGATGTGTGGCTGGAAACGTTCGAACGCGAGGCGACCCGGCGCGGCGTCACGGTGCTGTTCGCCGAGACGACCCAGGAAGCCGCCCGGCTCGTCGGCGACATCGCGCGCCGGCATGACGTGAAGAAGGTGATCAAGACCAAGTCGATGGTCACCGAGGAAATGCGCCTGAACGAGGTGCTCGGTCAGATGGGCGTGCAGTCGATCGAAACCGATCTGGGCGAATACATTCTGCAGATCAACGACAACGAGCCGCCGAGCCACATCATCGCGCCGGTCGTCCATAAGGATAAGGACGAGATCGCCGATCTGTTCGCGAAGACCCACAACCGGCCGCGCCTCACCGAAATCACCGATATGACGCGGGAAGCGCGCGAAGTACTGCGTCCGCATTTCCTGTCGGCGGACATGGGCGTGACGGGCGGCAACTTCGTGGTGGCGGAAACCGGCTCGGTCGTGCTCGTCACGAACGAGGGCAACGAGGGCATGTGCACGGTGATGCCGCGCGTGCATGTCGCCGTCACGGGTATCGAGAAGGTGCTGCCCACGCTCGAAGACCTCGCGACGGCGATGCGTCTGCTGCCGCGCTCGGCGACGGGCCAGGCGACATCGAACTATTTTTCGGTGCTGACCGGGCCGCGCGGCGAGGCGGATCAGGATGGTCCCGAGCATATGTACGTCGTGCTGGTCGACGGCGGGCGCACGGGGCTCATAGGCGGCGATTTCCAGGAGATGCTGCGCTGTATCCGCTGCGGCGCGTGCATGAACCATTGCCCGGTCTATCAGAAGGTGGGCGGCCATGCATACGGTTGGGTGTATCCCGGCCCGATGGGTTCGGTCCTGACACCGAGCTACGTCGGCATCGACAAGGCGCTGGATTTGCCGCAGGCAGCGACCTTATGCGGCGAATGCAATAGCGTGTGCCCGGTGGGAATTCCCTTATCCGATCTGTTGCGCAAGCTGCGTGAGAAGCAGGTGGAGCGGCGTCTGCGGCCGTGGAAGGAGCGTGCGGGGCTGGCGGTGTGGGGTTTCCTCGCGCTGCATCCGGACGCTTATGCGCTCTTCACCAAGGTGGCCGTGCGCGTGCTGGAGCGGATGGGCGGGAAAACTCGTTCGATTGCGAGGCTGCCGTTAGGCGGTGCGGGCTGGACCCATACCCGCGAGATGCCGGCGCCGGTGGGGCGCACCTTCAGGGAGTTGTATGCCGCGCAGCGCAGCCACATCGGCTGAGTAGGCGGCGCGATCTTGTTGCCGAGGGAGCGGCCGTCAGCCGCGAGTCGGCGTCGCTCTCTTGCGACCGGCGCCGTTGGCCCGGCTTTGCTCGCGGCCGGGCGCGGCGCGCGATGCGCCGCTGTGTCGAGCGGAGCGGCCACTGTCGCTCAAGCACGACCGCAGGATTCGTCGGGTGGATCAATGGTCGGTCATTCCACCGGACTGGCGGCCAGGCACGCCCCTGATCACCGGCGCGGCACCCCGTCCGCCGCCGTTGCCAGCCTGTTGCGGAGGTGGAGGCGGAGGACTACCGGCTCCAGGGCGTGCCGCATTCGATCCGCTCGGCCCACCCGGTCCGGCGACAGCGCCTTGTGGCGGCGGCCCGCCGCGAGCCCCTCCGCCGTTCGGCTGACCACGCCCCCCGCCGTTATCGCCGCGGTAGCCGTCGCGGTAACCGTTGTAGGGTCGACCGCGATCGGGATAGCCGCGGTAGCCTCCCCAGTAGCCGGGTCCGTCGTAATACGCCGGGCCATAGTAATTGCCGTAGCCCATGTACACGCTGGTCTGCGGCGCGCCATAGGCGTAGCCGTCATAGCCGCTATAGCCATTGCCGTACATCGGCGTGCCGTCCGGATATACCGCGCAGCCGCTCAGCAACGCAGCGGTGGCGAGACCTACGATTGAAGCAATGCGTTTCATCTGATGGACCGGTGCGAAAGTTTCATGTCTATGAGACCGCTATTATCGCGATACGTCATGCGAGCTTTGTATGCGTTTGTAAGGATTTCTTTTTTGTGCCAACCCGCGCGCGGAGGCGGTGCGCGGAATCCGTCAATTCACTGTTCCATTCATAGCAACGCTGTATCTCGCGCCAGCCGGTTTTTCTCGATTGCGAATTTCTATAGGATTCGAGATGGGAATAGTGAATCACGAGTTCACGCGCCCCTCAATCGGAAGAAACAACATCATGAAAAAGACAATATCGGTGTACTGGCCGCTCGCCATCGTTGTGCCGCTTGCCGCGGCCGCCTATCTGCATATTTGCGGCGATGCCGCTTCGCGCGCCCCGCAGGCGCCGCTCGCTGCCGATCAATTGACCGCGGAACTCGCGCGCGCTGTTTCATACGGCATGGTCGGCGATGCGTCGACGCTGCCGGCAAAGCCGATACGCGCCGTCGCCGCGACGCCGCTCGCCGAAGCGTCCTGAGCGCGACATCTGACGCGATCGAATAAAACAGCAACATGCCGCGCGCTGCGGCGGTAGAAGCAGCGCCTGGCCGAGGCGGCGGGGCGCCCGGCGAGATTCCGCGCGCCTTTGTATAATCGCGGCACCGTTCGCCAACCGTCGTTTCCTGCGCGTCGAAGCGCCTGAAAGTCTCTAATGAAAACCGTGTCCATCTGCTTCGTCTGCCTCGGGAACATCTGCCGTTCACCGACCGCGGAAGGTGTGATGCGCCACCTCGTTGGCGAAGCCAGGCTCGCGGAGCGCATTCTGATCGATTCGGCCGGCACCGGCGACTGGCACATCGGCGCGCCGCCCGACGACCGTGCGCGACATGCGGCCGGCCGGCGCGGTTACAAATTGGAAGCGCTGCGCGGACGCCAGATCACCCCGGCCGATTTCGAGCGCTTCGATCTGCTGATCGCGATGGACGACAAGAACGTCGCGGCCTTGCGTCGGATCTGCCCGCCGGAGCAGCGCGACAAGATCCGACTGCTGATGGAATTCGTCCCCGAGACGGACAGCCGTTGGAGCGGCACGCGCGAAGTCGCCGATCCCTATTTCGGTGGCGCGGACGGTTTCGAGCAAGTGCTGGATCAATGCGAAGCGGCGTGCCGCGGGCTGATCGCGGCGTTGCGTCCCCAGTTGACGGCCTAGTCCTGCGGGGAGCCGCGCCGGACGCATCCAGCAATTAAGCAAATGACCCAAATCGCGACAGGGATACTTGACTAATTCACTCATGTATTTATACTTGACCAAACTTGTCGAGAATTGCGGTTCCCACACATATGAGACTCACCACGAAAGGCCGTTTCGCCGTCACGGCGATGATTGACCTGGCACTGCGCCAGGAGCAGGGCCCGGTGACGCTTGCGGGTATCAGCCAGCGCCAACATATCTCCCTGTCGTATCTCGAGCAGCTGTTTGGCAAGCTGCGTCGCCATGAAATCGTCGAGTCCGTGCGCGGACCGGGCGGCGGCTACAATCTGGCCCGTCGCGCTGAAGACGTGACCGTGGCCGACATCATCATCGCGGTCGACGAGCCGCTCGATGCCACCCAATGCGGTGGCAAGGGCTCGTGCGAAGGCACCAAACAGCACGACGGCCATTGCATGACGCATGAACTGTGGTCGACGCTGAATCAGAAAATGGTCGAGTACCTGGATTCCGTCTCTCTCAAGGATCTGGTCGACCAGCAGCGTGCGCGCGAAGGCGTGCCAACCGTGTTGCGCGACCGGCGCAACGAGGCGCCGGCGGTCGAGCCCGTTCGCGCGGCGCCGAAAGGGCCCAATTCCGTTTTCAACATGGCCGGTTCCTAGGCGCGGTAGCGCGCGGTGTGGCGCGGTGTGAAGCATCACCGCAGCCGGATCGAGAATCCAGAAGCCAGAGCATATGACGTCCCCGGAGCGATACATGAACAACGACATTCCCCACCTGCCCATTTACATGGACTACAGCGCCACGACCCCGGTCGACCCGCGCGTGGTGGACAAGATGATTCCGTACCTGCGCGAGCAGTTCGGCAACCCCGCCTCGCGCAGCCACTCGTATGGCTGGACCGCGGAGCGCGCGGTCGAGGAAGCGCGCGAGAACGTGGCCGCGCTGGTGAACGCCGATCCGCGCGAGATCATCTGGACCTCGGGCGCGACGGAATCGGACAACCTCGCGATCAAGGGCGCCGCGCACTTCTACAAGAGCAAGGGCAAGCACATCGTCACGGTGAAGACCGAGCACAAGGCCGTGCTCGATACCTGCCGCGAACTCGAGCGCGAAGGCTTCGAAGTCACGTATCTGGATGTGAAGGACGACGGTCTGATCGACCTCGACGTGTTCAAGGCCGCGCTGCGTCCGGACACGATCCTTGTGTCGGTGATGTCGGTGAACAACGAGATCGGCGTGATCCAGGACATCGAGGCGATCGGTGAAATCTGCCGTGAAAAAGGCATCATTTTCCACGTCGACGCCGCGCAAGCCACCGGCAAGATCGACATCGATCTGCAAAAGCTGAAGGTCGACCTGATGTCGTTCTCGGCGCACAAGACCTATGGCCCGAAGGGCATCGGCGCGCTGTACGTGCGCCGCAAGCCGCGTATCCGTATCGAGGCGCAAATGCACGGCGGCGGTCACGAGCGCGGCATGCGTTCGGGCACGCTGGCCACGCACCAGATCGTCGGCATGGGCGAGGCGTTCCGTATCGCGCGCGAAGAGATGGCGACGGAGAACGAGCGCATTCGCATGCTGCGCGATCGTCTGTTGCGCGGCCTGTCGGAATTGGAAGAAGTGTATGTGAACGGCGACATGGAAAAGCGTGTGCCGCACAACCTGAACATCAGCTTCAATTTCGTCGAAGGCGAATCGCTGATCATGGCGGTAAAGGACGTCGCGGTGTCGTCGGGCTCGGCTTGCACGTCGGCTTCGCTGGAACCGTCGTACGTGCTGCGCGCATTGGGCCGCAACGACGAACTCGCGCACAGCTCGATCCGCTTCACGGTGGGCCGCTTCACGACCGAGCAGGACGTCGACTATGTAATCAACCTGCTGAAGACCAAGATTTCGAAGCTGCGCGATCTGTCGCCGCTGTGGGAAATGCACCAGGACGGGATCGACATCTCGACCATCCAGTGGGCAGCGCACTGACGCGCCGGTTTGTGAACGTCGAATTCATCGAATTGCAGGTTGAAACGAATCAAGGAGTGTGATCATGGCTTATAGCGACAAGGTACTGGACCACTATGAAAACCCGCGCAACGTCGGTTCCTTCGCGAAGGACGACGATGCGGTCGGCACCGGCATGGTCGGCGCGCCGGCCTGCGGCGACGTGATGAAGCTGCAGATTCGCGTCGGCGCGGACGGCGTCATCGAAGACGCGAAGTTCAAGACGTATGGCTGCGGTTCGGCGATTGCGTCGAGCTCGCTCGTCACCGAATGGGTGAAGGGCAAGACGCTCGATCAAGCCATGTCGATCAAGAACACGCAGATCGCTGAAGAACTCGCGCTGCCGCCGGTGAAGATCCACTGCTCGATCCTCGCGGAAGACGCGATCAAGGCAGCGGTCGCCGACTACAAGCAACGCCACGGCGTTGCTGCGGTTGTCGAGGGCGACAAGCAAACCGCGTAAGCGGGCGTCGGGATTCGAAGTGAGCCGGAAGCGGCGGCGCAACGAACGCGCCGCCCGGCATGAGCGATATTTGATGCAGGCAGGGTGGCAGCGCGAGGAATTACCGCGGCGATAAGCCCGAGTGACGAAACGCGGACTGCCCGCACACTGCGCAATGAGAAACGCAATGGCAATTACGTTGACCGAAAAGGCAGCACAGCACGTCCAGAAGTATCTGATCCGCCGCGGTAAAGGCGTCGGGCTGCGCCTCGGCGTGCGTACCACCGGGTGCTCCGGCCTCGCCTACAAGCTTGAGTACGTGGACGAACTCGCGCCCGAAGACCAGGTGTTCGAATGCAACGGCGTGAAGATCATTGTCGACCCCAAGAGCCTCGCCTATATCGACGGCACTGAACTCGACTTCGCGCGCGAAGGATTGAACGAGGGCTTCAAGTTCAACAATCCGAACGTGAAGGACGAATGCGGTTGCGGCGAGTCGTTCCGGGTATAAACCGGAACACTTCCGCGTGCGGCGGACAAAAGGCGGCGCGGGCCGCCTTTTTAGTTTCATCCGCGTTTTTAGACGGCACTCTTGTGCGCTTTCCTGAACGGACCTCTTCTATCCGATGGCCTCGCTGAACGACAGCCACTTCGACCTGTTCGGTCTGCCGGCGCAATTCGCGCTCGACGCAACGACGCTCGATCACGCCTACCGCACCGTGCAGGCCCAGGTGCATCCCGACCGCTTCGCGGCGGCCGGCGACGCGCAAAAGCGCATCGCCATGCAGTGGGCGACGCGCACCAACGAGGCGTATCAGACGCTGCGCGATCCGCTCAAGCGCGCTACTTACCTGCTGCATCTGCGCGGCATCGACGTCGGCGCGGAGAACAATACGGCGATGGAGCCGTCGTTCCTGATGCAGCAGATGGAGTGGCGCGAAGGCATCGAGGACGCGGCCGCGGCGAAAAACGTCGACGCGCTCGACGCCCTGCTGACCGAACTGCGCGACGAAGAGCGCATGCGTTTCACCAAGCTCGGCGCATTGCTCGACAGCGGCGCGAATCAGGCGGCGGGCGAGGCGGTGCGGCAGTTGATGTTCATCGAGCGGGTAGCGTCGGAAATCGACGCGCAGATCGAGCGGCTCGAACACTAGCGATCCGGGCGCGAGCCAACGCCGCGCCAGAACGCAGCCGGAACAGCCATAGCTTTATATCCAGCAACGCGAAAATTCAGGACGGGGCGAAGCGGCCCCGAGAAGATCCAGATGGCCTTACTGCAAATCTCCGAACCCGGCATGGCGCCGGCGCCTCATCAGCGGCGCCTGGCGGTCGGTATCGACCTCGGCACCACCAATTCCCTCGTCGCCGCCGTGCGCAGCGGCGTGCCCGACGTGCTGCCCGACGACGACGGCCATGTGCTGCTGCCGTCGGTGGTGCGTTACCTCGAAAAGGGCGGTCGCCGCATCGGCCGGGCGGCCAAGGCTGAAGCGGCCACCGACCCGCGCAACACGATCGTGTCGGTCAAGCGCTTCATGGGCCGGGGCAAGGCGGAAGTCGAGGGCGCCGAGAACGCGCCCTACGATTTCATCGATGCCCCAGGCATGGTGCAGATCCGTACCGTCGACGGCGTGAAAAGCCCGGTGGAAGTGTCGGCGGAAATTCTCGCCACGCTGCGCCAGCGCGCCGAGGACACGCTCGGCGACGAACTGGTCGGCGCGGTCATCACGGTGCCCGCTTACTTCGATGAGGCGCAGCGCCAGGCGACCAAGGACGCCGCTCGCCTCGCGGGCCTGAACGTGCTGCGTCTGCTGAACGAGCCGACGGCGGCCGCGATCGCCTACGGCCTCGACAACGGCTCCGAAGGCCTGTACGCGGTGTACGACCTCGGCGGCGGCACCTTCGACCTGTCGATTCTGAAGCTCACGAAGGGCGTGTTCGAAGTGCTCGCGGCGGGCGGCGATTCCGCGCTCGGCGGCGACGATTTCGATCACATGTTGTATCGCCATGTGCTGGAGCAGGCGGGCATTGCCCCGCAAACGCTCGCGCCTGAAGACGTTCGCCTGCTGCTCGACAGCGTGCGCGTGACCAAGGAGGCGTTGTCGGACGCGCCGAGTGCAAAGCTACAGGCGACGCTCTCGAACGGCGCCCGGATCGATCTGACGATCGAGGAAGCCACTTTCGAGGCCATCACGCAGGCGCTGGTGCAGCGCACGCTCGGGCCCACGAAGAAAGCGCTGCGCGACGCCAGGGTCACGACGAAGGACATCAAGGGCGTCGTGCTGGTCGGCGGCGCGACGCGCATGCCGGTGATCCGCCGCGCGGTCGAGTCGTTTTTCGGCCAGCCGCCGCTCATCAATCTCGACCCGGATCAGGTCGTCGCGCTCGGCGCGGCGATCCAGGCCGATCTGCTCGCGGGCAACCGCGGCGCGGACGGCGACGACTGGCTGCTGCTCGACGTGATCCCGCTGTCGCTCGGCGTGGAGACGATGGGCGGTCTGACCGAGAAGATCATCCCGCGCAATTCGACCATTCCGGTCGCGCGCGCGCAGGATTTCACGACCTTCAAGGACGGCCAGACGGCGATGGCGATCCACGTCGTGCAAGGCGAGCGCGAGCTCGTCAGCGATTGCCGCTCGCTCGCGCGTTTCGAGCTGCGCGGCATTCCGCCGATGGCGGCCGGCGCGGCGCGCATCCGCGTCACGTATCAGGTCGACGCCGACGGTCTGCTGTCCGTGTTCGCACGCGAGCTGGCCTCGGGCGTGGAAGCGTCGGTGGTGGTGAAGCCGTCCTACGGTCTCGCCGACGACGACATCGCCAGAATGCTCGAAGACAGTTTCTCGACCGCCGAAGTCGACATGCGCGCCCGCGCGCTGCGCGAGGCGCAGGTCGAAGCGCGGCGTCTCGTGGAAGCGACCGACGCGGCGCTCGCCGCCGACGCCGAATTGCTCGACGACAGCGAACGCGCCGAACTCGACGCGCTGTTGAACGCGCTGCGCAACGTCGAGCAAAGCGACGACGTCGACGCGATCGAAGCCGCGACGAAAACGCTCGCCGAGGGCACTGACGAATTCGCCGCGCGCCGCATGAACAAGGGCATTCGCCGCGCGCTCGCCGGCCGCAAGCTCGACGAGATCTGAGTCGCGCCGGCGGCACGCGGGCCGCGAAGCCCGCTAACCCAAACCGAAGCGCGCCGCGCGGACTTAAAAAGTCCGCGTGCCGCCAGTAAAATGGTACGTAGGCTGTTGCGCCGACCGTGCCTCAGACCCAAACGGAAAATGTATGCCTCAAATCGTTGTGCTGCCTCACGTCGAACTGTGCCCGGAAGGCGCGGTGATCGATGCCGTGCCCGGCAAGAGCATCTGCGACAACCTGCTCGATAACGGCATCGAAATCGAGCATGCTTGCGAGAAGTCGTGCGCGTGCACGACCTGTCACGTGATCGTGCGTGAGGGTTTCGCCGCCTTGACGCCGTCCGAGGAAGACGAGGACGATCTGTTGGACAAGGCGTGGGGGCTCGAGCCGGCCTCGCGTCTGTCGTGCCAGGCGATCGTGCCTGAAGAGCAGGATCTGGTTGTCGAAATCCCGCGCTACTCGATCAATCACGCGAAGGAAAACCACTAACAGGAGGATGCAGCCATGAAGTGGACCGATACGCAAGACATCGCGATGGCCCTGACTGACAAGCACCAGGACATCGACCCGCAGCAGGTGCGCTTCACCGACTTGCACCGCTGGGTCACCGAACTGGAGGGGTTCGACGACGATCCCAACCGGTCGAACGAGAAGATCCTCGAAGCGATTCAGGCTGCATGGATTGAAGACGCGGATTACTGAGTTTTCGCCGCCGTCGCGCGATGACTGGAGCGGCGGCCGCGGCAAGGAAAAAGGCGATTCCATCATCGGAATCGCCTTTTTTAAAGCCTGCCTGCCGCAATATCGCAGCCCCACAGGCTGCCGCCAACGCTCAGCCCGCCACGAGCGTGCCGTTTTCAACGCGCACACGCTGACCTTGCTGGAACGGCGGGGCTTCATGGTACGTAAAGTAGCGCGTCTTGCCGTTTTCCATCCGCACTCGCACCGAATAGGAAGTCGTGCTGCGGATGTGCTTTTCGACCGAGTTGCCCGCGAGACCGCCGCCCAGCGCGCCGAGCAAGGTCATCGCGGTACGGCCGTTGCCGCTGCCGAACTGATTGCCGACCACGCCGCCGGCCACCGCGCCGCCGACCGCGCCGATACCGGTGCCGTGGCCTTCCTGACGCACCGCCGAAATAGCGACCACCGTGCCGCACGTGGAGCAGTAAGCCGAGCGCGGCTGCTGCTGCTGTTGCGCATATTGCGGCGCCGCCTGCGCTTGTTGCTGCTGCGCGTACTGTTGCTGGGCGGGCGCCGGAGCAGGGGCGCGTTGCGGCTGCTGTTCAGCCTGTTGTTGAGCGGCTTGCTGAGCGTTCTGCGGCGCGCCTTGTTGCGCTGACTGTTGCGCTGACTGCTGCGCCGATGGATTCGCCGGTGCGGCAGAGTCGATTACGTTCGGCTGCGTCGCCACCTGGGCGGTTTGCGTCTGGTCGGTTTGCGCGCCGTTGCTCGAGGCTTTGGGAAAGAGCCCTGTCATGGCCGCTGTCGCCACGAGACTGGCAATGATGACCGCGCCCGCGGCTGTCGCGACGAGCGGATGGATACGGCGTGGTTGCGTGGATTTGGAATCTGGACTGTCCATACTGGCCTCCGTCTTAAGCAGAGTCGACTGTTATTGAGACTGAGTGTCGGGGCAAATCGATCCCGCGAGGGTTTCAATTTGTAACATGTTGGAGGCAATCATCCCGGACTGACTGCATCGAAGCTCGCGCTGCGCGGCAGGGTGTGCGGATTCCTTCAAGGCTCGCAACAGTTGCTGAGAACACGGCGTGGTCGTCGGGGCGGGCCTTTTACCGATGGTTACAACCATCAACGGCGGCCTACCGGCTTTTTGCGCGCCGCAAGAAAAACGCCCGGCGTCAGTTCAATCGAGCCGGGCGTTGCACTTGATGCAAGGCCGCGCAACGATCAATCCTCGCGGCGCAGATGCGGAAACAGAATCACGTCGCGGATGCTCGGGCTGTCGGTCAGCATCATCACCAGGCGGTCGATGCCGATGCCGCAACCGCCGGCCGGCGGCATGCCGTATTCGAGTGCGCGGATGTAGTCGGCGTCGTAGAACATCGCTTCTTCGTCGCCGGCCTCTTTCTGGTCGACCTGCTTCTTGAAGCGGGCGGCCTGGTCTTCCGGATCGTTCAGTTCCGAGAAGCCATTGGCGATCTCACGGCCCGTGATGAACAGCTCGAAACGCTCGGTGATGCCGGGCACCTTGTCCGACGCGCGCGCGAGGGGCGACACCTCGACCGGGTAGTCGATGATGTACGTCGGCTCCCACAATTGCGACTCGGCGGTTTCCTCGAACAGCGCCAGTTGCAGCGAACCCACGCCGGCATTGAGGAACTGCGGCTGCGACGCGTCCACGCCGAACTTCTTCAACTCGGTACGCAGGAATGCGCTATCGGCGAGTTGCTCGTTCGTGTATTGCGGCGCGTACTTCTGGATCGCCTGCGTGATCGTCAGCCGGTGGAACGGCTTGGCGAGATCGAGCTCGCGGCCCTGATAGGTGATCGTGGCGGTGCCCAATGCGTCGATCGCCGCCTGGCGGATCAACTGCTCGGTGAAGTCCATCACCCACGTGTAATCGGTGTACGCCGCGTAGAACTCGATCATCGTGAATTCCGGATTGTGGCGCACCGAGACGCCCTCGTTGCGGAAATTCCGGTTGATCTCGAACACGCGCTCGAAGCCGCCGACCACCAGCCGCTTCAGATACAGTTCGGGCGCGATGCGCAGGAACATCTGCATGTCGAGCGCGTTGTGGTGCGTGGTGAACGGCTTGGCCGCCGCGCCGCCCGGAATCGGGTGCAGCATCGGCGTTTCGACTTCCATGAAATCCGCGTCGGCCATGAACTTGCGGATCGACGAGATCGCCTTGGTGCGTGCGACGAACGTCTTGCGCGTTTCCGGCGTGACGATCAGGTCGACGTAGCGCTGGCGGTACTTCATCTCCTGATCCGACAGACCGTGGAATTTGTCCGGCAGCGGACGCAGCGACTTCGACAGCAGACGCAGGTTCGTGCAACGCACCGAGAGCTCGCCCTTGTTGGTGCGGAACAGCACGCCGCGCGCCGCGACGATGTCGCCCATGTCCCACTTCTTGAAGGCGTCGTACGTTTCCTGGCCGACGTCGGCCGGCGTGATGAAGAACTGGATCTGACCCGAACCGTCGCGCACGGTGGCGAAGCTCGCCTTGCCCATCACGCGCTTGAGCATCATGCGGCCGGCGATCGCGACTTCGAGCGGGTTGGCCTCGAGCGCTTCCTTGTCCGCGTGCTCGTACTGCGATTGCAGATCGTCCGCGTGATGCGTGGGACGGAAGTCGTTCGGATAGGCGACGCCGTGCTCGCGCAGTTCGCGCAGCTTTTCGCGGCGCTCGGCGATGATCTTGTTGTCGTCCAACTCGGGCACGACGTTCGGTTGGGCCGCATTAGGCTGCGCCACATTACGCTGGGTCGATTCGGTCATGATGATCTGGTATTCGGTGGCCCGCATCGGATGAATCTCGCGCGGGTGGCCTGCGAGTACGTCGACGAACAGGCGTTAAAAAGATGCGGCGCGGCAATGCGATGCATGCCGCGCCGGTTGCGCTTTAGACGCCCTGTTTCAGGCTGGCGCTGATGAACGGATCGAGGTCGCCGTCGAGCACGCTCTTGGTATTGCTGATTTCGACGTTGGTGCGCAGATCCTTGATACGGCTGTTGTCCAGCACGTACGAGCGGATCTGATGACCCCAGCCCACATCGGTCTTGCCGGCTTCGAGCTTGTCCTGCTCGGCCTGACGCTTGCGGATTTCCGCTTCGTACAGGCGCGATTTCAGCATGGCCATGGCTTCGGCGCGGTTGCGGTGCTGCGAACGGTCGTTCTGGCACTGCACGACGATGCCCGACGGCATGTGCGTGATACGCACCGCGGAGTCGGTCTTGTTGATGTGCTGACCGCCCGCGCCGGACGCGCGGTAGGTGTCGATGCGCAGATCGGCCGGATTGATGTCGACTTCGATCGAATCGTCGACTTCCGGGTACACGAACACGGACGAGAACGACGTATGACGCCCGCCCGACGAATCGAACGGCGACTTGCGCACGAGGCGGTGCACGCCGGTTTCGGTGCGCAGAAAGCCATACGCGTATTCGCCTTCGATCTTGATGGTCGCGTTCTTGATGCCCGCGACGTCGCCCTCGGTCTGTTCCAGCACTTCGGTCTTGAAGCCCTTGCGCTCGCAGTAGCGCAGGTACTGGCGCAGCAGCATCGACGCCCAGTCGCACGCTTCGGTGCCGCCGGCGCCGGCCTGAATGTCGAGGAAGGCGTTGTTCGGGTCGGCCGGATTCGCGAACATCCGGCGGAATTCCATGTCGGCGACGCGCTGTTCGAGCCCTTGCGCGTCCGTTTCGCAGGCGATCAGGGTTTCATCGTCGCCTTCCTCGCGGGCCATGTCGAACAGGTCCTGGGCGTCGCGCAGGTCGTTGTCGAGCGAGGTGAGTTTGCCGACCACGTCGTCGAGCAGTTTCTTTTCCCGGCCAAGGGCCTGGGCGTGCTTCGAGTCGTTCCAGACGTCCGGGTCTTCGAGTTCCCGGTTGACTTCGATCAGGCGACGAGACTTGTCGTCGTAGTCAAAGATACCCCCGTAGGTCGGCCGCGCGCGTGCGCAGGTCCGCCAGAGAGGCTTCGATCGCGTTGAGACGTTCCGCTTCCATGTCGATCTTTTGTGGCTTCGTAAAAAGGGGAAATTATAGCCGATCGGCGCGCCGCGCCGGGCGCTCGCGCGCGATCCGGCGCGCGTTCCGGGTTGATTTTGCAGTGGTTTTGGCGCCGCCGCGCATGCCGGTCGAGCGCCGCGCGACTAGCTTGCCGCGTGCTCGACGATCAATTGCACCCGCGACACGCCGTTCCATGTGTCGCTCGCGAGGCGATAGGCGACGGTGGTGCGCGCGGGCAGCGTGTCGGTGTGGTTGAACCAGATCGCGTTGAAGCGCTGGCGGCCGCGCACGAGTTGCAGCTTCAGATGCTTGTCCTTCACCAGCGCCTGGGACGCGATGTCGAATTCGCCGGAAAACACCGGCGCCGGGAAGCCCTGGCCCCACACGGCGGCGTCGAGCATTTCGACGAATTGCGGCGTGAAGTAGGCGTCCTCGAGTTCGCCGTCGGTCTCGATGGTGCGCGACAGCGCCTCCTCGGAGAGCCATTCGCGGCCGACCGCCTCGAACGCGGCGGTGAAACGCGGCACGTCGGCGGCGGCGAGCGTCAGGCCCGCGGCCATCGCGTGGCCGCCGAACTTGACGATCAGGCCGGGCTCGCGCTTCGAGATCAGATCGAGCGCGTCGCGCAGATGAAAGCCCGCGATCGAACGGCCCGAGCCCTTGACGAGCTGGCCGCTGTCGTCGGCGAGCGCGAACGTGAACGAGGGGCGGTGGAATTTTTCCTTCAGGCGCCCGGCGACGATGCCGATCACGCCCTGGTGCCACGCCGGATTGAACAGCGTGATGGTGGTCGCGCCGTCGGGGTCGATCGTGGAAAGATCGTCGAGCGCCTGCTGCTGCATGCCGGCTTCGATCTCGCGGCGTTCGCGGTTCATCGCGTCCAGTTGCTGCGCGAGGTCCCATGCGCGGCCGATGTCGTCGGTGGTCAGGCATTCGATGCCGAGCGACATGTCGGACAGACGGCCGGCCGCATTCAGCCGCGGGCCGAGCGCAAAGCCCAGATCGAAACCCGACGCGCTGCGCGCGTCGCGCGCGGCGGCGCGAAAGAGGGCGGCGATGCCCGGCTGCATCTTGCCTTTGCGGATGCGCTGCAAGCCTTGCGCGACCAGCACGCGGTTATTGCCGTCGAGCTTGACGACGTCCGCGACCGTGCCGAGCGCGACCAGATCGAGCAGGCCGTCCAGACGCGGCTCGGGATGCAGGTCGTTGAACGCGCCGCGGCGGCGCAATTCGGCGCGCAACGCCAGCAGCACGTAAAACATCACGCCGACGCCCGCGATGCACTTGCTCGGAAACGTGCAGCCCGGCTGATTGGGATTGACGATCGCGCGGGCCGCGGGCAGTTCGTCGCCGGGCAGATGGTGATCGGTGACGAGCACATCGATGCCGAGCGCGTTGGCCGCCTCCACGCCGTCGACGCTGGCGATGCCGTTGTCGACCGTGATCAGCAGATCCGGCTTGCCGGACGCGTTCCTCGCGGCCAGCGCGACGATCTCGGGCGTGAGGCCGTAACCGTATTCGAAGCGGTTCGGCACCAGATAGTCGATCCGGCCGCCGAACATGCGCAGGCCGCGCACCGCGACCGCGCACGCGGTGGCGCCGTCGCAGTCGTAGTCGGCGACCACCAGCATGCGGCGCTTGCCCTCGATCGCGTCGGCGAGCAGCGCGGCGGCGTCCTCGCAGCCCTTGAGTCCGGCGGGCGCCACGAGGCGCGCGAGACCGGTTTCGATTTCGTCCGGCATGCACACGCCGCGCGCGGCGTACAGGCGCGCGAGCACCGGATGCAGGCCGTGACGGATGAGAATTTCGGCGTCGACGGGAGACGAGGCGCGCGTAACGATTCGAGTCATTCGGAAAGGCCGTGGATCAGGCGATCAATCATTCGATGAAAAGCGAGGCGAGCACGCGCCGCCGCCAGAATTTGCGCAGGTCGCCGCGCGTGACCGAGAGCGTCACCGAGCCGGTGTCGCCGCACAAGGTCAGGCCGAGTTCGCCGAGCCGGCCGGATTGCAGCGCGTCGAGCGCCGGTTCGAACCAGTCGCTTTGCAACGCGGCGAAGGCGTCGTTCCAGCGCGCCCAGTCCTGCTGGATGTACGGCGCGGAGAACGGATCGAGTTCGACCAGCGTGGTGGGTTCGGCGTTGCTCGCGGCATGGCTCGTGCTCCCCAACGTGCCGTTGACGGCGGCGGACAGCGCGCCGAACGAAGCCGGCGGCGCGTCGGTCTGCACACCGGCGGTCATCGCGAGACCGCGTGTCGCGGCCGCGTCGGAGAACACCCGCGCGAACGGACTGCGCACCGGTTGCGCCGCGCCTTGCGCATGAAACCAGATCGAGTTGACGGCCGGCAGGCCGCGCGCCTCGCGCGCTTCATTGACCGGATGCTCGAACCACGCCATCTGCACTTCGTTTTGCAGCTTCATCCACGCGCGCGAGCGCTCGCCGGAATGCGCCTCGTGCGGCAGCCAGATTTCGATGTTGCGGCCGCTCGCGCGCAACGGCGACGCGCCCGCCAGCGTGCCGAAGCCTTCGCCGGACAAATACCAGCGCGTGGGTTTGGGCGCCTCGATGCGCACGCCGAGTTCCTCGATCAGCGGCCGGGCGACCGCGAGCAGCGCGCCGGCTTCTTCATCGGACAACTCCAGCGAGGCGGGATCGATCAGCACCAGATGGTCATGCGCGATCCGCACATGCACCGGTTGTACGCACGCCCACGTCGCGTTGCCGGGCTCGCCGCCGTCGGCGCGCAGCATGTAGGGCGCAAGCGGCGCCTCGTCGGCGGCGGCCGCGCCGCTCGGCAGTGCGCCGAACTGGCGCGCCACCCACCGTTCATGCGGCAGCGTGCGCTGAAAGTCCTCGCCGATCACCCGTTCGACCAGCGTGGCGCGCGCAATCAGCCGGTCGAGGGCCGGGCTCTGGATGTCATGTAAGGCGGTGGAGGCGTCCGCGGCGGCGGGCAGCGCGAAGGGCAGGAGGAGATGAAGGCGGTCGGCGTGCATGATGCTGCGCATTGTAGGGCAAAGAGTGCGACTATTCAGACCAAACGCGGACCCGACACGAACCATGCCGCGGACCGTATCGACACTTTCCGGCGCCATGCGAGGGCCGCGCCGATACCAGCAAGCCGCGCGCGGCGGCACCGCGCACATGACGCAGGAGACCGGCATGTCGCGTGAACTGAAAACCGAGCAGGAACTGCTCGCACTCGTCGTCAAGGCGCTCGATGCCAATCCGGCCACGGCCGGTTGGATTCCGACCGGCTTTCACGAGACCGTCGAGGACGAAACCGGCTGCAACTGGGACATCACTCACCTGCATCGCGACCGCAAGGACGCCGAGCTGCGCGACGCGGCGGCGAATCAGGCGGCCGCGCTCATCAATGATCTGAGGGGGCGCTACAACCTGAGTTAGCGTGCGCGGCGGCGTCGCGGGGGGGCGGCGGGGGGCCGCCGCCGGCGAGCGTCCCGCTCGCAAGCCGTTTGCGCGAATCGGCGGCATTGTATGGCAAACTTCGCGCTTGATTGGCGGCGGTGCGGCGTCGGTGGGCGGGCGTCGGAGGCGCGAGCTTTGCCCGGACGCCGGAACGTCATACCGGAACCATCGCGGGTGCCGCGACACCAATGATCACGGCGCTCATGCCGCAAGCATGACCGTCGTCATATCGCGGCTGGCCGCCGTCATCGCGCAGCAAAACGCTCAAGAGCAGCCGAAGAACGCAGAAAAGGATTCGCTTGAAATTTCCCTACGAATGGCAGATTGGCTGGCGCTACACCCGCGCCGGCAAACGCACGACCGGCAACGGCTTCATTTCCTTCATCGCGCTCGTTTCGATGTCGGGCATCGCGCTTGGCGTCGCGGCGCTGATCGTCGTGTTGTCCGTGATGAACGGTTTCCAGAAAGAGGTGCGTGACCGCATGCTGTCGGTGCTCGCGCACGTCGAGATCTTTTCGCCGACCGGCTCGATGCCCAACTGGCAATTGACCGCCCAGGAAGCTCGCCAGAACAAGGAAGTGATCGGCGCGGCGCCTTATGTCGAGGCGCAGGCGCTGCTCACGCGCCAGGACGCCGTGAGCGGCGTGGCGCTGCGCGGCGTCGAACCCACGCTCGAGCCGCAGGTGTCCGACATCGGCCGCGAGATGAAGGGCGGCAAGCTGACCGACCTCGTGCCGGGCGACTTCGGCATCGTGCTGGGCGCGGACCTCGCCACCAATCTCGGCGTGCAGGTCAACGACAAGATCACGCTGGTCGCGCCCGAAGGCACGATCACGCCGGCCGGCATGCTGCCGCGCCTGAAGCAGTTCACGGTGGTGGGCATCTTCGAGTCGGGGCATTACGAATACGACAGCACGCTCGCGCTGATCAACATCAAGGACGCGCAGGCGCTGTTCCGCCTGCCCGCGCCGACCGGCGTGCGGCTGCGCCTGACCGACATGCAGCGCGCGCCGGAAGTCGCGCATCAACTCGCGCGCAGTCTGTCCGGCGACCTGTACATCCGCGACTGGACCCAGCAGAACAAGACCTGGTTCTCGGCGGTGCAGATCGAAAAACGCATGATGTTCATCATCCTCACGCTGATCATCGCGGTGGCGGCGTTCAACCTCGTGTCGTCGCTGGTGATGACGGTGACCAACAAGCAGGCCGACATCGCGATTCTGCGCACGCTCGGCGCGCAGCCAGGTTCGATCATGAAGATCTTCGTGGTGCAGGGCGTGACGATCGGCTTCGTCGGCACGGCAACCGGCGTCGCGCTCGGCTGCCTGATCGCGTGGAGCATTCCGTGGCTGGTGCCGATGATCGAGCATCTGATCGGCGTGCAGTTCCTGCCGCCGTCGGTGTATTTCATCAGCGAACTGCCGTCCGAGCTGATTCCGGCCGACGTCGCGCGCATCGGCATCATCGCCTTCGCGATGTCGGCGCTGGCGACGCTTTACCCGAGCTGGCGCGGTGCGAAAGTCCGTCCCGCGGAGGCGCTGCGCTATGAATGACCGTTCCGCTACGTTACCCATGACCTCTCAGGAAAGCGCGCCGCATCCCTACGTGCTGGAAGCAACCGGCATTTCCAAGTCGTTCGTGCAGGGCGGGCTGAACGTGCAGGTGCTCAACAACGCCGAACTGAGCGTGCGGCGCGGCGAGAAACTCGCGATCGTCGGCGCGTCGGGTTCGGGCAAGAGCACGCTGCTGCATGTGCTCGGCGGCCTCGACGATCCGAGCGCCGGCCACGTCTCGGTGATGGGCAAGCCGTTCACCCGGCTCTCCGAGCGCGAACGCAACGACCTGCGCAATCGCGCGCTCGGCTTCGTGTATCAGTTCCACCATCTGCTGCCGGAGTTTTCCGCGCTCGACAACGTCGCGATGCCGCTGCGGATTCGCCGCATGACCACCGAGGCGTCGCGCCGCGAAGCGCTCACGGTGCTGGAGCGCGTCGGCATGGGGCATCGCGCGAAGCATCGTCCGGGCGAGCTGTCGGGCGGCGAGCGCCAGCGGGTGGCGATCGCGCGCGCGCTGGTCACGAAGCCCGCGTGCGTGCTGGCGGATGAGCCGACCGGCAATCTCGACGGCAGCACCGCCGACATCGTGTTCAACCTGATGCTCGAACTGTCGCAAACGCTCGACACCAGTTTCGTGATCGTCACGCATGATCCTGAATTGGCCGGACGTTGCGACCGCATCATGCGCCTGCGCGACGGCGTGCTTCACGAAGAGCCGCCGGTGCCGGTGTGATCGCCGTGAAGGCGCTGATCGATGATGGGATCGATGCGGGGATCGATGCGGGTATCGATGCCCCGCGCAACGTGAGCTGATACCCCACCACTAGCAAGGCACGCCATGTGGATCGATACGCACTGCCATCTCGACGCTTCCGAATTCGACGCCGACCGCGACCAGGTCGCGGCGGCGGCGCGCGATGCGGGTGTGGGGCGCATCGTGATTCCGGCGATCGGCCGCGAGAACTTCGCGACGGTGCGTGAACTGGCGCACCGGGTCGACGGCGGCGCCTACGCGCTCGGCATTCATCCGCTTTTCACGCCGTCCGCGCAGGAGCGCGATCTCGAACTGCTGCGCATGGAAATCGAGGCGAGTCTCGACGACCCGCGCTTCGTCGGCATCGGCGAGATCGGCCTGGATTATTTCGTCGAGGGTCTCGACGACGCGCGCCAGCAATTCTTCTATAACGGCCAACTGCAACTCGCGCGCGAATTCGATCTGCCGGTGATCTGCCACGTGCGTAAGTCACAGGACCAGGTGATCAAGGGGCTGCGGCGGCATCAGGTTCACCGCGGCATCGCGCATGCGTTCAACGGCAGTTTTCAGCAGGCTCAGGCGTATATCGACCAGGGCATGCATCTCGGCTTCGGCGGCAATCTGACTTTCGAGCGGGCGCGGCAGATTCGCCGCCTCGCCGAGCAATTGCCGTTCGACGCGCTGGTCGTCGAGACCGACGCGCCGGACATCGCGCCTTCCTGGATGTACAAGCAGCGCAACACGCCGGAGCAGATTCCGGGCATCGGCGCGGGCCTCGCGCAACTGCGCGGCATGACCGCGGACGAAGCCGCCCTAGGCACAACGGCTAACGCGCTCGCCGCACTGCCGCGGCTCGCGCTTTCCTCTGCATAATCGAACTCGATGGTTTGAGTGATTCGCGCCGGGCGCCGCTCACGCCCGGCGGGCTCGTCGACGCTTGCGCGCCGAGCGTCGCGTCGTCGTCCGGCGCCGGTTGGCGGAGGGCGAATGCGGGCATGGTGGTGCGGGTTTGCGTTGGGCGTGATGAGGTTGCAGCGGCAGGCCGCGTTGCCGGATTGGCACGAGTGGTGGATGCTCGCGTTGCTCGGCGGCGGCGCGCTAGTAGTGGCGGCTTGGGGATGGCGGGGTGGGTCGTCGGGCGGGGCGCGCGGCGAGGAGGCTGGTGTTGCGCATGACGGTTTGATTCCGGCAAGGGCTGTGGGTGTGGGTGTGGGTGCGGGAATGGGTGTGGATGTGGTCGCGGCTATGAACGTGGTCACGACTGCGGATGTGGCCACGACTGGGGATGTGTCCACGACTGCGGATGTGTCCACGACTACGAATGCGGCCTCGGCTACGCATGTGTTCACGGCTACGAATGCAGCGTCGGCCCCGCATGTGGCTACGGCTACAAATGCGCCTACGGCTACAAATGCAGCCACGGCAATCCATGCGCCCACGGCTGTAAACACTGCCACCGCTGCCAACACGGCTGCGTCCGCGTCTACGCTCGGGCACCCGCTGCGGTTCAGCACACCCATTCGTTCGTTCATCGGCTGGAGCGGCCTGTGGTGTGCCGCCTTCTGCTCGGGCTTCGGCTACGCGGCCTGGCGCGCGGAAGCACGGCTCGCGGTGAGCTTGCCGGTCGCCTGGGAAGGCCGCCATATCGACGTGATCGGCACGATCAAGGGTTTGCCGTCGCGCGGCGAGAAAGGCGCGCGCTTCCTGTTCCAGGTCGAATCGGCCGATGCGCCTATCGCCGCTTTCCCGCGCGTAATTCAACTGTCGTGGATCGCCGACGATGCGCCGGCGCCTTTACTCGAACCGGGCGAGCGCTGGCGCTTGACGGTGCGGCTCAAACGGCCGCACGGCAACGCGAACTTCGGCGTGCGCGATGCCGAAGCGAACCTGCTTGCCCGCAACGTGCGCGCCACCGGCTATGTGAGCGCACCCGCGCATGCCATGCGCTTGCCGGGCCATGCGCGCGGCGTGAGCGTGACCGTCGACCGCTGGCGCGCCGCGTTGCGGGCGCGCATCGACAAAGTGCTCGCCGACGCGCCGCATCGCGGCATCGTGGTGGCGCTCGCCATCGGCGCACAGGATGAGATCAGCGACGCCGACTGGCTGCTGATGCGCGGCACCGGCACGAGTCATCTGGTGGCGATCTCGGGTTTGCACATCGGTATCGTCGCGGGTCTGACGGGCTGGCTGACGGGCGCGTTGTGGCGGCGCTCGGGGTTCATCGGCCGCAACTGGCCGTTGTATCTGCCCGCGCAGGTCGTCGCGGTGACGGGCGGCGCCATGTTCGCCGCGCTGCACGCGGCGCTGGCCGGCTTCAACGTGCCGGCGCAGCGCGCGCTGTGGATGGCGAGTGTCGTCGCGCTGGCGTTTGTCAGCGGCCGCAACCTCGCGCGTTCGATGGTGCTGGCGTGGGCGCTAGGGCTGGTGCTGCTGGTCGATCCGTGGGCGGTGGTGTCGGCGGGGTTCTGGTTGTCGTTCTGCGCCGTGGCGGCGATTCTGTTCGCGATGTCGGGCCGGCCCCGCGTGCGGGATCACGAGCAACGCCGCGCCGAAGAGCGCGAGGGCGGCGAGGCGGCGACCCGGTGCGCGCGTCTGCGCGTCGGCCCGCGCCGCTGGATTCGCGCTTGCGGCGAACGGCTGCGCGACGCCGCCCATGTTCAGTTCGCGGTGACGATCGCGCTCGCGCCGCTCACGGTCTACTGGTTCTCGCAGATTCCGCTGATCGGTCCGCTCGCGAACGCCTTCGCGATTCCGTGGGTGAGCCTGCTCGTCACGCCGGTTGTTCTGGCCGGCATCGCGCTGCCGGCACCGTTCGATGCCTACGCGTTCGGCGCCGCGCACGCGTTGCTCGATCCGCTGGCCGCGGGTTTGCGGATGCTGTCCGGCCCTGCGTGGACACTGTGGCGGCTGCCGCAACCGGACGCGTGGGCGCTGGGCGCGGCGGCGCTTGGCGTGCTCTGGTGCCTGGCGCCGCGCGGCTGGCCGCTGCGCTGGGCTGCGCCGCTCACCTGGCTGCCGCTTGTGCTGCCGGCGCCTTCGGGGCCGCCGCACGGCAGCTTCCGTCTGACCGCGCTGGACGTCGGACAGGGTAGCTCGGTGCTGATCGAGACGGCGCATCACACGCTGCTGTTCGATGCGGGCCCCGGTCCGGAATCGACTCACGCGGGCGAGCGCGTCGTCGTGCCGTTCCTGCAGGCGCATGGCGTGACGGCGCTCGACACGCTGATCGTCAGTCACGCCGATTCGGATCATTCGGGCGGCGCGCCCGCGGTGCTGGACGCGATCGAGGTGCGTCAGATGGTGGCGGCGTTGGCGCCGGAGAATCCGCTGTGGTCGAACGCGCGAGAACGCGGCGCCGAGACGCTGGGTTGCGCGGCGGGGCAGCGCTGGCAGTGGGACGGCGTCGAGTTCGCGATGCTCTGGCCGAATGCCAGGCCGCTGCAAGGCAAACCGAACGCGCATTCCTGCGTGCTGCGCGTGAGGACCGCGCTGGCCGAAGCGGGCTCGTCAGCCGGGCCGGTGCAAACGGACCGGTCGCGCATGGCGGCGCTGCTGGCAGCGGATATCGAGGCGCCGGGCGAACGCGTCCTGCTCGCGCGCGATCGCGGGGCGCTGCGTGCGCAGGTGCTGGTGGTGCCGCATCACGGCAGCAAGACCTCGTCGACTGAGCCGTTCCTCGACTCTATCGATCCGCTCATCGCGCTATTTCAGGTAGGCTATCGCAACCGTTTTCATCATCCGAACGTGGGTGTGTTCGAGCGCTACAAGGCGCGGCGCATCGAGCTGGGGCGCAGCGATACGGACGGCGCGGTGCGGGTCGAGGTCAACCCGGATCGCGCGCCGGACGCCGGAGCCGAAGCCGGCGCGCCGATGAGCGGCGCCGCGTTGACGCTCGAGCGCTATCGCGACACGCAGCGCCGCTACTGGATGGATCGCTGACGGATCGCCGGCCGCACGAAAGAGAAGAAGCGCGGGAGCAACGCGAACAAACACAGAACAAACATGCCGCCAGGCCGCAAGCCGCAAGAAGCCCGCGCGCGAAAACAGAACGGAGAGAGCCACAGTTGAAAAACATCATTCACTTCTCGCATGCGAATGGCTTTCCGGCGTCGACCTACCGGACGATCTTCGCCGAACTCGCCGACGACTACGAACTGCGCTCGATCGAGCGCATCGGCCACGACACCCGCTATCCGGTGACTCAGGACTGGCCGCATCTGGTCGAGCAGCTGCTCGACGACATCGGCCGTTCGTACGAGCAACCGGTGTGGCTGGTGGGGCATTCGCTCGGCGGCTATCTGTCGTTGATGGCCGCGCTCAAGAAGCCGCAGTGGGTGAGGGGCGTGGTGATGCTGGATTCGCCGGTGATCGCCGGCTGGCGCAGCAGCATGCTGCGCGTGTCGCAATGGACCGGGCTCGACGAGCGCCTGTCGCCCGCGGCCGCCACCCGCGCGCGCCGCACGCATTGGGCGAGCCGCGACGAAGCGTGGCGGCACTTCCATTCGAAGCCGGCATTCGCGCGTTGGGACGAGCGCATGCTGTCCGATTACATCGACTTCGGCATTCCGCAAACCTCGCCGGACGGCTCGCGTTCGCTGGCGTTCGACCGCCGCACCGAGTATCAGATCTACCGGACCTTGCCGCACACGCTCGGCGCGCGGCTCGCGCGCGGCGCGCCGGTGCCGGTGGGGTTCATCGCCGGCACGCGTTCGAAGGAAATCCGCCAGGCCGGTCTCGATGCAACCCGCCGCGCGACCGGCAGTCATCTGGAATGGATCGAGGGCAGCCATCTCTATCCGATGGAAAAGCCGATCGAAACCGCGCGCGCGGTGCAGCGAATGTTGCGTGAGCTGGAGCGGTGATTTGACGCTGTAGGCGGGTTGGCCGGCGCATGGAGATACCGTTGCGATGCCGGGCGATGACAGTGAGGTTAGCTCCGCGACTGACGAGCCCAACGCGCCTCGCGCTTCATATCGCCGTGAAACGGTGCAAGATCGGCGCGCGCCGATTGCCGCCGCCGCGGCCTCCCTGGTCGTGCAGGCCGCTCGGATTTTGCTGGGGTTGGGGCCCTGCTTTACGGTATAATCCGTTTTTCCCGCGAGCATCCAGCGATGACCAAATATGTTTTCGTCACCGGCGGCGTAGTATCTTCCCTCGGCAAGGGTATTGCCGCCGCTTCCCTCGCCGCGATCCTCGAATCGCGCGGTCTCAAAGTCACCCTCCTCAAGCTCGATCCCTACATCAACGTCGACCCCGGCACGATGAGCCCGTTTCAGCACGGCGAAGTGTTCGTGACGGAAGACGGAGCGGAGACCGACCTCGACCTCGGCCACTATGAGCGCTTCATCAGCACGAAGATGCGCAAGGCCAACAACTTCACCACGGGCCAGATCTACGAATCGGTGATCCGCAAGGAACGCCGCGGCGATTATCTCGGCAAGACGGTGCAGGTCATCCCGCACATCACGAATGAAATCCAGGCGTTCATCGAACGCGGCGCGGCTTCCGCGACGTGCGGCGAGCCGGACGTCGCGATCGTCGAAGTGGGCGGCACCGTGGGCGACATCGAATCGCTGCCGTTCCTCGAGGCCGCGCGTCAAATGAGCCTGCGCATGGGCCGCAACAGCGCGTGCTTCGTGCACCTCACGCTGGTGCCGTGGGTCGCCACCGCCGGCGAACTGAAAACCAAGCCCACGCAACACAGCGTGCAGAAGCTGCGTGAAATCGGCATCTCGCCGCACGTGCTGCTGTGCCGCGCCGACCGCCGCATTCCAGACGACGAACGCGCGAAGATCTCGATGTTCTCGAACGTGCCCGAAGACGCGGTGATTTCCGTGTGGGACGCGGACAGCATTTACAAGATTCCGCAGATGCTGCACGACCAGGGTCTGGACGCGATCATTTGCGAGGAACTCAAGCTCACGCCGAAGCCGGCCGATCTGTCCATGTGGTCGAGGCTCGTCGAGAAGCTCGAGAATCCGCAGCACGAAGTCACGATCGGCATGGTCGGTAAGTACGTCGATCTGACCGAGTCGTACAAGTCGCTGATCGAAGCGCTGCGCCATGCGTCGATGCATACGGCGACCCGCGTGAACATCGAATACATCGATTCGGAAGAGATCGAGACGAAGGGCGTCGAAAGCCTCAGGCATCTCGACGCGGTGCTCGTGCCGGGCGGCTTCGGCCGTCGCGGCACCGAGGGCAAGATCGCCGCGATCCGCTATGCGCGCGAAGCCAAGGTGCCGTATCTCGGCATCTGCCTCGGCATGCAACTGGCCGTGATCGAATTCGCCCGCGACGTGGTGGGTCTGAAGGGTGCGAACAGCACCGAGTTCGACCAGGAAACCGAAAACCGCGTGGTCGCGCTGATCACCGAGTGGTACGACCGCGAAGGCCGCGTCGAAAAGCGTACCGAGGAATCGGACCTGGGCGGCACGATGCGCCTCGGTTCGCAACGTTGCCCGATCAAGCCCGGCACGATGGCCGAAGAGATCTACGGCAAGGACGTGAACGAGCGTCACCGTCATCGCTACGAGGTCAATAACCGCTTCGTGCCCCAGCTCGAAGCCGGCGGCCTTGTCATCAGCGCCCGCACGCCGAGTGAAGATCTGCCGGAAATGATGGAATTGCCGCGCGGCATGCACCCGTGGTTCGTCGGCGTGCAGTTCCACCCGGAATTCACCTCCACGCCGCGTGACGGCCATCCGCTCTTCAAGTCGTTCGTGGAAGCGGCGCTCGCGCATCAGCAGTCGCGCGTGGAAAAGGAAGTCGGAGAGCAAGCATGAAACTGGGCGATTTCGAAATTGGGCTCGACAAGCCGTTTTTCCTGATCGCGGGCACCTGTGTCGTCGAATCCGAACAGATGACGATCGACACGGCCGGCCGCCTCAAGGAAATCTGCGCGAAGCTGAACATTCCGTTCATCTACAAATCGTCGTACGACAAGGCCAATCGCAGCAGCGGCAAGTCGTTCCGCGGCTTGGGCATGGACGAAGGCCTGCGTATCCTGTCCGAAGTGAAGCGCCAGCTTGGTCTGCCCGTGCTCACCGACGTTCACGCCGAGCACGAGATCGAGCAGGTCGCGTCGGTGGTCGATGTGTTGCAAACGCCGGCTTTTCTGTGCCGTCAAACGGACTTCATCCATGCTTGCGCGCGCTCGGGCAAACCGGTCAACATCAAGAAAGGCCAGTTCCTCGCGCCGCACGACATGAAGAACGTGATCGACAAGGCGCGCGACGCGGCGCGTGAAGCGGGCCTCTCCGAAGACCGCTTCATGGCGTGCGAACGCGGCGTGTCGTTCGGCTATAACAATCTGGTGTCGGACATGCGCTCGCTCGCGATCATGCGCGAAACCAACGCGCCGATCGTGTTCGACGCCACCCACTCGGTGCAATTGCCGGGCGGGCAGGGCACGAGCTCGGGCGGTCAGCGCGAATTCGTGCCGGTGCTGGCGCGTGCCGCGGTGGCGGTGGGCGTGTCGGGGCTCTTCATGGAGACGCATCCCAAGCCTTCGGAAGCCAAATCGGACGGCCCGAACGCCGTGCCGCTGCACCGCATGGCCGAATTGCTGGAAACGCTTGTCACGCTCGACCAGGCCGTCAAGCGCGCGCCGTTCCTCGAAAGCGATTTCAACTGATTCAGCATGCGCGGCGTGTCATGCCTCGCGTGCATGATCTGCCCGTCGGCACGCGGCACATGCACGCAATGGTCGTCGAACGTATCGGTGCGCGAGTTGTCTGCCGGGGAGACCGGCCTGCGCCAGATACAGTGTCACAGTAAAGAATTCAACGTCATTTCTTGAGGAAACCATGAGTGCTATCGTAGATATCATCGGTCGAGAGATTCTCGATTCGCGAGGCAACCCCACCGTCGAATGCGACGTGCTGCTCGAGTCGGGCACGATGGGCCGCGCCGCGGTGCCGTCGGGCGCTTCCACGGGTTCGCGTGAAGCCATCGAACTGCGCGACGGCGAAACCGGCCGTTATAGCGGCAAGGGTGTGCTGAAGGCCGTCGAGCACATCAACACCGAAATCTCCGAAGCGATCATGGGCCTCGACGCTTCCGAGCAGGCTTTCCTCGACAAGACACTGCTGGAACTCGACGGCACGGACAACAAATCGCGCCTCGGGGCGAACGCGATGCTGGCCGTTTCGATGGCCGTCGCGAAGGCCGCCGCCGAAGAAGCCGGCCTGCCGCTGTACCGCTACTTCGGCGGTTCGGGCGCGATGCAACTGCCGGTGCCGATGATGAACATCGTCAACGGCGGCGCGCACGCGAACAACAGCCTGGACATCCAGGAATTCATGATCGTGCCGGTCAGCCAGCCGACTTTCCGCGAAGCGCTGCGCTGCGGCGCCGAAGTGTTCCACGCACTGAAGAAGATCCTGAGCGACCGCGGCATGAGCACGGCAGTCGGCGATGAAGGCGGCTTCGCGCCGAACTTCGGCAGCAACGACGAATGCCTGTCCACCATCCTGCAAGCTATCGAGAAAGCGGGCTACCGTGCCGGCGAAGACGTGCTGCTCGCGCTCGACTGCGCGGCAAGCGAGTTCTATCACGACGGCAAGTACCAGTTGGCCGGCGAAGGCCTGCAACTGTCGTCGGCGGAATTCACCGACTACCTCGCCACGCTCGCGGATAAATTCCCGATCGTGTCGATCGAAGACGGCATGCACGAAAGCGACTGGGCCGGCTGGAAGCTGCTGACCGACAAGCTCGGCAAGAAGATCCAACTGGTGGGCGACGACCTGTTCGTCACCAACACGCGCATCCTGAAGGAAGGCATCGAGAAGGGCATCGCCAACTCGATCCTGATCAAGATCAACCAGATCGGCACGCTCACGGAAACGTTCGCGGCGATCGAAATGGCGAAGCGCGCAGGCTACACGGCCGTGATCTCGCACCGTTCGGGCGAAACCGAAGATTCGACTATCGCGGATATCGCAGTCGGCCTGAATGCCGGCCAGATCAAGACCGGTTCGCTGTCGCGCTCGGACCGTATCTCGAAGTACAACCAGTTGCTGCGTATCGAAGAAGACCTCGGCGATATCGCCAGCTATCCGGGCAAGTCGGCGTTCTACAATCTGCGCTAAATGACTGCAGGTAGCCAAACTGATTGCGCTAACCGATGAGCCGGTTATCCTTCGTTCCTGATTGACCTCGCCGCCCTGCGTATAGCGCAGGGCGGCGCGTATTTATTGTGCTTACTTCATGCGGCTTGTCACTGCTGTCCTGATCGTTCTACTGGTATTGATCCAGTACCCGCTCTGGTGGGGGCACGGCGGCTGGTTGCGCGTGCACGAGTTGCAGCAGCAACTGGCGCAGCAACAGCAGAAGAACGTCGATGCGAAGCTGCGCAACGAGCGTATTCAGGGAGAAGTGCAAGATTTGCAGAACGGCACGGCCGCGGTGGAAGAGCGGGCGCGCTACGAAATGGGCATGGTCAAGGACAGCGAGGTGTTCGTGCAGTTCGTCTCGCCGAATGCGCCGTTGCCGACCGCGAACACACCTTCAGTGACGACTTCCACGCGTGGTGAGATGTCGAGCGCACCGCTGCATATGGTGCCCAATCCGGAATCTCGCGCCAGGCCGGATAGAAAGCGCGGGAGCAAGACCGCGAAAGAGAAGACGGCCCCGCACTGAGCCGTGGCACCGGGTTGTCGCGCTCAGTCGTCGTATCGAGCCGTCGTCACTCGAACCCGCCCGCAACGCACCGCGCATTGACTCTTCGCATTGCCTCGTTGCATTGGACTCGTCTTACCAGCCCCAGTACGGCCCGTAACCGACGCCGACACCCGTTCCCCAGCCGTGCCCCCACCCACCGCCGTAATAGCTGCCGTACACGCTGACGGGCGGCGAGTAATAACGCGACCACGCCTGCGCGGCGTTTTCCGCGGCAATGGCCTGGTTCTGCTCGGCCATCACCTGTTGATCGATGGCGTCATAGCGTTGACGCTCTTCCTGCGTAAGCGGCTGGGCGTTGTTGCCCATGCCTGACTGGTCGGCGGGCAAGCGGCTATAAATTGGCGAGGGGCCTGGTGGGTCCATCACGCAGCCGGCTAGCGCAACGCTGCCGCCAATAACCGCCAATACGGCACAGGTGCGCGCCGAACGTATCAACGAAGTGAGGTGGTTCATGTTCGATCTCCGCCGGTCGGATGCCTAAGCAAAACATGCGGGCGTGGCCGCCAATGACACGACGCAATGATCAAAGATACCGCGCCGCCCGAGCCTTGAAAAGACAGCGGACGGCGCGGTAGTTTGCTGCCGTGGACAAGTGACACGCGTTGCCGTGGGGCGGGCGTCACGCCCGCGCCGGTGGGCGTTCAATGCCGTTGTTCGGTGGCCGGCGTCACTCCTTGCGAGAGGGCATTCGCGACGAAAAGTTGCGCCACGTCGACCGGGTCGAATTCGTAGCGCTGGTTGCAGAATTCGCAATGGATCTCCACATGACCGCGCTCTTCGATCACGCCATCCACTTCCTCGCGGCCCAGCATCTTGAGCATCGCGCCGACTTTTTCACGCGAACAGGAGCATTCGAAGCGCGCCGTGGCCGGCTCGAAATGCTGGACGTTTTCCTGCCAGAAGAGGCGACGGAACACCGTTTCCGGCTCTTCCTTCAGCAACTCGTCTTGCGACAGCGTGCCGCCCAGCGTGCAGACGCGTTCCCACGTATCGGCGTCCAGTTCGCCCGGATGCGGAACGATGCCGCCGTCGCCCGGCAGCTTTTGCAGCAGCATGCCGACCGCGCGCTCGGTGTTCGCGGCGAGCCACAGGCGCGTGTCGAGCTGTTCCGAGTGATGCATGTAATGTTCGAGCACTTCGGCCATCGACTTGAGCGGTCCGTCCACGCCCGACAGCGGCACGATGCTTTGATACGGCTGCTGGCCCGGCTGCTTGTCGCGCGGGTCCAACGTAATCACGCAGCGGCCGTGGCCGCCTGCGTTGACCAGTTCGATCAGCGACGTGGCGTCGCCGATCGCGTCGCCCGCTTCGCCGGACAGCTTCGCGGTGGCGCGCATCGACAGATCGGAACTGCACTGCACCACCAGCATTCTGGCCGGGCCGTCGCCGAAAATCTGCATGATGAGCGTGCCGTCGAACTTCAGATTCGCCGACAGCAGCGCGCACGCGGCCATCATCTCGCCGAGAATCGTCCGCACGGGCGCCGGGTACTCGCGCCGCGTCAGCACTTCCTGCCACGTATTGCGCAGCGAAACGATCTCGCCGCGCACCGGCGCCGCGCTGAACATGAATTTTTGCAACTGGTCGCTCACAACTTTTCCTCGGTCGAATGACGCGGCCTGATGCCGCGCCGTGCGCGCCCGCGCTCCGGCTGTTTAGCCGATACGCACGAGCTGCGCCTTGAAATACTCGCGGCGTTCGGCATAGCTTGCCGTGCCGCGCTGCATATTGGCGATATCCGTCTCGCTCAGTTCGCGCACCACTTTGGCGGGCGCGCCGAGAATCAGCGAATTGTCGGGAAACCCCTTGCCTTCCGTGACGATGGCGCCCGCTCCGACCAGACAGTTGCGGCCGATCACCGCGCCATTCAAGACCACCGCCTGAATTCCGATCAGCGAGCCTTCCTTGATCGTGCAGCCATGCAGCATGACCTGGTGGCCGACGGTCACGTTCGCCTCGATCTTCAGCGGAAAGCCGGGGTCGGTGTGCAGCACCGCGTTTTCCTGCACGTTGCTGCCCGCGCCGATGGTGATCGGCTCGTTGTCGCCGCGAATCGTCGCGCCGAACCACACGCTCGAATTTTCCCCGAGCGTCACGTTGCCGATGATGTTCGCCGAATCCGCGACGAACACGCTTTCGTGGATGGTCGGGGCGGCTTCGCCAAGCTTGTAAATCGTCACAGTGTCTCCTCTTGATCGGTCGCCATGCGCGGTGCGGCGGGCTGAAAGCTGCCTGAATCGGCGCGTGTCGCCAACGCAACGAGCGCGTCGGATGGTCGAATCGAGTATTGTAAACGGTTGTGTGATTCGGGTGCCTGGCGAGGCGGGCAGGGAAGTGCGAGGGTCACAGGCCGTGTCTTCCTGTTGTGCGCCACTGTTACGCGTGTCGCCGGTTGTGTCCGTGAGCCAGCGTTTTGGACCTCGCCTTGGATCCCGGATTTGGCTTTCCTTCGCTCCTTTCCGGGTCCCGCTGTCATCCTCTCCACCGCAGTCCAACTGCCGTTCCCTTTGCCGATCCGCTTGCCATGATTCGCGCCGCTCCGTCCGCTTCCTCCATGCCGCTCGCCTCCAACGCCGCGAACCGGGCTCGATGCGCACGCACGGCGGCGCTCGCCGCATTGCGCGAAACCGATCCAGTCGCGAAGACGGCCGCCACCCGTGCGCTGTACGCCGCCGTGCTCGACGGCAGCCTCGCATGCTCGCCGGACCTCGAACTCGAAGAGCCGGCGGGCCTGCCGGGCCGTCCGGAGCGGCCCGAACTGGTCGAGCCGCGCAAGCTGGGGCGACGCAGCATGCAATCGCCGCAAGGGCGCGCCGTTCTGCTGCACGCGCTCGCGCACATCGAATTCAACGCGATCAACCTCGCGCTCGACGCCGTGTGGCGCTTCGCGGGCATGCCCGCCGACTTCTACGCGGACTGGCTCAAGGTCGCCGCAGAGGAGGCGTATCACTTCTCGCTGCTCGTCGCGCGCCTCGCGGAATACGACCACGTTTACGGCGATTTCCCCGCGCACGATGGCCTGTGGGACATGTGCGAGCGCACGCGTGGCGACGTGCTGGCGCGCATGGCGCTGGTGCCGCGCACGCTGGAAGCGCGCGGCCTCGACGCCTCGCCGCCGATCCGCGCGCGGCTGCAACAAGCGGGCGATCAGGCGTCCGCGGCGATTCTCGACGTGATCCTGCGCGACGAAATCGGCCACGTACTGATCGGCAATCGCTGGTTCCGTTACTTGTGCGACCAGGGTGGCCTCGATCCGCACGCGACTTACACGCGTCTCGCCGACCAGTATCACGCACCGAAACTACGTGGCCCGTTCAATTTCGAGGCGCGCCGCGACGCAGGGTTCGATGAAGCGGAACTGGCCGCGCTGGCGGGCCTCGACGCTCCCGCGCCTGTTGCGCCCGCAGAGGACGACTGACGGAGCGACCCGTTCCCCAATCGGCAGACGCCGCGCCGGCTATCTCGCTATAATCGAACGACCATTCTTTTCCGGGTGCGCCGTTCATGACTCTCTCCCAATCCGAATTCATCGCCGTGCGCGGCATCCGTCTGCATGTGCGGCGCTGGGGCAGTCCGCGTGCGCCCATGCTGTTCATGCTGCACGGCTGGATGGACGTGGCGGCGTCCTTCCAGTTCGTCGTCGATGCGCTCGGCGGCGACTGGCAGGTGATCGCGCCGGACATGCGCGGCTTCGGCCTGTCCGACTGGCCGGTGGCGGAGCATGGCGGCGGCAACTACTGGATTCCGGACTATCTGGCCGATCTGGACGCATTGCTCGACCACTATGCGCCAACCGGCGAAGTGAATCTGGTCGGCCACAGCATGGGCGCGAACATCGCGTGCATCTATGCGGGCGTGCGGCCGGAGCGGGTGCGGCGCGTGATCGACCTCGAAGGCTTCGGCCTCGCACCGTCGCACCCGGCGCAAGCGCCTGGCCGGCTGCGTCACTGGCTCGACGAGTTGCGCGATCCGCCACATTTGAAGCGCTACGCGTCGCTCGACGAGGTCGCCGGGCGGCTGATCAAGACCAACCCGCGGCTCGATCCGCGGCGCGCGCGGTTTCTCGCGCAGCACTGGTCGAAGCCGGACGCCGAAGGGCGCTTCATGCTGCTCGCCGATCCGGCGCACAAGCTGCGCGGCCCGACGCTGTATCGCCTCGACGAAGTCATGGCCGTCTGGCGCAAGGTCAGCGCCAAAGTGCTGCACGTTGAAGCCGCCAACTCGCCAACGCTCGCGCAGATCGCCGGCGACATTCCGCTCGACGAGTTCAAGGCGCGCTTTCAGGCTTTCCCGGACTGGCGCGAGAAGATCATCGACGAAGCGGGGCACATGGTGCATCACGACCAGCCGGAGCAGGTGGCTGCGCTGATCGAAGGGTTTTGCGCGTAGACGCCTCCAAAAATCCGGGGGATGAGGCACGGCGGCGCGAGATAGCTCCGCGTTCACTTACTGCGTTGCAGTAAAATGAGCGCTGAACTTTTTCAAGACACTGATGAACGCCGACCTCCACTGCCACTCCACTGTCTCCGACGGCCAGTTCGCGCCGGCCGACGTCGCGCGCCGCGCGCACGCGGGCGGTGTGACGCTGTGGGCCTTGACCGACCACGACGAACTGGGCGGCCAGCAAGAGGCGCGCAGCGCGGCGGAAGCGCTCGGCATGGGCTACCTGAGCGGTGTGGAAATTTCGGTTACGTGGGCCTCGCGCACGGTGCATATCGTCGGGCTCGGCATCGATCCCACCAGTTCGGTTCTGATCGACGGTCTCGCGCGCACCCGCAACGGCCGCGCCGCGCGTGCCGAGGCGATCGGCGAACAGTTGGCCACGCTCGGCATTCCCGACGCCTACCAGGGCGCGCTCAAGTACGTGTCGAATCCGGACATGATTTCGCGCACGCATTTCGCGCGCTTCATGGTCGAAAACGGCTACGCCAGTTCCACGCAAGACGTGTTCACCCGTATTCTCGGCGACGGCAAGCCCGGCTATGTGCCGCATCGCTGGGCCAAACTGGCCGACGCGGTGGGCTGGATTCGGGCCGCGGGCGGCGAGGCGGTCATTGCGCACCCGGGCCGCTACGACTATTCGCCGGTCGAATTCGACGCGTTTTTCGCCGAATTCATCGATCTGGGCGGCAAGGCGATCGAGGTGGTGACGGGCAGTCATACGCCCGATCAATACCGCGAATATGCGGATGTCGCGCGCCGTTTCGGCTTCGAGGCGTCGCGCGGCTCCGATTTCCACGCACCCGGCGAAGGCCGCGTCGACCTCGGCACGCTGCCGCCGCTGCCTTCCGATCTCAAGCCCGTCTGGGAACGCTGGCTGTGATCGCGCGCCGTGCCGCGGCGGCACGATACGCGCGAAAGCCGGCCGCCCCTGGCGCGTGCTTTCGTCCGCTTGTTCGTCCGCTTCTCTGTCCGCTTCTCTGTCTGCTTCGCATCCGGTTTCCGTTCGCAGTCATCCGTAGCCATGGTTAGTCATCATGTCCCAATACTTTCGGCTTCATCCTGACAACCCGCAGCCGCGGCTCGTCAAGCAGGCCGTGCAGATCATCAACGATGGCGGCGTGGTCGCGTTGCCGACGGATTCGAGCTACGCGCTCGCCTGCCATCTCGACGACAAGAACGCGGTCGAACGCCTGCGGCGCATTCGCGGGCTCGACGAAAAGCAGTTGCTGTCGCTGCTGGTGCGCGACCTCTCGGAGCTGGCGAATTTCGCGATGGTCGACAACCGGCAGTACCGGCTGATCAAATCGGTGACGCCGGGTCCCTACGTGTTCGTCTTGCAGGCCACCAAGGAAGTGCCGCGGCGCCTGTCGCATCCGTCGCGCAAGACCATCGGCCTGCGGGTGCCCGAGCACGCGATCACGCTGGCGATTCTCGAGGAGCTCGGCCAGCCGCTGCTCGGCTCCACGCTGATCATGCCGGGCGAAACGCAGCCGCTGAACGACCCGGAGGACATTCGCGCGCGGCTGGAAAAACAACTGGATCTGGTAATCGACGGCGGCCCGTGCGTGTGCGAACCGTCCACGGTGATCGATCTGAGCGGCGCCGAACCGGTGCTGGTGCGAGCCGGGCGCGGTTCTCTCGCGCCATTCGGTCTCGAAGAAACGGCATGAACGAAAGCGGACAGACGCACGCAACCGCGTTGTTACAATAGCGAGATATGGATTCTTCCCTGATACAGACCATTGCGGTGTACGCGCTGCCGGTGATTTTCGCGATCACGCTGCACGAAGCCGCCCATGGTTACGTCGCGCGCTGGCTCGGCGACAATACCGCGTACGTGCTCGGCCGCGTCTCCATCAATCCGATGCGGCACATCGACCCGCTCGGCACGATCGCGATTCCCCTGCTGTTGTACTTCGCCACCAGTGGCGCCTTCATGTTCGGTTACGCGAAGCCCGTGCCGGTCGCCTTCGGCAACTTGCGCAATCCGCGCTGGGACAGCCTGTGGGTGGCGGCGGCGGGTCCAGGATGCAATTTCGTGCAGGCGCTGATCTGGGGCCTGTTCGGCGTCGCGCTCGCGGTGCTGAGCGTCGAGGAGCCGTTTCTCACGCGCATGGCGGGCGCGGGCGTCGGCGTGAACCTCGTGCTCGGCGTGCTCAACCTGTTTCCGCTGCCGCCGCTCGACGGCGGCCGGGTGCTGATGGCGCTGTTGCCGCCGCGGCAATCGATCGCGCTGTCGCGCCTCGAGCCCTACGGTTTTTTCATCGTGATGGCGCTGGTGATGACGGGCACGCTGACGCGTTACTGGTTGAGCCCGCTCGTCACGATCGGCTACGCTGCGATTACCGCAATTCTGACTCCACTCGTTTCGCTTTTTTAAATAACCATGTTCCCAGACCGTATCTTCTCCGGCATGCGGCCCACCGGGTCACTGCACCTCGGCCACTATCACGGCGTGCTGAAAAACTGGGTGCGGCTGCAGTCCGAATACCCGTGTTTCTTCTGCGTGGTCGACTGGCACGCGCTGACGACGCACTACGAAACGCCCGAAGTGATCGAAAAGAACGTCTGGGACGTGCTGATCGACTGGCTCGCCTCCGGCATCGATCCGGCGCAGGCCACGCTGTTCATCCAGAGCAAGGTGCCCGAGCACGCGGAACTGGCGCTGCTGCTCGGCATGAGCACGCCGCTCGGCTGGCTCGAACGCGTGCCGACCTACAAGGAGCAGATGGAGAAGCTGAAGGACAAGGACCTGTCCACTTACGGCTTCCTCGGCTATCCGGTGCTGATGGCGGCGGACATTCTGCTGTACCGCGGCTCGCTCGTGCCGGTCGGTGAAGATCAGGTGCCGCACGTCGAAATGACGCGTGAAATCGCGCGCCGTTTCAACTACCTGTACGGCCGTGAGCCGGGCTTCGAGGAAAAGGCCAGCGAAGCGGCGAAGAAGCTCGGCGGCAAGCGCGCGAAGCTGTATCACGAGTTGCGCAATGCCTACCAGCAGGAAGGCGACGACGAAGCGCTCGAACAGGCGCGCGCGATGTTGCAGGAGTCGCAGAGTCTGTCGATGAACGACCGCGAGCGGCTGTTCGGCTACCTCGAAGGGTCGCGCAAGATCATCCTCGTCGAGCCGCAGGCCATGCTCACGGAGGCGTCGCGCATGCCGGGTCTCGACGGCCAGAAAATGTCGAAGTCATACGGCAATACGATCGGCCTGCGCGAAGACGCGGAAACGATCACGAAAAAAGTCCGCACCATGCCGACCGACCCGGCGCGCGTGCGCCGCACCGATCCGGGCGATCCGGACAAATGCCCGGTGTGGCAACTGCACCAGGTCTACACGGACGAAGCCACGCACGAGTGGGTGCAGAAGGGCTGCCGGACGGCCGGCATCGGTTGTCTCGAGTGCAAGCAGCCGGTGATCGAAGGCATCCTGCGCGAACAGCAGCCCATGCTCGAACGCGCGCAGAAGTACATGGACGATCCGTCGCTGTTGCGCGCGATCGTCGCCGACGGCTGCGACAAGGCCCGCAAGTTCGCCACCGAAACGATGCGCGACGTGCGGGAAGCGATGGGCCTGTCATACAACTGAGCGGCGGGTGCAAGCGATGAATACGCCGGCCGTCTCGCCGCCATCGCACGGAAACGGCGAGCCGTCGCAGTGGGTGCGCCATTGGGCGCACCTGGTCGCGGCGGGCGGCGCCGTGCTGGACGTGGCATCGGGAGCCGGGCGGCATGCGCGCTTTTTTGCGTCGCGGGGTCATCCGGTGACGGCGATCGACCGCGACGCAGTGGCGCTCGACACGATGCGCGACGAGCCGCTCATCACGACGTTCGCCGCCGACCTCGAGGGCGCCGCATGGCCTTTGTCGGACGACGCGAAATTCGCCGCTGTCGTCGTGACGAACTACCTGCATCGGCCGCTTTTTCCGCAGCTTCTGAACTTGCTCGCGCCCGGCGGCGTACTGGTTTACGAGACCTTCGCGCAAGGAAACGAAAGCATCGGCAAGCCCTCTAATCCCGCGTTCCTGCTCGCGCCCGGCGAACTGCTCGATGTGGTCCGGGGCCGCCTGCGGGTGGTCGCGTTTCAAGATGGTTTTCTCGCGCAGCCGCGTCCGGCTTACGTCCAGCGGATTTGCGCAATTCTCGAAGCGGAGCGCTCAGTCGACACCGCGCAGGCGGCACCCCCGCCTTGTTACGAGTTGGCTGGCTAATCCGCTACAATCGCGGTTTACCTGATCAAATTCATGGCGTTTCATGACTAACGGCAACCAGAGCGGCAATACAGGCAGCAACGACGGGGTCCGGATTCGCGGCAGCATTCCCGCCATCATCACCCCCATGCTTGAAGACGGCAGCCTCGATCTGCCGGCGTTTCGCAAACTGATCGACTGGCATATCGCGGAGGGCACGAATGCGCTGGTCGTGGTCGGCACGAGCGGCGAATCGGCCACGCTATCGGTCGAGGAACACGTGCTGATGGTCAAGACGGCGGTCGAGCACACGGCGGGCCGGATTCCGGTGATCGCGGGCTCGGGCGGCAATTCCACCACCGAGGCGATCGAACTCACGCAGCAGGCGAGGGAAGTGGGCGCGGACGCCACGCTGCAAGTCGTGCCGTACTACAACAAGCCGACCCAGGAAGGCATCTATCGCCACTTCACGAAGATCGCGGAAACCGTCGATCTGCCGGTCATCCTGTACAACGTGCCCGGCCGCACCGTTGCGGACATGAGCAACGAAACCATCCTGCGTTGCGCGCAGGTGCCGGGCATCATTGGCGTGAAGGAAGCGACCGGCAACATCGATCGCGCCGCGCATCTGATCAAGTCGGCGCCCGCGCACTTCGGCATCTACAGCGGCGACGATCCCACCGCGATCGCGTTGATGCTGCTCGGCGGCCACGGCAATATTTCGGTCACCGCGAACGTCGCGCCGCGCGCGATGAGCGAACTGTGCAAGGCCGCGCTTGCCGCGGACGCCAGGACCGCCCGAGAGATTCATCTCAAACTCCTGTCGCTGCATAAGAACCTGTTCATCGAATCGAATCCGATTCCCGCGAAATGGGCGTTGCAGCAACTGGGTCGTGTGCAGGGCGGAATCCGCCTGCCGCTCACGCCGCTCGACGCGCAATACCACGAAGCGGTACGCGGCGCGCTGCGCGAAGCGGGCCTGCTGGGCTAAGCGGACCCATCGCGGCACCCATCAGCGCTAACGAAAGCCTGCCACCGGCATCCCCTTAACCGACGTCGATCCAGCCCACGTTCCCGGCACACAGAACCAGGCACCGCGTTCCAGCATCACGAAGGACCTCATGAAACGTTCCGCACTTTCCCTCCACGCAACCCGCATGGCGGCGCTGGCGCTTGCCCTCACGACGCTCGCCGGCTGTGACACGCTGAACGACTGGTTCGCTTCCGACCGCGTCAACTACAAGGGCGCGGGCAGCGCGCCGCCGCTCGCCGTTCCGGGCGACCTCACCACCACGCCGACCGATCAGCGCTATGTCGCGCCGCCCGCCAATCTGGCACTGGGCGGTGCCACGAAACGCGCGATCACCGCGGCGGGCAACGCCACCGAAGGGCAACCCACCGCGCAAGACCCGTTCGGCATGCACATCGAGCGCGACGGCGACCGCCGCTGGCTGGTGGTCGACGGCCGCTCGCCGGAACAACTGTGGTCGCAGTTGCAGGAGTTCTGGCAGGAAAACGGCTTCGCGCTGAAAACCGACGCGCCGGCCACCGGCATCCTGGTGACCGACTGGGCTGAAAATCGCGCCAATATTCCGGACGACTGGTTCCGCCGCACGGTGGGCAAGGTCATCGACTTCGCGTATTCGTCGGGCACCCGCGACAGCTTCCGCACGCTCGTGTCGCGCGGTGCGTCCGACACCACGGACATCTCGATCACGCATAGCGCGATGGAAGAAATGCTGACGGGCCAGGACAAGACGTCGTCTCGCTGGGAAGAGCGTCCGCGCGATCCCGCGCTGGAGGCGCTGTTCCTCACCAAGCTGATGCAGAAATTCGGCCTGACCGAAGCGCAATCGAAGCAACTGCTGACCGATGCGCGTCCGGCTACCGCGCCGGCCAAAATCGACAAGACCGCGGGCGCGTCGACGCTCGATCTGCAGGAATCGTTCGACCGTGCATGGCTGCGTGTGGGCCTTGCGCTCGACCGCACCAACTTCACCGTCGACAACCGCGACCGCGCAAAGGGGATCTACTACGTGCGTTACGCGGATTCGATGCAGGAACTGAAGAAGGAGGGGCTGTTCGGCAAGCTGTTCTACAGCGGCAGTTCGTCGAAGAAGCCGGGTCAGGAATTCCTCGTCAATGTGCGCTCCAAGGGCGACAGCGTGACGCAGGTCGCGGTGCTGGACGCGAACGGACAAGTGGACAACTCGTCCGACGCGCAACGCATCGTGACGCTGCTGCACGCGCAACTGAATTAAGCGGGCCGTGAGGTTCGCGAGTCTTGGCAGCGGCAGTGAAGGGAATGCGTTGCTGGTCGAAGCGCGCAGCGGCGCCACAACCACGCGCGTGTTGCTCGACTGCGGCTTCTCGGCCAAGGAAGTCGAGCGGCGTTTGGCGCGGCTCGGCGCGAGCGCTGAGGCCCTCGACGCCATTCTCATCACGCACGAACACAGCGACCACATCGGCAGCGCGCTGACACTGGCGCGCAAGTGGTCGATTCCGCTGTACATGAGCTGGGGCACCGCCCGCGCAGTGGGCGCGGACGAAGCCGATGTCGACCTGCAGGTGCTGTGGGGCGACGAGGCGGTGGCAATCGGCGACCTCGGGATCCTCCCTTACACCGTTCCGCACGACGCCCGGGAGCCGCTGCAGTATGTGTTCTCGAACGGCGCCAGCCGGCTCGGCGTGCTGACCGATGTCGGCACTTCGACGCCGCATATCAGTTCGGTGCTGAGCGGCTGCGACGCGCTAGTGCTCGAGTGTAATCACGATCTGCGAATGCTGGCGGGCAGCCGCTATCCGCAATCGCTGAAGGCGCGCATCGGCGGCAATCACGGGCATTTGAACAACGACGCGGCGGCGGAGATTCTGGCGTCGCTCGACCGGTCGCGCTTGCGTCACCTGGTAGCCGCGCATCTGAGCCAGCAAAACAACTTGCCGGAACTGGCACAAGCCGCGATGGCGGGTGTGCTGGGCTCGGAGCCCGCCGAAGTGGTGGTGGCTTCGCAGGACGAAGGCTTTGCGTGGCTGAGTTTGTGACGCGCATCTGAGCCGCGTGCGGACGCTGCATTGAAAAAGCCCATAACGATCGCTCGTTATGGGCTTTTTTCCAAGGCGGGCGTTTTGGGCGCCGCGCCTCGAATCATCTTTAGTTGCGGTTGCCGCCGAAAATACCAAGCAGCGCCAGCAGGTTGACGAACACGTTGTAAAGATCCAGGTAGATCGCGAGCGCAGCGGTGATGTAGTTCGTTTCACCACCGTTCACGACGCGCTGCACGTCGAACAGCATGTAGGCCGAGAAGATCACGATGGCCATGACCGAAACCGTCAGCATCAAGGCCGGCAGATGCAGGAACACGTTCGCGACCGAAGCGAGCAGCAGCACGATCACGCCCATGAAGAGCCACTTGCCGAGACCCGAGAAGTCGCGCTTGCTGACCGTGGCGATCGTTGCCATCGAGGCAAAGATCACACCAGTGCCACCAAAGGCGAGCATGATCAGCGACGGCCCATTCGAGAAACCGAGCACGAAGCCGAGGATGCGCGACAGCATCAGGCCCATGAAGAACGTGAAGCCGAGCAGCACAAAGACGCCGACAGCGCTGTCTTTGGTCTTCTCGATGGCGAACATGAAGCCGAAGGCGATCGCGAAGAACGCCAGCATGCTCATGGCGGGGCTGGTGGCGGCGAACAGCGAGAAACCGGTAGCGAGGCCAACCCACGCGCCCAGCACTGTCGGAATCATGGACAGCGCCAGCAGCCAGTAGGTGTTCCGTAGCACGCGGTTACGCGTTTCGACTGTGCTGACCGCGCCAGTGCGGCCAAAGCTATACGGATGTTCGTTCATGGTCTCTCCTTACGTCAGAAGCGTGTTGCGTAGTGGTTGTACAGCGGGTGTACCGAAATCGTGCAGCGCCTGCCGGATTTTGCCGCCGGTCGCGCGGTGTTCATTCCTAAGATTGGCGCGGTGGCGAGGAGTTTCAATGGCCTCGAAATCTCCAACAAGGCCTACGCTATCAGCATTCCGGAACTCCTGCTTGAAGCCTTTCAATGCTGTAAGGGTTCAATCGCAATCATACATGGGAACATGCTACAATAGCGGATTCATTTGAATCTGTAACCTCTTAATTTTTTGGAGTTTTTATGGCGATCGAACGCACTTTGTCGATTATCAAGCCGGACGCAGTGGCCAAGAACGTGATCGGCCAGATCTACAGCCGTTTCGAAAACGCAGGCCTGAAGATCGTGGCTTCGCGCATGGTCCACCTGTCGCGCGCCGACGCGGAGAAGTTCTACGCTGTGCACGCCGCACGCCCGTTCTTCAAGGATCTGGTCGAGTTCATGATCTCGGGTCCGGTGGTCGTGCAAGTGTTGGAAGGCGAAAACGCCGTCCTGAAGCATCGTGATCTGATGGGCGCGACCGACCCGAAGAAGGCGGAAAAGGGCACGATCCGTGCTGACTTCGCCGACAGCATCGACGCTAACGCGGTGCACGGTTCGGACGCCGCTGAAACGGCTGCGGTCGAGATCGCATTCTTCTTCCCGCAAGTGAACGTCTATTCGCGTTGATGCAGATTTGCGCCGTGCGATCCGTGCAGCCGGTTTGGATTAATCGCACGAATCGCCTGGCAAAGTAGTAAGGTAAAAGCAGCAGGAATGGGCGCGAACGGCATTGCGTTCATGCAGCTTGTTGCATGAACGCAGTCTCGCACTGAAATGGCAGGATTCGACATGACGAGCAGTCCCACCGTCAACCTTCTCGACCTAGACGCCCAAGGGCTTGTCGCCTATTGCGACAGTCTGGGCGAGAAGCCGTTTCGCGCCAAGCAATTGCAGCGCTGGATTCACCAATACAACGCTGCCGATTTCGACGGCATGACCGATCTGGCGAAGTCCTTGCGCGAAAAGCTCAAGGGGCGCGCCACGATCTCGATGCCGGGCATCGTCAGCGACCACATTTCGACCGACGGCACACGCAAGTGGCTGATCGACGTCGGCAACAGCAATGCGGTCGAAACCGTTTTCATCCCCGAGGAAACGCGCGGTACGCTGTGCGTGTCGTCGCAAGCGGGGTGCGCGGTCAATTGCCGTTTCTGTTCGACCGGCAAACAGGGGTTCTCCCGCAATCTCACCACCGGCGAAATCATCGGCCAGTTGCGCATGGCTGAATTTGCGCTGCGCGCGTCGCGCGGCACGGCAGGCGGCCGGGCCACGGGCGGCGACGGCAAGGGCGAGCGCGTCGTCACGAACGTCGTGATGATGGGCATGGGCGAGCCGTTGCTCAATTACGACGCGGTGGTGCCCGCCATGCGCCTGATGCTCGACGACAACGCATACGGCCTGTCGCGTCGGCGCGTCACGTTGTCGACCTCGGGCGTGGTGCCGATGATGGACCGTCTCGGCGCCGATCTGCCGGTCGCGCTCGCGGTCTCGCTGCATGCGCCTAGCGATCCGCTGCGCGACATGCTGGTGCCGCTCAACAAGAAGTATCCGCTGCGCGAACTGATGGCGGCTTGCCAGCGCTATCTGAAAGTCGCGCCGCGCGATTTCATTACGTTTGAATATTGCATGCTCGACGGCGTGAACGACAGCGAGGCGCAAGCACGCGAACTGCTGGCCGTGACGCGCGACGTGCCGTGCAAATTCAACCTGATTCCGTTCAATCCGTTCCCGGAGTCGGGCCTCATCCGCTCGAAGCCGGAACAGATCAAGCGGTTTGCACAAGTGTTGATGGACGCGGGCGTCGTCACCACGGTGCGTAAGACACGCGGCGATGATATCGACGCTGCCTGCGGTCAGTTGGCCGGTGCGGTGAAAGATCGCACGCGTCTTGCTGAGCGCACCGGGAAGGCGGCAAAGGTCATCGAGGTTCGCGCCGTGTAATCGTGTCGGCGGGCAGGGCGCCGGCGCTCAGTGGAAAGTTCCACGAGTGCGCGAAAGTCCTGATCGTCAGTCACGGTTGAAAAGAAAGTTTGCAGAAGCGATCGGAAGCGGCACATGGGGCCGCACATTTTGTTATAAACGGTCTGCGATTCGGGCGAGAGGCTTTAGCCCGTCCGGGCGCACAAGTGAAAAAGAATCGACGCTAAAGGATTTGGGATGAGTGAGCCGCAGCACCCGCAGCCGCACGACACAGACATGAACGAAGCCCATCCGGCGCCGGTCGCTCGGACGGTGGCACAGCCTGCGGTGCAACCGGGCCTGGATTCGTTGGCGGCGGTGGGCGCGCGCTTGACCCAGTTGCGCGAATCGAAAGGCTGGACGATCGAAGATGTATCGGCGCGTCTGAAAGTGTCCGCTGCCAAACTGCGCGCGCTCGAATCGGGTGATATCAGCCATCTGCCGGATACGACCTTCGCGCTTGGCGTGGTGCGCAGCTACGCGAAGATGCTCGGTGCCGATCCCACGCCGTTTACGCAGGTTTTGCGCCGCGAGAAAGGCGTGCCTGCGCCGGATCTGTCGATGCCGGCGTCGTCTGGCAAGGATTTGCCGCGCGGCCGGGTGTCGTTATCGCTCGGCGGTGGCGGGCAAAAGAGCCGCTCGTGGCTGTGGGGTGTGGCGGCGGTGGTCGTCGCGGTAATTGCGCTCGCCATGTGGCATACCAATGGGGGCGATTCGTCGGCGTGGCTCGCGCGCTTGAAGGCCAGCGCGAACGGCGCCGCCGGTGGCGTGACCGGTGCATCGGGCGCGGTGGCGCAAGGCCAGCCGGCGGGTTCGGAGGCAACGGCGGAAGAGCCTGCAGTCGCGCCGCAAACGCAGGTCGCGGCGGAGAGCGCTGCGTCGGCCACGCCGATGCCCGCGCCGCTGACAACCGGCACGACGGCGTCTTCCGTGCCGCCCGTTACGGCAACAGCGGCGCCGCCAAAGGTGGCTTCGCAGGCTCAAGCGGCGGTTGCGCCGAGCGCAAGCGCACCGGCCGCGGCCGTCGCGAGCGCGTCGATGGCAGCGGCGGTGCCTGCGGGCGCTGCGCTAGTCGCGCTGCGCGTGACGCAAGACAGTTGGTTCAGCGTGCGCGGCCAGGATGGCAAGGAAGTATTCTCTGGCATCGTGCGTGCGGGCGACAGGAAGGAAGTGACGGGCGTGCCCCCTTTCAAGGTCACGGTCGGCAACAAGGCGGGTCTTGAGTCGTTGACACTCGACGGTCAGCCGGTCGATCCGTCGAAGTACGCGGCGGCCAAGGGAAATGTGGCGCGTTTCGCGCTGCCTTGACAGATACGGTATACGCCGCGGCCAACAGGCCTGCGGCGCTTTTTCAATTCAGGCGCGACGTCTTTTGCGTGGCGCATGCGGCGTAAATGGGTCTTTCGATGCAATCCGAAGCTCAATCCCAATCCAGTAGCAAGATAGTTTCGAACGAGCCGGTGTTCGGCGGCCAGGCGGCGCGGCGCAAGTCGCACGCGGTGGACGTCCGTTGGGGCGGCCAACTCGTCACGATCGGCGGCGATGCGCCGGTGCGTATCCAGTCGATGACCAATACGGACACCGCTGACGCTATCGGCACCGCGATCCAGATCAAGGAGCTGGCGCAAGCCGGTTCCGAACTGGTGCGCATCACCGTGAACACGCCGGAAGCAGCCGCGGCCGTGCCGGCCGTGCGCGACCAGCTCGACCGCATGGGCGTGTCCGTGCCGCTCGTCGGCGATTTTCACTACAACGGTCATTTGCTGCTGCGCGATTACCCGGCGTGCGCGGAGTCGCTGTCGAAATACCGTATCAATCCGGGCAACGTCGGTCACGGCGCGAAACGCGATACGCAGTTCGCGCAGATGATCGAAGCGGCGGTGAAGTACGACAAGCCGGTGCGTATCGGCGTCAACTGGGGCAGTCTCGATCAGGACCTGCTCGCGAAGATGATGGACGAAAACGCCGCGCGCTCCACGCCGTGGGAAGCGCAGAGCGTGATGTACGAAGCGCTGATCCAGTCGGCGATCGGTTCCGCCGAGCGCGCGGTCGAACTCGGTCTCGCGCGCAACAAGATCATTCTGTCGTGCAAGGTCAGCGGCGTGCAGGATCTGATCGCCGTGTACCGCGAACTCGCGCGCCGTTGCGAATTCGCACTGCATCTCGGCCTGACCGAAGCGGGCATGGGTTCGAAAGGCATCGTGGCGTCGACGGCGGCGTTGTCCGTGTTGCTGCAGCAAGGCATCGGCGACACGATCCGCATTTCGCTGACGCCTGAACCGGGCGCGTCGCGCACGGGCGAAGTGATCGTCGGCCAGGAAATTTTGCAGACAATGGGACTGCGTTCGTTCACGCCGATGGTGATCGCGTGCCCCGGTTGCGGCCGGACCACGAGCACGCTGTTCCAGGAATTGGCGTCGCAAATCCAGACGTATCTGCGCACGCAGATGCCGGTGTGGCGCGACCAATATCCTGGCGTCGAAAAGATGCACGTCGCGGTGATGGGCTGCATCGTCAACGGACCGGGCGAATCGAAGCAGGCGAACATCGGCATCAGTTTGCCGGGGTCGGGCGAAAATCCGGCCGCGCCGGTGTTCATCGACGGCGAGAAGGTCAAGACGCTGCGCGGCGAGAACATCGCGCAAGAATTCCAGCAAATCGTGAGTGACTACGTCGAGCGCCGCTACGGTCGTGTCGAAGCAGGTCGCGCCGAAGCACTCAATTAAACATCGTCGAACGAATACAGATGACTGAACAGAAGAAAAAGCTCGACAAGCTGTCGGGCGTGAAGGGTATGAACGACATCCTTCCGCAGGAAGCCGGGCTGTGGGAATTTTTCGAAACGACCGTCAAATCGTTGCTGCGTTCGTACGGATATCAGAATATCCGTACCCCGATCATCGAGCATACGCAGTTGTTCAAGCGCGGTATCGGTGAAGTGACCGACATCGTCGAAAAAGAGATGTACAGCTTTACCGACGCATTGAACGGCGAAAATCTGACAATGCGCCCGGAGAACACCGCGGCGGTCGTACGCGCGGCGATCGAACACAACATGCTGTACGACGGGCCGAAGCGTCTGTGGTACATCGGCCCGATGTTCCGTCACGAGCGTCCGCAGCGCGGCCGCTATCGCCAGTTCCACCAGGTAGGCGTGGAAGCCTTGGGCTTTGCCGGTCCGGACGCCGACGCCGAAATCATCATGATGTGCCAACGCCTGTGGGACGACCTCGGCCTGATGGGCATCAAGCTCGAAATCAATTCGCTGGGTCTCGCCGAAGAACGCGCCGCACATCGCGTTGAATTGATCGCGTACCTCGAAAAGCACATGAACGTGCTGGACGAAGACGCGAAGCGCCGTCTCTATACGAACCCGCTGCGCGTGCTGGACACGAAGAATCCGGCCCTGCAGGAAGTCGCTCGGAACGCGCCGAAGCTGATCGATTTTCTCGGCGAGGAATCGCGCGCGCACTTCGAAGGTCTGCAGCGCATTCTGAAGGCGAACAACATTCCGTTCACGATCAATCCGCGTCTCGTGCGCGGTCTCGATTATTACAATCTGACCGTGTTCGAATGGGTCACCGACAAACTCGGCGCACAAGGCACCGTGGCGGCGGGCGGCCGTTATGATCCGCTGATCGAACAGCTCGGCGGCAAGGCGACGGCCGCGTGCGGCTGGGCGATGGGTATCGAGCGCATTCTCGAATTGCTGAAGGAAGAAGACCTCGTGCCGGAAGACGAAGGTTGCGACGTGTACGTGGTCCATCAGGGCGACGCGGCACGCGAGCAGGCCTTCATCATCGCCGAGCGTCTGCGCGATACGGGTCTCGACGTGATCCTGCATTGCAGCGCCGACGGTCAAACGGCCAGCTTCAAATCGCAGATGAAGCGTGCCGACGCGAGCGGCGCGGCCTTCGCTGTAGTGCTCGGCGAAGACGAGATCGCCAACGGCACGGTCGGCGTGAAACCGCTGCGCGATACCAATGCTAGCGGCGGTAAAAACGAGCAACATAACGTGCCGGCCGAAGACTTGACCGAATTTCTAATCAATGCGATGGTTGCAACCGCCGAAGACGGCGACGACTGATCGCGATGTCGTTGGGCCCTGGCTCGACACGCACACGTTTCAAGAAAGAGGAAATCGCCGGGCGATGAGTTACCACGACGAACAAGAATCGATTGAAGGTCTGAAAGCATGGTGGGCGCAGTGGGGCAATGCAACCACCTGGATCGTGCTGGTGGCGCTGGTTGCCGCAGCCGGCTGGAACGGCTGGAATTTCTGGCAGCGGCGCCAGGCGGCGGAAGCAGCGGTGCTGTATGACCAGGTGCAGCAAGCCGTGGCGTCGGGCGACAAGGCGAAGATCACGCGCGTCGCCGCCGACATGGAAGACAAGTTCAGCCGCACCGCGTATGCGCAGATGACCGCGCTGGGCGCCGCCAAGGCGCTGTACGCAGCGGGCGACCAGGCGGCTGCGAAAGCGCAACTGCAATGGGTAGTCGATCATGCGAAGGACGAGGAGTTCAAGCAGATCGCCAAGCTGCGTCTCGCTTCGCTCCTGCTCGACGAGAAGGCTTACGACCAGGGTCTCGCGTTGCTCGCCGAACCGCAGTCCGACGCCTTCAAGGGCATCGTGGCGAACGGCCGCGGTGACCTGCTCGCGGCGCAAGGCAAGCGCGACGATGCGCGTGCCGCCTACAAGCTCGCGCTCGACTCGTTGTCGAAAACCGATAGCTCGGCACGTCAGTTGATTCAGTTCAAGCTGGACGCGCTGGGCGGCTGAACGCCGCGTGCAGCGCGCCGCATGCAACGACCAACCGGTCTCCTTTAATTAATCTCCTGAATGCTTCGTCCACCGATGAATCTGCTGAAACGTTACGCTGTGCCCGTTGTCTGTGCGATGACCGTTCTCGTCATGGCGGCTTGCTCATCCACGAAAGACGAGCGCCGCGAGCCGACGCCGCTCACCGAGTTCAAACCCGTGCTCGACGTGCAGCAAGTCTGGAAGACGAGCGTCGGCAAGGCGGGCCGTTACCTGTTCTCGCCGGTCGCGGTGGGCGGTGCGGTGTACGCGGCGGGCGCCAACGGCTCCGTGGCGAAGATCGACGCGCAAACCGGTAAGGACATCTGGCGCGTCAAGCTGCGCGACGATCTCTCGGCGGGTGTGGGCAGCGACGGCACGCTCACCGCGGTGGGCGGACTCAAGGGCGATGTCTACGTGCTCGGCGCGGACGGCAAGCAATTGTGGACCGCGAAGGCGCCGGGCGAAATCATCTCGCCGCCGCTCGTCGGCAATGGGCTCGTCGTCGTGCGCACGGTCGACGGGCAGATCGTCGCGTTCAACGCGCAAACCGGCGAACAGAAGTGGAATTACCGCAACCGCGCGGTGCCGCTCAATCTGCGCGTGTCGTCGGGCATGACCTTCGCGGGCGACGCAGCCGTGCTGGCCGGTTTCCCCGGCGGCGCTTTCGCCGCGATCAACCTGCAGTCGGGCGACAATTACTGGCAGACGCCGGTGTCGTATCCGAAGGGTGTGACGGAGGTCGAGCGTATCAATGACGTGACCGGTCCGCCCACGCTGGTCGGTTCGCAAACTTGCGCGGTGACTTTTCAAGGCCAGATCGGCTGCTTCGACGCGAACTCGGGCCGCGCGGTGTGGGAAAAGGCGTTCTCGAGCACGAGCGGCCTGGCGCAGGATGACCGCGCCGTGGTCGCGCCTGACGACTGGTCGGTGGTGTCGGCGTTCGACGTCAACAGTGGCAACCCGCTGTGGAAGAACGACAAGCTGAAAAACCGCGACCTTGGCGTGCCTTTCCTATTGGGCCATGCGGCGGTGATGGGCGACTACCAGGGCTACGTGCACTTCCTGTCGCGCGACGACGGCACACTCGTGGCGCGTGCGAAGACCGACGGCAGTCGAATTACCGCCGCGCCGGTACTGGCCGGCGAAACGCTGGTGGTGCAGACGCACGACGGCGATCTGTACGGCTACCGTCCGCGCTGATCGCACAGGTTTCGGCGTCAAGCGTGCGGGCCGGCTTTGCCGGCCGCACGCGTTTTTAGTGTGTAGCGGAGTCAGTAAAAAATATTCCGCCGGACTGGCTGGTCCGGCAAGTCGGATGAGAACGGCCTACTGGCCATCGGTGGCTGCTTGCGGCGCCACCTTCGGCGCGATCTTCGTCAATCGGTAGAGAATCGTATTCGAACCGACATGCGAGCCGCCGAGCAGGAAAGACTGAACCTGGCGGCCTGATTGGCGCTGCCCATACAGCCAAACCCCCGTCCACCCGGGTGCGCATATTGAGAGCGCAGCCGGAGCTGGTCGAATTCGTGATAATTTTCGTCAAACGCTGCCGTGTAGCGGCCGCATGGCGTCGCTACGCGGGCGGTCGATTTCGATCCCGCGTTTCACCGTGAACAACATCTGATGAAACCCGTTATTGCCCTGGTTGGGCGCCCCAATGTGGGGAAATCCACGCTGTTCAACCGTCTCACGCGCACGCGCGATGCACTGGTTGCCGACCTGCCCGGTCTCACTCGCGATCGCCATTACGGCGAAGGGCGCGCCGGCGATCGGCCGTATCTGGTCGTCGATACCGGCGGCTTCGAGCCGGTCGCGAAAGACGGCATCCTGCACGAGATGGCGCGTCAAACGCGTCAGGCGGTCGAGGAATCGGACGTCGTGGTGTTCATCGTCGACGGCCGCAACGGTCTCGCGCCGCAAGACAAATCGATCGCCGACTATCTGCGTAAGACCGGCCGGCCGATTTTCCTCGTCGTCAACAAGGCGGAGGGGATGAAGTACAGCGCCGTCGCCGCCGACTTCTACGAACTCGGTCTCGGCGACCCGCGCGCGATTTCCGCCGCGCACGGCGACGGCGTGACGGAAATGATCAACGAGGCGCTCGGCGTCGCGTACGCCGGCCAGCCGGAAGAGGGCGACGAAGAGAAGGCGGCGCGCGGCGTGAAGATCGCAATCGTCGGCCGGCCGAACGTCGGCAAGTCGACCTTGATCAACGCGCTGGTTGGCGAGGAACGCGTGATCGCGTTCGACATGCCGGGCACCACGCGCGATTCGATCTACGTTGATTTCGAACGGCAGGGCAAGCCGTACACGCTGATCGACACGGCCGGTTTGCGCCGCCGCGGCAAGGTGTTCGAAGCGATCGAGAAATTTTCGGTGGTGAAAACGCTGCAGTCGATCTCGGACGCCAACGTCGTGATCCTGTTGCTCGACGCTCGCCAGGATATCTCGGAGCAGGACGCGCACATCGCCGGCTTCGTGGTGGAGCAGGGCCGCGCGCTGGTGGTGGGCGTGAACAAGTGGGACGGTCTCGATCCGCATGTGCGCGACCGCACCAAGGCGGACCTCGAGCGCAAACTAAAATTTCTCGACTTCGCCAAGTTCCATTTCATTTCCGCCGCGGAGAAAACCGGAATCGGCCCGCTGATGCGTTCGGTCGACGACGCCTACGCCGCTGCGATGGCCAAGCTGCCGACGCCGAAGCTCACACGCGCGCTGATCGACGCGGTCGAATTCCAGCAGCCGCGCCGACGCGGTCCGGTGCGTCCGAAATTACGTTATGCGCACCAGGGCGGACAGAATCCGCCGATCATCGTGATTCATGGCAATGCACTCGATGCGATCACCGACACGTACAAACGCTACCTCGAAAATCGCTTCCGCGAAACTTTCAAGCTGACTGGGACTCCATTGCGAATAGAGTTCAGATCATCGACGAACCCTTACGCGGACAAAGGCTGAAACCCGCGTGCATGCTGGCTTTGGCCGCATGGCCAGGTCCCTCGCGCAAAAACGAAAATCGGCTATAGTGTAGCGGTTGACGGCGGATCTCTTTTTCCTTCGTCGTCAATTCAGTCAACCTGCAAAAAAACACGGAGTTTGCTATGAGCAACAAAGGGCAATTGTTACAAGACCCGTTTTTGAACGCACTGCGTAAAGAGCATGTGCCGGTGTCGATCTACTTGGTCAACGGCATCAAGCTTCAAGGGAACATCGAATCGTTCGACCAGTACGTCGTGTTGCTCAGGAATACGGTCACCCAGATGGTCTACAAGCACGCAATTTCTACTGTCGTGCCTGCCCGTCCGGTGAACTTCCACCCGGATTCCGAACAGTCCTAACCCCCGTCGCGGCCGGCGTAGCGTCGCCCGTTGGCGATTACTCCCGGCCGCCTCATTTTGATACCCTCCAATTTGATCAATGCAGCGCTTGTCGGCATCGACTTCGGTAAGATCGATTTCGAAGCCAGTCTCGAAGAACTCAGCCTGCTCGCGCAAAGCGCGGGCGCGAATCCCCTAGTCACCCTCACCGGGCGCCGGGCCAGTCCCGACGCCAAGATGTTCGTCGGCAGCGGCAAGGCCGAGGAACTGCGTCTCGCGTGTGAGGCGAACGACATCGAACTCGTCATTTTCAATCACGCTCTGGCACCTGCGCAGCAGCGCAATCTGGAGCAGGCGCTTAACCGGCGCGTGGTCGATCGCACGAGTCTCATCCTCGACATTTTCGCGCAACGCGCGCGCAGCCACGAAGGCAAGTTGCAGGTGGAACTCGCGCAACTGCAGTACCTGTCGACTCGGCTGATCCGCGCGTGGACTCACCTCGAACGTCAGAAAGGCGGTATCGGTTTGCGCGGCCCCGGCGAGACGCAGCTCGAAACCGATCGCCGCTTGATCGGCGAGCGCATCAAGGCGCTCAAGACGCGGCTCGAAAAATTGCGCCGTCAGCACGGCACGCAGCGCCGCCAGCGCTCGCGCAACCAGACCATGTCGGTCTCGCTGGTCGGCTACACGAACGCGGGCAAATCCACGCTGTTCAATGCGCTGACCAAAGCCCAGGCGTATGCCGCCGACCAACTGTTCGCCACGCTGGATACCACGTCGCGGCGTGTCTATCTCGGCGATGAAGCGGGACAGGTGGTGGTGTCCGATACGGTCGGCTTCATCCGCGAATTGCCTCACCAACTGGTGGCCGCGTTCCGCGCCACGCTCGAGGAAACCATTCACGCCGACTTGCTGCTGCACGTGGTCGACGCATCGAGCGCGGTGCGCCTCGACCAGATCGACCAGGTGAACGAGGTATTGCACGCAATCGGTGCGGACACCATCCGGCAAGTGCTGGTGTTCAACAAGATCGACTCGGTGCCGGAGTTGGCGGCCCGTGGCGAGGCGGTCGAGCGCGACGAGTATGGTAATATTTCGCGCGTCTTTTTGAGCGCGCGCACGGGGCAAGGTCTGGATACATTGCGCGCAGCCATCGCCGAAATCGCTACTGCCGAACCTCTTCCAGATCTTCCCGACGCCCAGGTCGATCTGTCGGAAGAAGACCGGTCGGCAGCACCGCGCGACGACCGCAAGGTCCCAGAACTCGGGCACTGACCCGTTCCAATTGCATTGACCCGCTGTCTACTCTGGTGAACGAACACAGGTGAACGATTACAACGAGCGGAGTATCTGGCTGCGCATGCGCGCCATGCTTTCACTGAACGATCCGCGCTGGGGCCGGGGCGACGGTAACGGCAATGGCGAGCGCCAACGGCCCAATGAACCCAGGCGTCCGCAGAATGGCAAGGACGGTGAAGGCCCGCCCGATCTCGACGAGATGTGGCGCGATTTCAACCGCCGTTTGAGCCGCATGTTCGGCCGCAAGGGCGGCGGTGCGGGCGGTGGCCGTTCCGACAACGGACGTGGCGCGCGCATCGGCGTCGGTATCGTGATCGGCGTGCTGATTGCGATCTATCTGGGCAGCGGCGTATTCGTCGTGCAGGACGGCCAGGCCGCCGTCGTGATGCAGTTCGGCAAATATCGCTATACCGCGGGCCAGGGCGTGCATTGGCGTCTGCCGTATCCGTTCGAGGCGCATGATCTCGTCAATATCGGCCAGATCCGCCAGGTGGAAGTGGGCCGCAACAACGTCGTGCGTCTCGCGAACGTGAAGGATGCGTCCATGCTCACGCATGACGCGGACATCGTGGACGTGCGCTTCGCCGTCCAGTATCAGGTGAAGAAGCCAACCGACTATCTGTTTCGCAGCGCCGATCCGGACCAGAGCGTGATGCAGGCCGCGCAGGCGGCGGTGCGCGGCATTGTCGGATCGCGAAGCACCAACGATATTCTCTATCAGGATCGCGAAGCGATCCGCCAGCAACTGGTGGCCGCGATCCAGCGATCCCTGGATGAATACCAGTCCGGCCTCGCCGTCACCGGTGTGACGATCCAGGGCGTGCAGGCGCCGGATCAGGTGCAGGCGGCTTTCGACGACGCCGCCAAAGTCCGCCAGGAAAACGAGCGTGCGAAGCGCGAAGCAGAGGCTTATGCCGCGGATCTCCTGCCGCGCGCGCAGGCGGACGTGGCCCGCCAGATCGACGAAGCGAAAGCGTATAGCGACAAGACAGTGGCCCAGGCCCAGGGCGACGCCGAGCGCTTCAAGCAGGTCTACGCGCAGTACTCGAAAGCGCCCGCGGTGATTCGCGAGCGCATGTACCTGGAAACCATGCAGCAAATCTATTCGAATACGACCAAGGTATTTGTGGACAGCAAGAGCGGCAACAACGTGTTGTATCTGCCGCTCGACAAGCTGGTCGAGCAGACCCGTCAGCGCGTTGCCGACGCCGCAGCCGCATCGGGCGCCACCGCCACGCCGCCAGCGCCGGGTAGTGCCGCCGCACCATCCACCGCCGCTTCCGCGCCCGCCGCGGTTGCGACGCCGGCGAGCCAGGCCGGGGCCGGCAGCGATCCATTGCGTTCACGCGACTCCTTCCGCAGCCGTACGCGCGAAGACGACGTTCAATAAGGAGCGCACCACATGAACAAGATTATTGCGCTCGTGGTTGCGGTCGTGATCGTGCTGCTCGCCGCTTCGTCGATGGTGTTCGTTGTCGATCAGCGGCATATGGCGGTGTTGTCGTCGCGTGGCGACAGCGCGCCCACGTTGCTCGGACCGGGGCTGCACGTCAAACTGCCGCCGCCGCTGCAAACGCTCACGCTGGTCGATAACCGCGTCCAGTCGCTCGATGCGCCGGACGAAGACCGCTTCGTCACGTCGGACAAAACCGATCTGCTGGCCAATCCGGTCGTCAAATACCGCGTGACCGATCCGCTGAAGCTGATCGCCGAAACGAAGGGCGACGTGCAGAGCTTGCCGGACCGGCTCGCGCTGGTGTCGCGCAGCGCGCTCGGCGATGCCTTCGCCAAATACACCCTCGCCGAGGCGCTGGCCAAACAGCGGGCCGTTGCCGACGAAGCACGCGGCGCGATGGAAAAGGCCGCGGCATCGCTCGGCGTCTCGGTGATCGACGTGCAACTGACGCGCGTCGATTTCCCGGCGTCGATGGCCGACGCGGTCTACAAGCGGATGATCGCCGCGCGCCAGGAGCTTGCCGCTGACGAACGCACGAAGGGCGCCGCCGAGGCCGGCCAGATCAAGGCCGATGCAATCGTCAAGCAGCAGGCGATTCTTGCGGACGGCTACCGTCAGGCGCAGACGATCAAGGGCGAGGGTGATGCGAAGGCGGCTGAAATCGCCGCCGCCGCGTACGGCAGCGACCCGCAGTTCTACCAGTTCTATCAAAGCATGCAGGCATACCGGAACACCTTCAAGCCAGGCGACGTGATCGTGGTCGACCCGAGCAGCGAGTTCTTCCGCTTCATGCGTGGCCCGACCGGCGCCGCGGCCCCGGACACTTCCGCGGCTGCGCGCAAACCCTGATAACCGGAACGCCGCGGCATCCGCATCGCGGCCTTTTCATTCGCATGGATATAGCCGGCTCGTTACTGCTCGCGATCGCATTGATGCTGATTATCGAGGGAATGTTTCCGTTCGTTTTTCCGAGCGCCTGGCGTGACACGTTCCGTAAAATAGCGGAACGGCCGCCGCATCAGATCCGCGTCGGCGGACTGATCGTGATGGTGCTCGGGCTGATTCTGCTGTTCATCGTGACCTGAGGCACGCGGCGCTGACGGCGCGGCGCGGCGCCAGTCGCAATCGACGCGTGTTGGCCGGAGAGGGTGATGCTGGTCCCCGTGGGTCTCTTCCGGGGTTCTCCGACGTCCTCGATAACCGCCAGAATCGAGCCGCCGTCCGCCATTCATACTCACTTACCGGCGCACCCATCCGCCGTGTTCAACGTCGTAGGACTGCATCGATGTCGATTTGGTTACTTCCCGAGAATATCGCCGACGTGCTGCCGTCGGAAGCCCGCAAGATCGAAGAGTTGCGGCGCCATTTGCTGGACCGTTTCCGCTCGTACGGCTACGAGATGGTCATGCCGCCGTTGCTCGAGTACATCGAGTCGCTGCTCACCGGCGGCGGCCACGATCTGGATCTGCGCACCTTCAAGCTCGTCGATCAGCTCTCCGGGCGCACCCTCGGCCTGCGGGCCGACATCACGCCGCAGGTCGCGCGTATCGATGCGCACTTGCTGAACCGTCAGGGCGTGACGCGTCTGTGTTACGCGGGCAATGTGGCGCATACGCGTCCGCGCGGCTTGCACGCCACGCGTGAGCAGATCCAGATCGGCGCTGAAATCTACGGTCATGCCGGTCTCGAGGCGGACCTGGAAATCCAGCAGCTGATGCTCGACGCGCTGCGGCTCGCCGGCCTCGCGAAAGTTCGGCTCGACCTGTGCCACGCCGGCGTACTCGCTGCGCTGATCGACGCCGAACCCGCCGCGGCCGAACTGGGCCAGTCGCTCTACGACGCCTTGGCAGGCAAGGACGTGCCGCGTCTGGTCGAATTGACCGCCGGTCTCACGCCGGTCACACGCGACGCATTGCGCGCGTTGCCCACGCTGTACGGCGACGCCTCGGTGCTCGAAGAGGCTCGTGCCCGTTTGCCGAACGCGCCGGCCATCGCTCGCGCGCTCGACGACCTCGCGTTCCTCGCAAGCCAGGTGACGGGCGCTGAAGTGATGATCGACCTGGCCGATCTGCGCGGCTACGCGTACCACAGCGGCGTGATGTTCTCGGCGTATGTCGACGGCGTGCCGAACGCGGTGGCGCGCGGCGGCCGTTACGACCACGTAGGCCTGGCCTACGGCCGCGCGCGCGCGGCAACCGGCTTTTCGCTCGACCTGCGCGAAGTCGCGCGCATCTCGCCGGTCGAAGCCCGTAGCAGCGCGATTCTCGCGCCGTGGCAGCACGACGACGCATTGCGAGTGAGTGTCGCCGCGCTGCGCGATGCCGGCGAAGTGGTGATTCAGGCGCTGCCCGGCCACGAGCACGATCTGGACGAATTCGCGTTCGACCGCGTGCTGGTCGAGCGCAACGGCGCATGGGTCGTCGAGCCGCGCGCGTAAGCGTTCAGGTCGAAATGTCCAAAGGGTATCTTCATCGCATTTCCGAAGGCGTCCGTAGCTTCACCGGACCCGGCGCGGCCTGGGGCCGCGTTACCTTCGGCACACTCACCCATGACGTGCATACCGTTGAGCGGAAACGGAAAAATTCGGAAGGTTCCGCGAAGATAGGTAGAATACGTTTTTAACCAGCTTACGAAACAACATGTCTGCCAGCGCAGTGAATGTGAACCCCGGGCGCAACGTCGTCGTCGTGGGGACCCAGTGGGGTGATGAAGGCAAGGGCAAGATCGTCGACTGGCTGACGGACCACGCTCAAGGCGTCGTTCGCTTCCAGGGCGGTCACAATGCCGGCCACACGCTCATCATCGGCGGCAAGAAAACCATCTTGCGTCTGATTCCGTCGGGCATCATGCATCCCGGCGTCGCGTGTTACATCGGCAATGGCGTCGTGTTGTCGCCGGAAGCGTTGTTCAAGGAAATCGGCGAACTCGAAGCCGCCGGCGTCGACGTTCAGAAGCGCCTGTTCATTTCCGAAGCCGCCACCCTGATTCTGCCGTACCACATTGCCATCGACCAGGGCCGCGAAGCGCGCCGTGGCGCGAGCAAGATCGGCACCACCGGCCGCGGCATCGGCCCGGCTTACGAAGACAAGGTGGCGCGCCGCGGCTTACGCGTGCAGGACCTGTTCGAGCCGGAAGCTTTCGCCGAACGTCTGCGTGAAAACCTCGACTACCATAATTTCGTACTCACGCAATACCTGGGCGTCGCCGCTGTCGACTTCCAGCAAACGCTCGATACGATGCTGGGTTATGCCGACCGTCTGAAGCCGATGGTCACCGACGTGTCGCGCCGTCTATACGACGAAAACGCGGCCGGCAACAACCTGCTGTTCGAAGGCGCGCAAGGCACGCTGCTCGACATCGACCACGGCACCTATCCGTTCGTCACATCGAGCAACTGCGTGGCGGGTGCAGCCACCGCAGGCGCGGGCGTGGGTCCGCAAAAGCTCAACTACATTCTCGGCATCACCAAGGCATATTGCACGCGCGTCGGTTCGGGCCCGTTCCCGAGCGAGCTGTACGACGCGGACAACGCCGCCCGTCAGGAAGCGATCGGCCTCGAACTCGCCACCGTCGGCAAGGAATTCGGTTCGGTCACCGGCCGTCCGCGCCGCACCGGCTGGCTCGACGTCGCCGCGCTGCGCCGCTCGATCCAGATCAACGGCGTGTCGGGCCTGTGCATGACCAAGCTCGACGTGCTCGACGGCGTCGACGAAGTGAAGCTGTGCGTCGGCTACACGGTCGACGGCAAGCACGTCGATCTGCTGCCGCGTGGCGCATCCGAAGTCGCGCGCTGTGAGCCGATATACGAAACCTTCGCGGGCTGGAAGGAAAGCACGGTCGGCATCAAGGAGTGGGACAAGCTGCCCGCCAATGCGCGTGCGTACCTCTCGCGCGTGCAGGAAGTCGCAGGCATTCCGATCGACATGGTGTCGACCGGCCCGGATCGCGACGAGACCATTCTGTTGCGTCATCCGTTCAAGGCTTAAGCCATGGTGCAGGGTGTACCCATGATTGCGATGAAAGATCCGCGCAACGACGACAAGAACCTGTGGGTCGGCTGGGACGAGTATCACCGGCTGATCGAACTGCTGGCGCTCGCCGTGCACGAGTCGGGCTGGAAGTTCGACAAGATCCTGTGCCTCGCGCGCGGCGGTTTGCGTGTCGGCGATCAGCTCTCGCGCATCTACGATCTGCCGCTCGCGATTCTCGCCACCAGCTCGTACCGCGAAGCGGCCGGCACGGAGCAGGGCGAACTCGACATCGCGCAATACATCACGATGACGCGCGGCGAGTTGCACGGCAACGTGCTGCTGGTCGACGACCTCGTGGACTCGGGCGTGACGCTGGCGCGCGTGCAGCAGCATCTGAAGGAACGTTACCCGGCTATCACCTCGGTGCGCTCGGCGGTGCTCTGGTACAAGGGCTGCTCGAAAGTAAAGCCCGACTATCACGTGCAGTATCTGCCCACCAATCCGTGGATTCATCAACCGTTCGAGGAGTGGGACACGGTTCGTCCGCACAACCTCGGCGCGTGGATCAAGCGCGGCACGGCGCAAGCACAGGAGTCGCCGGAGGCGTGATGCGCACTTCGGCGTCGTACCTGTCGGGTCGCACCCAGAAAACGGAGTCCGATTGGGCTCCGTTTTTTTGTGCGTGCCGTGCGCATATCACCGCGTGGCGCCTCGCCAACGGCACAATGCCACACACTGCGGACCATACGCCTCGGGCGGCAGACGCACCCATATCGCAGTGCTACACTGCGCGGACCATCCACGTGGTGTATCCACAACAAGCCGGGCGGCATCGGGCGAGCAGTTTAGAATAGCGCTCGTTTTTTCCGCTCAGGGAACGGATTTCCACACGTTTATGACAGATACCAATCACGTGCACAAACAGCCTCTGCCTTCGCTCGCGATTGCAGCGATCGGAGTGGTGTTCGGCGACATCGGCACGAGCCCGCTGTATGCGCTGAAAGAGGCGTTCAGCCCGTCACACGGTATTCCTCTCACCGAGCAATCGATCCTCGGCGTGATATCGCTGATGTTCTGGGCGATCGTGATCGTCGTCGGCGTGAAGTACGTGTGGTTCGTGATGCGTGCCGACAACAACGGCGAAGGCGGCGTGCTCGCCCTGATGGCACTGGCGCTACGCTCGCTCGAAGATAAATCGAAAATGGCCGGCTTGCTGATGATGCTCGGCATCTTCGGCGCCTGCATGTTCTACGGCGACGCGGTGATCACGCCGGCGATTTCGGTGATATCGGCGGTGGAGGGCCTCGAAATCGCCGCGCCTAATCTGTCGCATCTGGTGGTGCCGCTCACCATCGTGATCCTCGTGCTGCTGTTCTGGATCCAGCGGCACGGCACGGCGATGGTCGGGCGGCTGTTCGGCCCGATCATGCTGGTATGGTTCGCGGTGCTCGCGGTGCTCGGTATCTGGCACATCACGCAGTCTCCGAACGTGATTCGCGCACTGAACCCGTACTATGCGTACACGTTCATGGCCACGCACGTGTTGCAGGCTTATGTCGTGCTCGGCTCGGTCGTGCTGGTGCTGACCGGCGCGGAGGCGCTGTACGCCGACATGGGCCATTTCGGCGCGAAGCCGATCCGCATGGCCTGGTATGCGCTCGTGATGCCGTCGCTGGTGCTCAACTATTTCGGTCAGGGTGCGTTGCTGATGCATGACCCCAAGGCCATCGAAAACCCATTCTTTTTGCTCGCACCGGATTGGGGCGTGCTGCCGCTCGTCGTGCTGTCCACGGTGGCGACCGTGATCGCGTCGCAAGCGGTGATTTCCGGCGCGTATTCGTTGACGAGCCAGGCGATCCAGCTTGGCTACGTGCCGCGGATGAAGATCCTGCACACGTCGGAACTGGCGATCGGTCAGATCTACGTGCCGGTGGTGAACTGGATGCTGCTGTTCATCATCTTGTGCATCGTGATTGCGTTCAAGAGTTCGGATAATCTTGCCGCCGCATACGGTATTGCGGTGACGGCGACAATGGTGATCACGACCATCCTCGCGTGCGTCGTGATGGTGAACGTGTGGAACTGGAACAAGTTCCTCGTGGCGTTGATCATCGGCGTGTTCATGGTGATCGATCTAGGCTTTTTCGGCGCCAATCTGCTGAAGGTCGAGGAGGGCGGCTGGCTGCCGCTCGGTATCGGCGCGTTGCTGTTCTTCCTGCTGATGACCTGGTTCAAGGGCAGGATGATCGTCAAGGAACGCACGGCCGCCGACGGCATTCCTCTCATGCCGTTCCTGCAAGGTCTGCTCGCGCACCCGCCGCACCGCGTTTCGGGCACGGCAATCTATCTGACCGGCAGCGATACGCTCGTGCCCGTGAGCTTGCTGCACAACCTGAAGCACAACAAGGTGCTGCACGAACGCACCATCTTCCTCACGTTCGTCACGCGCGACATTCCGTACGTGAACGACGCCGAGCGCGTGACCGTCAAGGACATCGACGGCGGTCTGTATCTCGTGAAGGCCGCGTACGGCTTCAATGAAACGCCGGATGTGAAGGCCGTGCTGCTCGAGGTGGGTCGCACGCACGACATGACCTTCGAGATGATGGACACGTCGTTCTTCCTCGCGCGCGAAACCGTGGTGCCGACGCAATTGCCGGGCATGTCGGTATGGCGCGAACGGGTGTTCGCATGGATGCATCAGAACGCCGCGAAGCCGACCGACTTCTTCAGTATTCCGGCCAATCGGGTGGTGGAGTTGGGGACGAAGATCGAGATCTGACGGCGGCGCTGCCGCTGAATGTTGAGCGCCTTTATGCCGAAGGCGCGCGCAACAAAAAGCCCACGCATTTGCGTGGGCTTTTTGTTGGAGGGTCGGGTTCGTGGCGCGGCTCATCGCCTTGTCGCGCCAACGCTCAACGCATGACGCTCAGCGCGTGAACGCATTCAGCGCATGAGCGAATCACGCACCGAACGCGCGAACTTACTTCTGCTTGAGCTTGGCGAAAGCCGCGGCCATTGCGCCGCCCGTTTCCGGCTCGCGCGAGCGCGGCTGTTGCGCGCCGCGCCCGCCGCCACCCGATCGGCCAGGGCCGCCGCGGTCCTGCTGGGCACCGCTACCGCCGCGCGGCGCCGCGGCTGCGCCGAACTCGTCGGCGAGACGCATGGTGAGTGCAATCCGCTGGCGCTTCACGTCCACCTCGAGCACCTTCACCTTGACGATCTGCCCGGCCTTGACGACTTCATGCGGGTCCTTGATGAACTTGGTCGACATGGCCGATACGTGCACGAGACCGTCCTGATGCACGCCCACGTCGACGAACGCGCCGAAGGCCGCCACGTTCGTCACGACGCCTTCGAGCACCATGCCCGGCGTCAGATCGCTGACCTTCTCGACGCCTTCGCGGAACGTCGCGGTCTTGAACTCGGGACGCGGGTCGCGGCCCGGCTTTTCGAGTTCGAGCAGAATGTCGCGCACGGTCGGCAACCCGAAGCGGTCGTCGACGAATTCGCTCGGCGACAGGCCGCGCAGCGCTTCGCGATTGCCCAGCACTTCACCAACGTGCTTGTTGATTTTCGCGAGCATGCGTTCGACGACCGGATACGCTTCCGGGTGCACCGACGAGCGATCGAGCGGATTTTCGCCGTTGTTGATGCGCAGGAAGCCTGCCGCTTGCTCGAAGGTCTTGTCGCCCAAACGCGGCACCTTACGCAGATGTTCGCGCGACGGAAACGGACCGTTCGCGTCGCGATAGTCGACGATATTGCGAGCCAGCGTCGCATTCAAACCCGACACGCGGGCAAGCAGGGCGACGGAGGCGGTGTTCGCATCCACGCCGACCGCGTTCACGCAATCCTCGACCACCGCGTCGAGCGAGCGGGCCAGTTCGCGCTGGTTCACGTCGTGTTGATACTGGCCGACGCCGATCGCCTTCGGCTCGATCTTGACCAGTTCCGCGAGCGGATCCTGCAGACGGCGTGCAATCGACACCGCGCCGCGCAGCGACACGTCCATGTCGGGGAATTCCTTCGCCGCCAGTTCGGAGGCCGAGTACACCGATGCGCCGGCTTCGGACACGACGATCTTCTGCAACTTGAACTCCGGATGACGCGCGATCAGTTCGCTCGCGAGCTTGTCCGTTTCACGCGATGCCGTGCCGTTGCCGATGCTGATCAACTCGGCCTGCGTCTGCGCGCAGATGCGCGCGAGTTTCGCGATCGAGCCGTCCCAATCGCGGCGCGGCTCGTGCGGGTAGATCGTGTCGGTGGCGAGCACCTTGCCGGTGCGGTCGACCACCGCCACCTTCACGCCGGTACGCAGGCCAGGATCGAGACCGATCACGGCCTTGGGTCCAGCGGGCGCGGCCAGCAGCAAATCCTTCAGATTGCGCGCGAACACGCGAATCGCCTCGTGCTCGGCTTCATCGCGCAGATTGGTCAGCAGTTCGTTCTCGAGGTGCGGCTGCACCTTGACGCGCCAGCACCAGCGGCACACGTCGGAGAGCCACTTGTCGGCCGGACGGTTCTGATTGGCGATGCCGAAGTGGCGCGCGATCAGCGCCTCGCCCGGATGCGGCACCTGCGCGTCCAATTCCTCGCCGAGGCCCAGCTTGACCATCAGCACGCCCGCGTTGCGGCCGCGGAACAGCGCCAGCGCGCGATGCGACGGCACGGTCTTGATGGTCTCGGCGTAATCGTAGTAATCGCGGAATTTCTCTTCTTCCGCGTTCTCCTTGCCCTCGACCACTTTCGACGACACCACGCCCTGGTTGAACAGGTAGTCGCGCAGCTTGCCGAGCAGGTCCGCGGTCTCGCCGAACTGTTCCGAGAGGATGTCGCGCGCGCCGTCGAGCGCGGCCTTGACGTCGGCGACGCCTTTCTCGGCGTCCACGTAGGCGGCCGCTTCGGTTTGAGGGTCGAGCAGGGAATTGGCGAGCAACGCGTCGGCGAGCGGCTGGAGGCCGGCTTCGCGCGCGATCTGCGCGCGCGTGCGACGCTTCGGCTTGTAGGGGAGGTACAGGTCTTCCAGCACCTGCTTGCTGTCCGCGCCTTCGATCGCGCTGCGCAGCTCGTCGGTGAGCTTGCCCTGTTCGTCGATGCTGGCGATGATCGCGGCGCGCCGGTCTTCCAGTTCGCGCAGATACAGCAGGCGTTCCTCGAGATTGCGCAACTGCGTGTCGTCGAGATTGTCGGTCACTTCCTTACGGTAGCGGGCGATGAACGGAACAGTCGCTCCTTCGTCGAGAAGTTGCACCGCGGCCGCGACCTGGCGCGGCTGGACGGACAGTTCGGCGGCGATGCGCTGTACGATCTTGAGTGCTACGGTTTCCGTCATAAGGTCTTGATGTTCCTGCGGACTCAGTCTAAGGCCGCGCGCTGATTGCAGAGGCGGGGCGCGTGGAGGGCGCGTCGGGCTGCGCGCCGCGGCCTGGTTGCTAGAGCGGGGCATTTTGCCATAAATGCCGGAGGGCTCAACCGCGGGGTGATAGAATTTCGGGCATGTTCCGCTGACCTTCTACGACGTTGCCGACCTCCTTGTCATTCAACCGCCTGGGCTCCTGCTTGGTCTCTCGCTTGTCACAACCGTTGACGTTCCTGTTGCCGCATTTGCAGCCGCTCATGGCGCGACTTTTGACAGGCTCGCCGCTTAGCGCGCCGAGGTCGGCGTCGCGGTCCGCGTCCAGATTCGGGCTCGTTTCCAATGGAGTGTTTTCCGGGTCGTGCGCATCGTGCGTCATGGCGGCAATGCTCGCCATGTCCGCGCCCGCTGCGGCGCAATCCGCAGCGCCGCTGGGCAGCAGCGCGACGCTGGCGGCGAGCGGTCCCGCAGCGGCCGCCACCGCGTCAGGCGTGCAGGCAGCCGGCGCGACAGGCGGCCCGAGCGCCGTCGGCGCGGATGCGGCATCCGACACCGCATCGCTGCACAGCGCATTCGACTCGCGGCAGCGGGTCCTCGATCAGCGCTCCGAGGAAAACAACTACCGCTATGCCGTCGCCGAACACAACTGCTACAGCAAGTTCTTCGTCAACCGCTGCCTGAACAAGGCGCGCGACAGCATGCGCACCGTGCAGGCCGACATTCGCAAGGAGCAACTCGCGCTCGACGGCGAACAACGCGCGTTGCGCGCCCGCGAGCGCGACGAACGGGTAGCGCTCAAGCGCGCTCAGGACGAAGCAAGCGCGCCCGAGCGCGCGGCGCAAGACGCGCGCAACGCGCAGGCGTATGAAGAGAAGCAGCGTCAGCACGAGCTCAACCAGGCGCAGCGCAACGCCGAGGCGCCGCAGCGCAGCGCCAACGAGCAGGCGTATCAGGAGAAGCAGCGTCAGCATGCACTGGAGCAGGCGCGGCGCGGCATCAGCCCGTCGCAAGCCACAGCTAATCAGAAGGCTTACGACCAGAAGCAGAGCGACTTCCAGCGCAAACTCGAGCAGGCGCGTCAGCAGGGCGCGCAAAAGGCTCAGGAGCGCACTCAGAAGCAGCAGAGCTTCGAGAAGAAGCAGGCCGATGCCGTCCAGCACAAGGCCGACGTCGAGGCACGCCAGAAGCAGGCTGCCGAGAAAGCCGAGCAGAAGCGTCAGGAACAGTTGAAACAGCAGCAGGAACTCGAGCAGCAAAAAAAGCAGCAGCAACAGCAGCAGTAGACGTGCTGTAGTGGGCTCGCGCAAGGTAGTAGCGGGGCCGCAGCCGTCGTAACGCGTTTTAAGCCGGACAGCAACCTCAGGCATCGGGCCGCACACGCGGTCCGCGCCGCAGACGAGAGGAGGCGAGCATGCGCGATCAACATCACGTCATCGACGCGAACACACTTCGCGACCGCATTCTGCAACTGGAATCGGAGCACAGTGGGCTCGATCGTTTGATCGACCGAATGTCGGATGAGCCCGGCATCGACGACTTCGAGTTGCAGCGCCTGAAAAAGCGCAAACTTAAGGTCAAGGACACCATCATCTTGCTGCAATTGCAGCTCGAACCGGACGCACGCGCCTGAGTTCGCGGCCTGGCAGGCGCCGGGCGCGCGCCGCGCGAGCCGGACTTTGCAGGAAGCGCTTGCCTTGAATTCACCGCTTGAAACTTCATCCCGTGCGACGAACGACGATCCGTCCGGCGGCGGCACGCCGCAAGTCGGCATGCCGTCGGCGCGTCCTGCCGCGTCTGCATTGAGCGCCGCATTGAATCCGCGCCGCGTCGCCGAACTGGACGAGATCTTCGCCGAGAACGGCTTGCTGGCGCGTCAGATCGACGGCTATCGCTCGCGTGCCTCGCAGATCGAAATGTCGCGCGCCGTCGCCGCCGCGATGGAAGCCTCGGGCCGTGCAATGCCGGAGCCCGCGATGTTCGACGCGCAAAAGCGTCCGGCGCGGCGTCTGCAGTCCCAAGCCGGCGATGCGGCGGCCGAGGTCGCTGCAAGCGATGAATCGAACGCACTCGACGGCAGCGAAAATACGCTGATCGTCGAGGCGGGCACAGGCACCGGCAAGACCTATGCGTATCTGGTGCCGGCCATGCTGTGGGGCGGCAAGGTGATCGTCTCCACGGGCACCAAGCACTTGCAGGATCAGCTCTTCCAGCGTGACATTCCGACGGTGCGCGACGCGCTCGCTGTGCCGGTGTCGGTGGCGATGCTCAAGGGGCGCGCGAACTACCTGTGCCATTACTATCTCCAGCGCACCGCGGATAACGGCCGTTTGCCGTCGCGCCAGGAGACCTCGTATTTGCAGGACATCGTGCGCTTCGCCAAGATCACGCGCACCGGCGACAAGGCGGAACTCGCGAGCGTGCCCGAAACGGCAGCGGTGTGGTCGATGGTCACCTCCACGCGCGAAAACTGTCTCGGCCAGGAGTGCCCGCACTACAAGGATTGCTTTGTGATGCAGGCGCGCCGCGAGGCGCAGCAGGCCGATATCGTGGTGGTCAATCACCATCTGTTTTTCGCCGACATCATGTTGCGCGATACCGGCATGGCTGAATTGCTGCCCACGGCCAACACCGTCATCTTCGACGAAGCGCATCAATTGCCGGAAACCGCCACGCTGTTTTTCGGCGAGACGCTTTCCACCGCGCAGTTCCTCGAACTCGCCCGCGATTCGGTGGCCGAGGGCCTCGGCCACGCGCGCGAAGCGGTCGACTGGGTCAAGCTCGGCTCGACGCTCGAGCGCGCCGCGCGTGATGTGCGGCTCGCCTTCAAGGAAGACTCGGTGCGTTTGTCGATCGGCCAGTTGCCCGACGATCACCCGCTATTCCCCGCACTCGAAACGCTGGACACCGAACTCGGCGCCTTGACGTCCGCGTTGGCGAATCAGGCCGAGCGAGCTGAATCGATCGGCGCGTGCTTGCGCCGGGCGCGCGAGTTGCAAGGCGTGCTCGCGGGCTGGACCACGCCGCCCACCGCGAGCGAGCGCGAAGCCGCCGACGTCGCGTCTGAGGACGGCAAGACCGGGCGCGCCGACCCGAATGAAAAGGTGCGCTGGATCGAAGTCTTCGCTCATACCGTGCAGTTGCATGAAACACCGCTGTCCGTCGCGCCGATTTTTGCGAAGCAGCGCGCCGGCGTGCCGCGCGCGTGGATCTTTACATCGGCCACGTTGTCGGTGCGCGGCGACTTCACCCACTACGCTGCGCAGATGGGCCTGAACGCGAAACGTTCGATGACATTGCCCAGTCCCTTCGATTACCCGGCGCAAGGGCTCCTGTATGTGCCGCGCAATATGCCGCAGCCGTCGTCGCCGATGTTCACCGACGCCGTGTTCGACGCCGCGTTGCCCGCGATCGAAGCATCGGGCGGCGGCGTATTCGTGCTATGCACGACGCTGCGCGCGGTGGACCGCATCTCGGCGAAGTTGCGCGACACGATTGAAGCGCGCGGCTGGAACAACCCGCTTCTCGTGCAGGGCGACGCGAGCCGCACCGAGTTGCTCGATCGCTTCCGGGCATACGGCAATGCGATTCTGGTGGGCAGCCAAAGTTTCTGGGAAGGCGTGGACGTGCGAGGCGATGCGCTATCGCTGGTGGTGATCGACAAACTCCCGTTCGCGCCGCCTGACGATCCCGTTTTGTCCGCGCGTCTCGATGCGCTCACCAAGAAGGGCTTGAGCCCATTCGCCGTCCATCAACTGCCGCAGGCCGTGATCACGCTAAAGCAGGGCGCGGGCCGTCTGATTCGCGCTGAGACCGATCGCGGCGTGCTGATGATCTGCGACACGCGCCTCGTCGACAAACCGTATGGGCGCCGCATATGGCAGAGCTTGCCGCCATTCAAACGCACGCGGGAGATCGAAGTGGTGCGCGAGTTTTTCGAAGAGAATGAAGATAACGCGGCGCGCGATCGATAAGCCTTTCGGCATTGAGCGAATACCGCTGTAAAAAACAGCGCTCAAATGACAAAACGCCACGGATGTGAATCCGTGGCGTTTTGCTTTACCGCCCGGGAAATCGCGACGATCTCCCGATGCGGCTTTCGCCCAGAGGCGAACCCTACGCGACAGCTTACTGGCTTGCGCCCGAAGCCGGAGCAGCAGCCGAAGCAGCAGCGCCTGCATCCGAAGCAGCGGTCGTAGCCGAAGCAGCAGCATCGCTCGCAGCAGCAGCCGCACCCGAAGCAGCAGTAGCGGCGTCCGAAGCAGCAGCAGCCGGTGCCGAAGCAGCAGCTGCGTCGCTAGCCGGGGCAGCGGCTTGGTCGTTGCTCTTGTTGCATGCAGCCAGTGCCACGGCTGCCAACAGGGATGCTACGAGGAGGGATTTCTTCATGATCACGTCCTTTTATGGTTAAAGGTAAGCAACAGCGCAAAATAATACCGGTAATGTGCTCCAACACCGACCTGGGCCGCTGGTGGAGACGCTCTTTTCACGAGCTGGAATCTTCCCTACGGCTTGGGCGGAAATTATATGCACTTTCGTACTGACAATCCATAAATCCGGGGTCAATACGTTGTCTTTCTCATACAAAATTTCTACTGTACGGTATAGCAGGCCGGCGGAGTTACGCAAACTCGCCCACTTGTATCCAGCCCGCACAATACCACTCGTGTAGCAGTGCTGTCACCGACGAATCGTGCGAGAGTGTTACAAAGCGTTTCGCACTCAGACACCGGTGGTCAGCGAGGTCAAACAGCCATTTTTTTGCGCCATCGAATGCCGTTTCCTCTCCATTTACGAAGAAAAAACGGCGGTTGTACAACAAATTAGTCTTGCGGTCCAGCCTGACACCTAACTTCGATGCCTGAGCGACGAAACGTGCTTCATTGAGCGGTCTTTGTGGGGGATCAAAGACCACACTCGGCTTCGGTTCACTGAGATATGTACCCAGGAACGACGCGATGTCCTGCTCATTCCATTTGATGCGCGCAAGGATCGCGCCAACCCTTTCGATCAGCGCTTGGGGCAACGCCGCGGGACGGTCGACAGCGGGCTGGCCCGGATCGCGATATAGCGCTCCCGCGTAGCCCGTTGATTCGCCGCGCTCGGCGAGATGATAGAGGAACTGCGCGGTCAACTCGCTCGCCGAAGGTGCGCGAAAACCGATCGAACACGTCATGCATTCGCCTTCGGCAACGCCGTCATGAGCGATGTGCGGCGGCAAATACAACATGTCGCCTGGCTCGAGCAGCCACTCCTCTTCCGGTTGGAAGTTCTGTAAAACCTTCAAGGGCAAACCGGGCTGCAGTGTCAGATCTTTCTGCGCTCCAATACGCCAGCGACGCTTGCCTTTTACTTGCAAAAGAAACACATCGTAGGAATCGAAGTGCGGGCCCACGCCGCCGCCGTCGGTCGCGTACGAAATCATCAGGTCGTCGAGACGCGCGTCCGGCACGAAGCGAAAGCGATCAAGCAACGCGCGTGCGCGGTCGTCGTAAAGATTGACGCCTTGCACGAGGAGCGTCCATGCACGCTGCTTCACCGACGGCAGTTCGTCGGCCGCGAACGGTCCGTGTTCCAACTGCCATTTGTTGCGAAAGTGGGTGATTAGCCGCGCTTCGGCTTCGTCGCGATCCGCCAGTTCGAAAAACTCCTCGCGCGAGAGCGGCGCCTCGACGTTCGGAATCGCCTGGCGGATCAGGAAAGGCTTTTTTTGCCAGTACCGGCGCATGAATTGCGACGGAGTCAGGTTGCCGAGTAGCGGCGTGGGCGTGTCGGGCGAGGGTGGAAGAACAGGAAGCGCGGGCTTTGAAGTCGATGACGAATTGCGTGCCGCAGCAGCTTCGGCAGGGTGGTCAGTGGGCCGCTTGGGCATCGTATAATGTGAGTTGTATTCTGGAGAGTCGAATGAAAATCGCAAAGAACACCGTCGTGTCGGTCGCTTACAAGCTGTCGGATGCGCAGGGCAACCTGATCGAAGAAAGCGACGAGCCGATGGTCTATCTGCACGGCGGCTATGATGGCACGTTCCCCAAGATCGAGGAAGAGCTCGACGGCCACGAGGCCGGCTTCGAGACCCAGATCCAGCTCGAGCCGCAAGATGCATTCGGTGAGTACGATCCGGATCTCGTGAAGATCGAGCCGCGCAATCGCTTCCCGGAACCGCTCGAAGTCGGCATGCAATTCGAGGGCACGCCGGAAGAGGGCGACGAGGATCTCGATTCGCTGGTCTATGTCGTGACCGACGTCGCGGAAGACAAGGTCGTGCTCGATGGCAATCATCCGCTCGCGGGCATGGCGCTGCGTTTCGCACTCACGGTGAAGGACGTGCGTCCGGCTACCGAAGACGAAATCCAGCACGAGCATGCGCATGGCGCCGACGGCCTCGAAGTCCTCGATGAAGACGACGACGAAGCCGACGAAGGCAAGTCAGGGCCCACGCTGCACTGAACTCGCCGGCATGCCGGGCATGCCCGAAGAGGCGGCGCCCGGCGCGTGCGGCAAGACGGCGGAGGCGGGCGGTGCCGACATGGCAGGCCCGTATTCGCCGATTCCCTCGTTGTCCGGCATGCGTGACTGCGGGTCCGGTTGAGGCTGCCCCGGCGTCTGAAAGAGCGGCGGCAATTCCGAGGCTGGACCGAGCGCGGGCACAGCCGGCATCGAGGCCGCCGGCTCGTCGCGCGGCATGACCGGCTGCGCAGCGGGCATCGGCATTTGCCTCGGCACGTCGCGAACGCTCACGCGGAACGGCGGTTTCCTGCCGAGATCCGCTTCAATCTGAATCCACTGGTTTTGACGATCATGCGGCGCGAGCGCCACACGCGTGAGGTTCGTCACCAGCATCCCCTTGTCGTTGCGTAGCGGCTGATCGATCACGAAGCCGGCGCCCGCGCGCTCGTCGTCGCAATGAATCACGAGCACTGGTCCGCGGAAAATCTGTGCGAGTTTGACGAGGCTGCGTTTGAATTCCAGAAAACCGTCGCGGCGCACGTTGCGCGTAAAACGCAGCCACGCGAAACGATCGGGCCGTTCATAACGTTCAGGGTCCGGGTCGCCTTGGATGAACACGACGATCGCGCGTGCGTCGCGGCGCTTTGCGAATTCCCCGGCGTGCTCGAGCCAGAACGCATTGGCGATCACGCGATCTTCGAATTCGCCGTTGCGCCCGCCCGCGGTCAGATAATGATTGTTTGGACTCGGCACATTCAGGCCGACGAACACCGTACCGCCCACTTGCCAGCGCACGTTCTCGCGATACGGACGAAAGCGTGACACTTCACTTTCGCGCGTCAGCGCAATCGGATTCTGGCCCATCGAGGTGGCGTCGGAGAAGAGCGTTTGACGCAACTGGTCGAGCCGTTCCACCGGATCGAAGCCGCCGGCTTCGGCGGACCCGCAGTCGGCCCAGTCATGTTGACCCGGAATGAAGAAGAGGGCGGGCCGTGACGTTTCGAGCAGCGCGTGGCGACGCTCATACAACGCATCGCGACAGGCTTCCTTCGCGCCCTTCAGATTGCCGTCGTAGACGATGAACGACACGTCGCGCTCGCGACCGATTGCATCGATCAGGCGTTGCGTGGGCGCTTCGTCGGCCGCGCTTTGCATCGTGCCCGCGATGACCGCGAACGAATAGCGTGGCGCTTCGGCATGCGCGGGCGCGGCGAACGCGAACGGCGCGCAGAGCACCAAAAGTGCGCGCAGCGCGGCCGGCGCTACGAGGCCGCCCATGAGCGAGAGGACGAGACTCAGCGCCGCGCGGGATTCGCGCGGGCGCGGCCGGTGGCTCCGTGCGTCAATGATCCGCATCCGGCGCGGCGGCCAGTTCATGCAGTTCGTATAGCAGATCGAGCGCTTCGCGCGGGCGCAGGTCGTTCGGATCGATTGCGCGCAAACGCTCGACAAGCGCTTGTACGGCAGGCGATGCGCTCGCCGCGTCGGGCCTGGCATCGCGTTCGTCGTCGGCATCTTCGAGCAGCATCGGCGGCGCGGCGAACAGGTCGAGTTGCGGCGCGGGTTGCGCCGCCGATTGCTGTTCGAGATGCGCGAGGTGCTTGCGCGCCGCGCGAATCACCGCGTTCGGCACACCGGCGAGTTGCGCGACCTGCAAACCGTAGCTCTGATTCGCCGGGCCTTCGTTGACCGCATGCAGGAACACGATGCCGTGCGCGCCATGCTCGACCGCCGACAAGTGGACGTTGGCCGCACTCGGAAACTCGGCGGGCAACTGGGTCAATTCGAAGTAATGCGTGGCGAACAGCGTATGGCAATTGTTGTGCGCGAGCAGATGCCGGGCGATGGCCCAGGCGAGCGCGAGGCCGTCGAACGTCGACGTGCCGCGGCCGATTTCGTCCATCAGCACGAGGCTTTGCGGTGTCGCGTCGTTCAGGATCGCGGCGGCTTCCGTCATCTCGACCATGAAGGTCGAGCGGCCGCCGGCCAGATCGTCGGCCGCGCCGATTCGCGTGAAGATGCGGTCGATCGGTCCGAATGCCGCGCGCCGCGCCGGCACGTAGCTGCCGACGTACGCGAGCAGGGCGATCAGCGCGGTCTGCCGCATGAAGGTTGATTTACCGCCCATGTTCGGGCCAGTGATCAGCAGTAACTTGCGTTCGGGCGTGAGGGTGCAGTCGTTGGCGATGAACTGCTCGACCTGCGCTTCGACTACCGGATGGCGGCCCTGTTCGATGTCGATGCCGGCGTCCCGCGAGAACGTCGGCGCGACCCAGTCGAGCGCGCGAGCGCGTTCGGCGAACGCCGCCAGCAGATCGAGTTCGGCGAGCGCCGCGGCGACGCGCTGACAGTCGGGGATGAAGGGCAGCAGCGCTTGCAGCAACGCGTCGTAAAGCGAACGCTCGCGGGCCAGCGCCCGTTCCTGCGCGGACAGCGCTTTGTCCTCGAAGGTTTTCAGCTCCGGCGTGATGTAGCGCTCGGCGTTCTTCAGCGTCTGACGGCGGCGATAATCGTCGGGCACCTTGTCGGTCTGGCCGCGCGTGACTTCGATATAGAAGCCGTGCACCTTGTTGTACTCGACGCGCAAATTGCCGATACCGGTGCGCGCCCGCTCGCGCGTTTCCAGGTCGATCAGGAATTGGCCGCAGTTTTCTGAAATATCCCTGAGTTCATCCAGTTCCGCGTCGTAGCCGCGCGCGATCACGCCGCCGTCGCGCACCATCGCGGACGGCTCCTGCGCTACCGCGCGCTGAAGCAGTTCGACGCACGCTTGTGGCGGCACGAGCGACGCGTCGATGCGCGCGAGCGAATCCGCATTGGACGAAACGGCCGCGAGTTGCGTGCGCAACTCGGGCAACGCGATGAACGTGTCGCGCAGACTCGACAGATCGCGCGGCCGCGCCGACAGCAGCGCGAGACGCCCGGTAATCCGCTCGATGTCGGAAATCTGCCGCAACGCGCCGCGCAGCGAATCGACGTCCGTACCCGGCGGCGCCTCGAGCAATGCGCCGATTGCCTGCTGACGCGCCTGCGCCACGGCGGATTCGCGCGGCGGATGATGCAGCCAGTGACGCAGCAGGCGACTGCCCATGGTCGTGCAGCACGTATCGAGAAGCGAACACAGCGTGGGCGATTCCGTGCCGCGCAGTGTTTCGGTGAGTTCCAGGTTGCGGCGCGTGGCGAGATCGAGGCCGATGTACTCGGATTCGTATTCGACCTTGAGGCTGCGCACGTGGCGCAATTGCTGGCCTTGGGTGGCCGCCGCGTACAACAGCAGCGCGCCCGCCGCGCCGCATGCGCAGGTCAGCGAATGAGCGCCGAAACCGTCGAGGCCCGCCACTTCCAACTGGTCGCACAGACGCTGCGTGCCGGACGCGATGTCGAAGTGCCAGGCCGGTACGCGGGTGAGGGCGCCCGCATTGACGGGCGGCGCCCAGCTAACCGAATCGGAGGGCGTGTCGGCCACCAGGATTTCCGCTGGACGAATCCGCTCGAGCGCGGCCGCGACCTGGTCGGGCGCGACTTCCGCGAGGCGCAACGCGCCGCTCGCCAGATTCAGCCACGCGAGTCCGACGCTTGTGGCGACGCCGCGGCGATTGTGCGCGACGCACAGCGCCATCAGGTACACATCGCTCTTATCGGACAGCAGCGCGGCGTCCGTCAGCGTGCCGGGCGTGACCACGCGCACCACTTTGCGCTCGACCGGACCTTTCGACGTAGCCGGGTCGCCGATCTGTTCGCAAATGGCGACGGATTCGCCGAGCTTCACGAGCTTGGCCAGATACTGTTCGACCGCGTGATGCGGCACGCCCGCCATCTTGATCGGATTGCCCGCCGACGCGCCGCGCTGCGTGAGCGTGAGATCGAGCAGACGCGCGGCTTTTTCCGCGTCTTCGAAAAAGAGTTCGTAGAAGTCGCCCATCCGGTAGAACACCAGCGTGCCCGGATGCTCCGCCTTGATGCGCAGGTACTGCTGCATCATCGGCGTGTGCTGGGCGACGTCGTTGGCTGCTGCGGTTTGAATACCCATCCCAAGTGTCTTTTGCGTTAGCTGTTCAGGGCGTGAGTTTAACCTGCCGACGCCGCGAGCGGACCCTGGCCGAACGGCCGATCGGCTGGGCAGACCGCAGGCCGACGCGACAATCGCCGCGTGCACCGGGCTGTGGTCGCCGCTCGCCGCGACGCCGTCACTCTGTCACTCTTCCACCAGCGCGCGCATATCCACCGTGCGTTCGTTCGTCGCGCTGCGCCGTTTGGCCAGCCACATCATCAGCGTGATGAAGCAGCCGAACACGACAATGATCCATTGCGCCGGCATTTTCGCGGTGAGCAGCAACGCGTACACGCCGAGCATCAGCAGCACGGCCAGGTTCTGGTTGAAATTCTGCACCGCGATCGAATGTCCGGCGGAAAGCAACGTCGCGCCGCGATGCTGAAGAATCGCGTTCATCGGCACGATGAAAAAACCGGATAGCGCGCCGAGCAGGATCATCAACGGATAGGCAAGCAGGATATAGACCGGTGCGACGTACGAGCCGATGTGAATGCCCGCGCCGGCGGGAAACAGGTCCTTGTTGTAGAACGCCATCGCGATCGCCACCGCGCCGGTCAGAATGCCGACCGGCAGCACGCGCAACGAACCGCGCAACGGAATGAAGGCGGCCGCGGCGGCCGCGCCGAGCGCGATGCCGAGCCCCGTGACGCCCTGCATCACCGCGGCCTTCGACAGCGACAGCCCCAGGTTCACGTTGGCCCATTTGAGCACCAGCAACTGCAGCGTCACCGCGCCGCCCCACATCAGCGTCGTGACCCACAGCGCGATCTGCGCGAGCTTGTCGGCCCACAGCACGTGAAAGCAGTGATGGAAGTCGCTGACCAGCTTGCCCGGCTCGGCGAGGCGGTTCGGATAGCGCGCGCCGGTATCGGGAATGAAGACGTTGATGGCCGCCGCGATCGCATAGGTGATCATCACCGCGAACATCGCCAGATCGGCGGAGGAGCGGATCAGCGGCAGATGCGCGTGCGCGACGAATTTATCGGCGAAGCTGCTAATCAGTGCGCCGCCCACCATCGTGCCGACGATGGTCGACAGCACGGTGGCCGATTCGAGCCACGCGTTCGCCTTGACGAGTTTTTCCGCGGGCAGCAGTTCGGTGAGAATGCCGTACTTGGCCGGCGAATACGCGGCCGCGCCGAAGCCGACCACGCCGTACGCGATCATCGGGTGGACGCCCGCGATCATCATCAGGCAGCCGCTCGCTTTCAACGCATTGGAGATGAACATCACGTGCCGCTTTTGCAATGCGTCGGCGAATGCGCCCACGAACGGTGCGAGCAACACGTAGGAGACGGTGAAGAATATCTGCAGCAGCGGCGTGACCCAGGCGGCCGAACGAATCACCGATAGCAACGCGATGGCGGCGATCAACAGGGCATTGTCCGCGAGCGACGAAATGAACTGCGCCGCGATGATCGTGTAGAAGCCTTTTTTCATGAAGCGGATGGGAAGCTGCGCGCAAATCTGGCGCAAAGCGGGGTCGGTGAGGATGCGCGAAACGCAGCCGGCAAGCGGACGGGCCGGCGCGGCTTCCCGCTTTGTAGCACGAACGCGTGCGGCATGCAGGCTCGCAAACACAAAAGCGGCCGAAGCCGCTTGTGTGTTCAGGTGCGTCGCGTTCCAGAAACCTTGACTGAACGGCACGAGCCGGCCTTGACAGCCGGCTCGGCAGGACGCCTTAAGCCGGTTGTTGGCGCGTGCGGCTGTAGCGCGACAGGATCGGGACCATCTGCGCATAGATCTTCGGGTTGCCCGCGACGATTTCGCCGACGTGCAGGAAGTTCGAATCGCCCGTGTAGTTGCCGACCAGACCGCCGGCTTCCGTGATCAGCAGGCTGCCCGCGGCGACGTCCCACGCATTCAGGCCTTGCTCGAAGAAGCCGTCCATGCGGCCGGCCGCGACATTGGCGAGATCGAGCGCGGCGGCGCCCGGACGGCGCAGGCCGGCGCAAGCCGTGGTCATTTCGGCGAACTGGCGGCCATACGCTTCAAGGCCATCCGTTTCGCGGAACGGGAAGCCCGTGCCGATCAGGCCGTCGGCCAGCCGGTCGCGCTTGCCCACGCGGATGCGGCGGTCGTTCAGGAACGCGCCGCGGCCGCGCGAGGCGGTGAACAGATCGTTGCGGGTCGGATCGTAGATCACCGCCTGGGTCACGATGCCCTTGTGGGCGAGCGCGATCGACACGCAGTAATACGGAAAACCGTGGATGAAATTGGTGGTGCCGTCGAGCGGATCGATGATCCACTGAAATTCGGATTCGTTGTCCGACTTGCCGGATTCTTCCGCGAGGATCGCGTGCTCGGGGTAGGCGGTCTTGAGCGTGTCGATGATCGCCGCTTCGGACGCTTTGTCGATCTCCGTGACGAAATCGTTGTGCTGTTTCTTGCTGACCTGGATGAGATCGAGATCGAGCGATGCGCGGTTGATGATCTGGGCTGCGCGGCGCGCGGCCTTCACAGCGATATTGAGCATGGGATGCATGAGACTGGATCCTTGTGCCGGGGCAGCGCGGCTGCTTGCCGGAAATTGAGCGCTAAGCGTGCGCTGATTGGGCGCCACCGAGAGGCGCTGAAACAACACGGAACGCCCGCCCGATACAGGACCCGGTGCGCATTCCGCCGACGGAGACGAATTGAATAAGAACGAGGCGCCCATGCATGGCCGGACGCGAATCGCGCTATTTTACCTGAGTCCGGGCGTCGAGGCGGTGCGCTTTGCATGGGGTGTCGTCGGAAATGCGCCGCGCGGCCCGGAACGCGCAAATTCGCGCGGCGTCCTTGCGCAAGCCGTGCCTTCGATTCATCCGCATCCACGCGCAATTCGGAGCCGCAGCGGGGTTGGCGCTACCATACGCGTTCTTTAGCTTGCAGAACGCCACCGTGGACCACACCCACTATTCTTCCGATCCCGCCGTGGCCGAGTTGCGCGGCGGCTTCACCTCGACGCGCTTCGTGCTCGTCGAGCCGAGCCATCCGGGCAATGTCGGCGCGGCGGCGCGCGCGCTGAAAACCATGGGGTTCTCGCGTCTCGTGCTGGTGTCGCCGCGCGTTGCGCACGTGCAAAGCGATCCGGAAGCCATCGCGATGGCGAGCGGCGCCGACGACGTGCTGGCGTCCGCGCATGTCGTGCCGACGCTCGCCGAAGCCTTGAGCGGCGTGCATTGGTCGGTCGCGCTGACCGCGCGGCTGCGCGAATACGGACCGCCCCAATGGACGCCGCGCGCCGCGGCCGGTGTCGCGCGCGAACAGGCGGGGCATGGCGAGATCGCGCTGGTGTTCGGCAACGAGCGCACGGGTCTGTCGAACGAGGACGTGGAGCGTTGCAGCGCGCTCGCGCATATCCCGGCCAATCCGGCCTACAGTTCGCTCAATCTCGCGCAAGCCGTGCAGGTGCTGGCGTATGAATTGCGCACGGCCTATCTGTCCGCGGATGAAGCATCGAGCGCGGCGTCCGCAGTGGCACTAACGGCTGCGGGGCAGGGCGAGCCGGTCGGCCCGCGGGCGGCGAGCGACGAAATCGAAAGCATGTTCGCGCATCTGGAAAGCGCGCTGGTTGCGCTCGACTTTCTCGATCCCGCCAATCCGAAGAAACTGATGTCGCGCTTGCGCCGCCTCTTCGCGCGTTCCGGGTTGGAGCGTGAGGAAGTCAATATCGTGCGCGGCATCGCCAAGCACATTCTGTTGAAGACCAAACGTCCCGGCGGCGACGGCGCGTAAGGACGCATAAGCGCGAGGCGCGGACGGCTTCCCGATAACGCAACGTGAAGCGCGAATCGCGTGCCGCGAATTCGACGTCGACTCGTCCCGCCACCTTGGCCGTTCTCCAAACGCCGACCTTGCCGGCAGCGTGGACTTCCGGCAGGTTTCGCGCAATCGCCCTACAATCGCTCGAAACGTTCTAAGCAAAGCTGCGGATCTGCTATGCAGCACCGCCCCGCCGCGCGTGGCTTCGCCGCGCCGGAGGTTTATGGTCCCCCCCAATACCGTCCCTGCCATGTTCAAGAGACTTCGCGAAGACATCGCCACGATCCGCGAGCGCGATCCCGCCGCCCGCAGCGCCTGGGAAGTCCTGACGTGTTATCCGGGCCTGCACGCACTCGTATTGCACCGGCTCGCGCATGCATGCTGGCGGGCGCGGCGGCGCTGGCTCGCGCGCTTCGTCTCGCAGATGGCGCGCTTCATGACGGGCATCGAAATTCATCCGGGCGCGACCGTTGGCCGGCGCGTGTTCATCGATCACGGCATGGGCGTGGTGATCGGCGAGACCGCCCAGATCGGCGACGACTGCACGATCTACCAGGGCGTCACGCTCGGCGGCACGTCGCTCACGCGCGGCGCGAAACGGCATCCCACGCTCGAGCGCGGCGTGATCGTCGGGGCGGGGGCGAAGGTGCTGGGCGGCTTCACGATCGGTGAGGAGGCCAAGATCGGTTCGAACGCGGTGGTCACGAAGCCCGTGCCGGCGCGCGGCACGGCGGTGGGCAATCCCGCGCGGATCATCGTTCCGGCGGCGGCAGCCGTCGCTTCGGCGGCGGATTGCGCCGCGTCCGATACTGGATCCAACGGTGCGGCCCGCAACGCAAAACACGCGACGCAAAGCAGCGCGTTCTGCGCGTACGGCATCACGCCGAATGCCGACGACCCGGTGTCGCTCGCGATTCACGGCCTGATCGATCACGCCGCGACGCAGGCGAAGCGCATCGATGAAATCGTCGACGCGCTGGAGCGGCTGGGCACGAGTCTCGAAGGACTGCAAGGCGCCGATGCGGCGCTGCTCGATCTGCGGCGCCTGTCGGCCGCGATTGCAGGAAAGGAGGAAGGGGTGGCAGCGGAGCGCTGAGGGTGGGCGCCCGCGGTGCGAATCAACGAACCGCACGTGCGCACGGGAGCGTTGCCGTAGCCGCCGGTGAGCGCACGCGAGCGCGCTCGATGACGAGGAGGGCGCCTCGTTCAATCCAGCGGCAGCGCCCGAATTCCTTCGGCGTCGACGCGCAAATACCCGCCACGGCGCTCGCCGTGGTCGAGATCCCAATCCGGCAGCACCCAGCGCATGCCGCCCGGCTCGCGATGCCGCGCCGGCCGGTGCGTGTGTCCGTGGATGATCGTCGCCGCCCTCGACGACTTGAACAGCGCCGCGACGCCCTTCGGCGTCACGTCGTACTTCGGCGAGACCGGCCGCGAGCGGCCTTGCTCGCTTTTCAGGCGCATGTTTTCGGCGAGCGCCTGGCGCCAGCGAAACGGCCATGCGAGAAACAGCATCTGCGCGAAACCGCTGCGCGCAAAGCGCCGGAACATCTGATAGCCGCGGTCCGCGGTGCATAAGCGGTCGCCGTGCGCGAGCGCGATGCGCGTGCCGAATGCGGTGATCACGAACGGATCGGGCAGCCAGATCGCGCCGGCCGCTTTCATGAAGCGCTTGCCAAGCAGAAAATCGCGATTGCCGTGCATGATGTAGAGCCCGATGCCGCGCTCGGACAACGTGTGCAGCAGCGCCGCCATGCGCGCCGCGAATGGCTCCGCGAGCATGTCGTCGCCGATCCAGTATTCGAACAGGTCGCCGAGAATGAAAACCGAATCGGCCTGTTCGGCGGTGACGTGGATAAAGCGTTCGAAGGCGGAAACCGTATGCGGAATCGCCTCGCTCAAATGAATGTCGGAGAGGAAAAAAAACGGGCGTGCGGCGTGCGGGCGTTTGCCCTCGCCAGGCACGCCCGCGGCGACGCTTCGCAGCGGCTTTTCTTGCAGCATTGAAGGTGCCTGATGTCAGTTCAACGAGTGGGTGCCGAGTAGGTGCCGGGTTGGCGCTTAGTCGACGATCACGGCCTTTTCGATCACGACGTCGTCGACCGGCACGTCCTGATGGAAGCCCTTCGAACCCGTCTTGACCTTCTTGATCTTCTCGACGATGTCCATGCCTTCGACCACCTTGCCGAACACCGCGTAGCCCCAGCCTTGCGGCGTGGGCGACGAGTGGTTCAGGAAGTCGTTGTCGTTCACGTTGATGAAGAATTGCGCGGTTGCCGAGTGCGGATCGTTGGTGCGGGCCATCGCGACCGAGCCGTTGACGTTCTTCAAACCGTTGTTGGCTTCGTTGTTGATCGGCTCGGCCGTCGGCTTCTGCTTCATGCCCGGTTCGAAACCGCCGCCCTGGATCATGAAGCCGTCGATCACGCGGTGGAACACCGTGTTGTCGTAGTGGCCGGCCTTCACGTAGTTGAGGAAGTTTTCAACCGACTTCGGCGCCTTTTCAGCGTCCAGTTCGAGTTTGATGACGCCGTGGTTCGTATGCAGTTCAACCATGATGGAATCCTTTGATGAACGGGGTGGGTAAAAGACGCGGCGAGTCGTCATAGGAAGTTGACGACGGGCCGCGCCGGGGCGTAGGGTCGGCGCTGACGCGCTTGCACGCGATGCTTCGTGCGGCTGCCTGACTGGCAACTCCGGTGCGAACCTCAGTGCAAAGCCTGGTGCGAGCTCCTGTGCGAACTTTCGTGCGCTTACTTGCCGACCACCGTGGCCGACTCGATCACGACCGCCTTTTGCGGCACGTCGCTCATCGGGCCGCGCGTGGTGGTGGGCGTGCCTTCGATCTTCTTCACGACCTCCATGCCGGACGTGACCTTGCCGAACACCGCGTAGCCGTTGCCGTCGGGATTCGGATAATCGAGGCCGGCGTTGTCCACCGTGTTGATGAAGAACTGCGCGGTGGCCGAATTCGGGTCGCTGGTGCGCGCCATGGCTAGCGTGCCGGCCATGTTCTTCAGACCGTTACGGCTTTCGAGCGGAATCGGCGCGCGCGTGGGCTTCTCGGCAAAGCTCTGCGTGTAACCGCCGCCCTGAATCATGAAGCCGCGAATCACGCGATGGAAAATCGTGCCGCTGTACTGGCCGGACTTCACGTAGTCGAGGAAATTGGCGACTGTCTTCGGCGCTTTCTCAGGATACAACTCGACGCGGATGTCGCCTTCCGATGTCTTGAAGAGGACGGACGGATGCGCGGCTTGCGAACCGGACTGGGCAAATGCGGGTGCGTTTGCGATCAGGGCGGCGCTGCCGAGCGCCAACATCAACCATTTCATGAAAATCCTCGGGGTTGGAAAAAACGTGGTGCCGGATAAGGGACGGCTTTACCGCGACGGCGCCATGTAAGGCGGCATGGCGAGCGAGCCGTTCGCGCCGCCGTACTGGAAGCTCGGCGTTTCCGTGATGTTCGACGTGGCGCGCGCGGTGTAGTCTTCTTGCGGCGTGACGGCGGCTTTCTTCGCCGGCTTTGCGGTCTTGGGCGGCGAGACGATATTCTGGATGTCAGTGAGGCGCTGCGTGGTCGTGGCGCTTACTTTGCCGAGACTCTGCGCGCGACGGTAGGCTTCGTTGGCCATGCGCAAATACAGGTCGCCGAGGTTCTCGTACGCGAGACCGTAGCCGGGGTTCACCTTGGTCGCCGTTTCGAGCGCGGCGCGCGCCTCGGTATAACGGCCGTGCTTCGCGTAGAGCGTGGCGAGGTTGTTATACGGCTCGGGCAACTCGGGGTAGGTTTGCGTGAGTTCAGTGAACGCGGTGATCGCCTCGTCGTCGCGATTCAGGTGGGCCAGCACCGTGCCGCGCTTGAACTTTGCCTGCGCGTCCTGCGGATGCGACGCGATGCGCGCGTCGAGCTGGGCGAGGGAAGCTTCCCAGTTCTTCTGCGCAATCGACGCGTCGATCTCCGGCGTGTTGTCGCGCACGGCGGGGCCTTGCGGCATCGGCGCGGCTCGCTGCGCGTATGCCGCGGTGCCCGGTGCAACCGTGAGAGCGACGGCGCAAAAGGCCGTCGCGGCGAGGGTCGCAGCGCTGCGCGCGCGGCCGCTGGAAGGTTTCATAGGCTCGGGTCTGGATGTTATACTCCGAGCCATTCTAACAAAAGGTCTGCGCGTTCCGTCGAACCGCCGGCTGTCTTTTCGCCACTCGTGGTCGTCTCCGCCTTGATCGTAGACTGAGCGCAACCTGACTTGCAGCCCGAGCGCCGCACCAGGTGCACCGGTTTGCTGCTGTGCGTGTTGCTGTACAGAGCGCACCCGTCGTCTTTTCGCGGGGCACGTCATGTACCAAGCCGCGGCACGAAACACATTGCGGATTTCTTTCGGCCCACGCACCGCTCTCTATGGAATCACTGCGCATCTACAACACGCTCGCGCGTGACAAGCAAACTTTCGTGCCGCTGCAAGAGGGCGTCGTGCGGATGTACGTCTGCGGGATGACCGTGTACGACTATTGTCACGTCGGTCATGCGCGGGTGATGGTCGTGTTCGATATCGTGCAGCGGTGGTTGCGCACGCTCGGTTACGAAGTGACCTACGTGCGCAACATCACGGATATCGACGACAAGATCATCCGGCGCGCGGTCGAGAACGGCGAGACGATCAAATCACTGACCGACCGCTTCATCAACGCGTTGCATGAAGACGCGGACGCGCTCGGCATCGAGCGGCCGGACCTCGAACCGCGCGCCACCGATTTCATTCCGCAGATGCTCGGCATGATCGAGACGCTCGAGGCGAACGGCTACGCGTACCAGGCGAGCGACGGCGACGTGAACTACGCGGTGCGCAAGTTCGCGGGCTACGGCAAGCTCTCGGGCAAGTCGCTCGAAGACCTGCGCGCCGGCGAGCGCGTCGCGGCCAACGACGCGAAACAAGACCGGCTCGACTTCGTGCTGTGGAAGCAGGCGAAGCCCGACGAGCCCGCCGACACCGGCTGGGATTCGAAGTACGGGCGCGGCCGTCCCGGCTGGCATATCGAATGCTCGGCGATGGGCTGCACGTTGCTCGGCGAGCGTTTCGACATTCATGGCGGCGGGCAGGACCTGCAGTTTCCGCACCATGAAAACGAAATCGCGCAAAGTGAAGCCGCTACCGGCCAAACCTTCGTCAATTACTGGATGCACAACGGCTACGTGCAGATCGACAATGAGAAGATGTCGAAGTCGTTGAATAACTTCTTTACGATTCGAGAAGTTTTGGCGCAGTACGATGCCGAGGTCGTGCGGTTTTTTATCGCACGCGCGCACTACCGTTCGCCGTTAAATTACAGCGACGTGCATATCGACGACGCCCGCAACGCCCTCACGCGTTTGTACACCGCACTGAAGGACGTCACGCCGGACGGCGCCGCGCTCGACTGGAACGAAGCGCATGCGCAGCGTTTCCAGGCAGCAATGAACGACGACTTCAACACGCCGGTTGCGGTATCGGTGCTGTTTGAGTTGGCAACTGAAGTAAACCGCACGCGCGACCCCGCGCTGGCCCGTCAGTTGCGCTCGCTCGGGCGGGTGATCGGACTGCTCGGCCGCGAGCCGCGTGCATACCTGCAGCAGGCAGCGGGGGCAGCAGCCGAAGGCGCGCTCGACGCCGCCGCGATCGAAGCGAAGATCGCCGCGCGCGTGGCCGCCAAGCAGGCGAAGGACTATGCGGCAGCAGACCGGCTCCGGGCGGAATTGCTCGAGGCCGGCGTTGCACTTGAAGACAAACCCGGCGGATTGACCGAGTGGCGGCGCGTGTGAGCGCACCTCGAGCTTCCCTTTGATCGACTCGCCAGGCAGGAGGCAGGATGGCAACGGCCACGAAGACGCCGGCTAAACGAGCCACGTCTCAAACAAACGCGGCAGCCGCGGCAAAGTCGACACGAACGTCGGCTCGCGCGGGCAGCAGCGCGGTGAAGAAAGTATCGTCGAAAGCCGCTGGAGCGCCGGCGAAGACCGGCGCGAGCGCAGCGGCGGGCGCAACGAAAAAGGCCGCCGTCAAACGCGCGCTCAACGGCGCATCGGCGCATGCCCATGCGCCTGTGGCGAAGCGCGCCAAAACGCCGTCGCGTACAGTGCGGGCAAAAAGCAATGGTGCCTTGCCGCCCGAACTCGCGGGCGACGTGCAGGAACTCGCGCGCGACACGCACGAAGGCGAAGTCGTGCGCAAGACGCGCGTGTCCTCGAATGCGGGCGGGCCAGCCGCCAGCGCAACCGAAGTGGCGGTGCCGGTGCAGATCGGCGGCCTCACGCCTGAAGTCACGCGTCCGGCGTATTGGGACAAGGCGTGTGCGGACCTCGTCAAGCGCGATCGTATTCTGAAGAAACTGATTCCGAAATTTGGCCCGGTGCATTTGCTGAGCCGTGGCGATCCGTTCGTCACGCTTGCGCGTTCGGTGGTCGGGCAGCAGATTTCGGTGGCGTCCGCACAAGCGGTCTGGGCAAGAGTCGAGGCGGCGTGTTCGAAGCTCGTGCCGCAGCAGTTCATCAAGCTCGGTCAGGAAAAGCTCACCGCGTGCGGGTTGTCCAAGCGCAAGGCGGAGTATGTGCTCGATCTCGCGCAGCATTTCGTCTCCGGGGCATTGCACGTCGGCAAGTGGACCTCGATGGAAGACGAGGCGGTGATCGCCGAGCTCACGCAGATTCGCGGCATCGGCCGGTGGACCGCGGAGATGTTCCTGATCTTCAACCTGTCGCGCCCGGACGTCCTGCCGCTCGACGACCTGGGCCTGATCCGCGCGATCAGCGTCAACTACTTCAGCGGTGAACCGGTTACGCGTAGCGAGGCGCGCGAGGTCGCGGCAAACTGGGAGCCGTGGCGCACCGTTGCCACCTGGTATATGTGGCGTAGTCTTGATCCATTGCCGGTCGATTACTGAAAAACAGGAAGTGACGCCTTTCAGAAACTATCAATTGTAAAAAATTGATAGTTGCGAGATGGTTTTGATATCGGCGGGCGCGGTTAGAATACGCGCTGCCGGTAAGTCCAAGGATTACAAACAATGAAGACCACCTTTCTGGATTTCGAACAGCCGATCGCTGAACTCGAAGCGAAGATCGAAGAATTGCGCTTCGTGCAGGACGATTCGGCCGTCGATATTTCGGAAGAGATCGAGCGGCTGTCCAAGAAGAGTCAACAGCTCACCAAGGATCTGTACGCGAACCTCACACCCTGGCAGGTTTCGCAAATCGCCCGCCATCCGCAACGCCCGTACACGTTCGACTACGTGAACGAGCTGTTCACCGACTTCCATGAGTTGCACGGCGACCGCAATTATGCGGACGACCTGTCGATCGTCGGCGGCCTCGCGCGTTTCAACGGGCAGGCCTGCATGGTGATCGGCCACCAGAAGGGGCGCGACACCAAGGAGCGCGCGCTGCGCAATTTCGGCATGCCGCGTCCCGAGGGCTATCGCAAGGCGGAGCGTCTGATGCGTCTTGCCGAGAAGTTCGGCTTGCCGATCTTCACGTTCATCGACACGCCGGGCGCGTATCCCGGCATCGGCGCGGAAGAGCGCGGCCAGTCCGAAGCGATCGGCCGCAATCTGTACGTGATGGCTGAGCTGAAAACGCCGCTGATCGCCACGATCATCGGTGAGGGCGGTTCGGGCGGCGCGCTCGCGATCGCCGTTGGCGACAGTGTGCTGATGCTGCAATTTTCAACATATTCTGTGATCTCGCCGGAAGGCTGCGCGTCGATTCTGTGGAAGAGCGCCGCCAAGGCGCCCGAGGCGGCGGAAGCGCTCGGCCTGACCGCGCATCGTCTGAAGGCGCTCGGCCTGATCGACAAGATCGTCAACGAGCCGCTCGGCGGCGCGCATCGCGATCCGAAGGGCATGGCCGCCATGCTGCGCCGCGCACTCGCCGACTCGCTGCGCCAGTTCCAGGGCATGAGCATCAACGACCTGCGTCAACGCCGTTTCGAACGGCTGATGTCGTACGGCAAGTTCAAGGAAACGACGCCGGGTGCCTAAGCCCGCGCGCGTTCACTTTCGGCGCTTCGCGCGCTAACGACGTGACCTCCACCGCCGACTCTCCCGCCGACCGCCTCGTTCTCGATGCGGTCGGCGTTGCGCTGTCCGCGTTGCCTGCAAGCGCGCGCATCGCGGTGGCGTTGAGCGGAGGCGTCGATTCGAGCGTGCTGCTCGATGCGGTTGTGCGCGTGGCCGGCGCGTCGCGTTGTGTGGCGCTGCACGTGCATCACGGCTTGAGCGCGCGCGCCGACGAATGGCTCGCGCATTGCGAGGCGTTCGCGCGCGAGCGCGGCGTCGAATTCGAGGCTCAGCGCGTCCAGGTCGCGCACGATTCGGGCGTGAGCGTCGAGGCCGCGGCGCGCGATGCGCGTTATCGTGCGCTGGACGCCATGTGCGCGGCACGCGGTATTCACTCGCTATGGCTCGCGCAGCACGCGGACGATCAGGCTGAGACCGTCTTGCTGCAACTGCTGCGGGGAGCGGGCCTCGCGGGTCTCGCGGCGATGGCGCCGGAGTACTTGCCGGCGGGTGCGTCGGCACTGCGCGTGCGGCCTTTGCTTCATCTGCTGCGCGCGCAACTCGAGCAGTATGCGAACGCTCGCGCGCTGCGCTGGATCGACGACGAATCGAACGCGGATACACGCTACGCTCGCAATGCATTGCGCCATGAAGTGACGCCGACGCTGGCCGTCCACTTTCCTGGTTTTCGCGATGCGCTTGCACGCACGGCGGCGCATGCCGCGTCGGCGCAGCGTCTGCTCGACGCGCTCGCGCGCATCGACATGGAGACGGCGTCACGCGACGAAGGCCGCGCGCTCGCGCACGACGTGCTGCTCGCGCTCGACGACGATCGCGCGCTCAACCTGATGCGTTACTGGATGCGCACGCTAGGACTCGTGGCCGCGTCGAGCGCGCGAGTTGCCGACGCGCTGCGTCAACTGCGCGAAGTGGGTGAAGCGGGCGAAGGGCATAGTCTGCGGATCGATCACGCGGGTCATGCGTTGCGCAGTTATCGCGGCCTCGTCTATTGGGAAGCGGGCGATAGCAGCGAACCCGCCGACGAAACCGCGCTCGCCGCGCGTGCCGTGAGCGAACTAGCGTGGCAAGGGGAGGCGGCCTGGCGCTTGCCGCAATGGCGTGGCACGTTCGTGTTCGCCGATGCCGCTGCTCCTACCGATGCCGCGGCAACTCAGGACGACACCGACACGATTCCCACAAGCGTTTTGCGCCGCGCTGTGTTGAGCGTGCGCCCGCGCAGTGGCGGTGAGCGCATGCGCAAAGGCGCTTTACCGGACGCGCCGAGCCGGACCTTGAAGAACCTGTTCCAGGAGCGCGGCATTCCCGCGTGGAAACGCGACGTGCCACTGCTTTACGTCGGCGACGAATTGCTGTTCGTGCCCTTGCTCGGAGTCAACCGCGCGGCCTTGCCTGAAGACGCGAACGTGGCTGAACCGCGCGTCACGATCATGTGGCGCGAAGACCTGCTGCTTGCCTGACCGGCCGGTCGGACATCCCGGTTGTCGCTGCGACGGATCCCGAAACAGGGCGCAAAACCGCATGAAATAAGCCTTTGCAGCCCGTATTCCGAGTCTCGCGACGGCCGTTTCGGCTTGTCTTTTTACGCCCGATCGGGTACTTTAGCTTGTTTGCCCGGCCCGCTTTTGCCGTCGCTTTTGTCGTTTTGCCGATCGTGTTGCGTAGTTTCCGGTAAGCCATTAGCGATCATTCACGGGCAAATCCGCGCGTGCTGCACGCGCGCTGCATCTACGCCGCCACACACTTTGCCGTCGTTCCAGAAACGTTGCGCTGTCGTGCTTGTGTGCGGTCGTCTCCAGCGCGCCAGCGCGGTTTCTCCTCCAGTTCAGAACGACAATGGCACTCATCGTACATAAATACGGCGGCACCTCGATGGGCTCGGTCGAGCGCATCAAGAACGTCGCCAGGCGCGTAGCGAAATGGCACAAGGCCGGCCACAAGATGGTCGTCGTGCCGTCGGCAATGTCCGGCGAAACGAACCGCTTGCTCGGTCTCGCGAAAGAAATCACCGGCCAGCCGAGCCCGCGCGAACTCGACATGATCGCCGCCACCGGCGAGCAGGTCAGCTCCGGTCTGCTCGCCATCGCGCTGCAGGAAGCCGGCGTCGAGGCGGTCAGCTACGCCGGCTGGCAAGTGCCGGTCAAGACGGATAGCGCGTTCACTAAAGCGCGCATCAGCGAAATCGACGGCGAGCGCGTGCTGCGCGATCTCGACGCGGGCAAGGTGGTGGTGATCACGGGCTTTCAGGGCATCGACCCCGACGGTCATATCACCACGCTCGGCCGCGGCGGTTCGGACACGTCGGCGGTCGCGGTCGCGGCTGCGTTGAAAGCCGATGAGTGCCTGATTTATACGGACGTCGACGGGGTCTACACGACCGACCCGCGGGTGGTGGAAGAAGCGCGTCGCCTCAATCGCGTGACGTTCGAAGAAATGCTGGAAATGGCCAGTTTGGGTTCAAAGGTGCTGCAGATCCGCTCGGTGGAATTCGCCGGCAAATACAAGGTTAAGACGCGCGTGCTGTCGAGCCTGACCGATCCGCTGATACCGCTCGACGCTGAAATGAAGTCGGGCACCCTGATTACTTTTGAAGAAGACGAGACCATGGAAAAAGCAGTCATCTCGGGCATCGCGTTTCAGCGCGACGAAGCTCGCATCGCCGTGATGGGTGTGCCCGACAAGCCGGGCATCGCGTATCAGATTCTCGGTCCGGTGGCGGACGCGAATATCGACGTCGACATGATCATCCAGAACCAGAGCGTCGAAGGCAAAACGGCTTTCACGTTCACGGTCGGCCGCGGCGACTATCAGCGCGCGATGGATATCCTCACCGGCCAGGTGAAGGGTCATGTGCAGGCCGAGCAGGTGCTGGGCGACCCGAAAGTGTCGAAGGTTTCGGTGGTCGGCGTCGGCATGCGTTCGCACGTGGGTATCGCTAGCACGATGTTCCGCACGCTGTCGGAAGAGGGCATCAACATCCAGATGATTTCGACCTCCGAAATCAAGATTTCGGTGCTGATCGACGAGAAGTACATGGAACTCGCCGTGCGCGCGCTGCATAAGGCATTCGAACTGGATCAGGCGTAATTTGCCGGCAACCGCGAGGCGCACGAACACGCCGCTTTGGTGGTTTCTGCGGTGCGCGCGGCCAATGTGAACGAATTGCGTTGGCGGTGACGAATCTGGCACGAAAACTGTGCGGTAGACATTGACCTTCGCGGTTCGGCCCGCTATTATCTTGGCTTCGTCGCGCTGACTCCCTGCGCGACCGAAAGTTTGGGAGACGTGGCCGAGAGGTCGAAGGCACTCCCCTGCTAAGGGAGCATCTGGGCCAAAACCTGGATCGAGGGTTCGAATCCCTCCGTCTCCGCCAAAGCGGAACAAAAAGCCCCGTAAGTCTAACCGCTTACGGGGCTTTTTCCTTTTGTGGTCCGCCGATGGGTTCCATCAGTTCGGCTGGTGCTGTAAAAAATAAAGCGTCCCTTCGTTGCCGACTCAGCGCTGCCCGGTAACAGACATTACAATCCCGTTCCATTAACCCGGGGGCACAAAATGAAAATCGCGATTATCTGTCTCGCCTTGTGTTTGAGCGGTTGCGCTAGCTGGAGCAAGCAACCGACCATTGGCGGATATTCGGTCGGCATTTGCTGCGTCAGCAACTGACGACAGCCTGAGCGGGAAAATAGCGCGTGGACAGCGTTGGAGGATGACGCGGTTTCGTCACTTCCCGCCGTGCTTCGCCTGCCACCGTTGCATGAACGCGATTTCATCATGCTGCGCCTTGATGATGTTCTTTGCCAGGCGCCTCAGCTCGGGATCCTTGCCATATTTCAACTGCACCTTGGCCATCTCGATGGCGCCTTCGTGGTGCGGAATCATATGCGACACGAAGTCCTTATCGGCATCTCCGGTATAGGGCGGCGAGCTCATCTTCGCCATCATCTCCTTGTCCGCTTTCTCGAAGGCCGAGGTCGAGGAATTCGAGCCTGCATCCGCGGAGGCGGACATATCCATCCCGTGCATCGATGCGCCTTGTTGCGCGGAGACGGAAAATGTCGCGACGCCGAATGCCAGGCCCATGCAAAGAGATACGGTGCGAAGGACGTAAAGCTTTTTCATCTTCAAACTCCTTGGATGAGTCATTTTCAGCACGCGTGGCGCTGATGCCGATGCTACGCGCCGAGCGTCGGATGAAATCCCGCCTCTTCGATCACGGCGAGCAGACGCTCGGGTGGCAACGCCGAATCGATTTTCACGACTTTGGCGGCGACATCGATCTCGAGCTTCGCTGCGGGATCGGCATGAGTGACCGCGCGGGTGATCGAATTGGCGCATCCGCCGCATGACATGTCCTTCACCTGGAATTCCATTTTTTTGCTCCGGTAATCAAACAGAACACTCAGTTTGAACCTTCCCACGACGGTAAAGTCAAGCAGCCGCGCGCGTCGCATTCAGACCGCAATCTCCCGCCGAAAATACAGCGTGAAGGTCGTGCGATCAACTGAACTCGCGACGTCGACCTTGCCGCGATGCAATTCCATGATCGACTTGACGATGGCAAGACCCAAGCCCGCATTGCGCGCCGAACCGTGCCGCGCGGCATCGACCCGATAGAAGCGCTCGAAAATCCGGTCGGCATGTTCCTGAGGAATCGCCGGCCCATGATTGGCGACTTCGATCGCGACATATTTCGGCGAATCGTACAAGCTGAGTTCAACCGCGGTCCCGGCAAACGCATGGTCGAGCGCGTTCGATATCAGGTTGCTCACTGCGCGGCGCAAGAGCGTCGCGTCCGCGAACAGCCGAGCGTTCCCTTGCACGACGAAATGCACACCCGCTTCCTCGGCGAGTCCCTGGAAATAAGACGCGAGCCGGCGCAATTCGCTTTCGGCGTCGAGTTCCACCATCTTGATGTGCTGCTGCGCGTTGTCCGTGCGCGCGAGAAACAGCATGCTCTCGATCATCCGTTGAAGCCGCTCGCATTCCTCGATATTCGAGTCGATGAGCGCTTCGTATTCGTCGGTGGTTCGGGGGCGCGACAACGTGATTTGCGACGAACTGATCACGTTGGCGAGCGGTGTGCGCATGTCGTGCGCGAGGTCGGACGAAAACTGCGAGAGACGCACGAACGCGCGTTCGAGACGGTCGAGCATGCGATTGACGGAGAACGCGATGTCCTGAAGCTCGATCGGTCCTCCCTGAATATCCAGCCGCTCGCTCAGATTGTGAGCCTCGATGCGCGAGGTTTGCCTCCCGATGCTTTTGACCGGTGAAAAGCCGCGCCGCGCGACCGCATAACCCAACGCGCCGACCAGCGCCGCCCCGACCGCGACCGCCAGCCAGATGTCGATCCGATAGCTTTCCAGGAGCGATTGCCGTTCGGCGGCCGCGCGAACCAGCAGCACGTGAACCGATTCGCCGGACGGCAGCGTTTCGTCGGCGAATACGCAGCGCGCCGGACCGATGCCGGCCGGCCCGCAGGTGTACGGTTCGTTCGCACGATGCGCGGCGGGCGCAAGCCAGAGGTTCGCCGACGGCTCGTCGGAATGCTGAAGGAGGAGCGTGCCTCGCCGGTCGAAAATGGCGAGATAGACGCCCGGATGAGACAGCAACACCTCGTGGAACACGGACGGGTTACCCCGCAAGGCCCGAGTTGAACCGGCGTCTCGCGCCAACTGTAGAAACTGGCTGAGCTTGCCGGTGATTTCGATGTCATCGCGTCGTTGCAACTCGGTCGACAGCGCGTTGTACAGGAATGCACCCGTCAGCGCGAACACCACGATCGCGGCGGCGGAGAAAGCGAGCGTCAACCGTTTCAGCAACGAATAGGAACGGGGCGAACGACGGCCGGCCACCGTCGTCACGAGCGGTCCTCGAGCACATAACCCATGCCCCGCACGGTGTGCAGCAGTTTCTTGTCGAACGAGTTGTCGATCTTGGCGCGCACGCGTTTCACGGCTACGTCCACCACGTTGGTGTCGCTGTCGAAGTTCATGTCCCAGATCTGCGACGTGATGAACGTGCGCGTGAGCACCTCGCCCTGGCGTTCGGCCAGCAACTGAAGCAGCGCGAACTCCTGGGCGGTGAGGTCGATGCGAGTGCCTCCCCGATGGACCCGGCGCTTGATCAGATCCACTTCCAGGTCGGCAATGAGCAGCACGTCGCGCGCGCCACGCGGTGCGCGTCGCAACAGCGAGCGGATGCGAGCGAGAAACTCCGCATAGGCGAAGGGCTTCGAGAGGTAGTCGTCGGCGCCGAGTTCGAGGCCTTCGACCTTGTCTTCCACCGTGTCTCGCGCCGTCAGGAGCAGAACGGGCGTTTGCTTCTGTTCCCGCAGCCGCTTGAGCACCTGGAAACCATTCAGCTCAGGCAGCATCACGTCGAGCACGATCAGATCGAAGTCTTCGTGCAAGGCGAGAAAGAGGCCGTCCTTGCCATTGTCGGCGAGGTCGACCGTGTAGCTTGCCTCCGTCAGCCCCTTGCGGAGATAGGACGCCATTTTCGGTTCGTCTTCGACTATGAGTATCCGCATGGCAGGTGGTGGTGTAGTAGGTATGTGCCGGTCGCCGGTCGCCGGTTCCGACACGACGAGTCTAGTGCACGCAGCGTAGTGGGCGAAAGGTGGATCGAACATGGCGGCAAAATGACAGTTTGTTCATCTTCGATCGAGTCTGAAAATTTGGTCATGTTGCAGCCATGCCGTCGTCACGCTGACGCAATTAAGCTTCGAGGCGTATCTGCGTTGAGCCGTTGCCGCTTTTCCTGCGCGACGGCCGTATCAGCACCGATTCCAGCCTTACGGCCCTCCCAAACTGCGTGCTAGACTCCATTTCCATGTCGTATTGGCGCAAACTCTTCGTCATCGTGCTGCTCATGCTAAGCCTTCCGGTTCAGGCGTTCGCGGCCGTCTCCCTGAAATGCGAGTCATCGCATATCAGGAGCGAAGTTGCGCCCATGCAGCATGCCGAGATGGACGCCCCCGCTCACGATCATCATATGCATGAGCTGACGATGGCCGACGGCGGCGATCACGACGATCACGGCCACCAACACCGCGGCGCGCCTCATGCGCACAGTTGCGGGACCTGCGCGTCCTGCTGTCTGGGCGTCGGCTTGCTTGCGCTTCCCGCCGTGGCGGCGCCCGCCGGCATCGCTCACTTCGCGGTTCCTCTTCCTCCCTCGGTCCACGTCGCGTCGTTTCTGACGAGCGGCATCGAACGACCTCCCCGCATCTCCCTCGTCTAGCCCTTCGTCGCGGCCTCGGCTGCGATGCGCAATTTCGTCCTGAAGGCCGTGCTTCGGCCATCCAGGTGACTGACGACGAGAAAAAATCATGCGAATGTTTATCGCGGCGCTGCTCGGCGCGGCGGCATTGTTGCCGGCGCTCGTGCAAGCCGACACCCCACATCCTGACCCGTCCGACGCCTTCGCGTCGGTGCCGGCGCTCAGCACGCCGTCCGTCTTTGCGGACTATCGGGCCTACCGGGACGAACCTGCGCCCAGCTGGCAGGAACTCAATCGCGCGGTGATGAATTCATCGGCGATGAAAGGGATGAACCACGGCGCGAAGCCGGCCGCCGGCGCCGGGGCCAGTTCCAACGAACGCGGCAACGACGGCGAACACAAAGAACACAAACCACCCAGCGAACACGAACACAGCACCCACGAGGGACCGGCCAAATGAGCTCGCCACTTTTTTCGGGCGGCCGCATCGCGGCGCTCGCCGTTGCGCTGACCTTGCTTGCCGGCTGCACGACATTTTCGAAAGACGGCGGCTTCAATACCGTATCGACGACCGCCTCCGAACGTCTTGCGAAAGACGCGGTGCTGGTGAAAACCGACGAGGACCGGGACGCCGTCGCGAAGCGAACCCAGGAACTGCTGGCCAAGCCCTTGAGCATGGACGACGCGGTCCAGATCGCGTTGCTGAACAACCGCGGCTTGCAAGCCTCCTACGCGGAGCTCGGCATTTCGGAGGCTGATCTCGTGCAGGCCGGACGTCTGCCGAATCCCGGTTTCAGCTTCAGCCGCACGCACGGCGGCAACGAACTGAGCATCAGCCGCACGTTCACGCTCGGCGTGCTGGGCGTCCTGACGCTGCCGCTCGCGACGAAGATCGAGAGCCGCCGCTTCGAACAGACGAAGCTGCTCGCCGCGGACGCGATGCTCAAGGTGGCCGCCGACGCGCGACGAGCCTACATCGGCGCGGTGGCCGCCGAGCAGGCCGCGGCCTATGCCGCGCAGGTGAAGGATTCGGCGGAGGCCGGCGCCGAGCTGGCGTTGCGGATGCAACAGGCGGGCAACTTCAGCAGGCTCGACTACGCTCGCGAGCAGGCCTTCTATGCGGACGCCGTCGCGCAACTGGCGAAAACGCGGCAGCAGTCGGTGTCCGCGCGCGAAAAGCTCACGCGCACGATGGGTCTGTGGGGTCCCGGCACGCAGTACGCGCTGCCCGAGCGCCTGCCCGATCTGCCGAAAGCGCGCCCCGAGTTGAACGACCTGGAAAGCTTTGCGATGCAAAACCGGCTGGACATCCAGGCGGCGAAGCTGCAAACGCAGAGCGTCGCGTCCTCGCTGGGCTTGAGCAAGGCGACGCGCTTCATCAATGCGCTGGACGTCGGGTATCAGAACAACTTCACGACTTCCGACGGCCGCGAGCAAGGCTACGAGATCAGCGTCGAGATTCCTCTTTTCGACTGGGGCAGCTCCAAGGTGGCGCGGGCCGAGGCGATTTACATGCAGTCGGCCAATCGCGTCGCCGAAACTGCGATCAACGCACGCTCGGAGGTCCGCGAATCGTATTCGGCCTACGTGACCGATTACGACGTGGCCAAGCACTATCGCGACGAGGTCGTGCCGATCCGCAAAACCATTTCCGATGAACTGATGCTTCGCTACAACGGCATGCTCGCGAGCGTGTTCGAACTGCTCGCCGATTCGCGTGACCAGGTCGGCGCGGTGAACAGCTATATCGATGCGCTGAAGGACTACTGGCTCGCGGAAACCGACTTGCAGCAGGCGGTCGGCGGCCGTTTGCCGCCGCTCGCGGTGGCTTCGGCGCAATCAGAACAAGCCGCGCCAGCGGCGCCGGCGGCGCAACCCGCGTCGTCCACACATTCCGAAGGTAAATGACATGCTGTCACGTCGAAATTTTCTTGGCGGCTCGGGGGCCGCGCTGTTGGGCGCGGCGCTCGTCAGCAAGGCCGGCGCGGCCTCGCTGCCCGAAGCGCCCATCATGAGCAAAGCCACCACGCAGCCGCCGCTCGCGCCGCCGAATGGCCGTCCGTACACGCCGGTGGCCACGCTGAACGGCTGGTCGTTGCCGTGGCGCATGAAGAACGGCTGGAAGGAGTTCCATCTGATCGCGGAGCCGGTGGTGCGCGAAATGGCGCCGGGCATGAAGGCGAACCTCTGGGGCTACAACGGCCAGGCGCCGGGCCCCACCATCGAGGCGGTGGAAGGCGACAAGGTTCGCATCTTCGTGACCAACAAGCTGCCGGAGCACACCACGGTTCACTGGCACGGGATGCTGCTGCCCTCGGGCATGGATGGCGTCGGCGGCCTCACGCAGCCGCATATTCCGCCGGGCAAGACGTTCGTCTACGAGTTCCAGCTGGAGAAGCACGGCACCTTCATGTACCACCCGCATGCCGACGAGATGGTGCAGATGGCGATGGGGATGATGGGCACCTTCATCGTCCATCCGAAAGACCCCGGCGTCATGCAGGTGGACCGCGACTTCGTGTTCATCATGTCCGCGTACGACATCGATCCGGGCAGCTTCACGCCGCGCGTGAACGAGATGACCGACTTCAACATGTGGACCTGGAATTCGCGGGTCTTTCCGGGCATCGACCCGTTGCCGGTGCGTGCGGGAGACCGCGTGCGCATCCGCTTCGGCAATCTGACGATGACCAATCACCCGATCCACCTGCACGGCTATCACTTCGAGGTCGCGGGCACGGACGGCGGCTGGATTCCGCCTGCCGCGCGCTGGCCGGAGGTCACGGCCGACGTCGCGGTCGGCCAGATGCGCGCCATCGAATTCACGGCCAACCGTCCCGGCGACTGGGCGTTTCACTGCCACAAGTCGCATCACACGATGAATGCGATGGGCCATCAGGTGCCGAACCTGATCGGCGTGCCGCAAAAGGATCTCGCCAAACGCATCAACAAGCTCGTGCCGGACTACATGGCAATGGGCAGCACGGGCGGCGCGATGGGCGAGATGGAAATGCCGCTGCCCGACAACACGCTGCCGATGATGACCGGCACCGGCCCGTTCGGTCCGCTGGAAATGGGCGGCATGTTCACGGTCGTGAAGGTTCGCGAGGGACTGGGGCGCAAGGATTATCGCGACCCCGGCTGGTATCGGCACCCGAAGGGAACGGTTGCTTACGAATACACCGGCGAGTTGCCGGATAGCTGATTTTTTGTGTCGCCGGACCGGGCGGTCCGGCTCAACTTTTCATTTCAACGCAGGAGAAAGAGTGATGAAGAACGTATTGGCATCGATTGCGCTTGGCTGCGCATTGGCCGTTTCCGCATCGGCCTATGCGGCCGGCGACATGGGCAACATGGACATGGGCGGCAGCGCCGCGAAGCAGGGCGGCGACGCGAAAGCGGGGATGTCGCACGGAGAGGTCAAGAAGGTCGACACGTCGGCCGGCAAGCTGACCATCAAACATGGCCCGCTGGACAATCTGGGCATGGACGCGATGACGATGGTGTTCAAGGTCAAGGACCCCGCCATGATTTCGCAGGTCAAGCCCGGCGACAAAATCGACTTCGTGGCTGAGGAAGTCGACGGCGCGCTGACGGTGGCGAAGCTGCAAAAGAAGTAAGGATTCGCAGGGTGCCCCGTCACAGGGGCTACGCCTATTTCGATCATCAGGATGCACAAGAACATGAACATATTCACTCGCAAACAACTACTCGGACTGGCCACGGCGACCGCCGTCGCGTTCGTGCCCACGGCGGCGTTCGCGCACGGCAAGCTGGAGAGCGCCGTGCCCGCGTCCGGCAGCACCGTCGATGCGGCGCCCGACGCGCTGCGGCTCACCTTCAACGAAGACCTGGAGGCCACCTTCAGCACGGTGAAGGTGTCGGACGCGAAGGGCGCGACCGTGAGCAAGGAGAAGGCCAAGGTCGACGCGGCGAATCCGCGGATGCTGACCGTTGCGCTGCCGAAGCTCGCGTCCGGCACTTACTCCGTGCAGTGGGCGGTCATGACGCAAGACGCCCACAAGACCAAGGGCACGTACGCGTTTCAGGTGAAGTGATGAACGACGGTCTCCTCGGCGTCCTGCGGCTCGCGTTCGTTGCGTTGCAAAACCTCGGCTTTGCGGTTGTCGTCGGCGTGATGCTCAGCGACCGATGGCTCGCGCGCAGCACGTCCACGTGGCAGGTGGGCGTGAGCCGGCGGCTCGTCGGCGCATTGCGTATCGCGTCTGTCAGCACACTGCTGTCCAGTACGTTTGCCTTCTGGATTCATTGCGCGTTGATGAGCGAGTCCACGCTTGTCGAAGCCTGGCCCGCGGTGCGCTCGATGCTCGTCGAGACCGGGTTCGGTCACGCATGGTTCGCCGGGGCCGTGCTCATGTCATGCGTGGTGGTTCTTTCGTTTATGCAGACCGGCAAGTCGATCCGCTTCGTGCCGGCAATCTGGCTGGCGCTGGCGGGCGTCGCGCTGGCCCGCAGCAACGGCGGACATCCTGTGGATGCCGGCGCCTTCAGTCTGCCGGTATGGGCGGACTGGATCCACCTGCTTGCGATCAGTGCGTGGGTCGGGCTCGTGCTGGTGACCACGTATATCGTCGCGCCACGTTTCTTTAACGCGCCGGGCAGCGAGCGCGTGAATAGCGCCGCGTATATCCAGTCCCTGTCGGATGCCGCGACGCTTGCGCTGGTTGTTCTGTTTATCACGGGCGCCTATAACGGCTGGCGCGGCGTCCGGTCGCCGGAGGGACTGCTCGAGTCCGGCTATGGGCAGATGCTCATGCTGAAACTCGCGCTGGTGTTCGTGGCGGCCGCCCTCGGCGGGCACAATCGTTTCTTCGAGATGCCGACACTGCTCGCGTCGCTGAAGAATGTCTCGTCCGCCTTGCCGGTGAAGCCTTTGAAACGCTTCGCCGCGGTGCTGCATGTCGAGTCGGTGGTGTTGGCCGGTGTGCTGGTCGTGGCTGCGGTGCTGGTTTCGAGTCCGCTGCCCGGCGCGTCGTAGTTCGTTTCAACGCGTTTTTTGTTTCACGTCCACGCAGATGGTCATCGCCGCCGGGTCGATGAAGGCCGCATGTATTCCTTGATCGGCCCGAGGTACGGCCATCTTTTACGGGACCCGAGGGCATGATCTCGGGTCCTTTTTTTTGCGCCGCGCACGACGGGCTCGGTGCTATCGGCCGATCGACATCGACTGACGTTGGCGCGGCGAACGCCTTGTTGTTCGGATGACCAAATAGTCATTTCGCCGTCACCGGTCGTTCAGACGCCGCACTCCAGAATGGAACCTGTTCGGAATCAACTCTTACCGGTTCCGCGTCGTTCAGGAGAAAAGTAACCATGTCGTCCAAATCCATCTCTATCGTTGCCGCGCTGATTGCCGCAACGCTCGCCACGTCCGCGTTCGCTGATGCCGACCACGACTACCCTAAAGCCTCGGTTTCGACCGCGTTGCCGCCGGCGAGCAGCGCGAGCCCGTCGTCATCGAATGTGACGACCGCGATCACTCCGGTTGCCCAGGCGCCGCGAGGAAAGACCCGGGATGAGGTCTTGCAGGAACTGATTCAAGCGCGGCGCGCGGGGTTGATCCCGTCCGGTGGCGCCGACTATCCGCCGAGCGAAGCAACGATTGCGCGCAATCTGGCGCGACTGGAAGCGGCGCCTCAGAAGTGGGCCACTCAGCCGTAAGGCCATTCGCGCGATACAGTCGCCGCGCAACGGGATGATCCCGGCGGCGCGGCACTGACAATTCGTTGAGCCAGGTCAAATTGCGCAGGCGGGGGCGATCGCAGCATGGAGGGTGCAAGCATCGGCCAACGCACGGCATATCCAAACCGCATGCCCCACTGTTTGGTCTATCATCGAAATGCCGACAGAACACTGGAGAAACAGAATGCGCAAGGTATGGCGGGTCCTGGCTGCGCTGCTTGCGCTAAGCCTCGCGGGTTGCGGCTACAACACGCTGCAAGTTCAGGATGAACAGATCAAGGCGAGCTGGTCGGAAGTCGTCAATCAGTACCAACGGCGTGCGGACCTGGTGCCGAATCTGGTGAACACGGTCAAGGGCTACGCGGCCCAGGAACGGGACGTGCTCATCCAGGTGACTGAAGCACGGGCTCGCGTCGGCTCGGTTCAGGCTACCGCCGAGGTGCTCAACAATCCCGAGGAATTCGCGAAGTTCCAGGCCGCCCAGGGCCAACTCACTTCATCGCTCTCGCGGCTACTGGTTGTCTCGGAGAACTATCCCCAATTGAAATCGGACGCGAATTTCCGCGATCTGCAAGCGCAACTGGAGGGCACGGAGAACCGCATCACCGTCGCCCGCAACCGGTACATCCAGGCGGTCCAGGCCTATAACGTCACCATTCGGTCGTTCCCCTCCAATCTCACGGCGAAGGCGTTCGGCTATCAGGAGAAGCCGAACTTTTCGGTCGCCAACGAGCAGGAAATCGCCAGGCCGCCGCGGGTCGACTTCAGCGCCGCGCCGGGTAAGGCTCAGCCGGCGTCGGGAGCCGCCAATTGAATGCGCTCAAAGCCCTCATGGCGTTGCTGATCGGCGTCGCGCTGTGGGGCGCCTCGGGGGCGATGGCCGAGGTCGCGGTGCCGCCCTTGACGGCACGCGTCACCGACCAGACCGGCACGCTCACCCGCGAGCAGGCAGGCGCGCTCGAACAGACACTGCAGGCCTTCGAAAGCAGGAAGGGCACGCAGATCGCGGTGCTGATCGTGCCCACCACCGAACCGGAGACCATCGAGCAATATTCGATGCGCGTGGTCGAGCAATGGAAGCTCGGGCGCAAGAAGGTGGACGACGGCGCGTTGCTGATCGTCGCGAAGAATGACCGCGCGCTGCGCATCGAGGTGGGTTATGGCCTCGAAGGCGCGCTCAACGACGCGGTCAGCAATCGGATCATCAATGAAATCATCGTGCCGCGATTCCGCCAGGGCGACTTCTATGGCGGCATCAACGCGGGAGTCGATCAGATGATCCGGGTGGCCGACGGCGAGTCGTTGCCGCCCCCGCAATCCCGCAACGCGGGTGAGCCGCCCAACATCTGGCGCTATGCGCCGGTTATCTTCATGGTGGCGATCGTGTTCGGCGGCGTGCTGCGCGCCATGTTCGGACGCTTGCCCGGCGCCGCGGTCGCGGGCGTCGGCGTGGCGGTGATCACCTGGCTGTTGGCGGCCGGCCTTCTCGCGACGATCGCGGCCGGCGTGATCGCCTTCGTGTTGACGCTCACCAGCGGCGGGATCGGAAGCTACGTCGGCGCATACGGTCTCGGGCGTCGTGGCGGCGGGTCGGGGCGCGGCGGCCGCGGCGGCGGATTCGGCGGCGGCGGCGGCGGTTTTGGCGGCGGTGGCGCGTCGGGCAGGTGGTGAGATGAACATCCAGCGAATCCTCAAGCATCTCTTGACCACCCATGCGAAGGTCAACGCGGCGTTTTCTCGTGACACGCTGGCCGCGATCGAAGAGGCGATCAAGGCATGCGATGCGCAACACGCCGGCGAGGTCTGCTTCGCCATCGAAGGCGCGCTGCCGAGCCTCGCGCTCTTCAACGGGCAATCGGCGCGGGACCGTGCCGTGGAAGTGTTCTCGCAATTGCGCGTCTGGGATACCGAGCACAACAACGGCGTGTTGATTTACGTGCTGCTTGCCGACCGCGACGTCGAGATCGTCGCCGATCGCGGCGTGCATGCGAAGGTCGGTGAAGTGCAATGGCAGGCGGTTTGCCACACGATGGAAGAGGCTTTCCGCCAGGGAGCCTACCGCGACGGAGCGATCGGCGGGATTCAGGCGATCGCGCAGCTTCTGAAGCAGCACTTTCCCGCGCAGCGCGACTTCATAAACGAATTGCCGGACACGCCCGCGATATTGTGATCGCGCTGCCGCTGCCGCTGCCGCTGTCGCTGTCCCTCGCGCGGTAACGGTCGGCCGCCGGCGCGGGCAGCCCGAATCAGAAAATCAGAACCGGTCGGCGCGCACGAGCGCAGCGAGCCTCGCTCGTTCCTGCGCCACGTCGGCCGTCTGCTGTTGCGGCCAGTCGAGCACCACGCCGTCGTCGAGCGATTCGCGCACCAGCGACGAATAATCCCATTTGTGCAGCTTCCCGGATTTCATTGCATCGGCGACGTCATGCCTGAGTGGCACAGGGAAGCTCGCGTAGGCCGCCGAGAGCGCCGCGTACTGACGCGCGTCGATTTCGGCGGATGAATGAAACAAGGCCCAGCTCACGACGGCGATGATCGCCATCAACGGCACTACGGTGTAACGCAGGATGAATTTGATAGGTGTCATGCGGTGATGTGTTGCGAAGCTACTGGGAAATGACGATGTCCGACGTGCGCCTCGATCACGGCGGAACAGGCGCGCGTTGGGCACGAAGCGCGGTGAGGATGCCCCTCAGAATGTCGATGGGCGGCGGCGGACAGCCGGGGATCGTCACGTCGACGGGAAGAAGCTTCGAGAGCGGCCCGCACACCGCGTAGCTGTCCTTGAACATGCCGCCCGTGCACGCGCATTCGCCGACGGCAACGACCAGTTTCGGATGAGGCGTCGCCTCGTAGGCCTGCCATACCGCTTCCTTCATGTTGAGCGTGAGCGGACCGGTGACGAGCAGCATGTCCGCATGACGCGGGCTTGCGACGAAGCGAATGCCCAGGCCCTCGATGTTGTAATAGGGATTGTTGAGCGCGTGGATTTCGAGCTCGCACCCGTTGCAGGAACCCGCATCGATCTCGCGGATGCACAGCGCCCGGCCGAGCACGTCGAGGATGTCCTGCTGAAGCCGCCGGCTTTCCGTGCGCCACGCGTCGTCGCCTTCGGGCACGCGCAGCGTTGGCGTGTCGGTTCTCGCCATCTGTTTGATGAGTTGCCACATTACAGGTCGTGCCCCGCGTAGTTCAGATTGAACGACTTGTTGATCAACGGGAAATCGGGAACGATGTTGCCGATGATCGCATGCTCCAGCGCGGGCCAGTTCTGCCACGACGGGTCATGGCAGTGGCAGCGCGCGATGGTGCCGTCGCCGGCGGTTTCGAGTGCGACGAACACGTCGCCGCGCCAGCCTTCTATCCAGCCCACGCCACGCGCCGGCGTGGCCTCCGGTTCGATTGCCGCTGAAATCTCTCCGTCCGGCAGATCGGCGAGCAGCGCGTGGATGAGCCGGATCGACTCATGGATCTCGCCGAAGCGGACCATGACGCGGGCGGCCACGTCACCCCGTTCGTCGCTGATCACGCGCACCTGAACTTCATGATAGGGCGCATAGGGATGATCGGCCCGAACGTCGATCTTCCGACCGCTGGCACGCGCGGCGAGTCCGCAGACGCTGAAGTGCTCCACCACTTTCGCGGCAAGGATTCCCGCGCCCGCGAAGCGATCCTGCAGTCCCGATTGATCGTCGTAGATACGCTGCATCACGCGGACCTGCGCGTCGATCTGATCGCACTGCGTTTGCAGCGCCGCGACGGCGCGTGCATCGATTTGCGCCGCGATGCCGCCGGGGACGATCTGGTCCATCAGATAGCGGTGCCCGAAGACGCGGTGGTTCAGCCGCAGCCAGTCTTCCTTCAAACGGGAGAACTGCGCGAGGCCGTATGCGAATCCGGCGTCGTTGCCGAGCGCGCCGAGATCGCCCAGATGATTGGCGATGCGCTCGCGTTCGAGCAGCAGCGCACGCAGCCATTGCGCGCGCGGCGGAATCAGCACGCCGAGCGCCCGTTCTACCGCCATGCAATACGCCCATGAGAACGCGACGGTCGAGTCGCCGGCGATCCGGCCCGCGAGACGATGCCCGAGCAGCAGAGGCGTTTGCTGGAATAAACGTTCGATGCCTCGGTGCGCGTAACCCAGGCGCTCCTCCAGTCGCAGCACTTTCTCGCCGACCACTGAAAAACGGAAGTGCCCCGGCTCGATCACACCCGCGTGGATCGGACCCACGGCGATCTCATGCACGCCGTCGCCCGCGACCGCCACGAACGGATAGTCCGCTTCGCGCGACTCGAACCGTTCGGTCCCGGAATGCAGCTTCCGCAGCGGATGATAATCGGCGGGCCAGTTGCCATGATTGAGCCACGGCCTCGCGTCCCCGGCGTTTATCGCACGCAGTCCCAGCAGATCGTGCACGGCGCGTTGCATGCGCACCGCGCACGGAAAGATCGGCGAAAGGTCCGGGTAGCCGCCCTCGATGCCGGGCGTCGATGGAAGCGGCAGTTGAACCCACAGGAGGCCGTCTTCCACTGCATAGGCCGCGGAGATCGCGAACGAGCCCGCCGCCTCCTCGGCGCCCCACAACGAAATCAGACGGCCGCCTGTTGCGCGCGCCGTCGTGGCGGTGCGGGTCCACGTGTCGGCGTCGACGCGCGCGAGAAACGCCGACGACTTGCCCGCGAACCCGGCCAGGCGGACGAGATTGGCAAGACCGAATGCCTCGATGCGCATGTGTTCACCCCGCGATCATGGCCGCCGCCTGCCGATACCACGTCGCAAGATAAGGCGGAATGTAGAGTCCCAGCATCAAGCTCATGCCGAGATGGACGAACACCGGCAGCAGCGCCGGCGGATGTTCAAGCACCTTGGCCGTGGTGTCGCCGAACACCATGCCCTGCACGCGCACGAAGATGGCCGCGAACGCCACGGCCAGTCCGAGCAGCAGGAAGGGCGTGGCCCACGGCAGCGTGCGCATCGCCGTGGTGAGAATCAGGAACTCGCTCGCGAACACGCCGAACGGCGGCATGCCGAGAATCGCGAGCGTGCCGAGCATCATGCCCCAGCCGACAGTCGGGCTCACGCGCAACAAGCCGCGGATGTCGTCGATCGCCTGGGTGCCGGCCTTTTGCGCCGCGTGTCCGACGGTAAAGAAGATCGCGGACTTCACGAGCGAATGCACCGTCATGTGCAGCAGTCCCGCGAACGTTGCGATAGGACCGCCGAGCCCGAACGCGAACGCCATCAAGCCCATGTGCTCGATCGACGAATACGAAAAGAGCCGCTTGACGTCTTTCTGCCGGAACAGCGAAAAAGCGGCGATCAGCACCGAGACCAACCCGAAGCCGACCAGCAGATGTCCCGGCAGGCCGTTCTGCAATGCGCCATCGGCCAGCACCTTGCAGCGCAGCACCGCATACAGCGCGACGTTGAGCAGCAGCCCCGACAGCACGGCCGAAATCGGCGTGGGTCCTTCGGCGTGCGCGTCGGGCAGCCAGTTGTGCATGGGCACGAGGCCGACCTTGGTGCCGTAGCCGATCAGCAGGAACACGAACGCGAGCGAAATGATGGTCGGGTCGAGACTGCTCTTGACCGCGTTCAGACTGGTCCAGAGCAGCGCGTCGCCGCCGCCCAGTTGCCGGCTCGCGGCGAGGTAGAGCAGGATCGTGCCGAACAGCGCCTGCGCGATGCCGACGCCGCACAGAATGAAGTACTTCCACGCGGCTTCGAGGCTTGCCGCGGTGCGATAGACGCTCACCAGCAGGACCGTCGCGAGCGTGGCCGCTTCCATCGCGACCCACAGAATGCCCATGTTGTTGGTGAGCAGCGCGAGCAGCATCGCGAAGATGAACAGCTGATACATGCTGTGGTAAAGACGCATGCGCGGGGCCGTCATCTTGCCGCGGTCGCGCTCGATGCGCATGTACGGCCGTGAAAAGATCGACGTGGTCCAGCCGACGAAGGCCGTCAGCGCGACGAGGAACACGTTGAGCGGATCGACGAAGAACAGCTTGCCCAGCGCGAACGCCGGCCCGTGCGCCACGGTTTTCGCGGCGAGCAGCGCGGCCGCCGCGAACGTGAGGAAACTGAAGCCGACGTTGAGTTCCGCCGCGACATGATGCTGGCCCACGAGCGCAAGACAGACGCCCGCCAGAAGCGGGATGGCGAAAACCAGCAGCAGGACCCAGGCTTCAGTCATCTTTTAGTTTTTCGAGGTGGTGAATGTCCAGGCTGTCGAACTGCTCGCGAATCTGGAACATGAACACGCCGAGGATCAGGATGCCCACCAGCACGTCGAGTCCGATGCCGAGTTCGACGATCATCGGCATGCCGTTGGTCGCCGCGGCGGCGGCAAAGAACAGGCCGTTCTCCATCGATAGAAAGCCGATCACCTGAGGAATCGCCTTCGCCCGCGTGATCATCATCATGAACGACAGCAGCACGCAGGCGAGCGCGATGCCGAGCGTGCCGCGCGCCACCGACGAGGCGAGCTGGCTGACCGGCGAGGCGACGTTGAACGCGACGATCACGAGCACGATGCCGATCAGCAGCGTGGCGGGAATGTTGAGGAGCGACTCCACGTCCGTCCTGACGTTCAGGCGCTGCACGAGCCGATAGAGTATCCAGGGGATCAGGCCGACCTTGAGCACGAGCGTGAGCGCCGCGGAGATGTAGAGGTGCACGTCGGCGGTCACGTATCCGAGGATCATGTTCGCCGACACGAGCGTCACGCCCTGCAGCGTATAGAGGTGAATCAGCGACAGGATGCGGCGTTGGCTGAGCATCGCGAACGACAGCAGCAACAGGATCGCGGCCAGGAAATTGATGATCTGCGTGGCGAATCCGTGCATCACGCCCCCAGCAGAAAGTGAACCAGCATGCCGATGACGGCCAGCAGGAACGCCGTGGCGAGAAACTCCGGCACGCGGAAAATGCGCATCTTGGCGTTGGTCGTCTCCACGATCGCGAGTGCCGCGCCGCCTATCGACAGCTTGACGAAGAGCGTCGGTATCGCGAGCAGCAGCGCCAGCGGACTGCCGGCCTCCGCGATGCCCCAGGGAACGAACAACGCGAGGCCGATGCACGAGTACGCGAACAGCTTGAGGCTCGCGGCCCATTCCATCAGCGCGAGATGCCGGCCGGAATATTCGAGGATCAGCGCCTCGTGGATCATCGTGAGTTCGAGGTGGGTGGTCGGATTGTCGACCGGCAGGCGCGCGTTCTCCGCGAGCGACACCATCGTGAACGCGATGCCCGCGAACGCGAGGCTCGGATAGATCGCCAGTTCGCGATGGCTGAGCGTGGCGACGATGCGGGTCAGCAAGGTCGACTGCGTGATCAGCGACGCCGAGAACAGCACCATCAGCAGGGCCGGCTCGGCCAGAAAGCCGACCAGCATCTCGCGGCGCGCGCCGAGCGTGCCGAACGCGGTGCCGATGTCCATCGCCGCGAGCGAGATCGCGACGCGCGCCAGCGCGAACAGGCCCACCAGGGCGATCGCATCCGCGGCGGGCGAGAGGGGCAGATCGGTGGAAAGCGTCGGCACGATCGCGCAGGCGAGCGTCATGCAGGCCCAGACGACATACGGCGCGCCGCGGAAAATCGGGCTCGCATGTTCGGCGACGACCGACTCCTTGTTGAACAGCTTGTGAAGCATCCGGTAAGGCTGCCAGATGCTCGGCGCACGGCGGTTCTGCAAGCGCGCGCGGCAGATGTTGATCCACCCGGTCAACAGCGGCGCTGCCGCGAGCGCGAGCAGGATTTCGAGGCCCTGGGAGAGCAATCCGGAGAGCGTGATCATCGTCTCACCAGCATCAGCAGGACGATCAGCACGAGAAAGCTGTGCATCAGATAGACGGCGATGCGGCCCGTCTGAAGCAAGCCGGCCAGCGCCGCGATGCGCTTGATCAGCCGTTCGAGCGGCTCGTAAATCAGCGCCCACGCGCGATCGGTCACGCTCACGCTGTATATCGGCTGGCTGTCGAATGGCGAAGGCAGCCGCCGTTCGATCCTGAAGAGCGGCGCGAAGATTTCCCGGATCGGCTGCCCGAAGCCTTCCGCCGTGTCCTGCATGCGCGCGGTCCCGAACGGATAGCCGCAGGCCCAGGGCGCGGCCCGCCGCAGGCGCCCATGGTAGAGACGCCGCACCAGCAGCCACGCGAGCGCGCAACAGGCAAGGAAGAACAGCAGGAACACCGCCGGCATGTAGCTGGCCCGGTCCACGCTAGTGGGCGCGAGCAGCAGCCAGCCATTGCGTGCGACGGCCGGCCCGATGCCGGCGTCCACCAGCATCCGCGTGACGCGGTCCAGAACGGCCACGAATTGCACCGGCAGCAGTCCGAGCAGCACGCATATCGCGGCCAGCCATGCGAAGCCGACCCGCTCCCACGGCGTGGCGTCGCGGGCCTCGCTCAGCTTCGCCTCGCGCGGCTGGCCGAGAAAGACGATGCCGAAGAACTTGACCATGGTGTAGCCCGCGAGCGCGGCCACGAGCGCGATCAGCGCGGCGACGAGCGGCACCACCATGTTCAGGAACGGGTCCGGCAAACCCGGCGTGAACAGGAAGCTTTGCAGCAACAGCCATTCGGAGACGAAGCCGCTCAACGGCGGCAGCCCCGCGCTGGAAAGCGCGCCGACGAGCGCGGCCCATGCGGTCCAGGGCATGAAACGGATCAGGCCGCCGAGGCGCCCGAGATTGCGCTCGCCCGTGGCATGAAGCACGGAACCGGTGCCGAGAAACAGCAGACTCTTGAAGGCGGCGTGGCTCGCGATCTGATAGAGCAGGGCTGTCAACGATAAGGCGGCGAGCGCCGTCATTCCGTACGCGCGAAACAGGATCGCGAGCCCCATGCTGACGAACATCAACCCGATGTTGTCGATCGACGAGTACGCCAGCAGGCGCTTCATGTCCGTCTGAATCGCGCTGAACACGACGCCGAAGAGCGCGGAGAAGAGCCCGAGTATCAGCATGAGCACGCCCCACCAGGCAATCTGCACGTGCAGCAGATCGAACACCGTGCGCAGCACGCCGTACAGCCCCGCCTTGAGGACGAACCCGCTGAGCAGCGCCGAGACCGGCGAGGGCGCCGCCGGATGCGCCTCGGGCAGCCAGACGTGCAGCGGGACAATGCCCGCCTTCGTGCCGAAGCCGAACAGCGCCAGCACAAACGCGACCGACGCCCAGAACACGTCCAGATGCTGCGCGCGCATGTTGGCGAACGTGTAGTCGCCGGTATTGGCTTGCAACAGGCCGAAGCACAGCAGCAGCGCGAGCGCGCCGACGTGCGAGATCAGGAAGTAGAGCCAGGCCGCCCGGCGGATGTCGGCGAAGCGGTGGTTGGTCATGACGAGGAAGGTGGCCGATACCGTCATGGTTTCCCATGCCACCATGAAGCAATAGGCATCGTCGGCGAGCAGGAGGAGCGCCATGCTCGCGAGGCACACGTGATATTCGAAGCACAGCAGGCCCGGCGGCGTGCCCTCGCCCTTGCGGAAGTAGCCGGCGGAGAAGGCGCTCACGCCCGTGCTCACCACGCCGAGCACGCACAGGAAATAGGCGGACAGGCCGTCGAGCCGAAGATGGAAGGGCAGGTCCGGCAGCCCGAGCGGCAGGACGATCTGCCGGGGACCGGCAAAGACGCCCGCGAGGCCGAGCCCGCACAGCAGCAGCCCGAACACCGCGCCGGCTGGAAACAGCCCGTGCGCCACCACGCGGGTGCGGCGCAGGCTTGCCAGCCCCGCGACCCCGATGACGAGCCAGCCCGCGATCACGAGCAGCACGTAGTGGATGACCAGCGGGGTGAACTGCGCGTGTTCCATCGACGTTGTCTCCAATACCGTCAAAGGTTCTGTTCAGCGGGCAGCGTGTCTGATGAAGAGTATCCCGAAACCGCCTCCAGCCGGTGACGATCTTCCATTTCGTTGACATGGCGGCATGGCGAGCGGCTCGTGATGCGGCGCGCTGTTCACCGTCAGTGGCGCTGTTTCGCTGGAGGACATCAGGTTAGCAGTTGATGATAATTGCGTTATCATCCTAGCAGTTTTATCGTTCCAGTTCCACGCGCGATGACCCGTCGGTGTGCGCATAAAGTGCGCCGCGAGTGCGCCGCGTCGGTTCCGCGCATTGGCAATGCGACCTTGCCGCGCGCGTGGAATGTCAGAAGCTCCAGCTTGCCGCGCCGGTCCCTCTCACGCCCAACGCGCGGTTCGGACAGGCGAATCTTCGAATCGATACCCAATGCCAGCACACTATTTCCGCGCTCTGACGGGAAAGGACCGCAGCGCCGAGGCCAACAGGCAGCTCGGCTTCTCGCTTGCGTTCGTGGCTGGCGCGACCAATGCCGGTGGTTTTCTCGCGGTGAAGCAGTACACGTCGCATATGAGCGGCGTGATATCCGCGATCGCCGACCAGGCCGCGTTGGGCGACCTGTCGCTGGCGCTGGCGGGCGTCGGATCGCTGATCTCGTTCCTGCTGGGCGCTGCCTCGTCGTCCGTGCTCGTCAATTGGGGGCGGCGCAGGCGGCTGAACAGCCAGTACGCGTCGCCCTTGCTGATCGAAGCCGTTCTACTGCTGTGCTTCGGGCTGCTCGGCAGCCATCTGGCCGTATGGGAAACCCTGTTCGTGCCCGCGGCCGTCGTGCTGCTGTGCTTCATCATGGGGCTGCAGAACGCGATGATCACCAAGCTCTCCGGCGCGGAAATCCGCACCACTCACATGACGGGCATCGTGACGGATATCGGTATCGAGCTCGGCAAGCTGTTCTACTGGAATTCGTCGAAGGCAGGGCCGGCGGAGCCGGTCGTGCTCGCCAATCGCGCCAGGCTGAAGGTGCATCTGACGATGCTTGCGATGTTCTTTGCCGGCGGCGTGACCGGGGCGATGGGCTTCAAGCACATTGGATACGCCTCCACCGTGCCGCTCGCGGGCATGCTGATCGTGCTCGCCATCGTTCCTTTCATCGACGACCTGCGCGAGCGCGTTTATCGCCTCGACCGATAGGCGGGGCGCCGGGGGAAGCGGCGCTTTTCGTGCGCAAACGCCCTCGGAACCGCCAGCCGGCACCGGCGGACAAGCCACTGTTCTATGATAATGTCGTTATCATTGACTTATCCTGGTATGGTAACAATAATGCGACTCTCGGGCGAGAGCCTTGTCGGTCCCGTTTCGGGTTCAGGTGAGACGAGGAAAATGCCTGCGTACGGCATGGGGGTGAACGTGATTAATGCAGGTGTTCCGCTGCTGTCGCACGACTACACGCATCTCTATCTGCGGGACGTCATGGGGCAGCGCGGGCTGATCGTCGTCGGCGTGGGCAAGGCCGGCGAACGTGGATTCCAGATGCTGTACCGCTTCTCCAATATCTGCGACCGTCTCGAGCAATGCGGGATCAATGTGATCTTCGTTTATCAGAAGGAGTCGGCCCGTCACGTGCAGGACACGACCTCGCTGTTCGGCGCCCGCTACCGGCAAAGACCGTGTCTGTTTCTGGACGACGACGGCAAGTTTTTTGTCGGCCCGCCGCGTCCAAAATCGCTTCGCGCGATCTATCTGGATCGCGAAATGAAGCGGCTCGGCGCGGCCGAGTTCGCGCTGCGGGACGAAACGTGGGACGCGCTACTGCAGGCGTTCTTCGCGCAGGCGGCGGCAGGGTCGATGCATTGAGCCAGGGCGCGCGGGGAGCGCGCCCTGGCGGCACGACACGACGCGGGTTGGAATCACATACGAGGGGGGCGGAGTGGTCGAAGCATCGGTTCAGGTGGATGGGCGCTGGGGTTTGAACGCGCACCAGTCGGCGCGGCTTGCCGTCAATGCCGCACGATTCGCCTGCGATATCGTCTGCATGGCGAACGGCCGGTCCGTCAATGCCAAGGACGTCATGTCGGTCATGTCGCTGCGGGTCAAACGGGGCGCGCATGTGCGCATTCTGGCGACGGGGCCCGATGAGATCGTCGCGCTCGAGACGCTGTCGGCCATCGTGCAGTCGCAGCAATCCTGCTGAGCGGCCAATGCGAAAGAGCGCACGCATCCCCGCCGAATGCCGCCGCGGCGAATTCCGGCCACAGCCATGAACAGAAAGAGAAAGGCCAGCAAGCCGCTGGTCATACAGAACGATCGGATCGTTTCACTGTACTTCGATGCGCGCGGCGTGCAGAGCACGATGTTTCGGCATGACCCCTATGCGCTCGCGCTCGGCTACACGCGCACCATGATGGGTTTTCTCCTGTTGCGGCCGGCCCCGCGCCGCATTTCGATGATCGGTCTGGGTGGCGGATCGCTGGCGAAATATTGCTACCGTCATTTGCCGGAGACGGCCATCACTGCCGTCGAAATCAATCCGGAGGTGATCGCGCTGCGCGACCAGTTTCATCTGCCGCCCGATGACGAACGGTTTCGCGTGGTATGTGCGGATGGCGCGCGGTTCGTCACCGGAACGGATCACCGGCCGGACGTTCTGCTGGTCGACGCTTTCAACGCCGACGGGTTGCCCGCCGAACTGGGCAGTACGACGTTCTACGAGGCCTGCCGTCGCCGTTTGAGCGATGACGGCATGATGGTGGCGAATCTCGTGACGGACGAGCCGGACTTCCAGCGCTATCTGCGCGCTCTGAGGGAAGTCTTCGCGAACGCGGTGGCTCTCGCGCCGTCGGAGGGCAGCCAACATAACGTCACCGTGTTTGCATGGAAAGGAGCCGGGCAGGTTCCATCTCTTGCCGCGATGCTCGAACGGGCACGCGTACTCGAGCCGCGACATGCGGTCAATCTGCATGCCACGGCCACGCGCATCGAATACGGCAAAAGATTTGACTGGAATCGATACGGGCAGCCGCGTTGAGCGTGTTCGTCCGCGAGGCTTCAACGATCGGCCCCGCTTCAATGCCCGCCTTATCGAACGGGCGCATTCTCAAGGAAAGCAGATGACAGCAGAAAGCGATAATCAAAGCAGTACCCTGACTCATGCCGCCAGTTGGGCGCTCGAGCGGCTTGCGCGGCAGCGATATGGCCGCGACGCGCCGGCGCTGAACTGGTCGGTTGCACAGGAATTGCGTAACGCGGGATATGTGTCGGTGCCGGCGAACGGGCGGGGCGCTGTGTCGATTACCGAGGCCGGCCAGAACTACCTGCGCGCCAGGGCCGTGCGCTAGCAGCGCGCAGTTTGTTTTTCTCGAAGTGCTTCACGGCCGCATGATGACGGCGTATGAGCGAGTGGCCTGAGAAGCCGGCGGCGCGTGTGGCGTTGATGAGGCTTCGATGGTGGTGACTCGCATCGCGCCGTGTATTATAATCAAATTAACATATCTGAACTGGACGCCGCTCTCATCATGGAAACGAAAAGCGCTCGACTCACGATTCTGATCGACCCGGTGAAGAAGGAAGCGTTCGAGAAATTGTGTGCCGCGCAGGACCTCACGCCCTCGCAAGTGGTGCGGCAATTGATTCGCGAATACCTCGAACAGCATGGCGTGACCTACAAGACGAAGAGTGTCATCGGCGCTCGCCCACGGCGAAAGAGCGAATGAACCGGAAGGTCTCATTGCGTAATACGCGCCCTGTTCTTCATCGAAATTCCCCCGCTTGTAACCAGACGTAACCCAGCAGGCGGCACCGCGATCTCGTGCATCAGTTATTACAAACTTGAAATACGCGGACTGCCGCCTTGCGCTATATTTCGCCCAACAACACATTCGTCAAAAGGGTGATCGATGAAGTCCGTTCGTCTTGTTCCGCTTCTGATCGGGGTTTTCGCATTGGGCGCATCGGGTGCGGCAATGGCTGGTAGGGTCAACATCGGCGTCAATATCGGCATTCCCGCTCCGGTTTATGTCGCGCCGGCTCCCGTCTACGCACCGCCGCCGCCGCCGCCGCCCGTCGTGTATCAGCCGGCGCCAGTGTATTACGGCGCTCCGGCGGTCGTGATCGGCTGGCATGGCGACCGCTACTGGGACGGCCGCCGCTACTGGGCACGGAACGACTGGTATCGCCATCATCCTCCGGGCCGTTACGATTATGGCCGCAACCACTACGACAATCGGCGCGGCTGGCATTAAGCGTTCAGACCGCGGTCGATGTCGCCGCGGAATCAGAAAACCGCCCGGAGCGAATCTCGCACCGGGCGGTTTTTTTTGCGCGTGCAATACCTTCGGCCATGCGCCCATGCGGCACAAGCAACGGTTATTCGGCCACGGCGGCCATTCCGCCCACCACCGCGCTAAAGCCGCTGTCCACGTGAACGATCTCCGCCGTCACGCCCGCCGCGAGATCCGACAGCAGGAAGGCCGCGGTATTGCCGACCTGTTCGATCGTCACGTTGCGCTTGAGCGGCGCGTTCTGCTCGACGAATTCGAGAATCTTGCCGAAGCCCTTGATGCCGCTCGCGGCCAGCGTCTTGATCGGGCCCGCTGAAATCCCGTTCACGCGCACGCCCTTCGCGCCGAGCGACACCGCCAGATAACGCACACTCGCTTCGAGCGACGCCTTGGCGAGACCCATGGTGTTGTAGTTCGGAATCGCGCGTTCGGCGCCGAGGTAGCTCAGTGTGAGCAGCGACGCGTCGGGCGTGAACATGGATTGCGCGGCCTTGGCGAGCGCCGGGAAGCTGTATGCGGAGATGTCGTGCGCGATGCGGAAGTTCTCGCGCGTCATGCCGTCGAGAAAGTCGCCCGCGATCGCTTCGCGCGGTGCAAAGCCGATCGAATGGACGAGGCCGTCGAGGCCGTCCCAGCGCTCTTTCAGCGAGGCGAAGAGGGCGTCGATCTGCGCGTCGTCGGCGACGTCGCAGGGGAACACCAGGTCGCTGCCGAATTCGGTGGCGAACTCGGTGATGCGGTCCTTGAAGCGCTCGCCGACATAGGTGAACGCCAGTTCGGCGCCTTCGCGCTTGCAGGCTTGCGCGATGCCGTACGCGATCGAACGGTTCGACAGCAGGCCGGTCAGCAGGATACGTTTGCCAGCGAGGAAGCCCATGAATTCTCCTGATAAGGTCTGCGCTTCGCGCACGCGAACGTGATGCGTTCGGAACGTGCGGATAGCGCGGGTTTATTAGGTAGAATTCTCTCACATTGCTCTTGCCCACTGACCAACAAGGCCCCTATGACAACTGGCTCGCGACGGGTTCAAACGCCTCACGCGCTTCGGCGCAGCGTGATTCACAGACTCTCGCGTGTCGGTCTACCGGTTGTGCCGCGTTTGCGGAATTCATGGCGCGCGGCATGTGCCGTTGCGCTATCCGGCGCGTTGGCGGTAGCTGGGCTGCTGGTGGCGCCGCGGGCGCAGGCCGTTCATGCGATCGCGCAATACGGCGAGCCGAAATATCCGGCGAACTTCAAGCACTTCGACTACGTCAATCCCGATGCGCCCAAGGGCGGCACGCTCGTGCTCGCCAATCCGAGCCGGCTCACGAGCTTCGATAAATTCAATCCGTTCACGTTGCGCGGCAACACCGCGCCTGGCGTGAACGCGATGTTCGAAAGCCTGACCACCGGCAGCAGCGACGAAGTGGCGTCCGCGTACGGGCTGCTTGCAGACGACATCAACGTTGCGCCGGACGGCCTGTCCGCCACCTTTCACATCAACCCGAAAGCGCGCTTTTCGAACGGCGATCCGGTGACCGCCGAGGACGTCAAATTCTCGCTCGACACGCTGAAAAGCCCGCAAGCCGCGCCGCAATTCGCGTCGATCTTCGGCGAGATCACGCGCGCGGTGGTGGTCGATCCGCATACGATCCGCTTCGAGTTCCATCAGCGCAATCGCGAGTTGCCGTTGCTCGCCGGCGGCGTGCCGGTGTTCTCGCGCAAGTGGGGCATGAAGCCCGACGGCAGCCGTACTCCATTCGATCAACTGGCGTTCGAAAAGCCGATCGGCAGCGGCCCTTATCTGATCGAACGGTACGACAACGGGCGCACGATCACGTACCGGCGCGACCCGAACTACTGGGGCGCGGCGCTGCCGGTGCGGGTCGGCACGAACAACTTCGATCGCATCGTCTACAAGCTGTATTCGGATAGCACCGTGCGGCTCGAGGCGTTCAAGGCGGGCGAGTACGACGCGATGGTCGAGTACATCGCGCGCAATTGGGTGCGGCGCGACGTCGGCAAGAAATTCGATAGCGGTGAACTGATCAAGCGCGAATTTCCGCAACATAACGGCACGGGCATGCAAGGCTTCATGCTGAACACGCGGCGCCCTTTGTTTCAGGATGTGCGCGTGCGCAAGGCGCTCGACCTCGCGCTCGACTTTCAGTGGCTGAACCGTCAACTGTTCTACAACCAGTACACGCGCATCGACAGTTTCTTTGCCAACACGGATTTGCAGGCCAAGGGCCTGCCTTCGCCGGGCGAACTGGCGCTGCTCGAACCGTGGCGCGCGAAGCTCGATCCGTCCGTGTTCGGCCCGCCGCCGAAGCAGCCGGACACCGATCCGCCAGGCTCGCTGCGCGCCAATCTGCTGCAGGCGCGGGCGCTGTTGCAACAGGCGGGGTGGACCTATCGCGACGGCGCATTGCGCAACGAGAAGGGCGAGCCGTTCCGCTTCGAGATTCTCGACGACTCCGGTTCGTCCGCGCAAATGGAGCCGATCATCGCCACTTTCATCCGCAATCTGCGGAAGCTGGGCATCACCGCCACGTTTCGCGTATCCGATTTCGCCGTCTATCAGAAGCGTCTGGACGCATTCGATTTCGACACCACCACCATCCGCATGCCGGATGTGCAGGTGCCGGGTTCCGAGCAGATCGACCGTTTCGGCAGCAAGGCCGCGGATACCCACGGTTCGGACAACATGATCGGGCTGAAGTCGCCGGCGGTCGATGCGATTCTCAACGCGCTCGTGCATGCGCAGACGCGCGAGCAACTGGTCGACGCGACGCACGCACTCGACCGCGTGCTGATGCATGGCTACTATGTGGTGCCGCACTGGTATAGCGCGACGCATCGTGTCGCGTTCAAGCGCGGCCTCGCGTGGCCGAAAACCTTGCCTCTGTACTATGGCGCGGAAGGCTGGATCACGTCGACGTGGTGGTTCGCGCAGCCTCAGCCGCCATCGTCGTCGCAACCGTAACCGCAGCCGCGCGGAAGCGCCCATCCACTTACCGCCTCGCACCGGAAACGTCGACTATGTGGAGCTACATCCTCAAACGCCTGCTGCTGATGATCCCGACCCTGCTCGGCGTGCTGACGCTGACCTTCGCCGTGATCCAGTTCGTTCCGGGCGGCCCGGTCGAGCAGATGCAGCACGAGTTGCGCAAGGGCGCGGAGGGCGGCTCGCCGTTCGGTCTGCGTGCGCATAACGGCGTCGACGCGCAGCAGGTCGCGCAATTGAAGGCGCTGTATGGCTTCGACAAGCCGCCGCTCGAACGCTACGTGCTGATGCTCAAGCGCTTCGCGACGTTCGACCTCGGGCAGAGCTATTTCCGCCATCAAAGCGTCTGGTCGCTGATCGTCTCGAAGCTGCCGGTGTCGATCAGCATCGGCTTATGGACGTTCTTTCTGACATATCTGATATCGGTGCCGCTGGGCATTGCGAAGGCGGTGCGCAACGGCTCGCGCTTCGACATCTCGACCAGTCTCGTCGTGTTGATCGGCTACGCGATTCCAGGTTTCGTGCTGGGCGTGCTGCTGCTCGTGCTGTTCGGCGGCGGCACGTTCCTGCAACTGTTTCCGCTGCGTAACCTCACCTCGGACAACTGGGCGCAACTGAGCCTCGGCGGCAAGATCGTCGACTACCTGTGGCATATCACGTTGCCGATCACCGCCTCGGTGGTGGGCAGTTTCGCGGTCGTCACCATGCTCACCAAAAACGCGTTCCTCGACGAGATCCGCAAGCAGTATGTGCTGACGGCGCGCGCCAAGGGCTTGTCGGAAAAACGCGTGCTGTGGAAGCACGTGTTTCGCAATGCGTTGCTGCCGCTGATCGTCGGTTTTCCGGCGGCGTTCATCGGCGCGTTCTTCACCGGCAGTCTGCTGATCGAGACGCTGTTTTCGCTCGACGGCCTGGGCCTGCTGTCCTATGAATCGGTGGTGCGGCGCGACTATCCGGTGGTGCTCGGCACGCTGTATCTATTCACGCTGATCGGTCTCGCGACCAAACTGATCTCCGACCTGTGCTATGTGTGGGTCGATCCCCGCATCCAATTCGAACAACTGGAGCGCTGATGAATCGAGCCCGCCTTTCCGCCGATGCGGCGGCGCGCACCGAACCGGCTCGCGCGTTCGTATCGCCTTCGCCCGCGCGCCGCGTGTGGCAACGTTTTCGCCAGCAGCGGCTTGGCTACTGGAGCCTGATCGTGTTCGTCGTCGCGTTCGCGGCGAGCCTCGCCGGTCCGCTGTGGTCGAACGACAAGCCGCTGGTGGTGCGCTACGACGGCCATCTGTATTTCCCGATGTTCAAGACCTATGCCGAGACCACCTTCGGCGGCGATTTCCCCACGCCCGCCGATTATCTCGATCCGTATATCAAGCAGCGCTTCGACACGCCCGGCAACTTCGCGTTGTATCCGCCGAACCGCTACTACTACGACACGCTGAACTACTTTTCGAAGGCGCCGAACCCCGCGCCGCCCTCGCGTGAAAACTGGCTCGGCACCGACGACCGCGGCCGCGATCTGTTCGCGCGCTTGCTGTACGGCTTTCGCGTGTCGGTGGAATTCGCGCTGGTGCTCACGCTGATCGGCACGGTCATCGGTATCGCGGCCGGCGCGGTGCAGGGTTTCTTTGGAGGGCGTGTCGATATCGTTGGGCAGAGGCTGATCGAAATCTGGAGCGCATTGCCGGAGCTTTATCTGTTGATTATTTTTTCGTCGATCTTCGAGCCCGGATTCATTTTGCTGATCGTGCTGCTGTCGCTGTTCGGCTGGATCGGTTTGTCCGATTACGTGCGCGCGGAGTTTCTGCGTAACCGCAACCAGGACTATGTGCGTGCCGCGCGAGCAATGGGGCTGTCGAACTGGCAGATCATGTGGCGGCACGTATTGCCCAACAGCCTGACGCCGGTCATCACGTTCCTGCCGTTTCGCATGAGCGGCGCCATTCTGGCGCTCACGAGCCTCGACTTTCTCGGCCTCGGCGTGCCGTCGCCGACCCCGAGCCTCGGTGAACTGCTCGCGCAAGGCAAGGCGAATCTCGACGCGTGGTGGATTTCCTTGTCCACCTTCGGCGTGCTGGTCGCGATGCTGTTGCTGCTGACCTTCATGGGCGACGCGCTGCGCAACGCGCTCGACACCCGCATCTCCGATGCGATGCGCGCCGGAGGCAACCAGTGAGCGCCACGGTCGATAACAGCGCAAAAGAGGCCGTCACGCGGCCGCTGCTCGAACTCGAGCATCTGCACGTGACGTTCGGCGACACGGTCGCGGTGAACGACGTGACGCTCGCGATCCAGCGCGGCGAGCGCGTGGCGCTGGTCGGCGAATCGGGCTCGGGCAAGAGCGTGACCGCGCTGTCGATCCTGCGCCTGCTGAACGACGCGCAAGTGAGCGGGTCGATCCGTTTCGACGGCGAGGACCTGCTCGCCAAAAGCGAGCGCGAGATGCGCGGCATGCGCGGCTCGGACATCGCAATGATCTTCCAGGAGCCGATGACGGCGCTCAACCCGCTTTACACGGTCGGCGATCAGATTGCGGAGACCGTCGTCGTGCACGACGGCGTGGCGGCGGGCGAGGCGCGCAAACGCGCGGTCGCGCTGCTGGGGCGCACCGGCATCGCGGAGCCGGGCAAGCGCGTGAACAGCTATCCGCATCAACTCTCGGGCGGCCAGCGGCAGCGCGCGATGATCGCGATGGCGCTCGCCTGCCGGCCGCGCCTGCTGCTGGCCGACGAACCGACCACCGCGCTCGACGTGACGATCCGCGCGCAGATTGTCGACCTGCTGCTCGAATTGCAACGTGACGAAGCCGAAAAACGCGGCATGGCCGTGCTGCTGATCACGCACGATCTGAACCTCGTGCGCCACTTCGCGCACCGCATCGCGGTGATGGAGCGGGGCGTGCTGGTGGAAAGCGGGCCGGTCGAGCGCGTGTTCGAGTCGCCGCAGCATCCGTACACGCAGCGTCTGCTGGCCAGTCGGCCGCAGCGCACGGTGGTGCCGGTGCTGCCGATTTCGCCGGTGCTGCTCGAAGCGCGCGAGGTGTCGGTCGATTTCAAAACGAAGCTGCCGGGTTTGAGCGGCTGGTTCCGTTCGGGGAGTTTTCGCGCGGTGGCGGATGCGACTGTGTCCGTGCGCCAGGGCGAGACCTTGGGGATCGTCGGCGAATCGGGTTCCGGCAAATCGACGCTCGCGATGGCCTTGCTCGGCTTGCAACGCACCGCGCACGGCGAGATCGAATTTCAGGGCAGGGCGCTCGGCAGCTATCGCGGCGCCGAGCAGACCGCCTTGCGCTCGAACATGCAAGTCGTTTTCCAGGACCCGTTCAGTTCGCTTTCGCCGCGCCACACCATCGAGCGGATCGTCGGCGAGGGGCTCGCGCTGCACCGCCCGCAAATGACGCCGCAGGCGCGCCGCGACAAGGTGGTTTCGGTGCTGCGCGAAGTCGGCCTCGACCGGACGGTGCTGTGGCGCTATCCGCATGAATTCTCCGGCGGCCAGCGTCAACGGATTGCGATTGCCCGCGCTCTGGTGCTGGAGCCGCGCATCCTGGTTCTCGACGAACCCACCAGCGCGCTCGACGTTTCCATCCAGCAGCAAGTGCTGAAACTACTCGCCGGATTGCAACAGAAGTACAACCTCGGCTTCGTATTCATCAGCCACGATCTGGCCGTGATTGGAGCGATGGCGCACCGCGTCGCGGTGATGCAAAACGGTTCGATCGTCGAAAGCGGCGCCGTTGAGCAGATTTTTGCGACGCCCGCGCATCCTTACACTCGAAAGCTGCTGAAAGCGGCGCTTGACCATTGATTTTGCACTCTTTCACCAATTGGGTGCGTGTCTCGATTGTATTTTTCTATTTGTTTTGACACGTGAATACTTACTGGCTAGTATCGACCAAACTTTTTCCGTAGACCCTTGTTTTTTAGGCAATAAATACCGACCAATGCAGCACAGAAACCTGACCCAGGCTTGCACGCGCGTCGTCGCCGGGATGTTCATTGGCGTCTTGATGGCAGCAGCTCCCGGCGCTTTCGCCGACGAAGTAAGCAGTTTCAATCAGAATGCCTCATATTCGACCCTCAACGGGTCGAATTCGTTGTCCTCCCCGAATTCGCGTGCGGCCGCTCCCGGGAGCGACAGCGGCGCCAAGTCGTTCCTTTCCGGCATGGCCGGCAAGGCGGGCGACGTGGTCGTCGGCGCGCTGAACATGATCGGCGTGCGCTACCGCTGGGGTGGCAATACTCCGGATTCGGGACTCGATTGCAGCGGTTTCGTCCGCTACGTGTTCCAGGACACGCTTGGCATGGCGCTGCCGCGCCGCGCCGAGGAAATGAGCCGGGTCGGCGAGAAGGTGCGCGTGAGCGACCTGAAGCCGGGCGATCTCGTGTTCTTCAACACGATGCGCCGCACGTTCTCACACGTGGGCATCTACATCGGCGACAACAAGTTCGTGCATTCGCCTTCCACGGGCAGCACGATCCGCGTCGACGACATGGATAGCGGCTACTGGGAAAAGCGCTTCACCGGTGCACGCAGGATCGAGACGTCCTATCAGGACGGTCAGGATCTGCGCACACGCGTGAATGCGGCGATTGGCGGCAATAACTGATTTTGATCTGTTGCGCCGGCGGTTGTGGCGCGACAACAAAAAGCCTGCTTCGTTTGAAGCAGGCTTTTTTTACGTCTGGAGGGCGGGGGTGTGTCCGTATCGCGTCGGCGCGGGCCTTGCGTGCCGCGCAGTCCAGCCGTAGCCGCCGCGCGCCGCCGGTGTTGCCTGACCCAGGCACCGCCTGCCTACACCGCCGCGCGGCTCACCGCCAGCTTGCGCTGCAACTCCGGCATCATCTTCGCCACGGCTTCCTCGCCGGCCAGAATCGCGGCGTTGCGTTGCGAGAAATCGCTGCCGCTCATGGCGGCCAGATTCGGCCGGATCACGACGTCGGCGTACTTGTCCAGTTCGTAGGCCTTGATCGTCTGTCCCATGATCGTGAAGGTCTGCATCAGCACGTCGAAGGAACTCGCGGTCAGGCCGCTTTCCGGACGCTGCGAGATGTCCACGGCGATCACGAAGTCCGCGCCCATCTTGCGCGCGAACGAGGCGGGCACCGGGCTCACCAGGCCGCCGTCGACGTATTCGTGGCCGCCGATCTTCACCGGCTCGAAAATCGACGGCACGCTGCACGACGCGCGCACGGCGATGCCGGTATTGCCCCGCTGGAACAGGATCGGCTGGCCGGTTCTCAGATCGGTGGCGACCACGCCGAGCGGCTTCACCATCTTTTCAATCGGACGGTTGTTGAGCGTCGTGTTCAGGTAGTTCTGCAGCGCAATGCCTTGCAGGAAACCTCGCGTGCGAAACGGCATGGCCCAGTCGCTGATCGACGCTTCGTCCATGGTCAGCGCCAGCTTGTTCAGCGCGAAGCCGTTCATGCCCGACGCGTACAGTGCGCCGACCACCGAGCCCGCGCTCGTGCCGGCCACCAGATCGACCTGGATGTTGCGCGCCTCGAGCGCCTTGATCACGCCGATGTGCGCGAAGCCGCGCGCGGCGCCACCGCCTAGCGCGAGCCCGACGCGAATCGGCCGCTGCGGTTTGTCGAGCGGCGGCGTGGTCGCCGCGGGCGTGCCGGCGACCGGCGTGCGGTCGGTCTTGCTGCCGGTTGTACCGCACGCGGCCAGCACCGTGGCGGCCGCCGCCAATGTGAAATGGCGACGGGCGAGGCGAGGGGATGACGGTTTCAACGAGTTCTCCAGCAACGGCACGGGCGGCGCGATCAGCGTGAACCCGTGCCGCGATCAGGCGGGTAGTCAACATACGAGGATCGCGGGCGGCGATGCCATGCGCGGCGGTTCTATCCCCGGCCGCGGCGCGCGCACATCATAAATCAAAGCGCCCGATGCGCGGCGACCCGGTAATGAAACGTTGCAGAGGAAGCGCTCGGGTGCCGTGAATTGCGTCGCGCACGCCGCTTGCACGCTGGTTCCACCGCCTCGTTGGCCATTCGGACGAGGGCGGGCAACTCGCTAGCCGCAGGTATAATTCGCCTCTCGCATTTATTTCCTTCGTGTCCGTGCGCGGCGTTTTTCTGCCGCATGGGCGCGGTCCGCTGCCGCGCCTGGCTGGCGATGTTTGCCGAGGCGCCGGCGCCCGTCTTCCGAGTAACCGCTAATGACCACCTCCGTTCGTACCCGTTTCGCACCGAGTCCCACCGGCTTCATCCACCTCGGCAACATTCGCTCCGCGCTCTATCCGTGGGCGTTCGCGCGCAAGATGAAAGGGACCTTCGTGCTGCGGATCGAGGATACCGACGTCGAGCGCTCCACCTCCGAATCCGTCGACGCCATTCTCCAGGGCATGGAATGGCTCGGCCTCGATTTCGACGAAGGCCCGTTCTACCAGATGCAGCGCATGGACCGCTATCGCGAAGTGCTCAAGCAGATGCAGGACGCGGGGCTCGTGTACCCGTGCTACATGTCGACGGAAGAACTGGACGCGCTGCGCGAGCGTCAACGCGAAGCCGGCGAAAAGCCGCGCTACGACGGCACGTGGCGCCCCGAGCCGGGCAAGGTCCTGCCGCAGCCGCCGGCGGGCGTGGAGCCCGTGCTGCGCTTCCGTAACCCGCTTACCGGCGTGGTGGCGTGGGACGACGCGGTGAAGGGCCGCATCGAGATCTCGAACGAAGAACTCGACGACCTCGTGATCGCTCGCCCGGACGGCACGCCCACCTACAACTTCTGCGTGGTGGTGGACGATCTGGACATGCGCATCACGCACGTGATTCGGGGCGACGATCACGTGAACAACACGCCGCGTCAGATCAACATCCTGCGCGCGCTGGGCGCCGAGCCGCCGGTGTACGCGCATCTTCCGACCGTGCTGAACGAGCAGGGCGAGAAGATGAGCAAGCGCCACGGTGCGATGAGCGTGATGGGTTATCGCGACGCAGGCTATCTGCCGGAAGCGGTCGTCAATTATCTGGCGCGTCTGGGCTGGTCGCATGGCGACGCGGAAATTTTCTCGCGCGAGCAGTTCGTCGAATGGTTCGATCTCGAGCACCTCGGCAAGTCGCCGGCTCAGTACGACCACGACAAGCTGAACTGGCTGAACGCGCACTACATCAAGGAAGCGGACAACGCACGCCTCGCCGGGCTTGCCAAGCCATTCTTCGCGCAGTTGGGCATCGATGAAGCCGCCGTCGCGCAAGGCGCGGATCTGACCGCGGTGGTGGGCTTGCTGAAGGATCGCGCGTCCACGGTGAAAGAAATCGCAGAGAACGCCGCCATGTTTTATCGCGCGCCGGCGCCGGAGGCCGACGCATTGGCGCAGCACGTAACCGATGCGGTGCGTCCGGCGCTCGCCGATCTGGCGGCCGCGCTCAAGACGGTGGAGTGGACGAAGGAAGCGATCGCCGCTGCATTGAAGGCGACGCTAGGCGCGCACAAGCTGAAGATGCCGCAACTGGCGATGCCGGTTCGTTTGCTGGTGGCGGGCACCACGCATACGCCGTCGATCGACAGCGTGCTGCTGCTGTTCGGGCGCGATGTCGTCGTGGGCCGTATCGAAAGCGCGCTGGCCTGAAGCGCGTTCGGGCCGTGCATCGAAAGACCTTGCATGCGGCTCCTGAAAAAAACGCATGCAATTGCTCAAAGGGTATTTACAAAGCGAAGATTGGCCTCTAGAATTTCGTTTCTGTTCTGCAAGGGGGGTATAGCTCAGCTGGGAGAGCGCTTGCATGGCATGCAAGAGGTCAGCGGTTCGATCCCGCTTACCTCCACCATCAGAACATTGCCAACATGCTGTACAGCATCAGAAGTCCGAAAGCCCTGAGAAATCGGGGCTTTATTTTTTTCTGAGGTCGGTAGGAACATATAACAGGCCGCAAAAGGGCACGGGTTCCCGCCAAGACTCCTGCCGCGCCAGCATTCGCTGAGAGCGCCGAAAATTCACCGTTGCGCCAGCCCCCGACCGATCAGCAAGCAGACGAAAAGATGCCGCCGGCACGGCTCATGAATCGCCATGCGAGCCCGTGTTTTCTGGTGCCACGACATCCGTGTCCGAACCAGCGCCGCTCCCGCCGACCTCAAAGCCAGCCGGTTTCAAAGCTGCACGAGGTGAGCGGCACACAACCGCTGTCAGTGACGACCACCTGCTGCTCGAGCTTCACGCCTTGATTTCCTCCTTCCGCGCCGATATAGCTTTCGACGCAAAGCGTCATGCCGGTTTCGAACTGACCGTCGTAGCCAGCGCTTTCCCAATCGACCTGATGCGCGATGGACGGATACTCGTCGACCATGCCGATGCCGTGCGCCACGCAGCTATATCTGTTCTTCAGATATAGCGCCGGTATCTTCCAGGCCCGTTCCGAGAACTCCCGGAATGTCATGCCTGGGCGCAACAGGTCCATGTTGAAATGAACTTGTGAATAGGCAGCCTCATAAAGCTTGCGCTGTTCGTCGGACGGCCGGGTATGACCTACCGTCCATGTCCGGGAGATATCCGAGCAGTAGCCATTCGGTCCGACCATGTCGGTATCGAACGCCAACAACTCACCGTGTACAAGGATCCTCGAGGAGCATTCGTGCATCCACGGATTGGTCCGGTCTCCGGATGCGAGAAGACGCGTTTCGATCCATTCGCCGCCATGCCGGATGTTCTCGTGGTGAAGGTTTGCCCAGAGATCCTGTTCGCTCATGCCGGGCCGAAGCTCGCGATGCATGCGCTCGATCCCTTTCTCGCACGCGCGCAGGGACTCGTTCATGAGCACGAGTTCGCCCGACGACTTAACCGTCCGGGCCATCTCCATCATGGCCTGTCCGTCCAGAAGAGTCAGCCCGTGCTTCGTCAGGCAGGCAGCGCCGATGGGGTCGAGCCGGTCGACGGCCAGTCGGCGCTCGTTCGGCGCACGTCTGCCGAGCGCATCGACAATCTCGGCGCCCCACGCGTTAGCGCGGCGCTCGGCTTCCGGGCCCGCGCTGAAGAAGGTCCAACCGACCGCGCTGCGCATTTCGAGGTCCAGACTCAGGCCATCCCACACATGCTCGCAACTGTGAAACTCCCAGGCGATGACACGACCGTCGGCGAATACCATCACGTATCGCGACGGGTTGCGCCCCGTCCAGATTTGCATGTTCGACGTGTCCGTTGCGTAGCGGATATTCACCGGGTCGTACAACAATATCGCGGGGCAGTTGTTCTTATGCAGTTGTTCCCGCACCCGGGCCAGCCTGTAGGCCCTGACGTCGATCAAAGTATTGCTCGTTCGTTTCAGATCGGCGGGCGTACTCGCATCGATCATCTCGCTGCAAGGCATGGGGACTCGCTTTATCGGAGTGCAACGGTCGCCGCGGAACATTCAGCATGCGACGTTGCGCGTTTCATGGGAGGGGCCAATCAGAGTTCCAGCACCAGATCGGAGGTCGGACGGCTGCAACACAGAAGGCGGAAACCTTTCTGGACTTCCCTGTCGCGAATCCCGCCGTTGTGACGCATATCCACCGTGCCTTCGAGTACCCTGGTTTTGCAGGTACCGCACATACCCTGGCTGCAAGAGGATGCGATTGCAACGCCTGCTTTTTTTGCAGCGGCAAGCACGGTTTCCGACGGGCTCATCGTGAACGTTCTGGAGGAGCGGGCCAGCTTGACCGTGACGGTTTCCCGAATCGCATCGCTCTCTTGCAGGGCAGACGCAGGGGCGGACGCAGCGGCGGACACCGGTGCGGCACCTGCTGAGATATCGAAACTTTCCTGGTGATAACGCGCCGGGTCGTGACCGCCTTCGCGCAGCAGATTCCTTACCGCACCCATGTAGCCCGCCGGACCGCAAGTGAACACCTCGCGCTCCGCGTAATCAGGAAGCCATTCCGCGAGGAGCTGAAGGCTCAATCGGCCCGTCGCGCCGGCCCAAGCCTCGTCGTTGCCGATTCCTTCGCATACGAAGAAGAGGCGAAGCCGAGGGGAGAGTTTCGCGAGTCTTTGCAGTTCCTCGCGAAACACGATATCGGCAGGCGTTCTTGCGCTGTGCACGAACGCGATATCGCGGTCGAGCCCGAGGTCGATGCTCGCGCGCGTCATCGACATCAGCGGCGTCACGCCGGAACCCGCCGACAGGTACAACGACTTCGAGGCACGCGACGCGGTAGGCGTGAAAGTGCCGGACGGACCATACGCTTTCAACTGACTTCCCGGCTTCATATTGTCATGAAGCCAGTTGGACATGATTCCCCCCGGAACCCGCTTTACCGTAATGGAAAGCAGATAGGGACGCGTGGGCGGCGAGGAAATCGTGTAGCAACGTTCGACCGATCGTCCTTGCACATTCGCCGCGACCGTCATGAACTGACCGGGCTCGAAACGCACGGGCAAACCATCGCTCGCGCGAAACTCGAAGCTCTTGACGTCGTGCGTCTCGTCGACGACGCGGCAGCACGTCAGGGTCTGCTGCTCGCTACTGGGCCAGAGCCTGCCGCCACTCTCCCACGTGTCGGGATCGGACAGTCGGTCGGCGGCCGCGGGTTCGGCGTCAAGAATGCTTTCAACGGAGTTCATAGCGCTCATTCTGCTCAGATGCCGTGTGCGCTCAATCGGGCTGCATACCAGCGCGAGAACTGCTCCACGTAGGTTTCCGTGAAAGGCGAGAACAAGCCCGGCGAGTAGGCGGGATCCTGAGTGCCTTCGTGCGTGATTTCGACGAGGTGTTTATCCTGCATGTTTGTTGCAACCCATACTTCGGTGAGATCCGGGACCTTGTAGTCCACGCCCTCGACGGCATCCGCGTGAACCAGCCACTTCGAGCGCACCAGCGTCTTGTCCGGCGCGAGAGGAATGATGTAGCTGATCACCGCATGATCGCTCATGACATGCGTCCACGAATTGTGTGTCCAGAGGTGCGTATCGCCGAGATCGCGCCGCTCGAGATATCCCAACAGCCTGGTGCTGGCGACCTTCGTGCTGATGGTCTGTGATTCGCCGTTACCGGCGATGACGAGTTGCTGCGTTCTGAACTGGGTGACCGCATCTTCGTCCAGCCGCTCGACACTGGCGCTGGTGAATCCGTCTCGCTCCCAGCTTGCCTGACATGCCGCGTTGCGTGCCTTGTACGCTTCCAGCGCGCGAAGCGATTCTTCGCTGAGATTCTCGGGACAGAAGCCGAAGTCTTCCGGCAGGAACGATGCCGTCAATTCCGGATGAGTGGCCTGGCAGTGGTAGCACTCGCGATTGTTTTCCATCACGAGTTTCCAGTTGCCGTTTTCGATGATTTCCTGCTCGAAGGCAATCCTGGTGTTTTGCAGGTCATACGGTGCGAAACGCGGTGTCATGGTCTCTTCGAGCTTCGAGATGTCCTCGGGCGCATGCTCGTCGAGACAAACGAAGATGTGCGTGCCGACAATCCTCGTATGAACCGGCATCAGGCCACGGCAGCTCGGGTCGAAGTCCTTTCCCATGTGCGTTGCGTGGCGCAGGCTTCCGTCGAGATCGTACGTCCACTGATGATACGGGCACACCAGCATGCCGACCGTCGACTTCCCGGCCTCTTTCAGACGTGCGCCGCGATGGCGGCAGACGTTGCGATAGGTTCGGACGTTTTCGTCGTCGTCGCGCACGATGATGATCGAGGCCTTGCCAATATCCACGGCCGACACATCGCCCGGCTCCGGCACATCCGCCGTGACGCCGACCAGAATCCAGTGCTTGTGGAAAAAGATCTCGACGTCCGTTTCGAAAACGTCGTGGCGGCCAAAGAGTTCGCCGGGCATGCCGTGACCGGGCTGACGGCTCCGGATCAACTCACCATGGGTTTTGAATCGCACTTCGGACATCGCCTTTCTCCAACGTTCAGGTATGTCGGGACTTCGATTGTTCCCGCTATGACTTGAGTATTGGATTGCCGAAAAACAGCGTCAATGCGCTTTATTTTCGGCCTGGCATTACTTTGGATTATGCGAAAGCCCGGCCGCTTCGCGCTGGATGGAATCCTGCCGAAGCCAGTCGACGAGACCTTCGATTGCAGGGGTGAGGGTGCGCCCATGCGGCACCACGACGTAATATGAATCGCTCACCTTGAACGAGGCGACCGGCAATCGGATCAGCTCACCTGCCTCGATAAGATCGTGGACCAATCTTCCCCAGCCAAGGGCGATGCCCTGTCCGTAGCGCGCGGCCTCGATGGCGTCCGTATAAAGGCTGCAGCGTAGGGCAAAGTTCAATCGCACCGGCCCGAAGCCCAGAGCGTGAAACCACGCTTCCCATCCCATCCAGCCTTCCGAGGTGGAATCCGACTCGATGAGAGCGGCGTTGGCGAGTTCTTGCAGCGACGCTGGCGCGCCCCGCGATTCCACCCACTCGCGCGAACAGACGGGGAAGACTTCCTCGTCAAAAAGCAGGGTTGCGGAGCCGTCGCCCCAACGTCCGTTTCCGAACCGAACCGCGACATCGATCTCCCTGGGGCGGAGGTCAGCGTTGAACATCTGCGTTGAAATGCGGAGTTGAATATCCGGTTGAGTCTTCTTGAGCGAAGCCAGCCGCGGCAAGAGGCGAAAGTGTGAAAACGCTGACGTTGCCGCAAGCACCAGTTCCTGCTGGACCGGTCCGCTCGACAACCGGTCGAACACGCCGGCGATTTTCTGCATCGACTCGGCGACCACGAGATACAGAGCTTCGCCTTCCTGAGTGAGCTCGATGGAACGATGCAGACGATTGAAGAGCCGAGTCCCGAGCGTTTCTTCAAGAAATTTGACCTGCCGGCTTACCGCTGCTTGCGTCACCCCGAGTTCATCGGCAGCCAGAGTAAAGCTGCCATGACGCGCGACCGCCTCGAACTCGACGAGCGCCGTCACGGAGGGAATCAGCCGCCGGTATCCCTTGGTCCGTGCGCCTGTCGGTTTCATTTCGGCCCCCTCCAGTCAAAAAACAGGGCAGCAGTGTCTGACTACTTTCGCAAAGGCATGACGAGCGGCTTTGACGATGTTCGCCCAGCGTGCCGCCCGCCGCCTATGAACGCCATGGTCCGCGTGACTCAGACGCGCGTGGCTGGCGATTGAGAAACTATCGTCGACCCCGTATGAGCAACGACCAGTACCGTACAGCCCGCTTGCGAGGACGTACTATGCCGCGAGCCGGCCGCGTAGCATACCGTCTGTCCCGGCAGGAAATCCGTGCCGTCGTCATCGGTGAATACGCCGTCGAGAACAAGGATCAACTCGGTCGAGTCGTGCCGGTGTTCGAACGAGCGCGCTCCGGGTTGCAGACGCATCCAGTAACTGCTCCAGGCGCCATTCTCATCATCGGCGACAGGAATCCACAGAAAGCCGGGCAGCACTGTTGCGCCGATTTTCATAGGCTGCCAGTCGCGCTCGTCAATGGAGTAACAGCGTCGCCCATTCTTGACGTTCAAGCCAAAAAGAACTGTGTCATCGTGCGCGTGCCCGGTAATCATGTTCTGCCGTATCCATTGTCTGTCAAAGGGGACCTCCTGCCTGTCGCGTCTCGGCGGCGCGCTGTAGGGGAAGTCGGTGCACTTGCATTCCACGTTCACAAGCCCAACTGGCCGCGCTACCCGGAGTCCAGCGCTAGCGCCTCGCTCTGCGGTCGAGCCACCCGATAGGCATTCGGCGATTGGCCATATTCTTTGCGGAACTCGCGGCCAAGATGCGAGGCGTCGGAGAAGCCGCAGGACGTCGCAATATCGGCCACCGTTCGGTCGGAACTCGTCAGCAGCCAGGACGCCGTCCGTATACGAATCTGCCGCCCGTACGCGTGCGGCGATTTACCCGTTTCCGCGGCAAACAGCCGCTCAAGCTGTCGGACGGACATCTCGAGACGCCGGGCAAGTTCTCCCAGGCTCAACGGCTGACCCATGTGCTGTTCCATCAACAGGATCGCGCGCCTTACCTTGTGGTGCGTCGCGGGTTCGAGTCCCGGAGGGTGCGGCTGCGGAGCATTGCCTTTCTGCGCATCGTCCACAAGCATGATGCGCAGCGCCTTCTGCACGACCGTGGCCTCGACGTGCCGCAGCAGTATGGCCGCTGCCACGTCAATCGAGGCCCGTCCGCCTGAGCAGGTAATCCGCCGTCTGTCGATGACGAACAGCCGGTCCGCAACGAGATTGCGTTCGTCAACGCCGGGAAAGCGCTCGACGAAATCCCAGTAGTGGAACCAGCTCACGCATAGGCGGTATCCGTCCATCACCTCGGCACGCATCAAGGCGAATACCCCTGTGCAAATGCCGACCAGGGTGGCGGACGTTCGCGCTGCGTCACGAATGAACTGGAGCGTGGCTTTGCTTGCGGACGGCCCCGAGTGCAGCAGGCCGCCGACGATCACGACGTAATCGAAGGACCCGGCTTCCTCGAAGGTTGTCCACGGCGCGATCTGGATTCCGCAGCTTGCCCTGACGGGAGTAAAAGACTCGCCGACGATGCTCCACGAACAGCGGACCGGCCTGCTCATGTCACCTTCGTCGCTTGCCAGCCTGAGAAGGTCGACGAAACCGGAAAATGCGGTCAACGTGAAATTGGGCAACAGCACGATTCCAAAGCGAAGCGGCCGGACGGTTCCGGGATGAGTGGGGTCGCTGAACATGGGACTGCCTGCATTAATGCTCTGGAAGCGCTCTAGATGCGCTCTGGAATCCGGCCAGGAGAATCGTCTTTCGACGGACCTGCTCATGCTGTTCGAACGGTTGCGAGCGAAAGCTACCTGGTAGTCTCCGCTTCGACGCCTCGCCATTCGCGCATCATCGCGCCGACTTCCTCACCGAGCCATTCGCGGAACTGCAAAGACTCCGGTCGAAGCTTCGCGTTCTTATGCGTGATCAGGTAGTGGTGACGGTCGTGGAACTCGAGCGCGTCACGCACCGGCCGAATCAGACGGCCCTGTTCGACCTGGCGATGGACGAGATGATGCCAGCCGAGCAGGGTGCCTTCGCCCGCTTCGGCCTGGGCGACGAGGAGTCGATAGTCGTTACTCTCGAAGTGCTCGTTTTCAGTGAGCCTGTCCGAGCCATCACCTTGCTGAAACCAGTTTCGCCACACGCGCCAGTCGACGTGTTCACACACCTGGGCCCGTCCCAGCAGCGAGAGGTTCAACGTGGGCTGCGACAGCAGATCGAGCGGCTTCAACGACTGTCCGCGAAAGTGTTTCTCGAAGAACGGCTGACTACAGACGGGATACACCACGTCGTGGAAGAGCGGCTCGACTTCGTACTCCGGTTCGCGCGGCGGATTCTTGGTAATGATGACGTCAGGTTGCATGAGTTCATCCAGTTCCATGAAATGCTCGGTCACCATCACGAGCAATCTGATGTCCGGGAACCGTCTGCGGAACTCGGGCAGCCTGAACGACAGCCACAAAGCCGAGAACGTATGCGAGACGCAAATGGTCAGCGCGCGCTTGTCCGAGCGACGCACCGCCTCGGCTGCTTCCGCGATATTCATGATCGACAGATACGATGCGTTGTAGAGAATGCGGCCCGCATCGGTGAGCGCGATGTGCCGCCCGGTGCGCTCAAACAGGGCCACATCTAGCGAATCCTCGAGTTCCTTGATTTGCCTGCTGATTGCGGCCTGCGTGACGCATAGCACTTCCGCCGCCTGTGTGAAGCTTTCGTAGCGCGCCGCGGTGACGAAGCATCGCAGTGCCCGTAACGACGGCATCTGGGCGAGGAGTCGGTCCGCGAATAAATGCTTCTGTTGCATCGTTGTCACCTTTTTCACGCGCAAGCGCGGTGCTGTCCGAAGACGGTGGATCTACGCCGCTCTATTTTTTCTCGGTGCAAGGCGGCCATCCGTCATGAGGCAGGAGCATCTCGATCGGAATAGTTTGCGAGTCTCCCTGCTCGTTGGCAAGAGAGGTCAACCCGAGGTCAGGCCTCTCCTCAGGCGGCGTTCTGCGTGGCGAAAAACGTGGCGAAAACGTGACGTTATGCGCGGCCTTGGATCCTCATCAAAACCCGGTCGAGGGCGTCGGCGAAATGCGCATACGTACCGCGTTTCGAGAGCTCGTCGTGAACCTGTTCGTTGATGCCACCCGGCGTCATGGAGTGCTCGATCAGCTCAGTAAACGATCTTTCACCTCGCGTTGTGTCGTGCGCGAGGCCGACAGAATAGCCCGACAGAAATGAGCGAGCGGCATCGTCACTGAGCCCTTGGCGGACCAGCCATGACGCCTGGGCTTCCAGCACCGCATAGAAGCTCGCCATCGTCGCGGTGACGGCCAACAGTGCGTCGAACCTGGCTTCGTCGTCGACTTCGACCGCCTGTCCCAACGCCGAGAACAAGGATTTCGCAACGTGGTCCGCGGGACAGATCGCCGTGCTTCCCTTGCCCTCGGCAACTGCCGGCAGCGGTATCGCGCGAACGACCTTGCCCTGCGCGCGGACGAGCCTGCGCACCTCATCGATCGAGATGCCGGCGATGAAGCTGACGACATGATGGCGCGCATCAAAATGCAGTTCGCTCAACACGTCGGCAGCGATTTGCGGCACGACGGCAAGACAGACGACGTCGGATGCTTCCAGCACGTCCTGATTGCTTTCGCATACCTGCACCCGCTTATCGAGAGCGGCAAGCGCCGCTGCGGTCCGCGCATTGCGGGGCGACAGCGAAATGCGTTCAAGCGGAAAGTCGAACCGAAGCAATCCGGTAACGACTGCCTGCGTGATGGCGCCGGTCCCGATGAATCCAAGTCGCATGGGGTCTCACATAGCGTTGAAGCGCGGCAGCGTCAAACGCCGTCGCGCCCGGAAAGTCAACACCCCGGCGTCACAGGCCGGGGCTCCCGATCGAGTCGAATTGCTTTAGTCCAGCTTCAGCCAGGTGGTTTTCAGCTCGCAATACTGATCGTGCGCGTAGACCGATTTATCACGGCCGCCGAAGCCCGATTGCTTGAATCCACCGAATGGCGTGGACAGGTCGCCCTCGCCGAAACAGTTCACCGTGACCGTACCCGCCCTGATGCGGGCGGCAATCTTGTGAGCGTTGTTGACGTTGTCGGTCCATAGCGATGCGGCGAGTCCATAGCAGGTGTCGTTGGCGATCCGGACAGCCTCGTCGATGTCGGCGTATTCGATGAAGCAGACGACGGGGCCAAAGACTTCCTCGCGGGCGATGCTCATCTCTGGCGTGACACGGTCGAAGATGGTCGGCTCGACGAACCACCCGCCGGTCTCAGTCAGCGTGGCTTTGCCGCCGCACACGAGGTGCGCGCCTTCCGCTTTCGCTTTCTCGATGTGGGCGAGTACTTTTTGACAGTGCTTCTCTTCGATCAGGGAACCAAGCTTGACCTCGGGGTCGAGCGGGTCGCCCGTCTTCCATCCCGCCAGAACGGCCAGGACCTTGTCGAGCAACTCGGTTTTTGTTGTCGAAGGAACCAGAATACGGGAGCCCGCGCTGCAGTTCTCGCCCATGTTCCAGAACGCGGCAGCGACTGCCTGCTCCGCGACGGCATCCAGGTTCGCGACGTCGGGCAGAACGACTTGAGGGTTCTTGCCGCCACATTCCAGCACGACTCGCTTCAGGTTCGTGTCCGCCGAATAATGGAGGAACCGCTTGCCGGTTTCCGTCGAGCCCGTGAAAGCAATCAGGTCGACGTCGGCATGGCGGCCCAAGGCCTGGCCCGCGCTTTCGCCAAAGCCGGTGACGACGCTGAAGACACCTTCGGGCACGCCGGCTTCCCTTGCCAGGTCGGCGATGCGCAGTGTGGAAAGCGATGTCTGCTCGGCGGGTTTCACAATGACGCTGTTGCCGACGGAGAGCGCCGGGCCGATTTTCCAGGCAAGCATGAGCGCCGGGAAGTTCCACGGCAGAACTGCGCCCACGATACCAATCGGCTCGCGCGTAATCATGCTCACGACGCTCGCGCCAGACGGCGACAGCGCGTCGTACCGCTTGTCGGTGACTTCCGCGTGCCAGCGGATACAGGCCGCCGATTCGGGGATGTCCAGTGCCATGCACTCGCTGATCGGCTTGCCCGCTTCGAGTGCTTCGAGCAGCGCCAGTTCCTCGGCGTTTTCCTCGATGAGTTGCGCGAGCCGCAGAAGCACCGACTTTCGTTGGGCAGGCGCGGCCTTCGACCACACGCCGGACACGAACGCATTCCTTGCCGCCGCCACCGCCCGGTCGACGTCCTTCATATCGCACTTTGCAATATCGGCCAGTACTTTTCCTGTCGAAGGATTGAGTGTCTGGAACGTTTCGTTCGCCGCCGCCGGACACCGTTGCCCGGCGATAAACGCTCTGCCATCGACTGAGAGGGTTTCAGCTTTCTGCAGCCATTCCTGATAAGTCGTCATGTTCTGTCCTCGCAAATTTAAAGCTCGGCTCCCGCCGAAAATTCCTTCATCCAGATAGCCGCTGACACCGCGACGTCCGCGATCGGGCGGACCGGCAGCGAGCGCGGATGCGGCTGGTTCAAAAGCTGGCGAACGAGTTCATTGGATTGGCCGAGTGCGTATTCGGCGATGAGTTTCCCGGATGCCGACCCTCTGCTCAGACCGAGGCCATTGCATCCGATCGCCTGGAAGACGCCATCGTCCCTGCATCCGAACAGCGCGCCGTTGTTCGCGGACAGACACAACGGACCGCCCCATGTGTATTCCAGTTCGACGTTTTTCAGCATCGGAAAGCGCCGGTCGAACGACCGTTGATGCATGGTCTTCGCCTTCGCCAGGTCAGCCTGCGAAAGTTCCAGGCCAGGTCGAAAGGCGAAGTGGTTGCGAACGCAGATACGGTCCGTAATCAGACGGCGAACGGTCGAGCCCATCGGGTCGGCGGGAATCAGTGCCCATGACCGCGTGCCGCCGAGTCGCCCGACTTCTTCCGGGTTCATTACCCGTGTCATGGACGCAAACGTATAAACAGGCAGCAGACCGTTCGGATGCCCGCCGAAGGTCGCCGCATACGCGTTGGTGCATAGAATCACGCGCCTCGCGACGATCTTGCCGCTGTCGAAGCGCAGTACTTTCGATAGCCCCTGGTCTTCGATGCCCTTGACCGCGCTCAGCTCGAAGACCTTCGCGTTCTCCGGCAACGTTGCCGCGAGACCGCGCATGAGCGCTGCCGGCTGAACCGTGCTGCAACCCGGCGTAAAGAGCGCGCCCTGATAAAAGTTCGTGCCGGTCACTTTAGCGATGGCGGTCTCGTCCAGCCATTGAAAGGCTTCGTCGATGCGAGCAAGTCCTTCTGCAAAGTGGGTCAGTGCGGCGTGGCCTTTCCTGTTCACCGACGCATGAAACTTGCCGTCGTCCCGCCAGTCGCAATCGATGTTGTATTGCTTGACCGTCGAGCGCACATAGTCAATGCCGTGACGTTGAAACCGGACATCGGCCTTATCGGTTTCCACACTGCGCGAATAGCTTTCACTGCTGATGTCGTGTGGCAAATCGATGAAGAACCCGGAATTTCGTCCCGCCGTGGTGCGCCCGATGCGGTCCGCTTCGACCAGCGCTATCGTGGCGTCAGGCGCAAGCTCCGCCAGACGCCGCGCGGCGCACAGCCCCGTAATACCGCCGCCGACGACGACCCAGTCATATCGATGCCCGGAAGACACCGTATTGGCGGGGGAGGGCGGCGGCAGACTTTCCCACCAGCCGTTCACGCCATCTGGCGCCGGGAACCGCACGAATTCCAGTTTCGAGGCCATGCGTTTACTGCGCGTTGCGCAACATGGGTTGAACGAGCTTCGCAAAATCGCCGCGCTCTTCTTCAGTGAGCGTGCCGAGCGGCGCGCGCGCGATACCGACTGGCGTGCCGGCGAGTTCACAGCCGTAGCGAACGTATTGAATGAATTTGCCGCTGCGCTCCAGCAATTCGAGTACGGGCAGCAGTTGCGCCATCAGCTTGCGGCCCGTTACGAAGTCAGCTTGCTCGACGCATGCGTCGAAGAGCGCGGTATGCGCTTCGGGCAGGAAGTTGGAAGCACCCCCGACCCAGCTCCTCGCTCCCCATGCGAAGAACTCGAGCGCCTGATCGTCCATGCCGCAGCTCAGTACCAGCTTGTCGCGGAAATGCGTGGCAAGGTGATGCAGACGCGAGATGTCGCCGGTGCTTTCCTTCATCGCGATGAAGTTTGGCCGTTCGAGCAGCGTTGCCAGAACGCCGTTGCTGATTTCGGTCCCGGTGCGCGCCGGAAAGTTGTACAGCATGATCGGCATGTCGAGACTGTCGTCCACCTTCAACATGTGGTTCAGCAGTTCTTCCTGCGTCGGCTGCGCATAGTACGGAGCGGCAAGCAGCAACGCGGACAGGCCGGCCCGCCTGGCTTCCTGACCCAGGCGAATGACTTCCTTCGTCGTGGTCGCATTGATGCCGGCGGTCAGATACGTCTTGCCGCCTGCCGCTTGCGCCACGGTGTTGAAGGTCCGAACCCGTTCTTCGAAACTCAACGCGTAGTACTCGCCCGTGGTCCCGCCGACTCCAAGGCCCGAAACCCGGCCTGCGAGATTGGCGGCATGTTTGCCGAGTAGATCATGGTCGATCTCGCCGTCCGCCTTGAACGGTGTGACTAGCGGTGTATGTACGCCCTCGAAGCTCATTTTGAATTCTCTCTTGAATAAAAGATGCAAAGCGCTGCCCGGATAGCCGGCAAGAATCGCAGGCGTATCGTGGGCCGGCTACACAAGTGCCTCGGCATGCGAGTAAATCGGAAACTGGTTGCACAGATCTCGTACGCGGCTGCGGATCGCGCGTTCGACCTGATCATCTCCGTCGGGCTCGCGTTCGAGCGCCGACAGCACTTCCAGAATCATCTGGCCGACCTGCTCGAACTGATCGGTGCCGAAGCCTCGGGTTGTTGCAGCGGGCGTGCCGAGGCGGATTCCCGAGGTGACAGTCGGGCTTTGTGTATCGAACGGAATCCCATTCTTGTTGCAGGTGATGCCCGCACGTTCCAGCGCCTTTTCAGCCTGGGTGCCGGTGAGCCGCTTGCCGCGCAAATCGACCAGCAACAGATGGTTGTCGGTTCCGCCAGTGACGAGACTCAGGCCGCCCGACGTCAGGACGTTGCCGAGCGCCTGGGCGTTACGCAGCACCTGGTCGATATACGCCGTGAAATCCGGACGAAGCGCTTCACCGAATGCGACCGCTTTGCCCGCTATGACGTGCATGAGCGGGCCGCCCTGGAGACCGGGGAATACAGCCGAGTTGATTTTCTTGGCTATGTCGCCGTTATTCGTGAGGATGAAGCCGCCGCGCGGCCCGCGAAGCGTCTTGTGCGTCGTGGATGTCACCACGTCGGCGAATCGAACCGGGTTCTCGTGCCTGCCTGCCGCGACGACCCCGGCAATGTGCGCCATGTCGACCATCAACAATGCGCCCACGCTATCGGCGATTTCACGGAACGCGGCAAAATCCAGCGCGCGCGGGTAGGCCGAATAACCTGCGATGATGAGCTTGGGGCGATGCTCGTCGGCAAGCCGATGGACCTGCTCGTAGTCGATGCGATACGTTTCGGGATTCACGCCGTACTGGACCGCGTTGAACCATTTGCCGGAAAGCGCGGGACGCGCGCCGTGCGTCAGATGTCCGCCGGCGTCGAGCGACATGCCCATCACCGTGTCGCCCGGTTTGGCCAGCGCGAGCATCACTGCGCCGTTTGCCTGGGCGCCCGAATGGGGTTGCACGTTCGCGTATTCGGCATCGAACAGCGCTTTCACGCGGTCAATGGCGAGCGCCTCGATCCTGTCCACGTGCTCGCAACCGCCGTAATACCGCTTTGACGGATACCCTTCCGCGTATTTGTTGGTCAGCACGGTGCCTTGCGCTTCCATTACCGCAGCCGAGACAATGTTCTCGGAAGCAATCAATTCGATCTGGGTTTGCTGGCGACGCAACTCCAACGCAATCTCCGATGCGATGACGGGGTCACGGCTCTGGAGAGTTTCAGCAAAAAAGCGTGAGTTCTCGTTCACGTGGTCACTCCGGAATTAAATCGTGTAAGACAAGTCATGCCACGCCGCGAGCGGCAATGAACCCTTCCGCTCACGGCGAGAACAACGTGATCTATTGCTGCAACCAGGCCTTCAACTTCTCCGGATGCGCGTCGACGAATTTCTTCGCCGCCGTCGCATAGTCGTTCGTGGCGTTGCCCTCGAACTCGATGGCCTCGACGTCAGCGAGAGTCAGCTTGAAATGCTTGAAGAAGACGTCCGCCCGCGGAAACTTGCTTGCGAACTGTTTGGATGCGAAGGCGTGAACCTGCTCCTCGCCACCCAGCGTACCCTTGGGGTCCTTGAGATAACGCATCTGCCATTTCTGGAACAGCCAATGAGGGCTCCAGACCGTGGCGACGATCCATTGCTTCGACTGGTAAGCTCGCTGCACGCCTGCGAGCATGCCTGCTTCGCTCGACGATTGCAGGTTGTAGCCATTCAGGTCATAGGCCTTGATGGTTTTCTCGGACGCCTGCATCAGGCCGCCGCCGGGCTCGATACCCTGCACGGTGCCATTCAGCTTGCTCTTGACGTCGGCTTTCTCCAGGTCGGCAATCGACGAGAGCTGGGCCTCGGGAATGTATGCCGGCACCGCCCAACCGTTCTTGCCGCCGGTATAGATGATGCCGACGTCGTCCATATCGTTCTTGTACTTTGTGTAATACGCTGCGTGCGTCACCGGCAGCCAGCCACCCACCATGATGTCGAGGTCGCCGCGGGCGACGCCCTGGTACTGAATGCCGATATCGGCCTGAACAAACTGCACCGGCTGCTTGAGGTTCGTCTCCAGAGCGTACTTGGCGACATTGGCGACGGCCAGTACATCCGCCCAGTTCGTAACCGCCATCTTCAGCGGTTCGGCCGCGACTGCCGGCCCCGCACCGGCAGCCAGGGCAACGACCGCCGACACCGCCAGTTTCATAACGAGCGACTTCAATACATTGCTGTTCATGCGCTACTCCTACGAGATGATGAAATCTTCTTGAAAATTCGACTGCTGCTGCAATAGCGTGTCGGGTCTCCAAACTCGCTGGCGATCGCATCGCATGCGCGATGCGATGCTGCCGGTCAAGTGCGCGCCGCGGCATGTGTGCCGGCCTTTGCCGCTCCCGTGCCGGGCGTGACTCGTTTGACTTTCTTCTTCGCCTTCACGCCAAAGCTCTCCGTCAAGCGGTCGAGTACGATGGCGAGCAATACGACGCCGAGTCCGCCTTCGAAGCCGATCCCGATGTCGAGACGCTGAATACCACTCAGCACGTATTCGCCCAGCCCGCCGGCGCCAATCATCGACGCCACCACGACCATCGAAAGCGCCATCATGATGGTCTGATTCACGCCGGCCATGATTGAAGGCAGTGCATTCGGCAACTGGATTTTCCAGAGAAGCTGCATGTCCGTACTGCCGAAGGCGCGGCCCGCCTCCAGCAGTTCCTCGCGCACCTGCCGGATACCCAGGGTCGTGAGCCGCACAACTGGCGGCATGGCAAACACGATGGTGGCGATCACCGCCGGCACGCGTCCCAAGCCAAACAGGATGACCGCCGGGATCAGATAGACGAAGGCGGGCATCGTCTGCATGAAGTCGAGCAGCGAGCGCAAGATCATTTCCACCCGTTTGTTGCGCGCTCCCCAGATGCCGAGTGGCACGCCCACTACCAGGCTGAAGAAGGTCGCTGCGATGACGAGTGCCAAGGTCGAGACGGTTTGAGCCCACAGACCCATGTAATGAATCGCGAGAAGCGCAAGGCCGACGAAGACCGAAAAAACCACACCGCGTCGCCACAACGCAAAGGCCACGAGAATGACCAGCATCGCAACGAAGGGAATCGCGGCCAGTCCGTCCTGCAATAGCTTGATGACCGCGCCCAATGAGGCGGAGAAAGCGTCGAAACCGCCCCGGAAATGCTGAAAGAGAAAATTGACGCCGTCTTCTGCGAATTTCCCGATGACTGACGAGTTCATGCTGCTCTCCGTTCCATAACCTGCTTGAGTATCGTCCGGCAGGACACCACGCCCGCGAGCTTTCCGGCCGTGTCGGTGACGGGTACGTCGTGCTCCTGGCTCAATGCAATCGCGGCCAGTTGATGCAAATCCGCATCCAGCGAAACCGCATTCACATCCCGAAGCAAGGCGTCGCGCACGGGGCGCGTACCGCTCTTATGCAACGAGGCCGGCGTGACGCAGCCCTGGTATCGACCCGATTCGTCGCAGACATAACCGCATTCGACGCCGCTATCGATAAGCTGATTGAGGTAACGTTCCGAGGATGTGCCGACGTCGCAGGAAATGAGACCCCGGTCCACCTTTGTCATCAGGCTGGAGGCCTTGAGGAAGCGGGATACGTCGACATTGCGGAAGAAGTCCCGCACGTAAGCGTCCGCGGGCGACTGGATAAGTTCAGCAGGCGTGCCGACCTGGATCAGGCAGCCATCCTTCATGATGCCGATCCGGCCGCCAATCTTGATGGCTTCTTCGATGTCGTGTGAAATGAAGACGATTGTCCGCTGCTCTTCTTTCTGAAGCCGTAGAAGTTCGCATTGCATTTCGAAGCGGATCAGCGGGTCCAGCGCCGAGAACGCTTCGTCCATCAGAAGCACGGCGGGATTCACGGCAAGCGCGCGTGCGAGGCCTACCCGCTGCTGCATGCCGCCGGACAGTTCGCTGGGAAGCAGTTTTTCGTACGAGCCGAGACCGACTCGCGTGAGCGCGGTACGGGCGATTTCGTAGCGCTGCGCCTTCTTGATGCCGGCCACTTCCAGCCCGTACGCGATGTTGTCGAGGACCGTGCGGTTCGGCAGAAGCGCGAATGACTGGAACACCATCGCCATCTTCTTGCGGCGCACATCACGTAATTCCAACGTAGACATGGGCGCAATGTCGTGGCCTTCGAGAATGACCTGGCCCGACGTCGGCTCGATCAGCCGGTTGAGCAGTCGAACCAGCGTCGACTTGCCGGAACCCGAGAGGCCCATGACGACAAAAATCTCGCCCGCCTTAACGCTGAGGCTGACGTCGTTGACAGCGACCATGTTGCCGGTTTGCTCGAAAATCTCGTTGCGGCCAAGGCCTTGCTTGATTAGATCGGCGGCACGCTCGGGCTTCGGCCCGAAGATTTTCGACAGGTTTTTAACCGTAAGAATGTCGGTGCCGGAAACCGCGACATGTTTGGCAGCCGCTGCAACGTCTTCCGCTTCCATTGTGCCCGGGCTCAACACATCTCCCGGCGCAAATGTCAGGTTAGGGTTCATTCTGTCTTCCCAACTGGCGAGTTCAAGAAATCAAGCCCGCGACCTATGAAAGTTGCAAGGCAGCCGGGCGAACAGCAAACACGATTCGTCGAATGAAAAGAAGCACTATGTCGACCGTGCGCTGCCACCTCTGCTTGATGGATGAATCGCAGCGTATTCAAGCCAATTTGATCGATCCAGCTACATTTTCTGCGGGCTTTTCCCTACTTTTGGTAATGCAAGTGGAGCCGGCAGTGCTGGTGAAAGAGGAGCCTCAGACGGGGCGGGCCCGTGCAGCTTCATTGAAGGGTTTGCGCAGAAGGCGGAGTGCCGGCCCGGCCTTTCATTATTGAACGCGGAACCCTGTCGTACGGGAATGTCCTGGGGTTCGGCGACTGCTTTGCATAACCGAAGGTAGGGCAAAGCATGAACAAAGCGTGATGAGATAGGGCGGTTTGGTTTCGCCATAAACCATTGCCCGGCTTATGCCGGGCAATTCGACAGCGGCGGAGCGGGTTACTCCGGCTTCCTGGCGGCCTCGGCCAGCATGGCATCGCCGATCTGAAAGTTCTCGCGCGCCCTGAGCGCTTCGCCAGCACCTCGAATATCGCGTGCGTCCTTGTTCTGGGCAAGCTTGCTCTTGCCGACCAGTCGCGTGATGTCGATCCGCAGGCCGACGATCGACTTGAGCAGGGTATCGATGTAGTCCCTCGGTGCGTCGGCCATCTTCCAGGGTTTGGGTTGCGAAGCCTCATGCGTGCGGGTTAGCCGGGCGACCACGCCGCGCACGTATTGCTCGTCATCGTGAACGGCGATGCGTCCATACGCATGGACGACGACGTAATTCCAGGTGGGAACCTGCCGGTGAAACTCGTGTTTGCTCGGATACCAGGTCGGGGAAATATAAGCGTCTCCCGCACGAAAGACGACGAGCACTTCATCGCCGTTCGCGACGTCCTGCCATACCGGGTTGGCCCGCGCGACGTGCGCGCGCAGGACGCCCAGCTCGCCCTCGGCCGCCGCCAGTTCGAATGGAAGATGGTTGGCGTCGAGCCCACTGTTTCCATGCGTAATCAGCGTTCCGAACGGATGTTGCGCGATGTGCGCGTGCAGAATCTCGGTGCGAGGTTCATTGAAATCGGCGGGTATGTACATGTCGGTTCCACTAGCTGGCGGAGGTGTTCGAAGGCGATCGGATCGAAAGCCGTGTGGACGCATTATGTTGAAAAACTGGTTTATCCTACAGATCCAGTTTAGATCGATTTCATAGGACCAGAATCATGGCGAGAACGGCGCGGGCCGCGGAAATTCCGTCGATCGGCACCCTGGACCGCGCGGCGGGCAGCCTCAGCCGTCAGGTCGCGCAGGCGTTGCGAGAGGCGGTGCGCACGGGGAATATCCAGCCCGGCGATGCGTTGCCGTCCACGCGATTGCTGGCGGCTTCGCTGCAAGTCTCGCGCGGCACGGTGATCGGGGCTTACGAGCAACTGATCGCCGAGGGCTTTCTGGAATCGAAGGGGGGCGCCGGCACGTGCGTCGCGCAAGCACTCGCCGAGCCGCGACAGGCGATCGAACCGCGTGCGGCCCGCCGGCGTGTCGCGCGGACCAGCCTGCCTGAGCCCGCCGCGGCATTTGCGCGGATCGCGCAGGAATTCAGGCCGCTGCCGCCGGTGCCGTTCGCGATTTCCGTACCTGTCGGTTCGACCGCGCCCGCCGACATCTGGCGCCGGCTCGGCAACCGTCTGCGTGCCAGGGGAGCCGGCGCGCCGGCTGGGTACTCCGATCCGCTTGGGGCCTTACCGCTGCGTGAAGCGATTGCCGACTACGTGCGCAAGTCCCGTTCCGTGCGCTGCGAACCGGGTCAGGTCATCGTTACCAGCGGTACGCAGCAGGGACTTTTTCTCGCGAGCCAGGTGTTGCTGGGTCCGCGCGATCAGGTCTGGGTGGAGAACCCGGCCTACCGTGGTGTTACCGCGATACTCGAAAGTACGGGGCATGGCGATGCGATGATTCGCATACCGGTCGACGCCGAGGGCATCGATGTCGAAGCGGGGATACGGGCGGCGCCTCACGCGCGGGCCGCATTCGTCACGCCGTCGCATCAGTATCCGCTGGGCATGCCGATGAGCATGGCTCGGCGCAGCGCCTTGCTGGCCTGGGCGCGTGCAAACCACGCATGGGTCGTCGAGGACGACTACGATAGCGAACTTCGCTACCAGGGCTATCCGTTTCCGTCACTTCAGGGACTGGACCCCGACCGGGTGATTTTATCTCGGCACGTTTAGCAAGGTCCTGTTTCCGTCGTTGCGCTCGGGTTATGTGATCGTCCCCGACGATCTGGTCGATGCTTTCTGCGGCGCGCGTGTGCTGATGGACCGTCATCCGCCGAACGCCGATCAGCATGTGTTGGCGGCCTTCATGGCCGAGGGCCATCTGGAGCGCCACATCCGCAGAGTTCGCAACGTCTATTCAGACCACCGGGCCCAGTTGATCGAGACGCTGAACGCGCTGCTTCCGAATGATCTGGCATGGCTGGAGCCGGGCGACCAGGGCATGCATGTCGTCCTGTGGCTGGCGCAAGGCATGGATGACCGCAAGGTGGTCGAACTGGCCGCGCGGGCCGGAGTCGCCGTGCGGGCCGTATCGCCGATGTTCGCGCCGGGAACGGCCCGGCCCGGTCTGGTGCTTGGATTCGGCGGATTCAGCAACGCGCAAATGAAGGCGGCCGCGCAACGTCTTGCCGAGGTGATTATCGGCGTGACGAAGCCACTCAAACGAAAACACGCCGCCCTACGAAAAGCAGCCACGCGAAGTGGTCCAAGTCGATAGAAAGCGCAGCCATTAGGCTTACACGCTGCGTGGTCGGAGCGGGCTTCTTTCGTGGCCCCGGCGCATGCCTATGAAGCCGCCTGCATCGCCGCGCGTCATGCGCCCAGTCGATCTACAGATAGCTGCAGACGTAGTCGAGGGTTTCGATCACGTCGATATCGAAGCGGCTCTTGCCGGGCACCGAGAATGACTCGCCCGCGCCATACGTCCGCCACTCGTCGGTGCCTTCGAGGCGAATGCGGCATTGGCCCGCCTGCACCTCCATGATCTCCGGCGCGTCGGTGCCGAAGTTGAGCACGCCCGGCAAGATAACGCCGAGCGTCTTGCGCGTGCCGTCGGCGAACAGAACGGTGTGCGACACGCACTTGCCGTCGAAGTAGACATTGGCGCGTTTGACGATGGAAACCTGATCGAATTGCGTTGCGGCCGTCATGGCGGTCTTCCTCTGAGTGTGGATGAATGCGTTGCGCCGCGCGTGCCAGGCGTCGGCGAAAGCCGCCATCATACAGACGGTCGGCGAGCCCCGACGTCTAGTCCACCTGGAACCAGCGACCGGAATTCGGGCACACGTCGGCTCGTTCGCCATCGAGCCGGACTTGCTCTTCGTCCGGTTGCGGCGAAACAGGAGGGGCGATATCGAATGCAATGTTGAGCGCCTGCCCGACATGAGCCTCTTCGATAGGAAGCTCCCAGGTCAGGAATATCTGGAGCCAGTCCTGGTCCTGCGGGAAGTCGGCGGCGTCGAAGCTCGTGCGGCCGCGCCGAATGACGCCATGAGGCTGGCCAGTGTCGAATATCACGGCCGTGCCGCGGGTCAGGGGAATGCGCAGGCCCAACGCGGGAAAATGCAGATCCAGCCCCTTGTCCTCGCTCATGAAGAGATTGCAAAAGGCCGCTCCGCCATATTGCGCGGCGTCATGGTGATACCGCGCGCCGCGGCAGGCCATGAGGGCGATGTCGCTGGAAGCGAGCACCTCGGGCAGCCCTAGCGCGGACGTCCAGTCGGACATGGCCTCGACGCAGCGCGCGTAGTCGGGCCAGCGCATCCGCGCTCGCGCCAAAGGCATGGGCTCGACGTCGCCGGGGTCCAACCGCATGTGCGTCGACGTCTCTCTTTGCCAATCCGCCAGCAGACGCGCCGGGGGGGCGGGCACGTCGATCGTGTCCGTTAACACGATATCGCTCACGCGCCGGCTGCGGATGGCGTCGCCGCTCCGGAAATAAGAGGTCAACATGTGTCGCACACGATGCGGTTGAAGGGAACGCGTTTTTGCACGGGCTATTGTAACGAGTCGAAGGGCTCGCTTGAGCCGTCTCCATGCCATGCGTCGGTGTCGCCTTGTTCATGGCACGAAGGACGTCGACGCGGCGACTGCCGGCGCAGTCGCAGACGTGTGATCGAAGCGGTCAGCCGAGCGGAACGCGGTTCACCTGCGCCGCATGCACCGATCCGCTGGGTCCGCGTTTCGCCAGTGTCAGGATCAGGACCGCGACCGCCGTGCCGGCGCAGGCCACCGCCAGCCACGCGACCGCCTGGATGAGTCCGCCGGCGAACCTGGCGACTGATTCGACGATGAGCGGGCTCAGGAAATTGCCGAGGAAAAACGATCCCATATACCCGCCGGTCGCTCGACCGCTTTGCGCGAACGGCACGCGCGCCAGCGTCCACGTGCCGAGTAGCGGCAGCGCCATGCCCGCGCCCGCCGCGGCGAGAAAAGCGCCCGCGACCGTCGCGTTTGCGCCCGCGCACGATGCGATGACAAAAAAACCCAGCGCGAGCAGCCCGAAGGCGATGACCAGAAGCCGGTTGATAGGCCAGCGGGCGAGCCGGTGAAACGCAAACGAACCCACCGGAATGCCCGCATTGGCGATGGCGCCGCCGAACCCGAGAATCGCCGGTGCCGTGACGCCGCGCTCGCTGAGCAAAAAGCTGATCTGCACCGGCACGACGAAAAACATGACCGACGCGAAAAGAATCAGCAAACAGAGAAGGCCGATCTCGCGCCACGGAAACGGCAACTTCTGCACGGGAGCATGCTCGACGTGCGTTTTTTCGCCGGGTTCCCAGATCATCACCGCGATAAACGGAAGGAACAGGATCGCGCATCCATAGACCAGGAACGGCGTGCGCCAGCCCGCCGCCAGGCTGCCAAGCCCGCCGCCCACGGCGAACATCAAGGCGGCCACGACGGAGGCCGACGCGTGCTGCATCGTCAGCCACTTCTGTCGCCGCATACCGGAGAAATAATTGGCGACGAGCGCGGTGGCGATCGTGACGATCGCCGCTTCCGCGAGACCGATCACCGCGCGCGCGGCGACGATCGCGTAGAGGCTCGTTAGCCAGAACGGCAGGACGCCGGCCACCGCGTAGATCGCGACCGCGGCCAGATAAAGGCGCTTGCGTCCGAACGCGTCCACCAGCGATCCGACGAGCGGACTGAACAACGCGATCATCAGCGCGGGAATGACCAGCACGATCAGCGTCAGCACGTCCGCATGCGGGACGCCCGCATAGTCGTGCCGCATCTGCGGAAGCACGGGGGCGATCAGCACGGCGCCGGTCGAAGAGAGCCAGCAACTGGCCATCAGGAGCCAGCCGTGCCGCGCACCGGCGACGCGTGCCGGCCGGGCTTCAGGGGAAAGATGAGTCATGTTCGTCTCCAACGTTCTTGTATTGGCTGCTCCTGACGCAGGGCGTCGGGCAATGTGTCGCCGTCCGCGGACGGAACGACGGACATCGAACGCCGGATCGGGATCGCTGCCGGTTTCACGCCAGCGACCGGGGGGCGATCCCTGTCCGGTATGGCTAGAAGGCCACCTGGTCGTGGCCCTTCAGATCGAGCATCCGTCTCGCTTCGTCCGGCGAGGCGATCTCGATGCCCAGTTCGCCGAGAATCCGGCGAATCTTGCGCACCTGGTCGGCGTTGCTTCGAGCCAGCTCGCCGCGGCCGATATACAGGCTGTCTTCGAGGCCGACCCGGACGTTGCCGCCCATCAGGCTCGCCATCGTCGCGACAGGCATCTGATGCTTGCCGGCCGCCAGCACGGACCAGTGGTAGTCGTTGCCGAACAGCCGGTCGGCGGTGCGCTTCTGATGCAGCAGGTCCTCGGCGTGGGCGCCCATCGCGCCGCGCAGGCCGAACACGGTCTGCACGAAAAGCGGCGGCTTCACGAGACCCTTTTCCAGGAAGTACTGCAGCGTGTACAGATGGCCGACGTCGTAGCACTCGAATTCAAAGCGCGTGCCGCCGGCTTTTCCGACATGCTCGAGAATCCACGCGATGTCGTCGTAGGTATTGCGGAAGATCAGCCCGCGCGTGCCCTTCAGGAACGGCACTTCCCAGTCATGCCGCCATTCGCGCTCGCGTTCGGCCATCTCCGACAGCACGAGGTTGAGCGAGCCCATGTTGAGCGAGCACATCTCGGGCTTGAGCGCCCGGCCTGCCGCCGTGCGCTCCTCGATGGGCATGTTCGGACCGCCGCCGCCCGTCGAAATGTTGATGACGGCGTTCGTCGAGGACTTGATGGCCGTGACGAAGCGCCTGAAGATTTCAGGGTCGCCGGAGGGGCGGCCGTCCTCGGGATCGCGGGCATGCAGATGAATGATCGAGGCGCCGGCCTCGGCGGCCGCGATGGATTCGGCTGCGATCTGCTCCGGCGTGACCGGCAGAAACCGCGACATGGAGGGTGTATGAGCGCCACCCGTCACCGCGCAGGTAATGATCGCCTTGCTCACAGCGGCTCTCCTTCGACGAGATCGAGCAGCACGAACGCCATCCGGCACGGCTTGTCCGAGCGGTTCGCCCAACTGTGACTGGTCGCGCGCTGGATCAGCACGTCTCCAGCGCGCATGAGCGTTTCGCCTTCGTCGAGCAGCGCCCAGATTTCGCCTTCGAGCACGATTGCGTAGTCGAGCGACTCCGTCTTGTGAAACCAGAAATGCCGTGCGTCGGATTTGCCGCGCACGCCGCTGTCGTCGAGGAATTGCTTGAGCTGCGCTTCGTCGTAGTTGTTGTCAGGCGGAAAATCGACGACGCGTAGCAACGAGCCGCCCTTCGAATGGAACGCGAACGCGCGACCGGCCGGCGCGGGATCGTCGCCGGGTGCGCGCGCTTCGCCGGTTGCCCACACGACGTGCGCAAGCGGCAGCCCCGGCCGGTTCGTCCGGTTCGGCGTCGGTCCATCCGACACGAAGCAGGACTGGCCCCGCGTATTGGTGCCCGTGACGATCCGCCTGACCGGGCAATACGTGTCCGTGTCCGCCTGCTGCTGCAAGCCCTGATTGTTGACCAGCGTCTCCATGTTCTCTCCATTAACGAGTCGTATCGTATCGTTAATGAGTCGGAGTTGCCTGTCAATAGGGAAAATGATTAGGGATGGTTAGCGGTTTTTGGCTAGGTTTGAGCTTGACAAATATGAACGGTCCGTTTTGTAATGGGGGCAATCAAATGACAACAGCCGGGATTCATGGAGACAGAGAAAATTCGCGTGATGTGGTTCGTGCCGCCGCTGCTTGCGCTTGTCGCGAGTCGCGACGAGCTGGCCATCGCGGTTCACGCCGATCGCAACCGTTCGTCGGATGAGCAATTCGACGCGCTCGTGGCCGGAAGCGTGGATGCGGTCGTGACTTCGATGGACAACGTCATCGGCTGGAACGGCCGCGTGGGTCCGCGAGACTTTCGCGTCGTCGCGCAGATCGAGCGAACCACGCCGTTGACGGTGCTCGCGAGGCCGCAACTGCGCAATCTGCGGGATCTGCACGGTGCGAACCTGCTCGTCGATGCGCCGGACAACGGCTTCGTCGTTGCGCTCAGGGCCATGCTGCGCGATGCGGGCGTGCCGTCCGATGCGGTGCGCCTGACGCCTGCGGGCGGCGTCAAGGAGCGCTTCGACGCGCTCGTGGCGGGACAGGGCGACGCAACCTTGCTAGGGCCGCCATTCGATTCGATGGCGCAAGCGGCGGGGCTTGCCTGTATCGCGAGCGTGCAGGACACGTACGCCGATTTTCCCGGGCAGGGCGTCGTCGTGCGCCGGGGCGGCGCGGCGAACGCCAGGGTCGCCGCGTGGCTGCGAGCGCTGGAACGCGCTCGCCGGCGCGTTGGCGAGCGCGCGGAATTTGCGAGGCAGGCAGTGCTGGCGGCCGGTTTTCCGGACGCGGTTGCCGCCGCGATGATCGCGCAGAACCCGGATTCGCTGCGTCCATCGGCAGAGGGCGTCGCGCTACTCGTCGCGCACCGTCGCTCGCTCGGTCTGGTGGGTGCGGACAATGACTATTCGACCATCGTCGACGATTCGATGGTCGAGCAATACATGGGGGGACAGAAGTGAAGCGATACGCGCTCGGAACGTTTTCGGTGGGGGACGCTGCCCGCTTTGTGGGCTTCGTCGTGAATGATCGCGTGGCTTCGCTTGCCGAACTGGCAGCGCGTCATGGCGAACGCGATCTGGCAAACGCGCCCGGCGTGCTCGCGCTTCTCGACGCCTGGCCGGCGAGCGAGCCCGCATTGGGCCGCCTCGCCGCGCAGGTCTCGGCGGAAGAGGGCCGCTGGCATGCGTTGTCCGATTTGCAGGCTCACCCGGCCATCGATCTGCCGCGTCAGATTTTTTGCACGGGCGCGAATTACCGCAAGCATGTGGTCGATCTGACGGTGGATGCGAAGGTCGGTCCAGAAGGACTCGACGAGGCTGGCCTTCGGCGCTGGGCGGAAGCCATGATGGATGAGCGGCTCGCGAACGGCGAGCCTTACGCATTCACGAAGCCGGTCTCCGCGGTCTCGGGGGCGTTCGATCCGCTGGTGCTGCCGGTCACGACAGTGAAGCCCGACTGGGAGCTGGAGCTGGCCGTCGTCATCGGTCGCGGCGGCTATCGGATTCCCCGCGAGCAGGCGTTGGACCACGTGGCGGGTTACACCATCGCCAACGACATCTCCGCGCGTGATCTGATTCCACGCACCGACTACAAGATGCTGGGCACCGACTGGCTGCGCTCGAAGGGACAGCCGGGCTTTCTGCCGCTCGGACCGTATCTGGTGCCCAAGGCATTCGTTCCCGACCCGCATCGTCTGCGAATGCGGCTCACGGTGTCGGGGCAAGTCATGCAGGACGAGACGACCGCCGACATGCTGTTCGGTATCGAGCGGCAGATCGAATACATTTCGCGCTATTCGCGGCTGTTGCCCGGCGACGTCATCTGCACCGGCTCGCCGGCCGGCAACGGCACGCACTACAACCGTTTCCTGCGCGACGGCGATGTGATGGAAGCCGAGATCGAGGGACTGGGCCGTCAACGACAAGTGTGCGTCGCGCAACGACATGGCTGACGTGATCGAACCGACGCTACGTCGAGACAATCCCGATCGCGCCTTGCTTCACGAGCTTCTGTCCGCGCAAGCGAGCAACGTCACGCTCGACATGAATCCCGCGTTGACCTCGCTGCGCGCCACCTTGCTGGCGGGCAGCGCGGAGGGGCTGTCGCTCCGCTTCACCGCGCCGGACCACTCGGTGCAAGGCAATGGCGTGGTATCGGGCGGAACGCTCGCCTCGATGCTCGATCTCGCGATGGCCCTAGCGCTGCTCGCCAGGCTGCCGCACGGCCGCACGTGCGCAACGATCAGTCTCACGGTCGACATGATCGAGCCGGGATACGTGGGCGACTTTATCGCCGACGCCCGCGTCAAACGTCTGGGCGGGCGCGTCTCGTTCGTGGAAGCCGACCTTTACGATGCGACGGGAACGCGCCGCGTCGCAAGCGCCACCGCGCCGTTTGCGGTGTTCGATGTGCGGGGCTGACTTCAGGCCTCGTCGTCCGCGATATCCGGATAGCGGTCGAACGTTTCCTTGATGAGATGGCGTAGCCAGATGTTGGCGGGATCGTCGTGGAATCGCGGGTGCCAATGCTGGCGGAGGGCGAACGGCGGCAACGACACCGGCGGCGGCACCATCCTGATCGTGCCGAGCCGCGCGAACACGTTGCCGAGTTCGAGCGGCACCGTGGCGATCAGATCCGGCTGCGCGTCGATCAGATGCGGCACGACCAGAAAGTGCGGCGTGGTCAGATAGACGTTGCGCTTGATGCCGTATTCGTCGAATGCGCTGTCGTAGGCAGCGCTCGCCCGGCCGGTCAGCGAGACGACGATCTGGGGCATGCGCTCGAACTGCGCGCGGCTGATCGTTTTGCCGACCGCCTTGTTGCGCACGCTGACCATCGTGACGAAGGTGTGCAAGAACAGGCGTTGCTGGAATAGTCCATCGGGCGCCGCGCGCACGGAGCCGAGCGCGAGATCCGCCTCGCCGGCCGCGAGCGTCGCCTCGATCTGTTCGAGCGGCACCTGCACGGACCGCACCGCACAGTTAGGCGCAATCTTGCGCAAGCGGCGGATCAGCGGCGGCAGAAAAACCAGTTCGCCCATGTCGGTCATGCTGAGCACGAACGTGCGGCGAGCGCTGGCCGGATCGAAGTGCGCCTGCGAAACGACGCGCTGCCTCAACGCCGTCATGACCTCGGTAATCGTCGCGCCGAGCAGCAAGCCTTTCTCAGTCGGCTGCATGCCGGCCGACGTCTTGATGAATAACGGGTCTTCGAAAAACGTTCTGAGCCGGTTGAGCCCGTGACTCATCGCGCCTTGCGACAGCCCGACTTCGGCGGCGGCGCGCGTGACGCTGCGCTCCCTCAGCAGGGCGTCGAACAGCACCAACAGGTTGAGATCGAGGTCGCGGATATGCATGGCGTGCATTCAGGGAATTAGTCCCATTAGGTTGACGCATGATCCGGGCAAACCTATCGTGGCGTCAAGCGTTGAACAAGACGCGCTATAACGAATCAGGAGACAAGCGATGTTCATCAGGAACACCTGGTATGTGGCCGCCTGGTCGCATGAGGTCGAGGGCGCAGAACTGTTCTCGCGCACCATCATCGGCACGCCCGTTCTGCTGTATCGGAAGGAAGGCGGCGAGGTCGTCGCGCTGATGGATCGCTGCTGTCATCGCGGCGCGCCGTTGTCGGTCGGCCGGCGTGAAGGCGATTGCGTTCGTTGCATGTATCACGGCCTCAAATTCGACAGCAACGGAGCCTGTGTCGAAGCTCCGGCCCAGGAGAGAATTCCGCCGCAGGCCAGGGTCAGGCAGTTTCCGGTCGTGGAGCGTTACCGCTGGATCTGGATCTGGATGGGCGATCCCGCGCTGGCCGATCCGGCCACGATTCCCGACACGCATTGGGTCGACGATCCAGCATGGCGCTCGCTGCCCGGCTACATTCACTACGACGTCAACTACCTGCTCATCTGCGACAACCTGCTGGACTTTTCGCATCTCCCATTCGTTCATCCAACCACGCTGGGCGGAGGCGAGGACTACGCCGCCAGCCAGCCGAAAGTCGAGCGACTCGAAGACGGTGTGCGCATCACGCGGTGGACACTCGACACCGAGCCGCCGCCGTTCGCCAAAGCGGTCCGGGCGTGGCCGGGCAAGGTCGACCGCTGGAACATCTACGACTTCACGGTGCCGGCGGTTCTGCGCATGGATTCGGGCATGGCGCCCACGGGTACCGGTGCGCCCAAGGGCGTTCGTGTCGGCGCGGTCGAGTTTCGCGGTTGCCAGGCCCTGACGCCTGAAACCGAAAACTCGACGCACTATTTCTTTGCTCATCCGCACAATTTCTCGCTCGATCAGCCCGACGTGACGCGTTCGATTCATCAGGCGGTGGTCGACGCCTTCGACGAGGACCGCGACATCGTGACGGCTCAGCATCGGAATCTCACGCTCGATCCCGGCTTCAGGATGATGGCGTTCGGCATCGACGCGGCCCTCTCGCAGTTTCGCTGGGCCGTGAACAAACGGATCGAGGAAGAAGGCGCCGCAGCGGCGCGGAAGAGCGAGGTCACGTCGTGATCGAAGTCGTCGTCGAGAAAATCGCGCGTGCGGCCGAGGGCATACTCGACATCGAATTGCGCAGACCGGATGGGACGAACCTGCCGGCATTCGATCCGGGGGCGCACGTCGACGTTCACTTGCGCGAGGGGCTCGTGCGTCAGTATTCGCTGTGCAATGACCCGATCGATCCGACACGCTACCGCCTCGGCGTCAGCCGAAGTGCGGCGTCGCGGGGCGGATCGGCTTACCTGCACGATGCGCTGCGGGCCGGCGACACGCTGCGCATCAGTGAGCCGCGCTCGCTCTTTGCGCTCTCGGCCGAAGCGACCTGTCATCGCTTCATCGCCGGCGGCATTGGCATCACGCCGATCCTCAGCATGATCCGCTGGTGTGAGCGTCATGCGCTGCCGTGGCAATTGAGCTACTGCGTACGCTCGAGAGCACACGCGGGGTTCCTGGACGAGTTGCTCGCGCTGGGCGGTGACATTCGTCTCCATGCCGACGACGAGGCAGCGTTGCCGCACGACGTGAGCGGCATGCTCGCTGGCGTGAAACCCGCCGAGCATGTGTACTGTTGCGGACCGGGCGGGCTCATGGACGCAGTCGCGGCGCGCGCTCGCGACCTGGGCATCGGTGCGAATCGCGTTCATTTCGAGCGATTCGCGGCTTCAACGGACGAGCGGGAGCGCGGCGGCGAGAAGCTGTTTACCGTCACTCTCGCGCGGAGCGGCGCGCGGTACACGGTAGAGCCCGACGAATCGATTCTCGATTGCCTCGAACGGCATGGTCTGACGCCTGCGTTTTCCTGCCGGGAAGGGCTTTGCAGGAGTTGCGAGACGGCGATCGTGTCGGGGAAGGTCGATCATCGCGACTATGTACTGAGCGCCGAGGAGCAGCGCGAGGGCAAGTCGCTCATGATTTGCGTGTCGAGAGCGACGACCGAGGAGCTGGTGATCGATCTCTGAGCCATGACCGGAACCCGCGATAACGCGCAATGGCCGCTTTATATCTGCTGCTTTGGCAGCATGGCCTCCATGCGCATGTGCGATTCGATGCTGCCCGTTCTTGCGACGGCGTTCGCGGTCGGCGCCGATCGCGCCGCGCAGACCATAGCGTCGTTCGCGCTTGCCTACGGAATCTGTCAGCTAGGCTCGGGGCCGCTCGGCGACCGGCTCGGAAAAATGCGCGTGATCGCGCTCGCGGCGGTTGTTTGCGCACTCGGCAACCTTGGCGCGTGCCTTGCCGGCAACCTGGACGAACTGCTCGCGGCGCGGTTTTTTTCGGGTGCGGCGGCGGCAGGCATCGTTCCGTTGACGATGGCGTGGATCGGCGATCACAGCGCGGACGGCGAGCGCCAGGCGGCGCTCGCGCGTCTGCTCGGCGCTACCGTGCTCGGCATGATCGCGGGGCAATGGGGCGGCGCGGCGCTGGCTTCCTCATGGGGGTGGCGGACTCCGTTCGCGTCGATCGCGGCGGTGTTCGCGCTCGGCTGGCTGGCGGTGCGAAGCGTGTCGCCGCCGATCGCGCGAGACACCCCGGCGAAGCAACCGGCGTTCGCGCGCCGGACGATCGGGATGCTCGGCGCAAGCCGGGTTCGCATCGTCTTGCTGGTGACCTTCGTTGAAGGCGCCTTTGCGTACAGCGCATTGGCATTCTTGCCGACCTACCTCAGCACGTCGTTTGGGCTGTCTTCGTCCACGGCGGGATTGATCGCATCGAGCTACGGCGTGGGAGGGCTGCTCTTCAGTCTGAGCTCGAAGCACGCGATACGGCGTTTCAGGGATGCGCGGCTTGCGCGAGTGGGCGGGCTGCTGCTCGCAATCTCGCTGGTCGCGCTTGCGGTCTCGCCGTTCTGGTGGCTATCCGTCCCAGCCTGCATGCTCGCCGGATTCGGTTTTTACGCCCTTCACAACGTCTTGCAGAACCATGCCGCGCAGATGGCCCCGCAGGCGAGAGGCACGGCCGTTTCGCTGTTTTCGTGCGTGCTCTTTCTGGGGCAGTCGTTCGGAATCGCATTGGGTGCGCGGTCGCTCGCTCATGCTTCGGTACGCATCCTGTTCGCTGTCTGCGCGGTGGGGCTGCTCGTCCTTGCGCTCCTCTTCGCGCATCTGTCGGCGCCCAGGCGTGCGCCGCAAACGTCGCGGGTCCCGGAATAAGCGGGCGGTTGCAATGCGGTGGCGGCGCCTTGATGCAGGAAAGAAGCGAGACGCGAGCAGCACAAAAATCGGGCGATGCAGCCGCAACGCCCGACTTCATGCCGCTAGAACTTGACGTACGCGTTGAGCCACAACGTATTGCCGTAGGCGGCATTGCGCGCGTAGATCTGATGCTGCCAGTGAAGCACGGCGCCCCATTTCTGCGTGCCGTAGCCGACCTGCGGTCCCAGCGTCAACTCGTTGGTGCGATGTCCGTCGCCGAACGCGGACTGGCCGTTGATCTTGTCGTCGTTGAGCTGGGTATTCACGTATCCGCCGACACCGACGAGCCAGTTCTGATTGATGTGGTAATTGAGGCCGTAGTCAGCGGTAAGCTGAACGCCCGACTGATAGTGCGTCGCCGAATTCACGCTGCTATAACTCAGATTGATCTTGGAGCTGAGCTCGATCTGCTGGAGCGGCATCCAGGTAAACGCATAGGCGAGATAGAAACTCGTGACATTGCTTCCCGGATTGAACAGACGGCTCTTGTCGTATGAACCCCACGGGGCGACGACGTCGAGTTCGACGGTCTGCAGATAGTGCGGCGATTGCCAGCCGACGAGCATGCCAAACAGCGGATCGGCGAATCCACGCCCGCCGCCGGAGATTCCAAACGACGGCAGGTGCAAGGTGCCGTCCACATAGGGAAGCGCAGCCTGGACGGCGATGGTGCCGCCCAGAATGGTCGGCGTTTCGAACACATGAACCGCTCGCAGCGAATGGGCCTGCAGCCCGCCATTGGCGCCTTGCGGATTGCTGTTGCCGCCGCCGTCGCGTAGCGACGTTATGTTCTCGAATTTGTTGTAGGTGTAGAGATAGGTTCCGGGGCCGCCAAGCAGTCCGCTCATCACGGTCATGATCCCAGACGGATAGCTGCTCGTGCCGTTTTCGAGCGCGAATGCGGGGCTCTGGGCGAGACCCAGCGCGGCGCACGCGACGCCGTAAAGTTTGTATCGTTTCATTGCCGTGTCTCCTGTATTTATAAGGATTTTGATTTGTGCCGCGAAGTTATTGCGCGACGAACACGCTCTCGTTGGCGTGCAGTCAGCGATACCGGACGACGTTTCGCGAGGGTCGCCGGTGCGTTTGTCAACGCGGCATCGGCAAGAGCGCGCTGACGTACCTGCCTTCTTCAATCCTCAAGGCGACCGCCTGGAGGTGCTGGCCCGCGCAGGGCCCCGATACGCACAGGCCGTCATCAAGCGTGAATTTCGCACCGTGGCCGTGGCAAACGATGTGGTTCGCACCCTGGTCGAGATAGGCGTGCTTTCGCCACGGCAGAGAAGCCCCGGGCCAATGCGGACACGAATTGATGTAGCCGCGCAGGAGCGCGTGCCGGCGCACGACGAAGAGGTCGTCGACGCCGCGTCCTTGCAAGTCGAATCCGCGTGCGCCAGTCGGCGCAAGCGCGTTCAACTCGCACAGGCGGACCCATTGGGCAGTGCCCGAATCCGGCATGGCGACGTGCGTTCAGGATTGCTTTCAGGACTCTGTTCGGGATTGTGTCGGGGGCGGCCCTCCGGGCGCCCACGTCTCGCGCAACTGGAAGAGAAATTCCTGCGAGTTCTCCGCGATGGCGGGGGCGACACGCGGAACCCAGGAGTCGTCGAGCTGATCCATGTCGGCGTCGTATTCGATATGGCAACCCAGCGGGCTATTGAAGTACCAGAACCAGTTCGAGCCGAACCGGTGACGGCCCGGTCCCCAGAACGATTCGTAACCCTTGGCCGCGAACGCGTGGCCTGCTCGCAGCACCTCCGACGGACCGCCCATGTGGAACGTGAAATGTTCGCAACCCTGCATGGCCGGCGGCGTCTGGATGAAGAACAACGTGTGGTGATCGAGGGTACCCCGCGGGCGCAGGAACGGGCCCATTCCGGTGAAGCGGTCGTTGACCCGGAAGCCGAGCCGGTTCACATAAAACGCCTCGGCCTTGTCCGTGTCGGGCACGAAGTAGACGACGTGCGAAAGCGTCCTCGGAAGCGGCGGCGGTTCGTCGCGGTTCGCCGGCGAACCGGTGACGTTCAGTGCGCGCTGCGCATCGCCGGGCGCGTTGATCTGCTCGGCCGCGAGCGTTGGCGTTCGACGCACGGAGAGTTGAAACCCGAGGAGGAATCCCGAGTCGTCGGTCGCTTCGATCGAGCCGTCCGCCAGAAACTTGACTTCGCGGTCCCTGGCCAACTCGTGCGCGATTTCGTCGAGTGCGGCTCGATCCTCCACACCGTAGATCGTTTTGCGTAGCTGATTGCTCGTCGGCAGCGTCCACTTCGGCAGCGCGGGGTCGTCCTTGTGGCGAATCACGACGCCCGTTCCGTCGAGCGCCTCGAACGCGCCATCGCCTTGCGGCGTCAGTCCGTAGTCGGCGAGAAAGCTCGCGCAGCTTGCGACGTCGTCGACGCCGAAAACGAGTGTGTCAGGTCCAAGGATTCTCACTTTAAGCGTCCTGTCGAAAGAGAAAGGTGATGTCGGTTAATACGATACGGTGCGGATCATAATATTCCGCTTGCTTCGAATAACGCAAGAGGCGTTCGGGTTTCCACATGGTTTTTCAGCATGAGGAAAAACCCTCGCTTACGATACGCATCGTATCGTATATATAATGAAACGGTCACTAACGAGGATGCGTGGGGTTGGACCGGGAAGGCCGGCATAGCCGCCGTATCCAGAAACTGGAGCCGAACAATGAAGCTGGGTCGCATCGCTGTGAACGGTCCGGATGGGGATGTCGCCCGTCTGGTGCTGGTATTGCCGGAAGAAGGGCGCGTCATCGATCTGAAGCGCGCGTCCGTGCTGGCGCTGGAGAAACAGGGCGCGACGGGAGAATCGGCGCGCCGGCTGTCGGAGGCGCTCTTTCCCGGCAGCATGTCGGCGGCGATCGGCCTCGGCGAGCGGTTTCTCGACGCTGCCCGCCGCGCGGACAAGGAGCGCCCGGACGAAGCGTCGATCCCGATCGCAGAGGCGAAGTGGCTGCCTGCCACCGATCCCTCCGTTGTCCGCGACGGCTTGACGTTCATCGGACACATCAAGGGCTTTCACGAGAAGATCGGGCACGAGCCGCATGAGAGCCTGCTGAAGGTGCCGGGCTATTTCAAGGGGACGCCGCATACCGTCATCGGTCATGATGCGGAGGTGCCGTGGCCGGGCTATATCGGGCATATGGATTACGAACTGGAACTCGGCTACATCATCGGCCGGCGCGGCGGTAATCTGAGGCCGGAACAGGCGCGTCCCTATCTCTTCGGCATCACGGTGTTCAACGACTTCAGTGCCCGCGATCGCCAGTCGATCGAAATGCCCATTCAAATGGGGCCGACCAAGTGCAAGGACTTCGCCTATGGAGTGGGGCCGTGGATCACGACGATCGACGAATTCGCCGACCTCGACGCCATTCCCATGGAAGTGCGCGTCAACGGCGAGACCTGGGGCAAGGGCACGAGCGCGAACAAGCTCTGGAGCGTCGACGAACTGATCGCGTGGGCGAGCCTGGGCGAAGTGCTGGAGCCCGGCGACGTGATCGGCTCGGGCACGATGGGCGGCGGCTCCGCGCTCGAACTCGATCGCAGGCTTCAGCCCGGCGACGTGGTGGAACTCGAAGTGGGCGGCGTGGGCATTCTGCGCAACCGGATGGGCCAGCCGCAACCGGGATTGTGGTGGCCGCAGGAGCGCGCTCCGTTCATGTGAGTTGACGCGACTAAAACAAATTTCAAGGAGACACAGTCATGGCTTCGCAGCACAAGGTGCTTGTCGTCGGCGGAGGGATCAGTGGCATGACGCTCGCTCACGGACTCGCGCGCGCCGGTATGGACGCGAGGGTCGTGGAGAGCGGCCACCGGATGGATCAGCAGGGAACCGGCATTTCCCTGCTTGGCAACGCGTTGCGCGCACTGGATCGCGTGGGGCTCGCCGACAGCTGCATGGCGGCGGGCTCGGGATGGGACACGGTCAGTGTGCGCAACGACGCGGGCGAGATCGTGAACGAGCGGCGCCCGCCGCGCATCTTCAGGCCGGACGCCCCCGGCGCGATCGGCATCATGCGGCCGAAGCTGGCGGAGGTGCTCGAAGGGCAGGCGCTCGCGAGCGGTGCCCGGATCGACTATCGCACGACCGTCGAGGATATCGAGCAGGACGGCAACGGCGTCTCATATCGACTGTCGACGGGTGAAACGGGGCGCTGCGATCTGCTGGTCGCCGCGGACGGAACGTATTCAAAGACGCGTTGCAAAGTATTCGGCGGCGAGTATCAGCCGGCTTATGCGGGACAAGGCGCGTGGCGCTTCACGGTGGAGCGTCCCGCGGAGTTCGACGGGCTCGTGCTGTACAAGCACCGGGACGGCCGCGCGGTGGGTGGCCTGCCGCTCTCCGACAAGCTTTGCTACTACTTCTTCCTCGAGAACGCCAAGGTCCACGCGCATATGCCGCAAGACAGGCTGAGCGAGATGTTCAGGGAGCGTCTGGAGGGTTTTTCGGCGCCCGATCTTCTCGCGGCGATCGGGCGTTGCGATGGCACGCGCTACATCAGTTACCGTCCGTTCGACATCCTGTTCATGCCGCAGCCGTGGCATCGGGGGCGAGTCGTACTGGTGGGGGATGCCGCGCATTCGGTCACACCGCAGTTGACGTCCGGCGGCGGCATGGCGATCGAGGACGCGGTCGTGCTGATCGAGGAACTGAGCCAGCGCACAAGTATCGACGATGCACTCGTCGCCTATGGGCAGCGTCGTGGCGAGCGGGTGAAGCGGGTGTTCGACATTTCGCTGGCCATCTGCCAGGCGGAGCAGGACCCGCACGCGGACGGACGGCGTGCCGTCGAGCTTCTGTTCGAAGGATATGGCGTGCTCGCCCAGCCGTTCTAAGCGCGGAGCCTCGATTCCGGAGCGGGCATTGGCTCGGCGCAAGGACGCATCGACGCGTGCTGCCGGCGGGCCCGGTTCTTTCAAATCACTCTTTATTGTTTGCCATGACCGTCACCTCGTTTGCTCCGGTATTCGTCTCCAGCGACACCGCCAAGGCCGTCTTCGACTGGACGGATGCGATACGCGCGCTGCAGTCGGCCTATGCGCGGCCGGTTCCGCCGAAATCCGCCCCGCCGCGCACCGTGGCGGCCGCCGGCAAGACCTGGCTGCGCACGCTGCCGGCCGTGCCGGTGGGCGGCCGCTACTACGGCGCCAAGATCATGGGCATGGCGATGGACGCGGCCGCGCCCGGCGTCGAATACGTGATCGTCCTGTTCGACCGGGAGACTAGCCGCATCGCCGCGTTTGTCGACGGCAATCTGGTTACCGGCTATCGCACGGCCGCCACCTCGGCTGCCGCACTCGACCGGCTGGCGCCTCGCGGCGCCGCGCGCCTCGCCGTGCTCGGCAGCGGCCTCGAAGCGACGATGCATACCCGTGCCATCGCCAGCGTGCGGGATCTGAGCGAGGTCGTCGTATTCAGCCCGACACCCGAGCGGCGCGCCGCGTTCGCGCAAGCTGTGACACGCGATCTCGGCGTGCCCGCGCGCGGCGTGGCGTCGGCGCAAGAAGCGGTAGACGGCGCCGGGATCGTGCTCGCCGCGGCGCGCGCGAGGGGCGAACAGCCGATTCTTTTCGGCGACTGGCTCGAGGCCGGCGCGACCGTCGCATCGATCGGCTCGACCATTCCCGAGCAGCGCGAGATCGATGTCTCGGTCGTCGCTCGCAGCGACATCATCGTGTGCGACACGCTCGAGGAAGTCCTGGAAGAAACCGGCGACATGCTTGCCGCCCACGAAGCCGGCATCGCGTTTCGCGACAAGTCGTTCAGCCTGACAGATCTGATGAGCGGAGCAATCGACGAGCGCCTGAAAGACGCCCGCACCCGGATGTACAAGTCGGTGGGCGGCGGGCTGCAGGACATCGTGGTGGCGGAACTCATCCTCGACAAGGCAATTGCGGCCGGCCTCGCGACGCCGCTGCCGATCGAATTCGAAACCAAGCGCTAAGCGCACACCAGGACACGCGGCATTCAATAGCAACGCAAAAAAGGAGCACAGGATGGCCCGCTACACCCGAAACGAAGCGCGCGAATGGGCGCGTGAGCATCTCGTTGGCGTCGCCAACGTGACCATTCCGACGATAACATCGGACTTCAGGCGCATCAACGAAAAAGCCGTCCGCCACGATGTCGAACTGGCGATCGAGCACGGCTTCGTCGGCTCGCTTTCGTGCTCGGAAGTGGCGATCACGCAGGCGCAGTACGGCGAGTTCTGCGCCATCATGGCCGACCAGGCCGCGGGCCGCCTCGTGATCGTGCATCACGCGGTGTTCAATACGCTGGAAGACAACATCGAGGCGATCAGACTGGCGGAGGCGGGCGGCGCCGACCTGGTGCTGCTCGGCTATCCGCCGTACTTCTATCCGAAGTCCTACGACGAAGTGTTCGAGTACACGAAGGCGATCTGCGCCGCGACGAATCTCGGCGTGATGGTGTTCCCGCTGCCGGCGTGGGGCTTTTCGCGTTTGCATCCCGCCGATATTCCGCTGCCGGTGCTGCGCCGCATGGTGGATGAAATTCCCAACGTGGTCGCGATCAAGGCCGAGGGCGGCCTGCCCTACATCATGTCGGCAATCGAGGTGCACCGCGAATTCCACGAGGAAGTCGTGATTTCGTCTCCGCTGGAATACGAGTACGTACCGCTCGCGCAGGTGATGGACATCCCGTTTTGCGGCACGAATTATTCGGCCTATTACGGGCCGCTGCTGCCAAGGATTCACAAGCTGATCCGTGCGGGCGAATACGATCAGGCCACGCAGCTCTGGTACAAGATGGACCCGGCGCGCAAGGCGTTCGCCAGCCTGCCGATCGCGGCCAACGGTCTGCTCAACCGGATGTTGTGGAAATACCAGGCCTGGTTGCAAGGCTACAACGGCGGCCCGATGCCGCATCCGACCCAGCGCGTGTACCAGCGCGACATGACCGTCTTGCGCAAGGGCCTCGAAGCAGCGGGCCTGAATCCGACGAGCGATCCCGACGAGGCCTTCTTCGTCGGCCGCCATCCCGTGTGAGACCGACCGACATGAGTGAATTCATCGCGCTACCTTTGAAGGACCCCGGCCTGCTGAGGCAGGCCATGCTGATTGACGGCGAATGGGTGCCCGCCGACAGTGGCGAGACGCTGGAAGTGCGCAATCCGGCGACCGGCGAACGGGTCGCGCGCGTGCCGAATGGCGGCGCGAACGAGACCCGCCGGGCAATCGCCGCAGCCGAGCGCGCGATGCGGGTGTGGCGCAAGGCGTTGCCCAAGGAGCGCGCCAAGGTATTGCGCACGCTATACGACCTGATGCTGGCGCACATCGACGATCTCGCTGTCATCATGACCGCGGAGCAGGGCAAGCCGCTCGTCGAATCGCGTGGCGAAATCCTGTATGCCGCGGGTTTTATCGAGTGGTTCTCGGAGGAAGCGAAGCGCGTCTATGGCGACATCATTCCGCGCAATGTCGACGGTCGTCGCATCCTCGTGCAAAAGGAGCCGATCGGTGTATTCGCGGCGATCACGCCGTGGAATTTTCCTTCCGCGATGATTACCCGCAAGGCAGGCCCGGCGTGGGCCGTCGGTTGCGCCGGAGTGATCAAGCCGGCGAGTCAGACGCCGCTGTCCGCGCTCGCATTGGCGGTGCTTGCCGAGCGCGCCGGTCTGCCGCCGGGCGTTTGCAATGTCGTCACCGGCTCGGCTCGCGCCATTGGCGGGGAGCTCACTGCCAGCGCGGTGGTCCGCAAGCTTTCGTTCACCGGTTCGACGGAAGTCGGCGCGCAACTGCTCGCGCAGTGCGCGCCGACCATCAAGAAAACCAGCATGGAACTAGGCGGCAACGCTCCGCTTATCGTGTTCGACGATGCGGACGTGGATGCAGCGGTAAAAGGCGCGCTCGCCGCGAAGTACCGCAACGCGGGGCAGGCTTGCGTCGCGGCCAATCGCATACTCGTGCAGTCGGGCGTCTACGACCGTTTCGCGAGGAAGCTGGCCGAAGCCACCGCCGCCCTCCGCGTGGGCAACGGCATGCACGAGGGTGTGGTGCAGGGGCCGCTCATCAACGAGGACGCCGTTCGCAAGGTCGAGGAGCATATTTCGGACGCGCTGCGCAAAGGCGCTCGTGTGCTGACAGGTGGCAAGCGCCACGCGCTCGGCGGCTGCTTCTTCGAACCGACGGTGTTGGCCGACGTGTCTCGCGAGGCCGCGATTTTCAACGAGGAAACCTTCGGACCGGTCGCACCGCTGTTTCGCTTCGACACGGAAGACGAGGCAATCGCGCTAGCCAACGACACGCCGTTCGGTCTCGCCTCCTATGTGTTCGCACGCGACGTGGGGCGCATTTTCCGTGTCGTCGATCGACTCGAGTTCGGCATGGTCGGCGTCAACGAGGGCTTGATCTCGACGGAGGTTGCGCCGTTCGGCGGCGTCAAGCACTCGGGTCTGGGTCGCGAGGGCTCGAAGTATGGCGTCGATGATTACCTTGAAATCAAGTATGTGGCGCTCGGCGGGCTTTGACGGCGGTGGATCGCGTCGGTAGGCATTGCCGTCCAGGCGGGAACGCCGCGGCTGGCGTGCTTCTTCGAGTTGGACAGGCAAATAGGATACGATGTGTCTTATAATTGCGTGTTGCGCGGTCCGCGCTCGCGGCACATCGAGGCGATCTTGCCAACCGACTTTCCGTTACGCCAATGAAGACAAACGCTCAGCCTCCCGTTACCGCATCCTTCACCGCACGAGGCGTCGGCCGACCGCGCAGCGAGGAAACGCGTACGCAGATTCTTGCGGCGACGGTTCGTCTGCTCGAGACGCGCACGATTCAGTCGATCTCCATCGAGGCTATCGCCAAGGAGGCCGGTGTCGGCAAGGCGACGATCTACCGCTGGTGGAATTCGAAGGCGCTCGTCGTGATCGATGCGTTCATCGAGCACCACCTCGTCAAGACGCCGATGCCGCGGAACTTGCCGCCCGGCGAGGCCATTGCGGCGCATCTTGTTTCGCTGATTCACGAATACGCCGGGTGGTCCGGCAGGATCGTCGCGCAAATCATCGCGGAAGGTCAGGCCGATCCGGCTGTGCTGCGCGAATTCCGCGAGCGGTTTCACTATGGGCGTCGGGCGCTCGTTCGCGAAATGCTCGAGCAGTGGCGCGGTTGCGCGCGCATTCCCGTGCCGCCGAACATCGAGACGCTGAGCGAGATTCTGTATGCGCCGGTCTACATGCGCCTGCTGGTCGGAAACGGTCCGCTCGACGACCATTTCGCGCAGGAGCACATCAGTTACGTCTACACGTTGCTGGGCGTCGACGTGCCGGACGTGGTGCAACTGCGTGAGCAGATGAAGCGGAAAGCGCCCACGAAAAAGACGGCGGGTGCCGCACGCTGAGGCGTGGCGTGTGAGCGCCACGCGCTTGTGACCCGCTTCGGTTCGCCGGTCCGCCCATCAAGCAAAAAAAACGCCGCTCCCGGCAGGGAGCGGCGCTTGTCGAACGGTTTCGAACAAGCGACCGTCAGGCGCTTTTTTCCGCAACGGCCGGAAACGGCAAGCTGTGAAGCCGTTTGCCCGTGGCCGCGAAAATCGCGTTCGCGACCGCCGGCCCGACCGGCGCGACACCCGGCTCGCCGACACCCGTGGGCGCCTCGCCCGACGGCACGATATGCACCTCGACCTTGGGCATCTCGGCGATTCGCAGCACCTGGTAGCCGTCGAAATTGTTCTGCTCGACCTTGCCGTCCTTCAGCGTGATCGCGCTATGCAACACCGCGCCGAGACCGAAGCCGATCCCGCCTTCCATCTGGGCGGCGATGACGTCGGGATTGATCGGCGTGCCGCAATCCACCGCGCACACGACGCGCTCCACCTTCACGTTACCGTCCTTGTCGACGGAAACTTCCGCGACCTGCGCGACGAACGTCTTGAACGCCTCGGCCACCGCGATGCCGCGCCCGCGGCCTTTCGGCAACGGTTTGGCCGGGTCCCAGCCCGCTTTCCGGGCGGCGAGTTCGAGCACGGCCCGCATGCGCGGTTCGTGCGCGAGCAGATCGCGGCGGAACGCGAACGGGTCCTTGCCCGCGGCGTGCGCGGCTTCGTCGATGAACGCCTCGACCGCGAATGCCGTGTGCGAGCTGCCGACCACCCGCCACCACAGCACCGGCACGCCGGTCTGCGTGGTCGTCAGTTCGACCGAGATGTTCGGAACCGCGTAGGCCATGTTGGCGGCGCCCTCGACGGACGTCGCGTCGATCCCGTTCTTGACCATGAAGCTCGCGAACGGCGTGCCCGCGAGAATCGACTGGCCGACGATCCGGTGCCGCCAGCCGACCAGCTTGCCGTCCGCGCTCAGGCCCGCGTCGAGCTTGTGGAAGTACATCGGCCGGTACAGGCCGCCGTGGATGTCGTCCTCGCGGGTCCACTGCAGCTTGACGGGCGTGCCGTTCGCGCCCAGCGCCTTGGCGATCGAGACGGCCTCGACGATATAGTCCGAGCGCGCGTTCGCGCGCCGCCCGAAGCTGCCGCCCGCATACAGCGTGTGGATCTTCACCTGCTGCGGGTCGAGCCCGGCCGTGTGCGCGGCATTGCCCTGGTCGACGGTCTGGAACTGGTCGCCGGCCCAGATCTCGCAACTGTCGGCGGTGAGCTTGACGACGGCGTCGAGCGGCTCCATCGGCGCGTGAGCGAGATAGGGGAATGAATAGGTGGCGGAGATCTTCTTCGCCGCGCCGGCGAGCGCCTGTGCGGCGTCGCCGTCCTTGCGGGCGGATGCGCCGGGTTGCTCCGCGAGTTGCCGGTATTCGGCCATGATCGCGTCCGAGCTGCGCTTCTCGGCCTTCGAATCGTCCCATTCGATCTTCAGCGCGTCGCGGCCCTGCTTGGCCGCCCAGAAGCCCTTGGCGACCACCGCGACGCCGCCCGGCACCTGCACGACCGAGACCACGCCCGGCACCGCTTTGGCAGCCGACGCATCGAACGACTTGACCGTTGCGCCGAACAGCGGCGGACGCTGCAGCAACGCGACCAGCATGCCGGGAAACGTCACGTCGAGCGTGAACTGCGCGGTGCCGTCGGTTTTCGGCGGGACGTCGACGCGCGGCACCTGGTGACCGATCAGACGAAAATCCTTCGGCGATTTCAGCGTGACCTTGTCGGGCACTGGTAGCCGCGCCGCGGCCGACGCGAGCGAGCCGTAGGTCGCGCTCCGGTTCGTGGCCGCGTGATGAACGCTGCCGTCGCGGGTCGTCAATTCGGACGCGGGCACCCGCCACTGCGCGGCGGCGGCGGAGACCAGCATCGCGCGCGCTTTCGCGCCGGCCTCGCGCAGTTGCATCCACGAGTTGGACATCGCCGAACTGCCGCCCGTGCCCTGCATTGTGCCGAACGCGAGATTCGCGTAGCGCTTGGCGTCGGCGGGCGCGCTTTCGACACGCACGTCCTGCCAGTTCGCATCCAGTTCCTCGGCGACGATCGTCGCGATGCCGGTGTACGCGCCCTGGCCCATCTCGACGTGTTTCGCGATGACCGTCACGCTGTTGTCCGGCGCGACGCGCAGGAAGGCGTTGGGTGCGAACGCCGCCCCGGGCGTCGTGGCGGCGAGCGCGCGGCGGCCCGTGCCCGCCCACTCGAAGCCGATGGTAAGGCCGACCGCCGCGACCGCGCCGGCTGCTTTCAGGAAGGTCCGGCGCGACGGGCGCACGGCGTCCGTGAGATCGAGATCGGTGGTCATGGTCAGGCCTTCAGGGTGGCGGCGGCTTCGTGAATGGCCGCGCGGATGCGGGCGTAGGTCGCGCAGCGGCACAGATTGCCGTTCATCGCGGCGTCGATGTCGGCGTCGGTAGGCGTGGCGTTGCGTTCGAGCAAGGCGGTCGCGGACATGATCTGCCCGGACTGACAGTAACCGCACTGCGGCACCTGCAGCTTGACCCATGCGGCCTGGATGGCTTTGGCGGGCCGGCTTTCGATGCCTTCGATGGTGGTGATGCGCTTGCCCGCGACGGCGGCGAGCGGCAGCACGCACGAACGGGTGGCTTCGCCTTCCAGATGAACCGTGCAGGCGCCGCATTGCGCCATGCCGCAGCCGAACTTCGTGCCGTGCAGGCCCGCGTTCTCGCGGATCGCCCAGAGAAGCGGGGTAGTGGGATCGGCATCGAGCGTAACGTTCTTGCCGTTCAGGACAAACGATGTGGACATGGAACCTCTCCGTGGGGAAAGCCCGAACTTGGCGCCGGGTGTACGCGGCAGTGTGACCGAGCACGCGCCGTTGTGCTTACACGATCCTGCAAAAATATTGAACAATGCTGCAAATCGAGCGGCCCAGCCGTGGCTGCGCGGCAGGCGCCTGGGTATGCTCGATCCCGTCAACGGAGTTCATGCGTATGAAACAGAATTCTTCCTGGCTCGATCCCGCCGAGGCGCGCGAAACGGCTCGCCGCGAACTCGCCGCGCTCGTCAGCCGCTTCGCGCCAACGGACGGCGCGCATCAGACGGCGATTCCCTCGCTGGCCTTCTACCGATACTCGGCGCCCGTCGATCTCGGCTGCGGCGTGGCGAGCTCGGCGTTCGTGTTCGCGGCGCAAGGCGCCAAGCGGGTCGTGGTCGCGGGGCAGGCTTACGACTACGATCATCTGCATTGCCTCGTGACGTCCGTCGATCTGCCGATGACGTCGCGGGTCACGCGAGCGTCGTCCGACGCGCCTTACCTGTGCGTGAAGCTCGCGCTCGATCCGCAGTGCATCGCCGAACTGGCGACGCAACTGCGTCTGCCGGAACCGGGCGCCGTGTCGGCGGGCGAGGGCATTGCCGTGGGCTCGTTGTCGGCGCCGGTCTTCGATGCGGCGCTGCGGCTCGTGCGCTTGCTCGATACTCCGGATGACATACCGGTTCTCGCGCCGCTCATCGAAAAGGAATTGCTCTACCGGCTGATGACGAGCGAGCAGGGCAAGCGGCTGCGGCACATCGCCGTGAACGGGAGTCAGACGTACCGGATCGTGCGCGCGATCGAATGGATCCAGAATCACTACACCGAGCTTTTGCGGGTGGAGATGCTGGCGCAGGAAGTGAATATGAGCGTGTCGTCGTTCCATCATCACTTCAAGAACGTCACGACGCTGAGTCCGCTGCAGTATCAGAAGCAACTGCGGCTGCACGAGGCCCGGAGATTGTTACTGGGGCAGAACGGGGATGTCGGGTCGGTGGCGATCAAGGTCGGGTATGACAGCCCTTCCCAGTTCAGCCGCGAATATAGCCGGCTGTTCGGGGCGCCGCCGCTTCGCGATGTGGTGCAGTTAAGGCGCCGTAACGGCGTGGGGTACGGAGAGTAAAGCCGCGCTTCGATGAAGCGAGCCCGTTTCCGTCCGCGAGAAACGCGTGAGAAGCGGGCGAGAAACGCAAGAAGCGACAGGCCAACAAAAAACCCCGTAAGACTGTGGTCTTACGGGGTTTCTCGATCTACTTCGCAAACTATATCGGCTTACGCCGTAACAACTGTTGGTGCCCAGGAGAGGACTCGAACCTCCACGGTGTTGCCACCGCTAGGACCTGAACCTAGTGCGTCTACCAATTCCGCCACCTGGGCACGTTTTCAAGCTAGACAGCTATTTTATCGGGATGATGCAGCGTGTCAATCCCCGCCAACAAACAACTTGCTTCGTCAATCACCCCGATCGGATCGGGCAACGGCTCGTGCCGCGAAGCGATGCTTCAAGCGTCTCACACAAAAAGTAAAGCCGCCTAAAAATGCCAGGCGGCTTTACTTTGAATCTGGTGCCAAGAGAGGACTCGAATACCGTTTTCAACAGATTGATTATAAATAAAAAAATGTATCTGCTTGCGTGATGTATACGTATGTGTATACGCAAACCCATTGGATTCCACCGGATATCCCTATGCATTGTTCCTTGTTCAGACTCTATGCCGAACACGTAAGCTTTACGCTACACGTCTGTTTCGCTGGCACCGCCGCACGCGATGCTTCACTCTCGCCCGGGGTGTTCGACGAATCAAGGGATGTCGCCCCTACCGGTTCGAGCGCCGTCGACGAGAATTTCGTGTTCGACCAAGAGTGGTTTAGAATATTATATGTAATATATCCATGGAATTGCGAATAAATTTATCCCCGGCCGCGCGATATACGCACTTATGTGCGCGAAAACCTCGTAAGTTCGGCTTGATTGGTCGGGAGGCAGCGTGTCGCTTTTATGCAGCTTCGAAATGGGCAAGAGAGATTCGTCTGCAGATTGCCGTTGCTGGTGCCAGAATAAAGAGGCCGATAGTGGGCAACGGAGTCGCGGTGGGCAACGCTTACCGGCAGCAGGCTGTATGGGGTTTGACCGTCAGCAGTTAGAGACTTTCGCCGTCGTCGTGGAGTTGCGGCATTTCGGGCATGCCGCAAGATTGCTGAATATTACCCGCGGAGCAGTGTCCCAGCGAATTAATGCATTGGAGGAATCTCTCGGGGTGCCCTTGCTGGTGCGCGATGGTGCGGCGCCCACGCCTGCGGGCGAAGCACTCTTGAGGCACATACAGGTGATCAGGGCGCTCGAAACGGATACGCTCAAACAAATCAAACCGGAAGGGAGCGAGCGTACGAGAGTCGCGATTGCGGTCAATGCAGACTCCTTGGCGACGTGGTTCGAGCCTGTTGGCTGTGCTATCGCCAGTAGTGATTTTGTACTCGAACTCATCGTCGATGATCAGGATCACACATTGCCGATATTGGCTCGCGGGGAGGCCATGGGCTGCGTCTCGACGGAAAGCACTGCGCCGACTGGATTTGTTGCAGAGTCAATTGGCGCGATGGAGTATGAATGCGTCGCTGATCCGGCATTTGCCCAGATGCATTTTGCCCGGGGGCTAACGTTGCACTCGATCCTTGCCGTACCGGCCGTCCTGTTTAATCGCAAGGACGGCTTGCATGCGCTGTTTCTTGAGCGCCTGCTGGGCTTTCCTGTAAGAGGCTACGTCGCGCATTATTTTCCGTCGCCTTCGGCATTGCTTGCTGCTATCCAGTTCGGCGTCGGTTATGGGCTCGTGCCATCGCTGCAGGCGCAGCCGCTGCTGAATTCAGGTGATCTTGTATCCCTGGCTCCTCATCACAAGATTCCTGTCGATCTGTATTGGCATCATTGGGAACACCCCGAGGCTGCGGCCTACGACGATGCCGCGCTCAAGCGCCTGCTGTTTCTCACCATCGATGTCGTCGCGCACATGGAAGCGCAGCCGATTTTCAACGGAGCCGGTGAGCAGACCGGCAAGCGTTGGGGCATGACCGAAATCTGGTTCAACCCGGTGCGCAAGGCGCACACGGCGCTTGCGTAGGAGAGAAGGGAAAGACGTCTACCGGAACACGTGGCAGGTGGATGTCCTCCAGCGCGAACGGGCGGTCTCTCAGGCGACACCACGAGCCGACAGGTCATCGGGCGATGCGGCTCTACCGCATGCCGACCAGCGTGTACAGCACGCTGGCGCAATGGCGGGCCGGGCAGGCTGAGCCTCCGCGCACCGAGGTACAGCTGAAGGCTGACCAGCGACGTATCCGGGAGCTGGAGGCGCGCGTGACCGAGCTCGAAAGGGAGCGCGAGATACTAAAAAAGTCCACGGCCTTCTTCGTCAAGGAACTGGATCGCTCCTCGAGGTGATCCGTTCGCTGAAGAAGGCCTGGCCAGTCAGCGTGATGTGCCGGTTGCTGAAGGTGCCGCGAAGCAGCTACTAC
>NZ_FRAB01000069.1 GCF_900142195.1 Paraburkholderia terricola
CTGCGCCGGGCTGATCCGGCCGGTATAAATGGCGCGCTTGAGGGCGTTAACAGCCTCGCCCCGATTGAGCACCCGGCGCAACTCGTTCCTGAAAGGGGTTCTACGCCGGAACCCCAGAAAATTCCGTCATTCCACATTGTGAACGTCAATCGGTTTGTTGCCTGACGTGCCGAGCGAGTAACTCAGTCGGTAAATGCCTGCCCGAACTGCCGTGCCCGCTTTACATCGTCGGTATGCAAGTAAATCGACGTGGTCGAAATCGACGCGTGACGCAGGTTATCTCGTACGGCGCTCAGCTCAACCCCTCTGGCGATCGCGTGGGTCGCATGGGTGTGCCGCATCCAGTGCGGAGAGGCCCGATGCAGCTTTTCAGCCAGCACCGGATGGTCGTTCTTGATAATCTGCGCGACGAGCCGAAAAAACCGGCGCATGACTTCCCACAGCCGCAAGGGCTTGATGCCGGCATCGGCGTCGTCAAGGCTGCCAATCAGGGACGTGGTCGGATTCCAGTGAGCACGGCTGACAGGAAGCCCCCGCTCCTGCAGATATCGGTCCAGCGCTGTGCGCGCTAGGGGTGTCAGGGTAACGCGGGCTGGCTTGCCGCCCTTGCCGACCACGTGCAGCCAGTGATCACCGGCTGCGTCGACTTCGATGCTGCGCAGTGTGGCGTCAGCCAGTTCGCTGATCCGCAGTCCCGTTGCGTAGCCGAAATCCAGCATGAACCGCAACCGTTGCGCAGCGGGCGCCTGCCAGCCGTACGACCACTCGAGCCCGTTGGCGATGGTGCGCGTCAGCATCCATTCTCCTTCGGTGAAAGCGTGCGAGGTTTCAAGAGCCATGGCGCGCTTGCTGCCGCGTACCTTGATGCCGGAGAATGGGTTGGCCACGACGTAGCGCTGCTCGACCAGCCAGCGGAACATGGCGCTGAGCACGGCAAGCGCATGCGCAATCGAACGGGCCGAGAGGTTGTCGACAAACGGGCGCCAGTCCGTTGATGTGCGCGGCCGCGGTGGCCCGACCCAGCGTTCTCGCGGTGTAGGTCTGCGCAGAAACGCCCTGTAGTCGGTGGCATCCCGGGTGGTCAGCGAAGACAGCGCCTTGCCGCGAGCAACGATGCCCCAGAGAATCAGCCGTTCGGCTTCCTTGCGGTAGGCCCGCTGCGTGGCCGGGGATTCGTGCAACGCGAGCCATGCCTGGATAGCGTCGTAATCGTTGTCGACGCCGAGGATGCAGGCCGACACCGGTGCGCGGAAGGCGCCGGCGGATCCGTCGATCTCGTGCGGTAGCCGTAGTTGCTCCCAAGGCGTCACGACTGACTGCCGATCCGCGATGATCAGTGCGCGGGCCCGCTCCGTGAGCGCCGGGTACGCGGCAAAGAAGGCCTCGATCCTTCTTGCACTGGCCGGCCCGAGACCCGGAATGACGGTCCACCACTGCCGGCGACGCGGAATCCGTACCGTGAGATCGGCCAGGGTCCGGATGCCGGCCGCGTGCAGGGTGCGGGCAGCGCGATTCGGCAGCCAGTGCGCAATGTCGTCGCCGATCTGCGGAGCTGGCGCAGGCATGATGCGCAGTAGCTCGACAGCCTGCGTGGTGGCGCGCGCATGATGCATACGCTTTTGGGCCGGGCATTCGAACAGCGTGGCCAGATCTGCCCGCTGTCGGTTACGGGCATAAAGTGCCAGTTGCCGGCGGATCTGGCCGATGACGCCGCGGGCTGACTGGCTGTGGCTGAGCCGATCTTGCATGTACCGGTGTGCCGCCTCACGCGAGGATGCGCCCTCGTACCAGGCACGCAGCGCTGCCAGTGCATCAGCATCAGGAAAGTCGGTCGGGATGTCGGCGGCGGACGGGCTCGTGGGGCGCGTTTTCATGTCATCGAGTTTAATATGGAAACAATGCCACAGAGATAATAAAGCTTATCTCTGTAGAATGCGGGAGTTCAATATTTCTGTCGTACCCCATGTCGTGATATCACAAAATTGAAGGATCTGACGTTGCGTGGAGAGGATGGTCGATGATCAACAAGAATAAGCTGCTCAGCGTCTTTTCCGACGCCGAACAGGAAGCCCTGTATGGCCTGCCTGATTTCGACGATGCGCAGCGGCTGGAATACCTGGCATTGACCGAATCCGAACTGGCGCTCGCCAGTAGCCGGCCCTCCATACCCGCGCAGGTCTATTGCATCTTGCAGATTGGCTACTTCAAGTCCAAGCACGCCTTCTTCCGCTTCGATTGGGACGAGGTTGAGGACGATTACGATTTCGTGTTGAGCCGCTATTTCCACGGCGAGCCGTTCGAACGCAAGCCGATCACCCGGCACGAGTACTACGCCCAGCGCGAACAGATCGCTGAACTGTACGGCTATCGACCGTGGGTGGCCGCCTTCCTGCCGCAACTCATGCAGCAGGCCGCGCAGATCGTACGTCGCGACGTGACACCGGGATTCGTCGCCGCCGAGCTCATCGTGTGGCTCAATGAGCACAAGATGATCCGGCCCGGCTACACGACCTTGCAAGAGCTAGTCAGCGAAGCCCTGTCCGTCGAACGTCGGCGGCTGGGCGACCTGCTCACCGGCGTATTGGACGAATTGACCCAAACCGCGCTAGACCAACTTCTGGTGCGCGATGATACTCTGTCGAAACTGGCGGCGCTGAAACAGGATGCCAAGAATTTCGGCTGGCGTCAGATGGTCCGCGAACGCGAAAAGCGCGGCACGCTGCAGCCGTTGCACGAAATCGCCAGGACGCTGCTGCCCCGGCTGGATATCTCGCAGCAGAACGTGCTGTACTACGCAAGCCTGGCGAACTTCTATACCGTCCACGACCTGCGCAACCTGAAGGCGGATCAGGCGCAGCTCTACCTGCTGTGTTACGCCTGGGTGCGCTTCCGACAGCTCACCGACAACCTGGTCGATGCGATGGCCTTCCACATGAAGCAGCTCGAGGAAGAAAGCAGCGCGGGCGCGAAACAGTCACTCATCGCCGAGCAAGTAAAACGCCATCGGGAAACGCCGCAGATCGGCCGCCTGTTGTCGCTCTATGTGGACGACAGCGTAGCCGATCCGACGCCGTTCGGCGAGGTGCGTCAGCGCGCCTATAAAATCATGGCCAAAGATGTGCTACAAAACACGGCGCAACGCATGACGGTCAAGCCGCTGAGTCAACTGGCACTACACTGGTTGGCGGTGGACGGCCTAGCCAAACGTATTCGCCGTCACCTGCGCCCCTTGTACGTCGAGCTCGACTTCGTCGGCACCTCCCCAGACAACCCGTGGCTCGCGGCGCTGGCTTGGGTCAAGGGGGCCTTCGCCAAACAGCAGCGCCTGTCACAACGACCGCTCGCCGAATGTCCCGCGGCCACGCTGCCGAAGCGCCTGCGACCGTACCTGCTGATCTTCGGCGCTGATGGTCAGCCGACCGGTTTGCACGCCGATCGCTACGAATTCTGGTTGTACCGCCAGATCCGGAAGCGCTTCCAGTCGGGAGAGATCTATCTCGACGACAGTCTGCAACATCGTCACTTCTCCGACGAGCTTGTTTCGATGAACGAGAAGGCCGACGCGCTGGCGCAGATGGAGATCCCGTTCCTGCAGCAGCCAATCGATGCCCAACTCGATGCGTTAGCGGCCGAGTTGCATGCACAATGGCTGGCCTTCAACCGAGAGCTGAAACAGGGCAAGCTTACGCACCTGGAATACGACAAGGATACGCAGAAGCTGATTTGGCGCAAACCGAAAACCGAGAACCAGAAGGTGCGTGAGCAGGCATTCTACGAGCAACTGCCATTCTGCGATGTTGCCGACGTGTTCCGCTTCGTCAACGGCCAGTGCCAGTTCCTGTCGGCGCTGACGCCATTGCAGCCGCGCTACGCGAAGAAGGTAGCGGACGCCGATAGCCTGATGGCGGTTATCATCGCTCAGGCAATGAACCATGGCAACCATGTCATGGCGCGCACCAGCGACATTCCGTACCACGTTCTGGATAGCACCTACCAGCAGTATCTGCGTCAGGCGACGCTGCATGCGGCCAACGACTGCATCAGCAACGCCATCGCCGCGCTGCCGATCTTCCCGTACTACTCGTTCGATCTCGATGCGCTGTACAGCGCCGTCGATGGGCAGAAATTCGGCGTCGAGCGACCGACCGTGAAGGCGCGTTACTCGCGCAAATACTTCGGACGAGGCAAAGGCGTCGTCGCCTACACGCTGCTGTGCAATCATGTCCCGTTGAACGGCTACCTAATCGGCGCGCACGAGTACGAGGCGCATCACGTGTTCGACATCTGGTATCGCAACACGTCGGATATAGTGCCGACTGCGATCACCGGCGACATGCACAGCATCAACAAAGCCAACTTCGCTATCCTGTATTGGTTCGGGTTGCGCTTCGAGCCTCGCTTCACAAACCTCGATGACCAGTTGCAGGAATTGTATTGTATCGACGACCCGGCGCTGTACGAGAAATGCCTGATTCAGCCGATCGGACAAATCGATCGGCAGCTCATCACCAGTGAGAAGACAAATATCGATCAGATCGTCGCCACGCTGGGCCTCAAAGAGATCACGCAGGGCTCGCTGATCCGCAAACTATGTACGTACTCGCAGGAAAACCCGACACGTCGCGCGATTTTTGAGTTCGATAAGCTCATTCGTACCATCTACACGTTGCGTTACCTGCGCGACCCGCAGCTCGAGCGAAACGTGCATCGCTCCCAAAACCGCCTCGAGTCTTACCATCAGCTTCGTTCGACCATCGCCCAGGTCGGCGGCAAGAAGGAATTGACCGGCCGCACCGACATCGAAATCGAGATCAGCAACCAGTGCGCCCGGCTGATCGCCAACGTCATCATTTTTTACAACTCGGCGATTCTGTCGCATCTACTGACGAAATGGGAGGCCAGTGGCAACGCCAAGGCGCTGGCGCGGCTTACGCAGATATCACCGGCAGCCTGGCGGCATATCCTTTTGAACGGGCACTACACTTTTCAAAGCGACAACAAAATCGACCTGGACGCGCTCATTGCAGGGCTCGAATTGGAGTGATCGAATTTTCGGCGGTTCTGGCTTGGAATCCCTTATTCCTGTTACGGTGGAATACGATGCCACAACCAGGTAATCCTTTACCCCCAGCCGTGGTCAACACCTGGCGACTGAGCGTCGGCACGTCGCTGTTCGTGATCGATATCCTGGCCGACGGCAGCTGGCGACCGGCGTATATTGCGCCAAAGCGGCTGGGTGGCTGGACGATGGATGTGTTGCCGAACATGCCGCCGACGTTAGTCGATATCGCTCCCTCGGTACGCACCTGGGCGCGACAGTACGGCGCGAATGTAACGAACCGGCGCACGCCGGCGCGCCGGTTTCCCGCGCAAACCGCTTCTTCGAACAGGACGCCAGAATGAACATGCTGAAACGTCGTCTCGATGCGACAGACGAAAAGCTGCAGGAGCTGAAAACAGCCCGCAAAGCGGCAGCTAAGGCGCAGCGCCAGCAGGTCAAGCAAACGCGCGCGGATCGCGAGCGAAAGATCATGCTGGCCGGCGAGGCGTTGCTGCGGCGTGTCGATCGCGGCGAGTGGGATGAAGCCGATTTCCGCGCGATGATGGACGATTATCTGTCGCGGCCCGCCGATCGCGCGCTGTTCGAGCTCGACGATGTATAGCCTTTGATGTTCGACGTCGACGCACCGCACAGCCAGGTCGGCAAATGTTGATTTGATTCACGATGAAGGATGCCCGATGCTGCCAACGCTCCGCATGAACCGGAATTTTGTCGAGGCCTTGCTGGCCGAGCGCGCGCCCTGCTTTGCGATGGGACTCGTGGCCGAGGGCCAGACGCACTATGCTTGCCTGGCACTGCGGCCGGTGGATGACATTCCGAACGACGTAACACGCAGCGGTTTCAACTTTGGCCACTCGATACGCGGCACCGACGACTTCGAGGTCGTACACTTCGGCTTAGAGTTTTACGGCTACCGCATCTTCAATGCGCTGATCAATCCGAGCAACTTCATCGCCAGGACAATCCTGTCGCACATGGTCGACACGAAGGCGTTTTTCTTCTTCGCGGTCAACCCGTCAGGCGGTGTGACGGTGTTCAAGTCCGGCATCGGTGAATGCAGCCTGGACAGCATCGAGTCTAATCTCGAGCGGATACTGCGCTCGAGCACGTCCGATGCTCAGTACGACGCGGCGCTGACAACGTTCAGCGACCATCCAGATCCGGTCGGGCCGATGCTGCACTGGGTTTGCCGGGACTGCGAAGATTGTCTCGACCTGTCCCACAATGTAATCGAACTGGGCCCCGCGTAACGGTCCTGATGGTCCGTGTGACCGAGACCGTCATGTCACTCACCGGACGTCGCTCCAACATTCTTCGGCTGGAATAAGCCGATTAATGTTCACAATGTGGAACGACGGAATTTTCTGGGGTTCCGGCGTAGATCCCCATCCTTTTGATGCGGAATCTGGCGCTTTCATCCCGCCGCGTCCGTGAGGCCCAGACGCATCCGATAGTCCCCGAGCAACTGCTGCTCGTCGAACTGCGCTGTGAGCTTCGTCAGATCGGCGGTCAGCGATTCACGTGCTTCGCGCAGCCGCGTCAGTTCAGTCGCCTCAGTCCTCGCGGTGTTAGCAGCGCATCGTGCTCGGCCTTGGTGCGTGCGTGGTCGGCGAGCGACTGGTTCAACGTATTCTGTAACTACTTGCTGTGCGCTTGCAGCTCGCGTAGATGCCTTGTCGCGACGCCGGCTTCGGCGACGAGCCGCGCGCTTTCTCTGTTCAACTGGGTTATTTCATTTTGCTTGACGATCAGCGTTTGGTTCACCTGGCGCAGTTCAGCCTGCAGTTACTGAACCCCCAGCATCCTTGGCAGCGCGGGTCGAATGAAAATGCGAACGGGCTATCGAGACATCCCCAACGGCACCTACATTTCGGTGTACCAATTGGCTACTCAATACCGTGGCGAGGCGGCTGGATGGGCGACCGAGGAAAACCCTGAACCACGGAACGCCCGCCGAACGATTTCAGCAAACTGTTGCATCCACCGGTTGAATCCGCACGAGCAAGCGGTCATTCAAATGACAGTAATGTAGATCGTGTCGTCGACATTGCAATCAAGCGCTCTTTTTTCAACGTTGGCTGCACCGGCCCGTCGTCTGCTCACGTGCTTAATAGCATCATCAGCAAGGCGGTCGACACCGGTACGAACTTCCCAAATTAGATGATCTGCAGTTACGTCCGGTCCAGAAAACACGTCACGTCGTTGCGCACCGCCTTGCCTTAATCGCGCGACAACCTTCCCGCGTCGCCACACGCCATCTCACGCTGCGCAAGATCACGCTTCCCCTCCCGCAACCCGAGGTGAGCGCTTCCGTCTCACCTCGAATAGATCGCGACGCCACTCCTTATATAGCTCGAGACGTAACGCGCAGCGCGCTCGACCTCTCTGACTGGCGTCCGAGGATCCGCCTCATGGCGGACACGAGGTCGCCTGCCGCATCGGCCGGCAAGGACGTCGCCCGATAGGCGACGTGGAAATCCGGCCGCACCAGGATGGCGCCGGTGTCGATGATCTCGGAAATTCTCGCGAAGTCGCCGTAATGATCCTCGTAGGCCTGGCCAGGCCCAATGATGCGCACCGTCACTGCCACCCCGAGTTGCCGGCTCACGGCCGCCGCGGCATCCTGCCAGGCTGCGCCGCCAATCCCGGTAAAGAGAGTGAAGTTGCCCTTCCCGCAGAGATCCTTTGTTGAGATACGGTGTCCATCACCACTCGCATAGACCCAGACATGCGGCATGGGCGCTCCAGGCCGCGTCGACGCCTGGTGATAGAGCTCGACGTCGCGGAAGACTTCGTCCGGCGAATTGTCTGCCACGATCGCGGGACTGTCGTAACGCTGATTCATTTCGACGCCGTGGGCGTTGTAAACGTAATTGGTCCCGGCGATGGCCTCGCGTAACCGCGTGCGCTGCGCTTGCGCCTCGGGCCCAGGTTCCTTGCGGCGAGCCATGTTGCTCTTCATCTCGTCGGCGCTCTTGGCCTGCGGCAACCCCAGAGCCATCGCGATCGGCGGGAAATCCTCAAGCGACTTGTTCGCCCTGCAGACCACCTGCTTCGCGATCGGCGCCCGCTCGATCGTGTAGGTGTCCAGCAGGCTCTCGTCGGCCGTGCCGTTCAGCACCATGGCGATCTTCCAGGCGAGATTGAAGCTGTCCTGGATGGAGGTGTTTGAGCCGAGTCCGTTGGTCGGCGGATGCCGGTGGACCGCGTCGCCGGCGCAGAAGACCCGTCCTTGCTGCAACCGGGTCGCGTACATGTCGTTGACCGTCCAGGTCGAGATGCCCTCAATTTTCAGCGGCACGCTGTCATCGCCGATCAGATTGTGGACGATGCGGCGGGCGAAGGATTCCGAGATCTCCGGCGGGCCCTGCTCGACGTCGTACCCCCAGATCGCCAGCCATTTGTTCCACGGCCGGACCATGCGCACCACGCCGATGCCGAGACCGCCGATATCGGAGCCGGGCTGGATGACCCAGTAAAGGACCGATGGACGATGCGCGACGTAGCGGTCGAGATCAGCCTCGAACAGCAAGTTGATGGAACCGGACTTGCCCATGGTACCTTCGAGCGGCAGGTCCAGGTCTGACACGACGCGGCTGTTGGCGCCGTCGGCGCCGATCAGATATTTCGACCGGACGGTAAACTCTTCGCCATTCAGACGATCGCGCAAGCGCGACGACACGCCGTCAGCATCCTGTTCGTGTCCAAGATACTCTGTGTCGAAGCGCACCTTGCAGCCGTCGAGTGCGGCCGACTTGACGAGAATCGGCTCGAGATAGTTCTGTGGCAGGTCGCACATGGAGGTCGGCGAACATTCGTCGTAATCGGCGCGCCGGCGAACATCCGTCCCCCAGGTGCGAATCCGACCGAACTCCTCGCCGGCCAACGAGGCGCAGATGGTGTTCTCGCCCATTAGGTCATTCGGCGCGGCGTAGAGGCGGGCTTCAGCTTCGAGACCGAGATCACGCAGGATCTCCATTGTGCGTTGGTTGGTGATGTGGGCACGCGGCGTCGGAGCCGTCCAGTTGTACTTGTTAATGAGCATCGTCCTGACACCGTATCGCGCAAGCAGTGCCCCCGCCGAAGCGCCCGCCGGCCCGGTGCCAACGACCAGCACGTCGGTTTCGATCGTCAATGCCATGTCTTCCTCCGTCAATTGTTATGTCTCTCTCTTTGTGAGAAGAAACAGGGATTGTTCATCTCGCGTTCGGCCAAGTCGATTTTTTAAACTTCACCGTCTTTAACGCGCGATGAATAGTAAGGCTGAAGAGCCTTTGTTGCGCGCAAAGTAAAAATGAGCCACTTCGCGCAAAGAAAATCCGAGCCACCTCCAGTACAGTCGGCCTTTTTCGCGCGAAGGCTGGCGATGCTCCACAAGGAACAGTGGATGCAAATTCATGTGCTTCGCTTTAGCTTGAAGACCCGATGTCGACTTTGGAACGGGCTCTTCACCGCTACCGTACTAAACGCGGAGTGCAGGTCACATTATTTGAAATCCGGTCTTCGCCCACGAAACGCATTGACTAACAATGTTTCCAATGCGTCCGATTCCAGCGGACGCGGATTCGGATATTGGTCCCTTAGCGCGAGGTCGCGTACCCTCGGAATATCTTCAGGCCGCATACCGATTTCGGCGAGACTGAGTGGTGCTCCAGCATTTCTGGCGAGATCATATAGCGCGCTCGGGACGTCACTACTGCCGGCGACTTCCTGAAGCAGTCGCTCAGCTGGCGCGGCGTACGGCAGATTGTATGCCAGTGCGTGTGGTAGTACGATTGCATGTGTCTCCGCGTGGGGAAGATTAAGGGTTCCCCCAAGCGTGTGGCAGAGTTTGTGATGTAGCCCCATGCCCAAGTGGCACAGTGCAGTGCCACACATCCATGCCCCAAAAAGGGCATCCGTACGCGCTTCGGCGTCAGTCGGCTTTGCCACCAGGCGCGGGATTGCATCGAACAAGGCGCATATGCCCTGCTTACACATGGTCTCGAGAACGGGATTGAGGTCGGCCGAGTACAGACCTTCTGCGGCGTGAGCGATCGCATTCAAGGCGCTCGTCACCGAGATAGCAAGCGGCAAATCGACCGTGAGCAATGGATCATAAATCACGGTCTTCGGTAGCACCTTGGGGTCGCGGCCGGTCCTCTTCATTCCGCCTTCCGTGACACCCCAAATGGTAGTCATTTCACTACCGGCATAGGTCGTTGGTATAACCAGACTTGGGACGTCAAGGTTCATCGAAAGGATTTTTGCGAGTCCGGTGGTCGATCCTCCCCCGATCGCGATGATTGAGTCGGCGTCAGTATCGTTAAAAGCCCGCTCGGCTTTCTGGATGACGTCGACGGGAACATGCATCGTCGCGCCATCGAAATATCCAGCTACCCTGTCACCTATCGGACGGACGATATCCTTCGCTAACTCGCGTTGTTCCGGGCTGCTTAATACCAAGGGCCGGCGTGCGCCAAGGCGTCCTATTTCATCTGGCAATGCAGAAGCAGTGCCCGCCCCGAAGACGACCCTCGGGCTCAGGTAGTCAAGCGTGAACTTCTTCATGAAGGGTCCTTCAACATTGCAAGCAGTTCGAGCGTCCGAGCATTGGCCACAGTTGTCGCCGCCTGATCGAAATTTGGGCTGGATGACCGTGCAAATGAATGCCCCACTGGATACCAGTGCAGACTCAGATTTTTGTTTCGACCGAAATGCTCTTCGAGAATGCTACGGGCCTCTTCTGTGACATAGTGATCTTTGGTACCCATGTGGAACATCGCCGGTCGTGTAATAGCTGGCACCAGTGAGACCTTTTTTTCAAGTCCCACGCCGTAATAGCCGATTGAGCAATCGGCCAATGATCGCGCCGCCACATCAAACGCCAGCGCACCTCCCAGGCAGTACCCGACTACAGCGACACGACCGTTCGAGAAAGGGAGCGCACGAGCGTATTCAATGGCGCATGAAAGGTCATTGACTCCTGCCTCCATGTCAAAGTCGCGAAACAACGCAAGCGCCTGTTCCCGTTCCGATGGTACGTTTGCATCAAGCTCGATATTCGGCGCCTGTCTCCAGTACAGATCCGGACACACGCAACCAAAGCCCGCACCAACGAGCCATTCCACGGTTTCTCTTATGAAAGGCGTGATCCCGAAAATCTCCTGCGCGATCACGACGATGGGTGCGGAGTCCGTCGTCGGCTTTCCGAGGTAGGCACCAAAGCGACCACCCGAGCGCGACGTGATCTCAACGCCGTCTGATAACATATTTAGTCTCCAGTTACACATGCGCAGTTGCATTCGAGGCGATCCACAGCCGCGGCCTGCGCTGCGCGTTTTGCCTAGCTGACGCGTGCGTATTGGCGCACCTTGTCCTCGTCAAGCGTCATGCCGTGACCTACGCCAGTGGGAACCTGCAGTTCGTAATCCCGGATCTCGAGTGGCTCGTGGCTCAGCGTGTCTGCCAACACGAAGGGACCGATCAGTTCGCAACCGAACGGAAGCGATGGAACCGTAGAATAGAGCTGAAGTGCAACCGATGTGCCGATCGTCGAGTCAAGCATTGTTCCGCCATACGATGCAATCCCGCTTGCTTCCGCGACCGCTGCTATCTTTTGCGTCGCCGAGACCCCTCCCATGTTGCAAAGCTTCAGCGAAAAGACATCCACACTTCGGTCGCGCGCGAGATCGAATGCCGAGGCCAACGTACTCAGGCTCTCATCGGCCATGATGGCCACGCGGTTGTTGTCGGAGAGCCGCCTCAACGCTTGCGTATTTTCGCGGCCGACCGGCTGTTCGATGAGTTCCACGCCAAGCGCCTCCAGTTCAGGAATGTAGACGGACGCCACTTGCTCGTCCCAAGCCTGATTCACGTCAACGCGAAGGTAGGCCTTCGATCCGAGACTATTTGACAAAGCCTCCATATGGATGAGATCGTCTTGGGGCGACCGGAAGCCAAGCTTGACTTTGAAGCGATTGTGTCGTCGTCTTTCAATCATCTCGACGGCAGAATCGAGATCGCGTTTCGTATCTCCGCTCGCCAATGTCCAGGCAATCGGAATCGCACTGCGCAACGGCCCGCCAAGTAACTCGGCGATCGATACGCCTAACGCTCGAGCTTTGAGATCCAGTAACGCCATCTCGACCGCAGCCTTTGCAGAGGCGTTTCCGGTGACGGCACGCGCCATGGTTTGCAGTGCACCTGAAACGTTGAACGCATCAGTTCCGAGGAGGTGGGGCGCGAGATACCGTTCCACGATGATCTTGATCGTCTCCGCACACTCTGCGCTCCAGACGGGACCACCAACGCTTCCACCCTCGCCGACACCAACGAGCCCCTCCGAATACACCCGGACGATAACGTAGCTCTGCTGGTGCACGGTAGTGATCGACATCTGGATCGGCCGCTTGGTCGGCACATCCACGATCACTGCTTCAATCGCGTCAATCTTCACGGGTTTGCCCCCGCCTGCGCACGCGCGGGCTCGATAACGAAGTTGATGTTCATCAGGCGGACACCCTCTTCCACAATATCGGGAGTAATCAGACTAGACTGGACGCCGTTGCAACAGTCGTCCGTGATCCAATCTCCACCTTCGAAGTAGTACTGCGTGGTCAACGTTTCATATCCCGGCGCCTTCACCTTGAAATGTACATGAGCGGGACGCCACGAGTGACCACCCATGGTTTCGAGCAATGCGCCCGTGGGACCCTGATCCGGGATCTGATACGGCACCGGCATCGTTGTGCGCACGCGGAAGCTGCCATCGGTGCCCACCCTGAGCTTCCCTCGATAAAAATCAGTCGGGATGTCGTCATGGAAACCGCTGTACTTCCCATCGGGCGTCGAATGCCAGACATCAATCGTCACGTCCTCGACAACGCTCCCGTCGACCGCTTTGACCGTTCCCTGGATAAGCAAAGGCTTGTGGTCGTCCGTGTCGTAAGTCTTGAGCCGGTCATCGACCAGAGGGGCGTCGTCGCGATAGTAGGGTCCCTCGATAGCAGGCGTTGAACCTTCGCTAATACGAGCCTTCGTCGCAGCCACGGTGCTATTGAAAAAAACATCGCAAAGAAGAGCGGTTTCACGCTGTTCGGCTACTTGCATGAGGTAATGAACCGCAGTTCGGTATTCCGCCTCAGTAACCTCCTTCTGGTCGAGCACCCGCTGTACCGCCGCGACGATCGCATCGACAACATCCTTGACTCTTTTGTTCACTTTGCCTCCGTCATGAAAACATGAACACGTGGGCGACAATTGCCCCGCACAGTCATAATAGAGACGGCAATCCCATACCGTCCAATACCTTTTCTCCGCCTAGACCATACGGTTTCGGTATGTCTTTCCCTAGTTGCGAGACCGCAGGTGCTTGCTCACAATCGCCTTGTAACAGGCAGCGCAACGGGACGGAACATGGAAATAAGACAGTTGAAATACTTCGTCGCGGTCGCGGAGGCGGGAGGTTTCGGAACAGCGGCACAGAGGATGCACATATCGCAGCCACCGCTTACTCGTCAGATCCAGGCCTTGGAACGCGATATTGGGGCAAAGCTTTTCGAGCGGACGGCACGGGGCGTCGAACTCACCGCCGCCGGAAAGGTGTTTCTTGATGACGCGCGTCAGTTGCTCGCGCTTGTGCAGCGGTCTTCGCGGCGATCGCAAGCTGCCGCTAGAGGCGAATCGGGTGAGCTGAAGCTCGTCTACTTTGGGACTCCTGTCTTTGAGACGGTTCCGGCGTTCGTCAGAACGTTCCTCGCAACGTATCCCGACGCCACCGTCGCCGTGTCTCACATGACCAAGGAAGCTCAGCTCGAGTCTCTTCTTTCAGGGGTGGTGGACATCGGATTCGGGCGCTTCTATCCGGTGACCGAAGGCGTGTCGAGTTGGAACATTGGGACGGAGACGCTTCACGTCGCCGCTGCCGATCCGTGGGACACACGCGTTTCCCGTGCCCGTGCAGTTGTAGACCTACTCGATGTGCCCCTCATTCTTTATCCACGCGGCGACCGACCAAGTTTCGCCGACAAGGTAGTTTCCATATTTAGAGACCGTTTCAAAAAGAGCCCCGGGGGGCTGTTAACCTTTTCGGCAAGCTGTTAACCTTGGCCATCTGAACAACTGGAACCGAGGGGATGAGCGCGCCGATCATTGATGATGAACTGTGGGCACTGATCGAACCTTTGCTGCCGCCGCCGAAACCGCGACGCAAGAAATATCCAGGGCGGCTCCCGGTTTCGAACCGGGCTGCACTGAACGGCATCCTGTTCGTGTTCAAGACTGGCATACGCTGGTGCGACCTGTCGACCAAGTTGGGATTCGGGTCGGGGCCGACCTGCTGGAGGCGCTTGCGCGATTGGCAGAAGGCCGGCGTTTGGAAGCGATTGCACGAGCTACTGCTGGCGAAGTTACGCGAGGCCGGCGAACTCGACTTCTCCCGAGCAGCCGTCGATTCATCGTCTGTGCGAGCCGTTGGGGCGGGCGAAAAACTGGTCCGAACCCCACGGATCGCTCGCGACCAGGTTCCAAGCATCACATCCTCGTCGACGCAAATGGCGTCCCCATCAGCGCAATCCTGACCGGGGCGAACCGCAACGACGTCACCCAACTGCTGCCGCTCGTCGACGCGATCCCGCCAATTCGCGGCGTGCGCGGTCGCCCGCTTCAAAAGCCCAAAGTCATCTACGCAGACCGTGGCTACGACTCCGAGCCGCATCGTCAGCGGCTTCGCGAGCGCGGCATCAAACCGGTGCTCGCCAAGCGCCGGACAGAACACGGCAGTGGCTTGGGCAAATTCCGCTGGGTTGTCGAACGTACTCACGCGTGGCTTCACAACTTTCGTCGTCTTCGCATTCGCTTCGAACGTCGAGCCGACATTCACGAAGCGTTCCTAAAACTCGGCTGCTCTCTCGTCTGCTGGAACATCTTCAGGCGCGCTGAGCCGTCTTTTTGAAACAGTCTCTAACTGACAAGGGGATCGGCAACATGCCCTGCGGTGGTCGCGTGCGCGAGGTCCGAAGCCTTCTGAAGCCGGCCGAGCAGAACGACACCGGCACCGGCAATCAGCAGCGGCGCGGCGGCAGCCATGAAGAGCGTGCCGATCGAGGCGTTGGCCGCGATCAGGATGCCGGCGATGGCCGGGCCGATGATCGATCCGAGCTTGCCGATGGATATCGCCCAGCCCACGCCGTTGGCCCGATTGGCATTGGCGTAGAACAGGCCCATGGACCCCATCAGGCCGACATGGCCGCCGAGTACGAAGAAGCCGACGATGAAGAGCATCGACAGAAAACCCGTGTCGGAGAACGCCATCGATCCGACCGCGACGACGAAGACCGCCGCGACCAGCGGAACCGCGCCCATCGCACCGACCCCGAACCTGTCGATGAGCCGGCTGGCGAACAGGCCGCCGAATGCGCCGCCCGCCGAGAAGAGCGTCAGGCCGATCGCGGCCAGGGTGGCGGGCCTGCCGGTTCCGACCGTGAGGACCGGTATCCAACTCGCCAGGAAAAAGACCGTGACGGAGTTGGCGATAAACGCAAGCCAGAGGACCGGCGTGATCCTGGACAGGCGGCCGCGAAAGAGCGCTTTCACCGACTCTTTCCACCCGCCCACCTTGGCTCGGGCTTCTTCGGCCTCGAGAACGAACCGGGTCTGGGCGTTCGCCTGCGCGGAAGGGTCGATGGCATTGACGATCCGCGCGATCGTGTCGCCGCCTCGGCCCGCAAGCACCAGGTACTTGATGGACTCCGGCAGCGCGATGGCCAGAATCGGCAGCAGCACCAGCGGCGCCAATCCACCGATGTAGAACAGGACCTGCCAGCCGAAGACAGGCACGAGCCAGGCCGCGAAGAGACCACCGACGCTGATCCCGATGACGTAGCCGATCATCACGACGCCGACGACGCTGGCGTGGAAGCGCTTGGGCACGTACTCGACGTTGAGCGCGAAGCATATCGGGGTGATGCCGCCGATGCCCAGTCCCGCAAAGAAGCGGAGTGCGGCCAGCTCGGTGACGTTGGTCGCCAGCACCGCAGCCAGCGTGAACGCGCTGAAGATGAAAGTGCCGAGCAGAAGCGCGGGACGACGGCCGATCCGGTCCGCCAGATACCCGAACAGGAAGCCGCCGAGCATCACGCCCAGCAGTCCGGCGCTGAAGATGAAGCCGAAGGACGCTTTCTCGATGCCCCAGCTGGCAATGATCGTGGGCGACGCGAACGCGATCGCCTGCAGATCGTAGCCGTCGCACAGCATGATCAGGAACGACAGGACGAGCAGCGTGCCGACCGTGCGGTTCGGCGACTGCTTCTCGATGACGTCGGTGATGTCGATGGTGGTGTTCATATGTCTCCTTCGGGCGATGGTGATCGGCGTTTTGCGGGCGTGCACGTGCCGGCGTGCCGCCGCCTGGCCACGCTTGCCGATCGGGTTTTTCTGGAGTCAGTGCGCGCAGAGCGCCCGTGCGAGCGCCGCGCGAAGCGGGTCGCTCGCGCTCTTTTCCCACTGCATCGCTCGCCAGCAGATGATGTTGTCGGGGCGCACGAGCAATGCGCCGCTCTCCTCGATCTCGCGAACACGGGCGAAATCGCCGTACAGGTCCTCGAGTTCCTGGCCGGGGCCGATGATGTGCACGTCCAGGCCGATGCCGAGCGACTCCGCGGCATGGCTCGCGGCCTCGAGCCAGGGCGATCCGGTGATGCCCGAGAGCAGGGTGAACCGGCCCTTGCCGCAAAGATCGAGCGTCGATACGCGGCGGCCGTGGCGCGTGAGCCAGACGTGCGGCAGGGGCGCGCCGGGTCGGCTGCTGTGGTCGTGGTAGAGCTCCGCGTCGCGGCGGAATCCCGGGTCCGGTGTCTCGTCCGGAACGATCGCCGCCGACCGATAGCGCTGGTTCATCTCGACGCCGTGGGCGTTGTAGACGTACTGCGTGTTGTCGATGGCAGCGCGCAATGCGGCGCGCTGTTCCTGCGCCTCCACGCTCTGTTCCTTCAGGCGGGAGATGTTGCGCTGCATCTGTTCGGGGTCCTTCGTGTCGAACAGGCCCAGCGCGGCGAGGATCGGCGGGAAGTCCCCGAGGCTCTTGTTCGCGCGTTGCACCACCTGCCTGGCGACCGGCGCACGCTCCTCGTCGTAGGTGGCGAGCAGTTCCGGGCCGGCCTTTCCTCGAAGCACGTGCGAGAGTTTCCAGCAGAGGTTGAAGGCGTCCTGGATCGACGTGTTCGAGCCCAGGCCGTTGGTCGGCGGGTGCCGATGGACCGCGTCGCCCATGCAGAACACCCGCTTGTCGAACAGCCGCGTGGCGTACATGTCGTTCACCGTCCAGGTCGAGGTCGATTCGATCTTGACCGGGATCGTCGCGTCGCCCAACAGCGAATGGACGATCTGGCGCGCATGCGCTTCGTCGACGGCCGGGGTGCCATCGGCGATGTCGTAGCCCCAGATGCAAAGCCACTTGTTCCACGGCCGCACCATGCGAATGACGCCGATGCCGAGGCCGCCGACATTGGAGCCGGGCTGGATGACCCAATACAGCACGCTCGGCCGATGGCCCACGTACTTCGTGAGGTCCGCCTCGAACACGACGTTGATGGAGCCGGAGACGCCCATCTTCCCTTCCACCGGCAGGCCGACCTGGTCCACGATCCGGGAATTCGCGCCATCCGCGCCGATGAGGTATTTGGCCCGGATGTCGTACTGGCGATCCAGCAGGTGGTCGTGCACGGTCGCCGTGACGCCCGCATCGTCCTGGTTCAACGAGATGAACTCGGTGTGAAAGCGCACGTCGGCACCGCGCCGCGCCGCGTTGTTGACGAGGATCGGTTCGAGCAGGTTCTGCGGCAGGTCGCACATGTGCGTGGGCGAAGCGAGGTCGTAGTCGGCCCGGCGCTGCGGATGCGTGCCCCAGGTCAGCACGCGGCCCAGTTCGTCGCCGACGAGGCTCGTGCAATAGACGTTCTCGCCCATCAGCTCGGCCGGCGAGGCCATGGCCTCGCACTCCGCCTCGATGCCGAGGTCGCGCATCACCTCCATCGTTCGCTGGTTGGTGATGTGCGAGCGCGGGGTGCGCGACGTGGTCGCGTATTTGCTGACGCACAGCGTCTTCACCCCGTAGGTCGCGAGAAGCAGGGTCGACGCCGCCCCGGCGGGACCGGTGCCGACGACGAGAACGTCGGTTTCGACGGTGTTGGCTTTTTCGTTCATGAAGTCTCCTTATCGATAGGTCGGGTCGCTCGCATCGTCGACGCGAGAGGTCCATGGGATGTCCGGTTCACGCCGGCATTTCTCCGGTGAAAGCGGCTCGCAGCAGGCGAGCGATGTCTTCGCGGCTCGCCTGGCGTGGATTCGCATAGGCATCGGCGAGCGCGTGTTCCGCGGCGTCGTAGATGCCTTGCGCCGGCATGCCGATGGCCGCCAGCGATCTTTCCGTGCAAGTGAATCGCAGCAATGCATGCAAGGCCGCGCCGGCGCCGCCGGGCCCCGGCGCGCCGAGTGCGGCCGCGACGCGTCCGAGTTCCGCGGGCGCAGCCACCTCGTTGAAGGCCGCCACGTGAGGCAACAACACGGCGTGCATCGGCGCATGCGGCAGGTTGAATCGCCCCCCGAGCACATGGCAGAGCTTGTGGTGCAGGCCCATCGAGACCATGCCCAGTACCGTTCCCGCGAGCCAGGCGGCATAGAGCGTGCGCGTGCGCGCATCGAGATCGCCGGGCGAGTCGACGGCGACGGGCAGTCCCTGCGCCATCGCGCGAATGCTTTCTTCGGCCAGCAGCATGGTGATCGGGTTGCGGTCCGGGGCGTACATCGACTCCACGGCGTGCGCGATCGCGTTCATGCCGCTCGGGCCGGTGACCTCCGGCGGCAAGGAGGTCAGGTGATGCGGGTCGTAGAGGACGGTGCTGGGCAGCACGCGAGGATCCCGGCCCGTGCGCTTCGCGCCATCGGCGGTCAAGCCCCAGATGGGCGTCATCTCCGAACCCGCATAGGTCGTCGGCAAGGCGACGAAGCGCATTCCGTGATGAAGCGCGAGCGCCTTGGCCAGTCCGATGGTCGAGCCGCCGCCGACCGCCACGAGCAGGTCCGCGTCGGCGTCCCGGGCCGCTTGCGCGGCGCGCGTGACCGACGCCTCGGGCACGTGCATGACGGCGCCGTCATGGAAGCCCGCGCCCAGGTCGCCGAGATCGCCGAGCACCCGCTGCGCCAGATCGCGCTGGTCCGGCGTGCAGAGCACCAGTGCGCGTCGTGCACCCAGGCGCTTGACCTCCGCGGGGATCCGTTCGGTCGATCCAGCGCCGAAGACGACCCTGACCGGCCAGAAGTGCGCAACGAATTCATTCAGATCGCCGGTCACTTCAGCCCCCCAACAAGGTCGTCGTACCGATGCGCAGTCCGCGCTTCGCCACGGCCGCGCGCGCCGTGTCCGGCGATTCGAGATCTGCCAGGAAGCCGTGGCCGGCACCGTTCATGATGTGCAGGTCGATCGCATCGTTGGCGCGGGCTTGTGCTTGCAACCGCTGCAGGTTCTGTGTACCCAGCAGCGCATCGTCGTCTCCCACGATGACCGTATGCCGCGAACGAAGCGCCGGCAGATAGTCGAACGGAACGTCCAGCGGGTCGCGGTTCTCGAGCCCCTGCGGAAACGGGTAATAAGCGACGAGCCGCGACACGACCTGCTGTCGCGCCAGTTCGAACACGAAGAGGCCACCGAGACAGAAGCCGACCACGCCCTCGATGCGCTGGCCGTCAATGAAGTCGATCAATTCCTCGACGTAGGCACGATCCGCCAGTCGGTGACGTCGCTGGAAGGCCGCTTCCCGCGTCACTGTGGCCAATTCGCCGAACGCCGCAAAGGGATCGACCAGGAGCACCTCGCCGGCGCCTTGCTCTGCCAGGTACGCGGCATAGCCACGGTAGAAGGCATTGCAGCCATAGATGTCCGGCAGCACGAGAAGGCGCGGTCCCCTTGTCGCGCCGGCGTAGCACAAGGCGCAGATTGCACCGTCGATGCTCCCCGTGGATGCGGTCCGCGGGAACAACGCGGGGGCGGTGTCGTGGCACATGGGTGGCTGGCCTTCGCCGTCTCAGGCGCGGGACTTCTCGATGACGAAGTCCAGTGCCATCGCCTGCATGCCTTGCTCCATGGCTGCCGGCATCACGAGTTCGGGCTTGACGCCGTTGCAGCAGTCGCTGTCGACCCACTCGCCGCCTTCGAAGTAGTACTGCGTCGTCAGTGCCTCGAAGCCGTCCTTGCGGACCTTGAAGTGAACGTGCGCAGGGCGCCAGGTGTGGCTTCCCATCATGGTGAGCAGGGCGCCGGTCGGCCCCTTGTTCGGGATCTGATAGGGCGCCGGCAACGTGGTCTGCACGCGCCACCGGCCTTGCGCGTCCGTGCGGACCTTGCCCCGGTAGTAGTCGACCGGCATGTCGCCGTGGTAGCCGCCGAATCCGCTGTAGCGGCCGTCCGGCGTCGAGTGCCAGATGTCGATGACCGCATCGGTCACGACGCGCCCGGCTTCGTCCTTCACGCTTCCATGCAGAAGCAGCGGCTTGTGGTCGTCGCTGTCGTAGGTCTTGAGCTTGCCGTCGACGAAGGGCGCTTCCTCCTTGAAGTACGGCCCCTGGATGGCGGGCGCCGATCCGCGCGTGGCGGCGGCCTTGATCTCGACGATCGTGCTGTTGAGGAAGACATCGCAGAGCAGGCCCATTTCCTTGGCCTCGGCGACCTGCATCATGTACATCACCCCCGCTCGATACTCTGCTTCGGTCACTTCTTGCTGGACCAGGACCTTGCGCACGGCATCGAGCATGGCGGTGGCGATCTCATGGACGCGGGGATTTGTCATGGTGCTTTCTCTTCAAAAAAGATGAATCGGGTGGATGTGGCGCGTCAGGCGCTGTGACGATCGATGCGCTGGGACGAAGCACGCGCGAAGCGCCGCACCTGGTTCTCGTCGAGTCGGATTCCGAGGCCCGGGCCTTCGGGGAGCCACAGGGCATGTTCCTTGTAGACCGCGGGGACTTCGCACAGGTCCTCCTCGATCAGCAAGGGCCCGATGACTTCGCCCCCGTAGGGCAGCGACTCGATCGATGCAGCCAGTTGCATGTTGGCGGCCGTGCCTATCGAGGTCTCCAGAAAGGTGCCCATGTACACGTGCATGCCTCCGGCATTGGCGATGTCGGCCATCGCGCGTGCAGGGCGCATCCCGCCGGTCTTCATGATCTTCAGCGATACCAGACCGGCCGCGGCCCGCTTCACGACCTCGCTCGCGTCGTGCAGGGATTGCACACCCTCGTCGATCAGCAGCATGCTTCGCGCTTGCCGGTGGATGCGGGCCATCGCATCGAGATTCCAGCGGGCGACGGGCTGCTCGATGATTTCCACGCCGGCCGCCTCCAGGGGCGCCAGTGCCCGCATCGTGGTCGGCTCGTCCCACGCTTCGTTGGGATCGACGCGCAGGCTCGCCTTGCCCTCGAGTTCCTTCGCGATCGCCAATGCACGCCGCAGGTCTTGCGCCAGCGGCAGCGCGCCCATCTTCAGTTTGAAGGCCCCGGCCTTGCCTGCCTCCAGCATGCGGAACGCCTCGTCGACCTCCTGGTTCACGTCGCCCGTGGCGAGCGGCCATGCGACGCTGAGCCGGTCGCGAAAGCGTCCTCCCAGCAAGACGTGGATCGGGGCATCGACGATCTTGCCGACCGCGTCCAGCAGTGCCATCTCGATGCCGGCCTTGGCGAAGGCATTGCCGGCCACGCGGCCATGGAGCTTCGCCATGATGCGCGACGCATCGAGCGCCGGTTCGCCGACGACGAGAGGCGCCAGGTAGTGGTTGATCGTGGCTTGAATGGCTTCGACGCTGTCGCCGCTCCACCAGGGACCGCAGGGCGTGATGGACTCACCGATCCCGACGATGCCGCCCTTCGTATGGAGACGGATGAGCACGCTGCTCTGATGCTTGGCGCCCAGGCGGGCGAACTGCTGGATGCGGCGCAGCGGCAGATCGACGATCACCGTTTCGATCGCTTCGATCTGCGCCGCCTTGCGATCGGCGTCGCCGCCGTTGGGGCTGTCGGCAATGGCTTTTTCTGTGAGCATGGCGGTAGTCTAGAAATGCCGGGCCATATGGTCTAATACCTTCCATCAGCGCGAGCGATACGGGATCGGTATGGCTCTCCGGCAGCCGGAGC
>NZ_FRAB01000070.1 GCF_900142195.1 Paraburkholderia terricola
AAGCATCCCAAGGTCAAGGCGTGGCTCGCAGCAAAGCCCCGCTGGCACATGCATTTCATTCCTACCTACAGTTCGTGGCTTAACCAGGTCGAACGCTTCTTTGCGCTGATCACCGACAAGGCCATCCGCAGGGGCTCGTTTGGTTCGGTCAAACAACTGATCACGCGTATCGATCAGTTCGTTTCCCACTACAACGAAAACTGCAAACCATTCATGTGGACCGCATCCGCTGATTCCATCCTCGAAAAGCTACACAGACTTTGTTCGCGAATCAGCGGAACGGAACACTAGATTGAAGCCAACAATCTGATCCGGTCAACGTGCCACGCACGACCGAGTACGCGTTAGCGGCCCCGCAGTTCGATGTCTGTGCGACGACGTGGTGTGCCGAGACGCATTCGCAAAAAGCCTGCATCTGCAGGCTTTTCTGCTTTCTGGCGCTGATGCAATGATCCCCCGTTGAGCCCACGGTCAGCCTCCTTGGCGCCGCGGGTTCTTTTTTTTCGCAGGTTCATCGACCTCGGGTGCGGCTGAGGACGATGAACCATGAAATCGCTTCTGATCATTTCGGCAAAGGGTAATTCGGGCAGGACGCTGCTGACCTGCCTGCTTGCCCGTCACCTGCATCGCATCAACCACAGGCGCGTGCTCGTGCTGGACCTTGCTGAGCCGCCGCGCTGCGCACAGATGCTCGCCAGCCGCGGACATAACACGACAGGCTCCGGCAACCGTGCGCCGGATCTGCCTGAGTGCACCAACCGGATAACGGGTGGGTGCGTTCGCGTCCTCAGCGCCGACGCCATCGACGGTCTGCGCTCGCGCGATGATCCCGCACGCACCCGCTATTATGCGAACCTTCGTCATCTGCTGTCTGTCGTGGCGCCGCGGTTCAACGTGTGCCTGATCGATGCGCCCATCCTGCCGGACCTGCGCGCTGTCTGTGCTGAGGCGCTGGCGGATGCGGTGCTGAGCCCTCTCGCGATGTCACCGGAATGTGTTGAATGCGCGTCCGCGGTCATCAACGGCACATACGGAATACGCAATGTCCGCGCGCGGCTGAATCCGGCATTGCGCTTTGCCGGGCTTCTGCCGGTGGTCGATGTCCCTTCGCCGATGGAAGAGGCTTGGGTGAAGATGATGGAAGCGACGTTGCGTGAGTGGCTGATCGTGGACCGGGCCTTTCCCCACGGATACGCCTGGCTGCCTCGTCTGCGGTCCGTCGGGCGCATTGAACCCCCCCTGGTGCCGTACGGCCAGGCTGCCGCGCAGGACGTCGGGGTAGCCGAAGCGTCGCGGACGGTGACCGCTTGTCTGAATGTGCTCACACGGCGGCTTGATGTAATCGGGAACGATGCGGTGCACGGCCTTCGCGATGCGGAGGTGTGCGATGCATGAGGCTGCCATCCCATTCGATATTGCGGTCCCCGGTCACGCGCTGCTGCGGGCGTTGCGCCGCTGGTCAGCCGTCATCGCTGCAATTATCGGTGTATCAATTCTGGTGCCTGGCACCGCCCGTGCCGGCGACTGGGACTGCCAGGTGATCCTGTGCCTGTCCAATCCCGGTGGGCCTGAACAGTACGGTGAGTGCGTCCCGCCAGTCGAGAAACTGTGGGTGGCCTTACGCCACGGCGATCCTTTTCCGACCTGCGACTTCGGAGCAGGCGGCTCACGGGGAACGTCGGCGGTGAACATCTTTGCGAGTGCCGGTTACTGCCGCGAGGATCTGCTGTACTGGGGTGGCTCCGAGCAGAGCGAGCTGCTGTGCAATGCGCGTGGCGCGATCAACGTCGAGATCGACGGCGCACTGTACACGCGGGTCTGGTGGGATGCGGGAGGTGCAGACCGCACGATCACGGAGTTCTATGGGGCTGGCAGTACGGCGGTTCCGTATGAGCCGACGCAGTCGGCGCGCCTCTTTCTCGAGCGGGCGTCCGGGAGCTCGGGCGGACAGGGAGGTGGCGAATGATTCCGCTCGCCGCATTTCTTGCCCTGACACAGCAGTGCGCGCCGGCCGTGGCGCCCGCCACGATGGCAGCCATCGTGCGGGTCGAGTCAGGCTTCAACCCGTACGCAATCGGCGTGGTACGCGGTCGCCTCCAGCGGCAGCCCGCGAACCTCGATGAGGCCGTTGAGACCACACGCGCACTGGAGGCTGGCGGGTGGAATTACAGCGCAGGACTCGCACAGGTGAACCGCGCGAACTGGGTCCGGCTCGGGTTGACGCCGCAGGCCGTTTTCGATCCTTGCCGCAATCTCGCCGCCAGCGCGGCCATCCTCCAGGGCTGCTTCGAGCGCGCGCGGCTCAGGCATCCGGAAGCGCAGAACGCATTGCGCGCGGGGCTCTCGTGCTACGCGAGCGGCGACTTTTCCAGCGGATTCCGGACGGGCTATGTGCAGCGGGTCGTCGCCCAGGTTGCGCGGCCGGATCCGGTGGTTCCGGCCATTACCACCGACGTTTCGCCCATTCCCGTCATTCCCTCCCGACCGACGGCCGCGCGATCCGACCCATCCCGTAGTCGCGCTGGCTTCGGGTCCCCCGGGGACGGCAGGACGGACCAGAAGGCCGGTCAGGCAGACGACATGACGCAGGAAAGCGCTGTGGTGTTCTGAGAAAGCAGAGACAACATGCGTGACAGGAGTAATCCATGAAATCAGGACAGCATATCAAATTCGGAAAAATTTTGTCGCGGTTTACCTCGCACGGATCGGCGCGACATGCCTGGCGCAGTCTCGCGATTGTGCCAGTGGCGATGCTGACGGTGACGCCGGCATACGCGCAGCTCTCGCAGGTCAACACGCTGCTCACGACGATCCAGACCACGCTCCTTAGCGTGGGCGCGGTGGTGTGCTCGATCTCGATCATCTGGGCGGGCTTCAAGATGATGTTCCAGCACGCACGCTTTGGCGACATCGCCAACGTGTTCATCGGCGGCCTGTTCGTGGGCTGCGCCACGGTGATCGCGGCGATGCTGATCCCGACAAGCTGATGCGGAGGCGCACATGAATCCACGCATGAATCCACTCAGGGATCCCGTCTTCAAGGGCTGCACGCGACCCGCGATGCTCTGGGGAGTGCCGCTCGTGCCGTTCCTGATGGTGGGCGGCAGCATCCTGATTCCCGCGATCTGGGCGCTGCTCGCGAGTCCGCCGGCGGGTGTCGGCATCGTGCTGCTCCTCATTCCCGTCTTCGTCACGATGCGCTCGGTCACGCGCCACGACGACCAGCGCCTGGCGCAGTTCGCGTTGTGCATTCGCATGGTGTCTCGCCAGCGCAACCGCCGCTTCTGGGGCGCGCACGCCTACGTGCCATTCCGCGCCAGGAGGAGGGGCTGACATGGGCGCACAGCCGCAACTTGTCGACGTGGCCGAGCGTGAGGTTGTGCTCGCGGACTTCGTGCCATTCTCGTCGCATGTTACCGACCAGGTAATCCGCACGCGCGAGGGGGACTACCTGCGTGTCTGGAAGATCGCCGGCATCGCCTTCGAGGCGGCGGATCCGGGTGACATCCTCGTGCGTCACGAAGGTTTCAACCAGCTCGTGCGCAGCCTGCCGGGTGGTCACGTCGGCCTGTGGTCGCACCGGATCCGCCGGCGCGTGAGCGACCATTTCGCCACACCATACGGCAACCCGTTCTGCCAGGAGCTCGCTACACGGTACTACGCGAGCTTTGCTGGCTACCGGATGATGGCCAACGAGCTGTACCTGACGCTCGTGTACCGGCCGCACCGCACGCGCCTGGGGCGTCTATTCAGTCAGGCGGCACACCGCACGCCGGATGACATCCGGCGGGACCAGCATGAGGCCCTGAAAGTGATGGCGGAGCTTGCCGCGCAGGTCGAATCCGGCCTGAAGTCCTGGGATCCGGTGGCGCTTGGCGTCTATCGGAAGTCGATCCGTTACACGCAGCGGCCCGTGCGTTTCTCATCGGCACTGGAGTTCCTGGGCTATCTCGTCAACGCCGCATGGGAGCCGGTACCGGTGCCGGCCGGCCGGATAGCGGAGGCGCTGCCGACGTCGCGGCTGTTCTTCCGCACCGAGAAGGTCGAGATCCGCATGCCGGGGGCGACGCGCTATGCGGCGCTACTTGACCTGAAGGACTATCCCGAGGAAACCGAGCCGGGGATGCTCGACGGTCTGCTCTATGGCGACTTCGAGTATATCGAGACCCAGAGCTTCACGATTCTTGACCGTCCCACAGCGAAGGAGGCGCTGGAACGTCAGCGCAACCAGCTGATCGCAGGCGAGGATGTGGCGGTGTCGCAGGTCAATGCAATGGATCTGGCGCTCGATGACCTGATCAACGGCGATTTCGTCCTCGGTGAGTATCACTATTCGCTCGCGGTGCTCGGTGACCGGCCCGACGAGGTCGCGCGGCACGTGGCGAAGGCGCGCACACAGCTCGCGGATGTCGGCTTCCAGACGGCACTGGTCGATCTGGTGGCGGACGCCGCGTGGTTCGCGCAGCTGCCTGGTAACTGGCGCTACCGGCCCCGCGAGGCGAAGCTCACCTCGCGTAACTTCTGCGGGCTCGCGAGCCTGCACAACTTCGCGACGGGCAAGCGCGACGGTAATCCGTGGGGCGAGGCGATCACGATCGTCAAGACGCCGAGTGGCCAGCCGCTATACCTGAATTTCCACGCGACCGCGGAGAAGAAGGAGTCCGCTGACGAGAAGGCGCTCGCCAACACGCAGATCATCGGCCAGGCGGGTGCCGGCAAAACGGTGCTGGAGTTGTTCCTCCTTGCGATGGCGATGAAGTATGGCTTCACCGGCGTCGTCTATGACAAGGACCGGGGCACCGAGATCGCGATCCGGGCGATGGGTGGCCGCTACACGGTGTTCCGGCGGGGCGTGCCGACGGGACTCAATCCGTTCCAGCTCGATCCGGACGAAGCGGTGCTGGACTTCTGGGAGCGGCTGGTGCGCCGGCTGGTCCACACCGGCACGCTGCTGTCGGCGAAGGATGAACTCGACATTTCGCGTGCCGTGCGCGAGGTCGCACGGATGGAACGGCGGCTGCGGCGCCTGTCGACGGTGCGGCAACTGCTGCCCGCCGTGGGCGAAAACAGCCTGCACGCGCGGCTCACGAAATGGTGCGCAGGAGGGCGGCTCGGCTGGGTGCTGGACAACCCGTCGAACCTGCTGGATTTCAGCCACAACCAGCTGTTCGGCTTCGATGATACGGAACTGCTCGACGATCCGGAGGTGTCGACGCCGGTCACGATGTATCTGCTGCAGCTGACCGAAAGCCTGATCGACGGGCGGCGCTTCGTCTATGTGATGACCGAATTCTGGAAGCGCCTGGGCGATCCGGTCTTCACGGATTTCGCAAAGGACAAGCAGAAGACGATCCGCAAGCAGAACGGTCTGGGCATCTTTGATACGCAGTCCCCGGCCGATGTGCTGGGCAGCGACATCGCGCGGGCGCTGGTTGAGCAGACCGCGACGTTCTTCTTCCTGCCGAACCCGCGTGCCGACTACGACGACTACGTGCATGGCTTCAAGCTGACCGAGGCCGAATTCAATGTCGTGCGGTCTCTTGGCGAGAACAGTCGCCTGTTCCTTGTGAAGCAGGGCCACCGTTCGGCCATCGGCAGGCTGGATCTGGCCGGGCTCGGCGACGTGCTCGACGTCCTGTCGGGAACGACGGACAACGTCGAACTGCTCGACGGGATCCGTGCAGAGGTCGGCGACGATCCTCTCGCGTGGCTTCCCGTGTTTCATGAGCGGCTGGCGAAGCGCCGTGCGATCGGGGCCGCCCTGAACGCGCCGGCCGGGCGTCTGTCGGCAAGAGGTGCACGTTGAGCGGCCTTTTCACTTCAGTCGGCGGCACGCTCGAGAACGGCATGTCGACGTATGTCACGAGCGTGTCCTCGGCCCTCTCCAGCGCGCTGGTGCCCGTGGTCACAACGGCCCTGACGATCTGGATCATCGCGTACGGGTTCGCCGTGGTGCGCGGCGAGGCTCATGAGTCGGTACCTGCATTCGCGTGGCGTGGCCTGAAGGTCGCCATCATGCTCGCCTTTGCGCTCGGCGCGGGCATCTATCAGTCACAGGTCGTCACAGCAGTCGAAGGGGCGACGACGGGCCTCGCCCGGACGGTCCAGACCGCGGCGGCCAATGCCAGTGCAGGCAACCCTGGCTGTGGAACGGTGAGTGGCAGCAGCGTGACCGGCACGAGCGCGTCCGCCATCTACCAGACGCTCGACTGCTATGACCGTCAGATCGACATCGTGATGGATGCCTACTTCGACAAGGCGACGCACGAAGGTTTCAGTGTCAGTGGCATCGTCGCAGGCATCGGTGATCTGGTTGGCGGGTTCATCGTGGGGCTGGGCGGAGCCATTTTCCTGATGGTTCTGGCCTTCGAGGTCACGATGGCAAGGATGCTGCTGGATCTGGTGCTCGGTCTTGGCCCCCTGTTCATCGCCTGCGGGGCATTCGGCCCCACCGCACGATTCTTCGAGGCGTGGACCGCAAAGATTGCCAACTATGCGCTGCTGCAGATCCTGATCGCAGCATTTCTTGGCATGGCACTCACGGCGTTCTCCGCCAATCTCGCGCCGTTCAACGTCACGACTTCGTCGCCCGACACTAACGCTTCGGTGCTCGCTGCAGCAGGTCAGGCAGCGCTTACCGCTATAGCACCCTGGGGTGCGGCATTCGGCCTGTTCATCACGTCCCTGCTGCTGGCAACCATCGGCTGGCAGCTGCCGGCTGTCGCCTCGGGGCTTGCCGGCGGCGCCACGCTGTCGGGGTTCGGTGCGTTTGTTGCCGGATTTGCGTCGCGTGATGCCGTGAGAGGTCTCGGCTCGCTCGTGAGTCTCGGACACGGCCCGCGTCGGGCTGGGGGGCGGATTTCCAGCGGCAGCGGGGAAGCCGGTAGCGCGAATGCGGGAGGCAGTGCCGGTCAGATCCCCGCCTACCAGCGCGTAGCCCGCGAGCACCTCGGCGACCAGGATAACGCAGGAGGGTCATAGTCATGATCAGGTTACCTATCCATATCGGTATTGCCCCTGTCGCGGCGGCTGTGGTCGTGCTGACGATGCCCTCGGCCCATGCACAGGGCATCCCGGTCTTCGATGCGCAGAACGTGGTTCAGGCCATCGCGACCGTTGGGCAACTGAAGCAGGAAGTGCAGCAGGAACTCCAGCTATACCAGTCGCTCAGCGGCACGCGCGGGTTTGGCGAACTGATGAGCAATCCGGTCCTGTCGAATTCGCTGCCGTCGAACTGGCAGTCCATCTACACGGCGATCCGGAGCGGCGGATATGCGGGTCTGACGGGCAGCGCACAGACGCTGCGCTCGGCGAGCGAGATCTACAACTGCGAGGATCAGAGCGGCATCGACCAGCAGGTCTGCCAGCGCGCGCTGAACAAGCCGTTCCAGGACAAGGCCTTCGGCATCCAGGCGTACCAGACGGAGTTGCAGGAGCTCGACCAGATCCAGGGCCTGATGCAGCAGATTGACGTGACGCAGGATCAGAAGGGCATCGGGGAACTGCAGGCGCGCATCCAGATCGAGAGCACGGCGGTCGGTAACGAGATGGCGAAGCTGCAGCTCTTCCGGATGCTGGCCGATTCCGAAGACCGGCTGATCGCCGAGCAGCAGCAGGAGCTTGTGCTCAAGCGCGCCGGCAATACCGCACGGCTGCAGGACCAGATGGTGCCTGCCAGCTTTGGTAACTGAGTTCGGAAACCAAGGAGGCTGACATGATCCGGTCCGTCGTTGCAGTCTTTGCAATCCAGTTAGTTATGCTGATTAATGGATGTTCAGGAAATCCACCCAAACCTGTCCTGCCTGATGGCTTGCACCGTGTGCCGGTGAACCGCGTGGCACCGGCTTCCCTGTCCGATGGAGATGGCCATGAGCAATGAGCGTGACTCCAGTGAGCGTGACTCCCGTGAATCAGGTGATTATCGCCGGGCACTCGATTTCGAAGTGTCGGTCACGCATCTGCAGGAGCGCTCGGAGCATCGGGCATGGCACGTGGCGTCGGCCTCCGTGGTGATCGCGATCCTGTGCGCGGTCGTACTGGCCGTGATGGTTCCGTTCTACCGGGTCGTGCCGCTGCCGATCGAAGTCGACCGTCTGACCGGTGAGGCGCAGGTGATCGATGTGCTTGACGCGAAGCAGATGCATACGCGCGACATCGAGGACAAGCACTGGGTGGAGGTGTACGTGCGCTCGCGCGAGCGCTACGACTGGGGTCTCCTGCAGATGGATTACGACCGGGTGCTCGACATGAGCGACGACCGTGTCGCGCGGGATTACCGGGCGATCTACAGCGGTCCCGATGCACTGGACCGCCAGCTCGGGGCGAACACGCAGCGGCGCATCCGCATTCTCTCGACGACGCTCGTGCCGGACGAACCGGGCCGTGCTGTCGTGCATATCGAGCGCACGACGTGGAAGAACGGCATCGATAACGCGGAGCCGCCGCAGCGCTTCGTTATCACGCTCGCCTTCACTTACCGGCCATCCGTCTTCACGCGCGAACGCACGGCGATCGAGAACCCCTTCGGGTTCAGGGTGACGGCGTACAGCCGCGATCCCGAATACACGCCTGCGGTGTCGGCACCGGCATCGTCGCCGACATTGTCACCCGCTCCGGGAGGTGCGCGATGAGAGCGAGCACGTTGATGGGAACCGTCGCGCTGGCGGCAGTGCTGGGTGCGGGCTCTCCCGGTGCCCGCGCCTACGACGTGCCCGGCTGGTCTGGCGACTCGCGCGTGCGACAGGTCGTGTACCGGCAGGGCGAGGTGGTGCGGGTCATCGCGCAACGTGGGTTCGCCACGCACATCGCGCTCAATCCGGCCGAGCGCATTCTCGTTGTGGCCCCAGGCGACCGGGATGGGTGGCAGGTAGTCGCAAACCGTGGCGACCACGATGTCTACCTCAAGCCACAGCTTGCTGCGCACGACACGAATCTCGAAATCCGCACGGACCGGCACAGCTACAGCTTCGACCTGGTTGTGCTGCCGCTCAGGGCCCGTTTCGGCAACGACGAGGAGATGTACCGCATCACGTTCGTGTATCCCGACGCTGAGGCTGCGAAGACGAAGGCTGCAGACGATGCGGCGCTCGTGCGCGAGCGCCTCGCCCAGTCGCCGGTGGTGCGTAACACCGCTTACTCGATGCAGGTGATGCCGCACTCGGAAGATATCGCGCCGACCGCGGCGTGGGACGACGGGCGCTTCACCTACATCCGCATTCCGGACAACCGCCGCATCCCGGCGATCTTCCGGGTGGCAGACGACGACAGCGAGAGCGTCGTTGACCGGCACATGGAGGACGACGTGATCGTCGTGCACGAGGTGGCACGGCGTTTCGTGCTGCGTCTGGGCGACGAGGTCGTCGGTCTGTGGAACGACGCGTTCGATGTGGACGGGGTGCCACCGGTGGACGGCACGACGGTGAGCGGTGTGAAGCGTGTCCTGCGGAGCGACGGCCATGAATGAGGAAACGCCGCGCAATGTGATTGCGCCCGGAGTTATGCCCGGGAGTGACCCGGCCAAGGTCACCGGTACCATAAACGGTGACCTTGGCGCACAGCCGGCCGATCGCGGCATGCCGGAGCTTGGACAGCAGGGCGGTCGCCCCCGTGCCTGGTGGCTCGCGCCACTACTTGTTGCCGTCCTCGTGATGGGCGGAGCGGTCTGGACGATCCACGGCTTCCTCGCGCGGCACGATGCGGCGGAGAAGGCGAGGCGGGATGCCGTCCAGGACCAGCCGGCCCAGGGGCGGGTATTCGCGGAAGGCAGCGCACCGGGGTCAGCGGCTGCCGCAGTGGCGAGTGGGCCGGGGGCAGTGGGCACGGGTGCGTCGGCACCCGCTGCCGTGGCACCGCGCCAGTCACCGGTACGTTCCGCACCCGCGCGCAGCTACTACGACGCGCCACTGCTCTCGAGCGGATCCAGTGGCCTGGCCAACGGCGAGGCCGATTCGGCTGCGTCAGCACCCGGCGCCTCGGGCGGCACGCAGCCACACGTGATGCCCGCGGCCGGCGGCCTGTCGCAGGGCAGCAGTCCGCTCGCCCCGGCATTGACGCCGACGGTGACGCCCAAAGTACGCGCGGGCTTTCTCGGTAATCGCAGCCTGATCCTCGCGGAAGGCGCCAAGATCGACTGCGCCGGTGATACGGCATTTGATTCGACCCAGGCGGGTATCTCGACCTGCACGGTGACGAAGAACGTCTATTCGGATGACGGCCATGTTGTGCTGATTGAGCGCGGCTCGCAGATCAACAGCGAGTACCGCTCGAACCTGGCGCCCGGACAGAAGCGGGTGTTCATCCTGTCGGCGCGTATCAGGACGCCCGAAGGGGTCACGGTTGAGATCGATTCTCCTGCGGCGGACGCGTTGGGTCGCATCGGCGTGAGCGGCTACGTGAACAACCACTGGGGCGAGCGTATCGGCGCGGCCATGCTGCTCGGCATGACGCAGGATGCGATTGGCTATCTCGCGACGCGTGGCGGCAACAGCAACGGCTCGGTCGTGTTCGAGAACACGCAGCAGCAGGGCAATGACATGGCCTCGCGCGTGCTCGACAGCACGATCAACATCCCGCCCACACTGACGCAGAACCAGGGGGCCGAGTTCACGATTATCGTCGCCCGGGATCTGGACTTCAGTCCGGTCTACGCGCTGGAACCAGGGGGTACGCGATGAACGCGCCGGCCCAGATCCTGAGCGAAGCGCCGGTACTGGCCGACGCCCCGCTGCCGAGGCTGGCAGAGGATGCGTCGGTGCGCGAGCTGATGCGCCCGCTCGCGGCACTGCTCGAAGACCCGGCTCTCACGGAGCTGGTGATCAACCGGCCGCAGCGTGTGCTGACCGAAACCCATCTCGGATGGCAGGCTCATGACTGTGCGGACCTCGACTTCGAGCGCCTGATGTCATTCGCGGTGGCGATCGCCACGCTCACGAACCAGGAGGTCTCGGCGCTGCATCCGGTGCTCTCCGCGCTGCTGCCCGGTGATGCGCGAGCCCAGATCGTGATCCCGCCGGTGGTGCCTCCGCGGACTGTGTCGGTAACGATCCGCCGTCCGTCTTCGCGCGAGAAGACGCTCGACGCCTACGAAACTGAGGGCCTGTTCGCGAAGACTACGTGGCACTGTCCGGCGGGACTTGATGAGGCGATGCCGGCACTGTGCTCCCAAGATCGTGAACACGTCAGGTGCCTCCAGGCGCGCGAGTTCCCGGCGTTCTTCGAGCTGGCGGTGCGCGGCCGGCTGAATCTCGTGATCGTGGGCAGCACCGGTTCGGGAAAGACGAGTTTCATGAAGACGCTGTGCCGGTACATTCCGGCCACCGAACGCATCGTGACGATCGAGGATGTGCGCGAGCTCTTCATCCGGCACGTCGAGAACTGCGTGCACCTGAACTACAGCAAGGGAGGGCACGGCCAGGCGCGGGTGACGCCTGCGGATCTGATCGCAAGCTCGATGCGCATGCGCCCTGACCGTGTGCTGCTCGCCGAATTGCGGGGCAGCGAAGCGTACGACTTCCTGAAGCTGCTGACGACAGGGCACTCCGGTTCGATCACGAGCTATCACGCGTCGAGCGCATCGATTGCCATCGAGCGGTTCGCGCTGATGGCGAAGGAGCATCCCGAGGCCGCCACTTGGGACGACGCGGCACTGCGCCGGCTGCTCTTCATGACGATCGACGTCGTAGCGCACATGGAAGCCACCGCGCTCTTCGACGAGTCCGGAGCGCAGACCGGCCGGCGCTGGTCCATGACGGAAGTCTGGTTCGATCCGCTGCGCCGTCATCAGGCGCACTTCCGGTGAAAAGGGGAACAGGTCATGGACAGCGGAAAGAGAACCGGAGCGGGACTTCAGTCGGGCAGGCGCATCCGGTACCACGCCTTCATGGCGCTGGTCACGCTTGAGATCGCGGGCATCGCTGCTGCAGGACTGACGCTCGCGCTGTGGCTGGCTTCGTTCCTGTTTGTTGCGAGCCTGCATGTTAATCCGCTTCACGCGGGCTTGCATGCCTGGCCGGATGCCGTACTGGCCTGGTACGACGGACGTCTGCCAGAGCACGGGAGGCGGGTTGCCGGTGCCGCGTTGTTCGGCATGCTGCTGGCTTTTGGTGCGCCCGCCCTTGGCGTTTACACGCTGCTGGATCGCTCGTGCCACCGGCGTCTCTACGGCAGCGCGCGGTTCGCAAACGAAGCGGACATCCGCCGGGCTGGGCTGCTATGAGCACGGCGGCGAACCCCGGTATCTGCAATAGCGGCCCGCCGCTGGTCGTGGGTGTCTGGCGTGGCCGCTATCTGCGGTTCACGGGCCAGCAGTTCGTGCTGCTCGCCGCGCCGGCCCGTTCTGGCAAGGGCGTGGGCATCGTGGTGCCCAATCTGCTCAGCTACCCGGATTCGGTGGTCGTGCTCGACATCAAGCAGGAGAACTTCAACCTTACCGCGGGCTTCCGTCGTGCGCACGGGCACGACGTGTACCTTTTCAACCCGTTTGCGGAGGACCGTCGCACGCACCGGTATAACCCACTGTCGGCGATTTCGGATGGCGTATTCCGCGTTGGCGACATCCTGGCGATCGGCTACGCGCTGTATCCGGTCGGCGGTCACGATGACTTCTGGAAGGACCAGGCTCGCAACCTTTTCCTCGGCGTCGTTCTGCTGCTGTGCGAGTGGCGCGATGCGCGCCGTGCAGGCAACACCGATGGGCCCAACTACCCGGTGACGATGGGCGAGGTGCTGCGGCAGTCGTCGGGCAACGGCATGCCGGTTAAGGCTTACCTGCAGCAGGCGCTGGTGTTGCACCGACGGCTGCTCAGTGGTGCGTGCGTCGATGCGCTCAACCGCTTTCTTGCCAACGACGACAAGGTGCTCGCGAGCATCCTCGCGACCTTTAATGCGCCGCTGACGATCTTTGCCAATCCGATTGTCGATGCCGCAACAAGCAGCAATGACTTTGACCTGCGCGATGTGCGCAGGCGCCGCATGTCGGTCTATATGGGCATCACGCCAGATCACCTGACCGAGGCGGCGCTCCTTGTCAACCTCGTGTTCTCCCAACTCGTCAACCTGAATACGAGGCAACTGCCCCAGGACAATCCGGAGCTGAAGGTCCAGTGCCTGCTGCTGATGGATGAATTCACCGCCGTCGGCAAGATCCACATCATCGCCCGTGCGGTCGCCTACATGGCGGGCTACAACCTGCGGTTGCTCTCGATCGTGCAGTCGGTCTCGCAGCTCGAATCGGTCTATGGCCGCGCGGACGCGAGGACGTTCGTCACGAACCACGCGATGCAGATCATCTACGCGCCGCGTGAGCAGAAGGACGCGAACGAATACTCGGAGATGCTCGGCACTTTCACAGACCGTTCGCGCAGTGTGAGCCGGTCAAACGCAATCTTCGGCGGCCGCGGTGGGTCCAGCGAGAGTTTTTCCGAGCAGCGCCGGCCGCTGCTGTTGCCGCAGGAGTTAAAGGAACTCGGACGCGATAAGGAAATCATCCTGCTCGAAAACACGAAGCCGATCCTGGCCGAGCGGATCTGCTACTGGCGGGATCCGGTCTTCACCTCGCGCCTGCGCACGGCACCAGTCATACCAGCGATAGACATCGTGCGTTTCATCGCCCAGGTCGAGCGGCGGGTGAGGGATGTGCAACCGGGCGAGGTGGACGAAGCCGGCGTGATGCACATTCCTCCGGAGTATCTGGAGGTGCTGCAGGCTTGGGATCCACGCGATCTGCCACGGCATCTCAATGACGTGAGCGACGAAGAGGCGGCCGCCTACGTCGAGCGGCACTTCATGCTGCTGGGTGTGCCGGCCGCGCGCGTGGACGTGGCAGCGCGGCGGCTGTCGGCGTCTGATCTTGATGTCGCGGAGCTGCGCCCCGCGGAAGGCGTGCCGGGGCGCAAGGCGAGGCGCTCCTCCGGCGCACCGCGTACGCAACGTGGGCGAGCCGCATCGCGCACGGCAGACGGCCCGAACGTTGTGCCGCTCCATGGAGAACGCAGATGAATACGCGATATCTGGGCGAGGAGGAACGTGCCCGCGCGGCGCTGGCCGTGATCCCTGCCGAGGACTATGCGACGTGGGTCGATATGGCGTTCGCGCTCAAGCAGGGTTTTGGCGAGGCCGGCTTCGACATCTGGGACGAGTGGAGCCGCACCGCCCACAACTACAGCGAGCGTGCGGCGCGCGTGACCTGGCGCTCGGCCGGCGAGTCAGGCGGCAAGACGCTCGCGTCTCTCTTTTGGCTCGCGCAGCAGCACGGTTTCGATGTCAGGGGCTCGCGCGCGGCGATGGATCCCGCAGACAGGTCGCGCATGTCGCCGCCCCGTCCGTCGGTGGACCGGGCGGGGCAGGACGGCAGGGGCGAGGCTCGTGTGCGCGCGCGACAGGCTGCGGTCGCGCGGGAGGCGCTGGCAATCTGGAAGTGGGCGCGGCCGGTGGGCCCCGGACACCCGTATCTCGAACGCAAGCAGGTGAGGGCAGTCCCGACGCTGCGTGAGCTGGAGGCGGAAGAACTGCACGCGCTGCTTGGGTACGCGCCGCGTAGTGACGAGGAGCCGCTCACGGGGCGCGTGCTGGTGGTGCCGGTCCGCATCGGCGAGACCCTTTCGACACTGGAACTGATCGATGCCGAAGGACGCAAGTCGGCTCTCGCGGGCGGTGCGAAGTCGGGCGGCTACTGGGTGGTGGAACCGGGCCAGTTCTGCGACGGTGCTGTGACACCGATCCTGATTGCCGAGGGCGTCGCAACGGCACTGGCAGTGTGGCAGGCGACCGGCTGGTTCAGCGCCGCGGCACTGTCGAGCGGCAACCTTCGGCCGGTGGCGGCGATGTGGCGCGGCCGGTACCCGGAAGCGGAGATGCTCGTGCTCGCCGATCTCGGTGCCGGATATGAGCAGGCGAGGCAGGCCGCGCTCGGCACGTCATCGCTGCTGGCCGAGCCACGCTTCGCGCCGCAGGCACGGATTGCCGGTGACGTGCCGACTGATTTCGATGACATGGCGGTGCTGTCCGGGCCGGGTGTCGTTGGTGAGCTTTTACGGGAGTCGCTGTACGGAGCACCGGAGCGAGATGTAGCGGGTGGAGAAGCCGACGGACAGGCCGTGGTTGCACAGGGATCGGACGATGCACCGAAGCAAGAGCATGCACTGAAGGAGGACCATGCAATGGGCAATGTGAAAGAGAAACTCGTGGGTGATGGAGAGGTGTCGGGTCGGCGCCGTACTTCGCGTCGTCGGACCGGCCATCAGGACGCGCCGGAACCGACGCAGCAGGAAAGCACGGTACCTGCACCGGAACCGACAACTGCGCAGGCACAGTCGCAGCAGCCGGAACCGGACCGGCGGGAAGGCGATGCGCCGAAGCCTGCTCCCGCGCCGGCGCGCCGTCAGGTAGGCGAACCACTGTACGGACTCGACGAGGTACCGGGCGAGATCAGGGCACTCGCACAGCACCGTTTCGGCGCGCAGACCCGCATGGCGACGCCCCGCGAGAACGGTGGCCCGTACCGCGGCGAGGTGTTCAACACCGAGCACTACCTGATCCAGGAGGTGTCCACGCGTAGCGTTGTGTTCCATGCGAAGTCGGACATGGAGTTCGTCTCGGACCGCCTGCGGTGGATGGATGAGAACCAGCGCCTCAATGGGGCGGAGGTGCAGGTCGGTTACGACGGCGCACGGGCGAGAGTGTATCCGTGGGACCGTGCGCGCGACCTGCTCGAGCGCACGGTGGCCTCGCTGAAGAAGTCCGCCCGCGAGGTGGGTTTCGGCAACGAGCTCGACGCGACGCTTGATCAGTTGCAGGCCACGTCGTGGACCCGGATGAGGGAGGCGCGGGCAGCGGTGCTCGCGCAGTCGAAGGAGCGCGCCGGTCGCGAACAGGAACAGGGACTGGGGCAGCAACGCTGAGCGTGCGACGCTCTGCCCGCCAGCGCAGCGATCAGAGGGAGATCCATGATGGACGAAACCGCAACTTCTTCAGGCCCGCGTGCAGACGAACCGGTCATCAACGTGATTGAGCCGGACGCGCCGCCTATCCCGGATCCGCAGGGCGCGGGCGCGCAGCGCGTCGATCAGACTGCGGCCGACGCACTGGCCGCACGCCGGCGCCGCGAGTTCGATGCAGCGCGGGCGCGGCTGCGCGATCAGGCCATCCAGGCGGACGCGCCGTCGCAGGCCGCAGAACAGCAACGGGCACCGCAGCAGGAGGTGCTCCATCGTAGCAGCGACACATCCACCATGCGATGGGCGCCGCTTGGCAATCCGCCGGAGAGGGTGCGAAAGCGCTACCTGCGGGCGGGTAACCAGTATTTCCTCAAAGACGCGCCGCATCGGCTCGCGTTCGAGGATATCGGTCCTTACCTCGTGACGGAGCACAACCGCCCCGATGTGGTCGAGTCGATGGTGGACATGGCCCATGCGAAGGCATGGGGGCGTATCCGTGTATCGGGTCACGAGCAGTTCCGGCGCGAGGTGTGGGTTCAGGCCACGCTGATCGGCATCGAGGTGAGCGGATACGAGCCGAAGGCAGTCGACGTGGCGCGTCTGACCGAAGCCCGTCGTGACCGGATGACGAATCGCATCGACGTGACGCAAACGCCTCCGGCCGCGCCAGTTCCTGCGAATCGACCGGAAGCGCCCGATGCGGCGCCTGGCCCCACGGAATCACAGGCGGCGCAACCAGCAAGGCGCGATGCTCCCAGACAGCCAGAGGCTCGTGCGCCGGCTCCGCCCGCGCCTGTGGAGCCGTCCCGAACCGCTCCCACCTCCGAAACGGGGCCGCGCGTTGCCGAGTCCGAGGGGGCGGAGCAGCAGCGCTATATGGGCGAACTGGTCGAGCACGGCGGTGCGCCCTATCAGCACAATCCTGCACGCAGCGACTCGTATTACGTCGTCTATCGCGATACAGGTGGTGCGGACCACGTGCTGTGGGGCGTGGACCTGGAACGGGCCGTGGCGGAGTCCGGCGCGCTTGCCGGACAGCAGGTCATGCTCGAAAACCTTGGCCGGCGGCTCGTGACAGTGATGGTCCCGGTTGTCGATGCGATGGGAAATGTGATCGGCGAAGAGGAAAAGGAGGTCTATCGCAATACGTGGCAGGTCGATGTGGTTGGGCAGGAGAGGACGCAGTCGCGGCCCGGGGCGACGGAGAGACAGGGCGAAGCCGGAAGAAGTGAAACCGCACTGCCGCCGACGCCGGAGCAGGCGCAGGCCGCACGGCGGCGTGAACCTTCCGTCACGTCGCCCGAGGAACGTGCTGTTCAGATGGCGGTGCTGACCGCCGCGATGCGACAGCAGGGTTTCAGCGAGCGATCGATTGCGCGCGTGCAGCAACGTGCGCAGCGGCTGCTGACCGCGTTCGAGTCTGAGGGCGTCACCGTTCCGCGCCCCCGCGTGTTTGATCCCGAGGCGCCCTCTACGCGCAGTCGCCGCACCCGCACGGCTGCGGAGCGCGTCCCGACCCGGGAGGTCGAACGTGGACCGTCCGAACCCGCGCCGCCGTCCCTGTAGGAGCACAGGCATGGCCACGCGTGCGCGACTGTGTGTCGATCTCGGGCGAGCGAAATCACGCTGGGAGGTATGGTGTGCCCTTCACGGTGTAACGGCGGCCGATGGCGTCCGGCACCTGGTCCACGGTGTACTGAGCCAGGACGAGTCGCCAGACGGGGTGCCTGGCCCTGAACATCGCCGCCTGCAGGGCGACGGGCATCGCGAACGCATCGAAATCCGTCTCACCCAGGAGGAACTCGAAGTGGCCAGACGGCGTGCTTTGACTGGTGGAATGAATGTCAATCGCTGGATAGTTGCGGTGATCCGCGCGCAGCTTGTGCATGAGCCGCAACTGGGCGAGCGCGAGCTGCGACTGCTTGCGGACTCAAACCAGCATCTGGCCATGATCGTGACGTTGCTCGGTCGGTTGCAGGCAAGCGGTGGTGCGCACGACGCGGCGCACGCGCTCGAAGACACGCGTGCCGTGATTGATCAGCACCTGCGCGCAGTCACGCAGGTGCTGCGCGCCAACCTGGATCGCTGGAGCCGCTAGCATGTCGTTCCCGAAAACCTGGGTCGACCAGATGTTGCTGAACTGGGGGGACCGGCTTTTTCATGATCCGCTACGGCACGTGCGTGCGCCGAGCATGTCACGTGGCGAGCTCCAACGGGATGTACGACGCATGCGCGAGCAGCTTGCCCGCACCCTCAGGCGTACCCCCGAGGTGATGGTCAAGATAACGAACAGGGCGTCAGGCGCGCAGGGCATGGGCGCGGTGCGTCGTCATCTGCGCTACATCTCGCGAAGCGGGAAGGTCGAACTCGAGGATCAGGACGGGATGACCATTCTCGGCCGCGAGGCACTGTACGATCTGACGGATGCGTGGCACCTCGGTGGCTGGGGTATCCCGGAAGAAAGCCGCAGGCGGGAGGTGTTCAACGTGCTGCTCTCGATGCCGCCGGGCACGGACCGGCAGGCGGTGCGCAACGCCGCGCGCGCGTTTGCGGCTGCGGAATTCGGCGACGGCAGACGGTATGTTTTTGCTGCGCACAATGACGAGGCGCATCCGCACGTGCATCTGAGCGTGCAGGTACGCGGAGCGGATGGGAAGCGTCTCAACCCGCGCAAGCGCGACCTGCAACGCTGGCGCGAGCGGTTTGCAAGGCAGCTGCGCGAGCACGGTGTGGAGGCCAATGCGACGAGGCGATTCGCTCGGGGCGAGACCCGGCGCTATCCGAAACAGGTTGTTGTGCATATGACGGCGCGCGGCGAAACAGCGGATTACTGGCGATCGGAGCTGGGTGAGCGGGCCCGTCGCGCCTTGTGGGACGCCCACGCTGGGTCGCTCGAAGCATGGCAAGGCGTGGTTCATGCGATGGCTGGATCGCAGAGTGCCGATGACCGGGGCCTCGGAGCAGTGGTCACGGACTTCGTTCAGACGATGCCCATTCTGTGCGATCGGCCCGGCATGGGTCGCACCCACTCGAATGAAGTCGAGCGTCGTCGTGCACCGTTGCACGAGCGCGGATTACGTGGCGCAGAGCGAAGCGAGATCCAGCGGGAACTGTTTCCCGACGATCCGGATGTGCGGATGGAGCGCTGAGCAGATGAGATGTCAACGACGATGCCGATCATTCCGTGGATAGGCGGCAGAAGCGGCGGCTCGCCGACGTGCTTATTTCGCGATTTTCTCCGCACCGTTGCCATGGTGAGGTATTTGCCAATGCGGTGGGGCTGTTTTTCATGCGCCAACAGAGGTGGCCTCACTCGTTCGGACAGTCTTCTGAGATTTTTAAGTGGAACGTCCGGGGCGGTCATGCTGCCAATTTAATCGCAGGCAGCGTCGCGAAGTATGCCTCATCCGGCGTGCGGTCTTCCAGGCTCGAATGAGGTCGTCTCTGGTTATATAGATTGATGTAATCGCCGATCGAGCGCCGGGCGTGGCATTGGGGCATCACCGTCCCGCGTGCGCGGGGGAGCGGATTCAAGCTCATTGCTTTCAGTGAGAAAACCTTCCTGGCTGAGGACGCCGCCCGCACGGACGGGCATCAAGCGCTGGTCAACCTGGTGGATAGTGGCACATGCGGCCGACTCGCCACCGAGGCCGCAGGAGAACGACCTTTTGTAAGTCCGCTATGCGAAAATCATAACCTCTCTATCGGTAGGAAATGACAGCCACGGAACAGCCCCGTACGAACCTTACGGCACCGCTCCTTTCCGCCAATTGCACATTATGGTTTTCGGCCTACGGCTTTGGTTGGGGATACAGCGCCTTTGAGCTGCCTGCCGAAGCAGTTTGTGAAAAACTGGGCGCTGCGAACGAGACCCCGAAACAATTGATGCTCGCCTTCGAGCTTGGCAAGCGCCGGCTTTTGCGGACTGTAGAGCAGAAAGCGTTGCCGGGTACCGGTGGACGAATAACGCTTTCGGCCGCTGATTTGTGACAACGACGACCGCTGCGCCGTCGCATGGCGTTATTGCGCCGCCGTTTCGCAACGCGCGACTAAAAGCGTCCACTACGAAACACGGAGCGGTGTTTGACTGTCCGTCTAAGTTCTTCGAAAGGTAAGCAGTTGGCTGAACCGCAGGCATCTTGTGCTACACGATTGCTTAGTGCGGCGGTGACAGACGTCTGAAGCGTTTCCACCGCTTCTTCAGTGTCTGATGATCGGCAGCGACGCGCGACGCGAGATAACCTCGCGCGAAGGCCGCGCCAGAGGCCGCTTCTGGTGATGTTTGCGGCAACAGCTTTAACAGTTGGTCGGCGACAACGGCATCGTTACGCCAGCCCAGATCATCCTGGAGCGCGGTCAGTGCTTCGACATAATGCTGGACGGCGCGCCTTGCGCACAGCGACGCGAAGAACTCGGTCGCATATCGAACTTTCTTCGCGGCAATGCGGGCGCGGTGGCGACGGTGATCGTCGAGATCGGCGAGCCGCTTGCCACGTTTGATCAGTTTCCTGTGCCGATCACGCAGGACTTCCGCGGCGAACTTCCCGGCGGCCCCACCGATCCCCTTGCGCTGTTCGTCCGACATCCCGCCTCGCCATCCCTTCCGGTTCAACCATACTGCAAGCTGGAGAACGAGCCGGGTATAGCGAACCGACTCGACTGCCGCAGCCGCGCGTTGCCGGTTGTTGACCGCGATCCGCTCGCACGCCTGCCGGACAGGCTGGATTTCGTCCGCGTTCCCGATTGTCCCCGAACGGTCGAGCGTCGCTCCGGCGAGCACCTCCCAGTCCCGCGCAGCGCCGAGCTCCGATGCGATCCAGCGCAGTTCCCCGTCGAGACCGGGATAAGCCGGAATCCCCGTCGCAAACAGATCAAGGGCCGAGCGCAGGCGACGGAGTCCCACGCGCATCTGATGCACGCTCGACGGATCGTGGCCCGACACGACGCCGCGCTCGTTTGCGTGGACCTGATCGAGACAGTTGCGCACGACAGTGCAGAACGCATCCTCGACAGAATCGCGCCGGTTCAGATGCACCGGTCGGGCCTTGACCGCGTCACTGTGCTCCGCTACGAGCAGTTCATATCCGAGGTCGGCCTTGCTGACGTGGTCGATGCGTAGCGGCACGGTTTCCAGCAACTCAAGCGCGACGCCGTACAGGCTCTCCGCCTGGCCGTGTCTCAGCTCCAGTTCCACAGCCGCGATCGGCACCGAGCCCGAGTCAGCGTCGATAGTCCCCTCGTCGAGCGCAACTTCGAGTTCGTCTCCGGACGGCAAGCGCAGCGGAATAGAGGATCGCCTGATCCGTGTGACAAATACCGGCTTTAACCGGGCGGGAGTGGCCTCGTCACGAATAAGAAGCTGTTGCGAAATTAGTTAAACCAAGGCTTGAGGCGCGTCCAGCAAATCAAGGCGCAAGCTAACGAGAGGAAAGCCTCGTGGATATGGGCGTAGCGTTCATAGCGAATCTTCAGGCGTCGAAACGAGTGAAGCCAGGCAATCGAGCGCTCGACTTGCCAACGCGTTTTGCCGAGTCCGCTGCCATGGGGCGAGCCAATTTTTGCGAGCACGGGCGTGATGCCACGTTCGCGCAAGCGCTGCCGATGTGGCTCGGAACTGTAGCCCCGGTCGCCCTGAACGATTTGCGGCTTGTGCAGGGGAC
>NZ_FRAB01000007.1 GCF_900142195.1 Paraburkholderia terricola
TGTATTCGCCGATGCCGATACGAAGATCGTCAACGATGAGGGGCTGCACGTGATCCGCATGCCGGAGCACTATGGCCTGCTGTCGCCGATTCTGCACGTGGTGCCGCTGCAGTTGCTGGCGTATCACACGGCGTGCGCGCGGGGCACGGACGTGGATAAGCCGCGGAACCTGGCGAAATCGGTTACGGTTGAGTGACGGGCCAAGGCGCGTTGGCCGGCCCATTGGGCAGTACCATTAGCCACTCCACCGCCGCAGCCGGGTACTCGTCCGGCCACTCCTTTGTCGGAGATTTCACCGCTTCCCGCATCCGCGACAGCTAGTCTCCAAATGGGTTGTCAGTATCCTTGACCTCGGTACTGAGGTTGTACTCCGCACGCACGGCCTTGAGCACGTCCTCGATGTCGCGGTCGAAGCCGACTGCGTTGCCGAAATGGGTCATGTTCCAGTTACATCCCGTTTTGTCAGGCTCCTGCACCTGCGGTCGCGGCACGCGAATCTTCACACCGTCCTCGACGATTGCCTGCAGTCGATGGATTCGCCGGTCAACCTCCTGCTGAAGCCTGGAGGCGTTGAGCGTCTTACGTATCATCCGGGTCTCCTTGCTGTCGGTGTTGCAAAAGACCGGGGCGCCGAGATAGGCTAGTGGGCGCCACCTCAAACGACGAGCCAGCAATCCCGTCGAGCTCCACGCCGGTGCGGTCCGTCTTATCGTCCTTCAGGATAAATCTGCGGCTCACGCTGGTCACTTCATTTTCTCAATTGAGCTGTTGGCAATGTATAAGAGCTTCACGCTCGCCTGACGAGACGCCATGTAACCCAGTGAACACGCCGCTCACCCGAACCGGGCGCGCTGGCGAGAACATCCGGCATGACCTTGCCCTTCGATGCCTCGATGCGGTGATTCTCGAAGTCTTTCGCTTCCCACGTACCCGTTACCGGGCAAATGTCGCCTGTTCGGACTTCAACTTCTCCTGCGGGTTCTTCCTGGACGCTAGCTTCTGAATCTATCCTGCGTTCGAGGAAATATTCGGATTCGTCTGGGAGGATGTCGTCCTTGTATCGGACATCTTCCCATAGAAGGCGCCAATAGGTTCCAACACGTTCCGCTCGCGCCTGTGCCTCGCTCCACTCATCGATATAAGGCGCCTTCCCTTCGGCGACCAGATAATTGAAGCAGCCATTGTTCTCTGTTTTCTTGACGCCCAAGGGTACGATGCCGAACGCCTTCTCGCGCTCCACCCTGACTGGTTCCCATATGCCATCCGTTGGCACGCGCTGCCCGGAGCGAACAATGAGGTCGGTGCCGGTCGGCACATCGGGAAGCTCGGCGGGGAAGACGGGATAAGGCAGCTCATAGAACAAGAATTTATAGGCGTCTGGATTTAAGAGACTCCCAGCGCTCGGGCAAAGGGCAGTCATATGCGGCGCATCAGGCACTTCCGTAGGCGCATACTCGCCTGGAAATTCGCTCGCGCGCATTAACTTGTGAAGCGCTTCCACGAGCGGCGGGTAGGGCGCCAGTTGCATACCTCGCTCCCAATAGTCTGAGTCCGTATAGAAGTACCGAGATATCGTGCCGGCCTTGTCGAGCGCGAGCGCAAAAGGTTCTCCCGCACGCCACACAAATCGATGACCCTTCGCGAGCTCCGACAAACCTCGGTTATAAAGGCTCAGAACCTCATAAATCCCGGGCAGTGTATCGGGGTCCATCTGCTCTGGCTGGCTCTTCGACCAGTTCTTCACTGCAGCTTCATACGAGTGCGTGAACAACTCCCAAGCATCACGCTTGCGCTTCCACAGCGAATAGCTGCTGAGCCGCTTTAGCAACCAGAAGACGCGACGCCGCACGTCGTCGTCCTGCATGTCATACATGCTTCACGCTCTCCCGAACAGCCGCCAAGTCACCCAATGCATTTTCTTTTCGCCCAGGTTATCTGCAACCATCAGGTCCGGCATCACCGCGCCTGCAGCTACGTGAATAGGCGAATCGTCGTATTTTTCTGCACGCCACACGCCAGAAACGGGGCAGATGTCACCGGTCTTAACGTCTGGAACGTCAGCAGGCTAGGCGGGCGCATCTTCGTGCTTCGCAACGAGGAAATATTGTGACTCGTCCGGAATCACCCCATCCTTATATCTCGTGTCTTCCCACAATAGACGCCAGTGAGTACTCGTGACCGCAGACTGCAAGGTGCGCGGGTCCGGCCGCCCTTTGATATTCGGCGCGTGAGTCCCTTTGACCAAATAGTTAAAGCACCCATTGTTTTCTTCCGTCCTCTCGCCGACCGATAGCGGTCCTAGCACCTTACCGCGACTAATCTTTACTGGCTCCCAAATGCCGTCGGCAGTAACCTCGTCGCCGGACTCGATTACCGGACCTTGGGGTGGAGGGATTTCCTGAAGTGAGGGGGGAAAAACAGGGTAATCCAATTCGTAGAACTGGTACTTGTAGCGGTCCTGGTCCAGAAGTAATGTCGCCGACCGCAACTGGGCAAAATTGTCGTTTGAGGCCGCAACCTCGAACGGCGCGTGCTCCATCTGGAACTCGGATGCACGCATCAATCGGGCAAGTCTATCCACCTTGGGCGGATATGGAGCCAGTTGAGCGCCTCGCTCCCAATACGACGGGTGGGGAAGGAAATACTGGCAGAGATGACAGTAGCGACCGACCGCGAGTTCCAATGGTTGACGATCTTTCCAAATGAAACGATATCCACGCGCTAGCTGTTCCAAACCCTTGTCATATAGACCCAGAATCTCGTAGATGGTCGACAGGTTGTCAGCCGGCATGTACTCCGGGTCACTCTCTGCCCAAGTTTTGACGGCGACTTCGTACTCGTTCGCAAAGGTGGCAAACGCGTCGCGCTTCCTTTTCCAGAGCGCATAGCTTGTCAGCCTCTTAAGCAACCAGAAAACTTGACGGCGAGTTAAGTCATCCTGCATGTCGTATTGCTTCATCGTATATGTCACCGTTGCGTCTCGAGATTGGCGCCAGTTCTCACCCCAGCCGTCTTCACACTGTTCGTCTGCGTAACCTTGCTCTGAACTTCATCGGCCGAGAGCCGAATCGCCTCCTACGACAACACCTTCGTTCTGCAATCCCGTCGAGCATTACGCCGTTGCGGTCCGTCTTGTCGTCCTTCAGGATAACTCTGCGGCTCACGCTGGTCACTTCATTTTCCCAATTGAACTGTCGGCAATGTATAAGAGCTTCACGCTCGCCTGACGAGACGCCATGTAACCCAGTGAACACGGCGCTCACCCGAACCGGGCGCGCTGGCGAGAACATCCGGCATGACCTTGCCCTTCGATGCCTCGATGCGGTGATTCTCGAAGTCTTTCGCTTCCCACGTACCCGTTACCGGGCAAACGTCGCCTGTTCGGACTTCAATTTCCTCCACGGGCTCGTCGCGGTCCGTTGCCCCATCCGTCGGCGCACGTTCAAGGAAATACTCAGACTCGTCGGGAATAACACCGTCCTTGTATCGGTCGTCTTCCCAAAGGAGCCGCCAATGGGTACTGACCTTGTCCACCTGGCCTGTCGCCGCATGAAACTCGCCTGTTATCGCGGGCGCTCGCGTCCCAGCTACTAGATAGTTAAAGCACCCCTCGTTTTTTTCGCTTTTTGCGCCGAAAGCGATAACCCCTAGTACTTTCTCACGATGGATTTTTACGGGCTCCCATATGCCATCGACCGGAATTTCCTGCCCCGAGCGCACAATCGGCTCCGCGCCAAGGGGCACTTCTGGCAGGTTGTTCGGGAATACCGGGTACGGGAGTTGGTAAAACTCATATTTATAGGCGTCTGGGTTCAGCAGTCCCCCAGGTGATGTCCAATGTGCAGATAGGTTTGGAACATACGGCACCTCGAGAGCAGACTGCTCGCCGTGATACTCGGAAGCACGCATGAGACGATTTAGCGCCTCCACCTTCGGCGGATATGGAGCCTCCTGCTGACCGCGCTCCCAATAACGGGGGTCTGTATAAAAGTAGCTGGTGACAGTGTAGTAGTTCGTTATGGCCAACCGAAATGGCTGGCCTTCACGCCACACGAAGCGTCGACCTTTCGCCAACTCTTCCAAACCTTGGTTATACAGACTTAACGTCTCGTAGATGATTGGGAGCAGGTCTGCAGACATCTGCTCCGGGTCGCTCTTTGGCCACGTCTTGACCGCCGTCTCGTAGGCATGGGTAAACGTTTCCCATGCGTCTCGTTTTCGCGCCCAGAGCGAATAGCTGCTCAACCTCTTCAGTAACCAGAATACTTGACGTCGTGTACTGTCGTCCTGCATATCGTACTGCGTCACCGGATAGCTCACTGTGCCCGCTCCTCGTTCGCGCTGTCAACGCGTAGGCCAGCTGTCGCCTTCGCATTTGTCATCTTTGTCTGAATTTCATCACTTGCCAGCCTCCTCGTTCGCACCGCACCGTGAGTACTCGACGAGAACTTACTATAACCGTACACATCTTCAACGTTTGTCCAATGGGTAGGAAAAAAGTCCATCCTCACTCCGTCTATCACCATCGACTCTGCTTCACCCGTTTCTTTCACGCGCTTTCCGACGGTGTTAATCTCTTCGGCAAATCTTCCCATATCAATGACAAGCTGCTTGCCGCCACCCTCCAGGTATTGGGCAGGCCTCTTGATGCCGAACTGCTCGGCAATTTGACCAGCCCACGCTTTCGCCTCAGGCATACGCTTAGCGAGGTCGGCAGGGAACTGAAGGACCGCTAGAAAGCCGTTACCGTTCCACTCGTCAAGCACAGCGGCTCGCACCCGCCACTCCTCTGCGTCTTTGGGCGCTGAACCCAGCCCCCAAAACGACGGCTGGTTATATCCAGCCGCCATGCTTCCCTCTGGAGCGTGTGTGCTCGGATTCCCGAAGGCCCGATATACAGATTTTCCTGCTAAGTCATTGGCATCCATTGCGACAACTTCACCATGAAACGTGGCCAGTTTCGTGAAGACTTCCGCATCACCGGTCGCGACGGTTTTGCCCCTGCGCGCCAGAATATCCGGCCACCCCTGGTCGATTTTCGATTGATACTTGCCACGGATTGCCGCTTCAACCTTGCCCTTATCGGCGGCGCACTCCGTCGAAGCAAAACGCCCCTGGCGAATTTCCCGCGCGAGCTTGCGTTCCTCCAGATACGCCTCGGCCTCACGCCTTACCTTCGGCATGCCGCCCGTGGCAATTTCATGAATTTCGCCACGATAGACCATATTCTGGAGGGTCTTCAGTTTCGCATCGAGTTCCTTGACAGCCTTTGGAACCATCTGGTCCGCAAGATCCTGCAGAGCGCGAAACCCGTCGCCAACCCGTGCAAGTTGCGCGCGCCACATCTCTGGCAGAAGCTGTCCGACGCGCGCTTTCAGCGAGCGCTCGATAGCCAGACGCACGGTCGCACAGAAGTCTTTCACCTTGGAGAGCAACTGCGACTGGTACTTGCCGACGTCGAGCGCCTTCAACCACTGCGGCGCATCACCGTGCCCCATCCTGTTCAGGAACTGGACCACCTCGTGCAGCAGTTCCGCATCCTTTGCCGCGTCACCCGCCACCCGCAATGCAAGCCGACCAACCCCCTTGATAACTCCGCCGACAACAGGAATCAGCGCGAATACGAGAACGATGAGCAAGACCCACTGCATTACTTCCTGGCGTTTTCGGGGGTCCGAACTCATCCCTATGCTCACAGACAACAGGTCGCGCACGGCGGTTACGTCGCCCACCAGCGGAATCATGCCGATAGCCGCATCGGTGATGACCTGGCTGATAGTCTGCTTCTCGTTGAACGCGCCCTGCAGCGTCCCCCAGCACCATTGACCGACCTCCAACGAAGCGCCTTGAAGTCTTCTACGCTCCAGCTCACTGTCACGCTCCCCAGTGCTTTTGAATCAGCGAATCAATGTCGGCGTCGGACAGTTGTTCGCCTTTAAAGTCTGGATTGCTGGTCCTGTCCTTGCGGGCGTAGGAACGCGCATCCGGTCCAAGCTCGACCTTGACCGGCCCCACCGGGACATCCTCAAGTCTCATCCGTCCCTGTGCATCGAGAGCGCCCTGGCGCGTACTGCCGTCAGCCAGCGTGGCTATGTATTTCGCGCCTTGAACCGGTTCATCGTCGTGATACAGATACTGCATCGCCGTGTTGTATCTGGATGTCGGCAGCGCTGGCAGCGGGTATGTGGTGCTGGCGGGCCCGTTGAACGAATGCTGGCTCCCTTTGATGTCGATGTTGCCCGGCGCATGGATCTCGATGTTGCCGCCGGCAATGCGGATGTACGCGCCGCCCGAGGTCAACAGGATTTCCTGGTTCGCCGCTGCCTCGACTTTCTCGGTGGCGGACAGCAACCGCAGCGTCTTCTGGGTGGTCAGTTCGATGTTGTCGGAATGGGCCTGTATCTCAACCTTGCCCTTCGCGGCAAACAGTTTCATGCCGGCGTTCTGGACGAAGAGGCTGATTCGCTGGGCGACGCTTGCGACGAGCGACTTACCTGTCGCTATGTGCGTGTTCTGTCCACTGACGATATTCACCTGCTCGTCGGCCGCAACATGCGTGGAGCGTGGCGTCGACAGGGCGATGCCTGCCGGGCTTCCAAACAGCATCACCGGCTCCTTGAAAGCATTGGCGTTGCCTGTGCCCCCGCCAGCGGTGTTGCCTCCCGACGATGTTCCCGAAACGCTGTTTTGTGTCGCATCGGTAAACGCTTTCAGCGAATCATGTCCGTGCTTCAGACTCTCGGCCTGATGGGTCTCGCTGGCGCCCGACAACGCCTCCATGACGCTTTCGGAATTGATGAGCTGCTGCTGCGTCTCACGAACATCGAGCGGCTGGCTCGACGAACCGTTCGCCGGATGAGTCGACACGTACAAACCCTGACCCGCCCTCACGGCGCCGTAAGCATCGGACTTCAGGTCGAATCCACTTCCGAGGTACGAGCCGCGGATGTTTCCCGACTGCTCGATGAGATAGCCGAGATGCAAATGCGCATGGGTATTGGTCGAATACAGGTGAACGCGGTTCTGTCCGCTGGCGTCATCCATCACTAGCTGGTTGTACCCAGCGCCGCCATACTCCTTGGACTTGTATCCCGACAGCAATCCGTTTGAATGCCAGTGCGGTGACTTGTCAGAATTGAAGACCCGGCCGGAGACGATGGGGCGGTCGCAGTCACCGTCGAGGAACGAGACGATGACCTCTTCGCCGACGCGCGGTACATGAACGCCACCGTAGGCGCCGCCCGTATCCGAGTAGGCCACGCGGACCCAGCAGGACGCGTTTTCGTCACCGCTGTTCAGTCGGTCCCAGTGAAAGCGGACCTTGATGCGGTTTAACTCATCAGTGAAGACTTCGGCGTTGGCCGGCCCCGCGACCGTGGCCGTCTGCAGGCTCATCACCGGTTTGACGTGCTCGAGCGGGCTACGGAATGGAACGGTGCGGCGCTGCGCTTCAACTGCAACGAGATAAAACCCTTCGCTCCCGTCGTGGTGGGCGACAAGGAACGCCGATACCGCGCCCGCATGCGCTGCGCGCACCTGCGCGAGTTCTGTCCTGAGACTATGCGGAAAACCGGCGGTGGCCGAGACCGGCAGATTGTTCTCGATGTACCAGCGGGCCTCGATAACCGCAAACTGCCGCTGCTGTTCGCCATCCAGGTCGTGTTCCGTATGACCTTCGAGCTGGAACCACTTCCCGGCATCGATGTTCCGTACACCACCGACAGCCATGAAGCGTTTCGCTCGGGACTCCCATTCCTCCATCCGGACTTTGGACAGGTGGTCGCCGCGGTCTTGCGTTAGATGCGTGTACGCGCCGGTGTATTCATATACTTCAGCCTGGGCAGGCAGATTCCCATGGCCCGGCAGGGTGGGCACGTTGGTCGACTTTTCATCGCCAGGCGATTTGTAATCGAACGTCCTCGTAGACAACGACGAGCTATGCAGCGTGCGCGAACCTGACCACTGGACCCATGCGTCAGATGACGTATTCGTACCCGCGCGAGAGAATTGCAGGGTCTCCGGTTCGATTGGCTTTAACGAATACACATCGTCGGTGACAACGAGCGTGTGCGACTTACCATCATCGGCATGCTCGAAATAACCGAACAGGCCTTCCGACTCCATCAACCGCTGACAAAAATTCCAGTCGTCCTCGTATTGAACGCAAAACGACCGCTGCGGCAGCGGCGTTCGCAAGTCAAAGCGGAACGCGCCCTGTGCCTGAGGATGACCGTTGAAGACGGTCGACAGTATTTCATCGACCGTTTTGTCCTGAAAGATGCGCGCGTCTTTTCGGAACCGAAGGAAATGCATCCATGACGCGAAAGTAAACTGATAGGTGGTCAGGTTACCGTCAGAGCCGAGACGCCGCGCCGTATATACGTATCCATGATATGGCGCATAGGATTTGTCGGCGGTCTGAATCCAGAGGGTGACAGGCTGGGCAATCAGCGTTTTCAGTTCCAGCGAATCGCGCAATGAAACCGCATCAACCGTAAATTCAAAGTTGCGACCGATACGCGACGTTCCGATGGCCCGTTGAGGCACGAGAACCTCTGTGCCGAGCGGCGTATCCAGCTTCAGCAGCCTTTCGGTTTGATTTATGCCTGCGTTGATTGCCGAAACAAGGTCTTGCGCGCCCATCTTTCTGACCCCGGGAAAATCCAAATTTTGAAACGTCCGGAATCATATGATGAACACGAATATCGCACAATACCGCGTGTGCGTCGCGCTCTGACTGACACGCAATTCGACGTTGCGCTTTTCTTTATCGCTTCATACTGCCGCCGTTTCCGGTTGCTCATTAGCCCAAGGCCGCTCAATTGAAAACGGGAACAGCCAACACGGATTTGACGGACCAGCACAAAGATCAATCGAATTGCGCTGTTTATCCAAAATGAATAGAAAGAGAAAGGGAATGCTTGCACCGGTTGGGTACTACCGCTGAGGCAGGTACGGGTGTGGTGTTCCTGATGACGAACGTCTCGGCAATCACAACCCTCCCCCGCACTCATCCGCCCGTGCGATCCACCTCGGCATGCCGCGACGAAAGCAGGCTGACGGCGCGCCCCATCATGCCCTGAAGCTTTTTCGCGGCCATCTTTGCCCTGTAGCCCATCAACCCCCACGTGGTCGGCAAAACGAGGAACGATGAAGTCGTGTATGACGCACGCCCGCTCCACGACACCTTGTACGGCTCACTTCCGGGCGTGAAATCGACATCGAGTCCATGCTCGAATGCCCATTTCACGCCTTCGTCCAGAAGAACCGTACCGGGCGATAACTTCGCAAGCTCCATATCGTAGGTGACGGTCAGGAAGTCCACCCTTTTCGCACCCACTGCCACGATCAGGGCTGCAATGGGTCGCTGCTGATGCCAGAGTACGAATACACGCATTACACCGGCTTCGTATGTCCTGTTCAACATCAGATCGCCCCAGAACTTGTCACTGGATTCGGAAAAGACCCACTGACTGTCGATGTCCTTGACGTGCGCCCACTCGCGCTTATGGGAGACGAGCCAGTTCACCACGGAGGAGGTCCGGGCGTCGTTCCGATCGAGTACTTCGAGGTTGAAATCAATATGCTTGGCAAGCTTTCGCTTCAGATAGTCCGGGTGTTTACTCCGTCCCGGCCGCGAGCGGCAAAACGCCTCCCAATCTTCCAGGCCGCGCAGCGACGCATAGTATGTCGGCTCGATCTGTGTTCGACGGGTCGCGGCGTACGTCGTCGCGCACCGGCATAGCAGCGAGCTCGAACGGACGCGCCACAACTCCACGATATCCGCACCCGTCGACTTGAGCGCCGCATCCCACGCTAACTTCACGAGTGGCTCGCTGCCGCATTCCGGCGCAACGAGGATGTCACTGGGCGAGCGGTTCCGCGGCGCGAGCGGCGCGGCATACTTCCAGACACTATTCCAGTAGGTAACAAGCGGCCACACGAAAACAAGGCGGCCGTTTTGCCGTCCAGTGACGCAGTGAAGCTTCCGTCGCGAACCCTTTTCCTCGGCGATCAGGCTGGCATGGCAAAAAGCAAAGGATTGGAAAAACTGCCCGTCGGCAAGACGCCAGAGATCGTCCCACTCGCGTTGAAGCGCACGAAAGCGCTCGATATCGTCGACGACGTCAAACGATATGGCGTCCGCCGTCATCGTATTTTGGCGATGCGTGTGAAAGAAAGAATGAGCCGCGCTCTGTATTTTTGTTCGCGCAGTAAGGTCCATTTTGGCTCCGGTCAGTGGTTCCTGGATCGCCTCTGCATTCGTCCCCGGCAAGGGACGAAAGACTGCTTGCGCGAAGCAGACCGTGACTTGTGATTGCACGGTTATCAACTATCAGGCAACTGGCAACGATCAAGCGATACGTGCGTCGTGTGCGTCGACCCCGGACGCGCAACAGCGTGACGAACCGCTTGCCGATGTCTTCGAGGTCGATCATCTCCTGTTGCCGTCGTTCGTTGTGCGGCGTACCGCACAACGTGGCGATGAAAGTGCCGATCGCGTTCGCGCGGCATGCCGGCGACGGTTGCGCAATACCGGCATCGTCGGCGGACAACCGCGCCAGGGATTGCCCGTACGGATCACCAACCTGTCCACCTGTTTGCGCAAATATGTCGTGATTCGACTGCAGGATGGCGTTTTCTCGCGCTATGCAGCGCGTCGCGCCGGCAAGGCGCAGTGTTACGCTGAAGAAAGCAGCCTTCGCGGTCATGAGCCGCCGTTCAGCGGCAGAATCGACAGCCATCAGAACACGCCGCGAAGTGCGATTGCCTGCGAACGGCGAAACATCGCTGCGGGAGCGACTGCGATGAGAATCAGAACATATACCGTACTGACGATAATGGTGTTCAGCAGTGGCGCCTTCGGGTGGCAACCGCTCACCTATCCGATCCGAAGTCAGAGCGCGTACCAGCGCAGCGTCGACAACGCACTATGCTTCGCGGCGGCGAACAGGCAGACCAAGGTCAACATCGCTCGCGAACCGCAGATTCCGCCGCGCAAACCGCCCGCCGCCAAGTCCTCGTCGACCGGCGCGCCATCGCGGCCGCCGTTGCCTTCCAGCAGCTTTTCGTCCTCGCCGATGGGCGCGAGCATGCCGTCCGCCGCGAGCGCGGCAACGGCAACACCGGCTTCGACCACCAGGGCGGCGAGCGCCACCACCGCAAGCGCCCCGGCTACGAGCGCCGCGGCCGACGCGAACGACGGCGCCTCGGAGACAACCGCGGCCAGCGCGCCGCCAACGACTGCGGCGTCCAACGTGAAACTGCCGCCGCTGCCGGCACCGGAACCGCCGATGACACAGTATTGGGCCGCGTACGGCGCGTGCATGCAAGCTCGGGGTTACGTCGTTGCGCAGTGACCTCCGCAATAGCCCGACATGCAAGCCTCGTTGCGGTGCCTTGTTCTCTAGTTGCGGCGCCGGCCTTCGACGCCCGTTTGCGACACGGCAATGCTTAGCGACATGACTTCCGATCAACGCGATTCTCGCCAATGCGGACACTGCGGTGCACCGCTAGCCGGGCGTTTCACACGATGCCCTTCGTGCCACACGCGCGCGGCCGACTCGCTCGACTCGCTCGACTCGCGCTTTGCGCCGCCACGCTCCCTGAACGTTCCGCTGCACGATAGCTCGCCGATCGTGACCACCCCGCTGCCGGCGCGCGGCATCTGGCGTCCCGCGTCGCGCGCGCTGGTCAATCCGTACGACATCGCGGAAGAGCCCGTGGTCGCGTTGTCCGCGTATCAGAGACTGCGCGAGCCCGTTGCGATCAGCGCCTCGGCGCTGGTGGTGGCGTCCGCGGTGTACCTGGGTTTCATCCACGGCGACGATTCGAGCGTCGGAACGCCAATCGTCGTGTCCGGCAAGGTGACGATGCAAGCCGCCAAAGCGCCGATTGCCGCTGCCCGGCCGTCCGTCGTCATCGCCCAGCAGCCCGCTGCCGCGCGCGCGGTGCCCGTGCGGCCGCCGCCGGTTTCGCCGCAGGTCGCGTCACCACCGCCGCCACCGTCGCCGCCCGCGCGCCGCGTCATCGCCGCCGCGCCCGCGATAGCCGCCATGCCGCCGCCTCAGCGCACGCCCAGCACGAAAACGAACGATCAACCGGACAAACCCCGCACGGATGTGTCGAGACATCTCAAGGCCGCGCGCGCGAGTCTGGAACAGAACAATCTATCGGCGACGAAAGCGCGCCTCGCGGCGGCCGTCGCCGCACAGCCGGCCAACCGCGACGCCCTGAACCTGCGCACGGCCGTGAACACACGCGAGCAGCAGCGCGACGCGCTCCTGAATCTCGCGCGCGCCTGCGGCTATGTCTCGCGATGGGCATGCATGTGGCGCAACGCCAGCAACGCGCTGCAAGTCGACTCCAGCAGCAAGGAAGCGCAGCGGCTCGCCACGCTCGCGATGCACGAGTCCGCGTTCGAGAACACGCCGCCCGCCGAGCCCGTCGTGGAGCCCACGCTGGAGATTCGCTCCCCGAGCAACCATCATTGACGACACGCGGCATCGAGCGAGGTATTGCACGGCTTGGCCCATCACTCATCGCGCCGCCGAAAGACCATGCGGCCGCACTCACGCGTGATGCGCGCTAACGGGCCGAGACGGCGGCGAGACACACCTGTTGCGCGATCGCCCGGTAGCGCGCGGCGGTATCCCTGAGCGTCAGGCCGACGAGCGAACGCTGCGCTCGCGCTTGCCCCAATGCAACGATGACCGCATTGGCATAGCACTGCACGTCGTCGGTATCGACCAGTTGCACGCCCGGAAAGCCGTTCGCGAAGGCAAACGACGGAATCCGGCTCGCGACGATCGGCACGCCGGAAGCGAGCGCCTCGAGAAACGCCACGCTATGCGCCTCGGAGCGCGACGGCATGACGAACACGTTCGACTCCGACAACACGGTGGCGATGTCGGTGCGCGGGCCGGCCACCACGACACGTTCCGCCACGCCCAGTTGTTTCGCCAGTTCGATCACCGCGCGCTGATAGTCGGGGTCCTCGACGACGCCGTACAGCACGAGGCGCGCGTCGTCCACCCGTTTGAGCACTTCGCTGAAGGCCCGCACGGTGAGAAGCTGATTCTTCACCGACGCATAGCGGCCGATCTGCACGATCTGCGGCGCGCGTCCGCCACTTTCCACGCCGTCGGTAAAGGCAAAGCGCGCGAGGTCCACGCCGTTCGGCACCACCGTCATCGCGGGATGCGGCCCGATCGCCTGCACGTAGTCGGTCAGGCCTTGCTGCGAGACGCCGATCACCACCCGCGCGCGTCCCGACAGCACATGCTCGATGCGCCGGAACAACGGGCGCTCGAAGTCGTTGGTCGCCGAGTGCATGACGTAGACGACCGGCACGCGCAACGGCAACGCGCGGGCGTAAAACGACGGAATGGTGGCATGCGCGAAGATCACATCAGGACGAAAGCGCCGCACCGCGACCAGCAGATTCCACAGCTTGCGAGCCGCGCGATGGCGCCGCGCCGGGAACCAGCACTGCACGCCGTGCCCCTCCAGTTCGTTCTGCAAGGGCACGAAGTCGGCGTGCACGGGCATGAGCGAGGCCACGCATACCGCCATGCCGTCCGCGCATTGGTCGATGGCGAGATCCTTCGCGAGCACTTCGGCGCCCGACAGGCGCGGCGCCAGAACCAGATGAAAGACACGCATCACGAAGTCCTTGCAGTCAGCGTCCTGAACAGCATCCAGGCCGCGGCACAGCCGAGCCCCAAGGTCATCGACCAGGCAATGCCCGTGACGCCCCACCAATGAACCGCGGGCGGCGCGCTCGCCAGCAACACGACCACCTGGATCGCCGAGGCATGCACGGTCGCCTTCGCGTCGCCCACCGCGCGCAGATAAGCGACCAGTACGGCGATCAGCGCGCCGATCGCCATGTTGATCACCAGGATCCTGAAGAGCGGCACCGCGGGCAGCCACGCCGCGCCGAGCAGCAGCGAGAAGAGCGGCTCGGCGACCAGCCGCAGCGCCTCGACGAACACCGCGAGGCCGACCGCGACCGCCAGCAGATAGACCTTGATGAGCCGCGCGGCACCCTGCGGATTCCTGCGATGATGCGCCGCGAAGGTGGGAAACAGGTATTGCGACATGGCGATCGCGGCGTCGGCGAGCAGCATCTGCGCGAGCCGCGACGACATCTGATAGCTGCCCAGTTGCGCCGGGCCGAGCAGCTTGCCGACCACCACCTTGTCGAACTGGTTGAGCAGCAGATTAATCACGCTGCTCGCCCAGATCCAGCGGCTGAAACCGACATACTGGCCGATGCCCGACCACACCACGCGTAGCGGCGGACGCGGCGTCATCGTCAGCCAGGTCAGCGCGCTTTTCAGGGTTTCGCCGGCCACCAGGCCGAGCAGCACCGAAACCGCGCCCACGCCGCCATAGGCGAGCGCGAGGCCGACCGAGCAATCGACGAAGGCGGCCGCCACTTCCACACCCGCGATATGCTGGAAGCGCCGCTCGCGCTGCACGACGTAGTAAGTGGGCGACGCGAGACCGCGCAACAACGGCAGCAGCGCCGCGAGTTGCAGCAGCACGAGTGAACCGTCGAGATGGAACTGGCTGTTCAGCAACGGCGCGAGCGCGACCAGCAGCAACGAAATGAGCACGCCGCGCGCGGTCAGCGTCGTCCATACCGCGCTGAGTTGCGAGCGCGTCGGCGCGTGTTCGCCCTGAATGACCGCTTGCGCGAGGCCGGTATCCGACAGCGCCTCGGCAATCGCCACCGCGAGCAGGGCCACGCTCACGCTGCCGATCGCTTCCGGTCCGAGCATCCGGCCGATCGCGAGGAATTTGACGGCCACCAGGCCGCGCACGGCGAACTGCTGCAGCAGCACCCACGTCGCCGCACTCGCGCCGAAGCTGCCCGCTACCGAGAACGCCGGAAGCCTGTTCGCCCGCAAGCTGTCTCTCCGTCGAATCGACACGCCGTTGGATCGGTCCGCGCGCAGCGATTCCACGCATCGCTGCGCACGCCGCCGGCGCATGGTTAGTTAGGTCGCGCCAGTAAGCTGGCGAATTTTTCATTGCACTGCATGCACGACCTTACCGCGAGACAATCGGCGACAACCGCCATCAGCTAGCGCGGTTCAGCCGAAGCCGTCGCGCTCCGGTACGTTGACGCACAAAGCGGGTCAAATTGACTGGGTCCGCGCGTGCCGGCGATGCTAACGTTGTTGCGCCAGCGCCGCGAGACAGCCGGCGTCCGGGCATTTTTTCCACCACGCACACGGCCTACCGAACGATGGAACAAGACTACGTCCTGATTGTCGAGCCCAATCTCACCGGCCATCGGTGGCGCTATGTCGAGTGGACCATGCAGGCTTGCGAGGAGGCCGGCTATCCGTGCCTTCTCGTGACCGTATGCGCCAACGAGGATCACCGGCTCGCGAGGCAGATCAGGGCCGCCAACCGTCCCGATCAGCAGATCGCCTTCGTCGATCCCGAAGCCCCGCGCCGCGGGCGTCCGTTCGAACGTAACCAGTACTGGCGCTTTCACCGCTATTTCAAGCGCGTGCATACGATCATCAGCCGCATGCAGAAGATCCGGCTCGTGGTCGTGCCGTATGTCGACTACTTTTTCCATGCGTTGCCGTTTCTCGGCTCGCCGTTCGGCCAGACGCCCTGGATCGGCATCACGATGCGCGCGACGTTCCATCATCACGAGGTCGGCATTAAGGCGCCCGATCGCCCGCTCGTCAATGCGCTCAAGGCGCGGCTCTTCAAGCGCGCGGTACGCTGCACCGGACTGCGCACGCTGCTGACCATCGACCCCACCTTGCCGGAATGGGCGGCGCGTCATTCGCTGGCCGGCGCGACGGTCGCCTACGTCGCCGACCCGTTTCCCGACGAGCGCGCAGAGAACCCGGTGCTCGCTCGCGAGCGGCTCGGACTGGACCCCGCGCAACGCTATCTGCTGGTATACGGCGCGATCACCGAACGCAAGGGCATTTACGAACTGGTGCACGCGCTGACGCGTCTCGAACATGCGCCCACGCTGATCGTCGCCGGCGAGCAGGACGCGGGCACGCGCCACTTCATGCGCAATCACGTGCGCAGCCTCACGCCGCCGCCGCTGGTGCTCGACGCCTTCATCTCGAACGACGTCGAGCGCGATCTGTTCTCGGCGTGCGACGCGGTGTGGCTCGGCTACAAGGGGCACTACGGCATGAGCGGCGTGCTGGTGCAGGCCTACCGCTTCGGCAAGCCGGTCATCGCCACGGAGGACGGCTTGATCGGCTGGTTCAGCCGGCGCTGCGAACTGGGACCGATCCTGAGCGATCTCAGCTCCGCGTCGATCGGCCGCGCGATCACCGAGACGCTGACCTCGTGGCCGCATGCGCGCGAGGCCGTTGCGTCCGCGCGGGAGGATCTGCTGTCACGGCATACGCTGGGGCAATTCAAGCAGACCCTGCTGCAACAGATGGCGTGATCGCACAGCGGGCGGGGCGGCAAAGGCGTTGCCCCGCACACGGTCAGGCGAAGCGTCCAAGCCGCGCGGCGGTCGGCGCGCTAGCGCAGCCGGCCGCGCCACCACCCACCACCGTCGACTCAAGACAATTGCCCACCGGCCACGGGCACTTCCTCGCGCACCGAACTGTTGCGTTTTTCCGGGAACAGCGCGTTGCGCATCATCAGGAACGGATACTCGATCGCGCGCGTGGTCACATAGCCGATCGCGATCGCCAGCGCGAACTGGAACGTGAGCGCCACGATCCAGATCAGGCTCGGTGCGAGGCCGAGTGCGCTCACCTTGCGAATCAGCATGTCGCCGGGCGCCAGCGCCAGCGAATGCCACAGGTAAATGCCGTAGGAATAGAGGCCGATCCAGGCGACCCCGCGATAGAGCCACGACGAACGCAGCGACCCGGAATACTCCAGCACGAATACGATCAACGCGGCGAACCCGATCGCCTGGATCGTGTAGCCGATGCTTTCGTCGAGCGCCAGGTTCTTCGTCGCGAACGCGAGCCATGCGCACAGCAGCACGATGCTTGCGATCAGCAGCCATTTGCGTTTCGCGAGTTGATGGTAGACGCCCGGCTTCATCCAGTAGATCGCGGAGAGAATCACGCCCACCAGCAGACTGTCGATCCGATATTGCGTGTACGCGAAGGCGCCTTCGAGATTGCCGTCCGCGACCGCGAAGCAGCGCGCGGTGAGCACCACCGCGCAAATGCCGGTGAGCACGCCGACGATCGTCCATGCGCCGAGCCGCCAGCGCGCGAACAGCAACAGCAACGCGGGCAGCACGAGATAAAAGTGTTCCTCCACCGCGAGACTCCAGGTCTGCGTGATCGACGTCCCCAGGTAGTTCTGCAAGTGCGCGAGGTTCTGGAACAGGAACGTGTTCCACGGATGCCGCGCGACCAGCAGATGAAACGCGAGCAGCACGTAATACGCGGGCCAGATGCGGAAAATCCGCCGGATGATGAAGCGCCGCGCGTCGACATGACCGGTTTCCGCATACTGTCGAAGCAGCAGGCCGCCCACCAGAAAACCGCTGAGCGTGAAGAACAGGTTCACGCCTTCGCGCCCGAAGTTCTTCAACGGATATTCGATGATCTGAATCAGCACATTGCCGGTCTGCACCGCATGAAAGTGATAGCCCATCACCGCGATGATCGCGATGCCGCGAACGAAGTCGAGTTCGATCGATCGCCCTGCTTTGGAAGGCCCCGCCCCGCCGAATAATTTCATCTTGTTCTCTCCTCTCGCCTGTCGCGGGCGCATGTCCCTTTCTGCATCTTCGGTGGCGCTAGCCGTGCGTGCGCGCCAACATCAAGGCATTGGCCGACAAGATCGGAAAGCGTGCGCGGGTCTTGCAGAGCGCGCCCTTGCCACTGTCGCCAGAACCCAGGCAATGGGCGACGAAACCGGCCACGCCAATTGGCAGGCGGGGATATTCCCGCACAATGAACCGATGTGAGACCGTTAGCAGCAGACCGACGGCGAATCGACGGCGACGGGGAGGAATCAAGCAATGCGCCATCAGTACGCAACGCCCTGGATATGGTTTTTCGTCTTACCGCTTGCGCTGGACTACAAGGCCACCGATGCGAACACGGGCCACTTCGCCCAGTTCGTCTTCGTTCTGCCCGCGATCGCCGCGGGCCTCGCCCTCGCATTGATCGCGCCGCGCTTTCACGAGCGCTCGCGGCTGCGCTCGGCCGTCACCGCGAGCGTGCTGCTCTGCGTGCTCGGCAGCGTCGTCGCTCAACTGGTTCAGGACAACGACACCGGCAATTACCTGCGCGTGCTGCTGCCGTTCGGGCTCTTCATGCTCGGCTATCTCGTCGCGTGCCGGCCGTGGAGCGAGTTCAGAATCGCGCAGTTCGAGAAAGCCGTGTTCGTCGCGAACGTGGTCAGCCTCGCCTTCACCTTCGGCTATGGCATGGCGACCGGCGGCGGCCTCGAGGACGTGCGCTATCGCATCATCTCCGTCACGCTGCTCGGCTTGCAAGGCGTGCTGCTGCATGAATTCGTCGTCGCGCGGCGCTTCAGCTTCGTCACGGTCGCGGTGTTCGCCACGAGCATCGTCATCGAATTGCTGAGCGTGACCCGCAGTCTGCTGGTCGGCACCGCGCTGCTGTTCGTGATCGCAATGGCGCTGAGCGCGCCGTCGATTCGGCAGATCTGGCGCGCGGTCGGCCGCGGCATGGTGGCGGGCGTGCTGCTGGCCGGCGTGGCCGGCATCGCGGTACTGAGCATGCCGACCGTGGCGGAACATTGGGCTCAGCGCATTTTCGCCTCCAAGGAAACCGTCTCCGGCAAGGACCCGACCACCATCACCCGTCTCGCCGAAATGCGCGACCAGTTCGACCAGGTGACGGCGTCGCCGGAAACGCTGCTGTTCGGCGAAGGCTACGGCCACTACTACCGCTACTCGCCCGCCTACCTGCCGGACCTCGCGGGCCAGATGAGCGAGAAAGACTTTTACGCGATCAACGAATGGGCCGCGGGCCATAACTTCTGGGTCTATCAATTCTTCGCGGGCGGGCTGCTGTTCGGCATCGGCATGCCGCTGGCGTCGCTTGCCGCGCTCGTGATCTGCTTCCTGTCATATCGCTACTGGCGCTCGGTCGTGCCGGACGCGCCGATGCTGCCGGTGCTCGGACGCGCCATCATGCTGTTCGCCGCGTTGCCCGCGACGTCGATCGGCGGCAATCCGCTCGGGCCGCGTTTTTCCGGGCTGATCTTCGGCATCGGCCTGGGCTTGATGATCGCCACGCACGCGCGCCTGCAACGCGCGCTGCCGGCGCGCGCGAAACGCGTGCGCAAGCCGCCGCTGATGCGCCTCGCCACGCCGCCTGACCTGCCCGGACGAATCCAACCCGGCATGGGCCGCGCCGATCTCGCGACCACGCTCGGCGTATCGCGTTCGGCAACGCACGGCGCGAGCGAATTCGGCGCGCTGGTGTCGCGCACGTCGCCCACGCAACGCTCCAACCGACCGACTATCGCCCGATGAAAATTCTCCACCTGCTTGCAAGCGTCGATCCACGCGCCGGCGGTCCGGTTGAAGGCGTTCGCCGCAGCGGCATGGCGATGCGGGACGCCGGACACGAGATCGAAGTCGCCACCTGCGATGCGCCCGGCGACGCCTACCTCGCGGCGTTTCCGTTTCCGGTGCACGTGTTCGGCCCGACCCGCAGCCGCTACAGCTATTGCAAGCGGCTCGCGCCGTGGCTCGCCGCGAACGCTGGCCGCTTCGACGCGGTCATCGTGCACGGCCTGTGGCAGTACCACGGCCTCGCCGCCTGGAAGGCGTTGCGCAAAAGCGAGGTGCCGTATTACGTGTACGCGCACGGCATGCTCGATCCGTGGTTCAAGGAAGCGTATCCGCTCAAGCATCTGAAGAAGTGGCTGTACTGGCCGTGGGCCGAGTACCGCGTGCTGCGCGACGCGCGCGCCGTCATCTTCACGACGGAAGAAGAGCGCACGCGGGCGCGCCAATCGTTCTGGCTGTATCGCGCGCGTGAACGGATCGTGCCGTTCGGCACCACCGTGCCCTCGCTAGACCCGCAGCCGCTGCGCGAAGCGTTCCTCACCGCCGTGCCCGGCCTGCGCGGCAAGCGCATCGTCCTGTTTCTCGGCCGCGTGCATGCGAAGAAAGGCTGCGATCTGCTGATCGACGCGTTCGCGCGCATCGCCAGCCGCGATCAGGCCTTGCACCTCGTGATCGCCGGCCCGGACGAAACCGGCTGGGTCGCGACGCTGCGCGCCCAGGCCGAGGCGGCGGGCATCGCGCAGCGCGTGAGTCTTCCCGGCATGCTGCAAGGCGACCTGAAGTGGGGCGCTTTTCACGCAAGCGACGTGTTCGCGCTGCCGTCGCATCAGGAGAACTTCGGCGTGGCGGTGGCGGAGGCGCTCGGCTGTGGACTGCCGGCGCTGATCTCCGACAAGGTCAACGTATGGCGCGAAATCGAGGCGGACGGCGCCGGCATGGTCGCCGCCGACACGGTAGCGGGAACGGAAAAGAATCTGCTGCGCTGGCTCGAACTCGACGACGCGGCGCGCGAGGCCATGCGCGCCCAGGCGGTCCGCACGTTCAATGCGCGCTTCAGGATCGAAACGATGGTCAGCGCGTTGACCGCCCTGCTCGAAACCCGCGGCGGCCCCGAGGACGTGCGCGACAACCCGCTCGCCGCGCTGCACGAAGCCACGCAGCCGAGCCGCTGATCCGCTGATCCGCTGATCCGCTGATCCGCTGATCCGCTAATTCACGCGAGCTTGCCTCGCCTCATCGAATCTCGCAGCAGTCCCCCGGAAACGTTGATGGCGCGTCAATGACGCGCCATCAACGGCTTCCTTCGCGCCTCACTGCTCCTTCATCAACGGCGTCAACGTGGCGGCCGCGATCGGCAGCGTGTCGACTTCCGGTGCTGCGTGAACCGACGTCAAGCTGCTGTTCGCGGCTTCGGCCCGCGTCGTGCTGATGACGTCCGGCACATCGAGCTGCCGCACCAGATGCCCCGCGAGACGCAGCGCCAGCGCGGCAATTGTGATGGTCGGGAAATTCGCGCCCACGGTCGGAAACACCGAACTGCCGCCCACATACAGATTGCTGATGCCGTGCACCTTGCAATCGCGATCGACCACGCCCTCGCGCGGCGAATCGTGCATGCGCGTCGTGCCCATGTGATGCCAGGTGCCCTCCAGCTTCGCGGGCCACGGCCGGCCTTCGAGCGGCGCATCGAGCTCGACGTCCGCGATGCCGGCCATCTGCAACTCCTGCGCGAGCAGCGCGAAGGTTCTGTCGAAGGTGCGCTGCACCTGTTCGCCGAGACGCCACGCCACTCTCACGCGCGGCATGCCGAAGCGGTCGCGTTGATCGGCCGACAACGTGACCCGGCTATCGGGATCGGGCACCGCCTCGACGATCGCCTGCAGCGTCACGCCGGTGATCAGCGCCGGCCACTGCAAAAGACGCGTCAGGCCGTAACCGACCGTTTGCATCGGGTGCATCGCCATGGTCGCGATGTCCGCCTTCAGGCTGCGGCCCGGCTGATCTTTCTGCAGCAGCGCTTCCTTGCAGCGGATCAGCGCCTCGGAGCCCGCGCTGCCTTCGCCGTACCAGCGCGAATAGAGCCACACGCGCGAATTCAGCAGCTTCTCGCGCTCCATCAGTTCCTGCTTCGGCGCGAACTGCGAGGAGATCTTCGTGCCGTGCGCCGAGACCGCCGCGTTCTGATAGTGATACTTGATGTCGTAGAGCTTGTTGCGCGCGATGCCCGGACGAAAGCGCACCTTGCCCGACATCATTCGCGGATGATCCATGAAATAGCGGCCCACCAGATCGTTGGCGTTGCCGAGGCCCGCGGCCTGCACGTTGTTCGAGGCGAGCAGCAGGCGCGCATTCTCGATGCCGCCCGTCGCCAGCACGAAAATTCTCGCCGACACCGTCATCCTGCGGCCGCTGACGGTGCCCACGCGCACCCGCGAAATCGTCGTGCCCTGAGCGTCGGCGTCGATATTCAGCACGTTCGCGTAGAGAAACACGCGCACCCGCTTCGAGCGCGACAATTCCTCGCGATACGCCTTGCCGAAGCGCACGGGCGGACTGAATTGCGCGACGGTATCGCGCATGTCGCCGGTGGCGAGCGGCATGCGCCGCACGTCATCGCGCCCGATCTCGCGCTCCCAGTACGCCGGGTCGAAATTTTGCGGACCGAGTTTCAGCAGTTCATGCGTGCGCGCGTAATACGGCGCCAGTTCGTCGAGGCGAAACGGCCAGCCGCTATGCGCGATCCAGTCGCGCTTTTCGAAGTCCCACGGGTCGAGCGGACGGCACCATCCGCCCCAGCAGTTGCTGCTGCCGCCGAAGTAGCGGCTGCGCGAACCGTCGGCGAACGCATAGGGAAGCCCGACGCTCTCCCCGCGATACAGGTCGCGGGTTTCGTCGTCGGGTCCGAATCCGCCGCTCTCGAGCATGCAGGTATCCACACCGGCCTTCGACATTTCACGCGCAAGCGTGATGCCGGCCACCCCCGCGCCGATGATGCAGACCGTCGTTTCAATGACTGTGTTTGGTTCGACTGTGCGAGTATCGATGAACATCCACGGCTCCCGATCTTTATGCATGCGTTTCTGGAGTGCGTGACTGGCTCTCGCCGGCCGGCGACTGCAAGTCAATCACGTGTATGTCGTGACCGGGCACGGCTTGTCCGCGATCACGTCCTGGGTCTCCTCAGCGTATCGACGCTGCGGTTTTAAGTCTGTGGTTCAGCTCACGGAATCGAAACGCTTGCGGATGAAGCGGCAAGGATTGCCTCCATAGACGCCTTCCGGTTCCAGCGAACGGTGCACGACCGACAACGGCGTGACCACGGCTGAACGGCCGATCGTCACACCCATTTGCACCACGCATTTCGACGTGATCCAGACGCCGTCCTCGATCACGATCGGCGCGACGCGCAGATCCATCGTCGTGCTCATGTCGTGAGAGCCGGCGCTGAGGAACGTGCCCTGCGAAATGCAGACATTCGATCCGATGCGAATCGGCGCCTGGTTGTAGATCCACACGTCGACGCCGAACCAGCATTGATCGCCCACTTGCAGATTCCACGGCGCCTTCACGCGCAACGGATGCACGAACCGGCAGCCCGTTCCGATCCTCGCGCCGAACAGGCGCAGCAACGCAACGCGCACGAACGAGAAAGGCAGCAGCTTGTTGTTGATCACGCAGGCTTCGACGACAAACCAGACCAGCTCGATCAGAACGCCGCGCTTCGCGCGATAGTTGCCCTTGCCCGCGAGGCTCAGATCGATCACGCGGCCCGGCTCGCGCGCGGCTTCTGCTTGCGGCCTGCGGCCGATGCGCGGATCGTCGGCGACCTTACCCATGAGTTGTCTCCCCGTCGGCAGCGGTGGCGCGCATGTGCATGCTTGCCGCCGGATTGCCTGCATTATGTTGCGGCTCGTTCCCCGGCTCGGCACGCTGGCCGTGCGGGCAAGCGTTTTGGCGGTTGCCCGCCTGCCGCCTGGCGCACGATAGCTGTATCGCGACTGCCTGCTGCTGGGGAATACGATGGACCTTATGCTTCGACGCACTGTTATCTCGATGCTTCTCGCCATTGCAACGTCGGCCATGCCGGTCTTCGCGCAGAACGCCGCGCCCGCCGCCGGACCCGCTCCCGCGGCGGCCGCCGCCGGCTACGGCGGCGCCGCGCAAGCCCCGGCGAACCGGCGCGCGAAGCACCAGGACCGCGAGCAGAAGCTGCTCGGCGCGCCGCGCCAATACAGCCTCGACGACGCGCCGCTCGGCAAGGCCGGCGATGCGCAACAAACCTTGCTCGACGAACGACGCATGACCGTGCTGGGAGGCGGCAAGCCGGCGCCCGGCAAGGGCAAGCCTCGAGCCGGCCAGGTGCCCGTCGCCGCCAGGCCGGGACGTGCGAACGCCGCCGAAGCGCTGCTGCCCGAAGGCGCGGCGAGAAACGCTTACGCCGATCCGTATGCGACGGGCAAGCGTCCCGTCTATCGTTCGCCGTGGTGATATGCCTTTCATGACAGGGCCGCGTGCCGGATCATTCCGGCGCGGCGTCCTCCGCTGTGGCGGGCTTGCCGTGACGCAGCACCGCCGCGCTCGACGGACCCGCTGCGAACGACGGCGCGGCGCGTTTCACACGCCTGCCGCGTGACTTGCGCGAGAGCATCGCGAGCCGCTCCTCGAAGGTGCGTAGGGTCGACTCCGGCGACAGCGCGCGCTCCGCATAACTGCGTGCCGCCTTGCCGAGCGCGGCGCGGCGTGCGGGGTCGCTCGCCAGCGCCATGATCGCGGTGGCCAGCGCCTTCACGTTATCGGGCGGCACGACCACGCCGCGCGGCGCGACCGCTTCATAAAGCGCGGTGCCGCGGCGCGCCATCGCCACCGTCGCGCGGCCGCTCGCCAGCATGCCGGTGAGCTTGGACGGCATCATCAGATCGGCGGCGTCCGCGCGTTGCGGCAGCACGTGAATGTCGGCGAGGTTGAGCAGTTCGTTCAGACGCTCCGCCGGTTGCAGCGGCATGAAGATGCAGTTGGTCAAGCCCGCGCAACGCTCGAACAGACTTTCTTTCGCGGCCCCGCTGCCGCAGAAAACAAACGTGATATCGGTGCGCCGGGCCAGCGACGCGGCGGCGTCGGCGAGCGTTTCGATGCCCTGCTTCGCGCCCATGTTGCCGGAGTACAGCACCACCTTCTGCCCGGCCGGAATGCCCAGCAAGCTCCGGTATTCGCTCGCTCGCGCAAGCGGAAAAACGGCGGACACGTCGACCCAGTTGGGCAGGCACACCACCCGCGAGCGATCCACGCCCTTGGCCGCCGCGCGCGAACTCATCTGCCGCGTGATCGACGACACGGCATCGAAGCGCCGCAGCAACGCGCGTTCGACCCAGCGCGCCACGCGCGCGGCGCGCGAGCTTTTCAGCAGACCCAGTTCGAAGGCCGCGTCGACCTCGTAGTCCTGGATATGCAGCCACGCGCTCGCACCCGTCATGCGCGCAAGCGCCAGCGCGCCCGGCGCGCACATCAAGGTCGGCGCGATCAGCATCACCGCGTCGGGGCGCCACAGCGCCTGCCAGGCGAGCAGCGGCAGCGAACTCGCCGCGAAGGTGGCGAGGTGCAGCATCCGCTTGACGCCGCTCGGGCGCGACGGCACCCACAGCGGCGCGCGCCACAGTTCCACGCCGTCGCGCGTTTCGCGCCGATAGCGCCACCCTGCATAGCCCTCCGCGACGCGCCACTCCGGGTAGTAAGGCGGCGCGCACACCACGCGGACCTCGTGGCCGCGGCTCGTCAGAAGTGCGGCCATTTCCGCCGTGTACTTGCCCGTTCCCGTCAGCTCAGGCGCGTAGTTGAGACCGTAGATGAGGATCTTCATTGTGACTGCCAGAACGTGTTAGGGCTCCGCGGGCGCAATGCTCGCGTCTTGCGGTCATGCGTGCCATCCGTCGCGCAACGTCAATCGCGCAACATCAAGGCGCAGCCGCGGGCGATATTGGCGGCGGCGGAAGGCGGATCGAAACGGCGAATCACATCCATGCAACGATGGGCGGTGCCCGCGGCGTCGGCGAACGCTTCCATCGATTTCAACAGCGTGCGTTGCAAGCCGGCGACGTCGCCCGCCATGAACGCGTAGCCGCTCACGCCGTCGATCACCAGTTCCGGCACGCAGCCGCAACTCTCGCTGACCACCGCCGGGCAGCCGTGCGCGAGCGCCTCGTTGACGACGAGGCCCCACGGCTCGCTGTGGCTCGGCAGCACCATGCAGGTGGCGCGGTAATACTCCTGCGTGAGCGGCTCGTCCTGCAAACTGCCGGCGAAGATCACCGCTTCACCGAGCCCGAGTTCGCCCACCTTCGCGTGCAGCGCGTCGGCCATCGGCCCGGTGCCGACAATGCGCAGTTGCGCCGCCGGAACGCGCCGCCGCAAACCGGCGAACGCCTCGATCAGCGTGCCGATGCCCTTCTCTTCCGAAAGACGGCCGACGTACAGGAACACGGGCGGATTGCCGGCACGCGCGGCGACCCGTTCGACCAGCGCGCGCTCCGGCGAAAACGAACCCGGCAGCGCGGCGGCCTGGCAGGGCACGAAAATCTTGTCGCGTTTCGCGCCGAGCGACAGCAGATACTCGCGGCTGCGCTCGCCGAAACCGAAATAGCCGTCGCAGAGCGAAAAGAACACGCGCTTGGGGATCGACGTGAGCAGCTTCTTGGGCCGGTCGCGCGCGGTCGAATCGCAAAACACCGCGCGCCGCTTGCCGGTGACGATGCACGCCGCCAGCATCGCCCAGTACTCGGGGCGGTGATAGCCGGGCAGCACGATCAAATCGGACTTGGCCCGCAATACTTCCCACGTGAGCCGCGCGATCATCTTCAGCGTCGGCACGTCTTCGTAGCAGCCGTCGAACAGCTTTTGCATCGGATAGCGGTGGTACGAATAGTCGACATCGGAAAAACCCACGCGGTCGTGCTCCGTGTCCGCGATCTGCACCATCGAATAGCGGATCGCCCCGGATGCCGAAATGTTATGCAGGGCGGAAAACACGACACCCTTGTGGCGCGACCACACGACGTTGTGAAAGATCGTGACTGACGCTGTCATTTTTATGCCGCTCCTCGAAAGATCGTCTCTCCGCGCGGTGCGCGCGCCGCGCCCCCACAACGTCGCGAGGCGCGTCCTCAGCCGGAAATTGAGCTCGCTTCGCACGGCGCGCACCTAGGCTTGCAGCGTCGCGGGCAGCGAGCCGGCATGCGCTGCGACGAATTGCCGATACGTGGATGCGAGGCCTTCCGCGAGGCCGATTCGCGCGCGCCAACCCATTTGCGCAAGCCGCGAGACGTCGAGCAGCTTGCGCGGCGTGCCGTCGGGTTTCGAGGCGTCGAACGCGAGTTCGCCCTCGAAGCCGACCACCTTGCAGATGCCTTCGGCCAGCTCGCGAATCGACAGGTCCTCGCCGACGCCGACGTTGAAGAGCCCCTCGGTCACGTTGTGTTCGAGCACGAACAGCGTGGCCGCGGCGAGATCGTCGACGTGGAGGAATTCGCGGCGCGGCGTGCCCGAGCCCCACACCGTCAAACTGGCCGCGCCGTTCAGCCTGGCTTCGTGCGCCTTGCGCAGCAGCGCGGGCAGCACGTGGCTGCTGTTCAGGTCGTAGTTGTCGTTGGGGCCGTACAGGTTGGTCGGCATCAACGCGACGTATTGCGTGTTGTATTCGCGGTTGTACGCCTCGCACAGCTTGAGGCCGGCGATCTTCGCGATCGCATAGGCGTCGTTGGTGGGCTCGAGCGGCGAGGTCAGCAGATACTCCTCGCGAATCGGCTGCGGGCATTGCTTCGGATAGATGCACGACGAGCCGAAGAACACCAGCCGCTCCACGCGGGCGCGATACGCGGCGTGGATCACGTTGGTTTCGATCACGAGGTTTTCGTAGATGAATTCGCCGGGCCGCGACGCATTGGCGAGAATGCCGCCCACGCGCGCCGCCGCGAGCAGCACCACGTCGATCCGCTCCGCCTCGAAGAAGCGGTTCACGGCGGCCTGATCCATCAGATCGAGTTCCGCCCGCGAACGCGTGACGACGTTGGGATAACCCTCGGCGGCGAGCCGCCTGACGAGCGCGGAGCCGACCATGCCGCGGTGCCCCGCGACGAAGATGCGTGCCTGTTTGTTCATCGCGCTCACTCGTGATGTTCCAGCGCCGTGAATCCGGCCAGCGTGACGAGCGCGTCACGTCGTGCAATCTGATAATCGGCGCGCACCATTTCCTTGACGAGCGTGCCGAACGGCGTGATGGGCCGCCAGCCGAGCCTCACGTGCGCCTTCGACGGGTCGCCCAGCAGCGTCTCCACTTCGGCGGGCCGGAAATAGCGCGGATCGACACGCACGATCACGTCGCCCGGCGACATCTTGACCTCGCGCCCTTCCACCTTTTCGACGATGCCCACCTCATCCACGCCGGTGCCTTCGAACCGCACGGTGACGCCCAGTTCGGCGGCCGCATGCTGCACGAACTGACGCACGCTGTACTGCACGCCGGTCGCGATCACGTAATCCTCGGGCTGCTCCTGTTGCAGCATGCGCCACTGCATCTCCACGTAGTCGCGCGCATGACCCCAGTCGCGCAGCGCCGACAGATTGCCGAGATATAGCGTCTTCTGCATGCCCACCGCGATGCGCGCCACCGCGCGGGTGATCTTGCGCGTCACGAAAGTCTCGCCGCGCACGGGCGATTCGTGATTGAACAGAATGCCGTTGCACGCATAGAGGCCATAGGCTTCGCGGTAATTGACCGTGGTCCAGTACGCGAACAGCTTGGCGACCGCATAGGGGCTGCGCGGATAAAACGGCGTGGTCTCCGATTGCGGCACCTGCTGCACGAGGCCGTACAGCTCCGAGGTGGACGCCTGGTAAAAACGCGTCTTCTGCTGAAGCCCGAGAATGCGGATCGCCTCGAGAATCCGCAAGGCGCCGAGACCGTCGGCGTTGGCCGTGTATTCCGGCTCCTCGAACGACACCGCGACGTGGCTCTGCGCCGCGAGGTTGTAGATCTCGTCGGGCTCGACGCGCTGGATCACGCGCAGCAGGCTGGTCGAGTCGGTCAGATCCGCGTGGTGCAGAAAAAGTCTCTGCTCCGGGTCGTGGGAATCGCGATACAGGTGATCGATCCGGTCGGTATTGAACAGCGATGACCTGCGTTTGATGCCATGCACGTCGTAATCCTTGGCGAGCAGCAGCTCGGCCAGGTAGGAGCCATCCTGTCCCGTGACGCCGGTGATCAGCGCGACCTTGCGTTTCATTGAGTGTTCTCCTCGTTGAGCTTGTTGTAATGCCAATACCCATGCCCCATGCCCCATGCCCATACCGCGACACGGCCGACCCCGACCCCGACCCCCGACCGTGGGCCGCCTCACCCCGCGATGCTGTCGTACCCGTAGTAACCGCCTTGATAGCCCGAGCCGAGGAACGCGCCTTCCTGCGGCACGTCGGTGAGCAGCACGCCCCTGAGCGCCACGCCGCCGTTGCGCAGCCGCTTGGCGGTTTCGGTGATCTCGTTCAGCGGATGGCGGCCGTGGCGCACCACCAGCAGCGTCGTGCCGGCGTACTTGCCGATCAGCGTCGAGTCGGTCACCGCCAGCACCGGCGGCGTATCGACGATCACAAGGTCGTAATGCGGCTTCAGTTCGTCGAGCAGGGTCTGGAAGCGCTTGCTCATCAGCAGTTCCGACGGATGCGAGGGCAGCGTGCCCTTGGCGAGCACGTCGAGGCCGGGCAGCACGTTGCGCTGGATCATCGCGGCCAGATCGCCGCCGCTCAGCACGTCGGACAAACCCGGCTGATGGCCGATGCCGAAATGCGAATGCACGTCGCCGCGCCGCATGTCGCCGTCGATGATCAGCACGCGCTTGTTCGCCGACGCCACCAGCGCCGCGAGATTCACCGAGAGGAACGACTTGCCGGTATCGGGCCGCGAGCCGGTGATCATCACGACGTTGTTCTCGGCATGATCGAGCGACAGTTGCAGCGAGGTGCGCAGATTGCGCACGCCTTCCACGGCGATGTCCTCCGGCGCCTGTTGCGCGAGCACGTGAAGCCCGCGACGGCGCAGCATGACGTTTTCCTGCAAGCGCAACTGCGTCTGACTGCGCGGCACCACCGCGAACACCGGCACGCCGAGCACGGCTTCCAGTTCGTCGGGACGCTCCACGCCGCCGTACATCGCGCGCCTGAAGAAGGTCAGCAGGATGCCGAGCACGAGGCCGCCGCCGAGCGCGATCAGGATCGCCAGCACGCGCTTCGGACGCACGGGCTCGTCGGGCGCTTCGGCGAAGTCCACCACGCGCACGCTGCCCACCTGGCCGGCCTTCGCCACGCGCAGTTGCTGCGCGCTGTTGAGCAGGTTGGTGTACAGCTCCGTGTCGACGTGCACGTCGCGCAACAGGCGCAACGCGGTCTGTTCGGTATCCGGCATCACGGCGACGCTGCGGTTCATGGCGGCCTGCGCGCCCTGCAAGGCCGCGATCTGCGCGTCGAGCGCGGCCACCGACGGGTGGTTCGCCGTGAAGCGCTGCGACATCTCCGCGCGTTGCTGCTGCAGATCGAGCAGCTTGGTCTTGTTGTCGACGATCTGCTGCAGCAGCAGCCGGCTTTCCTCGCCGAGGTCGACCGTGCCGTGCGTGTTGCGGAACTTGTTGTAGCGTTGCTCCGCCTCGTCGAGTTCCTTGCGCAGCCCCGGCAGTTGCTGATCGAGAAACGCGAGCATGTGCTCCGCTTCGGTCGAACGGCTCGCGACATCCTGGCGCACGAATTCGCGCGCCATGCTGTTGACGATCGCCGCCGTCAACGCGCTGTCGCCGCCTTCGAGACTCGCGCGAATCACGCCGGACTGCAGCGTGGTTTCGGCCACCACCAGCGCTTTTTGCAGGCGGTCCACCGTGCTCAGCGTCGAGGCGCGCTGCAATTCGAAACGCGCGCCGGGCGCGCCGACCAGCGAATCGACGCGCAGCGCGATCGGACCGTCGGCGGTATCGGTTTCCACGGTCTCGCCGACCCGGCCGGACAGAATCGCGATGCCGTTCCGGTCGCGCAGCACGTATGCGCCTTCGTTGCCCGCGATCAGCGTGAAGGTGGTGTCGTACATCTCCTTCGACGTGTCGAAGCGCGATACCGCGATGCGCTCGTCGCCCCACGCATAGCCCGACAGATTGATGAACGACGGCAGCCTGAAACCCCATTGCCCGTTCACCAGCCCCGCGATCCTGCCGCCGACCAGCGGCAGATAGCGCGGCGTGGCCGTAATGTCGAGATGCAGCTTCTTGACGGTTTCCTCGGTGACGAGACGCGACTTCAGCAACTCGATCTCGGCCGCCGTGGAAGGCTTGGTGTCGAACATGCCGGTGAGCGGCGGCAGCGAATCCTTGCCGTTGCCGTTGTTGTTGCCGGTCTTGTCCTCGACGTGGAACAGCACGTCGGCGCGATACGTCGGCGGCGCGAGGAACGCGTACGCGCACCCCAGCGCGAGCGCGATGAGCGTCACCGTGACGATCGTGCGCCAGCCTCGCACGATCGTGCGCAGATAGTCGGACAGGTGAAGCTCATCCTGCCCGGACACATCCGTATAGCGGTTTTCGAAGTTGATTGCCATAGTGTTCACCCAACAAAGCCCGGCGGTTCAAGGTCCAGATTCGTATCGTTATTTGGCGACGATGACCCCGGTCACCGCGGCATTGATCGCCGGCAGCAACAGGTTCAGCACGCGGTTGAAGCGAACGAGGCCGCCGTTGTCGACGTAGACCACGTCTTTCGGCTGAAGCTCGAACTGGTTCGCGAGCACCATCGACACCGGCGACCTCGCGTCGAGGTGGTAGACCTGCGGCTGGTCGCTCGTCGAATTGCGGATCACGAAGAGCTGCTTGGTCTCGGCCGTATTCGAATTGAAACTGCCGCTGTCCGACAGCGCCTGCGACAAGGACAGCGTGCCGTTGCGCATCGGCGTGATGGTGGCCGGCTTGTTGACCTCGCCCATCACGAACACGGCGCTGTCCTCGCGCGAGGCCACCCGCACCAGGTCGCCCGGTTGCAGGTAGATGTCCGACGGATTGCGGCCGCGCTTGATCAGATCGTCGATGTTCAGCGGATACGTCACGCCCTTGCGGATCAGTTCCACGCGGCTGCGGTCCGCATTGGCGCTGAAGCCGCCGCCCAGGTTGATCGCGCTCGTGAGCGACATCGGAATGTCGTTGATCGACTGCGCGCCCGGCAGACGCACTTCACCGTCGACGTACACCTGCGCGGCCCGGAACGACGCGACCCGCACCGTCACTTCGGGCTTCTGGTACACGACGCTCAGCTTCCTGTGCAGCTCTTTCTGAATCGTGCCGACGTCCTTGCCCGCCACGTGCACCGTGCCTGCGTACGGAAACTGCACGTCGCCGTTTTCATCGATCAGAAAACCCGGCGCGGCATCCGACGTCTTCGCGTTCGCCGGCGGCTGACCGAGCGCGGCGGCGAGTTCGGGGTGATCCCATACGACGATCTGCAACACGTCGCCGGGGCCGACCTTGTACGAGGGCGGCTTGCCGAACAGCCCGGCCGTCTCCGGCGCCACCCCGGCCGCCTGGCGCGCCGCGTTCATCTTGCGCAGCAGCGCGAGGTTGATGTCGGTGATCGGAATCTGCACCTGCTGCGAGGCCTCGGTGCTGTATTCACCGCCCGTGTCCTGTAGGGCGGCAGGCGTGACCAGGTGCTGGCCCGGCGCCAGCGAACAGGCCGAAAGCAGTGTCGCCACTGCGCAAACCAGAAGACTTCCCGTGCGTATGACAAGCGAGCTCATGATGTTTCCTCCTTGCGCCACGGCGGCTGTCCTCGATGGAGGCAGCGTCAGGCGTGCTTGTTGACTGCTTAGTAAGCGTTTCGATGCACTAGTCCGGCAATGATCGTCGCGCCGATGATCCGCATATCGAGCGCGAACGACCAATGCCCCAGGTAATACAGGTCATGCTCCACGCGCCGCTCCATTTTTTCGATGCGGTCGGTTTCGCCACGAAAGCCGTTTATCTGCGCCCAGCCCGTGATGCCCGGCTTGATCCGGTAGCGATTGATATAGCCCGCGACCACCTTCTGATAGAGGTCGTCGTGCTCGAGCGCATGGGGACGCGGTCCGACGACCGACATATCGCCACGCAACACGTTGAAGAATTGCGGCAGTTCGTCGAGGCTCGTGCGGCGCAGGAAAGCGCCCACCTTCGTGACGCGCGGATCGTCGCGCGTGGCCTGTTTGAGCGTGCCTTTCTGCTCGGTATGCACACGCATCGAGCGGAACTTGTAGATCGTGAAGACGCGGCCGTCCGCGCCCTTGCGCTTCTGCCTGAAGAAAACCGGGCCGCGCGACGAGAGCTTCACGGCGATCGCGATCGCGAGCAGGATCGGCGCAAGACAGATCAACACGGCCGCGGCGAACAAGCGGTCGAAGATTTCCTTCTTCAGCATCGAACTCGCCGAGAGCGGCGACGCGACCAGGTTGATCGCCGGCACGCCGAGCAGATCGATCACGCCGCTGCCTTCGAAAAGCGCGAGACTGCGCACGTCCGGCATGAAACGGATGTTCACCAGGTCGTCGCGGAACTCGCCGACGAGCGAGCAGATCAGCGGCTCCTCGGTGAGCGAGAGCATCAGCCAGAGCTCGTGCACGTCGTTGCTTCGGATGTAGTCGGCAAGCGCGTCGACGGTGCCGAAAACGGGCACGCGCGAACTGGTCACGGGCGCGGTGTCGGGGCGCGTGTTGTAGACGGCGGCGGCGCGAAAGCCGGTGGTCGGCGCGGATTCGATGCGGCGGATGATGGCGTCGCATTGCGAGCCGCTGCCGACGATCGCGACCTGGTGCAGGTTCATGCCGTGTTGACGCGCGCGCGCCAGGACGGCATGCGTGATGAGCCGCCATGAGATCAGCAGGCCGCCGGTCACCGCCGTCCAGTACGAGAACCACAAGCGCGACACGAAGTCGATGCGATGCAGCGAATACATCAGCACGAGCGCGCACGCCTGCACCATCAGCCACGCGAGCGAGACCTGGCCCGCGAGAGCGAGCTTGGAGCGGCCGCGCCATGATTCGTAGACGCCGAACGCCGGAAAGATGGCCAGCGCGAAGGCGGCGGAAAACATCACCAGCGCCCAATAGAATCCGGATTGAGCGAGATAGTCGAAGCGGATCTGCGACGCCACCGCCGCACCCGCGAGCACCAGCGCGACATCGAAAACTCGCGCCAGCAAATCCTGGAACCTGCGCATTTTGCTTCCCTCGTTCTTGCCGTTCTTGCCGTTCTTGTCCGCGAAGCCGTGCCGGCGAGCCGCCTACGAGCAGCGGCCGTAGTTGTCGTTGAACCTCACGATGTCGTCTTCGCCGAGATAGACGCCTGACTGGATTTCAATGATTTCGAGCGGCACTTTTCCGGGGTTCTCGAGCCGGTGCCGCGTGCCGATCGGAATGTAGGTCGATTCGTTTTCGCTCAGCAGGAACTGCTCGTCGCCGCGCGTGACGAGCGCGGTGCCGCGCACGACCACCCAGTGTTCGGCCCGGTGGTGATGCAGTTGCAGCGAGAGTTGCGCGCCCGGCGTCACGACGATGCGCTTGACCTGGAAGCGCTCGCCGTGGTCGATCGAATCGTAGAAGCCCCAGGGGCGGCGCACCTTGCGATGCGCGTCGGCCTCGGGCGCGTGCTGCGCCTTGATGCGCGACACGAGCCCCTTCACGTCCTGCACGCGCGAGCGGTCGACCACCAGCACCGCGTCGGCGGTTTCGACCACCACCACATTGGTCGTGCCCACACAGGCGACGAGCCGCCCTTCCGAATAGGCATAGCTCGACACGGCGCCTTCGAAGGTCACGCGGCCGCGCCCGGCGTTGCCGCTCGCGTCCTTGTCCATCGCGGCCCACACGGCGTCCCACGAACCCAGATCCGACCAGCCCGCTTCCAGCCGGATGACGACACCCGGCGGATTGACGACGAACGCGCTTGCGTCGGCGCGTTGCGTGGCTTCGGCCTCGGCTTCGGCCTCGTCCGTTTCGGTGAGGCGCTCCATCACCGCATAGTCGATCGAATCCGCGGGCGCGCTGAGAAACGCGTCCACCAGCGGACGGAAGTACGCGCCCTCGCTACGGCCGCCGCTGAAGGCAAGCTCGCACGCCGCATGCATCTCCGGCTGCAGACGCTTGAGCGTGTCGAGCCACACGCTCGCGCGCACGATGAAGATGCCGCTGTTCCACCAATACGTGCCCGCCGCGACGTACTGCGCCGCGATTTCCTCGGCGGGCTTTTCGACGAAACCGCCGATCGCATGCGCGCCGTCGGACAGTTCCGCGCCGATGCGGATATAGCCGAAGCCCGTGTCGGGACGCGTGGGCGGCACGCCGAGCGTCACGATCGCGCCGCGTTCCGCGTAGCGCGCGGCGCTGTCGAACGCGGCTTGCAACGCGTGCAGGTCCGCGATCGAATGGTCCGCGGGCATCACGATCAGAATCGCGTCGCTGCCGTCCGCGCAGGCGAGCGAGGCCGCGAGCGTCAACGCCGGCGCCGTATCGCGGCGCGCCGGTTCGACGATCAGACGAGCCTCGACGCCGTTTTCATGAAGCTGCTCCGCGATCACGAAGCGATGTTCCTCGCCGCACACGACGATCGGCGCCGCATCCACGTTCCAGCCGGCGGGAAAGCCGTCCATGCGCCGCGCGGTGGCCTGCAACAGTGAGTCGCAGCCGACCACGTCGATCAGTTGCTTCGGATAGTTTTCCCGCGATACCGGCCATAGCCGCGTGCCCGAGCCCCCGGCGAGGATCACCGGAACGATGCGCGCGCAACGCGCGCGGCTCGTTGCGGCATCCGCATCGCCGGGTTGGGTGCAAGCACCGCTCACAGCTCGCTCAATCGACATATCCGCATTCCTTGTCTTTCCAGAAGTCCACGAAAACATTGACTGGCGGCGCGCATTCGCGCGCGGCCTTCCAGTTGGCCCCGTCTGCGTTATTCGCCGACCATGCGCCGGCTTTGAATGCGGAATTCGGTGGGAGAAATTCTCATCCGCTTGCGGAACACCTTCGCGAGCCGGTCACCGTTGCCCATGCCCGTGCGCCGGGCAATCTTGTCGACGGGCAATTCGGATTCGGTCAACAGGCTGCACGTCACCGCAAGGCGTTCGTGCAACAGAAAGCTCGAGGGCGTGATGCCCATTTCCATCTTGAAGCGGCGCAGGAAGTTGCGTTCGCTCATCGCGGCGAACTGCGCCGCGTCGGCGATCGAAATCGCCTGCTGGCAGTTTTCCTGCAGCCAGCGCGCCGCCGCGCGCACCTTGTCGCCTGGGCTCAGGCCGCCGTCCTCGCCGAGCAACGGCGCGAGGTTCGAGCAGGAATCGGCGAGCAGCCGTTCTGCCACCGTGCGGGCGGTCGCGCTGCCGAGATCGCGCTTGATCATGGCGAGCGCGCTTCTCATCGATTCGAGCCGGTCGCCCGCGTCGGCACTCGGTTCGGACTGGCGCGGCGGGATCGGCTGCGCGCGGAATTCGGCGCTCTCCTTGCCGTCCGGCACGTAGGCCGCCTCGAGCAGCGCGCGGCCTTCCGCGATCGGGCGGATCATGCCGGTGTTGCGCCGAATGCGACGCAGCCACGCGATCAGCCGCTCGTCGCCGGCCGCGGCCGCCGCGCCCTTGCCGCCCGCCACGTAGAGCGCGTCGAAGCCGCCGTAGTGGCGCGCATCGAGTCCGTCTGTCCAGACCCGCAACGCGGACGAGGAAGTCACCATGCCGCCGTCGGCGGACAGGAAAGAAACGTCGTAGGTCCAACCGCCGGTGCCGGACGAAGCCAGTTCGTTCGCTGCCTGGAAAACCTCGGCAACGACGCCGGCGCCCTGCAACGAGCAGTCGTTGAACATCAATATCGCGATGCGCCGCATACCCTTGTTCGGAGCGTGCACCCAACGCAGCATTGCAGACTCGAGACTCGCGCAGGTCATAGTCATCCTCTCACCAGAAAACGGATCTACTTTCACCCTGGACGGCCACGGAGCGGCCGCCTGTGCGGCGCATCATGGCCACCGCCAATCCAGCATTTAATCGCCATGTCTGAAAGGAGAGACAGGCTGGCGTATCGAACAGGCGGCCAGTCAGTCGATTTCGGATCAATCTTTCCGCCCACCTGTTTTTCATTGAATTAATTGCCGATTCAACATATGAATCGATTTGCAGTTTGCGAATCTTAATGCAAACAGAAAAGCCATTTAGTACGCCAGCACACACACGGCAGCTACTCGAAACGTGGAAGTTGCTAATCGTTCAGCCCGCTATTTCGTTCGTTGCGGGTGATTGTTCCCGGCCCGGCGGTCGTGGCAAGCATGATTTGCCTATCCGTGCGGGATTTTCTGCAAGCGGCGCCGCTTCGGCTTTGTTCCGACGATACAATCCGGGACAGACAATTAGCAAAGCGAGTCTCTAATATAAGCAATTCCCGGCGCGGCAAGATTAATTAATTTGTTGTAATTGGAACTGAAGAATATAAACAAGTCGATTAATGTTTCAGACGTGAAACACGGTAATAAGACAACCTGAGCCCGCTGTGCAATAGACGGGGCAATGGCGGATGCCGTCGGCTGAAGGCCGGTCGAATTCCGCCAGGGGATTGCGGAAATACGCTATGCGATTTCCGCAACAGTTTGCGATACCGGGGCGAGGCAAGGCGGCTCCGGCCTGGTGAACTAGCAGTTGGGCGACGCATCGTCGCGAGCAACTGCAGCAAAAGACGCGGGAAACATATGTCGAATCCATGCGAACATCGCGCGCCGCGCACGCGCATCGGCGGGTCGGTCGAGCGCGGGCCCATGCGGCGCGTCGCCATCGCGGCGGCGGTCTTGTTCGTGCTCGGGCTCGCCGCCGTTCGGGGCGGCGCGGCCGGTGCGGACCAGCAGGCCACGAGCCGTGCCGAGATCGCCGTCGACGGCGCAAAGTGGACACCGTGCGCGGCGGAATACGGCACCTGTCGTTTCAGCGGCACGCGCGACGTGCTGTATGGCACGGTCGAACAGCATGTCGTCAAGGCGTTCACGAACAGCGCCGAATGCAACAACGGCGTGTTCGGCGATCCGGCGCCGGGTGTGGAGAAGCGCTGCATGGTTGCGGCCGGCGCGGCTGGGGCGGCGAAGGGCGATGCCAAGGCCAAGGCCAATGCCAAGGCCAATGCCAATGCCAATGCCAATGCCAATGCCGCGGCGAGCGTGGCGTCGGCGGCGATCGCCACGGCGAATGACGCATCGCTCAAAACGCAATCGGCGCAATCAGCGCAATCGGCGGCTGCGTCCAATGAATTAAAGGCGCCGCCCGGCCAAGGGCTGCGTTGCGCCGCGCCGTCGTCGCAAGCTCGCGCGGCCGCGAACGGCGATCTGCTCGAAGCCGACACGCCAGGCGACGGCACGCGCCTTTTCACGGCCGGCCAACCGTTCGCGCTCGTCTTCACCACGCGCCCGACGCAAGGCGACACGCTCGACTGGCAGATACGCGATAGCTGGAACGCCGTGCGCGCGAGCGGACGCTTCAGCGTCGCGGCGGGCTCGACCTCCTCCACGCTCAGTTGCGCGTCGAGCGTGGCCGGGTACTTCGCCGTCTCCGCCTCGCTGGAACGCGCCCAGGGCCAGCTCGAATCGCGCGGCACGCGGCCTGCGGGCATCGCCACTTTCGGCGTGCTGCCCGACACGTCGGCCGCATTACCCGCCGTGCGCTTTCCGTACCAGGATCTGCATCGATTCGGCGGACAGGGAACCGCGTATCTCGCGCCGGGGCAACACTGCTGCGACGGCGACGGCTATCGGCCGGTGTACACCGCGCTCGGGCTTGCGTGGGCCAACGACAACCGCAACTGGTACATGGAAGAGCCGAAACAACCCGGCACCTTCGATCCCGCCGCGAAGCCGCTCACGCCCTTCTTCAAGGGCGGCGACATCATGCGCCTGATCCAGCTCGACGGTATTCCGCAGTGGGCGAGCCCGAACGGCAAGCAAACGCACAGCTATGCGCCGACCTCGCTCGCGCAGATGAAGGACTACATGGCGAAGGTCGGCGCCGAGTCGAACCGCGTTCGCACGACCTGGTTCCCCAAACAGCGCGACAACTACTATCAGGTGACGTGGGAGCCGGACGCGGACGGCGGGCTGCCGTGGCGCGACACCGACGCCAATTTCGTCGCGATGTACAAGGCCGTGTGGGAAGGCATCCATCAGACCGATCCGCGCGCGGTGGTGATGGGCCCGACCTATTCGTCGGTGCAGGGCAACGTGACGTGGATGCGCCGACTCGGCCCGCTCGGCATCGGCCGCTACATGGACGGCATGACCGTGCACGGCTATTACGACATCGGCACGACGCCGTCGCATCCGCCCGAGCGCGTCGTCGACACCGGCAATCAAGGCACCGTGCCGGGCGCGCTGCCCGCCTCGATGCGGGCGCTGCGCCACGAACTCCGTCAGTACCTGAAACCCGGCGCGCCGCTCTTCGTGACCGAAACCGGCATCAGCTACGACATCGGCGAGTCGTATGGCAAGCACTATCCGGGCGCGAACGTGCTGTACGCGCAAGCCGCGGTCGTCGCGCGCACGCATCTGATCCTGCTCGGCGAAGGCGCGGACATGACCTATGTGTTCTATCTCGCGGACATGCCGGACGCCGCGCCCGGCTACGGCATTTTCTTCGAGCTCGATCATCCGAAGGGCGCCTATGGTCCGTCCAACATCAGTCCGAAGCCGGCCGCACTCGCGGTGGCGGCGATGACGCGCATCGTCGACGGAACCAGCACGCTCGGACCGCTCAAAGGGTTGCCGAAAGGCGTCCATGCCTATGCGTTCCTCCGGCTCGGCGGCGGCAAGATCGTGACCGCGCTATGGACGCACGACAACGCCAGGTGGAACGCGAGAACAGGCTTCGACGCGAGCCGCGGCGCGGACTATCGGCTGCGGGTCGACGCGCCGGGCAGTGCCGGCGAAGTGACCGCGTTCGACATGATGGGCAACGCCACGCGCGTGCCGTACCGCGACGGCGTGGCGAACCTGAAGCTGTCGCCGGCGCCGCTCTACGTGGTCTCCGGCAACGCCGACGTGTTCAAGGACGCGGTCACGACGCCGGAAGGCTATGTCGCACGCTAGCGGCGCGAGCTGGCGATACTTCGGCGTCAGGCGACAGTCCCCGCGGGTGCTGGCGCACAGAGAGTCCGTGCGCGGGCGGTTAGCATGAAAATCAACACGCTGGAGCCGAAACATGAGCGGCCTTGCATGGACGATGCTGGTGCTGGCGGCGATGATCGGCGCGTTTCTCTTCGCGACGATCGGCGCCGTCGCGCTGGTGCTGCTGCTGGCGAACGTTTCAGGCCGCCTCGCCCGGCACGACGACGACCGTCGCGATCCGTAGCGGATTCGCGACCACCACGGCGCACGCTGAAATGAAAACGACACACGCCTCACTGGAGATGACATGCTGACGGGGATCGACTTCCTGGACGTGGTCCGCCTAACGCCTCTGGTCTCGATCGACCTGATCGTCAGGGACGCCGACGGGCGCGTGCTGATCGGGCATCGCCGCAACCGCCCCGCGCGCGGCACCTGGTTCGTGCCCGGCGGGCGCATTCTCAAGGACGAGACCCTCGACGCGGCGTTCGCGCGCGTCGCCGAAGCCGAACTGGGCATCGGCAGCCTGGCGCGTTCCAGCGCGCGCTTCGAGGGCGTCTACGAACATCACTACCACGACAACTTCGCCGACGAGCCGGACGTGTCGACCCACTACATCGTGCTCGCTTACTCGCTGACGTTCAGCAGCGCCGTGCCGATCGGCCGGCCCGATCAGCACAGCGGCTATCTCTGGCTCGCGCCGTCGGACCTGCTCGCGCGCGTGGATGTTCACGAGAACACCAAGGCCTATTTCCGCTAGCACGGCATTCTGCGCGGCGGCAGCGAATGCGAGTCCACTGCGAGTTCGGCAACGTGGCGGGCCAGGCCCCTACAGTAAGATCGAGCCCACCGTCAGGACTCGAATCATCATGCGATTATCGGCAACCCGGTTCGTTCGCGATTCATTCACCGCCTTGCTCGCGCTTCTCGCGCTTCTATTGCTCGCCGTCCTCCCGGTTGCCGCGCGCGCGGCCGATTGCAGCCCCGGCACGCTGATCACGGTGGTCGCGCATCTCGATGACGATCTGCTCTTCGTGGACCCCGCCATCAGCGAGCGTCTCGACGCCGGCTGGTGCATCACCACCGTTCATCTGATCGGCGGAGCCAACGGCGCGGACTTCGCCTATGTGCAGACCCGCGAGCGCGCCTCGCGGCTCGCGTATGCACGCATGGCCGGCGTGCGCGACGAATGGCTCGAATCCACTATCGCGATTGCCGGCAAGCTCGTGCATCAGATGGTGTTGAAGGACAAGCCGCAAGTCCGCCTGCTCGAATTCCGCTTGCCGGGCGGCGGCGTGCGCGGCGGGCGCGAGCCGCTCGGCTTGCTGTGGGAACAGCACGCCACGCTGTCGACCTATCCGATGAACGCGGACGGCTCCGCGCGCGTGAAGTACGACCGCGACTCGCTTTCGGCGACGCTGCAAGCGATCCTCGCGCCGGCGTCGGAGATCTTCACGCTGAATCCCGATACCGTGCCGTTCATCGAGCATCCCGACCACATCTACGCCGCGCGCATCACGCGCCATGTCGCGCAGACGCTCGGCAAGAGCGTGCCGATCGAATATCACGTCACCTACCCTACCGGCGGCTGGCCCGGCAATCTTCCCGCCGCCGAAGTGCAACGCAAGCGCGACATCGTCGCCAGCTACTTTTCGATCGACGGCGGCGAGTCCTCGCATGTGTTCGGCGAGTTTCAATGGGACGGCAACTGGATTGCGCGCCGCTATGCGTTTGCCGATCGCAGCGATCGGCGCGCGGCGGATTTTCAGTCCCGTCCCGTGCAGCTATTCAATGCGGCGGCGAGCCGTTGCCTGAGTTCCGCGGGCGCGGGCCATGCGCCGACGCTGGCCGCGTGCGACGGCTCGGCCGCGCAGCAATGGCGATGGGAGCCGCTGACGGTTTATCCCGGCAACACGCGCAACGCCGCGCTCGTCAGCGTGCTCACTTCGCAATGCATCGCCGAGCGCGACGGGTATCTGGTCTCCGAAACCTGCGATCAATGGGACATGGCGCAGCGCTGGACGCCGTGGGACTTCGGCCTCGTCTACACGCCGCAACGGCATTGCCTCGGCGAGAACGCCGGCGAACTCGTCATGCGCGGCTGCACCGCGCTCACCACCCGCTTTCGATGGGCCGCCACGCAACGCACGCAGGCGAACGACGCGCGGCTCGCCACCGCCATGTACGGCGACCTCGCGGGCAGCGGCGAGCAAGCGGCGGTGTATGTTCAACGGCAGCCCCACGGACCGGGATTCAACGTGTATGCCGTGGCGCTGGCGAAGGCGTCGCGCCCCGCGCTCTGGTATGCCAGCGCCGTGCCTTTCGATCCCCGCGCGCTCTCGCCGAGTTGCGCGAACGACAAGCTGTGCTTCGACAGCGCGCGCTTCCTGCTCGGCGATTTCGACGGCGACGGCAAGGCGGATTTGATGGTCGTCACCGCGCGTCAAGCGGGCACCGCTTTCTGGTTGCTGCGGAGCACCGGGGCGCGCTTCGAGGCGCCCCGTCTCTGGCTGCAAACCAGCAGCGCGTTCAAGCCCGAACTCACGCAGCAATATGTGGCGGCGGACTTCACGGGAACGGGGCGAGCCGGCGTGCTGATCGCGCAGAAGCGCGCCGATAGCGGGCTCGATCTATGGGTGGCGTCGTCCGCGGGATCTTCCGGCTCCGCACCGGCGCTTTGGGCGCAAGCCAGAAACCTGCGGCAAAACGCCAACTTTGTGCCGCTCAAGATGGCAGGATCGCGCGCGTCACTCGTCGCGGTGGAGAACGTCGACGGGCGGCTCGCACTCACCCCAATCGCCAACGACGGCGCGCGTCTGACGCTCGGCGAGCGCAAACCATTGCCGCCTCGTTTCTCCCCGGACTTCGTGAAAGTAACGGCAGGCGCGACACAGGGCAAAGACAGCCATGCGCTGATTCTGCTGACACCGCACCTCGACGGTAGCAACGGCGACGCCATGATCGACATCGCCACGATGAATCCGCACGACGCGACGAGCACGCCGATTCAGGCGGCGACATTGAGCGGCATGTCGTGGTCGGATGTTTTCCCGGCATTCGTGCGCGAGAACGGCCATGCGGCGCTCGTGCTGTATCGGAGAGTCGATGCGACGCTTGGAGATTTTTATTTCACGGGCGGCTCAGCGGCGCTGTCGCGCTACGCGGTGACGGAGGATTTCGCGTTGGGCGCCGCGCAGGAACTCGGCGAACTGCCCGGGCTTTTTTCGGAGACAGTGCGAATCGACCGGCTCGCGCGGTAGCGAAAGCCGGTCGTTCGGGTTCGACTCAGGCGGACACGTGCAGCGGATGAACGAACTTGCGCGCGATCGTCATGTAGCGATCCGCGGTGTCGTGCAGCGTATAGCCTGCGAGTTGCCGTTTCGCTCGCGGCATGTCGAGCGCATTCAGCAACGCGCGACCGTAGGCTTCGCAATCCGTCGTATCGACGAGGCTGACGCCGGCGAATCCGCTCGCAAAACCGAACGACGGAATCCGGCTCGCGACAACCGGAATGCCCGACGCGAGCGCCTCCAGAAAACCGATGCTCTGCGCCTCGAAGCGCGACGGCATCGCGAACACACGGGAGGCGCCGAGAATCGCCGCGACATCGGTTCGCGGGCCGCATACCGTCACCTTGCTCTCCAGCCCGAGCCGAGTCACGAGCGACAACACCGCCTCGTGATAGGAGGGGTCTTCCACGACACCGCACAACAGCAGCCGCGCGTCGGGCTCGCTTTGCACCACGCGTTCGAACGCGCGAACGGTATCGAGCTGGCTCTTGCCCTCGATATAGCGGCCCAACTGAACGATCTGCTTCGCGGGCGCCGCGAGACCCGGCGCGGGTGCGTCGTCGTGCTCCGCGAACTGAGAGGCGTCCACGCCGTTCGGAATCACGACCAAAGACGGATGCGTGCCGATTTCGCGCAGATAGTCGTCGATATTTTGTTGCGACACGCCGATGATCGCCCTCGCCCGGCGCGACAACAGGCGTTCCGCTCGCTTGAGCGCGCCGTTTTCGAAATCGTTGACGCCGGAATGCATCACCCATGCGATGGGCGTATGCACAGGCAGCAGCCGCACATACAACGCGGCGAGCGTGGCGTGAGCCACGATGAAGTCGGGCCGAAACTGGCGCACCACACGATATAGATGCAGCAGTTTGCCCACTCTGCCGTGGCGAGCCCGAGGAAACAGACACGTGACGCCGGCGGCCTGAAGCTCCGCACGAATGCCGGCGAAATCGTCCTGTTGCGGAAGCAGCGAAGCCACACAAACTTCATGGCCGGCGCGCTGATGGTGAATGGCGAGACCTTTGACGAGTACTTCTGCCCCGGACAACCGCGGTGCGTGAACCAATTGAAGAATTCTCACGATTTATCTCTCTGGATAACCGCCTTTTTTGCGCAGCGGATGGACACGCCGAAGCCCTGCACCGGCCCTCACTGACTTCGGCATCCATTCTTGTGTGTATTTGGCGCCTTTCTTCGAAAGGCGACCGTCTCCGAGAACAGCGACAGTTCCGCTGCGAAGTCACTGTCGCCCGGACAAGTTACACCCAAGGCCCAGCGCTTTTACGCCAACTCCAAGATTCGATCGGCTGCGCAATGAGCGCCAGCGCCCATTTCGCGGGTGATTGCCGCCGGAGTGGATAGTTAGGTATCCGGCTCGGCTATTCGCATGCCCAATTTTCATTGGCGGATAAAGACGGTTTTCAACAGATATTGCCTTTCATCCGATCGATGCAAATAGTGCTGATTGAATGTTCATACGTTACGAGTCGTTACTTCTTTTAAGCAGACTAATGCGTATCGTGGCGGTCGATTCTTCCCATTCGTGCGTTTAATCACAGACAGAAGGAAAGAACTTCATCCGCTGAAAGTGAATGAGGCGAAGTACTCCAGCGCTCATCGCGCTATTCCTCTGAGCAACGAGTCTTTTCGTCGTACCTCCTGATCGTCGGATTCCGCCAGATTCATTTCGTTTGAAAAGCCGTTTCGTATGACGTGAGGTTCTCCGAAAGACGCGCTTTTTGACCGACGACCCGGGAAGACCATCACGTTCGCGCAATTGAATCGTTGCGCAACCAGGACTGCCAGTGCCGACGCTTCGCGCGCCGGCCGGCTCGCAAATGACCGCGACGTTCGCTCCGTCTCCCCACGCGCCTCGCGCGAAGAGCCGGACGGGTGTCCACCAACGCATGGCTGACAGATCGATGAAACCTCGCTTATTCCTTCTCTCCACGCTTTCCCTCGCGCTCGCCGCATGCGGCGGCGGTGGCGGCGACAGTGCCAGCGGCGCCGCGGCCACGCAGGCGAATGGCACCAACGGCACCAGCGGCAGCACGAGCAGCGGCTCGACCGCGCTGAACGCCGCGGGCAAATCCACCGCGAAGCTGAGTTGCGCGTCGCCGGTCACGTCGGCGGGCTCGGGCAGCGCGACGATCGCCGCGGATACGCCCAGCGCGGACGGCACCCGCATCTTCGCCCAAGGCGCCACTTTCCAGCTTGCCTTCACCACCAACGCGCCGAGCGCGGACACGCTGAACTGGGCCGTCACGGATACGCTCGGCAAGGTCGCGGCAAGCGGCAGCACGGCCGTGGCGAGCGGCCAGAAAACCATCACGTTCAATTGCACGTCGACGCTGGCCGGCTATTTCGCGGCGACCGGCACGCTCGCGCAAAACGGCGGGCAGTTGCCGCAAGCCGGCACGCGTCCGGTCGGCATCGCGACCTTCGGCGTGACGCCGAATCTTTCCGGCATCGTTCCCACGGTCATCTATGCGCGCCAGGAGCAGCACCGTTTCGGCATGCAGGGCGCGAACGGCAACGGTCCGCTGCTTGCCGCCCTGGGCATTTCGTCGACCATCGACGATCGCCAGCTCTCGACGATGGAGCCGAACGGGCCGAACACGTTCAACCCGTCGGCCGGCAACCTCGACGCGTTCTACAAGTCCGGCAAGGTGATGCGCCTGATCCGTCTCGACGGGATTCCCGCGTGGGCGAGCAGCACCGGCGCGTTCCAGGACGACACGCGACTGCCGACCGACCTGTCGTACTACCAGAGCTACATGGGCCGCGTCGGCACCGAGTCGAACGCGATTCGCGCGGCGTACTTCCCGAGCCAGTCGGCGAACTACTATCAGGTGACGTGGGAGCCGAACCAGATGTGGACCGACACCGACGCGAACTTCGTCGCGTTGTACAAGGCGGTCCATACGGGCATTCACTCGACGGATCCGCACGCGGTGGTGATGGGCCCGACCGATGCGTTCCCGAGCCTGACCACGACGCGCCTGAAGCGCCTCGCGTCGCTCGGCTTCGGTCAGTACATCGACGCGGTGGCCACGCACGGCTACTACGACGCGGGCACCTCGCCGTCGCATCCGCCCGAGCGCTACGACGCCGATCCCGCCACCGCCGACGGTTCGCTGCGCGGCCAGATGCGCAATCTGCGCGCGGAAATGGCCAGCGACTATCGCCCGGGCATGAAGCTGTTCTCGACGGAAGCCGGCATCAGCTACGACCTCGGCAGCGCGTATGGCCCGAACTATCCGAGCGCGAACGTGTTGTACGCGCAAGCCGCGGTGGCCGCGCGCATGCACATCATCACGCTCGGCGAAGGCGCGGATCAGACCTACGTGTTCTATGGCGCGGATTATCCGAACGAGGTCGGCTACGGCACGTTCTTCGATCTGGCCGATGCGCAGGGCGCATTCGGCGCGTCGAACATCAGCCCGAAGCCGGTCGCGATGGCGATCAGCGCGTTGACGCATACGCTCGACGGCACCACCACGCTCGGCCCCGTGAACGGCACGCCGACCGGCGTCTACGCCTACGCGTTCCAGCAAGTGGGCAACGGCGCGGCGATCACCGCCTTGTGGGCGCACAACAACAGCGTCTGGAACGCGAGCGCGGGTTTCAGCTCGACCTATAGCGTGTCGTACAGCCTCAACGTGGACGCGCCGGGCACGAGCGGCACCGTGAAGGTGGTCGACATGATGGGCAATGCGACGAGCGCGAACTACAGCAACGGTGTGCTCACGCTGAACCTGACCGAATCGCCGGTGTATGTGGTGTCGAACAATGCGTCGGTTGCGAAGGCCAACGCAACGGTTCCGGTGGGGTACGTCGGGATTTAACCCCGCGCTTCGCTTCAGCGGACGCAAAAACGTCAGCCGGCTCCAGGGCCGGCTGACGTTTTTTCCGGGGTCGCGCACGCGGGGCGGTGAACGCATCGGCGAAAAGGCAAAAACCCCGGCACGCACGGCAAAATCAGCGCACACTACCTAATTGCTTCCACGTGGAGCGAAAATAAGCCAATTGGGAGTCCATCATGGCAAAAGGTCAAATGCGTAGTAACCGGGAAGTCAAGAAACCGAAGCAACCGAAGAAACCCCAACCCGCCACGTCGCCTTCGGGCGCGCCGCCGATCCGCGTGGCGCCTAGCACGTCGGCCACTCAGAAGAAACACTAAAAACGCGCAAGCCCGCCCCGCAGGGCGGGCTCTCGTCGTCAGCCGTCAGCCGTCATCTGCTTTCACCTTCACTTCCATTTTGCGTTCGTCGACCAGGGACGCAGCTTCGCTCACAATGGCGCACGCGCCCGCACTCCGGCGCGAACCGCGGCCGAAGCGCGGCAAATCAGAACAACCAGGCAGGATTGCCCATGTCCACCACCAGTCTTTTTCTCACCGCCGCGGGCGTCGGCCTCGCGATTGCAGCGCCGGTCGGCCCGATGGGCATGCTGTGCATCCGCCGCACGCTGACCGGCGGTCCGCGCGCGGGGCTTGCGATCGGCTTCGGCATCGCGACCGGCGATGCGGTCTATGGCTTGATCGCGGCGCTCGGCCTCGTCGGCATCTCGCAGTTCATGCTCGCCTATGACCGGCCTCTGCATCTGCTCGCGGGTCTCTTTCTGCTTTATCTCGGCGTGCGCACGTTGCTGCAAAAATCCCCCGTCGACGCGGCAAACGGCAACGGCGAGAGCAGCAACGGCGGCACCGGCCAGCTCGCGCAGATCGGCCGCGCTGGCGCGCTGCGCGCCTATGCAAGTTCGCTGCTGCTCACGCTGACCAATCCGCAAACCGTCATCATGTTCGCCGCGCTGTTCACCACGCTCGCGCCGCGCGGCGCGTTTTCATCGAGCATCGCGCTCACCACGGTGGGCGGCGTGTTTTGCGGCTCGATCGCGTGGTGGTGTTTCCTCGTGACCGTGGTGTCGTTCGCGCGCCATGCGATCGGCAGCAAGCTGCGCGTCGCGATCGACAAGGCGGTCGGGCTCACGCTCGCGGCCTTCGGCATCGTCGAGATTCGCCGCGCGCTTTGAGCGGAGCGCGCGCGGATGCGCCGCCGACGTTAGCGGCGCAAGACGACGCGCCGTCGCGCTCCTCGCACGCCTCATGCGAGTCCCGCATGGGCCGTGACGGCGCTTCGTACACACACCCGGCATAGCCGTCACGGTGTTTCCGCACGCAAGCGCGGCGGTTTTGCGACAATAGCGCCTTTCGCCGCGCCGCGGCGGGCCTTCCGCCGACATCCGCCGAGCGTGCAAGGCATGCACGCGCCGGCCCTGGCGCCTAACTGTCCAACCCACCCGACCGTCCGCGGTCCGCTCAATGGCTCTTCCCCATATCGATCTGCTGTACTCCGTCTCCGGCCTGTTCGTCGGCTTTCTGGTCGGACTGACGGGCGTCGGCGGCGGCTCGCTGATGACGCCGATCCTCGTTCTGCTGTTCAACGTGCATCCGGCCACCGCGGTCGGCACCGACTTGCTGTACGCGTCCGCCACGAAGGCGACCGGCACGCTGGTGCACGGCCTGAAAGGCTCGATCGACTGGCAGGTCACGCTGCGCCTCGCGGCCGGCAGCGTGCCCGCCGCCACCCTCACGCTGATCCTGCTGCATCGCTATGGCATGGATACGCCGGGCGCGAGCCGGCTGATCCAGATCGTGCTCGGCGTGGCGCTGCTGATCACGGCGGTGGCGCTGGTGTTCCGTCCGCAACTCGCGGCGCTCGGCGCGCTCCGCCAGCGCGCACCCACCCAGGGGCGCACCCTCGTCCTCACCATGGTGACGGGCGCGGTGCTCGGCGTGCTGGTGTCGCTGACTTCGGTGGGCGCGGGGGCCATCGGCGTGACGGTGTTGCTGCTGCTGTATCCGTTGCTGCCGACCACGCGCATCGTCGGCTCCGACATCGCGCATGCGGTGCCGCTCACGCTGCTGGCGGGCACGGGCCATTGGCTGCTGGGTTCGGTCGACTGGTCGATGCTGCTGTCGCTGCTGGTGGGCTCACTGCCGGGCATCGCGATCGGCAGCTACCTGTCGGCGCGCGCGCCGGATGCGCTGCTGCGCAATCTGCTCGCCGCCACGCTGACGCTGGTCGGCGTGCGGCTCGTGCTGGCTTGATGGTCGATGCGGCCGGCGGGATAGCGCGCCTTATCTACTGATGTTGCGAGCGCACCAAAGCACGGCCGATACGACTGCCCCTGCCTTCAGCGCGGCTACGGCTACTTGAAGAACCTGCAGTTCAGATCGGCCTCGAACTGCCGGATCCATTGACCATGACGGTCGTGATAGGACTGCGCCCAACCGCCGCGCCGCACCGTGATGAGTCGCTCGTGCGCGGCATCGGCCGGGTCCATGCAGACGCTGATGTCGAAGTGCGCCGGCGCAAAACCGTGCCGGGCGCACACCAGTTCGAAAGCCGCCCGATCGCCGATCGGCAAATCGGTGTAGCGCAAAAGCGTGGATTCCATGGCGTTGACTCCGGTTCCCATCCATCACACTACGCTTCAAGCCGCGTCAATTGTGTGTCATAGCGCACGGACGACGGCGGCGACGCCCGCTCGCGGCGGCCGCGATTCATGCCGTGTGACCCATCATCACCGCTTCAAAAATCCGCGCGGGAAAATAAAAAAGGCCCCGGCATTTTTCGCCGGAGCCCTGGTCTTGCCGCGCATCACGCTGGCGCACGACGGGATGAAACCGCGTGCGCGGCAGCCGATACACGCATGCCGCATACGACGCCCGCGGTTCAAGCCCGCACGAATGCGGCTGTCATCGCGCCCGCTCGATGCTGCCCGCGTGATGCTCGCGCGCCGACGCGGCCCGCTTACTGCTGCATGACGTTCAGCTTGTTCGATACCGACGTCACGCCGGGGACGCTCTTGGCGGCTTCGCCGGCGGCGTCGATCTGGCCTTGGTCGGGCACCGAGCCCGTCAGCGTCACGGCGCCGCCGCGAGCACGCACGGAGATGCTCGACACGTCGACGCCTTGCACCTTGCCAATCGCGGCGCGCACCTTGCGGCCGAGCTGGCTATTCGCCTTCTTGGTGGACTTGGCGCTGGCAGCCGGTGCCGCGGTCGTGCCGGTTGCCGATGCATCGCTTGCCTGAGCGTACACGTTGCACGCCACCACCATCGCCACCACCGAGCCCAGCGTTTTCAGAAAACCGACCGATTTCATAGCTCTCTTCTCCTTAGCTTCACATTGGACCGCCTATACAAGCGGCTTCGTTACGACTACCGGCGACCGTTCGCGCGGCGCGACAAGGCGCGGCGCGGCGACGGCCGACTGAGGCGGCGACACGGTGTGCGAGAGGCGAGAGAGGCCGGCTGCCGTTACCGCATGCGACGGCTGCATGCGATGCGGCACGGGCGCCGGCAAGCCGCGAAGTCCGCCGGCGCGCCCGGTTCTTGTGTGTCGTGCCGGGTCGCGCCGCGCAAACGTGTGTTCGCGGCAGCGAACGACAATTTAATCCAGGCGGGCGAGAAGCGCAAAGGGTTTAGTCATGCGCGAGACGTGCGGCGGGTGCGGCTCGCGGGCCGATTGTCCGTCGGTTCAGCCTCGCTTACCCACGATTCGAGCAATCGTTCACGCGGCATTCATGCGCCGTACATGCGCCATTCACGTTTTGTTACGGGTTTCTCGGCGGCATCGACGCCGCGCTTTTCGCCGCCGCATGAATCTCGGGTACCATCGGGCGCGACGCGCGCCGCCGCGCGGTTTGCCCGGCGTTCGCGGCAGCCGGCCCTGGCATGGCGCGTGCGTTTTCGTTCAGTCGTGCGCCACGAAGCGCCGTCAACCTGTGTCCTTTCGAGCGTAGCCGTCACGTCATCCGATGAAGCCCGCCACCGGCCGCAAAGGCCCTCCCCGTCTCGTTGCCCGTTTCGTCGCGATCTCCTGGCGCGATCTGGCCGTCTCGTTCGGGCCGATTCTGCTGATCGCCGTCGCGGCCATCTGGGTCGCCGTGCGGCTGATCCAGCCCGCCCCGCCCAGCACGCTGACGATCAGCGCCGGCCCCGAAGGCAGCACCTTCTGGACCGCGGCGCAAAAGTACAAGGAGATCCTGGCGCGCAACCGCATCACGCTGAACGTGCTGCCCTCCGAAGGCTCGCTGCAGAATCTCAAGCGGCTTTCGGACCCGAACTCGGATGTCGACGTCGGCTTCGTGCAGGACGGCGTCGCGCCGGCCCAGGCGAGCGGCGGCCTGATGTCGCTCGGCAGCGTGGCATACGTGCCGCTGGCGATCTTCTATCACGGTCCGACGATCGCGCGGCTCGCCGAATTCAAGGGCCAGCGGCTCGCCGTCGGCGCCGAGGGGAGCGGCACGCGTGAGCTCGCGCTCGCGCTGCTCAAGGCCAACGGCATCGTGCCGGGCGGCTCGACCAAACTGCTGCCGCTCTCGGGCGACGACGCCGCCGAGGCGCTCGTCTCCGGCAAGGTCGACGCGGCATTTCTGGCTGGCGACTCGGCGCAACCGGCGGTGATGGGCAAGCTCTACCGCACGCCGAACGTGCAGTTCTACGACTTCACGCAGGCCACTGCCTACACGCGCCGCTTTCCCTATCTGACCGAACTCACGATGCCGATGGGCGCGTTCGACCTGGGCAAGAACCTGCCGTCCGCGCCGATTCATCTGGTGGCGCCGACCGCCGAACTGGTGGCGCGCGACTCGCTGCACCCCGCGCTCTCGGATCTGCTGATCGAAGCCGCGCGCGAGGTGCACGGCAAGGCCAACATCATGCAGCGCGCCGGCGAATTTCCCGCGCCGCTCGCGCACGACTTCCCGATCAGCGACGACGCCGCGCGCTACTACAAGTCGGGCAAGAGCTTCCTCTACCGGATCTTGCCGTTCTGGCTCGCGAGTCTCGCCGACCGTCTGCTGGTGGTCGTGGTGCCGCTGATCGTGTTGCTGATTCCGGCGCTGCGGCTCGTGCCGTCGCTGTATGCGTGGCGGGTCAAGTCGCGGATCTATCGGTGGTACGGCGCGCTGATCGCGATCGAGCGCAGCGCGCTCAGCGAATATTCGGCCGCCGAGCGCGCGTCGCTGATCGAACGGCTGGACGCGATCGAGGAGTCGGTCAATGGTCTGAAGATGCCGCTCGCTTACGCCGATCAGTTCTATGTGCTGCGCGAGCATATCGGCTTCGTGCGCGCGCGGCTCACGCAAAGCCGCGATATTCAGCGCGACGCGCCGGACGAGAAAGACGCCGGATCGCCGCCGCCGACACCGCCCACGCCGTCCGCGGCGAACGAAGCGGCCGAAATCGGCGAGACGCCCGAAGACACCGGTCGCAAACCCTAGTGACCGGTGCAAGCAGCGAGCGCACCGCGTAAGATCATTACAATTCCGACAATCCAGCAGACGCACCGTTCTGAAAAGCAATCCGGGAGACATTCATGACCGTTGGCATCGACGCCAGGCAGCCGCTGTGGTTCTACGATTTTGTCTCGCCGTTTACCTATCTGTTGCTCGAGCAACACGATAAATGGCCGGGCTTCGACTTCGTGTTCACGCCGATCGTGCTGAACGACCTGTATCGCCACTGGGGCCAGCTGCCGGCCTACAGCGTGCCCGCCAAGCGCATCTTCATGTATCGCCACGCGCTGTTTCGCGCGGAGCAACTCGGCATTCCCTACAAGATGCCGCCGGCTCATCCATTCGATTCCACCAAGCCGCTGCTGCTCGCCACCGCGGCGAATGGCGACATCGCCTTCGTGCGCGAGATTTTCCGCTTCATCTGGCGTGAAGGGCGTGATCCGTCGAGCGACGAGGCATTCGCCGAGTTGTGCGAGCGCGTCGGCGTTCCCGACGGGCCCGAACTCATCAAGAGCGAGGAAGTGAAGGCGCAATTGCAGCGCAACACGGCGGATGCGATCAGCCTGGGCGTCTACGGCGTGCCCACCTTCCGTCTGAACGAGCAGTTGTTCTGGGGTGAAGACGCGTTGCCGATGGTGCTGTACTGCGCGCGCACGCCGAACTGGCTCGACTCGGCGGAGGTGAAGCGAATCAGTTTGCTGCCCTCGGGCCTCCCGAACAACTGAGCGCGGGGCAGAAGTCGGCCCTGGTTCGCGGCGGCGCGCCGAACACGCACTTGCGCGCCACGCGGTGCGCAACAGACTGCTGCGATCCGCGTGCCCGCCGTGGAATTGCCGCGATCCGCGCGAGCGAATGTGTGCAGCCGTGGCGTCGCAAAAGCGCGGCTGATGCCGGCCATACCGCGCCTGCTATGGCCGCCACACCGCAAACGGGCCTAAGGTAATAATCTTTGCGCCCCGCTACGCGAGTGGTGGTGCGCGAGAGGTTCCGTAAGCACGCCTTGTCCGCGCCCGATCCGCTCGCACCGCCTCGCCTGAACCATGGACGACACCGCCGCCTCCCTCGATATCTGGCTCGTGCGCGTGCTGCGCACGCTGCTGGTCGAGCGCAGCGTCACGCAGACCGCGCTGCGTCTGAATCAGACCCAGCCCGCCATCAGCACCGCGCTGCGCAAACTGCGCGAGACGCTGAACGACCCGATCCTCGTGCGCGGCAAATCGGGCATGGTGCCGACCGAATACGGCGAATCGCTGCTGGCCTCCGCGCAACGCGTGCTGCGCGAAGTGGATTTCGTCGCGACGCCGCACGGCGACTTCGATCCCGGCCGTTCGCGCCGCACCTTTCGCGTGGCCGCGCCGGATTATCTGAACGACTTTTTCATGCCGACGGTGATCGCGCGGTTTCGCGAGTCCGCGCCGCATGCGCGGCTCGAAATCGATTCGCTGAGCCCGATGCTCGATCATTCCGCGGCGCTCGAGGCCGGCGAACTCGACCTGGTGATCGGCAACTGGCCGAAGCCCGATCCGCGTTTCGAGCGCAGCGATCTGTTCTCGGATACGGTGGTGTGCCTGATGCGCGCCGATCATCCGCTGACCCGCGCGCCGTTGACGCGCGAAGCGTATCTCGCGGCGCCGCATCTTGCGCCCACGCCCTACAGCGGCGCGCGCGGCGGCGCCATCGACATTGGTTTCGCGCGGGCGCGCGCCGAGCGGCGCATCGTCGCCACGCTGCCCTACTTCGGCCTCGTGCCGCAAACCCTGCTGCAATCGGATCTGATCTTCACGACCACGCGGCGTTTCGCGACGCACTATGCAAGCATCCTGCCGCTCGCTGTTGTGGAGGTGCCGATTCCGTTTCCGCGCATCAAGTGCTATCAGATGTGGCATCCGCAGCCGGACAGGCCTAGCGACATCGGCTGGTTGCGCGCGCTGATGTCGCAGGTGTCCGATGGGCTGGTCGCGCAGAAGGTGCGGCGCGTGAAGCGGGCGGGCACGAAGGCAACGTCAGGCGGATAGGGCCGACGTTTTGGTTCGGAGGTAGGCGCTGGATGTCGGGCGCGTTGCTTCGACTGCCTTGCTTCGACTGCCTTGCTTCGACCGCCTTGCATGAGGCGTGGCCCCGCCGCGCTCACCCGCTCGCGCAAAGCACCCGCGTCACCGCTTGTGCCGCTGCCCGCCGCGCCCGCACCTGCAACAGCTCCGCGCACACCGCCACCGCGATCGCCGGGGGTGCCTTATCGACGATGCCGGCCACGCCGATCGGACACGTCATCTCCACGAGCCGCTCCCGAGCCACGCCGCGCTCGAGCAAACGCCGCTCGAACTTCACGCGCTTGGTCTTCGAACCGATCATGCCGAAGTAGCTGAAGTCGCGCCGCCGCATGATGCGTTCAGCCAGCGAAAAATCGAGCGCGTGGTGATGCGTCATCACGAGGAAGTAGGCACCGGGCGGCGCGGTGTCGACGATTGCATCGGGCGTGTCCGTCGCTTCGATCTGCACGTTGGCGGGCGTTTCGTCGGGAAACAGTTCGTCGCGCTCGTCGACCCACTGCACGACACACGGCAGGCTGCCGAGCAACGTGACGAGCGCATGGCCGACATGCCCCGCGCCGAACAGCACGATATGCAGCGGCGCCGGACGCGGCGCTTGCAGTGCGCCGCGCCGGCCGGTCCGAACGGACGGCAACTCGTTCATGGCGATCATTCCAGTTGGGTTCGAGTCGTGCATCATGGCCGCGCTTGCGTTCAAAGTTTACTGCCGCGCCGCCGCGCGCGCCGCCCGCACCGCGCCGACTGCCTTGAGGATTTCCTCGCTCGTCGCGGGCGCGTTCAGCGGCGGATTGACCGTGTGATCGCCGACCGCCGAAATAGCGTCGCGAATCGCAAAGAACACCGAGAACGGCAGCAGCAGCGGCGGCTCGCCGGTCGCCTTCGAACGATGGATGCTGTCCTCCGCATTGCGGTTAGCGAACAACCGCACATTGAAGACCGGCGGCGTATCGTTCACGGTCGGAATCTTGTAAGTGGACGGCGCGTGCGTCATCAGCTTGCCGTCCGCGTTCCACCACAGTTCCTCGGTGGTGAGCCAGCCCATGCCCTGAATGAACGCGCCTTCCACCTGGCCGACATCGAGCGCGGGGTTCAGCGACGCGCCCACGTCATGCAGCGCGTCCGCGCGCAGCACGCGCATTTCGCCGGTCAGCGTGTCGATCACCACTTCCGACACCGCCGCGCCGTACGAGTAGTAGTAGAACGGCCGGCCTTGCAGCTTCGCCTGGTCCCAATGGAGCTTCGGCGTCGCGTAGAAGCCATCCGACCACAACTGGATGCGCGCGAGGTAGGCCTTGGCGATCACTTCCTCGAACGGCACCACCGTCTCGCCGACGATCACGCGATCGTGAGCGAACCGCACGTCGGCGGCGCTCACCCGCCCCGCGCCGAAACGCTCGGCGGCGAATGCCGACAAACGCTCGCGCAACTGGCGCGCCGCATCCTGAGCCGCCTTGCCGTTCAGATCGGAACCGGTCGATGCGGCCGTCGCCGATGTATTGGCGACCTTGCTGGTGTCGGTCGCCGTGACGCGAATGCGCTTGAAGCCGACGCCCAGTTCATGCGCGACCACCTGCGCGACCTTCGTGTTCAAGCCCTGGCCCATTTCGGTGCCGCCGTGATTCACCAGCACCGAGCCATCGGTGTAGATGTGCACGAGCGCGCCGGCCTGGTTGAAGTGCGTCACGTTGAACGCGATGCCGAACTTGACCGGCGTGAGCGCGAGCCCCTTTTTCAGCACGTCGTTGTTCGCATTGAAGTCGTTGATCGCCGCGCGGCGCGCGCGGTATTCGCTGGTCGTTTCGAGTTCGTCGATCAGTTCGTGAATCACGTTGTCCTCGACGATCTGGCCATACGGCGTCTGATTGCGCTCGGTCTTGCCGTACAGATTGCGGCGGCGCACGTCGAGCGCGTCCGCGCCGAGCGAACGCGCGACGTTGTCCATGATGTATTCGATCGCGAACGCGCCTTGCGGACCGCCGAAGCCGCGGAACGCGGTGTTCGACTGCGTGTTGGTCTTGCCGCAGAAGCCGTCGATTGTCACGTCCGACAGCCAGTACGCGTTATCGAAGTGGCACAGCGCGCGCGTCATCACCGGACCCGACAGGTCGGCGGAAAAACCGCAGCGCGAGGTCATGTCGACGCTCACGCCGTCGATCACGCCGTGCTCGTCGTAGCCCACTTCGTACGTGTAGTGAAAGTCGTGCCGCTTGCCGGTGACCATCATGTCGTCGTCGCGATCGGGGCGCAGCTTCACGGGGCACAGCAGCTTCCACGCGGCGAGCGCCGCGCAGCACGCGAACAGACCCGATTGCGATTCCTTGCCGCCGAACGCGCCGCCCATCCGCCGGCATTCGATCAGCACGTTATGCGACGCCACGCCCAGGGCGTGCGCGACCAGGTGCTGCATCTCGGTGGGATGCTGGGTCGAACAGTAGACGTGCATGCCGTCGTCGTCCTTCGGCACCGCGTAGGCAATCTGGCCTTCCAGATAGAACTGCTCCTGACCGCCGAGCAGCATCTCGCCGGCATCGCGATGCGCGGCGCGGGCGATCTTCGCGGCTGCCGCGCCGCGCGCGAGTTTCATCGGCGGCAACACGGACTGGTTGGCGGCGCGCGCCTGCTGCGCGGTGAGAACCGCGGGCAGTTCCTCGTAGACGACTTCCGCCCGGCGCGCCGCGAGACGCGCGGTTTCATGCGACGTCGCGACCACGATGAAGATCGGCTGACCGATGTATTGCACGACACCGTCCGCGAGAATCGGATCGTCGCCGTGGATGATCGGGCCGACGTCGTTGGCGCCGGGAATGTCGCCGGCGGTGAAGATCGCGACCACGCCGGGCGTGGCGCGCACTGCGTCGAACGACATCGACACGAGCCTCGCGTGCGCTTTCGACGACAGGCCGAGCGCGGCGTGCAACGTGCCGGCGAGCGTCGGTATGTCGTCGGTGTAAGTGGCGCGGCCGCTCACATGCAAATGCGCGGATTCGTGCGGACGCGAGACGTGGACCTGAGTGAAGTTTTCCTGATCCTGAAGGTCTTTCAGGAACGGCTCGGCATGCTGGTTCATTGTCGTGTTCTCCGTAGGCTCGCGGCGTATCAGGCGTTCGCGCACGCCGCGGCGACCGCGCGCACATCCAGCGCGCTTTTCGGCAGCGGATCGTTCGGACGCGTTTCGAGCCAGAAGCGATACAGCGTGTTCTTCGCCGCTTCGAGGCGGTAGTGGCTGGTCGCGCGCATGTCGGAGAGCGGCGCGTAGTCGTTGCCGAGCGCGAGCATCGCGGCCTGCGCGGTGGCCTCGTGCCAGTCGGCGTCGCGCAAGACGGCTTCGGCGTGCGTCGCGCGTTTCGGCGTGGCGGCCATGCCGCCGAACGCGATGCGCGGCTCGCGGATCACGTTGCCGTCCGCGATGAAGGAGAACGCGGCGCAGACGGCCGAGATGTCGGAATCGAAACGCTTCGAGAGTTTGTAGGTGCGAAAGTGCAGGTTCTTGCGCGCGCCGGTGCGCGTCGGCACCTTCAGCCCGACCACGAATTCGTGCTCCGACATGTCCTTCTTCTGATACGCGAGGTACAGGTCTTCGAGCGGCATCTCGCGTTCGATCTCGCCGCCGCGCACGATCACGCGCGCGCCGAGCGCGATCAGGCCGGGCATCGAATCGCCGATCGGCGAACCATTCGCGATGTTGCCGCCGAGCGTGCCCGCATTGCGGATCGGCAGCGACGCGAAGCGCAGCCACATTTCGGTAAGTTCGGGGTAGTGCCTCGCGAGTTCCGCATACGCCTTTTCGACGGTGACACCCGCGCCGATCGCGATCCAGTCGTCGTTCGTTTCGAGCTTCTGCAATGCGGCGATCTGGCCCACGTAGACAACGTTGCCGAGTTCGCGCATCTGCTTGGTGACCCACAGGCCGATGTCCGTGCTGCCCGCGAGAATGCGCGCGGCCGGTTCAGCTCGCTTGATCTTCGCGAGCGCTTCGACGGTGCGCGGCGCATTGAACCGCTGGCCGGCGTGCTGATAGTGGAAGGTGTCGTCGCGCTCGAGCGTGGCGAGCGTTCTGGCGAGCGCGCCGATGTCGAGCGGCGCTTTCGGCGCGGGCGCTTCGAACATGCGCACGGCCGCGTCGACGATCGGACGGTAGCCCGTGCAGCGGCACAGGTTGCCGGTGAGCGCGTTGCCGATCGCTTCGCGCGACGGCACGGTTTTGTTCGCGCAGCCGTGTTCGTGGCCGTGCTTTTCGTACAGCGACCACATCGACATGACGAAGCCCGGCGTGCAGAAACCGCACTGCGAGCCGTGGCACTCGACCAGCGCCTGCTGTACCGGATGCAGCGAGCCGTCCGGCTGGCGCAGGTCTTCGACGGTGAAGAGCGCGCGGCCGTCGAGCGTCGGCAGGAACTGGATGCACGCGTTGACCGCCTTGAAGTCGACGCCGCCCGCCTCGTTGCGCTCGCCGATCACGACCGTGCAGGCGCCGCAGTCGCCTTCGGCGCAGCCTTCCTTGGTGCCGGTGCAATGGGCGTCCTCACGCAGATACTGCAGGACCGTGCGCGTGACGGGGGCGTCCTCGATCTCGCGGATCGCGTTGCGGTGGTAGAAGCGAATCGGCTCAGTCATGTCTCGTTGCTCTCGAAGGTGACGGTTCGAAAACTATCACCGTCAATAAAGGCAACCCATAGCGGGGGCCGCATGCGGGACATATCCGCGAGACGATAAAGAGACGGGTTCGAGTGACGATTGGCTTATGTAGCAGGGGTGGTTTTGCCGCTCTTTTGCTGTTTACGCGGCTAACCGGCCATCATTCGCCCATGCCGAAGGCGGGAAAAGGACGTTTCATGGAGCCAAAACCGATCACTATGTGGATCTTGCGCCAGCCTTTGGTCCGACGAATTATTAAGCAACTCCTGCAAGAGAATCGGTTCCATGGGAAAATCACGCCTTCCCGCCGTTTTCAAGTCTCGTTTTCCCCATGTCCACCGACTCAGCGACACCTCGCAGCGAATTTGCGACGACCCTGCAGATCATTCCAGTCGTCTTTTTCACGTTTCTTTGCTACCTGACGATCGGCATTCCGCTGGCGGTGCTGCCCGGCTACGTCCACGACGACCTGGGTTACAGCGCCGTGCTCGCGGGCGCGGCGATCAGCGTGCAATACCTGGCGACGCTGGCCTCGCGGCCGTTGGCCGGCCGTTCGGCGGATACGCTGGGGCCGAAGCGCACGGTGTCGATCGGTTTGCTAGGCTGCGGCGCGAGCGGGATTCTGTTGTTGCTGGCGGTGTTGTGCGAGGGCTGGCCCGTGCTGAGCCTGGGGCTGCTGGTGTGCAGCCGCCTCGTGCTCGGATTCGGCGAAAGCCTCTGCGGCACGGGCGCGATTCTATGGGGCATCGGCCGGGTGGGCACGACCAACAATGCCCGGGTGATTTCGTGGAACGGCATCGCGACGTATGGCGCGCTCGCGGTCGGCGCGCCGCTCGGGGTCGCGATTGCGCATACGGTCGGCTTTGCCGCGCTGGGCATTCTGGTGATCGCGCTGGCGGCGCTCGGCTTCTATCTGGCCCGGCCGATGGCGCCGGTCCCTGTCGTGCATGGCGAGCGGATGTCGTACCGCAGCGTGTTCACGCGGGTGTTGCCGCACGGTATCGGGTTGGCGCTGGGGTCCGTCGGCTTCGGCTCGATCGCCACTTTCATCACGCTGTTCTATGCCGCGAAGAATTGGCCGAACGCGGCTTTGTCGCTGACGGTGTTCGGCACGCTGTTCATCGGCGCGCGTTTGTTGTTCGCCAACACGATCAAGACCTACGGCGGGTTTCGTGTGGCGATTGTTTCGTTCTCGTTTGAATGCGTCGGCTTGTTGATGCTGTGGCTGGCGCCTGAGCCGCATATCGCGCTGGCCGGGGCCGCGTTGACCGGCTTCGGATTCGCGCTGGTGTTTCCCTCGCTTGGGGTGGAGGCCGTCGGGCTTGTGCCACCTGCTAGCCGTGGGGCGGCTCTGTCGGCTTATTCCGTGTTTCTCGATCTCTCGCTTGGGATTACCGGGCCGTTGGCCGGGTATATCGCCGGGGAGTTTGGGTATGGGTCGGTGTTTCTGTTTGCCGCGGTCGCGGCGGCTGCGGCTGGGGGGCTTTGTTGTTTGCTTTATTTGCGGAATGTTAAGGTGACTGATTTGCCTGCGGCGCTCTAAGGGTTTTGCTTTTTTTTGCCTTCGCGGCGCTTCGGTTGTTTGCTTGCGGGGTTGGCCTTTTCTTGCTTTCTTAGTGGTCTATTGGCGTTGCCCCTGTGCGGGGCGGCACTTACTTTCTTTGCCGCCGCAAAGAAAGTAAGCAAAGAAAGCGGCTCACACCGCTAGTTCTGAAGCGGGTCCCCTGGCTTCGAGGGGGCAGTGGCCCATCTGGAATCCGTGCCCTCGCGTATTCAATGTTAGTGACAAGGCAGTCATGCTTCCCGACTCGCGCTGTGCGCTCGTCGGAAGGGTCTGCCTGACAAACGGTGGGGGCGTTTGGGTAGTCGAGGTGCGCCGAGAGGCGCGACCACTACTTTCCCTCCGACAAGCCCCGCTCGAGCGCCGCTACGCCGGCCGGCAAGTCGACCTTGACGCCGAGGTCAACCATCGTTCTCCCAAGCGCGTGCACCGTGCGGAAAAGATTGTGCTCGCGGCACTGTTCCCCCATCTGCCCAATCCGCACGATCGGCAAACCGAAGGAGCCGGAAATCTCCACCTGATGCATCCGCGAAATATGCGCGCAGACATCGCCTGGACTGAGCCCGGCCGGCACCTCGATTCCCACCACCGAATTCAACCGGCACGCCGCCGGCGTATACAGTTGCAAACCCAACGCCGTCACGCCTTGCTGCAACGCCAGCGAGCATTTCAAATGCCGTGCAAAGCGCTTTTCCAACGTCTCGGCGCACACGAGACGCAACGCCTCGTGCAATGCCAGCACGCCCGACACCGGCGCGGTGTAGTGATACCCGGCGTTATGCCAGAAGTTCTCCGCCAACGACGCGTCCAGACACCAATGCGCATTCGGCGCCGTGCGCCCTTTCACCCGCTCCCACGCCGCGTCGGAAAACGCAATCAGCGACACGCCCGGAATCGACGACAGCCCCTTCTGCCCGCCCGTGATCACAGCGTCGATGCCCCACGCGTCCATCTCCAACGGCATCGTGCTCAGCGTGCACACCGCGTCCACGATGACCAGCGCGCCGGCCGCTTTCGCCAGCGCGGCAATGTCCTTCAGATGGTGGTTCCACACCGTATTCGATGTCTCGCCCTGCACCACCGTCACGATCTCGGGGCGCTCGCGGCGAATCGCCTCGGCGACCTGATCGAGACTCGCGACGGAACGGTCGTCGACGTCCAGCGTGCTCACCCGCGCGCCGACGCGGCGGCCCATTTCCGCCATCCGCTCGCTGAAGAAGCCGTTCCTGATGCTCAGCACACGCGTGCCTTCCCACGCGAGATTGCAGATCGCCATTTCCATCGCGGCCGATCCCGGTCCCGCCACGCCCAGCACCCATTTGGATTTCGTCTGGAACACGTAGCGCGCCATCGTCTTGACCTGGCCGATCACCTTCACCATCGTGCCGCCCAGGTGATTGATCACGACCGTGTTGGCCTTGGCGACGGCCGCGGGAATCGGCACGGGGCCGGCGCCCATCATCAGGAGCGGTTCTTCGGGAAGAATCGCGTCGAGCGATTCGACAACCGGACAGGGCACTGCGGAGGAAACGGAGGTGGAGGATGAAGTCGGCATGATCGATACGTGAATGTCAGGACGCAAAGGAGCAAGCGGCCTCGCCGGCAATACCGCCGGCGAGGCCGTCGGTCCGATCATTCACTGAACCGCGCGATTGCGCAAGTTGATTGCGCAAGTTTTTTGACCGTGCCTTGCCGCCAGGCGCCGCAATGATCGACGTGTCCAAACGCCGCCAGGCGCAATTGGCGCCACGCGCAATGAGCCGATGCCATAGCCGATGCAATGAGCCGACTCCAGACCTGCGCCTCGCGCGCTCCAGACGAATGACCTCAGCAATCGAGCGATCGTGCTGACTCACGAATCGACGGGTTGGTCAGCCCTCCGCGCCATGCATTGGCTACCGTATACTGGCTAGCCCACCGCCTATATGCCGCGCCCCTCAGTTCGCCTCGATTCGCCTGTTCAGCGCCGGCACGCAATTCACGGAGCCGCTCATGCGCATGATCCTGTTCAGCAGCCGCCAGTACGACAGCGACACATTCACCGAAGCCAATGCCGCGCACGCTTATGAACTGCGCTTTCAGGAGTCGCATCTCGACCTGGAAACCGCCGTGCTCGCGCAGGGCTATGACGTGGTCTGCCCGTTCGTCAACGACACCGTCGACGCGGCCGTGCTCGAACGTCTCCATGCCGGCGGCACCCGCCTGATCGCGCTGCGCTCCGCCGGCTTCAATCACGTCGACCTGGCCGCGGCCGAGGCTCTCGGCATGACGGTCGCGCGCGTGCCGGCCTATTCGCCGCACGCGGTCGCCGAACACGCGGTCGGTCTCATCCTCGCGCTCAATCGGCGCTTGCCGCGCGCCGTCGCGCGCACACGTGAAGGCGATTTCTCGCTGCATGGGCTGCTCGGTTTCGATCTGCACGGCAAGACCGTCGGGGTGATCGGCACCGGCATGATCGGCCGCGTGTTCGGACGCATCATGGCGGGCTTCGGCATGCAGGTGCTCGCCTACGACCCAGGCACGCCGGCCGACGATCTGCTCGCGCTCGGCGCGCGCTACGTGCCGCTCGACACGCTGCTCGCCGAGTCGGACGTCGTCAGTCTGCATTGCCCGCTGGTGCCGGCCACCTACCATATGATCGACAGCCGCGCGCTCGCGAGGATGAAACGCGGCGCGATGCTGATCAACACGGGCCGTGGCGGTCTCGTCGAAAGCAATGCGCTGATCGGCGCGTTGAAGGACGGCCAGCTCGGCCATCTCGGGCTCGACGTGTACGAGGAGGAAGGCGGCCTCTTTTTCGAGGACCACTCGAACCTGCCGTTGCAGGACGACGTGCTCGCGCGTCTGTTGATGTTCCCGAACGTGATCGTCACGGCGCACCAGGCGTTCTTCACGCGCGAGGCGATGAGCGAGATCGCGCAGACCACGCTCGGCAACGTCGCGGCATGGCGGGCCGGCACGCCGCGCAATGTGGTGAGTCCCGCTGGTTAAGCGCCAGTTTGGGCAGCAGCCTCAAGCGAGCCGCGCTCGCGGACCCCAAGCGCGAGCCCTAAGCGCCAACCCCAAGCACCAACCTCAATCGCCGCCTTCGCTCGTCAGCGTGGTCGGGCGGAGCGCGGTGCGGGCGTCGTCCGCGGCGCCGCAGATTTCGCGCAATAGCGCCGCCTCGCGCTCATGCACTTCCACCGGAAACCAGCGCGCCCCCGCGTCGGCCAGATAGCGCGCGCGATGCTGGCCGTTGCGAAACGCCACCACGCCTTCGCGCTCCAGACCCAGCCAGCCCAGCAGACCGGGCGCGCGACGCGTCGAGATCGTCACATACGGCATTTGCGGAATGCGCGGGTTCTCAGGATCGAGAAATTCGCGTATGCCGCGCACCTTGCCCGAGTGCCATTCGGCCACCGGCTTCAGAACATAATCGGTGTTGTCGCGGTCCGCGCAAACGAGCAGCTTGCGCACGTCGACGAGCACGACTTGATGCCGCGTGCCGTCCGCGTCGAAAACGCGTTGCAGGCATACGTGGTCGTACCATGGATGGTGATGCAAAGGCACGATCCAGACCGTGCCGGCAGAAGCCGGCATGGCGGCCGACGATGATTTGGACAAGGACAAAGGCAGGCTCGATAAGCTGGCGAAAACTCGCCAGCGCGTTAAAAGAGCGCTAACGCTACGAGCCGATTGTGAAAGAGGCATGACAGGCCACCGTATTAATCACACTGCATGAGCGGACTGCATAAGCATGCTTCGTGCACGCACTCCATGAGCGCTCGGGAACGCGCCTCGTCACGGAAGGGAACACGCTGACATCTACGGAAACGACGATGATAACCACCCAAAATTTCAATGAACATGTGCGTATCGAAGCCGACGAGGATACGGGCGTCGCGACCCTCGTTCTCGAGCGGCCCGCGCGGCGCAATGCCGTCGACCGCCCCACCGCCGATGCGCTCGCCGCCGCGTTCCGCCGCTTCGAAGCGGAGCCGGCCTGGCGCGCGGCGGTGCTGTTCGGCGCGGGCGGCACGTTTTGCGCGGGCGCGGATCTCAGCGCGCTCGCCGACGATACGCGCCGCAACGAACTGCACGCCGACGGCAGCGGTCCAGGGCCGATCGGCCCGACGCGCATGAGCTTCAGCAAGCCGGTGATCGCGGCGATCGCCGGACATGCGGTGGCGGGCGGTCTGGAACTGGCTGCGATGTGCGATCTGCGGGTCGTCGAGGAAGACGCGGTGCTCGGCGTGTTCTGCCGGCGTGTGGGCATTCCGCTGATCGACGGCGGCACGATCCGCTTGCCGCGTTTGATCGGACTGTCGCGGGCGCTCGACCTCATCCTCACCGGACGCGCGGTGAACGCGCGGGAAGCGCTCGACTTCGGGCTCGCCAACCGCGTCGTCGCGAAAGGCGAGGCGCGCGCGGCGGCCGAGCGTCTCGCTGCCGAACTGGCAGCCTTCCCGCAAGCGGCGCTGCTGGCCGACCGCCGCTCGGCGCTGGAAAACAGCCTGCTCGACGACTTCGCCGAGGCGCTGCGACGCGAAGGCGCGGGCGGCTATCAGGCGGTATTCGACGAGGGCGTCGCGGGCGCCGCGCGTTTTGCGCAAGGCGCCGGCCGTCACGGCAACGCGCTCGATCCAGACGAAAGCACCTGATGGCGCACAGCCGTCGCCCGGCGGAAAAGTACATTCCGTAGCGGCTTTTCAGCAAAAAACAACAGCCGCCTCGACGGCCAGCGGAACTGTTTTGACTTAGGTAGAATCCCCTACTGCTTTACCCTTGCACAGCGCATGCGTTTTCGCCCCGAAAACGCGCGTCTGTCGCGCGGCGCTTCACGTCGCGCCGAATCCCGTTCGATCATCATGCCTTTGCCCCTGCTCGCTCTCGCCGTTGCCGCCTTCGGCATCGGCACCACCGAATTCGTCATCATGGGGCTGTTGCCCGATGTCGCGCGCGATCTGTCCGTCTCGATCCCGGCGGCGGGCATGCTGGTGTCGGCTTATGCGCTCGGCGTCACGATCGGCGCGCCGATCGTTGCGATCGCAGTCGCCAACATGCCGCGCAAGAAAGCGTTGATGAGCCTGATCGGCGTGTTCATCGTCGGCAATCTGCTGTGCGCGATCGCGCCGGGCTACGCGGTGCTGATGGCCGCGCGCATCGTCACGGCGTTCTGCCACGGCGCGTTCTTCGACATCGGCTCGGTGGTGGCCGCGGGTCTCGTTGCGCCGAACCGTCGCGCGCAAGCCATCGCGCTGATGTTCACCGGCCTGACGCTCGCCAACGTGCTCGGCGTGCCGCTCGGCACCGCGCTCGGCCAGGCGGTCGGCTGGCGCGCGACCTTCTGGGCGGTAACGGTCATCGGCGTCGTCGCGGCGGCCGCGCTCGCCGTGTGCCTGCCCGCCAGGATCGAGATGCAGAAAGCGAGCCTCATGCGCGAATTCAGCGTCTTGAAGAACCCGCAAGTGCTGATGGTGCTCGGCGTCAGCGTGCTCGCGTCGGCCAGCCTCTTTTCCACCTTCACGTACATCACGCCGATTCTCGAGGACGTGACCGGCTTCACGCCGCATGCCGTCACTCTCGTGCTGTTGCTGTTCGGCCTCGGCTTGACGGTCGGCAGCACGCTCGGCGGCAAGCTCGCGGACTGGCGGCTGATGCCTTCGCTGGTGGCGTTTCTGCTGGCGATCGTCGTGATCCTGACGATCTTCGCCGGCACGATGCACAGCGAAATTCCCGCGATGATCACGATTTTCGCGTGGGGCGTGCTGGCCTTCGCGATCGTCCCGCCGCTGCAAATGCTGATCGTCGACCGCGCGAGTCACGCGCCGAATCTGGCGTCGACCTTGAACCAGGGGGCGTTCAATCTCGGCAATGCGACGGGCGCCTGGCTCGGCGGCATGGCGATCGGCGCGGGCGCGCCGCTCACCACCTTGCCGTGGCTCGGCGTGGCGACGTCGATCGGCGCGCTCGCGCTGACGCTGTGGTCCGTGTCGATCGACCGGCGCGCGCAACGCATGGCGGTCGCAGGGTAAGCCAGCTGCGGATCTCCGCGGGCTAGCACGCTTGATGCTAGTTTCATCGCACATTGCACGGCATTTCGCTGAGCGGGCCATGCGTTCATGGCGCCCACGCCGGCAATGCGGAGAACGCCATGCAAACTCTGCCCTTGTCGCGCCGTTTTTACCTGCTGAGCGCGCTGATCTTTCTCTGTGCGATGACGTTCGGAAGTTGTGGGGGCGGCGGCGATGAAGCCGCGACCGGCGCGGCGACAGGCAGCGGCGCCGGCGGCACTAGCGGCTCGGGCGGCTCGGGCACGTCCTCGGGCGGCACCGCGATGTCCGCCAAGGGCGACGTCGTGACCTATCACAACGACATCGCGCGCACCGGCCAGTACCTCGACGAAACCATCCTGACGCCGGCCAACGTCAACGCGGCAAGCTTCGGCAAGGTCGGCTTTTTCGCCGTCGACGGCAAGGTCGATGGAGAGCCGCTCTTCGTCGGCTCGCTGGCGATCGCGGGCGGCACGCACAACGTGCTGTACGTCGTGACCGAACACGACAGCGTATTCGCCTTCGACGCCGACACGGGCGCGCGACTATGGCAGGTCCGCACGCTGAAGGCGGGCGAAACGCCGAGCGACGACCTGGGCTGCGGGCAAATCACGCCGGAGATCGGCATCACGTCGACGCCGGTGATCGACCGCTCGCGCGGACCTCACGGCACGATCTATGTCGTCGCGATGTCGAAGGATTCCGGCGGCGGCTACCATCAGCGCGTGCACGCGCTCGATCTCGCGACGGGCGCGGAACTGCTGAACGGACCCACCGAAGTCGCCGCAAGCTATCCGGGCAACGGCGCCAACAGTTCGAACGGACGCGTCGTGTTCGCGCCTTCGTCATATGCCGAGCGCGCGGGTTTGCTCCTGCTCAACGGCATGATCTACACGACGTGGACCTCGCATTGCGACGCGGGCGCTTACACCGGCTGGATCATCGCCTACAGCGCCGACACGTTGCAGCAGACCTCCGTGCTCAATGTCACGCCGAACGGTTCCGAGGGCGCCATCTGGATGAGCGGCGCGGGCCCCGCGTCGGATGGCTCGTCGATCTATCTGCTCGACGGCAACGGCACCTTCGATACCACGCTGAACGCAAACGGTTTTCCGGCTCGAGGCAACTTCGGCAATACCTATCTGAAGCTGGGCACGGCGGGCGGGCTCTCGGTCGTCGATTACTTCGCGATGTCGAATATCGTGCAGGCGTCCGCCGTGGATGCGGATCTCGGTTCGGGCGGCGCGCTCGTGCTGCCCGATCTCACGGACGCGAGCGGCGCGGTTCGCCACCTCACGCTAGGGACGGGCAAGGACGACATCATCTACGTTCTGGATCGCGAGTCGATGGGGAAATTCAACGCCGGCGGCAACAAAATCTACCAGGAGATCGCGGGGCAATTGAGCGGCGGCGAGTTCGGCATGGCGGCTTACTTCAACGGCCGGATTTATTTCGGTTCGGTGGGCGACCATCTGAAGGCCTTCACGATCACTAACGCGCGCTTGTCGGCAACGCCGACCGGCCAGAGCGCGATGACTTTTCCTTATCCTGGGACCACGCCCAGCGTCTCGGCCAACGGCTCGGCGAACGGCATTGTGTGGGCGGCCGAGAACGGCAGCGTGGCGGCGTTGCATGCATTCGATCCGGCCAATCTCGCCACCGAGTTGTACAGCAGCAATCAGACGGGAACGCGCGATCACTTCGGCGCGGGGAACAAGTTCATCACGCCGATGATCGCTCACGGGAAGGTGTATGTCGGCACGACGAATGGCGTGGCGGTGTTTGGGTTGCTCGAGGGATGAGGGGTCCGTGGGTCCCGTGCCTTAGTTTCGCGCCGGCACGATCTCACCGACGCAGGTGCCGAAGCCCACGCGATAACCATCGCCCTGGCACCAGCCGGCAAGCGTCAGTTCGTCGCCGTCCTCGATGAAACCGCGCGTGCCGCCCTCCTTCAGCGCCAGCGGCTTCTTGCCGTTCCACGTCAATTCGAGCAGCGAGCCATACGAATCTTCCGTCGGTCCGCTGATCGTGCCCGAACCCATCAGATCGCCCACGCGCGTATTGCAGCCCGACACCGTGTGATGCGCGAGTTGCTGCGCCATCGTCCAGTACATGTGCTTGAAGTTGGTCCGCGAGATCGTGGTGGCCTGCTTGGCCTGCTGCGGGCGCAGCCTCACTTCGAGCGTGATGTCGAATGCATGCGCGCCATCGTGACGCAGATACGCGAGCGGCTGCGGTTCCTGCACCGGCTGCGCGACGCGAAACGGTTCGAGCGCTTCGAGCGTCACGATCCACGGCGAGATCGTCGTGGCGAATGTCTTCGCGTTGAACGGGCCGAGCGGCACGTATTCCCATTGCTGGATGTCGCGCGCGCTCCAGTCGTTCAGCAGCACCATGCCGAAGATATGCGCCTCGGCGTCCGCACACGCGATCGGCTCGCCCAACGCATTGCCGGCGCCGATCACGAAGCCCGTTTCCAGTTCGATATCGAGCTTGCGGCATGCGCCGAACACCGGACGCTCTTCGTCCGGCAGCTTCAATTGGCCGTTGGGACGGCGCACCGGCGTGCCGCTCACCACCACCGACGACGCGCGTCCGTTATAGCCGATCGGCATCTCTGACCAGTTCGGCAGCAGCGCATTCTTCGGATCGCGGAACATCGAGCCGACGTTCGTCGCGTGCTCCTTCGACGAATAGAAGTCGGTGTAGCCCGGAATCCGCACCGGCAGATGCAACCGCGCATCGGCCGCACGCACCAGCGCCTTCGCGCGCAAGCCGGCGTTGTCGCGCAAGGTCGCGGTATCGCGCGCGAGCAGGTGACTCAACTGAATCCGCACGCCGCGCCATGCATCGCGGCCGAGCGCGATGAAATCGTTCAACGTATCGCGCGCAAAAACATCGGCCTTCGACGCCGGCACGTTCAGCAATCCCGCCGCCTGCAACGCCGCCAGATCGACGATCTCGTCGCCGATTGCGACGCCCACGCGCCGCGCGTCGTTGTTGCTGTCGCTGAAAATACCGAACGGCAGATTCTGGATCGGGAAATCATGGTTCGAATCGTTGGCCGACTCGACCCAGCTCTTACGCGACGGATCGAGCGTCGCCTGAAGATCGCTCAATGCGCTCATCGTTGCTCCGGATTGAAATGTTTCTTGAGGCCTTGCCAGCACTCGTAGTAATGCGCCTGCAATTGCGCGGTTTCGAGCGCGAAGCGGGTCGGCTTGATCAGCGTGCGCGTTTCGAACATGAAGGCCATCGTGTCGCCGACTTTGCTCGGCGTCGACGTGTCGCTGTGCGATGCCTTCTCGAACGTGTCGGCGTCCGGCCCGTGGCCTGTCATGCAGTTATGCAGACTCGCGCCGCCCGGCACGAAGCCCTCGGCCTTGGCGTCGTACACGCCGTGCACGAGGCCCATGAATTCGCTCGCCACGTTGCGATGGAACCAGGGCGGACGGAAGGTATCCTCGGCGGCGAGCCAGCGCGGCGGGAAGATCACGAAGTCGATCGCGTCGACGCCCGGTGTGTCGCTTTGCGATTGCAGCACCAGAAAAATCGACGGGTCGGGATGGTCGAAGCTGATCGAGCCGATCGTGTTGAAGCGGCGCAAGTCGTACTTGTAGGGCGCGTAATTGCCGTGCCACGCGACCACGTCGAGCGGCGAATGGCCGATGTCCGCACGCCACAAGTTGCCGTTCATCTTGGCGACGAGTTCGAAATCGCCCTCGCGATCTTCATACGCCGCGTGCGGCGTGAGAAAGTCGCGCGGATTGGCGAGGCCGTTCGAACCGATCGGGCCGAGATCCGGCAGACGCAGCAGCGCGCCGAAGTTCTCGCAGATATAGCCGCGCGCCTGGCCGTTCGGCAGGCTCACCGCAAAGCGCACGCCGCGCGGGATCACCGCGATCTCGAACGGCTCCACGTCCAGCCGGCCCAGCTCGGTCGCGATATGCAGGCGCCCTTCCTGCGGCACGATCAGCAGTTCGCCGTCGGCGCTGTAGAAGAAGCGGTCCTTCATCGAACGGTTCGCCGCGTACAGGTGAATCGCGCAACCGCTCATCGATTCCGCCGCGCCGTTGCCCGCCATCGTCACCCAGCCGTCGATGAAATCGGTCGGCTCGGTCGGCATCGGCAAGGCATCCCAGCGCAGCTGGTCAGGCGGCGTGGGCGGCACCTCGGCGAAATTCGCCACGAGCCGCTCCGAAGGTAGCGGCGCGAAAGGCTTATGCACGGCCGCCGGACGAATCCGGTACAGCCACGAACGGCGGTTGTGGCCGCGCGGCGCGGTGAACGCGGTGCCCGACAGTTGCTCGGCATACAGGCCATAGGCCGCGCGTTGCGGCGAATTGCGGCCTTGGGGCAAGGCGCCCGGCAAGGCTTCCGTGGCGAATTCGTTCGCGAAGCCCGATTGATAGCCCGGCTCGATTTCTAGCCGTGAGCCGGCGGTAGCCGGCGTACCGGTGGCGGTGTTCATGCAAGGTTCTCCGTTGAGGCTCGATCTTGTCGATTCCAGGCGGCCCGCGGCTCGATGCGCGAACCGGTGGCGTCGCCGCAGGTGAATTTACGTATAGTAAAAGCAATTACGAATAGTGAAACTAACGTATACCCTGAAAACGACCCGGACAAGCCCCGGAAGCCCGTAACGACAAGCGTTCGGCCGATAACGTTATGAGCATTTTGTTCATGTGCGCACGGTGCGGACTGCTACCATCAATGGAATGCGGCAACCGAGTCGCGTTGCCGAGCGCCGAGCGCGTCCATTGCTAATCTCTCGCCTACATGATTCCGCCGACCATCCCCAACCTCATCGAGCGCGCCGCCCACCACCCGTTTCTCGGCGAACATCTGGCAATGGGAACGGGCGCGCATCACGACATCGCGCTCGCACGCTTCGACGGGCAGGAGCTCACCAGCGCTTACGAGCCGATCTTCGACATCAGCGTGCATGCGTTGGCGCAGTCGTTGTCGTCGGGTCCGGAGGGGGTCGACCGTTTCGGCGATGAACTCGGCTTTCAGGCGGTCACCCAGCGTCTGGACGGGCCGCCGTTCGAGGTATTCGATCCGTTCGACCGCATCGTCGACGATCAGGAACTGGTCGCGCTCGACCGCATGTCGCGCGCGCTGCACGCGATCAATTTCTTCGGGACGCAGCGGCACGGTCTGCTGTTTCTACGCGTGCACGAACGTCTGCTCAAGAGCGTGAAGTACGACCACGGACTGCATTTTTCGACCGTGCTGGTGTCGTTCGGGCTGAACCCGTCGCGGGTGGTGATCGAATTGCCGGCCGCGGCGGTCGCGCATAAGACCTTCCTCGGCTATCTGACGCAGAGCTATCAGCGCTACGGCTTCAAGGTGGCGGGCAATCTGTCCAACGCGGGCCAGATTTTGTCGGTGTCGGAAACCGCGCGGCTCGATTTTCTGAAGATGGACGCCGCGACCGCGTTGCGCGATGCGACCGTGAAACCGCTAGTGGGTTACGCGAACCGGTTGCGGATTCCGTTGATCTTCAATCGCGTGATGGATGAGCCGCAGTTCGTGGCCCTGCAACAGTACGACGTGCGCTTCGTGCAAGGGCCGTTGTTCAACGCGCATTACCACGACCGAGCGGTTTGATCGGCGGCTTGATCGGCCGGTTGATGTGCCTTGCGGTTGTACGCGCCGGCGCTTCGACCGTATCGCCCAGGCGCCGCGCGAGCGCCTTGAGCCGCGGCGCGACGGTTTCACGAAACACCTCCTCTCCCATCGACGACGCCGGCCCGCTGCAACTCAGCACCAGCCAGCGTCCTTCACGCGGCTCGCGAAACGGCACGGCCACCGCGTTCACGTCGTCGTGCCACGCGCGGAACGAATAGCAGCAGCCTTCGCCGGCGAACGCGGCGATCGACTTTTCCACCTCCGCGATCAGCGCCGCGCCTGGCGCGCCTGGTTTACCCGCCGCTTTCCTGAGCTCGGCGAGCAACGCGGCGCGCACGTCCGCCGGCTGCACGGCGAGATACGCGCGCCCCATCGAACTCGTCAGCATCGACAGTTTCGAACCCGATGCGAGCCCGAGCGTCAACGCGGTTTCGCTGCGGATCGTCTCCAGATAAATCATGTCGAGCCCGTCGCGGCAACCGAGCGAAACCGCCGCGCCCACCTCGCGCGCGAAATTACGCATATGCGGACGAGCCAGTTCGAGCGTGTCCGTGCCCGAAAGCAATGCGAATCCTAGTGAGAGCACGCCGGCGTCGAGCGCGTATTTGCCCAGCGTTTCATCGAGCCGCAGATAACCCAGCACGCTCAGCGTGTAAGCGAGGCGGTTGACCGTCGCCTTCGGCAAACCGGTGCGTTCGACGAAATCGCGATTGCCCAGCATTGTTTCGCCCGGCTTGAACGCGCGCAGCAAGTCCAGCCCGCGCGCGAGGGCAACGACGAATTTGCGCTCGTCGAGCGGTTCGGAGAGGGTGGATGCAGGCGTCATCAGGTGATACACTCGATCGGTGATTTGCAAAACATTGTTTCGCTTAGCGGAACATAAGTCAAGTTGGAATCAAGCAAGGAATCAGGAGATACGTCATGGCCGAGGCCGCGCAGTTTCACTGGGAAGACCCGCTGCTGCTCGATCAGCAGCTCACCGAAGACGAACGCATGGTGCGCGAGGCCGCTGCGGCCTATGCGCAGGACAAGCTGCAGCCGCGCGTGCTCGAAGCGTTCCGTCATGAAAAGACCCACATCGAGATTTTTCGCGAAATGGGTGAACTCGGCCTGCTCGGCCCGACGATTCCCGAGCAATACGGCGGCCCCGGTTTGAACTACGTCGCATACGGCCTGATCGCGCGTGAAGTGGAGCGCGTCGATTCCGGCTACCGGTCGATGATGTCCGTGCAGTCCTCGCTGGTGATGGTGCCCATCCACGAATTCGGCTCGGAGGCGCAGAAGCGGAAGTACCTGCCGAAACTCGCCACCGGCGAATGGATCGGCTGCTTCGGGTTGACCGAACCGAACCATGGCTCCGATCCGGGCAGCATGGTCACGCGCGCGAAGAAGGTGGACGGCGGCTATTCGCTGTCGGGCTCGAAGATGTGGATCACCAATTCGCCGATCGCGGACGTGTTCGTCGTGTGGGCGAAGCTCGAGGAAAACGGCAAGGACGCGATTCGCGGCTTCATTCTCGAGAAAGGCTGGAAGGGGCTGTCTGCGCCCGTCATCCATGGCAAGGTGGGCTTGCGGGCGTCGATCACCGGCGAAATCGTGCTCGACGAAGTGTTCGTTCCCGAAGAAAACCGTTTTCCGGAAGTCAGCGGCTTGCGCGGTCCGTTCACGTGTCTGAATTCGGCGCGCTACGGTATCGCCTGGGGCGCGCTCGGCGCAGCCGAAGCATGCTGGCACACCGCGCGTCAGTACGTGCTGGATCGCAAGCAATTCGGCCGGCCGCTCGCCGCGAACCAGTTGATCCAGAAGAAACTCGCCGACATGCAAACCGAAATCACGCTCGGCCTGCAAGGCGTGCTGCGCCTCGGCCGCATGAAGGACGAAGGCACGGCGGCCGTGGAGATCACCTCGATCATGAAACGCAACTCATGCGGCAAGGCGCTGGACATTGCGCGGCTCGCGCGCGACATGCTCGGCGGCAACGGCATCTCCGACGAGTTCGGCGTCGCGCGGCATCTGGTGAATCTGGAAGTGGTCAACACCTACGAAGGCACGCACGACATTCACGCGCTGATTCTCGGGCGCGCGCAAACGGGAATTCAGGCGTTTTTCTGATGTCTTCCTGACATGCCGATAAGAAGCAAAAGGCCGGTTCACCTCGAACCGGCCTTTTTCGTTGTGACGCCGCGCTGCAGCTAACGGCGCGCTTCACGGTGCATCAACCGCCTACTTGTTCGGCTGCGGCGTCATGCGCAGGTACGGACGCAGCGCCTTGTAGCCCTTCGGGAACTTCTGCTTGATGACTTCCTCGTCTTTCAACGACGGCACGATCACCACGTCATCGCCCTGCTTCCAGTTGCCGGGCGTGGCGACCGAGTGGTTGTCGGTGAGTTGCAGCGAGTCGATCACGCGCAGCACTTCGTCGAAGTTGCGGCCCGTGCTCGCCGGATACGTGATGATCAGACGCACCTTCTTTTTCGGATCGATCACGAAGAGCGAGCGGACCGTGAGCGTTTCATTGGCGTTGGGGTGGATCATGTCGTACAGCTCGGCCACCTTGCGGTCGCCGTCGGCGAGAATCGGGAAGCCGACATTGGCGGCTTGCGTCTCGTTGATGTCCTTGATCCATTCCTTATGCGACTCCGCGCTGTCGACCGACAACGCGATCGTCTTCACGTTGCGCTTTGCGAACTCGTCGGCCAGCTTCGCCGTCAGGCCGAGTTCCGTGGTGCAGACGGGCGTGAAATCGGCGGGGTGCGAGAACAGCACGCCCCAGCTATCGCCCAGCCATTCATGGAACTTGATGCGGCCGACACTCGACTCCTGTTCGAAATCGGGTGCGATATCGCCAAGACGTAGACTCATGTTGCATCTCCTTTAAAGTATTCGGGCATTCCGCGCGAGCATTCGCCCGCGCCGCCCCGCCACGATAAATCATATGGTAGCGGCGGTACATGACGAACCAACATCGCGTCACTACTTTATGCGTTTTTGTAATTTTCACCGATATAGTGGAAACTTTGCGGGACAGATCAACTCCATCGGAGGCAAACTGTCGCCTGCAATGTGTTGCGGGTCGTCGTGCAATGGCTTTGCTTCAACCGGGAACGGTTCGTGCGTTCGCTTGCGTCAACCGAGCACTGCGCTCGCCAGCGGCCGTTTCTTTGGTTACGATTCACGCGTGGCGTGAGACGAAGGGGAGCTGTCAATGTCGGAAGTCAACAAGGAGAGATTGATGTCGGATATCAAAACGGTCCTCGCGGACGCAGAAGATTTGCTGAAACAGGCCGCGAGCGCCACCGGCGAGCGCGCCTCGGAGTTGCGTGAAACGGCGCTTACGCGTCTGAAACAGGCGAAGGAAAAGGCGGCTGACGTCCAGGTCGTGGTGGTCGAAAAAGGCAAGAAGGCCGCCCGCGCCACCGACGACTACGTGCACGAGCATCCGTGGGCATCGATCGGCATCGCGGCGGGTGCGGGCGTGCTGCTGGGGTTGTTGATCAACCGCAAGTAACACGGTGACGCTGCCGGACGGTCGCGTCCGGCCCACTGGTAAATCGAGCGGACCGGCGCATGCCTGGCCGGTCCGTTTCTCCTGGCGCGCACCTTTGCACGCGCCGCCCAGGCCATCACGCGCAACGCCCACAGCCATGACGATCGAAACACAAACACAGCGCGCAGAACATAGTCCGTTACGCCGCATCGTCGGTTCGGTGTTCGCCATTCTGCAAACGCGGCTCGAACTGGTCGGTATCGAGCTCGCCGAGGAAAAAGACCGGCTGCTCGCCGTGCTGTTCCTCGGTCTCGCCGCCATGATGCTCGCCACGATGGCCTTGATCGCCTTGACCGCGCTGATCGCCATTGCGTTCTGGGACACCTACCGATGGCAGGCGCTCGCCGGCATTACCGCCGTGTATGCGATTGCGGGATTAGTCTGTGCGCTGAAAGCGCGCAGCGGTTTGCGCAACGCACCGCTGGTGTTCGAGGCCACCCTTGCGGAATTCGAAAAAGACCGCGACGTGTTCCGCAAACCGTGACAACCCACGCGCAACGGGTGTCGCTACGATGCCCGGCGCTTGCGTTGGGATTTCGAGCGATTTGCAGCGCCGTTTGACTGCACCACCTTCACTGCCGCCGACACACCATGAGCCAAAGCCATTCCGATACCGCCTTCCGTGCCAAGCGCCAACCGGCCAAGGATCTGAGCGCGCCACACTTGCGAGCGTTGCGCAAGGAATTGCTGCTGGTGCGCGCGGATGTGGAGCGCATGGAACTCGCTCAGGCCACCATCGAATTGCGGCAGGCGGTCACGCATTTCAGTTGGCTCAAGTTTATTCTGCCGGGCTTGGGCGGCGTGCGCGTGGGCAAAGGAACGAAGTCGAGCTTGATCAACGCGGGGACCATTGGCGTGCTCCTCAAACAGTATCCCCTCATCAGTTCGATCGCCTCGCTGGTTCTCGCCAAACCGCTGCGTGCAACCGTCGCGGCAGGTGCAAAACCCGCACTGAAGTGGGGCGGCCTCGCGCTTGCCGCATGGGAAGCGTATCGGATCTGGCAGCAAATGAAGCGCGATTCCGCTGCGCCTCGTACCGTCAAGACCGAATCGAACCCGTAACGGTGAGCGCGGCATTGCTTGCGGCAGAAGCCCTGCCTCTGCCTGGTTAGCCCGTATTCCAGCATTCGCCGCTTGCCGGCGTCACACCGTTTGCTCCATTCCTGTTGCCTCGCTGCCCCGTCGCGTCGAGCGTGAAAACCCCACAGGGGTCGTCGCGCATCGGACCGGTTTCGCTCGGCGCGGCCTCTATCGAATAGCCACCATTGGAATCGTCCGCCTGCAGCACGCGCAGCCGGTAGACCGCCGCGCCGAATTGCGGCGCCTGGTCCATGCCCGGCAACAGCGTGGACGCGCTGCCGCTTGCCGCGCCCGCGCCCTCGACGAATTGCGCGGCGCGATAAAGGGCGGACGCGGCGTCGATGCGATGCGTTCGCGCGACGTGATCGCGATACGAAGGTACGGCGAACACTGCCAGCGTGGCGACTATCGCCAGCGTGATCATCAGTTCGAGCAGCGTGAATGCGGATGTGTGCAGCCTTGTCATGGACCTCCCGTCAGAATGGCCGTGCGGCGACGTGGCGCCAATGACGCTCGATCGTTTCGTCCTCGATGACCAGCTGCATCTGCAACCAGACCTGTGACTCGTTGTTACGGCCGAAGCCACGCGAGGTCAGCAGATAGGCTCGAGCATCGGCGCGGGTGCCGAGACGCCAGGCTTCGATCAGGCATTGCGGCGCGCGCACCGATCCTGGCCATTGCGCAAGGGGCGCGACGGCGTTCGCCTCGAAGGCGGCTTCGAGTTTCCATTGCGCCGGCTCTCCGGGCGCGGCCGGCATCGGCGTCACGGATGCTGCCGCGATGGCACTGCGCGCGCACAGGAGCAACGCCGAATCGGCGGCATGAAACGCCTGCAAATAATCGCGCACGTTGGTGGTGGCGCGCGCCGCCGCAAGCGATGTTTCGAACCAGGCCGCGGAGGTGGTCAGCATCATCGCTGAAATCAGCAGGACGATTGGCAGGACTGCGCCGCTTTGACGATCGCGGAATCGGCCGCCTGCCATGCGCATGATGCGTCCGAGATATTGCGGCTGCTCGCGGCCTCGTGAATGCTTCCCGCAAGCGCCGCGCAACGCCAGTTTGCTTCGACGTTTCACCATCAAGAGGCCTCCGCATGATTGCGTATCGCGACTCGCCGCGAGAACGCCTGCCGAGCGCGCGAATCCGCCCCAGGCATGCTGACGCCGTCGCAATCGACGTAGGGCAAGCGCTGGCTCCGTGGCGCGCCGCGCACCAGCACACAGAGATCGACCGCAACGATGCTGGCCCATTGATCGGCCGTCACCGCCGAAGCGTCGACCGCGCTCGGCGCGCCTGCCAGCCAGTACTTGAGCCGCACCCGTTCGACGCCTTCGATGAGCGGCTGCGCGAATCCCACCCTGCCGCTGCCTTCGCAGTAAAGCTCGGGCTCGCCCGTCGAACCACTGACGCGGGCGAAATATCGATTGACCACGGGCACGCCCTGGTCGCCGAGCGCCGCGCCGCTGTCCGCCACAGCCTGACCGAGACAGTCCGTTATTTGTCCGCTCGCGGAGGGCCACGTGGAGACGTTGTCTCCCACGTAGCGTACGGCCACGCCGTCCGAGTGACCGGGCAACGTCTCGCAGGCAAGACTGTCGTCGGCCCCTGTCGGGCGACCGCCCGAACATCCGAACAAGGGCGGCGGACTGTTGTAACGCGCGACGTCCGCGGGCACGAAGCCGGCCATTTGTAATTGCTGGCCAACCAGCGTAAGCGCCGTCAAGCCGGCTTCGCGAATGCGCATCGCATCGCCCGCGTGTTCGAATGCGGAGCGCTGCGTGGTGTACAGCGACACCGCACCCGCGGTCACCACCAGTCCCAGCGCCATGGCGATCACAAACTCGACCAGCGTATGACCGTGTTGGGCGCGTTGGGCGCGTTGGGCGCGTGCACGATACAGGCGCCGCGTCATTTCACGAACGCCAGCGCAACGCATGAGGAACCCGCAGGGACGTCCACGCCGCCGCAAGACTCGGGCTTGTCGATCACGTCGTCGGCACCTGGCATGTCTCGCACGGACGCCCATGTGACGCGCGCAAAAGAGACGCCGCCACTGTCAGCCACCGAAGCCTGACCTTGCGGCAGAAGAGCGGCTGCATGCACGCTCCATTGCCTGATCGCGGAATCGCCAGCGGAGGGCTCGCGCATCGTTTCCGCGACGGAGTCGGCGATCCACGCGGCGTGTTCGCGCATCGCCATCGCACGAGCTTCGCGCGCGCTCCACACCTGACCGGCGATCAACCCGAGGGCCGTGACGGCCATCAACACGACGGCCAGCATGACTTCGATCAGCGTGCTGCCGCGGCGTTTCGATCCGCTGCGGCGTGACCATCGGCTCTGTGAATATCGCCTCATGACTCCGCCCCGCATGCCCCTTCGACGATCCGCACGCGGCCGCCCGCCGCGATCCGTAGGCAGCGTCGCCACTTGTCTCCCTGCGTCGCCTTGGATGGCGCGCGCGGTCCGATATCAAAGCTGCGAAAGGTGCCGATCAACTGTCCCGCCGGCGGCGTAAACGTGAGATTCGTTTGCGTGCCGACAATGCTTACCGCCGCCAGCAGCGGATGCGCGCGCAACAGCGACACCGTGCTGCCCCGCTCGGCCAGCACCGCCCAGCCGCACGACCAGTCGGTCACGCCATTGCCGCACGGTTGCCCGGCGGCGAGGCAATGCCGCGCCGCGTCGATCCGGCACACCGTGACTCGTGTGCCGCGTCGTAGCGCTTCACTGCGCGCATAGGCGAGCGTTGACGCGAGCGCCTTCGTGCGCGCGTCGACCTGATCGCGCACGTGCCACGCGACGAACGACGGCGTTGCCATCACCGCGATCACCGCCAGCAGCGCGACGACGGCCAGCGTTTCGACAAGCGTGAAGCCGCGGCATGGCCGCGTGAAAAACGCATCCGCTTTCATCTGCATCCCTGCTCGTTACAAAGAATGCAGCCAATCTAGCGATTTGCAAACGCGCCAACAATCGGCCGAACGGCCAGGTGGCGCTCAGACGCTATCCCGCGCAAAAATGCACGCGACCAACCATCATGGGGAGCGGGAGATGCGAATGCGCGAGACAACGCGGCAAAAGACGGCACCTCGAACACGACGCGAGGCGCGACAGCGATTAACGCTTGCGAGAAGGCTTGGGAGGCGAGGAGGCGCGGCGGAATTCCTCGATGACGTCCTCGAATTCGGAGACGTCTTCGAAGCGCCGGTAGACGGAGGCAAAGCGAACATAGGCAATCGTGTCGAGTGCGCGCAGCTCGTTCATCACGAGTTCGCCGAGGCGCTCGCTGCGCACCTCGCGCTCGCCGCTGCCGAGCAACAGATACTCGATTCGGGCGACCGCCGCGTCGATCGCGTCCGCCGCCACCGGCCGCTTGCGCAGCGCCAGTTGCATGCTCGCGACGATCTTGCGGCGATCGAATTCGGTGCGGCTGCCATCCTTCTTGACGACCGACGGCAACGCCAGCTCGACCCGCTCGTACGTCGTGAAACGTTTGTCGCAGGCCGGGCAGCGGCGCCGCCGCCGAATCGTCGCGCCGTCTTCGGACACGCGCGAGTCGACGACCTGCGTATCGGCGTGACGGCAGAAGGGGCAGTGCATGACGGCTTAGCGGTAGACCGGGAAGCGCTGGGTCAGCTCGGCGACTTGCGCGCGCACACGTTCGAGCGTGGCGGCGTCTTCCGGGTTGTCCAGCACGTCGGCGATCAGGTTGCCCACCTGCTCCGCTTCCTTGACGCCGAAGCCGCGCGTGGTCATGGCCGGCGAGCCGAGACGGATACCGCTCGTCACGAACGGCTTTTCCGGATCGTTCGGAATCGCGTTCTTGTTGACCGTGATGTGCGCGGCGCCGAGCGCCGCTTCCGCTGCCTTGCCGGTGATCTTCTTCGCGCGAAGATCGACCAGCATGACGTGGCTTTCAGTACGGCCCGAGACGATGCGCAGACCGCGCTTGACCAACGTTTCGGCCAGCACGCGTGCGTTTTCGACGACCTGCTGCTGATACGCCTTGAATTCCGGCGACAGCGCTTCCTTGAACGCGACGGCCTTGCCGGCGATCACGTGCATCAGGGGACCGCCCTGGATGCCGGGGAAAATTGCCGAGTTGATCTGCTTCTCGAACTCGGCCTTCATCAGGATCACGCCGCCGCGCGGGCCGCGCAGGCTCTTATGCGTGGTGGTGGTGACGAAGTCGGCGTGCGGCACCGGGTTCGGGTAGACGCCGGCGGCGATCAAACCCGCGTAATGCGCCATGTCGACCATGAAGTAGGCGCCAACCGACTTGGCGATCTTCGACAGGCGTTCGAAGTCGATACGCAGCGCGAATGCGGACGCACCCGCCACGATGAGCTTCGGCTTGTGCTCCTGCGCGAGCTTCTCGGCTGCGTCGTAGTCGATGTCTTCAGCCTCGTTCAGGCCATAGCTCACCACGTTGAACCACTTGCCCGACATGTTGACCGGCGAACCGTGCGTGAGGTGACCGCCGTGCGCGAGGCTCATGCCCATGATCGTGTCGCCCGGCTTGAGCATGGCGAAGAACACGCCCTGGTTCGCCTGCGAACCCGAATTCGGCTGGACGTTCGCGGCTTCTGCGCCGAACAGTTGCTTGACGCGGTCGATCGCCAGCTGCTCGGCGATATCGACGAATTCGCAGCCGCCGTAGTAGCGCTTGCCCGGATACCCTTCGGCGTATTTGTTGGTGAGTTGCGAGCCTTGCGCAGCCATCACGGCCGGGCTCGTGTAGTTTTCCGACGCGATCAGTTCGATGTGCTCTTCCTGACGGCGGTTTTCCTGCTCGATGACTTTCCAGAGTTCAGGATCGACGTTGGCGATGGTGCTTTGGGCTCTGTCAAACATACGGATTCCGTTGAGTGTTTTCAGGTTGACCGGATTGTGCGCCGAATCTTGCGTAGAGGGTACGCGGCGCTGCTGGCGGCTGGGCCAGCCCAGACGTGGCGGAAGGAGAGTCGCCGCACACGCGAGGCAGGACAGCCACCGTCAGCGCAGATCGATGCGCGCGGATCACGGCTGCCCAGGCGAACGGCAAAACGGCACCCTGCGCTTCACGGTGGGTTGTTCCACCTTGAACCCGATTGCTTGAACCGGTTCTATCGCCAGTCACGCAGGGATGAGCGCGTTAGTTTATTGGAAGAGGATCGAATAGGCAACCGGCTTCCCGCCGCCGCCGCGGGCACTTCCGAAGCGGGCCATGGCGTCGTTGTATGCGGCGCGCAAACGTCTGAGGAAGGGCGGCCCGGAGGCCGTTCCGCATCCCTCCCAGAGCCGCTTGTAAGGCTGGTTCATCCTTGCCGCAGCGCCGCATTGGAAGTAGGCTTGGGGCCTTTCTCTCCAACCGACCAGGGAACTGCAATGATTGTGTTCGTCACCGGAGCGTCCGCGGGATTCGGCGCCGCCATCGCTCGCGCTTTCGTGAAGGGCGGCCATCGGGTCGTCGCCACCGCGCGCCGCAAGGACCGCCTCCAGGCGCTCGCCGACGAACTCGGCGACGCGCTTCTGCCTTACGAGCTCGACGTGCGCGACCGCGCCGCCGTCGAAGCCGTGCCGGCCGCGTTGCCAGCCGATTTCGCGGCGCTCGACGTGCTCGTGAACAACGCCGGCCTTGCGCTCGGCGTGGAGCCGGCGCACAAGGCGAGCCTCGACGAATGGAACACGATGATCGAGACCAACTGCACCGGCCTCGTGCAGGTTACGCACGCGCTCCTGCCCGGCATGGTGGAGCGCAACCGCGGGCATATCTTCAACCTGGGCTCGGTGGCCGGCCGCTGGCCCTACCCCGGCGGCAACGTCTACGGCGCCACCAAGGCATTCGTGCGCCAGTTCAGCCTAAACCTGCGCGCCGATCTGGCCGGCACCGCGCTGCGCGTGACCGACATCGAGCCGGGCCTGTGCGGCGGCACGGAATTCTCGAACGTGCGTTTTCGCGGCGACGACGAAAAAGCCGGCAAGGTCTATGAGAACGTCCAACCGCTCACGGCGGAGGATATCGCCGACTCGATCTACTGGATCGCCACGCGCCCCGCGCACGTCAACATCAACACGATCGAGCTGATGCCGGTCGCGCAATCATTCGCCGGTTTGGCCATTCATCGCGGCTAAAGCCCGCCAGGCGGGACGCACATCTTGAAACAGACCTCCTGGTGTGCGTTCCGGTAAAATGCGCCGCATGAATATGTCGACCAGCCAGCCCGGCACGGAAATCGGCTTCACATGGCCGATCCGCGTGTATTACGAAGATACCGACGCCGGCGGCATCGTGTTCTACGCGAACTACCTGAAATTTTTCGAGCGGGCGCGAACCGAATGGCTGCGCGCGTGCGGCGTCGACCAGAACCGGCTCGCGAACGAAACGGGCGCGATTTTCATCGTGCGCAGCACGGCGGTCGACTATCGTGCGCCTGCGCGGCTCGACGATGTCGTCAACGTCGTGAGCCGGATCGAGCGGCTCGGCCGCGCCTCGGTCGACTTCGCGCAGGAAGCATGGCGCGACGGCACTTTGCTTGCGGTCGGCTCCATCCGGGTCGGCTGCGTCGAGCGAACCGCGCTGCGGCCGGCCGCGATTCCTCCGCCGGTACTCGCTGCGTTGCGCCGCGGGCCGGGCATCGGCGAAGGCGGGGTGTCAACGGACAACGACTGAACCTCGTTGTTACGGGGCCGGTGAACTCGTATCGATCAAGCAGCACAAAGCATGGTTCGGCTTGCAGCGTCGCCGATGCTGCCGTTTTGCTCACGGCAGGCTTCGATGGCCTTGCAGCCGGACGCCCCCTTCCGGGACGTTAAAACGAACCTTTATGAACACTACACAAGATCTGTCGATCGTTTCCCTCGTACTCAATGCGAGCCTGCTGGCGCAGGCCGTCATGGCCCTGCTGCTGTTGTTGTCGCTGTTGTCGTGGACTTTCATCTTCCGCAAGTGGTTTGCGATCCGCCGGGCGCGCGCGCAAACTGAACGCTTCGAACGCGATTTCTGGTCGGGCGGCGACCTGCAGGCGCTCTACCAGAGCGCCGCGAACAATCGCCACACGATCGGCGCGCTGGAACGGATCTTCGAATCCGGCATGCGCGAATTCCTGAAGGGCAAGGAAAAACGCCTGAACGATCCGGGCGCGATCCTCGACGGCGCACGCCGCGCCATGCGGGCCGCGTTCCAGCGTGAAATGGACGTGCTCGAAGCCAATCTCGCGTTTCTCGCCTCGGTGGGTTCGGTCAGCCCGTATATCGGTCTGTTCGGCACGGTCTGGGGGATCATGAATGCGTTCCGCGGTCTCGCCAACGTCCAGCAGGCCACGCTTGCGAACGTCGCGCCGGGCATCGCCGAAGCGTTGACCGCCACCGCGATCGGCCTGTTCGCCGCGATTCCGGCCGTGGTTGCCTACAACCGCTACGCGCACGACATCGACCGCCTGGCAATCCGCTTCGAGACCTTCATCGAAGAGTTCTCGAACATCCTGCAGCGCCAGGCACAGTAAGGGGTCCAAGATGGCAGGCTCACATTCCAGTATGCGTGGCGGCCGTTCGCGCCGCGCGATGTCCGACATCAACGTCGTGCCGTACATCGACGTGATGCTCGTGCTGCTCGTGATCTTCATGGTGACCGCGCCGCTCGTCGCCCCGTCGATCGTCAATCTGCCGACCGTCGGCGGCGCCGCGCCGCAGCAGCAAACCCCGCCCGTGATCGTGAATATCCGCGCGGACGGCAACATGAGCGTCAAGTACAAAGACGACGCGGGCGCGCAGCAGCAGGAAAACATGACGAAAGCCGACCTCAACGGCTTCATCACCGACCGTTCGCAAACGCATCCTGACCAGCCTGTCGTGATCGCCGCCGACAAGACCGTGAAGTACGAAGTCGTGATGAACGTGATGTCCGAGCTGAAAGCCCGGGGCGTCAAACGCGTTGGATTGCTCGTCAAATCGCAATGATCCGCAAGAATTCCGACTACCCGCTCCAGCCGCCGCGTGAACGCGGCACCGGGCGAGCCTTTGCGTTCGCTCTGGTGATGCACGCGCTGCTCGGGTTCTTTCTGTACCACGGCATCCAGTGGCAGAACAGTACGCCGGAAGGCGCTGAAGCGGAGCTCTGGACCGAGGTGCCGGACACGGCGATCCCGCGCCCGGCTCCGCCTCCTCCCGTGCCGGTGGCCCCTGCCCCGCCGCTGCCCGATGAACAGGCTGACATCGCGTTGCAGGAGAAGAAACGCAAGCAGCAGGAGGCCGCGCGCGAGGCGCAACTCGCCGAGCAGCAGCGTCAGCAGAAATTGCAGGCTCAACAGGAAGCCGAGGCGAAACGTCAGCAGCAACTCGCCGCGGAGCAGGCGGCGCAAAAGGCCGCGGCGCTCAAGCAGAAGCAGTTGCAGCAACAGCAGCAGCAGGCCGACAAGCTCAAGCAACAGCAATTGGCCGAGCAGCAGAAACAGCAGCAATTGAAGGAACAGCAGCAGGAACAGCAAAAACAGGCCGAAGCCGAAGCGCAGAAGAAAGCGGACGCGCAGAAGGCGGCAAAGGCCAAGGCTCAGGCCGAGGCTGCCGCGCAAGCGAAGAAACTCGATGCCGAACGTCGCGCGCGTCTCGCGCAAATGCAAGGCATGGCGGGCGGCGAAGGCTCGACCGGCAACGGGCTTGCGAAGAGCGGCACCGGCAGCGGCTCGGGCGGCACGGCGGCGTCGCCGGGTTACGCGGACAAGGTGCGTCGCGTGGTGCGCCCGAACATTACGTGGGGCGGCGAAACGGAAGGCCTGGAGACGGTGATCTCCGTGCGCTGTTCGCCGACGGGCACCTTGTTGAGCGCAACGATCTCGCGCAGCAGCGGCAACCCCGCGTGGGACGACGCCGCGTTGCGCGCCGTGCAGCGTTCCGATCCGATGCCTCAGGACATCGACGGCAAGACGCCGGGCAGCTTCAAGATCACGCTGCGCCCGGCAGGTTGACGAAGGCCTTGACAGTCAGTTGACAGCAGACGCGGCGCCCCGCCCAGCGTGGCGCGCCGGGGAACGAAATAAAGGTTCGAGGGTCTGTCTGCTGTTGTGAAGCGTTAGTAAAACCGTTTTTGGGGAATCCATACAGCATGAGTTTGATGACCAAGCTAGGCCTGCGGACACTTGTAGCGTCGTGCCTGATCGCCGTCGGCGGCGCCGCCAACGCACAACTCAACGTCCTCGTGACGGGCGTCGGGTCCACCCAGTTTCCGATCGCAACGGCGAATTTCGCCAATGAAGCGAACTCGCCGCAACAGGTCAGCACGATCGTGCGGCAGGATCTGCAACGCAGCGGCAAATTCACCAACATCGACGCGGGCAGCACGCCGGTGCCGGAAACGGCGTCCGTCGACCTCGGCAGCTGGAAGGCCAAGGGCGCCAATGCGTTCGTGTCGGGCAGTGTGAACCGTCTGCCGAACGGCCAGTACGAAGTGCGCTTCAAGCTGTACGACACGGTCAAACAGGAAAGCCTCGGCGGCCTCGTGCTGGTGAGCCCGGAAAGCGGCTTGCGCATGAGCGCGCACAAGGTCGCGGACTACATCTACGCGAAGCTGATGGGCGGGCGCGGCGTGTTCGCCACGCGCCTGTCGTACGTCATCAAGACCGGCGGCCGTTATCAGTTGCAAATCTCCGATTCGGACGGCCAGGACGCGCACATCGCGCTGTCGAGCCCTGAGCCGATCATCTCGCCGGCATGGTCGCCCGACGGCACCAAGGTCGCTTATGTTTCGTTCGAGAAGAAGAAGCCGATCGTCTATATCCACGATCTGCCCACGGGCCGTCGCGTCGTGGTCTCCGACCAGAAGGGCAATAACAGCGCACCGGCGTGGTCGCCGGATGGCCGCACGCTGGCCGTCGCGCTCTCGCGCACCGGCAACACGCAGATCTTCGCCGTCAATGCGGACGGCAGCGGGCTGCGGCGTCTGACGCAAGGCAGCTCGATCGACACGGAACCCACCTTCTCGCCTGACGGCCAGTCGATCTATTTCACCAGCGATCGTGGCGGCCAACCGCAGATCTACAAGATGTCGGCCCAGGGCGAAAGCGCCGGCAGCGCACAGCGCGTCACCTTCACGGGCAGCTACAACACGAGCCCGCGCGTCAGCCCCGACGGCAAGCAACTCGCGTATATTTCGCGCGTCGGCGGCGGATTCAAGCTTTATATCCAGGACCTGCAAGGCAATACGGCCACGGGTCTGACGGACACGACACATGACGAATCGCCGAGCTTCGCGGCGAACGGTCAGTACATTCTTTACGCCACACAGGTGAACGGCCGTGGCGTGTTGGCCGCGGTATCGACCGATGGTCGCACCCGGCAGGTCCTGTCCGTTCAGGGCGGCAGCGTGCGCGAGCCGTCCTGGGGCCCGTTTATGCAATAACGTTGATGCAATAACACAAGGAGAGTAAAAAATGATGTCCAAGCTTCGTTTCGCATTTGCCGTTCTGATGGTCGGTGCGCTGGCCGCATGTCACTCGGGCGTCAAGCTCGACGAAAACGCCAACAAGGGCGGTGCAATCGGCACGCAACCGAACCCGACCGATGTCGCACAGGTCAACGTCGATCCGCTGAACGATCCGAACAGCCCGCTCGCCAAGCGCAGCATCTATTTCGACTTCGACAGCTACTCGGTCAAGGACGACTATCAGTCGCTGCTGCAGCAACACTCGCAATACCTTAAGAGCCATCCGCAACGCCACGTGCTGATTCAGGGCAACACCGACGAACGCGGTACGAGCGAGTACAACCTGGCGCTCGGCCAGAAGCGTGCTGAAGCCGTGCGCCGTTCGTTGTCGCTGATGGGCGTGACGGACTCGCAAATGGAAGCCGTGAGCCTCGGCAAGGAAAAGCCGCAAGCCACGGGTCATGACGAATCGTCGTGGGCACAGAACCGCCGCGCCGACCTCGTGTACCAACAGTAAGTAACGGGTGATGAGCCGAATGACGCATCGTTTCTCCTGGCTGCGGTTTGCCGCAGCGGCCTGCGTCGCGGGCACGGCCTTCGCGGCTGTGCCCGCGCATGCGGGCATGTTCGACGACGACCAGGCCCGCCAGGCCATTCTCGATCTGCGCTCGAAGACCGAAAGCCTGTCGAGCCAGTTGTCGGCCGCGCAACGCACGATCCTCGATCAGTCCAACCGTCTCGACCAGTTGAATCAGCAGGTCGCCACGCTGCGCGGGCAGAACGAGGACATGGCCAACCAGCTCGCCGCGGTGCAAAAGCAGCAGAAGGACTACTACACCGATCTTGATACGCGTCTGAAGAAATTCGAGCCGCAGCAACAGACGGTGGACGGGGTCCAGGGCGAGGTGCAGCCGGGCGAAACCGAGTCGTTCAATGCGGCTTCGCAACAGTTCCGCAGCGGCGACTTCAAGAACGCGGCGGCGTCGTTCCGTAGCTTCATCTCCAAGTATCCGAATAGCCCTTATCAGCCGACCGCTCAGTACTGGCTCGGCAACGCGCTGTATGCGCTGCGCGACTACAAGGGCTCGACGGCGACGTGGCAAGGTGTGGTGAAGAACTACCCGCAACATCCGCGTGCGCCGGAAGCGCTGCTTGCGATTGCGAACAATCAGCTTGAGCAAGGTCAGAAGGCCGCGGCCAAGAAGACGCTCGAACAGATCGTCGCGCAATACGGCGGCTCGGATGTCGCGCAGTCGGCTCAGAGCAAGCTGTCGCAAATCAAGTAGCGCAGAAGTTCCTCGCAGTTGGCAGTCACGCGCAGTGTCCGACGTCAAAGCCACGCGCGCCTCTCGCTGAAAAACCCGGGTATCGCTACCCGGGTTTTTCACTATCTGAAGTGCTGATAGCTTGGCCAACCACCATCGGTTGACAGCCTACACGCGCTATCGCTATAATTTCGCTTCTCTTTTGGGTCGTTAGCTCAGCTGGTAGAGCAGCGGACTTTTAATCCGTTGGTCACAGGTTCGAATCCCGTACGGCCTACCAAAAGATTCAAGGGCTTACACGCGTTTGCGTCGTAAGCCCTTTTCTTTTTCCGCATCCTTTTCCAACTTCGTTCATTTGCGGCGTCAAAAAATCGCGCCCGGATCTGCCGCGACAATTTATATCACAATCACATATAATCGACGCTTTCGCTCTGCGCGCCCGGCTTCTGAAAGAGCCTCACGCGCCGCGGCACAAACCTTCAAGCCACTCACTACCGATCCGATCTTGCCACACTCCGCCGTCATTCGCTGGCTCGCCCGCTTCGCTCCGCCCACCATCGCCATCGAATGGAAGGAGCGCTTTCGTTCGTGCCTCGGCGCGCTCATCGGCATCACGTTCACCGGCGCCATCACTCATCTTCTGCTCGGCTCGAGCGGCAACATCCCGATGCTGGTCGCGCCGATGGGCGCCTCCGCCGTGTTGCTGTTCGCCGTGCCGGCGAGTCCGCTTGCGCAACCGTGGTCCATCATCGGCGGCAACCTCGTTTCGGCGACGGTGGGCGTCACGTGCGCCATCTGGGTCCACGATCCCTTGCCGGCGGCGGCGCTTGCCGTCGCGGCGGCGATCTGCGCGATGTTTGCGCTGCGCTGCGTGCACCCGCCGTCCGGAGCGGTCGCGCTCACCGCCGTGCTGGGCGGCCCGGCCGTGCATTCGCTAGGTTACGGCTTCGTGATCGAACCGATCGCGCTTCAATCGGCTGCGCTGCTTTGCGCCGCGATCGTCTATCACACGCTGACCGGGCATCGCTATCCCCATTCCGCGCGGCACCACGGCGACAAAACGGCCGCGACCGCGCAGCCGCGCTCCGGCTTCACGCGTGCGGATCTCGACGCCGTGCTCAAGCGGCAAGGCGAACTGCTCGACATCGCGCCCGACGACCTCGAATCCCTGCTACGTGCATTGCAGTTGCAAACCTACGCTCGCACTTTCGACGAACTGACGTGCGCGGACATCATGTCGCGCGGCGTCATCACCGTGTCGGCGGGAACGCGTGCGGCGACCGCGTGGAGCATCCTGAAACGCCACGGCGTGAAAGCCTTGCCGGTAACGGACGAAGCGCAACATGTGATCGGCATCGTCACACGGGCCGACCTCGGCAGTAGTCAGCAGTTCGGCATGTTCACCAGCGTCCGCCACAAGCTGTTTGGCCGCCGGCGCGCCGGCGAACCCGTCGTGGGCGCGCTGATGACCACCCAGGTGCGCACGGTGGACACCTCCACCTCGATCGCGGACCTCGTGCCGCTTTTTGCCGACTTCGGACATCACCACATTCCGGTGCTGGACAGCGAGACGCGACGACTGGCCGGCATGGTGACCCAAGCCGACCTGATCGCCGGTTTGTATCGTCAGCCGCACAGGCAACTGCAAGCACAAGCACGACAACAGCGCGCCGCCGCCTGATTCGAACAAACTTCGCTCAGCCCCACCACGCCCCGAAATCTCACGTCATGACAAAGATAGCCGCACCCTTTTCCACGAGCCACCCATGAAGCCTCACCCTCGCGAGCTTGGCAAAGCCGATTTCGAGCAGCTATCCGAGTTCCGCTATCAGATGCGGCGCTTCGAACGCTTCTCCGAACAGGCCGCCCAGAGCGAAGGCATCACGCCCTTGCAATATCTGCTGCTTCTGCACATCAAAGGCTATCCGCGGCGAGACTGGGCGACGATCGGCGAGTTGGCCGAGCGGCTGCAAGCGCAGCATCACGGTGTGGTGGCATTGGTGTCGCGCTGTGAAGCGCTCGGCCTCGTCAAGCGCAAGGTCAGCGAGACCGATCGCCGCCAGGTGGAAGTGCATCTGCAAAAGCCCGGCGAAAAGACGCTCGCGAAGCTGGCCGCACTGCACCGCGCCGAGCTGAAGTCGCTCGAAGGCGCTTTCAATGTTCCGCAGATCGATCTTTAGGCGTCTTTGAGCCGCTTTTCTTTCGACCACCGCGTTCGACCACCCGCCGCGGCCCGCCAACCCACCACCGCCCCGACCATGACCGCCGACACCTACAAACGCGACTTCGCCGCCAACCGCCGCCTGCCGGGCATCGCCCTGCTGGCCGCGTGCATCGGCGCAATCAGTACGCTGGCGGCTTTCGCGCTGCTGAGCCTGATTCACCTGTTCACGAACCTGTTTTTCTTCGGCGCGCTGTCCTTCGCGGACCGCTCGCCGTCGCATAACACGCTAGGCGCATGGGTCGTGCTGGTGCCGGTGGCGGGCGGGCTGATCGTCGGCCTGATGGCGCGCTACGGATCGGAAAAGATTCGCGGCCACGGCATCCCCGAAGCGATCGAGGCGATCCTGTTCGGCAAGAGCCGCATGTCGCCGAAGGTAGCGGTGCTCAAGCCGCTGTCCTCGGGCATCGTGATCGGCAGCGGCGGCCCGTTCGGCGCCGAAGGCCCGATCATCATGACGGGCGGCGCGCTCGGCTCGCTGATCGCGCAGTGCGTGCGCGTGAGCGCGGCGGAACGCAAGACGCTGCTGGTCGCGGGCGCCGCGGCCGGCATGACCGCGGTGTTCGGCACGCCGGTCGCGGCGGTGCTGCTTGCGGTCGAGTTGCTGCTGTTCGAATGGCGGCCGCGCAGTTTCTTGCCCGTCGCGCTGGCGTGCGCGGTGGCGGGTTTCGCGCGGGCACCGCTGTTCGGCGCGGGGCCGCTGTTTCCGCTTGAAACGACGCCGCCCGGCGCACTATCGCTTTTCGCGTGCGTGCTGGCCGGGCTGCTCTCGGGAGCCTTGGCAGCGGGGCTGTCCGCGGCGCTCTACAAGACCGAGGACCTGTTCGGCAAGCTGAGCATTCACTGGATGTGGTGGCCCGCGCTCGGCGGCCTCGTGGTCGGCATCGGCGGCTTTATCGAGCCGCGCGCGCTCGGTGTCGGGTATGACGTCATCGGCGATCTGTTGCATCTGCATCTGGCATTGCAGGCTGCGCTTGCGTTGTTGCTCGTGAAAGCCGTCATGTGGGTCGTCGCGCTCGGCTCGGGCACGTCGGGCGGCGTACTGGCGCCGCTGCTGATGCTGGGCGCCGGTCTAGGCGTGGTGATGAGCCATCTGCTGCCGGGCAGCGACCCCGCGCTGTGGCCGCTCGTCTGCATGGCGGCCACGCTCGGTGCGACGCTGGGCGCGCCGCTTACCGCCATCGTGTTCGCCTTCGGGCTGACTCACGACAGCAATGCGTTGCTGCCGCTTCTCGCCGCCACGCTGGTCGCGCACGGCTTCGCGACGGTCGTGATGCGACGCTCGATCATGACCGAGAAAATCGCGCGCCGCGGTTATCACATTTATCGTGAATACGGCGTCGATCCGCTCGAACGTCATTACATCGACGAGGTGATGACGCGCGAAGTGGAAACGATCGATGCCCAACTGACGGTCGGCGAAGCGCTAGCGAAGTACTTCGGCGCGACGCAAATGCATCGGGCGTATCCGGTGATCGATGCGGGCAAGGTGGCGGGCGTGGTCGAGCGTGCGACGCTCGAACGTGCACGCACCGAGTGGGACGGCGCTGGCGCCGCGACCACGCTGCTCGAATTGATGAAAACGCGTGCGCCGGTCGTCGCGGTGCCGGGCGAAACTTGCCGCCTGGTGGCAACGCGGCTTGCGGTTCATAACCTGGAACGCGTGCCCGTAGTGGACGATGCAAACACGCGGCGGCTCGTCGGCATCGTGTCCCGCAGCGATCTGGTGAAGCCGTCGCTCGCTCACTTCGACGAAGAGCACAAGAAGGAACGCTTCAGGCGTCTCGGCCCACGCTCGGCAAAGCGCCGCCTGTCGCCGGTGCGGCGTGCCGGCTGAGCGCGCCAGCCCTAACCGGGCGCGATTTTCGTCGCGCGAGCGAGCGGGCAACGGGCCGTGAGCCGTTGCAAATCGCGCTGAATCGGAATGACATGACTGCATTTCCCACAGTCGAAACGAACAATCCCAGAGCGTTCGTCGTCATTGCACGTACAACAAGAGCCGCACTCCTACACGCGACTTAACCAGCACCGATAGATACAACGGACGACAAACGTGAACATTTATTGAGACATCAAGACGTGCAATGATCGCCGCCGATCCAGCGAAACAGGCTGTGATACCGCGTGAGTAGACGCTCTGGCAACGCCGCAGCCCCCTGCGCTTTCATTCCGTCGAGATGGCCAATTTCCTGTTCAATCTTGTCTCAAACCTCGCATTGCTGGCGGCCGTGCTGATTGTCTGTCATCTATGCAACCGGCTGATACCGGGCGCGACGCTCAATGGGCCGCATGTGTTTGTCGGGCTCGCATTGGCCGCACTGCTGTTCGATGCCGCGCTGACCTTTCTCATATTCGCCGATGCGCAAAACCGCTACGGCCAGTTCAGCACGCGTGCTGCGTTTTTTCAACGCGCCGGCGCCTATGGGCTTGCAGGGCTCGCCGCCTTCGGCTGGCGCTATCTGTGGCGCCGCTCGCGCCAGGCTAAAGCCGGTGACTCGCTTGTCATCCGCACTTCGCCGTATTCGGAATCGCATCTGCCGATGTAACGCGACGCCCTTTGCGATCAATTGTTTTGCAAAATCCGCCCGAGAGAGCGAAAAAAAACGGCGTCGCGAGATTCGCGACGCCGTTTGTCGTTCCGGCCACACCAGCGATGAAGCGTCAGCGGGTGCCGGGCTTGGAGGCGTCCTTGCGCATCATCTTCCACAGCGCGCCGAGCAGAACCGGCACGATTGCCGCGCCGATACCCACCAGCACGATCACATTCAGATATTGGCGGATGAACGGAATGTTGCCGAAGAAATAACCGAGCAACACCAGCAGCAGCACCCACAACAACGCGCCGAGAACGTTGAAAAGCTGAAACCGGCTCACCGTCATTTCGGACGCGCCGGCAACGAAGGGCGCGAAGGTCCGCACTACCGGAATGAAGCGCGCCAGCACGATGGTCTTGCCGCCATGCTTTTCGTAGAAATTGTGGGTCTTCTGCAATGCGCTGCGGTCGAGAAAGCGCTCGAGAAAAGGGATGTGCGAATTGAACACCCGCGGTCCAATGGCCCGCCCAATCATATAGTTGACCGTGTTGCCGCTGATTGCCGCGACGAGCAGCAGCACGATCAGCAAGCCAACGTTCATTTCACCGGTCGCGCAGAAAGCACCGCCGATGAACAGCAATGAGTCGCCCGGCAAAAACGGCAGGACGACCAGCCCCGTTTCGCAGAACACGATCAGAAACAGCACCGCGTAGACCCAGGCGCCGTACACGTGAATGAAGTCTCCCAGAAACTTGTCGATGTGCAAGACAAGATTGGCGAAATGTAGCAACGTGTCCAAAGGCGTCCTTTATTGAGCGAATGTGAGCGCGGCGGGGAATAGCTCTGCGAACCTACGAGCGAACGCGACGAGCACTCGCTCACCGCCCCGCAATTGACCGCGTCATGATACCGAAAGTGCCCGGCCGCAATTAAAAAAGTCCGGCCGCTCGGACGCCTCGGGGCCCGCGGTGCCGAATCGCTATAATTTCGCCATGTCCGAATTCTCCGAAACGTCTGCCGGCACCACCGCCGCGGCCGCGGTTTCCGCCGCTGCGCCCGCCCCACGCCCATTGCGCGCGATTCAGCCGCTGCCCGACCAGTTGATCAGCCAGATCGCGGCCGGCGAAGTGGTCGAGCGGCCCGCTTCGGTGGTCAAGGAGTTGCTGGAAAATGCGCTCGACGCGGGTGCGCAGACTTTGCGCATCATGCTCGACGAAGGCGGCGTCAAACGTATTTCGATCACCGACGACGGCCGCGGCATTCCCGAAAACGAACTGGCGCTTGCGCTGATGCGTCATGCGACGAGCAAGATCCGCTCGCTTGCCGAACTGGAAGCGGTCGCCACGCTGGGCTTTCGCGGCGAGGCGCTAGCCTCGATCGCATCGGTCGCGCAGATGTACATCACGAGCCGCACCGCGGACGCGCCGCATGCGGTGCGCGTCGACGCGCAAACCGGCGTGCTGAGCCCCGCTGCCGGCACCCAGGGCACCACGATCGAAGTGCGCGAGTTGTACTTCAACACGCCCGCGCGCCGCAAGTTTTTGAAGAGCGAGCAAACCGAACTCGGCCATTGTCTCGAACAGATTCGCCGCGCGGCGCTGGCACGACCGGACGTGGCGATTTCGGTGCTGCATAACGGCAAGGCGGTCGAACACTGGAACGCCAGCGAACCACCCGTGCGAGTCGCGAAGATTCTCGGCGAGACATTTGCAACGGCGCATCTGCCGCTCGACGAATCCGCCGGACCGCTTGCCGTCTACGGCTGCGCGGGTCTGCCGACCGCGAGCCGCGGGCGCGCCGACCAGCAGTATTTCTTCGTCAACGGCCGCTTCGTGCGTGACAAGCTGCTCACGCACGCCGTGCGCGCTGCTTATGAAGACGTGCTGCACGGCGACCGCTATCCGTCCTACGTGCTGTTTCTCGATCTGCCGCCTGAAGCCGTCGATGTGAACGTGCATCCGTCGAAGATCGAAGTGCGTTTTCGCGATTCGCGCTCGATTCACCAGTTCGTGTTCCACGCGGTACAGCGCGCGCTGGCGCGGCATGCGGGCGCGTCGCCGGAAACGACGGCAGGCGGGCATGCCGCGCATCTGGAGGCGTCGATGGGCGGGCCGGCGTCGTTCGGCGCCACGCCGTTAGGTGGAGCGGGTACCGCCAGCCTTGGTACGAGCGCGGGCGCAGGCGGCTTCGGTGGCGGATCTGGCTCGTCGTCACAGCCGGGCAACACATGGATGCGCCAGGCGCGCATGACGCAAGGCACCTTGCCCGTTGCCCAACCGCTGGCGTTTTACGACGCGCTGTTCGGCCGCAGAGACACAAACGCAGGCGCAGTGGAAGGCGCGACGCTCTTCGAAGCGCGCGACTCGGCCACGGAAACAACCGCGCCGTACAACGCCTCCGCGCCTTATGCGTCACCCGCCTTCAACGTCGCCGACGAACAGCCGCTCGGCTTCGCGCTCGGCCAGATCCACGGCATCTACGTGCTCGCGCAGAACGCGCACGGCCTCGTGATCGTCGACATGCACGCCGCGCACGAGCGCATTCTGTACGAGCAGTTCAAGAACGCGCTGGCCGATCGCACGATCGCCGTCCAACCGCTGCTGATCCCGCAGACGATGCAGGCCGATCCGATCGAAATCGGCACGGTCGAGGAAGAGCGCGACACGCTCGACGCGCTCGGCTTCGACCTCGCGGTGCTGTCGCCCACCACGCTCGCCATCCGCGCCGTGCCCGCGCTCTTGAAAGACGCCGATCTACAGGCGCTGGCGCGCGCGGTCCTCTCCGACCTTCACGCGTTCGGCGGCTCGCGCGTGTTGACCGAGCGTCAGCACGAACTGCTCGGCACGCTCGCCTGCCATCACGCGGTGCGGGCGAACCGGCGCCTGACGCTCGATGAAATGAACGCGCTGCTGCGCCAGATGGAAGCGACCGAGCGCGCCGATCAATGCAACCACGGGCGTCCGACGTGGTATCAGTTGACGCTCTCCGATCTCGATCGGTTGTTCATGCGTGGGCAGTAGCGGTGCGCTCGATCACGCTCATTCGCCGCGCGCCGGTTTCCCCATGACTTCACGCACTGCCACGCCGGTCGCTTGCCTGCTAGGGCCCACCGCATCCGGCAAGACCGCCGCCGCGCTCGCGCTGGCCGCGCGGCGGCCGGTGGAAATCATCAGTGTGGATTCGGCGCTGGTCTATCGCGAGATGGACATCGGCACGGCAAAACCGACGGCGCAAGAGCTCGCGGCGGCACCGCATCATCTGATCGACATCGTCGATCCGGCCAACGCCTATTCAGCGGCCGAATTTCGCGCGGATGCGTTGCGCCTGCTGGGCGAGATCAGCGCGCGCGGGCGAGTGCCGTTGCTGGTCGGCGGGACCATGCTGTACTACAAGGCGCTCACGCAAGGACTGAACGACCTGCCGCCCGCCGACGCCGAGCTTCGCGCCTCGCTCGACGCCGATGCCGCGCGCGAAGGCTGGCCTGCAATGCATGCGCGACTTGCCGCGCTCGACCCCGTGACGGCCGCTCGTCTTGCGCCAAACGATTCGCAGCGGATTCAGCGGGCGCTGGAAGTGTTCATGTTGACCGGCCAGCCGATGTCCGCGTTGCTGGCCGCGCCGGCTCGGGTGGACAACGCCGCTTCGGCGTGGCGCTTCGTGCCGGTTGCGCTGGAACCTTCCGATCGAAGCATGCTGCACGCGCGCATCGAAAAGCGCTTCGACGCGATGCTGGCGGGCGGCTTCGTCGATGAAGTGGTGAAACTGCGCGAGCGTGGGGATTTGTCGCCGGAGATGCCGTCGATGCGTTGCGTGGGCTATCGGCAGGTATGGGAATATCTCGACGGAGCCGTCGATTATCCGACCATGCGGGACAAGGGAATCTTCGCTACGCGGCAACTGTGCAAGCGGCAGCTTACGTGGCTGCGGAGCATGACTGAGCGGGTAGTGATCGATTGCTGCGACCCGCGCGCTACCGCGCGGGTGCTCGATGTGATTGAAGCGTTGATCTGAATCGCTATCGGCCCCGCGCGGCGCTTGGAACTTCCACGCCGCGCAGGCAAACGAGCCTTGGGTTAAACCACAACCGTTTGAGCTTCACCCGGCGCGCTTTCGCGAATCGCGCCGATTTTCCAGACCTGCTCGCCGGCTGCGGACAACAGCCCGATCGCCGCGTCCGCATCCGCGGCGGACACCACCACCGCCATCCCGATGCCGCAGTTGAACACGCGGTGCATTTCGGCATCCGCCACGCCGCCGTGCTTTTGCAGCCACGAGAACAGCGGCGGCAACGGCCAGCCGCGATGATCCAGCTCAGCCGTCAGGCCTTCACGCAAAACGCGCGGAATGTTCTCGACGAGCCCGCCGCCGGTAATGTGCGCCATACCCTTCACAGCGATCTGCTGCATCACGGCGAGCAACGGCTTCACATAGATATGCGTGGGCGCCATCAGCGCGTCGGCGAGTGAGCGGCCGTCGAAATCCGCATTCAGATCAGGCTGCGCGCGCTCGATGATCTTGCGCACCAGCGAAAAACCGTTCGAATGAATCCCGCTCGAAGCCAGCCCCAACACCACGTCGCCGGGGGCGATCGTGCTGCCGTCGATAATCTTGCTCTTTTCGACCGCGCCGACCGCGAAGCCAGCCAGATCGTACTCGCCGTCCGGATACATGCCCGGCATTTCCGCCGTCTCGCCGCCGATCAGTGCGCAGCCCGCCAGTTCGCAACCATATGCGATACCCTTCACGACCGTGGCCGCCGTACCGACGTCCAGCTTGCCGCACGCGAAGTAGTCGAGGAAGAACAGCGGCTCGGCGCCTTGCACGAGAATGTCGTTCACGCTCATCGCCACCAGGTCCTGGCCGACGGTGTCGTGTTTGTTCAGTTGAAACGCGAGGCGCAGCTTCGTGCCGACACCGTCGGTGCCCGACACCAGCACCGGCTCCTTGTAGCGCTTCGGCACTTCGAACAGCGCGCCGAACCCGCCGATGCCGCCCAGCACGCCGTCGCGCATCGTCTTTTTGGCAAATGGCTTGATCGCGTCGACAAGGGCGTCGCCCGCGTCGATGTCCACGCCGGCGTCGCGATACGACAAACCTTGGGCGTCAGGGGCGGATTTCGGTTGATTCATGGGGAAGAGCGAGAAGGTCGGTAAAATGCGATTTTACCCGATGCCGGCCGGTTGGCTGGATTTCACGCGTTCCGACGACACCTGGGAAACAAACTTTGCAACAGAACTCCTCCATCCTGACGCCCGTTCAGCGCCGCGCCTTCATCTGGCTGGCCATCGCACTGGGCGTCGGCATTTTGCTGTGGCTCCTGAGCCCGGTCCTCACACCGTTTCTGCTCGGCGCGATTCTCGCGTACATTCTTCAGCCTGGCGTCGCGTGGATGGTGCGCCGGCGTGTGCCGCGCGCCGTCGCCGCGTTGCTGATGATGCTGCTGTTCACGCTCCTGATGACCATGCTCGTGCTGCTGGTGCTGGCCGTCGTCCAGAAAGAAGCGCCGCAACTCAGGCAGCAGGTTCCGGTGCTGTTCACGCATATCAACGCGTGGCTGCAACCGAAACTCGCGCTGCTGGGCCTTGCCGATTCGCTCGATTTCGCCAGCATCCGCGATCTCGTGATGGGGCAACTGGAAGGCAGCGCGCAAACCGTCGCGCTTTACGTGTGGACCTCCGTGCGCACCAGCGGCAACGTCATGATGACGGTGGTCGGCAACGTCGTGATGGTGCCGCTCGTGCTGTTCTATCTGCTGTACGACTGGAATCGCATGCTCGCGCGCATGCAGGCCGTCGTGCCGCGCCGCTGGCTCGACAAGACGCTGCAACTCGCGCGCGACATGGACCAGATGCTGTCGCAATACCTGCGCGGCCAGTTGCTCGTCATGGGCGTGCTCGCCGTGTACTACGCGGTCGCGCTGACCATCGCCCGCTTCGAGATCGCGTTGCCGGTCGGCATTTTCACGGGTCTCGCGGTGTTCATCCCGTACATCGGCTTCGCCACCGGTCTCGCGCTGGCGCTGCTCGCGGCGCTCCTGCAATTCGGCGACTGGTATGGCTTCGGCGCGGTCGCGCTGATTTACGGCGTCGGCCAGATCGTGGAGAGCTTCTTTCTCACGCCGCGCCTCGTCGGCGAACGCATTGGCCTGCACCCGCTCGCGGTCATCTTCGCGCTGCTTGCGTTCGGCCAGCTGTTCGGCTTTTTCGGCGTGTTGCTGGCGCTGCCGGTCAGCGCGATTCTCTCGGTGGCGATGCGCGAGTTGCGGCAAAGCTATCTGACGAGCACGCTTTACAACAACTGACGGGTCATTGACTTGTCATCGACTGTTTAGGGCCCGAGGTTCGGGCCATTCGCGGCCCAAGCCTCATTTTCGGCATCAACCTACTGTGCTTCGTCAACTGACGCTCGATCTCGGCACCCCGCCGCCATCGACATTCGATAACTTCTTCGCCGGCGCCAACGCCGAGCTGGTCACGCGGCTGCGCGAGCTCGACAACGCGCTCGCGGCCGGGCCGGTGGCCGATCGCACCTTCTATATCTGGGGCGAAGCCGGCAGTGGCCGCACGCATCTTTTGCAGGCGCTGGTGCACGAAGCGCCACCGGGCCATGCGCGCTATGCGGGTCCCCAGAGCAGTCTCGCCGCCTTCACGTTCGACCCGCGCGTCGCGCTGTATGCGATCGACGATTGCGACGCTTTGTCGGCCGCGCAGCAGATCGCCGTGTTCAATCTCTTCAACGAAGTGCGCGCGCATCCCACGAGCGCGCTGGTCGCCGCGGGCAACGCGCCGCCGATCGGCATGACGGTGCGCGAGGATTTGCGCACGCGGCTCGGCTGGGGCCTCGTGTTCCATCTGGCGCCGCTGCCGGACGAGGACAAGGCCGCCGTGCTGAAGCACGCGGCGCGCGAGCGCGGCATCATGCTCGCCGACGACGTGCCCGCCTACCTGCTCACGCATTTTCGCCGCGACATGCCGAGCCTGATGGCGCTGCTCGACGCGCTCGACCGCTTCTCGCTCGAACAGAAACGCGCCGTCACGCTGCCGCTTTTGCGCACCATGCTCGCCAAGCCGGACGCCGACGAACGGCGCGCGGCGTCCGCTTCGTCTGCGTCACCCGCCGCTTCAAGTAAAATAGGCCCTCATGGCTAATCTCGCACTCTTCGATCTCGACCACACCCTCATTCCCACCGACAGCGACCACGAATGGGGCCGCTTCATGGTGAAACACGGCATGGTCGACGCCGACAATTTCGCCCGTGAAAACGACCGCTTTTACGCCGACTACAAAGCCGGCCAGCTCGACATTCACGCTTACCTGATCGCCATGCTCACGCCGCTCGCCAAGTACACGCGCGCGCAGCTCGCCGACTTTCACGCGCAGTACATGCACGAAGTCATCACACCGGCGATCCAGCCGGTCGCGCTGGAACTGGTGAAGCAACATCAGGAAGCGGGCGACCTCTGCTGCGTGGTCACGGCCACCAACGAATTCATCACCCGTCCGATCGCGCAAGCGTTCGGCGTCGACACGCTGATCGCCTGCGAAGTGGAAACCGTCGACGGCCAGCCGCATTCGCCGTACACCGGCCGCCCCACCGGCATGCCGAGCTACAAGGAAGGCAAGATCGCGCGCACCGAGGCGTGGCTCGCCTCGCTCGGCAAGACGTGGAGCGACTTCGAGCGCAGCTATTTCTATAGCGACTCGCACAACGACATTCCGCTGCTCGAAAAGGTCACCGATCCGATCGCGACCAATCCCGACGACACATTGCGCGCCCATGCGCAGGCCAAAGGCTGGCGCATCCTCGAACTCTTTCAATCCACGTGATCAAAAAATTTATCCGCAAGCTATTCGGCCAGGACTCGGCGCCCGCTGAGGACACCCCATCCGCCGAAGCCGAAGCAGACGAAACCGGCAGCGCACCGGCACGCCATGCAGCAGGCGCTTCAGGCGCCGGCAAGACACGCCGCAAACCCGCCCGCGGCGGCGCGGCGGTCAAAACCGTGCCCGATCCCGATGTACCGGTCATCATTCCGCACGACGTGCACGGCATCGATCAGGCGCTGATCTCGAGAAACGCGATTCGCGTGACCGAAGGGCTGCAACAGGCGGGGCACCGCGCGTTCATCGTCGGCGGCGCGGTGCGCGATCTGCTGCTCGGCATCAAGCCGAAAGACTTCGACGTCGCCACGGACGCCACGCCCGAACAGGTGCAGAAGCTGTTTCGCCGCGCGCGCATCATCGGCCGGCGGTTTCAGATCGTGCACGTGCAGTTCGGCCAGGAAATCATCGAAACCTCGACGTTCCGCGCGCTGGTCGATCCGCCGGCCGCCGACGCGCCGCCGCAGCGCCGCCTGAAGCGCGACGAACTCGACCGCCGCACGCACGCCGTGGACGCGAGCGGTCGCGTGCTGCGCGACAACGTCTGGGGCGAGCAGCACGAAGACGCCACGCGCCGCGATTTCACGATCAACGCGATGTACTACGATCCGGCCACGCAAACCGTGCTGGATTATCACAACGGCATGGCCGACATGCGCGCGCGCCTCTTGCGCATGATTGGCGACCCCGCCACGCGTTATCGCGAGGATCCGGTGCGCATGCTGCGCGTGGTGCGTTTTGCCGCGAAGCTGGACTTCGAGATCGAGGACACGACGCGCGCGCCGATCGCCGACATGGCGGATCTGATCAACAACGTGCCCGCCGCGCGTCTTTTCGACGAGATGCTCAAGCTGATGCTGTCGGGCCACGCGCTCGCCTGCCTGAAGCGTCTGCGCCAGGAAGGCCTGCATCATGGCCTGCTGCCGTTGCTCGATGTGGTGCTGGAGCAACCCACCGGCGAAAAATTCATCACGCTTGCACTCACCAACACGGATGCTCGAGTGCGCGCCGGCAAACCGGTGTCGCCCGGCTTCCTGTTCGCCACGCTGCTGTGGCACGACGTGCAGCAGCGCTGGCAGAAATTTGAAGCGAACGGTGAATATCCGGTGCCCGCGCTGCATCGCGCGATGGACGAAGTCCTCGATATGCAAACCGGGAAACTTGCGATCCATAAGCGCTTTTCGGCGGACATGCGCGAAATCTGGGGCCTGCAGTTGCGCCTCGAAAAACGCTCGGGAAGGAGCGCGCTGAAGCTGCTGGAACACCAAAGATTTAGAGCGGGGTATGATTTCCTCCTGTTGCGCTGCGAATCGGGTGAACTCGACGAGTCGGTCGGTGCGTGGTGGACGGAGTTCATCGAAGGAGACGTCGCGGCGCGTGAGGCCTTGCTCACGCAAGGCGGGAAGGACCGGAGTCCCCGAAAACGACGGCGGCGCAGCAGTGGCGCCAGGAACCGCAATGCGGGCGACGGAATGGAGGGCGGCACGCCAGCCGAACGCACAGCCAACGAAGCGGGCCATGACGGTTCGCACGAAAACTGACCTCGCGTTCGCTGAAGCCGTCGAACGATAGTTGCAGGAAGTTATGCCATGACGGTTGCTTATCTCGGCCTCGGCGCGAATCTCGGGGACGCGCGCCAGACCCTGAAAGACGCGGTGGTGTGCCTCGCACAACAGCACGCCATCACCGTGCTCGCCAAGTCGAGCCTGTATCGCACTGCCCCGATCGACGCGGGCGGTGACGATTATTTCAATTGCGCCGTGAAGATCGAAACGACGCTCCCCGTGCGGCACCTGCTTGCGCTGTGCCACAAGATCGAGCATCAGTTCGGCCGTGAACGGCCGTTTCGCAACGCACCGCGCACGCTCGATCTCGACATCCTGCTCTACGGCGATCAATCGATCGACGAACCCGATCTGATCGTGCCGCATCCGCGTCTGATCGAACGCGCCTTTGCGCTCGTGCCGCTGATCGAAATCGACGCGGCGCTCATCATCCCGCAGCATGGCCGCGCGGACGGGTTGCTCGCCGGCGTCGCCGATCAGCGCATCGAAAAGGTCAAATCAACCTGCCAGTGTCCGATGCTCAATGCGTTCGCGACAGGCGCCGGCACGGACGGCAAAGGCCGCTGCGAATGAATTCTCCACCGCTTACCGTCACCGCGCCGCATCTGCGGCCTCCGTTCGGCTATCTCGCGATCGAAGGGCCGATCGGCGTCGGCAAGACGTCGCTCGCGCGGCGCCTCGCGCAACGCTGGTCGATGCAGGAAATGTTCGAGCGGCCGCAGGACAATCCCTTTCTCGAACGCTTTTATCGCGACACCACGCGTTACGCATTGCCCGCGCAGTTGCACTTCGCGTTGCAACGCGCTCAGCAGGCGCAGGAAGTGAGCGTGGCGCATGTGTCGGGCACGCCGCTGATCGCCGACTTCATGACGCAGAAGAACGACATCTTCGCGCGTCTGACGCTGCAGGAGGACGAGTGGCACCTGTATCGCGCGCTCGCCGCGCGGCTCGAGGTGAGCGCGCCGGCGCCGGACTTCGTGGTCTATCTGCAGGCCAGTCCCGAGGTGCTGTTCGCGCGCATTCAAAAGCGCGCCGTGCCGATGGAACTGCAGATTTCCGATGCGTATCTGCACGCGCTGTGCGACGCGTACAACGAGTTCTTCTATCACTACGACAGCACGCCCGTGTTGACGGTCAACGCCGAACATCTGAATCCGCTCGACTCGGACGCGGACCTTGCGCTGCTCGCCGAACGCATCGAAACCATGCGCGGCCGCAAGGAATTCTTTGTCAAAGGCACGTCGCTTTAAGCGGCTCGGCCACCTCTTTTTCCAACGGATTGACCCATGACCTATTTGCAGGATGCGAGCCGGAACGCCATCACCGTGCCGAAACTGCAGGCAATGCGCGATGCCGGCGAAAAGATCGCCATGCTCACGTGTTACGACGCGAGCTTCGCCGCGTTGCTGGATCGCGCGGGCGTCGACGTCATGTTGATCGGCGATTCGCTCGGCAACGTGTTGCAAGGTCAGACGACCACATTGCCGGTGACGTTGGCGGACATCGCGTATCACACCGCGAGCGTCGCGCGGGTGCGGCCTTCGGCGCTGGTGATCGCCGACTTGCCGTTCGGCACCTACGGCACGGCGGAAGATGCCTTCCGCAGTTCGGTGGAATTGATGCGCGCCGGCGCGCAGATGGTGAAGCTCGAAGGCGGCGAATGGCTGGCGGACACGGTGCGTTTTCTGGTCGAGCGCTCGATTCCCGTGTGCGCGCACGTTGGGCTCACGCCGCAGTCGGTGCACGCGTTCGGCGGCTTCAAGGTGCAAGGGAAAACCGAGGCGGGCGCGAGCCAGCTGCTGCGGGATTCGCTTGCGGTGCAAAATGCCGGCGCGCAATTGATCGTGATCGAGGCGGTTCCGACGCTGCTCGCGAGCGAAGTGACGAAACAACTGCGGATTCCGACGATCGGCATCGGCGCGGGTCTGGATTGCTCGGGTCAGGTGCTGGTGCTGCACGACATGCTGGGCATTTTCCCCGGCAAGCGGCCACGCTTCGTGAAGGATTTCATGCACGGCCAGCCGAGCATTCTGGCCGCGGTGGAAGCGTATGTGCGCGCGGTGAAGGACGGCTCGTTTCCTGGGCCTGAGCACATGTTCTGATTTGACTGTCGCGGCTCGGCGGTTCGGTCGCCGAGGCCGCGGTTTGTTTTTGCGGACGCGCGCGGGTGGCTCCGCGTTCCGGCTCTAGCGGACGATCCGCGCCGGCAACGCGCCGCGCAACGCGTTGCATATCAGTAATGCTTCGGCGTTCAGCACGTCGGCCCGCGTGAGTATTTTTTCAGCCGCTCGCAGGCCCGAATCCTCTTCCAGCAATACGCTTCGCATCACGCCGGGCAGCACGCCCGACGCGAGCGGCGGCGTCCACCACCGCCCTGCCAGCTTCAGAAAGACATTCGAGCGGCCGCCTTCGGTCAACTCGCCCCGCTCGTTGAAAAACAGCGTGTCGAATGCGCCCTTCGCTTCGGCTTCACGCCAGCCTCGATCGTATTCGGCCCGGCGCGTGGTTTTGTGGCGCAGCAGCGCGTCGTCGGCTCGTGTGGCGGGAAAATTGTGGTCCGGGCCGAGCAGTACGCCGACCGTTTGATCGGAGTCGGAGCGGGCTAGCGGCGTCAGCACCGCGGCGGTGATGTGAATCGCGCCGTTTTTGCTCAATGCGAGCCGCATGCGGTGCGGGGTTTGCGGCGGCAGCGCCTCGCATTTCGCTGCAAGCTGCGCGCGAAGTTCGCTTTCCTCGCCGAGTCCGAAGCCCAGCGCCGCCGCGCTCGACGAGAGCCGCGCGAGATGCCGCGACAGATATCGCACGCCCTCTTCCCGCGTCGCGTGCATCGTTTCGAATAGCTCGAAGCCAGGGTCGGCGCCGGTCAGGAAGCGCGCCTTCAATTGGCATTCCGCATATTCGTCGGCGGGGACGCTGTCGAGCACGATGCCCGCGCCGATGCCGAGCTTGCCTCGCAGTTCGGCTGACCGGGCCGTCGTCGGGTTGAGAACCAAGGTGCGGATCGCGACCGACAGGCAGAAGTCGCCGCAGGCGTTTTCGCACGCGTCGGGATTCGATGCAGACGACGTGGCGGCCTCGTCGTGGCCAGGCGCCGGCGCATCGAGCCAACCGATCGCCCCTGTGTAAAGACCGCGCGGCGTGCTTTCGAGCTCGTCGATCAACTGCATCGTGCGATGCTTCGGCGCGCCGGTGATCGAGCCGCACGGAAACAGCGCGCGCATGATTTCGGCGAACGAGGTGCCCGCGCGCAACGTTGCCTGCACCGTGGATGTCATTTGCCAAACCGAGGCATATGGCTCGACGGAAAACAGTGCAGGCACGTTGACGGACCCCGTTTGCGCGACCCGCGAAAGATCGTTGCGCAGCAGGTCGACGATCATCACGTTTTCAGCGCGGTTTTTCGGATCGTTGCCGAGGAATTCGGCCGCGGCGCGATCGGCCGCCGGATCGTCCGAGCGCGACGCCGTGCCTTTCATCGGCCGGGCGCGCAACGTGGAACCTGCCTTTTCGATGAAAAGCTCCGGCGAGCACGACAGCACCCAACGATTGGCCGGCAACGCGATCAGCGCGCCGTACCGAACCGGCTGCCGGGTCCTCAAGCGCCGATAGAGCGCCGCGGGCGAGCCGAACACATCGAAGCGGAGCCGATAGGTGTAGTTCACCTGATAGGAATCGCCCGCGCGCAAGGCGGCATGGATCGCGTCGATCGCCTGGTTGAATTGCGCCGCATCGACGCTCGCGCTCACGTTGGCCGTGCCCGCCACTGAGGGCTCAAGCGCGCCGCCATCGCGCGCCATGAGCCACGCGTCGACCTCGTCGCGCGAAAGTTTCTCGCAACGTTCGAACAATAAAAAACACAGCGCGGCATCGCCACGCTGCGTTTTCATGAAGTGCCGGGACTTCCCGTCGAGAAGCAGATTACGGCCGAATTCATAGTCGGCCAGCACGATGGCATGCAATCCGCGCCGGCTCTCGGCAGCCACGGCTTCACACACGGCTTCGAGCTGCGCGGAATCCGCACAAACGAGCTCATGCGAAAAACCCGTGTAGAGACGGCTCGAGCGCCACGCCGCCGTCGCGTCGCAATCGTCGAGCAATGCGAAAACCGCGTCGCGCTCATCCGCCGTCATGCTGACCGCCAAAATCAAACCGCCATCAATCGAAGAAGCTCTTCACCCGGTCGAACCAGCTTTTGCTTTGGGGACTATGCCGCGCGCCGCCTTCCACCAGCGCCTTCTCGAACTGCTGAAGCAACTCGCGCTGCGACTCGGTGAGCTTGACCGGCGTTTCCACTTGCACGTGCACGTACAGATCGCCGGCAATGCTGGAACGCAGCCCCTTGATACCCTTGCCGCGCAGACGGAACGTCTTGCCCGACTGCGTGCCCTCCGGCACCGTGAAGCTGGCGCGCCCCGCCAGCGTGGGCACTTCGATCTCGCCGCCGAGCGCCGCCGTGGTGAAGGGAATCGGCATCTGGCAATGCAAATCGTCGCCGTCGCGTTCGAATACCGAATGCTGCTTGATGTGAATCTCGACGTACAGATCGCCCGACGGACCGCCGTTGATACCCGGCTCGCCGTTGCCGGCGGAGCGGATGCGCATGCCGTCGTCGATACCTGCCGGAATCTTCACTTCGAGCGTCTTGGTTTCCTTCACCTTGCCGGCGCCGTGGCAGTGGGCGCAGGGCTCGGGAATATAGGTGCCGGTGCCGTGGCATTTCGGGCAAGTCTGCTGGATGCTGAAAAAGCCCTGCGACATGCGCACCGCACCGGAGCCGCTACAGGTCGGGCAGGTTTCGGGCTTGGTGCCGGGCTTCGCACCCGAGCCGTGACAGACTTCGCACGATACCCAGCTCGGCACGCGAATCTGCGTGTCGTAGCCGTGCGCGGCCTGTTCCAGCGTGATTTCCATGCTGTAGCGCAGATCCGCGCCGCGATAGACCTGCGGGCCGGCCCGGCCGCCACCGCCGCGTGCTGCGCCGCCGGCCGCCTGACCGAAGATGTCGCCGAAAATATCGCCGAACGCATCGGCAAAACCGCCGAAGCCCTGCGCACCGGCTCCGCCCATATTCGGATCGACGCCGGCGTGGCCGTACTGATCGTACGCGGCACGCTTTTGCGAGTCCGAGAGCATTTCATAGGCTTCCTTCACCTCCTTGAAATGCCCTTCCGCATCCTTGTTGTCCGGATTGCGGTCAGGGTGGTGCTTCATCGCAAGCTTGCGATAAGCCTTCTTGATTTCGTCGTCGCTCGCGTTCTTCGCAACGCCCAGAACCTCGTAGTAATCCCGTTTCGCCATATCGGTTCAACGCCACTCGCGCAATACGGCGCGGTGGCTCCTCTTGAATGCTGGAGTCTCACGACTCGTCCGGCCGCTGTTCACGCCGCTTTCAGGCGGCTAAAACAACGCCCTCCATAAAACAAATGTGCCCGGAGAGCCCAAAAGGCTCGCCAGGCGAGATAACCGCTCTTGCACGTTCGCGAGACCAGAACGGCTCGGTCCCTTGTGCAGCCGGGCCGCACACATCGCTGTGTGCGGCTTTACGGTCGAAATGCGACCTGGCTTTAGTCTTTCTTGACTTCCTTGAACTCAGCGTCGACCACGTCGTCCTGCTGCTGGCTCGCGCCGCCCGCCGATGCACCCGCGCCAGCCGCGCCCGCTGCCGCCGCTTCGGCGCCTTGCGCTGCCTGCATGTCGGCGTACATCTTCTCGCCCATCTTCTGCGAGGCCGTGGCTACCGCTTCGATCTTGGCTTCGATCGTCGCCTTGTCGCTCGAACCGCTCTTCAGCGCCTCTTCGAGCTCCTTCAACGCGGTTTCGATCTTTTCCTTCTCGGCGGCTTCCAGCTTGTCGCCGTATTCGGTGAGCGCCTTCTTCGTGCTGTGGACCAGCGCGTCGCCCTGGTTGCGGGCGTCGGCCAGCTCACGCAGCTTGTGATCTTCTTCCGCGTTCGCTTCTGCGTCCTTCACCATCTTCTCGATCTCAGCTTCGGACAGACCCGAGTTCGCCTTGATCGTGATGCGGTTTTCCTTGCCGGTCGCCTTGTCTTTCGCGCCGACGTGCAGAATGCCGTTCGCGTCGATGTCGAAGCTCACTTCGATCTGCGGCGTGCCGCGCGGCGCCGGCGGAATGCCTTCGAGGTTGAACTCGCCCAGCAGCTTGTTGCCGGCCGCCATTTCGCGTTCGCCCTGGAACACCTTGATCGTCACGGCGCCCTGATTGTCGTCGGCCGTCGAGTAGACCTGCGCGTGCTTGGTCGGGATCGTGGTGTTCTTGTTGATCATCTTCGTCATCACGCCGCCGAGCGTTTCGATGCCGAGCGACAGCGGGGTCACGTCGAGCAGCAGCACGTCCTTGCGGTCGCCCGACAGAACCTGGCCTTGAATCGCGGCGCCAACGGCCACGGCTTCGTCCGGGTTCACGTCGCGGCGCGGATCCTTGCCGAAGAATTCCTTAACCTTTTCCTGCACCTTCGGCATGCGGGTCATACCGCCGACCAGAATCACGTCGTCGATTTCGCCGACCTTCACGCCCGCGTCCTTGATCGCCACGCGGCACGGTTCGATCGTGCGCTCGATCAGCTCCTCGACCAGCGCCTCGAGCTTCGCACGCGTGATTTTCAGGTTCAAGTGCTTCGGACCCGACGCGTCGGCCGTGATGTACGGCAGGTTGATTTCGGTTTGCTGGCTCGACGACAGCTCGATCTTGGCCTTTTCCGCCGATTCCTTCAGGCGTTGCAGCGCGAGCACGTCTTTCGACAGATCGACGCCCTGCTCCTTCTTGAACTCGCCGATGATGTAATCGATGATGCGCTGGTCGAAGTCCTCGCCGCCGAGGAACGTATCGCCGTTCGTGGACAGCACCTCGAACTGCTTTTCACCGTCGACATCCGCGATTTCGATGATCGACACGTCGAACGTGCCGCCGCCCAGGTCGTACACCGCGATCTTGCGGTCGCCCTTCTCGTTCTTGTCGAGGCCGAATGCGAGCGCGGCCGCGGTCGGCTCGTTGATGATGCGCTTCACTTCGAGACCGGCGATGCGGCCTGCGTCCTTGGTTGCCTGACGCTGGCTGTCGTTGAAGTACGCGGGAACCGTGATCACCGCTTCGGTGACCGGCTCGCCGAGGTAGTCTTCAGCCGTCTTCTTCATCTTGCGCAGCACTTCCGCGGAGATTTGCGGCGGCGCCAGCTTCTGCTCGCGCACTTCGACCCATGCGTCGCCGTTATCGGCCTTCATGATCTTGTACGGCATCAGGCCGATGTCTTTCTGCACTTCTTTTTCTTCGAAGCGGCGGCCGATCAGGCGCTTGACCGCGTACAGCGTGTTCTTCGGGTTCGTGACCGACTGACGCTTCGCGGGCGCGCCGACGAGAATCTCGCCGTCTTCCATGTAAGCGATGATCGACGGCGTGGTGCGCGCACCTTCCGAGTTCTCGATCACCTTGACCGAATTGCCTTCCATGATCGCCACGCACGAGTTGGTCGTGCCGAGGTCGATGCCGATAATTTTGCCCATTTTTACTAATCTCCTGACTTTGATCGCTGCGGAAAGCGCCGTTTTTGCCGTGTGGCGGTCAGGCGCTCCGCTCTCAATTCATAACCTGCACTCAACATAAGTGCGTCCGCATCGTTTTCAAGACCTCTTTTGCGATGCGGTCTTTAATTTTTTTCAATCAGCCGAACTTTCGTCCGAATTCGCGCCACTGCCGTGTGACGACGCGGCACCGCTCGCATTGGCCGCCCGGATCTTGTCCCGCGCGGCCGCGACCGCCGCCTGGAACTGCCCGAGGCCGTGCCAGCCGGTCGCCCGGCCGAGCCGCTTGCCGCGGTGAAAGAAAAACCAGGTGGGCACGCCGTGAAGCATGAAGCGACGGCCCAGTTCACGATGCTCGTAGACGTTGCTGTGAAACCATTTGAGCCCGAGCGCGCGAATCGCGTCGGGCTGCGCCAGCATGGCCTTCTTGGCGATCTCGCAGTTGAAGCAGTCGAGCCCCCAGAAAAACACCACGGCCAGTGCGTCCCCCGCTTCCGCGAGCCCGGCGTCGAACGATGCGGCGCTGAGTTCCCGCATGTCGAACACTGTGAAGGCGGTGGCGTCGACGGGAATGTTCGTCATGACGGCGGCTATGCGAAACGGCTGACCAGAACCCCGCGACGCTTACTTCGGCGCCGCGACGGTCACGAGCGCCGGGCGCAGCACGCGGTCGGCGATCACGAAACCCTTTTGCAGCACCGCGACCACGGTGTTCGGCTCCTGGTCGGCCGGCACCATCGAAATCGCCTGATGACGGTGCGGATCGAACTTCTCGCCAACCGGGTTCAAGGCGACGACGCGGCCCTTCTCCAACGCGCCATTGAGCTGGCGCAACGTGAGTTCGACGCCTTCGCGCACCTTCTGCAGATCGTCGGACGAGTGGGCAACCGCCGCTTCGAGACTGTCGACCACCGGCAGCAAATGCTCAGCGAAATTTTCGATTGCGAATTTATGGGCCTTGGCCACGTCTTCCTGCGCACGGCGGCGCACGTTCTCGGTCTCCGCCTTGGCCCGCAGGAAGCTTTCCTGCAACTCGGCGATCTTCGCCTCGGCTTCGGCCAGCGCGGCTTGCGCGGCGGCTGCGGGCGCCTCGGCGGCGGCGCCCGCGGCTGCCTCGTCCTGTTGCGGAGCAGTTGCCTCGGGAGCCTCTGCGGCCTGGCGCGCGGCTTCGTCGGCGGGCGTGGGATTCTGGCTCGTCGGGTTCTCTTGCGTGTTTTCCATGTCGCTGAAAGTCGTTAAAAGTAAAAGCCAACGGTGGTGGCGGCGCCCAACAACCGGTGCCATTCGTGCGTTGCAATATTGCGACAACAACCGGGCGCGGATGGGGCGCGTCACCGCGTATCGCCACCGCAGATGGGGCCGGAAAGACCCGTTTCAAGCGCCTCTGCCCGAACTTTTCACGCCGCTGACGCGCGGCGGAAATGCGCCGTTACAACCATTGGATCGGAGCAATCAGATTGAGATTGAGTGCGACCAACAAGTGGCCTATGCTCCAATAAAGCATCGGAAAAGACGTGTTAACCCTAGTCTAACAAGCGCCTTTCCGACATTTTTCAAATTCCAACCGAAACGCCCGTTTCTATCCTGCAACGTCCCGAGGGGAGTACCGTGAAACTGACCTTTGCAATCTCGGTGGTCGCCCTGGTACTGATTGCAGGCACCACGACCATCTGCATGTCCGGCGCTGTCAACGATCGCACGACCGAATACGGCGGCGTGAACGCGACCTTGGAACAACTGTTCTGTTTAACCGCCACCTGACAATTTGTCGATAGTGCGCCGGTCGCGCTTGGTCGGCCTGCCGTGCAATGCGGCGGCCGGTTCGCGATACGTCTTGCGCCGTTCCTGCTCGGCCTGTCGCTTTACCTTGCTCTCCCCGGTTTCGGCATAAAGCGTCTGCGCGACGCTCGCGGGGCCGCGCACGTCGCACACGCCCAGCACTTCCACCTGCCACACGATCCGTTCGATCTCGATCTCGACCAGGTCGCCGACCCGCACGTCCTTGCTCGGCTTGACGGTCGCGCCGCCAATGCGCACGTGCCCCTTGTCGACCGCGTCCGCCGCCAGCGAGCGCGTCTTGAAGAAGCGCGCCGCCCAGAGCCATTTGTCGATGCGCAGCCTCGCGCCCGGTTCAGTGGAGATCCTGTAATTCATGAGCCTCGGTCAAGCCCCTGTCGTATGCGGCACCGGCACCGCCTGCACCGGCCAGCCTTGCAAATTCTGCGCGACGATTTCGCCGAGCGCCGCGATCCACGCTTGCGACGCATTCAGGCAGGCGATCCGGTGAAACTCCTTGCCGCCCGCATGCAGGAACTCGTCGCGCACTTCCATGCCGATTTCCTCGATGGTTTCCAGGCAATCGGCGGTGAAGCCTGGACAGAACACGTCAGCACGCCGCACGCCCGCCGCGCCCAATTCCTTCAGCGTGGGCGCAGTGTACGGCTGCAGCCATTCGGCCTTGCCGAAGCGCGACTGGAAAGTAATGCGGCATTCCACCGGCGTCAGTTCGAGCGCCTGCATCAACAAGGCGCCGGTCTGCTGGCATTGCTCGTGGTACGGATCGCCGAGATCGAGCGTGCGCTTGGGCACGCCGTGAAAACTCAGCACCAGCTTGTCGCCCGCCGCGAAGTCAGGCCGGCCATGCTGATGCCAGTATTGACGCACCTGCGCGGCGAGGGCGGCAATATAGGCCGGATGGTCCGCGTAATGCCGCACCGTGCGGATTTCCGGCTGGTTGCGCATGCGCTTGAGAGCCGAAAAAGCATCGTCGAACGCGGTGGCCGTGGTGGACGACGAGTATTGCGGATACATGGGCATGAGCAGCACGCGCTCGGCGCCCGCCAGCTTCAACTGGTTCAGCATGGCCGGAATGCCGGGCGTGCCGTAACGCATCGCGTAGTCGACCAGCACCGTGTAATCGTTCAATTGCAGCAGATGGCGCAACGCCTCCACCTGCTTCTCCGTATGCACGCGCAACGGCGAGCCCTCGGGCATCCAGACCGCCGCGTATTTCTTCGCCGACGCCCGGCCGCGCGACGGCAAGATCAGCAGGCGCAGAATCACCTGCCAGAGCAAGGCGGGAATCTCGACCACGCGGGGATCGGAGAGGAACTGCGCCAGATAGCGGCGGACCGCGCGCGGCGTCGGCGCGTCCGGCGTGCCGAGATTGATCAGCAGCACGGCGACACGATGTGACGTGGCGTTCTGTGAAGGCCGCTCGAGGTCGAAGCGCATAGGCAGGAGGGGTAACCGCTTTGGGCGGAAAGTCGGTTCAGGTGGGATTCATTATAGCGGCGCGGTTCCCGGCGAGGTCCGCCGGAGACCCCTGGCCATTCGGCCAATTGGCAAGCCGGGCGCCGTCGCGCATCATGTGCGGCACGAACCTCCGCGGCCGCGATGGGCGGCCGTGTTACTGCTGGCTGAGGGTGAGGGAAAGCAGACGCGCCGTGATATCCACGATCGGGATCACGCGGTTGTAGGCCATGCGGGTCGGCCCGATCACGCCGAGCGTGCCGACGATCTTGCCGTTCACCTCGTAGGGCGCGGTGACGACGCTCATTTCCTCGATCGGCACCAGGTTCGACTCGCCGCCGATGAAAATCTGCACACCCGCCGCATGGCTCGACACGTCGAGCAATTGAAGGAGGCTTGTCTTTTGGTCGAACACATCGAACAGCTTGCGCAAGCGCGCCATGTCCGAGGACAGATCGGCGACTTCCAGCAGGTTGCGCTCGCCGGAAATCAGCACGGTCTCGCCGGTGTCGGCTTCATCCGTGCTGGCGGTGACGGCGGCGTGCATCAACGTGGTCATGTCGCCGCGCAGTTCGTCGATTTCCTCGCGCAGACGGCGGCGCACTTCGTCGAACGACAGGCCAGCGAAGTGCGCGTTGATGTAATTCGACGCTTCAACCAGTTGCGACGGCGAGAAGTCGCGCTGGGTGGCCATGATGCGGTTCTGCACGTCGCCTTCCGGCGTCACGATGATGAGCAGGATGCGCTTGTCGGACAGGCGCATGAATTCGATCTGCTTGAACACATGGCTGCGCCGCGGCGTGAGCACCACGCCGGCGAACTGCGACAGATTGGAGAGCACGCTCGCCGCCGCGGCGACGATTTTCTGCGGTTCGCCCGCCTGCAGCGTAGTCTTGACGGTACGCATCACGGCTTCTTCGTCCGCGGCGGATTCCACCGTCAGCATCGTATCCACGAAGAGCCGGTAGCCGCGCGGCGTGGGAATGCGGCCCGCCGACGTATGCGGACTGATCACGAGCCCCAGGTCCTCGAGATCGGACATCACGTTGCGGATCGTGGCCGGACTCAGTTCGAGGCCGGAATAGCGTGACAACGTGCGCGAGCCGACCGGCTGACCTTCGGCGATGTAGCGCTCGATCAGCGTTTTGAGGAGGGTTTGTGCGCGAGGATCTAGCATGACGGAAAATTTTAGCTCAATGACAGCGCTACCGCGAGCGCTAACGGCGCCCGCCCCTAACGGCCGCGCCGCAAGCCGGCGGGACGGCGTTTCGCATTCGCTCCGGCGCGCGTGCCAGCCCGCGGTTCGGCGCTTCGTCCAGCGTTCTTACGCCCGCGCGATCCAGTGGCGGCGCGAAGTCCATCGCTCGGTACAGCGCCTCGCCGGCCGCCAGTCCGACGAATCCGACGGCAGCGCGCCGCCGCACTTTACCCGGCGCGCATGTCATCAAGGCTTCACCATTCTAACGACAATCCCGCGATACGCTGACAGCCCGCTCCAGCCGGCCCGCCACCGGGTCTGTCTGCGGTTCTTTTCAGGCCCCACCTATGGTGTAATGCCGGCATGCAAGTAACCAGCCAGTTCAAGACCGTTGCGCTCGTCGGGCGGAACAACACGCCGGGCATCGGCGAGCCGCTGACCGAGCTCGCCGCGTGCATCGCGAAGCGCGGCTTCGACGTCGTGTTCGAAGCCGAGACGGCCGCTGAAATCGGCATCACCGACTACCCGGCGTTGCGTCCCGCCGAGATCGGCGCGCGCGCCGACGTCGCCGTGGTGCTGGGCGGCGACGGCACCATGCTCGGCATCGGCCGTCAGCTCGCGCCTTACCGCACGCCGTTGATCGGCATCAACCACGGGCGGCTCGGCTTCATTACCGACATTCCGATCTCCGACATGCGCGAGACCGTGCCGCAAATGCTGTGCGGCAACTTCGAGCGCGAGGAACGCATGCTGCTCGAAGCGCGCATCATGCGCGGCGGCAACCCGATCTATCACGCGCTGGCCTTCAACGACGTGGTGGTGAACCGCAGCGGCTTCTCGGGCATGGCGGAACTGCATGTCTCGGTGGACGGGCGCTTCATGTACAACCAGCGTTCCGACGGCCTGATCGTCGCCACGCCGACCGGCTCGACCGCTTACGCGCTTTCTTCACAAGGGCCGATCCTGCATCCGCAGTTGCAGGGCATCGTGCTGGTGCCGATCGCGCCGCACGCGCTGTCGAACCGGCCGATCGTGCTGCCGGACGATTCAAAGGTGAGCATTCAGATCGTCTCGGGCCGCGAAGTGAACGTCAATTTCGACATGCAGTCGTTCACCTCGCTGGAACTGAGCGACACGATCGAAGTGCGCCGCTCGCGCCATACCGTGCCGATTCTGCATCCGGTCGGCTACAGCCATTACGCGACGCTGCGAAAGAAGCTGCACTGGAACGAATACCCGTCACACGAAGAAGACGACAAACCCTGAGCGGCCGGCAATCACTGGAACGCGAACGCCGCCGCTGCCGAACCCTGAATCTCACGCTCACCAGACGACCTCCATGCTTCGCCATCTCTCGATACGCGACTTCGTCATCGTCGCCGCGCTCGATCTCGAATTCGACAGCGGCTTTACCGTTTTCTCCGGCGAAACCGGCGCCGGCAAGTCGATCCTGATCGACGCGCTGGCGCTCGCGCTCGGCGCGCGCGCCGATGCGAGCGTGGTGCGCACCGGCGAGAGCCGCGCCGACATCACCGCCGAGTTCGAGACGCATGCGCAAGTCGAGCAGTGGCTCGACGAGCAGGCGCTCGGGGCCACCGCCGACGACGGCCAGCACGGCGGCACGGTGATGCTGCGGCGCGTGGTGGACGCGAACGGCCGCTCGCGGGCGTTCATCAACGGCACGGCGGCGACGCTGGCGCAACTGCGCGAAGTCGGCGAAATGCTGGTGGATATCCACGGTCAGCACGCGCATCAATTGCTGATGCGCCCGGACGCGCAACGCGAACTGTTCGACACGCACGCGGGTTTGACCGAGACCGCCGCGGCGGTAACGCGGGCGTGGCGCACGTGGCGCGAGAAGGTTCAGGCAGTCGAGCATGCGCAAACGCGCGACCGCGAGTTGCAACTGGAGCGCGAGCGCCTCGCATGGCAGCTCGCCGAACTGGACAAGCTCGCACCCCAGCCGGGCGAATGGGAGGAGGTCAACAGCGAGCATCGGCGGCTGTCGCATTCGGCCAATCTGATCGACGGCGTGCAAGGCGCGCTCGCCGCGCTGTCCGAATCGGACGAGGCGATGATCACGCACCTTGCGTCGATCATCTCGAAGATGCGCGACCTGGCCGAGATCGATCCGGCGCTGAACGACGTGCTGGCCGCGCTCGAACCGGCCGAGATCCAGTTGCAGGAAGCGGCGTATTCGCTGAGCCATTACGCGCAAAAGCTCGAACTCGACCCGGACCGTCTCGCGCAAGTCGAAAAGCGTCTGGACGCATTGCATTCGGCCGCGCGCAAATTCCGCTTGCAGCCCGAAACGCTGCCCGAGGAACACGAAGCGCGCCGCGCGCAACTGGCCGCGCTCGACGCCGCCGCCGATCTCGACAGCCTGCACGCCGCCGAAGCCCAGGCCCGCGAAGCCTTCCTGGCCGAGGCGAAAAAACTGTCGAAAGCGCGCGCCAAAGCCGGCAAGGCGCTCGGCGCGGCGGTCACCACCGGCATGCAGGAACTGTCGATGAAAGGCGGCAGCTTCGAGGTGGCGCTGGTGCCGCTACCCGAAGGCGGCGCACATGGACTCGAGCAGGTGGAGTTCCGCGTCGCCGGTCATGCCGGCGTGCCGCTGCGGCCGCTCGCGAAGGTTGCCTCAGGCGGCGAACTGGCGCGCATCAGCCTCGCGCTGGCGGTGATCGCGAGCGCCGCCAGCCCGACGCCCACGCTGATCTTCGACGAAGTGGATACCGGAATCGGCGGCGGCGTCGCCGAAGTGGTCGGGCGTTTGCTGCATCAACTCGGGCAAGCGCGCCAGGTGTTGTGCGTGACGCACTTGCCGCAGGTCGCGGCGCGCGGCGACCATCATTTCCAGGTGGCGAAGGCGGGCAACGGAAAGGGCGGCACGGTCAGCAGCGTGATCTCGCTCGACAAGGCGAGCCGCGTGGAAGAAGTCGCGCGCATGCTTGGCGGCCTGGAAATCACCGCGACCACCCGCAAGCACGCGAAGGAAATGCTGGCGGCGTAGCGTAGTTGTGCGAGGACAGGGGAATCGCAGCGGCGCAACGTTCAGGCGCTGCGGCTGCAACGGTGACTGTGACTGCTACCGTGCTGAAGCGCCGGCGCGGCAGCACTGTCCGACGAAACCGCCACAATGAACCGCGGCAACGAAACGCCGCCGCGAATCGCCAAAACAACCGCCACAAGAACCGCCACCCCGAACCGCGCCCCCCCCAGCCAACGCAGCGCCTCCCCCCTCACCCGAACACCCGCTTCCACAGCGCCAGCACCGCCTTCCGTTCGGCGGCAACCAACGCCGGATCGACCCGCGCCTTCTCCATCCCGTCCAGCCGCAGCTTGTGCTGCAACTTGCGGTAAGTGCGATAAGCCGCGCCGACCGTCTCCGCTTCCGCCTCGCTCATCAAGCCGAGGCCCGACACTTCGCGCAGCAGCGCGATGTTGCCGGTATTGCGGATCAGCGCGGGATCGCTCGCCGCGTGCAACAGCACCCAGTACTGCACGGCGAATTCGATATCGACCATGCCGCCCCGGTCGTGCTTCAGATCGAACAGCGGCGTAGGGTTCGGATGCCCCGCCTCGACGCGCTCACGCATCTCCACGATCTCGTTCGCGAGCGGCGCGGCTTCGCGCTGCGTCGTGAGCACCTGTTCGCGGATCGCCTCGAACTTCGCGCCGATCTCGGCATCGCCCGCGCAGTACCGCGCGCGGCTCAATGCCTGGTGCTCCCAGACCCAGGCGGTATTCGCCGCGTCGCCCTCGCGCAGCTGGTAGCGGCGGAACGCGTCCAGATCGGTAACGAGCAGACCCGACTCGCCGTTCGGCCGCAAGCGCAAGTCGACGTCGAATAGCGTGCCGGCGCCGGTCGCGGTCGTGAGCCATGTGATGAGGCGGCGGGTATAGGTGGAATAGACGTCGGCCGCGGCATCGTCGGGATCGTCGTAAAGGAAGATCACGTCGAGGTCGGACGCGTAGCCCAGTTCCTTGCCGCCCAGCTTGCCGTAGGCGATCACCGCGAAGCGCGGCGCCTCGCGGTGGCGTTTGGGCAACTGCTTCCAGACCGCTTCGAGCGTGACGTCGAGCACCGCGTCGGCGAGTTCGGACAGGCGGTCGCTCACATGCTCGACGCTCAGCTTGCCCGCGAGGTCGATCAGCAGGATACGAAACACCTCGGCCTGGTGAGCGTGGCGCAACAGATCCATCTGCTGCTCGACGCCGTCGGCGGCGGCGAGGCGCACGCGCAGCGAGCGCTTGAACTCGGGCCAGTCGAACGGACTGTTGATCGCCTCGTCGTCCAGCAGTTCGTCGAGCAACTGGGGATGCCGGATCAGGTAGCCCGCGGCCCAGCGCGAGGCGCCCAGCACCGACAGCACCTGATGCAGCGCTTGCGGATATTCGGTTAGCAACGCCAGATACGCGCCGCGCCGGCCCACCGCCTCGAGCAGATCGAACAGGCGCGCCACCGTGTCGCCGCGCCGCTCGGGCGGCTCCAGCGTGCGAGCGGCATCGAGCGCGCGCTGCGCGACGATGTCGAAGCGTTGCCGGCTGCGCTCGGCCAGCCCCGCGTAACGCGACGACTGCCACACCCCGCGCAGCCGCGCGAGCAATTCGCCCGGCTCGGCAACGCCGAGTTCGGTGAGGCGCGCCCGCAGGGCATCTTCCGCGCTGTCGTCGGCGAGCGCGCTGCTCCACACCCATGCGGCGGCGCCGTCTTCGGGTGCGCCGCAGCCGTCGCGGCCGCTCACCTTGTCGGCGAAAATCTGGTCGAACTGCTGCTCGACGAATTCGCGGTGCGCGTCGAGCTTCGTCATCAGCGCGGCATAACTATCGCAACCCATCGCGCGAGCGAGCGCCACGCGCTCCTCGGCGTCGACCGGCATCGCGTGGGTCTGCGCATCGTTGCGGTACTGGAGCCGATGCTCGAGCTCGCGCAGGAAGCGATAGGCCTGCGAGAGCTTCACGCAGACCGCCGAGTCGATCAGCCCATGCGTGGCCGCATAGCGCAAGACGGCAAGCGTCGGCCGCACCCGGAAACCGGCGTCCTGGCCGCCGCGAATCAACTGAAACACCTGCGCGCTGAATTCGATCTCGCGGATGCCGCCGCGCCCGAGCTTGATGTCGTCGGCCTTGTCCGGCCGCATCGACGCGCGGCGCTGCGCCTCCTGGCGAATCTGCAGATGCAGCGCGCGAATCGCGCTGATCACGCCGAAGTCGAGATAGCGCCGATAGACGAACGGCGTGACGATCGCGTCGAGCTGCTTCTGCAATCGCCGCGCCGCGTCGCTCGCGCCTTCGGACACGAGCCGGCCCTTGATCCACGCATAGCGCTCCCACTCGCGGCCCTGCACGTAGAAATACTCTTCGAGCATGCCGAGACTGGAGACGAGCGGCCCCGAGTCGCCGTTCGGCCGCAAGCGCATGTCGACGCGGAACACATAACCATCCGCGGTGACTTCGGCGAGTGCGCCGATCAGGCGCTTGCCGAGGCGCGTGAAAAAATCCTGAGTGGCGATCGGCGCGCGCTGGCCGCCCGCGGTCTCGCCGTCCTCTTCGTAGACGAAGATCAGATCGATGTCCGACGACACATTCAACTCGCGCCCGCCGAGCTTGCCCATGCCCACGACGCCGAGCGCAAGCCGCTCGCCTTGCGGTCCGCGCGGCTCGCCGTACAACGTTTCCAGTTCGGCGGACAACACCGCGAGCGCGCGCTGGATCGTCGTCTCCGCCAGATCGGTCATTGCCCCTGTGACTTCGGCGACGTCCGCCTCGCCGGTCAGATCGCGCTCCATCACGGCGCAGAACACCTCGGTGCGCAACTGCCGCAAGGCCCGCTTGAGCGCGTCCTCGCTCAACGGAGCGCCGCTCGCGCCGGCGGCTTCGGCGCACAGCGCGTCAAAGCGCGCGTCGATGCGCTCACGGGTCAGCGGCATGGCGGCAAGCGCCGCCACGTGCGCCGCGTGTCGCGGACGGGCCGCCACCGCGCGCGCCGCGTAATGCGAATAGTTGGAACTCAGTAGTGTGGCGTCAGTCATCAAGGATCTGGCTCGCTCGTTGCTTGATTAGCGTGGTTCAGTTCATCGCGGCACACGGTTCCGGCGTCCTTGCGAACGTCGCGAGGCGCATGCAGACTGGCTTTGCAGGAAGTACTGCCGACGCTTGCCCGTGTGTTACATTTCGTCGTTAATTCGCAAAACTACCATACGCCCACCCGCCGCAGCATGCCCGAGCGAAACGAATCCGCCGACCCGCACGAAACCGGGCAGGTCCGGCCTGCGAGCGGAAGCGATCACGTCGTGCTGCGCCGGACCTTGCATGTCGTCCTTGCGCTCGCCCTCGTTCTCTACTTCATTGCGACGGGTCTCTTCCTCGGTTTGCGCTATGTGGTGTTGCCGCGTGCCGATTCGTTCCGGCCGCGCATCGAAGCCACCGTCTCCGAGAAGCTGCATGCGCAGTTCACCATCGGCAAGCTCGCGCCTTTCTGGAGCGGCTTTCAGCCCGGCCTCGACATCACCGATCTCGTCATTCGCGACCGCGACGGCAAACCGGCGCTGACGATTCCGCACGCCACCGCCACGCTCTCGTGGAAGTCGCTCTGGCAGTTTCGTCCGGCGCTCTCCAGCCTGATCGTCGACAAGCCGGACGTATTGGTCTCGCGCGCCGGCGACGGCGTGCTGTCGGTGGCGGGCGTGCCCGTGCCGACCCGGCATAGCGGCAACGCCACGTTGACGACCTGGCTACTGCGGCAACAGGCGATCGTCGTGCGCGGCGGCGTGCTGCGCTGGCGCGATGCCCAGCGCGACGCACCGGAACTCGCGCTGCGCGACATCCGCATCGCGATTCTCAACGACGGCTACGATCACCGGCTGGCGTTGCAGGCTCCCGCCGACGGCCAGCTCCTGCGCGGCCCGATCGACTTCCGCACGAACTTCAAACACGCGCGTCTCTCCGAGATCGGCGCGCCCGTCAACTGGAAGGGCCAGGTGTATGTCTCGACGGGCCCGGTCGATCTGCCGATGCTCGCGCGCTATGTCAAATTCCCGATCGAGACGTTTGCCGGCCGCATCGACAACGCGATCTGGGCCGACTTCGCCGACGGCCGCATGAAGGCGGCGAGCGGGCAGTTGGCCGGCACGGACGTCGCCCTGCGGGTGCGTCCCACACAGCCCAAGCTGCTGCTGCCGGTCGCTCATTTTTCATGGCGCCTCGAAGCCGACCAGGGCGACTACCAGCTGCAATTGAACGACCTGCACGCCGAGCTCGGCCAGCCGCCGCTCGACGACGGCACCTCGCTCACCCGCATCCTCGCGCTGTCGACGTTGAGCGGACGCTTTCGCACCGCCACGCAGCAGCGCGGCCAGTTGCTCAGCGTGAGCGGCGACCGCGTCGACCTGGGCATCCTCGCCGAATTCAGCCGCGCGCTGCCGCTGCCGCGGCGCCTGCTGAACGGTCTCGTGCGCTTCAATCCGCGCGGGCTGGTCGCCAATTATGTGATCGAGGTCGAGCGCGGCAAACCCGAATCCGGCGAGGCGGGCAGCGACCATCTCGCGAGCGGGACCGAGCCGATCGAACGCTATCGTTTCAAGGGCGACCTGCAAGGCATCAGCGTGGCCGCGCAGGAACCGCCGCCGGGGCTCACGCTGCGCAATCACCCGCGCGCGGGCATACCGGGCATCGAAAACCTGTGGGGCAGCGTCGATGCGGACGAAAAGCGCGGCACCGCGATACTCGACACATCCAACGTCGCGATCACGCTGCCGGGCGTGTTCGACGATCCGCGCCTGAAGTTCGACCGTCTGCAAGGCCGCGCCGACTGGACCATCACGCCGAAGGCGCCCGGCGAAAACCACCCGGCCTTTGCCGTGAAGGTGGCCCATCTCAGCGTCGCCAATGCGGACGTCGCGGCCAGCGCCACCGCCGACTACAGCAACCCCGGCCACGGCCGCGGCGCACTCGACCTGAAAGCCGACTTCGAGCGCGCGCAGGTGACGCGCATCGTCCGCTATCTCCCGACCAGCATCAGCGAGAAGCTGCGCATTTATCTCGGCCATGGGCTGCAAGCGGGCGTATCGAAGGGCGCGACCATCGAGGTGCACGGCGATCTGACCAGGTTCCCCTACTCGCGCGACCCGGAGGCCGGCATCTTTCATATCGTCGCGCCGTTCAAGGGCGGCAAGTTCGATCCCTCGCCGTACCCGCCGCGCACGATGAAAAACGGCACGCCGAACGTGTGGCCGCCGCTCGACGGCATCGACGGCGTGTTCGAGTTGAGCCAGAACATGTTGCGCTTCGACATCGACCGCGCGCATTACAAGCAGGTCGCGCTGATGGGCGTCAACGGCAAGATCGACGATCTCGGCACCAAGGCGTCGAACCTGGTCATTCAGGGCGACGGCCGCGGGCCGCTCGCCGACATGCTCGACTACGTCAACGAAAGCTCGCTCGGCATCATGGCGAAGCACGAAACCGAGAAAGTGCGCGCCGAAGGGCCGGCGTCGCTCGCGCTCAAGCTGACGGTGCCGCGCACGCCGAAGCCGCATATCGCCGTGGAAGGCGCGGTCGGTTTCCAGAACAACCGGCTGACGGTCGAAAACGTGCCGCCGCTGTCGCGACTGAACGGCAAGGTGCGCTTCACCGAATATACGGCTCAGGCGGATCGGCTCTCCGGCCAGTTCCTCGGCGGCGACGTGCATGCGAGCGGCGGGCTGAAAAAGGACGGCACCTATGCGCTCGACCTCGGCGGCCACATTGCCGTCGATGCGGCGCGCGATCTGAATCTGCATGGTCCGGCCGCCGAGGTGCTCGCGCGCATGAGCGGCAGCGCGCCGTATGCGCTGACCGTGCGCGGCGCGAAAGGCCGGTTGCCGGACGTGACGGCGAACTCCGACCTCACCGGTCTCGCGCTCGACTTCCCCGCGCCGTTCAACAAGCCGGTCGGCACGCCGATGCCGTTGCGCTTTGCCGTCAGGCCGTCGGCGGCGCCGGGCGAGACCGGCCTGGAACGCGCCGATCTCACGTTCGGCCCGGTCGCCGCCGCCTACCTGCTGGGCTACCAGCCGAAGGCGGCGCCCACCGTCGTGCGCGGCGCGATCGGCGTCAACAAGCCTGCGGAGTTGCCGTCCGAAGGCGTGATCGCGGCCGTCGACGTCGAGGCATTCGACGCCGACGCCTGGCGCGCGCTCGTGGCGCAGATGCGCAACAAGGAAGCACCGGCCGCCGCGCCGCCGGCCGCGCCGAACCCGATCCTCACGCAGTTCCTGCCCAACCGCTTCGCGCTGCACATCGGCACGCTGACGCTGCTCAAGCGCCACTGGGACAGCGTGATCGTCGGCGCGTCGCATGCGGACGGCAAATGGCAGGCCAACATCGCGTCGAATCAGGTATCCGGCCACGTGTCGTGGCTGCCGGGCCCCAGCAAGGAATCGCCGGGCACGCTGCAGGCGCGCTTCGCGCGCGTGGTGATTCCTTCGGTCGCCGACAAGGACCTGCTCGGCCAGGCGATCTCCGCTCCCGCGCAGAACATGCCGTCGATCGATCTGGTGGTCAACGAGTTGATCTTCCGCGATCGCAACGTCGGCCGTCTCGAAGTGAACGCGCACAACTTCGACGAGGACGGCGTGCCGGTCTGGCAACTCGACAAGCTCGGCATCACCAACGCCGCCGCCACGCTGACCGCCACCGCGAACTGGCGCACCTCGACGGGCCTCGGCAGCGCCGCCGACGAAACGACGCCGCGCCGCACGGTGTTCGATTTCAAGCTCGACATCAAGGACGCGGGCGCGCTGCTCGAACGCTTCGGCCAGCCGCGCACGCTGAAGTCGGGCAGCGGTTCGCTCTCCGGCAAGATGGTGTGGCGCGGCGGCCCGACCGCCATCGACTATCCGACGCTCAACGGCAACCTGGCCGTCGATCTGCGCCACGGGCAGATTCTCAAGGTCGACCCGGGCGTCGCCAAGCTGCTGGGCGTGCTGAGTCTGCAAAGCCTCGCGCGCTTCGCCACGCTGAATTTCCGCGACGTGATCGGCGAAGGTCTGCCGTTCGAACACGTGACCGGGACCGCCCAGGTCCGCAACGGCATTGGCCGCACGGAGAACTTCGAGATGGTGACGGCGCCGGCTCGCGTCGACATGAAGGGCTCGGTCGATCTCGCCCAGGAGACGCAGAATCTGCACGTCCAGATCGTGCCGACGGTCAGCGCCGGCGCCGCCGTGATCGCCGCGACCGTGATCAATCCGCTGCTCGGCCTGGGCGCGCTGGTGGCCGATCTCGCGTTCAGCCAGTCGATCTCGCACGCGTTTTCGCGGGAGTACGCGATCACCGGTTCGTGGTCGAAACCGCACATCGAGCGGGTGAAGGGCGATCGCGGTAAGATGGACGCTCCGGCTTCGGCCGTGCAAGCGCATTGAGCTTTATTCGACCCCTCGTTCGGCCGAAAAAACCAGGCGCCGCGCCGCCCGGCCGCAGCCAGCCTTGAACGACGTCCGCGGCCCGAGCGATTCGCGCCGCCGCCTTGCCGGGAGTTTCTCGAAACGCTCATGAGCGAAACACACGTCTCTTCATTGCCGTCGTCCAGCGGATCTTCCGCAAGCGTCTTTCGCGTCGCCGCGCTGCAAATGGTGAGCACGCCCGAGCGCGAGCGCAATCTGGCCGAAGCGGACCGGTTGATCGCCGAGGCCGCCGCCGACGGCGCGCAGCTCGTCCTGCTCCCCGAATACTTCTGCTTCATGGGCTTCAAGGACACGGACAAGCTCGCCGTGCGCGAAGCCTATCAGGACGGTCCGGTCCAGCGCTTTCTCGCCGACGCCGCGCGCCGTCACCAGCTCTGGGTGATCGGCGGCACGCTGCCGCTGATGGCACCCGAAGCGTCGCGCGTGCTGAACACCACGCTGGTGTTCGATCCGCAAGGCAACGAAGCCGCCCGCTACGACAAGATCCATCTGTTCAACTTCGAAAAAGGCGAGGAATCGTTCGACGAGGCGCGCACCATCTGTCCCGGCGGCGAGGTCCGCACCTTCGAGGCGCCGTTCGGCCGGGTCGGCCTGTCGGTCTGCTACGATTTGCGCTTTCCCGAGCTGTACCGCCGCATGGGCGATTGCGCGCTGATCGTGGTGCCGTCCGCGTTCACTTACACCACCGGCCGCGCGCACTGGGAGATGCTGCTGCGCGCCCGGGCGGTCGAGAACCAGTGCTACGTGCTGGCCGCCGCGCAAGGCGGCAAACATGAAAACGGCCGCCGTACCTGGGGCCACAGCATGCTGATCGACCCGTGGGGCGAAATCGTCGCGGTGCGCGACGAGGGCGCGGGCGTGGTCGCCGGCGATCTCGAGCGTGCGCGCATCGACGAAGTGCGGCAAAGCTTGCCCGCCTGGCGTCACCGCGTGCTGAGTTGACTCACTGACCTGACGCATCAAGACGTTGAAACTGCGGCGCCTGCCACTCATATAGCGAGCGTGGCGCTAACCGAATCCTTCGTATCGAGCAGAACATACTTCGCATGAACATCATCGAACCCGGTATCCGTAATCTCGCCACCGCCAAGGACATCCTCCTGACGCCCTACGGCCTCGACGAGTCCCTGCTCACCCGCACGCTCGCCGAAATCTTCACGCACAAGATCGACTACGCCGACCTGTACTTCCAGGCCACGCGCAGCGAAGCGTGGAGTCTCGAAGAGGGCATCGTGAAGTCGGGCAGTTTCAGCATCGACCAGGGCGTCGGCGTGCGCGCCGTGTCGGGCGATCGCACGGCTTTCGCCTATTCGGACGACCTCTCGCCCGAAGCGATCCGCCAGGCGGCCATCGCCACACGCGCAATCGCCAAGGCCGGCGGCGGCAAGCAGAAGATCAAGGTGGCGTCGTCGCTGACGGGCATCGCCGGCCGCGACCTGTATCTGCCGTCCGACCCGCTTCATTCGCTCGACGCCACCGCCAAGGTCAAGCTGCTCGAGCGCGTCGAACAGATGGCGCGCGGTCGCGATCCGCGTATTCAGCAAGTCATGGCGGGCCTTGCCGGTGAATACGACGTCGTGCTGGTCGCGCGCAGCGACGGCGGCTTCGCGGCCGACATCCGTCCGCTGGTGCGCGTGTCGGTCACGGTGATCGCCGAACAGAACGGCCGCCGCGAAATCGGCAGCGGCGGCGGCGGCGGCCGCTTCGACTACGGCTATTTCACCGACGAAGTGCTGTCGGGCTATGTCGACGACGCGGTGCACGCAGCGCTCGTGAACCTCGACGCCCGCCCGGCCCCGGCCGGCGCGATGACCGTGGTGCTCGGACCGGGCTGGCCCGGCGTGCTGCTGCACGAGGCGATCGGCCACGGGCTGGAGGGCGACTTCAACCGCAAGGGTTCGTCGGCGTTCGCGGGGCGGATCGGCGAACAGGTTGCGGCCAAGGGCGTCACGGTGGTCGACGACGGCACGCTGCCGAACCGCCGCGGCTCGCTCAATATCGACGACGAGGGCAATCCGACGCAATGCACGACGCTGATCGAGGACGGCATCCTGAAAGGCTACATTCAGGACACGCTGAACGCGCGTCTGATGAAAATGCCGGTCACGGGCAACGCGCGCCGCGAATCGTACGCCGCGCTGCCGATGCCGCGCATGACCAACACGTACATGCTCAACGGCGACAAGGACCCGCGGGAAATCATCGCCTCCGTGAAAAACGGTTTGTACGCGGTGAACTTCGGCGGCGGCCAGGTCGACATCACCAACGGCAAGTTCGTGTTCTCGGCCTCCGAGGCGTACATGATCGAAAACGGCAAGGTCACTTACCCGGTCAAGGGCGCGACGCTGATCGGCAGCGGCCCCGAGTCGCTCAAATACGTCAGCATGATCGGCAACGACATGAAGCTCGATTCGGGCGTGGGCGTGTGCGGCAAGGAAGGCCAAAGCGTGCCGGTCGGCGTCGGCCAGCCGACGCTGCGCATCGACCGCATGACCGTCGGCGGCACCGCCTGAATCCAGATAAAACGCATACTTCGTGCATAAAATGCGCGAAGTATGCGGAATTTCCGCATTTTTACGCCTTCCGGCTTGCCAGTCGAGCCTGTAGGGGTTATAAAGTCACTCACCCTTTTTGACCAGCGACCTCATTTCGCCATGTCCGCCAAGTTTTACTTTTACTTTTTTTGGCATCTCAGACCGCTGGCGGATCGAGAGGGGTGTTAGTGCACGCAAGACACCGAGAATTCCCGAAAAACCGCCAGCGAGTCTGGCGGTTTTTTTTCGCCCCATGCCGTTAGAACTTTTGTCGTTGCGACTTTTTTGATTGTCGTCCGCGCGTGCATCGCTGCTCATTGCCGCAGCCCTCGTTACCCGCGCGAACACGCTACGAACCGATTCAGGAGAACAACATGCCCCCGCACAACACCGACGATGTCCGCATTCGCGAATTGAAAGAACTCACGCCCCCCGCTCATCTGATCCGCGAATTCGCTTGCGATGAAACGGTGTCCGACGTCATCTACAACTCGCGCAACGCGATGCATCGCATTCTGCACGGCATGGAAGACCGCCTGATCGTCGTCATCGGACCGTGCTCGATTCACGATACGAAGGCGGCGCTCGAATACGCGGGACGTCTCGTCGAACAGCGCAAGCGCTTCGCCGGCGAGCTCGAAATCGTGATGCGCGTGTACTTCGAAAAGCCGCGCACGACCGTGGGCTGGAAGGGTCTCATCAACGACCCGCACATGGACAACAGCTTCAAGATCAACGACGGTCTGCGCACCGCGCGCGAACTGCTGTTGCGCATCAACGAACTCGGTCTGCCGGCCGGCACCGAATACCTCGACATGATCAGCCCGCAATATATCGCGGATCTGATCTCGTGGGGCGCGATCGGCGCGCGGACCACCGAGTCGCAGGTGCACCGTGAACTCGCTTCGGGACTGTCGTGCCCGGTCGGCTTCAAGAACGGCACCGACGGCAACGTGAAGATCGCCGTCGACGCGATCAAGGCCGCCTCGCAGCCGCACCATTTCCTGTCGGTCACGAAGGGCGGCCACTCGGCGATCGTCTCGACCGCCGGCAACGAGGACTGCCACATCATCCTGCGCGGCGGCAAGACGCCGAACTACGACGCGGACAGCGTCAATGCCGCGTGCGCCGACATCGGCAAGGCCGGTCTCGCCGCGCGCCTGATGATCGACGCGAGCCACGCGAACAGCTCGAAGAAGCACGAGAATCAGATTCCGGTGTGCGTGGACATCGGCCGGCAAATCGCTTCGGGTGACGAACGGATCGTCGGCGTGATGGTGGAATCGCACCTCGTGGCGGGCCGCCAGGATCTGCAGGAAGGCTGCCAGTTGACGTACGGACAAAGCATTACCGATGCATGCATCGGCTGGGACGAAAGCGTAGCCGTGCTGGAAGGTCTCGCCGACGCGGTCAAGCAACGGCGTATTGCGCGCGGCAGCGGCAACTGAGAAAACCCGCTCGATCGCTGCAAGTTAGTTTAGAAAGCCCGGCTCAATCGAGCCGGGCTTTTTTTTTAGCCGAACGGACGAATGGTGCGCCGCCTGCCGCCTCTGTACCGTAACAACGCGTTGCCGGGCTCGCCGCCGGGTCGAAATTGACTTGACCGGGCCGAGGTGTTGTGTATACAATTTTGTACATGAAAGGCGGCTATGGAGCAGGAAAAAGAAATTCGCTGGATGGGCTCCAGCTACCGCGATTTACTCGCTTTTCCCGAAGAGCCGCGTCGGCGGGCAGGGTTTCAATTGGGCAAGATCCAGGCAGGGCTCGACCCTGACGACTGGAAGCCATTTGATTCGATCGGCGCAGGAACCCGCGAGATTCGCATCAAGGAAGCGGACGGCATCTATCGCGTCATGTATGTGACCAAGTTCGTGGAAGCGCTCTATGTGTTGCATTGCTTCCAGAAGAAAACGCAGAAGCTGAGTCCGCACGATAAACAGATTGCCGAGACGCGTTATCGCGCCATCATGACTGAGAGGAAAATTTGAAAATGACGATCGATGCCAAAGTCCGTCACGTAACAAAGCCCGGTGCCAATCTGTTCCTCGAACTCGGCTTCTCCGCCGAAGAGGCGAAGCGCCTGCACGCGGCATCGCAGAAACAGATCAACGACACGCGGCTGCTCAAGGAGCAGTTGATGACCGAGCTCTCAAGCTGGATCGAACAGCATCATTTGAAGCAGGCCGAGGCCGCCGAGATTCTGATGGTGTCGCGCCCGCGTGTGTCCGACGTGGTGAACAAGAAGACCACCAAGTTCACCATCGACACGCTCGTTGAAATGATGAGCCGGATCGGCAAGCCAGTCACGCTGGCGGTCGGGTAAGAGCATGGCAAGCTGCGCGGCGGGCTTTCGCCCGGAGCGGTTTGCCATGCGTCTTGCCTTACTGAACGGCGCCTGAACCGAACACTTCGGTGTGGATTCGCGCAGCGTCCACGCCGAGCGCGGCCAGCGCATCGCACTGCGCGCGCATGAATGGCAGCGGCCCGCAGATGTAGTAATCCGCATCGGGCACGATCACCTTGTCGGCGATTTTCGTCACGTCGAGACGGCCTTCGAAATCGTAGTCGACGCCGAGGCGGTCGGTTGCTTCAACAGCTTCATAGAACACTGCCCGGGTCACGTTCGGGTGCGCTGTAACCGTATCGTTAAGCCACTGACGGAATGCGTGTACCCGGCCATTGCGGCACGCATGCACGAAGGTCACGCTACGCTCGCTCTTCTCGGCCAACAACGTGGACAGCATCGAGGTCATCGGCGTCACGCCCACGCCGCCGCTCATCAGCACCACCGGGGTCGTCTTCTTGCGGTCGAGCGTGAAGTCGCCCATCGGCGCGCTCACATGCACCACCTCGCCCACTTCCACGCCGTCGTGCATCAGGTTCGATACATGGCCCGGCGCCGTGTCCTCGCGGCCGGCTTCGCGCTTCACCGAAATGCGCAGCCACTTGCCGTTGGGCGCGTCCGACAAACTGTATTGCCGCGGCTGGTCAACACCCAGTTCATCGACAAAGCGCTTCACGCTCAGATATTGACCGGGTTCGAAACCGCAGGCCGGCGAGCCGTCGGCGGGAGTCAGATAGAACGACGTGATCTCGTCGCTCTCCACTTCCTTGCGGGCGACCTTGAACGGCCGGAAGCCGGTCCACGCGGCGCCGTCGTACAGCTTCGCCTCGGTGCCGATGAAGATATTGGCCAACTGCCCGTACGCGGCTTGCCATGCACTGAGCGTTTCCTGATCGACCGCGTCGCCGAGCACATCGACGATCGCGCCGAGCAGGTGGCGGCCCACGATCGGGTACTGCTCCGGGCGGATATTCAGGCTGGCGTGCTTATGCGCGATCCGCGAGACCGTCGGGCCGAGGGCGCCGAGATTGTCGATATTGGCTGCATACGCATACACCGCTTTCGCCAGCGTTTCCGGCTGATTGCCGCTCTTCTGGTGGGTCTGGTTGAACACGTTCTTCAACTCGGGGTGGTGCGCGAACATGCGCTTGTAAAAGTGCTTGGTGATGATGGTGCCGTGTTCGGCGAGCACGGGAACAGTGGCTTTGACGCGGGCGATCTGGTCAGCGGTGAGCGTGGTCATCAGGCTTTCTCCTAAAGATGCGCGTAGAATACCTCTTTAAGAAAAGACTTGCCCGGACAGATTGTCACAGGGCCACCAATGCGCCTATCCGGCCCCGCGGTCGTGCTGCCACAGTACGTCCGCGCCGCCGTCCGCGCGATTCAGCACGCGCGCCAGCACAAACAGCAGATCGGACAAGCGGTTCACATACTGGCGCGGCGCCGGATTGATCGCTTCGATTTCGCCCAGCGCGACGATCGCCCGCTCCGCGCGCCGGCACACCGTGCGGCACACGTGCGCGAGCGCGGCCGCGCGCGAGCCCGCCGGCAGAATGAATTCCTTCAATGGCGGCAGCGTCGCGTTGTAGTCGGCGAGCCAATCGTCGAGCTGGCCGAGATGTTGGTCGGTGATCATGGTGTGGCCGGGGATGCAAAGCTCGCCGCCCAGATCGAACAGATCGTGCTGAATCGCGACGAGCGCCGCTCGCACTTCGTCCGGCAGTGTCTCGCACAGCAGCACACCGAGGTTCGAATTGAGTTCGTCGACGTCGCCGATCGCCGCGATCCGCGCGCAGTCCTTGCGCACGCGGCGGCCGTCGCCGAGACCGGTGGTGCCGTCGTCGCCGGTGCGGGTGGCGATCTTGCCCAAGCGGTTGCCCATGATGTCTCCGTGCATTTAGTAACGATGCGTCCGCGCGGCGCCGGCCATTCCATCCGGCGCATCGGCCACCCGGCCGGATAAGCCAGCGGACAAGCCACCGCGTTTATCCATATTGCGCGCATCGCGAGGTCGCCGCCATTATAGAAGCGCAAGCCGGTCCCGACGCCGGCCAGAAGGCGATCGGCGTAAAATGAAACGCCTGCTGCAAACCAGCTCTGCCACCATATATCAGGAGACATGCGTGAACCATCCCGAGCCATCGGCTCCGTTGCGCCGGCCGTTTCCCGCTGAGTTGCTGAGCGCGCTGAACGCCGCTTTCGGCGAACGCGTGTCGATTGCCGAAGCCGTGCGCGCCCATCATGGCCGCGATGAATCACCCTTCGATCCCCAGTTGCCCGACGCCGTCGTATTCGCGCGCACGACCGAGGAAGTGCAGACCATCGTCAAGCTATGCGCGCAGCATGACGTGCCGATCATCCCCTACGGTAACGGCTCCTCGCTCGAAGGGCACCTGCTGGCGGTGCAAGGCGGCGTGTCGATCGACTTGTCGGAAATGAACCGCGTGCTGTCGATCAACGCGGAAGACCTCACCGTCACCGTCGAGCCCGGCATCTCGCGCAAGCAACTGAACGAAGCGCTGCGCGACACAGGGCTGTTTTTCCCCATCGACCCCGGCGCGGACGCGAGCATCGGCGGCATGTCGGCCACGCGCGCCTCGGGCACCAACGCCGTGCGCTACGGCACGATGCGCGAGAACGTGCTCGGGCTGACCGTGGTGCTGGCCGACGGCCGCGTGATCAAGACCGGCACGCGGGCGCGCAAGTCGGCGGCCGGATACGACCTCACGCGTCTGTTCGTGGGCTCGGAAGGCACGCTCGGCGTGATCACCGAAATCACCGTGCGTCTCTATCCGCTGCCGGAAGCGGTGTCCGCCGCGGTATGCGCATTCCCGTCGATGGGCGACGCGGTGCGCGCGGTCATCGAAACGATCCAGATCGGCGTGCCGATCGCGCGCGTCGAGTTCGTCGACTCGCTCGCGATCCGCTCGATCAATCGCCATTCGAATCTGACGCTGCGCGAGGCGCCCACGCTGTTCTTCGAATTCCACGGCACCGAGGCCGGCGTCAAGGAGCAAGCCGAGCTGGTGCAGGAAATCGCCGCGCAGAATGCCGGCGAGGGTTTCGAATGGGCGACCCGGCCGGAAGACCGCAGCCGCCTGTGGAACGCGCGCCACAACGCTTATTTCGCGATGCTGCAACTGAAGCCCGGTTGCCGCGCGGTCACGACCGACGTCTGCGTGCCGATCTCGCGCCTCGCCGAATGCGTGGTGGAGACGGAGCAGGATCTGAAGGCGTCGCCGCTGCCGTGCCCGATCGTCGGCCATGTCGGCGACGGCAACTTCCACGTGGCGATCCTGATCGATCCGGAAAAGCCCGAAGAACTCGTCGAAGCGGAGCGTCTGAACCAGCGCATCGTGCAACGCGCGCTGCGCATGGACGGCACCTGCACGGGCGAGCATGGCGTCGGCCTGCACAAGATGGGCTTCCTGCTCGAGGAACACGGCGAAGTCGCGGTGGATACCATGCGCTCGATCAAACACGCGCTCGATCCGCGCAATCTCATGAACCCCGGCAAGATCTTTTCCTGGGCGGCTTGAGGCATTTCCAGGCGCGGCAGCGGCGCCGCCGCCGCATCGAACCCGACGAGCACGCCGGGTGAGCGACACGAGGAGACAACCCACATGAACGCACCCGCTGAACTGACGGCCGACGTACTCGCCCAGCGCCAGCGCGAAGTCGTGCAGGCGCTGATGGCCGTGTTGCCGACCCACTGTCTGCTATATCGCGAGGAAGACACCGTCGCCTACGACTGCGACGGGCTTGCCGCCTACCGGCGTCTGCCGCTGGCGGTCGCGTTGCCGGAGACGGAATCGCAGGTGCAGCGCATCGTGCAGATCTGCCACCGCCTCGACGTGCCGATCGTGCCGCGCGGCGCGGGCACCGGTTTGTCCGGCGGGGCGATGCCGATTCGCCACGGCGTGGTGGTGTCGCTCGCGCGCTTTCGCAAGATCGTCGAGGTCGACTCCTACGCGCGTACCGCCACGGTCCAGCCGGGCGTGCGCAATCTGTCGATTTCCGAGGCCGCCGCGCCCTATGGCTTGTACTACGCGCCGGATCCGTCGTCGCAGATCGCCTGCACGATCGGCGGCAACGTCTCCGAGAATTCCGGCGGCGTGCACTGCCTCAAGTACGGCCTCACGGTGCACAACGTGCTGCGCGTTCGCGCCGTGACGATGGAAGGCGAGATCGTCGAATTCGGCTCGCTCGGACCTGACGCGCCCGGCCTCGATCTGCTCGCGGTGTTGATCGGCAGCGAAGGCATGTTCGCGATCGTCACCGAGGTCACCGTCAAGCTGATCCCGAAGCCGCAAACGGCGCAGGTCATCATGGCCAGTTTCGACGACGTGGTGAAAGGCGGCGACGCGGTGGCCGGCATCATCGCCGCGGGCATCATCCCGGCGGGCCTGGAAATGATGGACAAACCGGCCACGCGCGCGGTGGAGGAATTCGTCCATGCCGGCTACGACCTGGACGCAGCCGCGATCCTGCTCTGCGAATCGGACGGCACGCCCGAAGAAGTCGCCGACGAAATCGTGCGCATGACGGCGGTGCTGCGTGAACAGGGCGCCACCCGCATCCAGATTTCCCGCTCGGAGAACGAGCGGCTGCGCTTCTGGTCCGGGCGCAAGAATGCGTTTCCGGCCGCGGGCCGCATTTCACCGGACTACTACTGCATGGACGGCACGGTGCCGCGCCGCAGTATCGGCCCGCTGCTCGCGCGCATCGAAGCGATGGAGAAGAAGTACGGCCTGCGCTGCATCAACGTGTTTCACGCCGGCGACGGCAACATGCATCCGCTGATCCTGTTCAACGGCAACGACCGGGACGAGTGGCACCGCGCGGAAGCGTTCGGTAGCGACATCCTCGAAACCTGCGTCGAACTCGGCGGCACGATAACGGGCGAACACGGCGTCGGCATCGAGAAAATCAACTCGATGTGCGTGCAGTTCTCGCCCGAGGAGCGCGACACGTTCCACGCGGTCAAGCGCGCCTTCGACGCGCCGGGCCTGCTCAACCCCGACAAGGGCATTCCCACCCGAGCGCGCTGCGCCGAATACGGCAAGATGCACGTGCGCGGCGGCTTGCTGCCGCATCCCGACATTCCGCGGTTTTAACTCATGAGTTTCCGCTCACCCATGGCGAACTGACGCAGCGCGCATAGCCCGCTCTGACGGGGCTTTCCGGCGTTCACCCTGATTACCCGATGCGGGTCCGCTCCGGGTTGTCAGCGCGCTCCCGGCCGGTACAATCAAACGAAACACAATGAAGCAGGACACCATGGAAGAGGACGACATCGTCGCCGTTTGGTCCGAACGCGTGCGTTCGGCCAGCGCCGCGGGACGCGCGTTGCGCATCCGTGGCGGCGGCACGAAGGACTGGTACGGTCAGGCGCTGGAAGGTGAGATCCTCGACACGCGCGCCTATCGCGGCATCATCGCGTACGATCCGGCCGAACTGGTCATCACCGCGCGCGCGGGCACGCCTTTGCTGGAGCTCGAGGCGGCGCTCGCCGAACACCATCAGATGCTCGCGTTCGAGCCGCCGCACTTCGGGCCGCAGGCCACCTTCGGCGGCTGCATCGCGGCGGGCATCGCCGGTCCGCGCCGCCCGGCTGCGGGCGCGGCGCGCGACTTCGTGCTCGGCGCCGTCGTCATGAACGGCCAGGGGCAGACGCTGCGTTTCGGCGGGCAAGTGGTGAAGAACGTCGCCGGTTACGACGTCTCGCGCCTGATGGCGGGCTCGCTCGGCACGCTGGGGCTGATCCTCGAATTGTCCGTCAAGGTGTTGCCGCTGCCGCAGGCCGAAACGACCCTCAAGTTCGATATGAACGGCACCGACGCGGTCCGCAAGCTCAACGAATGGGGCGGCCGGCCGCTGCCGATCACCGCGAGCGCATGGCGTCACGGCACCTTGGCCGTGCGGCTGGCCGGCGCGGAAAGCGCCGTCAAGACAGCGCGCACGACGCTCGGCGGCGAAGTCGTCGATGCGGTCGAGGCGGAACGCTTCTGGGCGGGCCTGCGCGAACAGACCGACCTGTTTTTCTCGGCGATTCCGCCGAAAGCCGCGCTGTGGCGCCTCGCGCTGCCGTCGATCACCGAGCCCATGCAGTTGCCGGGCGCGCAGTTGATGGAATGGGGCGGCGCCCAGCGCTGGTGGATCACCGACACCGACGCGCAGACCGTGCGCATCAGCGCCAAGCAGGCGGGCGGCCACGCCACCATTTTCCGCACCGGCCACGGCTACGACCGCAGCACCGGCGTGTTCACGCCGCTGCCCGCGCCGCTGATGAAAATCCATCGCGGCCTGAAAGCGGCCTTCGATCCAGCCCGCATCTTCAATCGCGGCCGTCTCTACCCCGACTTCTAAGCGACGCGATGCAAACCAACCTCGCGGACTTCATTCGCAATACGCCCGACGGCGACGAAGCCGACGCCATCCTGCGCAATTGCGTGCACTGCGGTTTCTGCACGGCTACCTGCCCGACCTATCAGTTGCTGGGCGACGAACTCGACGGCCCGCGCGGACGCATTTATCTGATCAAGCAGATGGTCGAGGGCGCGCCGGTCACGCGCAGCACGCAGGTTCATCTGGACCGCTGCCTCACTTGCCGAAACTGCGAAACCACGTGCCCGTCGGGCGTGCAATACGGCCGGCTGGTGGAAATCGGCCGCAAGCTCACCGAGGAAAAAGTCACGCGACCGTTCGGTCAGCGGGTGGTGCGGCGGTTCCTCGCGAGCTTCGTGCCGAACAGCGCGCTGTTTACGCCGGCCATGCGGCTCGGTCAGCATGTCCGCCCGCTGCTGCCGAAGAAGCTGCGCGACAAGGTGCCCGCGCGGCAGCGTCCGCTCGAATGGCCGAGCGCGAAACATTCGCGCAAGATGCTGATGCTGGCGGGCTGCGTGCAACCGTCGATGATGCCGAACGTCAATACGGCGACCGCGCGGGTGCTCGACGCGCTCGGCATCGAGACCGTGGTCGCGCCCGAGGCCGGCTGCTGCGGCGCGATCCGCCTGCATCTCGGCTACAACGACGAAGCGCTCGACGATCTGCGTGCGAACATCGACGCATGGTGGCCCCACGTTGAAAACGGCGTGGAAGCGATCGTGATGAACGCGTCCGGTTGCGGCGCGACGGTCAAGGAATACGCGCACCTGTTGCGCCACGATCCGGCCTACGCGGAGAAGGCGCGCCGCATCGTCGAACTGACGCGCGACATCGCGGAGATCTTGCCGGAGTTCGAGGAAAGCCTGATCGCGGCCACGAGGCGCCGCTCGGTTCACACGGTGGCGTTTCATCCGCCCTGCACGTTGCAGCACGGTCAGCAGGTGCGCGGCAAGGTCGAGCATCTGCTGACGGCGCTCGGCGTCGAAGTGCGTCTTCCCACGGATAGCCACTTGTGCTGCGGCTCGGCCGGCACTTACTCGCTCACGCAGCCCAAGCTCTCGTATGCGTTGCGCGACCAGAAGCTCGAGCGGCTCCATGCGCAGGAACCGCAGGTGATCGTGTCGTCGAACGTCGGCTGCATCGCGCATCTGCAAAGCGGCACGTCCACGCCGGTCGCGCACTGGATCGAACTGGTCGAGCACATGCTGTCCGTATAATCCGGTCATCGCCCTCCGGATCCGTTCCATGTCCGATCTGATTCACCACGTCGAAGCGGTGCGGCAGCGCATCGCGGCCGCCGCGCACGCGGCCGGACGCGACGCGCGCACCATCGACCTGCTCGCGGTTTCCAAGACCTTTCCCGCCGAAGACGTGCGCGCCGCCTACGACGCGGGCCAGCGCGCGTTCGGCGAGAACTACGTGCAGGAAGCCATTGCGAAGATCGAAGCGCTGGCCGATTTGCGCGCCGCGCTCGAATGGCATTTCATCGGACCGTTGCAATCGAACAAGACGCGGCCGGTCGCCGAGCATTTCGACTGGGTGCATTCGGTCGACCGCTTGAAGATCGCACAACGCTTGTCGGAGCAGCGGCCGGACAATCTGCCGCCGCTGAACGTGTGCTTGCAAGTCAACATCAGCGGCGAGGCGTCGAAAAGCGGCGTGAGCATGGCCGAGGCGGTGGAAGTCGCGCAGGCGATCGCCGCGCTGCCGAAGCTGCGTTTGCGCGGCTTGATGGCGATTCCGGAACCGGCTGGCGGCATCGACGAGCAACGTGTGCCGCATCGCCGCTTGCGCGAACTGTTCGAGCGTCTGCGCGAGAACGGTCTGCCGCTCGATACGCTTTCGATGGGCATGTCGAGCGACCTGGAGGCGGCCGTGCTGGAAGGCGCGACGATCGTGCGCGTCGGCACCGCGATCTTCGGCGCGCGGGATTACTCTCACTGACCCTTGCCTTGTTCGAGCCCAGGCGAGCTCTCAACGGAACTTCTTTCGGACCATCATGAAAATTGCTTTTATCGGCGGCGGCAACATGGCTGCGGCGTTGATCGGCGGCCTCATCAAACGTGGCGTCGCGCCCGCCGATCTCTACGCGATCGATCCCAACGAGGACGCGCGCAAGCGCAACGAGCAGCAGTTCGGCATCCGGACCGGCGCCGCGGCGGACGCCGCGCTCGCGTCGTATGACGCCGTCGTGCTGGCGGTGAAGCCGCAGATCCTGAAGAGCGTCGCCGAGGCGCTGGCGCCGCACTTGAACGCGTCGCAACTGGCGATCAGCATCGTCGCCGGGATTCGCATGGACGATATGTCGCGCTGGCTCAACGGTCACAGCCGCATCGTGCGCGTGATGCCGAACACGCCGGCGCTGATCGGCATGGGCGTGGCCGGTCTCACCGCCACGCGCAGCGTCGACGAAGCGGGCCGCGCATTGGCGTCGCAGGTGCTCGGCGCGGTGGGCGAAACCGTCTGGTTCGACGACGAAGCGAAGATCGACGCGGTCACCGCCATCTCGGGTAGCGGCCCGGCCTACGTGTTCTATTTCATCGAAGCATTGCAGGAAGCCGCGCGCCAGCTCGGCATGAACGAAGCGCAAGGCCGCGCGCTGGCGGTGGCGACCTTCACCGGCGCGGCGCAACTCGCCGCGAACTCGGACGAGCCGCCGTCCGTGCTGCGCGAACGTGTGACGTCGAAGGGCGGCACCACCGCAGCCGCGCTGGCGTCGTTCGACGCGAGCGGCATCAAGGATGCAATCGTGCGCGGTGTGCTGGCCGCCGATGCGCGTGCCAAGGAAATGGGCGACGAGTTCGGCAAGCAGTAAGCGCGTTCAGTGCGCTCGACGCGTTAAGCGCGGATCGGGCAGTCAATCAGGAAAAGTGCGCCGCGGGACGCGGCGCCTCGAAAATAGCTGACGAATTCGGCCGGCAATCAGAGCGGTTAGCGCGGTCGTCGCGCTCCGCGCCGACGAGCAGTTAGAACAGAAGTGGATTCGAACCGAGGCGGCGTGCGCGGCACAAAGGCAACGCGAACACAGCCCTGAAAAACTAGAACGAAGCCGCCGCGTAATGCGCGGCGATGCCGGCAAACAGCGCGCCGCCCAGCCAGTTGTTATGCCGGAACGCCGCGAAGCAGGCCATCCGCTCGCGCTTGCGGATCAGCGTGTAGTGATAGATCGCGCAGCCCGCCGCCGCAGCCCATCCCAGCCAGTACAGCACGCCGAAACCGAGCAGCACGCCGATGCCGACGTAAATCCCCAGCGTTGCCGCATAGCACAGCATGATCGCGGCCACGTCGAAGCGCCCGAAGGTCAGCGCCGAGGTGCGGATGCCGATCTTGATGTCGTCGTCGCGATCGACCATCGCGTATTCGGTGTCGTACGCGACCGACCAGAACACGTTGGCCAACAGCATCACCCAGGCGAGCATCGGCACGTGGTCCTGAATCGCGGCGAACGCCATCGGAATGCCGAAGCCGAACGCGATGCCGAGGTATGCCTGCGGAATCGCGAAGAAACGCTTCGTGAACGGATACGAACCGGCGACGAACAACGCGGCGACGGACAGTTCCTTGGTCAGCGTATTGAGCGGCAGGATCAGCAGAAAGGCCAGCAGGGACAGGCCCGCCGCGAGCGCCACCGCTTCCCATGCCTTGATCTTGCCCGAGGTGATCGGACGGTTTTCGGTGCGCTTCACGTAGCGGTCGAAATCGCGATCCGCATAGTCGTTTATTGCGCAGCCGGCCGAGCGCATCAGCACCGTGCCCACCGTGAAGATCACCAGCAGCGGCCACGACGGATGACCGTCGGAGGCGATCCACAGCGCGTTGAGCGTGGGCCACAGCAGCAGCAGGCTGCCGATCGGCTTGTCCATGCGCACGAGGCGCAAATACAGGGGAAGTCGGGCGAACATGGCGGATTCGGTGGAATGCGGAGATGTGCGGCTATTTTACGGGATGCGGGCTGCGTGGAGCTTCGGGCAGGACGACGGTCACGCGCTCGGCGCCGACGCAAGAGCAAACGCCAGCGTCGAAGCCGAAATCCGCCCCGTAAAAAACAAAAGCCTCCCGTAAAGGGAGGCTCCGTCTGGATTCATCACACACGCCGAAGCGCCGGTCGATGAATCCGCACGCCGATGCTCAAGCGGATCAACCGCTCAAGCCAGCATCGAACGCAGCATCCACGCGGTTTTCTCATGCGTTTGCATGCGTTGCGTCAGCAGGTCGGCGGTCGGCTCGTCGTTGGCGGCTTCCGTCGACGGAAAAATCGCGCGCGCGGTACGCACCACGGCTTCCTGACCTTCCACCAACTGGCGGATCATTTCCTCGGCAGCCGGCACGCCGTCCGCTTCGGGAATCGACGACAGCTTGGCGAAATCCTTGTAGCTGCCCGGCGCGTGCACACCCAGCGCGCGAATACGTTCGGCGATCGAATCCACCGCCAGCGCCAACTCGTTGTACTGCGTTTCGAACATCAGGTGCAGCGTGTTGAACATCGGACCCGTGACGTTCCAGTGAAAGTTGTGGGTCTTCAGATACAGCGTGTAGGTGTCGGCGAGCAGATGCGACAAACCTTCCGCGATCTTCTTGCGATCCTTGTCGCTGATCCCGATGTTGACATGCTGTACGGCTTCTTTCTTGGCCATGACGACTCCTTTGAAGAGTGATACGAACCGGTCGGCAAACTAACGGTTTGCGAATGACAAACCGGAAACATCGAACGCTCGACAGTTTATCTTAGAAAGGTGCCGCGTTCGTGTGACGCGTGGTCACTTGCCGCCCTTGCGGCAAGCGCTTGAATCAGCCGCCTAACGCGTGCCGAAGCGCTTGCGCGACGATCACCGCCAGTCCGCTCGTGAAGATCGCGAAACCCACGGTCTTGCGCGCCATCCATGCCTGCCGCTGTTGCGCGCCGCGCGTCGACGGCGTGCCGCCGATGGTCGCCATCATCATCTGGATCATGATCGTGCTTCCTCGATTCGTCTCAATACCGGCGGGGCGCCGACGCGCCCCGCTTTGCCGCATCACTTCCCGATTACTTCGACCGCTTACTTCTTGCCGGCTTCCGCAAGCGCGGCCAGCGCGGCGGTCACGCCTTCGGCGTAGGCCGGATCGATGCGGCGGAAATGCTCGATCTGACGCGCGACGATCTCCTGCGGCACACCGTTGATATGGCGCGCGATATTGCCGAACAGACGCTCGCGCTGCGCGGTGTCGAAGAGCGCGAACAGCATCGCCGGCTGCGTGTAGTAGTCGTCGTCCAGCCGATGATCGTAGCGATCCACCGCGCCCGCCGCGAGCGGCGGCTCGGACGCATTCGCGTCCTGCGCGAAGTCGCCGAAACGGTTCGGCTCGTAGTTCACGTTACCGCCGAGGTTGCCGTCGGTGCGCATCGCGCCGTCGCGATGGAACGAATGCGGGTTCGGCACGCGCGACGCATTCACCGGAATCTGGTGATGGTTGATGCCGAGGCGATAGCGCTGCGTGTCGCCGTACGAGAACAAACGGCCTTGCAACAGACGGTCCGGCGAGAAGCCGATGCCCGGCACCACGTTGGCCGGCGTGAACGCCGCCTGCTCCACGTCCGCGAAATAGTTGGCCGCATTGCGGTTCAACTCGATCGTGCCGACGTCGATCAACGGATAGTCCTTCTGCGACCACACCTTCGTGATATCGAACGGATTGAAGCGATACGCCGCGGCTTCCGCTTCCGGCATCACCTGAATCGCGAAGCGCCATTTCGGGAAATTGCCCGCGTCGATGTTCGCGACCAGATCGCGCTGCGCGCTTTCACGGTCCTGCGCGACCACTTGCGCCGCTTCGGCATCGGTGAAATTTTCAACGCCCTGCAGCGACTTGAAGTGGAACTTCACCCAGAAACGCTCGTTGTTCGCGTTGACGAACGAGTACGTGTGCGAGCCGAAGCCGTGCATCTGACGATAGTTCTTCGGAATACCGCGATCGCTCATCAGAATCGTCACCTGGTGCAGCGACTCGGGATGGCGCGACCAGAAGTCCCACGCCGCGACGTTGCTGCGCATGTTGGTATACGGGTCGCGCTTTTGCGTGTGGATGAAGTCCGGGAACTTCAGCGGATCGCGGATGAAGAACACCGGCGTGTTGTTGCCGACCACGTCCCAGTTGCCTTCTTCCGTGTAGAACTTGATCGAGAAACCGCGCACGTCGCGTTCCGCGTCGGCCGCGCCGCGCTCGCCCGCCACCGTGGAAAACCGCATGAAGAGCGGCGTTTCCTTGCCGACCTCGGCGAACACTTTCGCCTTCGTGTAGCGCGAGATGTCGTGCGTCACTTTCAGCGTGCCGAATGCGCCCGAGCCTTTGGCGTGAACGCGGCGCTCCGGAATCACTTCACGATCGAAGTGGGCGAGTTTTTCGAGCAGCCATACGTCTTGCAGGACGACCGGGCCGCGCGTGCCGGCGGTCATCGAATTCTGGTTATCGGCGACGGGTGCGCCGGCGGCATTGGTGAGCTTGCGTTCTGACATGCGTGACTCCTGGGTGTCTTGTATCGAAACTGAATGTGGGGAGAGGCGCGGCACACTGATGCCGGAAACTTGAGCCGATATCGAGCGAATGCTAAGTGGGCACTAAGCGGACAGAGCCCGGTCGACCAGCAACGAGAACGCGACGGTGCGCATATTCAGCATCGACGCGGCGAACGCGCGGGGCGTGGCGACGGCTTGGGCTTGCTGCGAATTCGGTTGGGTCATGATGTCCTCCGGGTCTTATGGGATCGGGTGATCCGTTGGAGAAACTATATCAACCCTATCGAACTTCCGTGGTTAATTAATTTAATCTATTTGATAGGCGCGGGACCAACGGCGCCTTGGGCGCTGGCCGGGCCGCCAGGATACTTGGCGAGCCGGCTTCGGCGCGAAACGGGTAAAAATCAGCGGGTGAAAATCAGTTGACGGCGACCGGCAGGTCCAGCTTCTTGACGCCTGGCAGATCGCAGGCGCTGACCGCGTCGCAAATGGCCTCGATGGCGGGCATGCGGGTGAAACTCTTGCGCCAGGCGAGCACGACGCGGCGATCCGGCACCGGCTCGCCGAAAGGAACATAGCTGAGCAGGCCCGAGTCGATGCCGCCCGCATGCGCCTTCACTTCATGCACCGACATGCGCGGCAGCACGGTAATGCCGACGCCGCTCGCCACCATATGGCGAATGGTTTCCAGCGACGAACCTTCGAAAGTCTTCTGGATGCCGTCCGCGTTCTGCGAAAAGCGCATCAATTCCGGGCACACGCCCAATACGTGGTCGCGGAAGCAATGGCCGCTGCCGAGCAGCAGCATGGTTTCCTGCTTTAGATCGTCGGCGTCGATTTCCTTGCGGTTTTCCCACGCGTGGCCCGAGGGCAGCGCGACGACGAACGGCTCGTCGTACAGCGGGCGCAGCATCAGGCCCGTTTCCGGGAAAGGCAACGCCATGATCGCGACGTCGATTTCGCCCTGCTTGAGCAGCTCGATCAGCTTCAGCGTGTAATTTTCCTGCAGCATCAGCGGCATTTGCGGGACGCGCTTGATCATCTGCTTGACGAGCGTGGGCAGCAGATACGGCCCGATCGTATAGATCACGCCGAGGCGCAGCGCCCCGACCAGCGGGTCCTTGCCCTGCTTGGCGATTTCCTTGATGGCGAGCGTCTGTTCGAGGACGCGCTGCGCTTGCGTGACGATCTGTTCGCCGATCGGCGTGACGCTGACCTCGCTGGTGCCGCGCTCGAAAATCTGCACGTTCAACTCGTCTTCGAGCTTCTTGATCGCCACCGACAAGGTCGGCTGGCTAACGAAACACGCTTCGGCGGCCCGGCCGAAGTGCCGCTCGCGGGCAACCGCGACGATGTATTTCAATTCGGTGAGCGTCATTAGGGGACCAATCAGTGCGGTGAATTCGATAGGTTCTAGTTATACACCTATAGGGTCGGTTCGCCAACCTTTTGATCCCCCCGGCTTTCCCGAAGGGTGCCGTTTGTCCGTCAAGGCGGCATCACGCTTTCAGATAGTGCTCGCGCGCCCCGAGCCACCGCGCGAGATGCTGCATCACGACCTCGGGGTATTGCTCGAGCAACGCCGCCGCGGCTTCGCGCGCCGGCTCGATCAGCCACTGATCGTTCTCCAGATCCGCGAAGCGCAGCATGGCCGCGCCCGACTGCCGGGCGCCCAGGAATTCCCCCGGCCCGCGGATCTCGAGGTCCTTTCGGGCGATCTCGAAGCCGTCGGTGGTCTCGCGCATGGTCTGCAAGCGGGCGCGCGCCGTCATCGACAGCGGCCCGGTGTAAAGCAGCACGCAAACCGACGCCGCGCTCCCGCGCCCCACCCGGCCGCGCAACTGGTGCAATTGCGCGAGGCCGAACCGCTCGGCGTGCTCGATCACCATCAACGACGCATTCGGCACGTCGACCCCCACTTCGATCACCGTCGTCGCGACCAGCAACTGCACCTCGTTGCGGGTGAAGGCGTCCATCACCGCCGCCTTCTCGGCCGGCGCGAGCCGGCCATGCACGAGGCCCACGTTCAGTTCGGGCAACGCGGCTACCAGCGTCTCGTAGGTTTCCACCGCAGTCTGCAACTGCAAGGTCTCGCTTTCCTCGATCAGCGGACACACCCAGTACACCTGGCGCCCCGTCAGCGCGGCTTCGCGCACGCGGCCGATCACTTCCTCGCGGCGCGCATCGGACACCAGCTTGGTGAGAATCGGCGTGCGTCCGGGCGGCAATTCGTCGATCGTGGAGACGTCGAGATCGGCGTAATAGGTCATCGCGAGCGTGCGCGGAATCGGCGTGGCGGACATCATCAACTGATGCGGCTGGAACTCGCGCGCGCCGTCGGCGGCTTTGGGCGCCTTGGCGCGCAACGCGAGCCGCTGCGCGACGCCGAAGCGATGCTGTTCGTCGACGATCACGAGCCCCAGCCGCGCGAATTCGACCGCGTCCTGAATGATCGCGTGCGTGCCGATCACGAGCTGCGCCGTGCCGAGCGCGGCGGCTTCGAGCGCGGCGCGCTTTTCGCGGGTCTTGAGACTGCCGGCCAGCCACGCGACGCTCACGCCGAGCGGCTCCAGCCAGCCGCGCAGCTTGCGCGCGTGCTGCTCGGCGAGGATTTCGGTAGGCGCCATCAGCGCGGCCTGATAGCCGGCGTCGATCGCCTGCGCCGCCGCCAGCGCGGCGACGATCGTCTTGCCGCTGCCGACGTCGCCCTGCAGCAACCGCTGCATCGGATGAGGCTGCGTCAGATCGAGCGCGATCTCGCCGCCGACGCGCTCCTGCGCCGCCGTCAGCGAAAACGGCAGCGCCTTCAGCAAACGCGCCACCAGCGCGGATTCGTCGCCCAGCTTGCGGCGCGGCATGGCCGGCGCCGCGCGCCTGCGGCGCTCTTCGTGCGCGCGCTTGAGCGACATCTGCTGCGCGAGCAATTCCTCGAACTTGATGCGCACCCACGCCGGATGCGTGCCGTCGATCAACGCGGTTTCATCGGACTGCACGCCCGGATGATGCAGCGTGCGCACGGCGTCCATCAGCGTCGGCACACCGAGCGGCTGCAGATAGGCGCGCGCGATCGGCTCGGGCAGCAATTCCGGCAACGCGGTGCGCGACAACGCGTTGTCGATCGATTTGCGCAGATACGCCTGGGTCACGCCCGCGGTGCTCGGATACACCGGCGTCAGCGCCTGCGGCAGCGGCGTGTCCTCGTCGACCACGCGCACCGCCGGATGCACCATTTCCAGACCGAAGAAACCGCCGCGCACGTCGCCGCGCACCCGCAGCCGCGCGCCGATCGCCATCTGCTTGACCTGCGAGCCGTAGAAATTCAGAAAGCGCAGTACGAGCTCGTCGCCGGCGTCGTCGCGCAACTTCACCAGCAACTGGCGACGCGGACGATAGGCGATCTCGTTGTCGAACACCACCCCTTCCGTTTGCGCGACGCCGCCCGGCAGCAGGTGGCCGATCGGCGTCAGCGAGGTTTCGTCTTCGTAGCGCATCGGCAGATGCAGCACGAGGTCGATGTCGCGCGTGAGGCCGAGCTTGGCGAGTTTGTCGGCGGGTTTGGCGGCGGGTTTGGCCGCCGGGGACGCGGCTTTCTTTTTGTCCGGCGCGGCGGCGGTTTTGGTGCTGTTCGAGGTTGCCGATTCGGATGCGGATCTGGCGTTGCTCGCGGGGGCTGAGTCAGGTGCGGCTTTGGCGCCGCTGGGAGTTGCCGGGTCCGGTGCGACTTTGGCGTTGGTGGCGTTAGTGGCACCGCTCGCGCCGCTCATCGCGCCGCCCGCGCCAACCGCATCGGCCGCACCCGCCGCCGGCCTGCCCCGCGAGACGCGGCGCTTGGGCTCGGCGCTCACTTCGTCGGTAGCGGAGGGCAATCGGCGTTCGGACAAAGGCATGGGTTGCTTCGCAAGTACAATATCGGCTGTCAAAGATGTCGCCGCCAATCAGCGCGCGGGCTCGCGGGCCGCTCAGGCGTCCCGCAATCATAGCCGCCCGGCTCCGGCTTCGGCTCAATTCCGTCCCAATTCGCTTCCAGTCGTCCGCATGTTTACGCTTTCCGATTTCGATTTCGATCTGCCACCCGAGCTGATCGCGCAAGTCGCGCTGCCCGAGCGCAGCGCGAGCCGTCTGCTCGAGGTGGACAACCCGCTCGATGCGGGCGCCGCGCGCCTGATCGACCGCCGCTTTGCCGAACTGCCCGATTGCATCGCGGCGGGCGACCTGCTCGTCTTCAACGATACCAAAGTCCTGAAGGCGCGTTTCCTCGGCCAGAAGGCCAGCGGCGGCAAGGTCGAAGTGCTGGTGGAGCGCCTCACCGGCGAGCGCACGGCGCTCGCGCAAATCCGCGCGAGCAAGAGCCCGCAGCCGGGCACCACGATCCGCCTGGCCGACGCGTTCGACGTCACCGTCGGCGAACGCGTCGAGCCGTTCTACACGCTGCATTTCCCGGACGACTGCCTGACGCTGATCGAGCAACACGGCCGCCTGCCGTTGCCGCCGTACATCGAGCACGATCCCGACGCAACCGACGAAACGCGTTATCAAACGGTGTTCGCGCAAAATCCGGGCGCGGTCGCCGCGCCCACCGCCGGCCTGCATTTCGACGACGCGCTGCTCGCGAAGCTCGACGCCAAAGGCGTGCAACGCGCGACGCTGACGCTGCACGTCGGCGCGGGCACGTTCCAGCCGGTGCGGGTCGAGAACCTGGCCGAGCACAAGATGCACAGCGAGTGGTATCACCTGCCGCAATCGCTCGCCGACAAGATCGCGGCCACACGCGAGCGCGGCAACCGCGTGATCGCGGTCGGCACGACCTCGATGCGCGCGCTCGAAGCCGCCGCGCGCGACGCCGAAGCCGCCGGCCGGCCGCTTGCCGCCGCCAGCACGGAAACCGACATCTTCATCACGCCGGGCTACAAATTCCGCGTGGTCGACCGGCTGGTGACCAATTTCCATTTGCCGAAGTCGACGCTGCTGATGCTGGTCTCGGCGTTCGCCGGCGTCGAGACGATTCGCAAAGCGTATCGCCATGCGATCGACGAGCGTTACCGCTTCTTCAGCTACGGCGACGCCATGCTGCTTACGCGGCGGGACGGCTGAGACCGTCGTATCGCGCCAATGGCGTTGCGCGCCGGCCATGTGCGCGGTAGTCTGCCGCTCCTTGCCGCGTTGATGTGGCGGCGGTGCTTGCCCCGCTCCTGAGCGGGCATGCCCGCATCTCGAGTTTTATTACCCTGCCGCCGTGGCTGACCCGGCGGCGTTCGATACCGCGCCGGACTGTTCTCCGGTGGCACAGGAGTCTCCATGACCGAAGGTCATACCCACGATACACGCGGCAGCGGCAATACCGGCGGGAACACCGCCCCGCGCCCCGATAACGGCCTCGCATTCGAACTGCTCGGCACCGACGGCCAGGCGCGCCGCGGGCGCGTCACGCTGAATCACGGCGTGGTCGAAACGCCGATCTTCATGCCGGTCGGCACGTACGGCACGGTGAAAGCCGTCCAGCCGCGCGAGCTCGAGGAAATGCACGCGCAGATCATTCTCGGCAACACCTTCCACCTGTGGTTGCGTCCGGGGCTGGAAACGATCGAGGCGCACGGCGGCCTGCATGGCTTCATGGGCTGGAAGAAGCCGATCCTGACGGACTCCGGCGGCTTTCAGGTGTTCTCGCTCGGCGATCTGCGCAAGATCACCGAGGACGGCGTCACGTTCGCTTCGCCGATCAACGGCGACAAGCTGTTCCTGTCGCCGGAAGTATCGATGCAGATCCAGAAGGTGCTGAACTCGGACATCGTCATGCAGTTCGACGAATGCACGCCGTACGCCACCAACAATGTGCCGACCTCGCACCAGGAAGCCGCCGATTCGATGCGCATGTCGATGCGCTGGGCGAAGCGCTCGATCGACGAATTCAACCGGCTCGGCAATCCGAATGCGCTGTTCGGCATCGTCCAGGGCGGCATGTTCGAGGATCTGCGCGACGAATCGCTGGCGGGTCTCGCGGAAATGGATTTCCACGGGCTGGCGATCGGCGGGTTGTCGGTCGGCGAGCCGAAGGAAGACATGATGCGCGTGCTGAACCACATCGGCCCGAAGCTGCCGGCCGACAAGCCGCACTACCTGATGGGCGTCGGCACGCCGGAGGATCTGGTGGCGGGCGTCGCAGCCGGCGTCGACATGTTCGACTGCGTGATGCCGACCCGCAACGCACGCAACGGCTGGCTGTTCACGCGTTTCGGCGACATCAAGATCCGCAACGCGGCGCACAAAAATTCGCTGCGCCCGCTCGACGAGCAATGCGGCTGCTATACCTGTCGAAACTTCACCCGCGGCTATCTGCACCATCTGCATCGCGTGGGGGAAATCCTCGGCGCGCAGCTCAACACGATCCACAACCTGCACTACTACCTCGAACTGATGCAGGAAATGCGCGACGCCATCGACGCAAAAATGTTCGAGCCGTTCCGCCGGCGCTTCCAGGAGAACCGCGCGCGCGGTATCGACTAGACAGACGGTGCGCGCGCCGAAGGATTTGCATGAGGATTCCGTCGGCGTCACGCGGAAAACCTTACAATCCACTTTCGCGCGCGAGGTAAACAGGCTTTAACCGATTGATCGCAAAGCCGATTCGCCGCGCCGACGCGCATAGGGCCAGTGGTAGAATAACCGGCTGATTTTTTTGATCGTTTTTGACTTATAACGGAGAGACCAACGTGTCGTTCATTTCCAATGCCTTCGCTCAAGGCACAGCAACTGGTGGCATTGAATCGAATCTGATGAGCTTCCTGCCGCTGATCTTGATGTTCGGCGTGCTGTACTTCATCATGATTCGCCCGCAAATGAAGCGCCAGAAGGAACATCGCAGCATGCTCGCCGCGATGGCCAAGGGCGACGAGGTAGTGACGAATGGCGGCATCGTCGGCAAGGTGACCAAGGTGGGCGAAGCTTACGTCGGCATCGAAATCTCGGAAGGCACGGAAATCACCGTGCAAAAAGCGTCGGTCACGACGATTCTCCCGAAGGGCACGATCAAGTCGCTGTAAGGCCTGCTCTCTCGCGTCCGGCGCGGCCTCGCCGGCGGTTCATGCAACGCAACGCTGAACCGCCCGCGCTCATCGCCGGGCGCATCGCTTCCAAGCCAACCTTCCCGTTGGACCACTCATGAATCGTTACCCCCTCTGGAAATACGCCGTGATGCTGGTGGCTCTGGTCATCGGCCTCGTGTACACGCTGCCCAATCTGTTCGGCGAAGCGCCGGCGGTGCAGGTGTCGAGCGGCAAGGCAACGGTCAAGCTCGACTCGACCACGCTGTCGGCGGTCGAAGCCGCGCTCGCGGCCAGTCAGATCAAGCCGGCCGACGTCACGTTCGACAACACGTCGGCCAACGCGAACATTCGCGTGCGCCTGACGGACACCGACACGCAATTGCGCGTGAAGGACCTGCTGCAGAAGTCGCTGAACAGCGACCCCACCGACCCGCAGTTCATCGTCGCGCTGAACCTGCAAAGCGCGTCGCCGCGCTGGCTGACCGCCTTGCACGCGCTGCCGATGTATCTCGGTCTCGACCTGCGCGGCGGCGTGCACTTCCTGCTGCAGGTCGACATGGCCGGCGCGCTCAACAAGAAGCTCGACTCGGACGCCTCGGACGCGCGCACGCTCCTGCGCGACAACAACATCCGCGACGGCGGCGTGAATCGCGTCAACCAGACGGTGGTGATCAATTTCGCCGACCAGGCCACGGCGGACGCGGCGCTCAAGCAACTGGGCCGCGGCATCAGCGAACTCCAGTGGGCCTCGCAAGCCAGCGCCGACGGCAGCGTGCAACTCGTCGGCACGTTCACGCCCGCGGTGCAGAAAACCGTCGAGGATGCGGCGCTCAAGCAGAACATCACCACGCTGCATAACCGCGTGAACGAACTCGGCGTGGCCGAGCCGGTGATCCAGCAGCAAGGCGCGGATCGCATCGTGGTCGAACTGCCGGGCGTGCAGGACACGGCGAAGGCGAAGGACATCATCGGCCGCACGGCAACGCTCGAAGCGCGTCTGGCCGACCCGGTCAACACGCACCCGAATCCGTCCGACCCGGTGCCGCCGGGCGACGAACTGTTCACGCAAGGCAACCAGACGCCGGTGCTGCTGAGAAAGCAGATCATCTTCACGGGCGACCGGATTATCGACGCGTCGGCCGGGTTCGACGAACATCAGCGTCCGTCGGTCAACATCCGCCTCGATTCGGCGGGTGGGCGCGCGGTGCGCAGCGTGTCGCGCGACAACATCGGCAAGCCGATGGCGATGGTGCTGTTCGAAAAGGGCAAGGGCGAAGTGCTGACGGTGGCGACCATCCAGTCGGAACTGGGCGACCGCTTCCAGATCACCGGCCAGGCCACGCCGCAAGGCGCCGCCGACCTCGCGCTGCTGCTGCGCGCCGGTTCGCTGGCGGCCCCAATGGAGATCATCGAGGAACGCACGATCGGTCCGAGCCTCGGCGCGGACAACATCAACAAGGGCTTCCACTCGGTGGTGTGGGGCTTCGCGGCAATCGCCGTCTTCATGATCGCGTACTACATGCTGTTCGGCGTGATTTCGATGATCGGCCTGTCGGTCAACCTGCTGCTGCTGGTCGCCGTGCTGTCGATGCTGCAGGCCACGCTCACCTTGCCGGGTATCGCCGCTATCGCGCTCGCGCTCGGTATGGCGATCGACGCGAACGTGCTGATCAACGAGCGCGTGCGTGAGGAACTGCGCCACGGCGCGCCGCCGCAACTGGCGATCCAGAACGGCTACGCGCACGCATGGGCGACGATTCTCGACTCGAACGTCACCACGCTGATCGCCGGTCTCGCGCTGCTCGCGTTCGGCTCGGGCCCGGTGCGCGGCTTCGCGATGGTCCACTGTATCGGCATTCTGACGTCGATGTTCTCGGCCGTGTTCTTCTCGCGCGGCCTCGTCAACCTCTGGTACGGCGGCAAGAAGAAGCTCAAGTCGCTGGCGATCGGCCAGGTGTGGCGTCCGCAAGCGGAAGGTATCGACGGTGCCGCCGCTTACCTCGGTAACGAAGACGCCGCAACGGATACCGCACAAGCCGTCGCTGCCGTCACCGCGAAGCCGAAGGCCAACGCTGGCGCGCAAGCGCGTGCCGGCAAGCCGACCGTGCGCCGCCGCAATGCGTCGAATGCGTCGCCGAATGCGTCGAACACGCCGCAGAAACCGGGTTCATCCCGCTGAGTCCCGGAGAACAAGACCATGGAATTTTTCCGTTTTCGCAAAGACATTCCGTTCATGCAGCGTGCGTTGATCTTCAACGCAGTCTCGCTGTTGACGTTCCTTGCCGCTGTGTTCTTCCTGCTGCATCGCGGGCTGCATCTGTCGGTGGAGTTCACCGGCGGCACCGTCATCGAAGTGCAGTATCCGGGCGCCGCGCCGCTCGAACCGGTGCGCGGCACGCTCGCGAGACTCGGCTATGCCGACGCGCAAGTGCAGAACTTCGGCACCTCGCGCGACGTGCTGATCCGCTTGCCGCTCAAGCAGGGCTTTACGTCCGCGCAACAGAGCGACCAGGTGATGGGCGCGCTGCGAACCGAGACGCCGCAGGTGCAATTGCAGCGCGTCGAGTTCGTCGGCCCGCAGGTCGGCAAGGAACTGGCCACGGACGGCTTGCTCGCGCTCGCCTGCGTGGTGATCGGCATCGTGATCTACCTGTCGTTCCGTTTCGAATGGAAGTACGCGGTGGCCGGCGTGATCGCGAACCTGCACGACGTGATCATCATTCTCGGCTTCTTTGCGTTCTTCCAGTGGGAGTTCTCGCTGTCGGTGCTGGCCGCGGTGCTCGCGGTGCTCGGCTATTCGGTGAACGAGTCGGTGGTTATTTTCGACCGGATTCGCGAAACCTTCCGCCGCGAACGCAAGATGACCGTGATCGAGGTGATCAACCACGCGATCACCAGCACGATGTCGCGCACGATCATCACGCACGGCTGTACGCAAATGATGGTGCTGTCGATGTTCCTGTTCGGCGGCCCCACGCTGCACTACTTCGCGCTCGCGTTGACGGTGGGTATCCTGTTTGGTATCTACTCGTCGGTGTTCGTCGCGGCGGCGCTCGCCATGTGGTTCGGCGTGAAGCGTGAAGATCTGTTGAAGGACAAGAAGGTCGGCACCGATCCAAACGATCCGAACGCGGGCGCGCAAGTCTGAGCCGGTTGTAGCCGCAGACTTCGCAGCTCCATGCAAAAGGCCGGTTCTCTCGAACCGGCCTTTTGCGTTTACCGCCGCGCTCGCCGAGGCGCGGCGAAAAAACTTCGCGCCTCAGCGAAACCCGAGCTTGCGCCGCGCCGCCATCAACGCGACGAGACTCACCACGGCGGCAAAAATCAGGTAGTAGCTCGGCGCCGCCTTCGAACCCGTGAAGCCGATCAGCCACGCGATGATGAACGGCCCAAAGCCGCCGAAAATCGTCACCGCGATGTTATAGGCGAGCGACATGCCGGTGGTACGCGTCTGCACCGGGAACATCTCCGAGAGCAAACCCGGCAGCGCCGAGAAGTAACCCGTCATCAGAAAGCCGAACACGATCTGCAGCGCGATCAGCGTGCCGAAGCTCGGATGCGCGATCAGATACACGAAGGCCGGATAGATCAGGACGAGCAGCAGCAGCGCCGGCGCCAGCATGATCGTGGTGCGCCCGTAGCGGTCCGACAGATGGCCGACCAGCGGCGCGAACAGCATCTGGATCACGCCGGTCAACGCGATCGCCCCGAAGGCGACCGAGGGCGCGAGCCCCAGTTGCTTGACGCCGTAAGTCGGCATGTACAGCACCAGATAGGTGGAGACCGTCCCCAGCACCACCACCCCGATTGCGATCAGCAAGCGCAGCTTCTGGCTCGTGAACGTGTCGCGCAGCGGCGTGGTGGTGGTTTCCGCCGCGAGGAACTCGGGGGTCTCGTCGAGCCGGGTGCGGATGTACCAGGCGACCGGCCCGATCAGGAGACCAAAGACGAACGGCACGCGCCAGCCCCACGACGCCATGTGTTGCGGCGAGAGTTCGCCGGTCAGCAGCGCGCCGAAACCGGCGGCGAGCAGCGTGGTCAGCCCCTGGCTCGCCACCTGCCAGCTGGCGAAGAAACCGCGCCGGCCCGGCACATGCTCGGCGAGGAACGCCGTCGCGCTGCCGAACTCGCCGCCCGCCGAGAAACCCTGCATCAAACGGGCGATCACGAGGATCACCGGCGCGGCGAGGCCGATGCTCGAGTAGGTCGGCAAGACCGCGATGATCAGCGTGCCGCCCATCATCAGCACGATCGACAGCGTGAGCGCCGCCTTGCGCCCGGCGCGGTCCGCGTAAGCGCCGATCACCACCGCGCCCAGCGGCCGCATGAAGAACGACACGCCGAAGGTGCCGAGCGTGAGCAGCAGCGAGACCGTCTCATTGCCGGCCGGGAAAAACAGCTTCGCGATGATCACCGCGAAAAAACCGTACACCACGAGGTCGAACCATTCGAGCGCGTTGCCGATCGAGGCGGCGACCACCGCTCGCCACGAGTTCTGCCGGGTTCCCGCCCGGCTGACGGCTGTCGTTGCGTCCATGAAGATCTCCAATTCGCGCGAGCTGTTATTGATTCGGGCTCTTTTACGCCCGATATGGCCGACTGGCTGCGCGCGCAGCCAACCGGCCTCAGCGCTCTATGTATCTTAAAAATTAAACGGATGCTATCGCCAAATGACGGCGAGCCGCTACCTCAGGTCTGCGGCGCTTCAGACAGGCAATAAAAAACCGCTTCCTCGCCAAAGCGAATGGAAGCGGTTTTTGTTGCGGCGTAACGTGGACGCCATTCAATGCGATCAGGCAAAAAGGCGTGTCGAGGCGCTTATTGCTTGATGCCCTCGGCCTGAATATGCAGCTTGGTATCCATATTGAAGCCGTACTTCACGCCGGAATCCATGCCGTAATCGGCGCGGCTGAAATGGCCGCTCGCCTCGACGCCGCACACTTCCCGCTTGAGCATCGGATGCGGCATGCACTTGAACGATTCGATCTTCAGATTCAGCGGTTTGGTCACGCCGTGCATCGTCAGGCTGCCGACCACTTCAACCGGCTTGTCGCCGTCGAACTTGATGTCGGTGCCTTTGTAAGTCGCCGACGGGAATTTGGCCACGTCGAAGAAATCCGAGCCCTGCAGGTGCTCGTCGAGCTTGCCGTTGCCGGTCTGAACCGACGCCGGATCGACCGTCACCTCCACCGTGCCGGTTTTCGCCGTGCGGTCGAGCGTCACCGTGCCGGAGCTCTTGGCGAACTTGCCGCGCCACACCGAGAGGCCGCCGAAGTGATCCGCCTCGAAGCTCGGATACGTGTGAGTCGGATCGAGTTGATAGGTGTCGGCGGCGGCGAACGCGCCGAGCGAGAGCGAGGAAGCCAATGCGCCAACGGCGATCAACATGGATGTTTTCAATTCATGCTCCTTGGTCTTTGAAAAAAAGCGGCTGCGCCGGAACAGCGCAGCGAACGTCACTTGCGTGCTGCAACGATATGAAACTTGATCACCACCTCGTCGGCGACCACCGACGTGTCTTTCCATTCGCCGGTGCCGATGTCGAATTGCGAACGCTTGATCGGCAGCGCACCGTCGAAGGTTTCCGTGCCGCCCTGCTGCGTGACCGTGACCGGCACCACCACCGTCTGCGATTTGCCCTTGATGGTCAGCTTGCCGGTCACCTTGAACTGGTTGCCGCCGGCGGGCGCGATCGCGCTCGAAACGAAGGTGGCGCTCGGATAGGTCCTGGCGTCGAACCAGTCCTTGCCGCGCACCTGCTCGTTATAACTTTCGTCGCCGAGATCGTAGCTGGCGACGTCGATGTTGATCTGCGCGCTGCCCTCGGCGGGCTTCGCCGGATCGAACTTGACCTGCGCCGTGAACTTGCCGAACTTGCCTTCGACCGGCACGTTCATCTGCTTCGAGGTGGCCGTCACCGAACTCTTCGCGACGTCGACCTGGGCGAGCGCGCTGCCGGCCGCGGTCAACGAGGCCGCCGCGAACGCGGCGAGCATGTAGCGGTAAAACGAAACTTTCATGGTCGTCCTTATTTGATGAAAGGGAGCATGCGCGACAGCAGACCGTCGCGGTCCAGCCATTGATGCTTGAGCGCGGCCGCGACGTGCAGCGCGACCAGCACGAGCAACATGTAATTCAGCGCGATATGCACGTTCTTCAGCAGTTCCTTGAGATGCGGATCAGGCGCGATCAGGCGCGGCAGCGGAATCAGCCCGAGGTACACCACCGGCACGTTGGCCGCCGAACTGTACAGATAGCCCGACAGGGGAATCACGATCATCAGCACGTACAGCAACACATGCGTGAGATGCGCGGCGCCGCGCTGCCAGGCCGGCATGCGGCGCGGCATCGGCGGGCCGACGTGCGTGGCGCGCCAGAGAATGCGCAGCACCGCGAGCGCGAACACCGTCACGCCGATCCACTTGTGCCACGAGAAGTAGCGCAGCTTGGTGGGCGTGAAGCCGGGGATGTCGGTCATCACCCAGCCGAGCGCGAAGCCGCACACGATCAGGAGCGCGATCAGCCAGTGAAAGGCGATCGCGGTGCGCGTGTACGACTCCTGTTCGCCGAAGGAAGGATTGATTGCCATGACAGATCAGCACGAGCCAATAAAGGTTAACGGCGCGGCCGGCCCCGCTATTCCCCATGCGGATGCAAACCGTGCATCCAACGGGAACATTTCACCGGAACATGCCATGCGGCACACGCCAAGGCCGCCATGCTACCCCAAGCGGAAAAAGCTGGCTGCGGCTCGTGTCGAGTGCGCCGCTGGAAGCTTTCAATCGCTGTGCATCCCTATTGAACAATTAGGGACGGAGGTTGTCAGAGCCACGGCGATTCCGTTAGAAACCAGTCGAACGGCGACGCAGCCCGCGTCGCAACTGTATTCGGGGTGCGGCCGGCGCGACGCCCGGGCGCGTTTTGGTACTATTGCTGCAAATTTTGCAGACCCGCGCGACAAGAACCGGTATTGCACGCTCCCCCTCACACCGTAGGCCTTTTGCCGCATGGACCATGAGAACCTGATCGCGTGCCACGAATGCGATACGCTGTTCCGCAAGCCAACGCTTGTCGGGCGCAAGGTCGCGCGCTGTCCGCGCTGCGGCGCAACGCTCTACAGCGGGGTCTCCCGCAAGCTCGACAGCATCTGCGCCATGACGCTCGGCGCGCTGATCACCTTCCTGATCGCTCAGGGCTTTCCCATCGTCGAACTCGAAGCCAACGGCATCACCTCGCAAACCACGCTGTTCGGCGCGCTCGTCGCGCTGTGGAACGAGGACATGCAGATCGTCGCCGTCATGGTGTTCTGCTCGACCGTGCTGTTTCCGCTCACCGAACTGGTCGCGCTGCTCTACGTGCTGATCCCGCTGCGCGCGGGCCACGTGCCGCCCGCCTTCAACCAGGTGCTGCGCGCGATTCAATTCGTGCGCCCGTGGGGCATGATCGAGGTCTTCATGCTCGGCGTGCTGATCACGATCGTGAAGATGGTGAGTCTCGCGCGCGTGATTCCCGAGGCGGCGCTCTTTGCGTTCGGCGCGCTCACGCTGATGTTCGCGGTGGTCGTGACGTTCGATCCGCGCATTCTGTGGGATCTCGCCGACGAGCTGGGCGCCGGCACGCGGCGGCCGCGACCGCGTACCGCCGCCGACAGCGCGGCGGCGGCCGTCAGTTCGGTTGCCGGGCCACCCGCGCCGCCCGGCATGCACAATGCCGGGCGAAGCGCGGTGCAAAGCGCGGCACAAACGCCGGCGTCCCCCGCTTCGCCGCGCGGCGCGCCGCCGAAGCCGCGTCACGGGTGAGCGCACGATGAAATACGTCACCGCGAAGCGCGCGGGTCTCGTCGCCTGCCATGCCTGCGGAAGAGTCGAACCCCGCATCCGCTCGGTCACCGCGCAGCACTGCGGGCGCTGCGGCGCGCGCCTTCACTCGCGCAATCCCGACAGCCTCATGCGCACATGGGCGCTGCTGATCGCCGCGGCCCTGCTGTATATTCCCGCCAACCTGCTGCCGGTGATGCACACCTCGTCGCTGCTCGGTTCCGAAGAAGACACCATCATGAGCGGCGTCGTCTATTTCTGGACCTCGGGCGACTGGCCGCTTGCCGTGATCGTGTTCGTCGCCAGCATCATGGTGCCCATGCTCAAGCTGAGCGTGCTGGTGCTGCTCACCGTCACCGCGCAGCGCCGCTCGCGCTGGCGGCCGGGGCAACGCACCACGCTTTACCGGATGGTCGAGCGGATCGGCCGCTGGTCGATGCTCGATATTTTCGTCGTCACGCTGACTGTCGCGCTGGTGCGCTTCAAATCGCTCGCCGTCATCACCGCCGGGCCGGGGGCAATCGCCTTCGGTTCCGTCGTGATTCTGACGATGATGGCCTCCATGCAATTCGATCCACGGCTCATCTGGGATCACGTGGAAGGCAATACCAAAGAACCTCAGGATCCAGACCATGACTAGCCCGCAAGGACCGACGCCCGCCTCCGAGGCGCCGCGCAACGATTCGAACGGACCCACGCTGCCGCCCCAACTGCCCGACCCCGAGATCGAGCCCCGCAGCCGCTGGCTGCCTTCGCTCGTCTGGGTGATTCCGCTGATCGCCGCGCTGATCGGCATCGCGCTCGTGATCAAATCGGTGACCGAGAAAGGCCCCACGATCACGCTCAGCTTCACCAGCGCCGAGGGCCTCGAACCGGGCAAGACCAAGGTCAAGTACAAGGACGTCGACGTCGGTGCGGTCAAGACCATCACGCTGTCGAAGGATCTTTCGCACGTTCTGGTTCAGGTGCAGTTGACCAAGGAAGGCGAGGACTTCGCGGTCAAGGATTCGCGCTTCTGGGTGGTGCGCCCGCGCGTCGGCGCAAGCGGTGTCTCGGGGCTCACCACGCTGCTCTCGGGCGCCTACATCGGCGCGGACGCGGGTCATTCGTCGGAGACCGAGAAAAACTTCGTCGGCCTCGAAACGCCGCCGCCGATCACCGGCGACCAGAAGGGCCATCAATTCATTCTGCACGGCGAGTCGCTCGGCTCGATCGACATTGGTTCGCCGATCTTCTACCGGCGCGTGCAGGTCGGCCAGGTGGTCGGCTTCTCGCTGGACAAGGACGGCACGGGCGTCACCATGCAGGTGTTCGTGTCCGCGCCGTTCGACCAGTACGTCGGCACCAATTCGCGCTGGTGGCATGCGAGCGGCGTCGATCTGCGGCTCGACTCGAGCGGCTTCAAGCTGAACACGCAGTCGCTCGCGACGGTGATCGTCGGCGGCTTGTCGTTCGAGTCGCCGCCCGGCCAGGGGGTGGGCGCGCAGGCGCCGAACAACATGACGTTCCGCCTCGGCTCCGACGAAGCCGACGCGATGCGCGAGCCGGACGGCGTGCCGCTGCGCGTGGTGATGAACTTCAACCAGTCGCTGCGTGGTTTGTCGGTCGGCGCGCCGGTGGATTTCCGCGGCATCGTGCTGGGCCAGGTGACCAACATCGGCATCGATTACGATCCGCAGAAACGCAGCTTCACCATGCCGGTGACGATGAACCTGTACCCCGACCGGCTCGGCAAGCGCTTCCGCGAAACGGCTCCGGTGCCGGGCAGCATCGCGGGGCAAACCATGCTGCAACAGCTCGTCAAGCATGGCCTGCGCGGTCAGTTGCGTACCGGCAATCTGATCACGAGCCAGTTGTATGTGGCGCTGGACATCTTCCCGAAAGCGCCGCCGGCCACCGTCGACGTCGCAAGCGATCCGCTCGAATTGCCGACCATTCCGAACACGCTCGACGAATTGCAGCTGCAGGTCGCCGACATTGCGAAGAAGCTCGACAAGGTGCCGTTCGACCAGATCGGTGCCAACCTGAACAGCGCGTTGAAGAACGCCGATCAGCTCTTCACCCGACTCGACAAGGAAGTCGTGCCGCAGGCCCGCGACACGCTGGCAGCCGCGAAACAGACCTTCGGCTCGGCCGAGGCGACGTTGCAGCAGGACTCGCCGTTGCAGTCGGATGTGCATCAGGCGTTGCAGGAACTCACGCGCACGTTGCAATCGTTGAACGCGCTGTCGGATTATCTGGAGCGTCATCCCGAATCGCTGTTGCGCGGTAAATCAGGAGATAAACCATGATGTTTGCCCGGCTCCCTCGCCTGCCGCGCGGGCCCGTGCGCGGCGCCGTTTACGCTGGCGCCCTGGCCGGATTACTGGCGATGACGGCCTGTTCGTCGCCTTCGAGCCGCTTCTATACATTGAGCGATGGCGGCGTGACCGGCGCCGCGGCTTCTGTCGGCACGCGGACTTCGGCTGCGCCCGCGTGGCTGATCGAAGTCGCGCCGATCAACGTGCCGCCGCAAGTGGCAAGAAATCAGTTGGTCGTGCAGACGGCGCCGACGCAAGTCAGCGTGCTCGAACAGGAGCGTTGGGCGTCCCTGCCGGGGGACGAGATTCGCCGGGCTTTGTCGACCACTCTGACGCAGCAGCTCGATACCATCGATGTGTACGGCACCGCTTATCCGGATGCGACGCCGGTTTATCGAGTCAGCATGAACGTGCAGCGGTTCGAGTCGTGGCCTGGGTCGCATGCGTTGATCGATGCGGTGTGGAGTGTGCGGGCTGTGCGGAGTGCGGTGGTGATGACTTGCCGGAGTGTGGTTAGTGAACCGGTTGGCGGTGGGTATGATTCTCTGGTGAAGGGGCATCGGCAGGCGTTGGAGCAGGTTTCCTTGCAGGTTGGGGCTGCTGTAAAGGCTATGGCTGGTTCTGTTTCGCGGGGGAAAGGGGGGGGTGTGGGTGTGCCGGGGTGCCCTTCGGGGGGTGGGGGTTGAGGCTTTTTTTTTTGCCTGCTCGGCGGTTTGGGTGGTGGTTGTGCTGTTGCTGGTTGGCCTCTCCTTGTGTTGTTAATGGTCTATTAGCGTTGCCCCTGTGCGGGGCGGCACCTACTTTCTTTGCCGCCGCAAAGAAAGTAGGCAAAGAAAGCGGCTCACACCGCCAGTTCTGAAGCGGGTCCCCTGGCTTGGAAAGCGTAGTGGTGCATCTGGAATCCGTGTTCTCGCGCACTCCGCGTTCGTGACAAGGCAATCATTCTTCCGGCGGCGCTGCGCGCGCCGTCGCGGTGCTTCGTAACACCTACACCCTGGTCTGCCGTCGCGACACTTTGCAACACCTGTCGCTCTGGTCGGCCGTCGCGGCACTTTGCGATACCCGGCACTCTGGTCGGCCGTCGCGGTGCTTTACAACACTGGGCACTTTTATTTCGGTCGTGGCGTCGGCGCGCGTCGCGAAACTCGCGCGGCCATGTGTTTTGCGTTCGTCTTCTGTAGGGCGGTCAAATCGCGGGACTTGTTTGTCGCGCGATGCGGTGCGCTCGCCGTCGCGTTGCGCGATCTGGCAGCGCGAGTTCCGGCGGCGTGTTCCGGCATCCGCGGGAAACCGCGCAGCCGGCGCGCCGCCGGTCCCACCCCGACCGCGTACAATGGCGCCTTATCTAACGCCTTCCGGCAACTCAATGTCCTTCGATTTCTTCCTCCCCTGCCCACGCGGCCTTGAAGCCTCGCTCGCGGCCGAACTCGCCGAAATTGCCGCGCAACACCTGAACGGCGCGCCGTTTACGGCAGGCGCGCAAGTGCCGGGCGGCCTTCATTTCCGCGGCGGCTGGGCCGCCGGCATGGCCGCCAATTTGCATTCGCGCATCGCGAGCCGCGTGCTGCTGAAGATCGCGCATCGGCCCTATCGCAGCGAGCAGGACGTGTACGCGCTTGCCGTCGAACAGCGTTGGGAGCAGTGGTTCTCCGCGAACGAAACGCTGCGCGTGGACGTCACCGCGATCAAATCGCCGCTGCGTAGCCTCGAATTCACGACGCTGCGCGTCAAGGACGCGATCTGCGACCGTCTGCGTGAAGTCAGCGGCGCGCGACCGAGCATCGACACCGGCATGCCCGACGTGCGCGTGTTCGCGTTCCTCACGGCCACCGATTGCACGCTCTACCTCGACACCTCGGGCGATCCGCTTTTCAAGCGCGGCTGGCGCCTCGACAAGGGCGCGGCGCCCCTGCGCGAAAATCTGGCGGCGGGCATCCTGCGTCTGACGGGTTGGACCGCCGGCACGCCGCTCTACGATCCGATGTGCGGCAGCGGCACCTTCCTCGCGGAAGCCGCCCAAGTGGCGTTGAATATCGCACCGGGCGCTGAACGCCGCTTCGGCTTCGAAAAGCTCAAGCAATTCGACGCCAGGACCTGGCAAACGCTGAAGGCCGCCGCGCTCGACGCGAAGCAGGCGGCCCGCAATTCGCGCGCCGATATCCAGATCTACGGCAGCGATATTTCCGGCGACATGCTCGACAAGGCGCGCGCGAACTTCCAGCGCGCCGGTTTGCCGACCATTCCGCTCAAGCAGGTCGACGCGCGCGGCATGACGCCGCCGAGCGCGGAGCCCGGCATCCTCGTTGCGAATCCGCCGTATGGCGAACGGATCGAAGTGCGCGGCCGCAATGCGCGTGGCGAAATCCGCGAACGCGGTAATCGCGAGAACCGCGACGACGACGGTTTCCGTCGCGCCCAGGAAGAAGCACCTGACAGCGAGTTTTTCCAGTCGCTCGGCGACGCGCTGAAGCAGCGCTTCACCGGCTGGCATGCGTTCATTCTCACGTCGGATCGCAAGCTGCCCGGGCAGTTGCGTCTGCGTGAATCGACCAAGACGCCGCTCTTTAACGGCGCGCTCGAATGCCGGCTGTTCCGTTTCGATTTGATCGCGGGCAGCGTTCGGCAGCGGCCGCAAAGCGATACGCCGGCGCAATGACGCAGCGATTGCGCGTCGAACCAGCGAACGCGGACCTAGGTCCGCGTTTTTTTCGAGGTACTCCGGTTAGGACCGCGCTCACGATCGCGGCTCCTCTCCGCTCTTCCTGTTGCTTTCCGTCTCGCCGGGCGCCCTGCCGTTGCCGTCGTGGAATCCAATGAGCAAATCCGGCGACGCTCGCTCTTGGGTTGGCTTCGAGGCTCGAGGACATTCTTTAACGCCGCCGCGGAGCGCCGTCGCTGCGACGCGCCGATCCTCTGCTCTTCCTGTGCGCTGAAATCTGCCGCGATGCGGTTGTATGCGGCGGGCAATCGGTCGCGCATGTCCCCCGCCGTCAGCAATTCGCCATAGCGGACTGCGCCGTCGTACTCGACGTAGGGCGAGCTATTGGATGAGAGGTGGTGGGCGACGGGGCTCGTCGATGCGAGTTCTGCCTGAGCCGGTTAGAACTGCGCGGTGAGTTGGAAGCCCACCGTCACGCGCGCGGTGGGAAAGCCGGACGGCTTGTAGATCGGCGTTGCCGCGAACAGGTCATACGCGAGTCCCGCGTACTTCGCCGGTATGCCGCCACGGATACCGATGACCGCGCCCGCCAGTTGCGTTCCCGCCAGGAATGCCGTGTTCGGGCCGAACACCCGCCCGTAATCGATGCCCGCGTACAGCGACTGTCCTGTCTGTCCGATCGACAGCTGCAGTTCGTTGCGCCAGTAAAAACCTTTCTCCGCCGCCAGCATCGTTTCACCGTCGAAGCCGCGCACCGTGTAGCGGCTGCCGATGGTCAGGTCGTCCAGGTAGAACAGCGTGTCGTTCGTGAACTGGCCGTGAAGCGTCGTCACGTAGCGGAAGTTCTGTTTCGCAACGGAGAACGGCACCGACAGGTTCGCGTCGAGCACGGTCATGTGGAAGCGGTAGGTGGGGCCGCCCGGATACGGGTCCGGCGTCGCGCCGAGTCCGTCGATACCCTGACGGTAGGCGAGCGTGCCGTCGAACTGCGATGCGCCGAAGTAATGGCGATCGGTTAGGCCCGCTTCGATGAAGGTGTTGTTGCGCCGCTGCGTCGGAATGCTCGCGTCATTGATGAAGCTTTCGCCGAAGCGTTTCGAAAGCTGGAACTCGACGCCGAACACGTCGTTCTGGCTGCGGCTCAGTACACGCGTGAGACGTAGCGCGGTTGTCTGCGCGTTGCCGCTCGACACGAATGTCTCGTTCGCGCCGGCGAGAGGCTGGTAGTAGGTGTTCGTACTGCCCGACAGGGTCGCCGTCCAGTAGCCCCACGGCACCGAGTACGAACCGTTGAAGCCGTGCGAACCGAGCGACTTGTTACGCAACGACAGGTCCTGGTTCGCGCCGACCGTGAACACGTCGTTCAGGCCGAGCGGGTTGTAGATGCCGAGGCTCAAGTTGCCCTGCCATTTGCCCGTCGCTTCCGTGCCGGAGTTATCGACCGATGCGACGAACGTCCAGGGCTTCGAGCGCTTCACGCTCACCACGACATCGCTTTCGCCCGGCATGTCGGTCGGTTCGATTTTCATGTCCACGTCCTGCGAGGCGACGCGCTTCATCTGCTCGAGTCCCTGTTCGAGATCGCGCAGGTTCAGCAGGTCGCCGTTGTTCGCGGGGAATGCGGTTTTCCATGTGCCGCGCGTCTCAGGATCGGCGAAGCGGATCTGGCGCACGACGCCTGGCACGAGTGCGAAGGCCAGTGTTCCGGTTGACAGGTCCTGTTGTGGGACGAGTACGCGTGTGGTGATGTAGCCGCGTGAAAGGATCGTCTGCTGCAATCCTTTCGCGAGCGTGTCGATGCCGCCCTTGCCGACGCACTGGCCCCGGTAGTGGTCGAGCCATTCGCGCGCGAAGGCGAAGCGGTCGAGCGGCAGCGCCGACGCGCCGTGCTTGCGCACGCTATCGGGCAGGGTCGCCGGGACGTCGAGCTTGAACGACTCGATGCGGAAGCACGGTTGCTCAGTCGGAAGATCCGGCCAGGGGCCCGCCTCGGGCGCGGTCGAACGCACCGAGGGCGCGTTGACGGTTTTTGCGCGCTCCTGTGATTCGCGCTGTTGCTGGACCTGCTGGTTCTGCTCGGCGTTGGCGCGGGCTGCGGCGGCTTCGTCGGCTGGCGTCGGCGGGTGTTGCGCGTGGGACGCGAGTGATACCAGGGCTGTGAGCGGCAGCGCCGCCAGCCGCTTTCTAAGTTTCATGGGTGTTTCATTCCGTGATTCGATACAACACGCAACAGCGGGCGTCGTTAGCCCGCTGCTGTCTCAGCAGCTCATTTGCCGTTCCCGTCGTCTTTCGACTTGTAGCTATTGCGCGCTTTCTTGTAGCTGTTATCGAACGGCTTGATATTGAGCAATTTAGCTCGACTGGTCATTCCGCCGACAATCACTGAGAAAAAGCCGACTAACAAAAAAACTCTCGCCCAAAAAACCGGAAGTTGACATTCAAGCGCGACCGCGGCAAGCCCTATTCCAATAACGATTAGCGTCAAGCGAAGCCATGAAGCCAGGTTGCCGTTGTCGATGAATCTGGCCTTCATGTTTTCCCTTTGGAAGTTTGAGATCCGAAATAACTAAAAAAATTTTCAAAGACTGGTGTTCGTACCACGCCCGCTGGTGACCATTCACTGCGGCGAAGAGACTATGAACATCCAACCGGGCAAGACAGCCGGCTATAAAAGCACAATGAATGCATAAGCCGATCAGCCACGCGATAAAGACACTGGCAAGGCAGATTCCCCAGACAAGTAGAAACCCTATTAGCCATCTGATCATTTACGATAAAGCACCCGGAGATTTTTTGATTTTCACTGTTTTTTATCTTCGTCAACGTCGGTTTTGTAGCTATCGCGTGCCTTCTTGCAGCTGTTGTCGAAGGGTTTAATCCCTAGCGTATGCGCGCGCGGCGAACCCTTCGACTGCCATTAGTACCAAGCCACTCAACAAAAGGCAGAAGCATAGCCAGGAAGCTTCCATAAGCTTTGTCGGAAGTATAATCAGCATTACACCAATCACGACAAACATCGTACGCAACCATCCTGAAACATTTCCATCTTCAATGAATCGAACTTTCATTGGCTTTTCTTGTTTAAAAGGCTATTGATTTTTGAATTGATCAAATTTTGAAAGTCACTACCATGCCGTTTCAGTGCGTCCCAATGGTCCTGCGTGAACCCGTTCGTCATCACGCCGGATTGAAACACTCCACAAACAGCAAACCCTGCGCGAAGGCCGGGTTTGCTGTTTGTTATTGTCTTCGACGACTAATCCAGGCAATCACAATAAAGGCAATGGCAAGAAGGGTGCCTCTTGCAAAGACGCTTTTCAGATTCACTGCTGCAACCAAGCTACCAATGCTTAATTGCTCGAAGCATCCTGTGGCAAACAGGCAATTCAAGGTTAGCCCAACCAGCCATGCGACATACATTCCCGCAAGGCAGATTCCCCATGCACCTACAAACGCAATAACCCAACGACTCATTTCTTATTTCCCCCAATGGATGGGGTGGGCACTAGCGGTGTTACAGCTTCTTGTGTAATGCCACCGCCAATAGAACCACCGATCACTCCCATTGCGTTTGGCTGGATTAGGTTCCATCCGCTTCCCGACCAAATACCACTTGTAGCCCACCCATTGGCGTTGTTTATAGTTGGCCGGAGGGAGGAGTTAATCCACGATTCAGCGGCCTTACCGGTTGTGTAACCGACCGCAGACAGAGCGCCGCTCGTAATACCTGAACCTATGATGCTGTCATTTCTGCCATACACCGCATTATTGATCACCGTGCCTGTCGCACCACCCACGCCATTCACGAATACGTTCCATCCCAGCTTGCCGGATGCGCCAACACCTCCCGATATCGCAGCAATGGCCACGTCAATGGGATTGACCGTCCCGTTCTGGTAATACTGTGAGCCCGCATTGATGCCCGCGCTAATTACGCCGGTTCCCGTCGATGATGCCCAGGCCCCCGAACCTAATGCCCCGTCGATCCCGAAGATCGGCGCACCCGGTATCGCTGCCAGTACAGGAAGGACTGCCGGTGCCGCCAACGCGCCCGCAATAGCGAGGCCGAGTTTAGGATTAGCGACGGCTCCCGGCAATGCCCGTTGCTCCGGCGTCAGTGATCCATCCTTGTTGCTGTATAGGAACGGACTGTTGTACTCGGCCGGCGTCGCCGTAAACAGATTGCCTCCGTTCTGGTTGATATAGGCCGCCGCCAACGCGTTACCGCCCGGCCCCTTGCTTGCCGCTGCATCAACTAGCCGATACCCGTTCGCCAGCAGCATGGTCTGCGCTTGATCTTCTGTAATCGTCTGACCGATTTGATCCGAGTAAAACTTGGCAAACGCCTTCGCGTTATCCTTCGCCCACTGGCGCTCATCCGGATGCAACTGGCGGTTGAACCGGTCCACGTTATATCCTGAGAACGCTCCCGCATCGCCACCAACCGCAGCACCTGCACCCGTGGCAATCACGTTCGCCACAATGCTGCCCAGCGCCGTATTCATATCGGCGTTGCCAGTCGGGTTAGAACCCGCGATCGCCTCGCTCAGTTCATTCAGCCTGCCTCCAGCGATCGACGCGATACCCGCGCCCGCCGCGCCGCCAATCGCATTGCCACCTGCGAGGCCGGTCACGAGCGCTGCGCCCGCAGCCTGCATTTCCGCCCGGGCTGTGCCGCCTTCCTTCCACGCATCCATAACGGTCTGATCGCCATTTGCCTTCGCCTCGTCATACTTCGACTGCGCAAAGTCTCCGATGCGTCGCGACACCGCTTCGCCGGCCGCGCTCGCCGCCGCCATCATGTCCGCCTGCCGGTCAAGCAGGTTGCTCACGTCCGGCAGTTTCTCGACCGTGCCGTTAGTGTTCGACGTGTCGCGGTTCAGGCCGGCGACGTCGTGCGTCTGGTTGGTCGCATCCGTCACGCTGATGGTGCCCGCGCTGACGCCGCTACGTGTGGTTGCGCTGTCGCTGCCGCTGTCGTTCTGGCTCAGCATCGGCGCGCCGCCGCCCGCGTTCTTGCTCGACGCCGGGCCGTGGGTGCCGTAGTTCGCGCCTCCATCGCCGGTCGTTACGCCCCCGCTGAACCCTCCTGAGTGCGCGTTGTAGCTCGACTGATTCTCGATGTCGCTAAAGGTCAGCGTTCCCGTCGAAAGCACGTTCTTCGACGCCTCCGCATCACTGGCAATCACCGCGCCTTTCAGGTCCGTGTTGCCCTTGACACTGATGTTGAACCCGCCGTCACCGGCCTGGATTCCGGCCTGTTCGTTCACGCCGGCGTAACTGCCGCTGGCATTGGCATTGGTATGGCTGAAACTCGCGCTGCCGCCGCCCTGGCTGATCGCGAATCCGCCGCCCGTGCTTTCCTGATGCGCGGCGCTCGTCATCGTATCCTGCACGCTCGCGATGTTCAGATTCCCGCCCACATCGGCGTTCACCTGCCGGCCGTTCACGTTCGCGCCGATGATGTTCGTATCGCCGCCCGAAATGACCGTCGCGGTATTCGCGGCCGTTACATGCGTGTTGTTCTGCATCGCCGCGTCGCTATTCGCGTCGCCGTGCGCTTTCGACATCGACGCCGACACGCCGAAGCCCTGCGTGCCATAGGAGATACCCACGCTCGCGCTACTCGACTGGTTCGTGCTGCGCGTCGAATCGGTATCGGTCGTATTGACGAGATTGACCTGATTCTTCGCCGCGAGGATCACATCATGCGCGTTCACGTTCGAACCGGCAATCGTCAGGTTGCCGCTTCCCGGCGTGCCGTTGCCGGTCGCGACGAATGCTGCCGTGCCCCCCGCCGAAACGGACGAGCCTTGGTTCGTGGTTGAATCTTCCGCGAACGTGTTCCTGCTGTGACTGCTGCCGTAACTGAGTTCGATCTTGGCTTCGGGCTTCCCGCCGTCCGCAATCGCAGACACGGCGCCGCCGCCCGCGCCATATGCATCGATCGCGCTACTCGCCGCTGCCATGCCGTGCAGCGCTGCCGCACGGTCATCCTGACCGTGGCTCGCCGCGCGCGCCTGATCAACGGTGTTCGAAATGGCATCGAGCAAAGGCGCTTTCACAGCCAGCGTAAAACCGCTCTTGCTAACCTCATGCACCTCGTCGTGATGACTAGTACCGGTGGCCGCATCGATGATCACATTCGCGCCCGTCCCCGTCACGTTGCGCGCCGCGATCAGATCGCTGCCCGTCACATGCAGGTCCGCCCCCGCGGACAGATTCACGCTGCCACCCGTGCTACCGACGAGACTCCCGTTCTGCGTCACCGAACTGTCGTGCGTCGTGTCCTTCTGGTCGACCTTGCCGTAGGAGATGCCGACCCCGCCCGAACTGCCCAGACCGGTTTTCACCTCCTGATGGAAGTGGCTGCTCTCACTCGTGTCCTGCGTGGTGTTGATGGTCAGGTTGTTGCCCGCCGCGAGCGTCACGTCGTGCGTGGCCGCGATCGTCGAACCGCTGACCGTCATGTCGTGACCGGCCGCGCCCGTGACCGTATCGCCCGATACCGTCGAGCCCTGCGCGATCACCTGGTGCGAACTGGCCGCGTCGGTCGTTTTCTGTTTCGACAGGAAGCCCGAACGTTCATCATGCGACCAGCGTTGCGAATCGTGCGTTTCGCCGACGCTGCCGATCGTCACGTCGCCCGTCGAGACGAGTCTGACGCCACCCGTGCCCGCCGCATCGGTGGTCACACTCGAGCCGAGTATCGCGAGATTGCCGCCGCCGCTCTGGCCGGCCGCGAGCGTCACATTGCCGCCCGCGCTCACATTCGAACCCTGCACCGACTCGTCATAGGACGAACTCGTGTGATGCGACAGGCTGCCGCCCATCGACTGCTCCCGATGCTCGTGCGTGTCCTTCGCCGCCGTCACCGTCAGGTTGTTACCGGCGACCATCGCGGCATCGCCGCCTGCCTGCACCGTCGCACCCGTGAACGTCGTATCGCGCCCCGACACGGTCGCGAGGTTCCCGCCCGCGACAATCGCGCTGCCGAGGTTCTGCGTGACCCTGTCGTGTCCGCCGTTCAGCCCGTCGTGTGTCTGGACGTCCTGCGTGCTGGTCAGCGTGATCGTGCCGACGGTCAGGTCGCGGCCCGCCGCAATGGCGGCGTTGCCGCCCGCCTGGATCGTCGCGCCCGTCAGGTTCACGTCGCGCCCGGCTATCACCGTGGCGCTGTTCGTCGCCGAGATCGTGCCGATCGCGTCAACGCCGGTTCCCGTGACGCTGCCCGTCAGCGTGTTCGAGCCGAACGACTTCGACACACCATAGGTCTGCGTCTCATTGACGACATCGCGCCCCGCCTGCACGACGACGTCCCCGCCGCCGATCCGGCCACCCGTGTTGCGCACGTCCTGGACCGCTGCGACAGCCGTCGCGCCCGCGCTGCCGATCACGCCGCGGTTCGTGATGTTGTTGCCGATGATGGTCGTCGCGAGATTGCTGCTGACGTGGCCGCTGTTATTCACGTCGCCGCTCGCGTTCAGGTTCACCGCATTACCCGCGACAAGTGCGCCGCTGTGCGCCAAGTCAACCGTGCTGGACTGCGCGAGATAGACCTGGGGCACCAGCACCGTCTGGTGCGAACCGTCCGGCAAGGTCACGTCCTGCGACACGAGCCACACCATGTCGGTGGTCAGTTGCTGCATCTGCGCGGGCGACAGCGCAATGCCCGGTTCCAGCCCGAACGCCTTCGCATACGCGACGCCGTTGTTCATCAGCGCCGTATATTGCGCGAGATTATCCGTGTAGCCCGCGAGGAACGTGCGGCCGGTCAGTTGTGTGACCTGATCGCGCATCAGCCTTTCTTCATAGAGCCCGTCGCCCAGGCGCTTCTGGATCTTCTGCGGATCGAGCCCGAGCTGTCCGAGCATGTAGTCGCTCGATATGAATCTGCCGTACTGCGTGAAGCGCGGATCGGTAACCACCAGATAGGTGGCTCCCGGTGCCGTGTTGTAGGTGTACAGGCCACTGACTGGCAGTTTCAGGTTCGGAATGCCGCCCGTCGCGCCGCCGACCGTCTGTGGCCGGCTCGACTGACCGCTGATGGTGCCCGTCTGCGTGCCGTCAGCGCTGCCGCCTGCAACGCCCGAGCCTGCAACCGTCTGCCCCTGACGGTTGACCGAATTGATGCTGATATCCCGCGCATCGGTCTGCACCGTCTGGTTCGACGTGGCAATCGCGGGCAGTGCATCGACGCTCGTCGTGCTCTGGGTGATGCCGGTGCCAATCACCTGCGTGTCGTTGCTGCCGCCGGTTTTCTGGTGCCAGTAGAACGTCGATTGCGAGTCTTGCGTGACGGTCTGCTGAAGCACGATGCCCGTATCGTTGACGCTGCCGCCCGTGGCGCGGCGAACCAGATCGCCGCCCGCGGCCATCGTGGACGACTGGTTGCTGATGCTGCCGCCGTCCGCGTTGATACGGATCGCGCCCTGGGCCCGGAGCGTTGCCGCGTTGCCCGCGCTGACGAGCTGGTCGGTCGCCGTGGTCGTCGTCGAGGTGCGCGACATCTCCACGTAGTCGTGACTGTCCGAGCCGAGGTCGGTTCGCACCACCACCTGGTCAGGCCGGATGTTCGTCTTCGGATCGTAGTCCGGCCACAAGGTAATCGTGTAAGTGCTGCCGTTGTCCGTAATGCTGTTGTAATACTGCGTCGCGTTGCTGGTGATCGTGCGCGTCGCCTTGACGTGTTGCTGGCTGCAGAAATCGTGGGCGTTGCAGACCTCGACGAGCGGCGTAGTGGCGCTGATGTACGTGTCGGTCAGCGGCTGCGTGAGCGAGAGCGTCTGCTTGGTTGCGTCCAGATTGGCGACCTGCGATTTCGGAACCGTGACGGTGATCGGCGTCATTAACTTGCCGATACTCTCCCCGCCGATCGCCCCTGGGCTCCACCTCCACTGCGGATAGTCGAAACTGTCGTAGAAACCGAGGTCATCGACGGACATCCCCCCGGTCCAGAGCGTCAGCGTAGTCGAGCCCGCATCCTGCGGCGTGCCCGCCTGCGTGACAACACCCGTACGCACGTTACTCACCGTGCGGGCGGCGATGTCGATATCGCCATCCGCCTCGATGGTCGCGGCGCTGTTCGTGAGCGAGCCGGTCTGGTTCGCGAGCATGCCGGATGCGTCGCGCGTGCCGTCCTTCGCGATCTCCAGATTGCCGGCGCTGTAGATCAGCGCGCCGTCGGCGTTGGTGACGGAGTTCTGCGCATATAGACGGACGCTGTTCGCGCCCGCGATCACGGCCGCGGCGCCGGTATTCCGCACGTCGTTCGCGTTCACGGTGACGTTGTTGCCGATGACCGTACCGGTGTTCGCGAGCGTCGCGCTGGAGGTGGTGACCGTGTCGCCTTCGATGCGTCCATCGTTCGTGAGCGTGCCCACTGCGTTCACGGTCGTGGACGACGAATTGATGTCCGCGCCCGCCGAATTGACGACGTTCGCGCCCGTCGCCGTCAATGCGCCCGCCGCCGCGAGCGTGCCGGCGTTCGTCAGCGTGCCGGTCGCGCTCACGCTCATGTCGCCATCGGCGTGCAGGTTGTTGGCCGCGCTGTTGGTGTAGTCGCCGAGGACCGCGAGCGACAGGTTGCGGCCCGCGACCATGTCGCCGTCGCCCGCTAGCGTACCGCTTGCCGCGATGTCGCGATTCGCGCGGATCGCACCGCCCGCGTTCGACAGCGAAGCGACATTGACCGACACATCCAACCCGCCCAGGATCGCGCCACCGTCATTGATCACAGCCGCGCCCGCCTGGTTCAGGTTCAGCGCCGTGCCGCCGAAGATCGTGCCGCCCGCGTTGTTCACGGCCTGCATGACGTTCAGGTTCGCTGCGCCGCCCGCGACGAGATTTGCGCCCGCGTCGTTCGCCAGCGTCTGGGCGTTGAGCGTCACGTCGCCATTGCCGCCCAGCGTGCCGCCCGTGCTGGTCACGCTTGCGGCGGAAACAGTCGTCACGCCGTCGCCCGCGTTGGTCAGCCTGCCCGCCGTGTTGTCGAGGCTCGCCGCCGTCACGTTCACCACGCCGTGCGCGCCGTTGGCGGTCAGCGTGCCCCGTGCGTTCGACAGCGCGCCGCCCGCCGTCACCGACAGGTCGCCCGCTGTCTGCGCCGAGCCGTCCGTGTTGTCGATGCCGCTTTGAGCGGTGAGGGTCAGGCCGTCGTGGCCGTACAGTGTGCCGCTCCGGTTCACGATGTCCGAGGCCACGTCGACCTGAGCCGCTTTCTGCGCGGACAGCGTGCCGTGGGTGTTATCGAGGCGCTCCCCGCTGACGGCGAGCGCGCCGTTCGTCTGGAGCGTACCCGCGACGTTCGAGACCGCCGCCGTCGCGCTCACGTCAAGCGAGCCTGTGCCCGCGTGCTGGAGCGTGCCGCTGTCATTCGCGACCGACCGGCCCGACACCGTCAGACTGTTCGCGTTCGAGGCGATCGTGCCGCCCGTGTTGTCGAGCGTGCCACCCGCGCTGACGGTCTGGTCGCTTGTGCCGTATTGCGTGAGCCTGCCGCTGCGATTGGTGAGGTCGCCCGATGCCGAGACAGCCAGCGTATCGCCTTCGATGCCGCCGCTCGTGTTGTCGATGGACGCCGCTGACACGGTGGTCGCCGCGCCTGACAGCGTGCCGGCCGCATTGTTCAGTGCGCCGGTCGTGGTGACATCGAGCGCGCCACCCGCGCCGATCGTGCCAGCGTGATTGTCGATGCCCTGCGCGCGAACCGTTGCATCGCTCGCCGCGCTGATTTTCCCCTGGTTCGCGAGCGTGCCCGCTGACGCACTCAACGCGCCGTTTGTGCCGATGGTGCCGCCCGTCCCGTTGACGAGCGCGCCCGTCGTCGTGAGGGTCATCCCGTCGCTGCCGAGCGACACGATGCGGCCCGCGGTGTTCTCCAGCGAACCGGTAGCGGCGGACAGTGCGCCCGCTGCCTGGATCGTTCCGCCCTGGTTCGACAGGCCGCCCGCCGACGTGACGTTGAGCGCGCCGCCCGAAACGAACTGACCGTCGCGGTTCGACACGTTCGCCGCCGTCACCTGGACCGACCCGCCGGACAGGTTGCCGTGGTCGTTGGTGAGCGTGCCCGCCGCGCTCGCGTCGAGCGCGCCGCCTGCCGTCGTCGTCGCACCCGACAGGTCCAGGTCGCCACTGCTTGCCGCCAGCGTCAGCGTGCCATTCGCCGACGTGTTGCTGCCGGCGAGACTGACGGACGCGCCCTGGATCGTCGTGTTGCCGCCGCCTTCGTTACGGCCGGTCGCGCTGAGCGCACCCTGGGCGGAAACCGACAGGTCGCCCGCATTGGCAATCGTGCCGTCGCCGTTCACGCCCGCGCCGAGCGTACCGGTCGAGGCCACGCTGCCCGCAGTGACGGTCGTGTTCTGCTGCGCGGCGAGCACGCCGCTGTTCGTGATTGCGCCCGACGTGTCCGCCGTGACGTTCTGCTGCGCGTAGGTGGTGCCGGTGTTGTCGATGCCATCGCGAGCGGATACGTTGATGCTGCCGCTCGCGTTGGTCTGCCCCGCCAGCACGAGCCTGCCCTGCGCGGTCAGGATCAGATCACCCGCCTGCGCCGCGAGCACGCCCCTGTTCGACACGCCAACGCCGTTCTCCGTACCGACCAGAACGATGCGGTTCGCGTACATGCCGCCCAGGTTGCTTACGTCGATCGACACACCCGGCGCCGGACCATCGCCCGCGATTGGGGTGGTCGTGAGCGTGTCGTGCCCGACCGCATTCGCACCCGTGACGACATTCAGGTTCTTCGCATGGATCGCCGCGTTCGCCTGCACCGCGCGCGCGATCAGATCGACCTGATCGACGTTCGACGCATTCAGCCCCGCGCCCTGCACGGTAATGTTGCCGCCCGTCACATTGAAACCCGTCAGCGAGCCGTCCGCGGCGAAGTTCGGCGTGCCCGTCGTCAGGATCGCGCGCGACGTGTTGATGAAGCCGCCGCCGTTCACGCTGATACCCGAGCCGTTCGCGATCACCACTTCCGCGCGCTGGCCCGCGACTTCCAGATGCCCGTTGATCTGGCTCGCCGCGCCGCTATTGACCTGGTTGACGATGATCCGCGCGGACTGGCCGGGGCCGAAGTTCGGGTTGCCGTTGATCATGCCCGCCTGCTGCGTCTGCACGATGGTCGGCGAGTTGTTCAGGATCGCGCCGCGCTGCTGCACGTCGAACTGGCCGTAGGTATTCACCGAAACACCGGCGCCGGACGGCCGGTTGATGTTCACCTGATCGAGACCGTTCTGCGTCTGGATGACGGAGGGCGCATGCGCGCCACCGGGAACGATCTGCGCGCCCGAGATCGCCGGCAATGCGCCGAGCAGCGCCAGGGCGGCGAAGGCGATCTGCCGCAGCGTGAATGGCGCGGTGTGACCGGCCGCATCTCTGCGGCTGTGCAACGTGGTCTGTCCGGCTTGCTTCCCCGTTGCGGTGGCGGTTTCCCCGACGGCGACCAGCATGCCTCTCAGTCGGCTGAACACCAGCCTGTGCGTTCCTCGGTTCATTGCTGTTGCGCGAAATCAGTAACGGACCCGTAACGTAGTGGAACCCGACGAAGACCACTGTCAAGGTTTGTCAACATCGGCCCGCGCGCAACACTTCACATCGAATCAACGTCGTCTGATTGACGGTTCTTCCAGCCCATGCGGGCGAAAAAAACGCACGACGCGGGCAAAGACTATCGCTGTTGTCGGCGTCTAACTTCTGCCAACGTTTTCTCCGCAACCCGCGTCGCGGCACACCCTACTGACACCACGCTGTCAGCAGCACCCCCGCACACTTCTCCTCACGCCATCCGGCGCTTTACCCGGCTTACCCGCCCGTCACAGGAGAATGTCATGTCCGCATCATCCAAAGTTGTTGCATGGTTCGAGATTCCGTCGATCGACTTCGATCGCGCCGTTCGCTTTTACGAAGCCGCGCTCGACGTCGAACTGAATCGCCAGGAAATCGGCGGCCAGCCGATCGCGGTCTTCGGCTATGAAGAACCGGCGACGGGCGGCGCGATCGTCCACAGTCCGTCGATGACGCCCACCGGCGACGGCGTGCTCGTCTATCTGAACGCGCAGCCGACCGTCGACGCCACGCTCGCCCGTGTCGAGCAGGCCGGCGGCAAGACCGACGGACCGGTGATCAAGCTGCCGCAGGACATCGGCTACATTGCGTTTTTCACGGATACGGAAGGCAACCGCCTCGGCCTGCATTCGCGGACCAACGGTTAACGGCGACACGACGCGGCGCGGCGCAGCGCTCACGTACAACGTGCACAGCCTGCACGGCAACGTCATGGCACCGTCCAAGGCCCGCGCAAGCGCCGCGCAACGGCTGAGCGTAGCGCAGACCAAAACGCAAACCGGAGCGCGGCATGCGGCGCTATCATCGCGGAACTGTTCCCGTCCTTTTCTACAAGACGCCCACGATGACGCGCCGCGCCGACCGCCTGTTCCAGATCGCCGAACTGCTGCGCGGACGGCGCCTGACCACCGCGCAACAACTCGCCGACTGGCTAAACATCTCACTGCGCACCGTCTATCGCGACGTGCGCGATCTGCAACTGTCGGGGGTGCCGATCGAAGGCGAAGCCGGCATCGGCTACCGGTTGAGCCGCGCGGCGAGTCTGCCGCCGCTCACCTTCACCGCCGACGAACTGGCCGCGCTCGCAGCCGGCGCGCGGATGCTCGAATCGTGGGGCGGCGCCGGCTTTGCGAGCGGCGCGCGCGGGGCGCTCGCGAAGATCGCCTCGGCAATGCCCGCCGACAAGCGCGCGACGCTCGAACGCCTCGCGATCTTCGCGCCGTCGTTTCACATCAAGAGCGATTTCTCCGCGCAACTGGACGCGCTGCATCGCGCGATCGATGCAAGACATGTGGTGAGCTTTGCCTATACCGACGTGAACGGCGCGGCGACCGAGCGCCGCGTCTGGCCGCTCGCGCTCGCCTATTGGGGCGCACGCTGGACCCTCGGCGCGTGGTGTGAATTGCGCGGCGACTTCCGCAATTTCGGGCTGGAGAAGATCCGGGATCTTCAGATGCGCGAACCCTATCCGGATCAGGAAGGCAGGCGGCTCGCGGACCTGTTGCGGCATGTGAACGCGAAGCCGAAGTAGAAATCGCGGCCCGCCGCGAGGCAAGCCGCGAATCGCCAACGCGTGCTTATTCGACCGCCTTCACCATATCCTCGATCACCTTCTTCGCGTCGCCGAACACCATCATCGTCTTGTCCATGTAGAAGAGATCGTTGTCGAGACCGGCGTAGCCCGCCGCCATCGAACGCTTGTTGACGATCACGGTGCGCGCCTTGTACGCCTCGATGATCGGCATGCCCGCAATCGGCGACTTCGGGTCGTTCTTCGCCGCCGGATTCACCACGTCGTTCGCGCCGAGCACCAGCACCACGTCCACCTGACCGAACTCGCCGTTGATGTCGTCCATCTCGAACACCATGTCGTAAGGCACTTCGGCTTCGGCGAGCAACACGTTCATGTGACCCGGCATCCGTCCGGCCACCGGGTGAATCGCGTACTTCACCTCGATGCCCTTCTCGACCAGTTTGTCGGTCAGCTCCTTCAACGCATGCTGCGCGCGCGCCACCGCGAGACCGTAACCCGGCACGATCACCACCGTTTCCGCGTTGCCGAGCATGAACGACGCATCGTCGGCCGAACCCGATTTCACCGGACGCTGCTCCGCCGCGCCGCCCGCCGCCGCCGCACCCGGCTCGTTGCCGAAGCCGCCGAGAATCACATTGAAGAACGAGCGGTTCATCGCGCGGCACATGATGTACGACAGGATCGCACCCGACGAGCCGACCAGCGAGCCCGCGATGATCAGCATCGGATTGTTCAGCGAGAAGCCGATGCCCGCCGCCGCCCAGCCCGAGTACGAATTGAGCATGGACACCACCACCGGCATATCCGCGCCGCCGATCGGGATGATGATCAACACGCCGAGCACGAACGCGATGATCGTCATGATGATGAACGGCAGCCACGACTGCGTGAGGAAAAAGATCACGCCGAAGCCGAGCATCCCGATCGCGAGCATGAGGTTGATCAGATGCTGACCGCCGTACACCACCGGCGCGCCCTGGAACAGCCGGAACTTGTACTTGCCCGACAGCTTGCCGAACGCGATCACCGATCCGGAGAACGTAATCGCGCCGACGAACGTGCCGATGAATAGCTCGACGCGATTGCCATACGGCAGAAAGCCCGGCACCGGGTTCTCGGGATCGATCAAGCCGAACGCCGAGGGCTCCGACACCACCGCATACGCGATGCAGACAGCGGCAAGACCGATCAGCGAGTGCATCGCCGCGACCAGTTCCGGCATCTTGGTCATCTCGACGCGCGCCGCGACGAACGCGCCGACCGCGCCGCCGATCACCAACGCAACCAGCAGCAAGCCGAGCCCGAGGCCCAGATTCGAGCCGAGCGTGGTGGCCTGTTTGGCGATCAGCGCGATGGTGGTGAGGATCGCGATCGCCATCCCGACCATGCCGAAGGTATTGCCGATGCGCGCCGTCTTCGGATTGGACAGCCCCTTGAGCGCCTGAATGAAGCAGACCGACGCGACCAGATAAAGCAGCGTGACGAGGTTCAGGCTCATTACGCGTTCCCCTTGGTCTTGTCCGCGATGAGTTTCTTCGGCTCTTTCTTGCGGAACATCTCCAGCATTCGCCGCGTCACGAGAAAGCCGCCGAACACGTTGACCGCCGCGAGCGCGACGGCGAGCGTGCCGAAGAACTTGCCGGGCGCGCCGAGCGTGAGGCCGGTTGCGAGCATCGCGCCGACGATCACGATCGCCGAGATCGCGTTGGTCACGGCCATCAGCGGCGTGTGCAACGCGGGCGTGACATTCCAGACCACGTGGTAGCCGACGTAAATCGCCAGCACGAAAATGATCAGATTGATGACGGTGTGGTTGAGCACTTCCATCGCCGTTTCTCCTGGTGAATTCGTTTTATGTCTTGCGCGTGACTTCGCCGTCGCGGGCCAGCAACGTGGCCGCGACGATATCGTCCGCGAGATCGATGTTCAGGGCGCCTTCCGTCGTGATAATCAGCTTGAGGAAGTCGAGCAGGTTGCGTGCGTATAAAGACGACGCGTCGGCGGGCACCATCGAGGCCAGGTTCGTATAGCCGACGATCGTCACGCCGTGTTTGCTCACGACCTGGTCCGCCTCGGTGAGCGGACAGTTGCCGCCGCGCCGGCCTTCGTACTCCGCGCCGCGGCCCGCCGCCAGGTCGATCAGCACCGAGCCGGGTTTCATCGCCTGCACCGTTTCCACTGAGATCAGCGTCGGCGCGGCGCGGCCAGGAATCAGCGCGGTGGCGATCACCACGTCGGCCTGTTTCGCGCGCTCATGAACGAGCGCAGATTGCCGTTGCAGCCACGACGGCGGCATCGGCCGCGCATAACCGCCGACGCCCTGCGCGGCTTCGCGCTCCTCGTCGGTTTCATAGGGCACGTCGAGAAACTTGGCGCCGAGCGATTCGATCTGCTCCTTCACCGCCGGACGCACGTCGGACGCCTCGATCACCGCGCCCAGGCGCTTGGCGGTCGCGATCGCCTGCAAGCCCGCCACGCCCGCGCCGAGAATCAGCACGCGCGCCGCTTTCACGGTGCCCGCGGCGGTCATCAACATCGGCATGAAGCGCGGATAAAGCGTGGCCGCCAGCAGCACCGCCTTATATCCCGCGATGTTCGCCTGTGACGACAACACGTCGAGGCTCTGCGCGCGCGTGGTGCGCGGCGCGGCTTCGAGCGCGAAGGCGGTGACGCCGGCTGCCGCGAGTTTCAACGCGTTTTCGGCGTTGAACGGATCGAGCATGCCGATCAGCGTCGCGCCGCGCTTGAGGAGCGGCAGTTCGGCATCGGTTGGAGACTGCACCTTGAGGACGAGATCGGCGCCGAACGCCGTGGCCGCGTCGGCGATTTCGGCGCCGGCGGCTGTGAAGGCATCGTCAGGAAAGCTCGCGCCGGAACCGGCGCCGCTCTGGATGGTGACCCGATGGCCCTGGGCCACGTACTTCTTGACCGTTTCGGGCGTCGCGGCGACGCGGGTTTCGTGCGCGCGCGTCTCGGCTGGCACTCCGATGTGCATCGTTGTTCCTCCTCGACTTCCTGTTTTACGACAGATCGCCGACGAGGCACGCCGGCTTACGAGTGCAACGGCTAACGCCTCACTTTAACCGAAACACGGGGGTGCGCAGAAATCGGGGACAATCCGGGGGCGCCCGGCCGGCCGGGCGGCTTGCACATCGCAGCCGCTGCGTACGCAATCCCCGGCTCTCGGGCCCATGCGCCTGCCGCCAGCCAAGGCGAGCCGTCGCCCGCAGCCGGTCGCCCAGCCGGTCGCCCGCATTCCGGCAGCCCCCGCCCATAAACGGTAAAATGCGCAGCCATGAAACCGGAAACCTGGTTGCCGCACGTGACCGTCGCGGCCATCGTCGAGCGCGACGGGCGCTTTCTCATGGTCGAGGAAAATACCGCCGACGGCCTGCGCCTGAATCAGCCCGCCGGCCATCTGGAGGCGGGTGAAACGCTTCTGCAAGCGGTGATCCGCGAAACGCTCGAGGAGACCGCCCATCCCTTCGAACCCGAAGCGCTGGTCGGCATGTACATGACGCATTTCGAGCGGCCCGGCAGCGAGGGGGTGACGTATCTGCGCTTCACCTATTGCGGCACGGGCGGCGAACCGAACGCGGAGTGCGCGCTCGATCCCGACATCGCCCGCACGCTATGGATGAGCGCCGACGAATTGCGCGCCTGCGCCGAACGGCATCGCACGCCGCTCGTCATGCAATGCCTCGACGACTACCTCGCGGGCCGGCGTTTCCCGCTCGACTTCGTGCATACGCATTCGGTCGCGCAAAAACGGCCGTAGGCTGACGAGCGGCCAACCCACGATCAATGAAGTCACGCAGTACCCAGTGAGCATCTTATGAGCAAGCAGAAAGTCGTAGTAGGCATGTCGGGCGGCGTCGATTCGTCGGTGACCGCATGGCTGCTGAAGGAACAGGGCTACGACGTGGTCGGCCTGTTCATGAAAAACTGGGAAGACGACGACGACAGCGAATACTGCTCGACGCGGCAGGACTGGATCGACGTCGTGTCGGTGGCGGACCTGATCGGCATCGACGTCGAAGCGGTCAACTTCGCGTCCGAATACAAGGACCGCGTGTTCGCCGAATTCCTGCGCGAATATTCGGCCGGCCGCACGCCGAATCCGGACGTGCTGTGCAATGCCGAAATCAAGTTCAAGGCCTTTCTCGACCATGCAATGTCGCTCGGCGCGGAAACCATCGCGACCGGCCACTACGCACGCGTGCGTGAGAACAACGGCCGCTTCGAATTGCTGAAGGCGTTCGACCATACGAAGGATCAGTCGTACTTCCTGCATCGGCTGAATCAGGCGCAGTTATCGAAGACGCTGTTTCCGTTGGGCGAGATTCCCAAGACCAAGGTGCGGGAGATCGCCGAACAGATCGCCCTGCCGAACGCGAAGAAAAAAGATTCGACGGGCATCTGCTTCATCGGCGAACGGCCGTTCCGCGATTTTCTGAATCGCTATCTGCCGACCAGGCCGGGCCCGATGAAAACCACCGACGGCAAAGTGGTCGGCGAACACATCGGCCTCGCGTTCTACACGTTCGGCCAGCGCAAGGGCATCGGCCTCGGCGGCAGCAAGGACGGCAGCGGCGAGCCGTGGTTCGTCGCCGGCAAGGACATTCCGTCGAACACGCTGTACGTCGCGCAGGGCCACGATCATCCGTGGCTGCTCAGCCATACGCTCACTGCAGGCAATACGAGCTGGGTCGCGGGGGAGCCGCCCGCGGACGGCTTCGCGTGCGGCGCGAAAACCCGTTACCGGCAAGCGGATGCGCGCTGCACGTTCGGTGCGGCGGCAAGCGCGGGTGCAAGCGCGGCAAACCCCGGCGAAGGCCTCTTCGAGCTGAACTTCGACACTGCGCAATGGGCTGTCACACCGGGGCAATCGGCGGTGCTCTACGATGGCGACGTGTGTCTCGGCGGCGGCATCATCGAACACGCGGTGACCGGGCAGCCGACGGCGCGTCAGCCGCAAACGGCCGCGCTGCTGACCGCTCGCTAGGCGCCGCGTTGCACCGTGCGGCAAGGTTCGTCATCGCCGCACGCGTTTTACCTTCACGCTTCAAGTTCACACCGCGTCTTCTGATTCGACACTGCGCGCTCCACGCGTGCGTTGCATCTTCAAGTCGCAGCCAGCTTCACCATAAGAAGCAGTCGTTCGTTTTCACTCGTGGGCGGATTCCGCCGGCGCAATCCGCGCCGACGATCCTCACTGCACCGGAGTCTCCATGTTTTCTCGGCGTTATCTGGCCATGTGGTGCGCAGCCGTGCTGCTCGCCGTTTGCGCGGCGCTCGCCGCAACGCACCGCATTGCGTGGTTCTGGCTCATCGTGCCGGCGGCGCTCGTCGCGCTCGGGGTATTCGACCTGGCGCAGCAGCGCCACGCGATTCTGCGCAACTATCCGTTGTGGGGACACTTGCGCTTTCTGTTCGAATTCATCCGCCCGGAAATCCGCCAGTATTTCGTCGAGAACGATACCGACGAGAAGCCGTTCTCGCGCGCTCAGCGCAGCATCGTCTACCAGCGCGCGAAGAACGACGTCGACAGCCGCCCCTACGGCACCGAACTCGACGTCAAGGCCGTCGCGCACGAATGGATCAGTCATTCGCTCGCGCCGACCAGGCTGGATAGCCACGACTTTCGCATCGTCGTGGGAAGCGAGCGCGCGCAGCCTTACTCGATGTCGATCTTCAACGTCTCCGCGATGAGCTTCGGCTCGCTGTCCGCGAACGCGATCATGGCGCTGAACCTCGGCGCGAAGAAAGGCAACTTCGCGCACGACACGGGCGAAGGCTCGATGTCCAGGTATCACCGCGAGCATGGCGGCGACATCATCTGGGAAATCGCTTCGGGCTACTTCGGCTGCCGCAACGACGACGGCTCCTTCAGCGCGGAGAAATTCGCCAGGCAGGCCGCCGAGCCGCAAGTGAAGATGATCGAAGTGAAGCTCTCGCAAGGCGCGAAGCCCGGTCACGGCGGCGTGCTGCCGGCCGCCAAGATCACGCCCGAAATCGCCGAAACGCGCGGCGTGCCGATGGGCCGCGATTGCATTTCGCCCGCCACGCATTCGGAGTTCTCGACGCCGCGCGGCCTGCTCGAATTCGTCGACCGCTTGCGCACGCTGTCCGGCGGCAAGCCGACCGGCTTCAAGCTGTGCATCGGCCATCCGTGGGAATTCTTCGGCATTGCGAAGGCGATGCTGGAGACGGGAATCTTGCCGGACTTCATCGTCGTGGACGGCGCGGAAGGCGGCACGGGCGCGGCGCCGCTGGAATTCACCGACCACGTGGGCGTGCCGTTGCAGGAAGGGCTGCTGCTCGTGCACAACACGCTGGTCGGCATCGGCTTGCGGCAACGCATCCGCATCGGCGCGAGCGGCAAGATGATCACCGCGTTCGACATCACGCGGACGCTGGCGATCGGCGCCGACTGGGTGAACGCGGCGCGCGGCTTCATGTTCGCGGTCGGCTGCATTCAGGCGCAGACCTGCCACACCGGGCGCTGTCCGACCGGCGTCGCGACCCAGGACCCGGTGCGCCAGCGTGCGCTCGTCGTGCCGGATAAGGCCGACCGCGTGTTCAGCTTCCATCACAACACGCTGCATGCGCTGAAGGAAATCATTCAGGCGGCGGGCTTGAAGCATCCGGCGGAATTGCGCGCGCATCACCTCGTGCGACGGGTGTCGTCGCATGAGGTGCGGTTGATGTCGGAGTTGTTGAAGTATCTGGAGCCGAACGATCTGCTGAACGGCACCTATCGCTATTCGCTGTATGAGAAGTGGTGGCCGGTGGCGCAAAGCGATTCGTTTGCGCCGAAGGTGGGGTTGGCGGTGGCTTGAGTCGGATTCCGTCCGACCCCGCAAAACGGACACCCCCCTCCCCTTTCCGTTAAAATCCAAGGTTTAGCACTTCGCTCCACGGTCGCCTCGCGCGCTTCGGCGCTCGCGGCGCGACCCCATGCCCGAAAGGCACTTCATGCTCACGTTTCAGCAAATCATCCTGACAATGCAGTCCTACTGGGACAAGCAGGGTTGCGCATTGCTCCAGCCGATCGACATGGAAGTCGGCGCGGGCACGTCCCACGTTCATACGTTTCTGCGCGCGGTCGGCCCGGAACCGTGGCGCGCAGCCTATGTGCAACCGTCGCGCCGTCCGAAAGACGGCCGCTACGGCGAGAACCCGAACCGCCTTCAGCATTACTACCAGTACCAGGTGGTGCTCAAGCCGGCGCCCGAAAATATCCTCGATCTGTACCTCGGCTCGCTCGAAGCGCTCGGCTTCGACCTGAAGCAGAACGACGTGCGTTTCGTCGAGGACGATTGGGAAAACCCCACGCTCGGCGCATGGGGCCTCGGCTGGGAAGTGTGGCTGAACGGCATGGAAGTGACGCAGTTCACCTACTTCCAGCAAGTGGGCGGTCTCGATTGCAAGCCGGTGCTCGGCGAAATCACCTACGGTCTCGAACGCCTCGCCATGTACTTGCAGAAGGTCGAGAACGTCTACGACCTCGTCTGGACCGAGTGGGAAGAACAAGGTCCGAACGGCCCCGAAATCCGCCGCCTGACCTACGGCGACGTGTACCACCAGAACGAAGTCGAACAGTCCACGTATAACTTCGAGCATGCGAACGTCGAGTTGCTGTTCTCGATCTTCAACAGCTACGAGGCGGAAGCGAGGCGCATGATCGAGGCGCAAATCGCGCTGCCCGCCTACGAACTGGTGCTGAAGGCCGGTCACACCTTCAATCTGCTCGACGCGCGCGGCGCCATTTCCGTCACGGAGCGCGCGGCGTATATCGGCCGCATTCGTGCGCTATCGAAGCTGGTCGCGCAGGCTTACTACGATTCGCGCGAAAAGCTCGGCTTCCCGATGCTCGGCAATCCGGTGCACGGCGTGCCCGGCCTTACCACCGACGCGCAAGATGCCGCGATGCCCGCCTGGGCGCCGCCGCTGAAAGTCGAACGCAAGATCGACCAGGACTGACGAGAACACCAAGAAATGACTCATCCCCACCAAGCTACCCTGCTCGTCGAGCTGCTAACCGAAGAACTGCCGCCCAAGGCGCTCGCGCGTCTCGGCGAGGCCTTCGCCGAAGGCATTGCGCAGCGCCTCGCGGCGCGCGACCTGATCGAAGGCGACCTGTCGTTCGAACGCTACGCAACGCCGCGCCGTCTCGCCGTCACGATTAAAAACGTGCGTGCGGTCGCGCCGGAAAAACACGTGCGCGAAAAAGTGCTGCCGGTTTCCGTCGCATTGGACAAAGACGGCCAACCCGCCGCGCCGCTTGCCAAGAAACTCGCCGCGCTCGGCTTCCCCGATTTTTCGGTGAGCGACCTGGAGCGCGCGCAAGACGGCAAGGCGGAGGCCTTCTTCCTGCGTTACGCGGCGCCGGGCGCCACGCTCGCCGAAGGACTGCAAAGCGCGCTCGACGAAACGCTCGGCAAGCTGCCGATTCCGAGGTTCATGACGTATCAGCGCCCGGACGGCACCAATGTGCAGTTCGTGCGTCCCGCGCATCGTCTCACCGCACTGCACGGCGAGCGGATCGTGCCGGTCAGCGCGCTCGGCATCGACGCCGACGACACCACGCTCGGTCATCGCTTCCTATCCGAAGGCTTCGTGCAGATCCAGCACGCGGACGCCTATGCCGACACGCTGATGCACAAAGGCCGCGTGGTCGCCAATTTCTCCGACCGCAAGGAAACCATCCGCACGCACCTGCTCGCGCAAGCCGACGGCGACCAGGTGGTGATGCCCGAAGCGCTGCTGGATGAAGTGACGTCGCTGGTCGAATGGCCGGTGGTCTACGCCTGCCGTTTCGAGGACGAGTTCCTGCAAGTGCCGCAGGAATGCCTGATCCTGACGATGCAGACGAACCAGAAATACTTCGCGCTCACGGATGCGAACGGCAAGCTGCGCTCGCGCTTCCTGATCGTGTCGAACATCGAAACGGCCACGCCAGGCGATATCGTCGAAGGTAACGAGCGTGTGGTGCGGCCGCGCCTGGCCGACGCGAAATTCTTCTTCGAGCAGGACAAGAAGAAGCCGCTCGCCGAGCGCGTGCCGCTGCTCGCGAACGTCGTGTATCACAACAAGCTGGGTTCGGCGCTGCAACGCGTCGAGCGCGTCGAAGCGCTGGCCGGCGCGATCGCCGGGTTGATCGGCGCGGACGTGGCGCTCGCCATGCGCGCCGCGCGTCTCGCAAAGGCCGACCTGATCACCGACATGGTGGGCGAATTCCCTGAGCTCCAAGGCACGATGGGCACGTACTACGCGCGCCACGACGGCGAGCCGGAAGAAGTCGCGCTCGCGTGCTCGGAACACTATCAGCCGCGCTTCTCCGGCGACGCATTGCCGGCCACCGCAACCGGCACCGTCGTCGCGCTGGCCGACAAGCTCGAAACGCTGGTCGGCATCTGGGGCATCGGCCTGCAACCCACCGGCGAAAAAGATCCGTTCGCGCTGCGCCGTCACGCGCTCGGCGTGCTGCGCATCCTGATCGAGAAGCAACTGCCGGTCGACGTGATCGAACTGCTGCGCACCGCTTACGCGCAATTCGCCGCGGTGCCGAACGTCGCCGATTCCACGCAGGCGATCTACGAATTCTGCATGGACCGCCTGCGCGGTCTGCTGCGCGAACGCGGCTACGCGCCAGGCGAAATCGACGCGGTGCTGGCGCTCGATCCCACGCGTCTCGACGACATCGTCGCGCGTCTGGATGCGGTGCGCGAATTCGCGGCACTCGCCGAAGCAGCATCGCTCGCCGCGGCCAACAAGCGCATTTCCAACATCCTGAAGAAGTCGGAAGGCGCGACGAACGGCGGCGTGCAGGCCGCGCTGCTCGTCGAGTCGGCGGAAAAAGCCCTGCATGCGCAGCTCGAACAGGTCGCGCCGCGCGTGCAATCGCAGCTTGCCGCACGCGACTACACGGGCGCGCTAACCGCGCTCGCCGCGTTGCGCGAATCGGTCGACACGTTCTTCAACGACGTGATGGTGAACGCCGAGGATGCCGCGCTGCGCGCCAATCGTCTGGCCTTGCTCGGCGCGCTGCATCAGCAGATGAATTGCGTCGCCGACATTTCCCGACTCGCCGCCTGAGCCCCGCGCCATGCCGACCAAAAAAGTGGTGATCCTCGACCGCGACGGCGTGATCAACGCCGACTCCGACGCGTTCATCAAGTCGCCCGACGAATGGGTCGCGCTGCCCGGCTCGCTCGAAGCCATCGCGCGGCTGAGCCAGGCCGGTTATCGCGTCGCGGTTGCGACCAACCAGTCCGGCATCGGCCGCGGGCTCTTCGACATGAACGCGCTCAACGCGATGCATCTGAAAATGCATCGCATGGCGGCGGCGGTCGGCGGGCGCATCGACGCGGTGTTCTTCTGCCCGCACACGGCGGACGACCACTGCGAGTGCCGCAAGCCGAAGCCGGGCATGCTGCAGATGATCATCGAGCGCTTCGACGTCGATCCGGAACATACGCCCACGGTCGGCGATTCGCTGCGCGATCTGCAAGCGGGCGCCGCGCTCGGCTGCCCGATTCATCTGGTGCTGACCGGCAAGGGCCGTAAGACGCTCGCGGCCGGCGGCCTGCCCGAAGGCACGCGCGTCCACGACGATCTGCGCGCGTTCGTGCTCGACTTTCTCGCCGACGCTCAAGAGTGACGCGCGCCACGCGCGTCCCCAACCCTCACCGACCACGCCGATGCGCTTCATTCGTTCTTTCCTGCTGCTGATCTACTTCGTTCTGTTCACGGTGCCGTACGCAACCGCGTGCTTCATCGCGTTCCCGTTCATGCGCGCCGACCACCGCTACTGGATGGCGGCCGGCTGGTGCCGCGCCACGCTCAACACGGTGCGTTGGCTGAACGGCATCCGCTACAGGATCGAAGGCTATGAGAACCTGCCCGACGGTCCCGCCGTGCTGCTGTCCAAGCATCAATCCGCATGGGAAACGCTGGCGTTTCCGGCGTTGATGCCGCGGCCGCTGTGCTATGTGTTCAAGCGCGAGCTGCTGTACGTGCCGTTCTTCGGCTGGGCGCTCGGCATGCTGAAGATGGTTCACATCGACCGCAAGGAAGGCAAGTACGCGTTCGAGTCGGTCATCAGGCAAGGCAAGGCGCGCATGGCCGAAGGCGCATGGGTCATCATGTTTCCGGAAGGCACGCGCACGCCGACCGGCAAGCAGGGCAAATACAAAACCGGCGGTGCGCGTTTTGCGATCGCCACCGGCGCACCCGTCGTGCCGATCGCGCACAACGCCGGACGCGTGTGGCCTCGCAACTCGTTTCTCAAATATGCGGGTATAGTCACAGTGTCGATCGGCAAGCCGATTGAGACGACGGGGCTCACGCCCGACGAAGTGAACACGCGCGTCGAAAAGTGGATCGAAGCTGAAATGCGTCGCATCGATCCAACCGCGTACCGCGCGGCGGAAAGCAGTTCCGCCGCCGCACCAATCTGACGCGCCCACGCCCTCGAAGGCGTATTTGCGCGAAGCCTAATCCGATGCAGAAGTCTCCTACGCCGCAAGCCGCTGCGGCGCTCGATAACCGGCAGCTCGATCTCCCGCTTTTTGCCGAGCCGGGATCGACGTCGTCGTCACCGTCACCATCCGCGCCTGCGCCCGGCTCTTCAACGGGCTCGCAAGGCGGCCAGCAACCGGCCGTGCCGCTCGCGCCGGACGGCAGCAAATTGCGCAGCCTCGCGCTCGGCTCACGCACGCTCCATTACGCGCTCAAGCGTTCCGCGCGCCGCTCGATTGGTTTTGCAATCGACAGCACCGGTCTCACGATCACCGCACCACGCTGGGTCACGCTCGCCGATATCGAAACCGCGATCACCGAGAAGCAGCGGTGGATTTTCACGAAGCTAATCGAATGGCAAACGCGTGTGGAGCAGCGCGCGTTGCCGAAGGTCGATTGGAAAGACGGCGCGCAAGTGCCGTATCTCGGCCAGCCGGTGCGCGTGACACTCGGTTCGCCGCAAGGCACGCTCGCGTTCAGCGCGGACGATGCGGCGCTGCAACTGCCGTTGCCGCTACAAGCGGATCCGCAGCAGATCAAGGACCGCGTGCAAGGCTGGCTGCAAGGCGAAGCGAAGCGCGTGTTCGGCGAGCGTCTGGCGATTTACGCGGAGAAGCTGGGCGTGAACTATCGCGCCTATGCGCTCTCGTCGGCGGCCACGCGCTGGGGCAGTTGTTCGAGCGACGGCAAGATTCGCCTGAACTGGCGGCTGATCCATTTTCCGCTTTCGATCATCGATTACGTCGTCGCGCACGAACTCGCGCATTTGCGTGAGATGAATCACAGTCCGCGCTTCTGGCAAACGGTCGAGTCGATTTTTCCGGAGTTCCGCGAAGCGCGGCAGACGTTGAAGTCGCATCCGCCGGAATTGCTGCCGACGCTTTGATGCGGCTCACTCCGTGCAGAACGTTTCCTGCAAATGGCGCCACGTCACCCGGCCGTGCGCGTCGAGGTTCATCACCGCCGTGGAGCGCCGCACGTTCGCGTTGCCCGCGTTGTCGCGCTGATACTCCCGATATTTCACCACCGCGCCCGACGGATAGTCCGCGACGATCTCCCTATCGCGGATGCTGATCCGCGAGCCGGGACGCGCGCCGCGCAGCTTCGCGAAGGTCTCGCGCAACGCGGCGTGATCCAGCACGAGACCGGACGGCATGATCAACGTGAATGGCTCGGCGAAACGCGCCATGATGCGCTCGAGCGCACCGTCATCCGCTGAGCCGTCGAACAGAGCCTCGATTTCGACGTGGATGTCGTCGAGTTCCTTGAAGTAGGGATTGCTGTTATTCATTGCCCGATCTCGGCCAGGGACGCGTGTCTTACGTCATTTCTTCTTCTGGATGAACTCGATCTTGTAGCCGTCCGGGTCCGTCACGAACGCGATCACCGTGGTGCCGTGCTTCATCGGGCCCGCTTCGCGCACGACGTTGCCGCCTTGGGCCTTGATCTTTTCGCATGCGGCATACGCATCTTCAACCTCGACGGCCAGATGCCCGAAGCCGTTGCCGAGATCGTAGGACGGCGTGTCCCAGTTGTGCGTCAGTTCGATGACCGTGCCGTCGCGCTCGTCCGTGTAGCCGACGAAGGCCAGCGTGAATTTGCCGTCGGGATAGTCGTCACGGCGCAGCAGTTTCATGCCGAGGAGTTCGGTATAGAAAGCGATGGAACGGTCCAGGTCGCCGACCCGGAGCATGGTGTGAAGCAGGCGCATTGTGCACTCCCTGTTGCGTGATATGGAGACCGTCAATGTACCCGGAATCACGCGGCGCTGCAGCGCGCCACACGCCGCGAGGCGTGCTCAGAACCGATGCCGCACGCCCGCCATCAAGCCGATCTGCGTGCCCTTCTGCGCGAGTCCCGCGCCGTTCACGCCTTGCAGTTGCGCGCCGATCAGACCGCCCCGATAGAGCGAGTAATCGCCTTCCAGATAGACGTCGGTGCGCTTCGAGAGGTCGTAGTCGGCGACCAGTTGATACTGCCAGGCGGAGCCGTCCTGCGCGGCGCGCTTGCCGTCCTGCAGCGTGCGCCATACGTTCGCGGCGAAGTGCCATGCATTGCCGACTTGCTGCGTGATGCCGCCCATGATCATGCGGCGCCGCGAAAAGTCCGTGTACTTCAGCGCCACGAGCGCGGCCGCGGAGAACGGCCCGTTGGCGAACGTCGAAAAGCCGGCGTCGTTCTGATTGACGATATAGCCCGCGGAAAAACGGGTCTTGTTCCACGTGTACGCGCCGCCGAAGGTCCATGCCGTGGCGGCCGAGCCGTTGACCGAATCCTTCGACACTTCATAGGCGCCGCCAATGCTGAACGGACCGCCCGCCGGCGCATAAGCCGCGGCCGCGCCGATCTGGCTGCCGTATGAATTGCCCGCGTTGCCGCCGAACGCGTAGCCCGCGGCGAAATTGAAGCCGTTATATCGCGCCTGATACTGCACCTGGTTGCTGGTCCAGATACCGCCGGTCATCGTCACTTCCGGCTGGAAGCTGAAATCGTAGGGGATCCAGAGATTGCTGCCGTAGCCGGCCACCGAGATGCCTTCGATCATCAGGTTGTACTGGCGCCCAATGATCACCTGGCCATAAGCATTCGAGCGGATGCCCACTTGTGCTTCGTTGAAGAACGGCAAGGTGGGGTCGCTCTGCCCGCCGTTGATATAAAAACGATTTTCCAGCTTGAAGAAAGTCGACCAGCCGCCGCCCAGATCCTCGACGCCCTTGAGCCCCCAGCGGCTCTCCGTCATGCCGCCGGCGCCGAGCGCGAGCGACGAATCGCCGGCCTTGTTGGCGTGGGTCAGATAACGCACGCTTTCGTCGACCACGCCGTACAGCGTCACACTGGACTGAGCCTGCGCCATCGGGCAAGCCAACGACGCCAGCGCCGCGGGCATCACGATCGCCGTCCACCTCCTTGCCTTGCTCATCTCGTCTCCTCGTCCGGATTCCGCATTGTGCGGATACGGTTCGTCGGTTTTGGCGGCACGAATCGACTCATCACACGCACGGTCCACCCGACGAAACGCATGTGGCGCAACCTTAGCGCGAAACGTCGACGGTAAGAAATTAGTGTGACGTGGGTGTTGTTAAGTCCGCGAATCGTGGGCGGCGAAGAACGAAGCACGCGCGGGCGGTGGGGTCATCGCGAAGCTCGGCGGGCAGGTTTGTTATCGTACGGCCAGCAATCACCGACCCTTCATTTGGCCATCCCCCCATGAGCACTACCGCCCTGCCCGCGCGCCGCGCACCCGATAGCTTCGCGATCGTGCTGATGATCGGTTTGTGCGCGATCTGGGGACTCCAGCAAGTCGCGATCAAGAGCACCAACGCGGCGCTGCCGCCGCTCTTTCAGGCGGGCTTGCGCTCGGCGATCGCCGCCGTGCTGGTGTGGGGCTGGGCGCGTTCGCGCGGCACGCCGCTCTTTCGCGACGACGGCACGCTCGCCGCCGGCCTGCTCGCGGGCGTGCTGTTCGCCGGCGAATTCGTGTGCATTTTTCTCGGTCTGACGCTGACCAGCGCGTCGCGCATGGCGGTCTTTCTGTACACCGCGCCCTGCTTCACGGCGCTCGGCCTGCACTGGTTCGTCGACGGCGAGCGCATGCGGCGGATTCAGTGGGTCGGCATCTTCGCGGCGTTCGCGGGCATGACGCTGGCGTTCGCGGACGGCTTTCTGCACGGCCCTCCGGCGCAGGGCTCGACGCTGCGAGGGGTCGCCGGCGACGCGCTCGGCGTGCTGGCCGGCGTCGCCTGGGCCGCGACCACGGTGGTCGTGCGCGCCACGCGCCTCGCGCAATCGAGCGCCAGCAAGACGCTGTTCTATCAACTGACGGTGTCGGCGGTGGTGCTGCTCGCGCTAGCGCTGGGACTCGGCCAGGCGCGCGTCGAAGCCGTCACGCCGCTGGCCGTGATGAGCCTCGCGTATCAGGCGGTGGTCGTCGCGTTCGTCAGCTATCTGGTGTGGTTCTGGTTGTTGACGCGGTATAGCGCGTCGCGCCTGTCGGTGTTCTCGTTCCTCACGCCGCTGTTCGGCGTGACCTTCGGCGTGCTGTTGCTGGGCGAATCGTTCAGCCTGCGCTTTCTGATGGCGGCGGTGCTGGTGTTGACCGGCATTGGGCTCGTCAACGCGCCGGCAAAACGGGTTGCCGATTAAGGGCTGAGGAGATTTTCAGGTGCGCCGGCAAGCGCATGGCGCGCCTCGTTCGAACGAACCTGTTTGTGACTGACCGACACGGCACGCGGCAACTCAAGCTTCGTCCGCGTCGCTCCCACCGGCTGCCGCGCCGCGCGACGGCAGCGCCTGAACCACCTGCGTCACGCGCACATATTCGGCAACCGGCACATCTTCCGCGCGACGCTGCAAATCGAAGCCGAGCGCGTCGAAGTCCACCGAATCGCGAAACGCGGCCAACGTGTTGCGCAGCATCTTGCGGCGCTGCGAGAACGCCGCCGTCACCACTTCGCCGAGCACGCGCTCGTTCACGGCCGGCAGTTCATGCAGTTCGTAGGGAATCATCCGCACGATCGCCGAGTCGACCTTGGGCGGCGGATTGAAGGCTTCGGGCGGCACGTCGAGCTGCTTGTCGATCACGTAACGGTATTGCAGCATCACCGAAAGACGGCCGAACGCCTTGGTGCCCGGCTCCGCCACCATCCGCTCGACGACTTCGTTCTGCAGCATGAAGTGCTGATCGATGACGCGCTGCGCGAACGCGGTCAGATGAAACAGCAGCGGGCTCGAAATGTTGTACGGCAGATTGCCGACGATGCGCAGCGACGCTTTATCTCCGGGCGCGGCCAGCGAGCCGAAGTCGAAGGCGAGCGCGTCGCCCGCATGCAGTTGCAGCAGGTCGCCGAATTTCGTCTTGAGACGCCCGATCAGATCGCGGTCCAGTTCGACGGCGTGCAACGGCGACTCGGCTGTCGCGAGGCGTTCGATCAGCGGTTCGGTGAGCGCGCCGAGACCCGGCCCGATCTCGACCATGCGTTCGCCGCGCTGCGGCCGGATGACGTCGACGATCGAATCGATCACGCCCATGTCGACCAGGAAGTTCTGACCGAAACGCTTGCGTGCGATATGACCTTGGTGCCGGCCCTGTTGCTGTCTGCTGGTGGACATCGAAGAAACGCTAAGAAAGAGAACTGCTTGAGAAAAAGAGCACGCTCGACGCATGGCTCGACGCATGCCGAGCCCGCGACGACGGGCCGCGCGCAGCAAGCCGCCGAATCAGCCCGCGCGGCGGTGCTGCGCCATCGACACCGCCGTATCGATCGCGGCGATCAGGCTGCCCGCGTCGGCGCGACCGGTGCCGGCCAGATCGAGCGCGGTGCCGTGATCGACCGAGGTGCGGATGATCGGCAAGCCGAGCGTGATGTTGATGCCTTCGCCGAAGGTCGCGTATTTCAGCACCGGCAGGCCTTGATCGTGGAACATCGCCAGCACGCAGTCGGCCTCGTCCAGGTAACGCGGCTGGAACAGCGTGTCGGCCGGATAGGGCCCGCGCGCGTCGATGCCCTGGTCATTCGCGAGCTTCAGGGCCGGCGCGATGACGTCGATTTCCTCGCGGCCGAGATAACCGTTTTCACCCGCGTGCGGGTTCAACCCCGTCACGAGAATGCGCGGCGCGGGCAAGCCGAAATGGTGGCGCAAGTCGTGATCGACGATGCGCAAGGTCTCGACGATGCCCTCGACCGACAGCGCGGCGGAGACGTCCTTGAGCGGCAGATGCGTGGTAGCCAGCGCGACGCGCAGCGGACGCTTGCCGGTGCCGGCCAGCATCATCACCACGCGCGGCGTGTGGGTGCGCTCGGCCAGATATTCGGTGTGGCCGGTGAACGGCACGCCGGCGTCGTTGATGGTGCTTTTTTGCAGCGGCGCGGTGACGATCGCGTCGAAGGTGCCGGCCATCGCGCCGTCGATCGCGCTATCGAGCAGATCGAGCACGTAGCGGCCATTGGCCGCGTTCAGCTTGCCCGCCTGCGAAGGTGCGCCGAGCGGCCGGTGCTGCACCTGCACGCGCTTGCCGTGCGCCAACAGCGCGGCCCAGTCGACGCCCACCGCGCGCGCGCGGTCGGCGAGCAAAGCCGCATCGCCCAGCACGGTGAACTCCGCGCCGGGCCAATGGGTTGCCGCGCCGGCCAGCGCCTGCGCCGTCAGCTCGGGGCCGACGCCCGCGGGCTCGCCGGTCGTGATGGCGATCTGCAACGGAAGGCTGGCGGACGGCGCGGCGCTTGTCATGAGGCTTATGGCAAAGCCGAGAGGTTCGGCTTCACTTCCACGTAGGCGGTGTCGCGCAATTCGCGCAGCCAGTCGGCGTAGGCCTGTTCCGCCTTGCGCTGGCCGATTGCCTGACGCGCCAGGTCCATCTGCTGCGCGGCCGAGCCTTCCGATTCGCGACGGCCCAGCACCTGAATCAGGTGGTAACCGTATTCGCTGCGGACCGGGTCGCTGATCTGGCCGTCCTGCAGGCTGTTCATCGCGCGCTCGAAGTCCGGCACCGTCTCGCCGGGGCTGATCCAGCCGAGGTCGCCGCCTTGCGACGACGAACCGTCTTGCGAGTAGGTGTGCGCGAACTTCGCGAAGTCGCCGCCCGCGGCGATCTGGTTCTTGATCTCGAGCAGCTTCTGGCGCGCTTGCGGCTCCGACATGCCGTCGCCGACGCGCAGCAGAATGTGGCGCACGTGCGTTTGCACGAGCTTGACGGCATCCGCCGAGCCGGCGCCTTGACCCGCGCGGCGCTCGACGAGGCGCACGATTTCGAAACCGTCGCTGGTGCGGATCAGATCGGGATTGACCTGACCGGGGCGCAGCGCGGAGGCCGCCTTGACGAACTCAGGCGGCAGCCTGGAAGGCGACACGAAACCGGTATCGCCGCCCTTCGACGCATCGGGCGCCTGCGAATTCGACTTCGCCAGCTTTTCGAAGTTGGCGCCGCCCTTGGCTTCGGCGAGCAGCGCCTGGGCCTTTTTCTGCGCCGCTTCGATGTCGGTTTCCGACGCGTTGAGCGGCGCCTTCAGGAAAATGTGCTGCATATGCAGGTCGCTCGTCAGGCCGGCGTTCGGGCCACGCTGACTGGCGATGTAGTTCGCGACCTCGGCGTCCGAGACCGTGACCTTGCTGTCCACTTCCTTCTCACGCAGACGCGAGAGCGTGAGCTCGGTGCGCGCGTCGCTGGTGAAGGTGGTCCAGGGCACGCCTTGCGCCTCGATGCGCGCGCGATAGGTGTCGAGCGTGAGGTTGTTCGCCTGGGCGAGCCGCTCGAGCGTTTTTTGCACGGTGGCGTCGTCGATGTTGATGCCGTCTTCTTTCGCTTTTTGCAGTTGGATGCGTTCGAGCACCATCTGGTTGAGCACCTGCTGGCGCAGCTGGTCCGTCGGCGGAAGGGGCGCGTTCTGCTGATTCAGCCGGCGCGTGATCAGGCTCGTGCGCTCGTCGAGTTCGCGCCGCGTGATGACACCGTTGTTGACCACTGCGGCGATGGTGTCGACCGTCTGGCCGCGACCGCCGTTCAGCGCCTGCGCCTGCACCGGCGCAACCGACAGGAAAGACGCCGCGGCGGCAAGACCGGCCGCGAGTGTTGCCAAGCGAAGCTTTTTCATGATTGCCACAGATACTCCAATGATGTCGGGCGCGCCTGGCCCGTCTTTTCGCATTCTATAAACGACCGCTGTCGGACCAGCGTCATTCGTAATTGGTGAAGCGCGCTTCCGGCGGCGGCGGCGGCGGCAACGGCGTGTAACCCGCCACGCTGTTGCGGAAAGCGGTCATCAGCCCGTTGTCGACGGTCGACAAGCCCTTGAACGTCAACTGCGCGAGAAACCGCGTGCTCGACTGATGCTGCGACGACGTGTTCAGACCGTTCGCATAGCGCTGAATCCCGGCGCCGAGCGTCCAGCAGTCGGCGTCGTATTGCAGTCCGACCAGGCCGTCGACGATCCGATGCCCGCCGAGGTCGTAATTGAAACGGCCCACGCCGTACACCCGGTGCGACAGCGGCCATTGCCCCGAAATCAGCACCTGGTTGATCGGCTGGTTGTCCAGCGTGGTGTTCGCGCGCGTGTAGCGATACGCGACGTTGATCACCCTGTTGGTGCCCGGACTGAACCCGAAGCCGATGCTCGTCTTCACCAACTGGTTGTTGTCGGCATTATATTGGAACGCGGTTTCCGAAGCGAAACCGGCGCCGAGCTTGATCGACGCCCCCGCGATCAGGTCCGAATGCGTGGCCTGCGTGCTGGTCTGATTCGGCAGCAGCGTGACCCGCTGGTCCTGGAAATAGTACTGCTGCGCGAGCACGAAGCGCGCGCGCTCGTCGCCGGTGGCCGGGTTGATGAAGCGCGTGGTGATGGCTGCGGTCAGACGGTTCGCGTCCGCGATCCGGTCGTTGCCGACGAAGGTGTTCGGCGTGAAAATCTCCGCCAGCCCGAAGTCGGAATCGGCCGTGTCGAACAGCGGCGCCGACGCCTGGTTGCGATACGGCGTGTACACGTAGTACAGCCGCGGCTCGAGCGTCTGAATGTAATCCTGGCCGAAGAGGCGCACCGAACGGTCGAAAATCAGCCCCGTGTCGAAGGTGAGCGTGGGGATCGATTCGTTGAAGTTCTTCGGCGTGCCAGCCGGCACGTCGTTCGAAATGTTGTTCAGGTTGTACGACGCGAAGTGCCATTGCACCTTCGGCGTGACGAAGTAGCCCGGCCCGACCACCGAATACGAGAGGTACGGGTTGAACATCACCCGCTGACCTTGCGTCATGTCCTGGGTGGTGATGCGGAAATTCGTGTAGTCGGCTTCCGCGCCGAAGTCGAAGCCGCCGACGTTGTACTTCGCGTACTTCACGTTCAACTGCGGCTCGCGGCCATACGGCGCGATGGACGGCGTCAGCGTCTGCCAGTGCTGTTCGCGCGCGAGCACCGACCACGGACCGTTGTTGTACGTCAACCCGGCTTCCTGTTGATACAGGAGCTGGGTGCCGTTCATGAACTGATTGACCGACGACGACAGGTCTTCCGGATACGTGTTGTCCGAGACCTTGTTGTAGTAGATGTAGCCGCCGAACCCGTTGCCGAAGTTCTGGTTGTGCTGAATGTACAGCGCGTAGCGGTTGGTGCGGGTGAGCCGGTCGTTGGGCAGGAATTCGCCGGTGATCGAGCCCGCGTAGGTCGGCGACAGATAACGGAACGTGGACTGCACCTGCACGCCGCGCTTCGAGATCACACGCGGCGTGATCGTCAGATCGCGATTGGGCGCGATGTTGAAGTAATACGGCACTGACAGTTCGAAGCCGTTCGACGAACTCAGCGAGAACGTGGGCGGCAAGATGCCGCTGCGCCGCGCGCCCGAAAGCGGGAACGACAGCCACGGCGACGCGAATACCGGCAAGCCCTGGAAGAACAGCACGCTGTTATAGGCGACGCCTTCGTCCGCGCCGGTGTCGAAATCGAATTCGCTGCCCTTGATGTACCAGGCGGGATCGTCCGCGCACGCGCAGGCGGTGTAGGTGCCCTTCGTAAATACCGAGCGCTCGTTGTCGAGCAGATCGACGCGCTCCGCGCTGCCCGAGCCGCCCGTGATGTTGAAGCGGTACTTCGGCGCGGACATGTAGCCTTCGCTCGAATCCACACGCAGATGCGCTTCCGGTCCGGCGAACGAGTTGCCGTTGTTGATCACGCGAACCTGGCCGTATGCGTCGGCCATGTCGGTGTCCTGGTCGTAATGCAGCGCGTCGGCCTTGATCACCGCGGTATTGCGGCGCACTTCGGCCGAGCCCTTGGCGGCCATGTCCTGGTCCGTCGTGCCGCTGGTGCTGTCGCCAAGCACGAACGTGGCCGGCTTCTGGCCAGCCGGCAACGGGTGTTCTTCGAGCTGCGGGGCGAGCCGCATGCCCCAGGGTGCGTCGATCGGTTGCGGCTGCGCGGCTTCCCCAACCAACTGGGCGTGCGCAAGCGCGGGCATCAGGCCCGGAACGGCGATCAACGCCGCGACGAGCCGCCTTTTGCGTGGCACTAAGGCACAAGAGGGAATCGTATGGGAAAGCTGTCTAGGCGGCATGTATCGTTTGGCGAATCGGCCCGTCCGTCAGCTTTCGTAGTCACGATCCACCGCCTGCGCACCACGACCGTGACAGTCGGCTGCACATCAAATTTACAATCGGTCGAACGGTGAGGCGGGCGGCAAAGCGGAATACGCGAAAAGCTGGCGTGAGTCGCGTCAAAAAAGTCGTGGGGTATTATATGGCAAGACGTTGCCCCCCTGAATTTGCCGCCGGTTTTCATGACGCTGCCCCCTTCCAAAGACTTTACAGATACCCGCCTCGAACTGCTCAAGGCCTGGCTGCACGGCCATGCGGCGCGCTATGCGCTCGTGCTGGAGACGCTCGCCCCGGCCTCGTCCGACGCCAGTTTTCGCCGCTATTTCCGGCTCGCCGGTAAGGCGGCGGAAGGCGACGACATCGGCACGCTGATCGCCGTCGATGCGCCTCCGCCCGAAAAGTGCCGCGAGTTCGCGCAGATCGCGCAGTTGCTCGACGCGGCCAGCGTGCATGTGCCGCGCGTGCTGGAGCTCGATCTGGAGGCCGGGTTCATGCTCGTCACCGATCTGGGCACCGACTCTTATCTGAGCGCGCTGACCGGCGCGCAAGACGATGCGCGCGACGCGCAAGACACCAACGCGCCGCGCCGCGCCCGCACGCTGATGCGCGACGCCCTCGATGCGCTGATCCGTTGGCAGCTCACGTCGCGTGAAAACGTGCTGCCGCCATTCGACGAAGCCTTCCTGCGCCGCGAGATGGAGTTGATGCCGGAATGGTTCATCGCCCGGCACCTGGGTCGCGAGGTCGACGAAAAAACCCGCGGGCTGCTCGATCGCACCTTCGCGCTGCTGATCGCGAGCGCGCGGGCGCAACCGCAAGTGTTCATGCTGCGCGATTTCATGCCGCGCAATCTGATGATCGCGGAACCCAATCCGGGCGTGCTCGACTTCCAGGACGCGGTGTACGGCCCGATCACCTACGACGTGGCCTCGCTGCTGCGCGACGCGTTCCTCAGTTGGGACGAAGAGTTCGAACTGGATTGCTTCGTGTACTACTGGGAGCGCGCGAAAAAAGCCGGCCTGCCGGTCGACCCCGACTTCGGCGAGTTCTACCGTCAGCTCGAATGGATGGGCCTGCAACGGCACATCAAGGTGCTGGGCCTGTTCTGCCGGATCAACTATCGCGACAGCAAGCCGCATTACATGAAGGATCTGCCGCGTTTCATCGGCTATGCGCGCAAGGTGGCTGAACGCTATGCGCCGCTGCGTCCGTTCGCGAAGCTGCTCGACGATCTCGAAGGCCGCGCGAATGAAGTCGGCTACACCTTCTGACCGATGACGATGCCCCTGAAGAAAGCGATGATTTTCGCCGCGGGCCGCGGCGAACGCATGCGTCCGTTGACCGACGCGTGCCCCAAGCCTTTACTCGAGGTGGGCGGCAAGCCGCTGATCGTGTGGCAGATCGAACGGCTCGCGAGCGCCGGCTTTCAAACCATCGTGATCAACCATGCATGGCTCGGCGAGCGGATCGAAGCCGCGCTCGGCGACGGCTCGCGCTGGCATGTCCAGTTGCGCTATTCGGCCGAGCACGAAGCGCTGGAAACGGCGGGCGGAATCGTGCAGGCCTTGCCGCTGCTCGAAGAGCACGGCGCTAGCGAAGTATTCGTCGCGGTCAGCGGTGACGTATACGCCGATTACGATTACGCCGCGTTGAACGCACCGGCTGCCCGGCTCGCGGCAATGCCCGAGCCGGGCATGCATCTGGTGATGGTGCCGAACCCGGCGTTTCATCCGGCAGGCGACTTCGGTTTGGTCGGCGGCGCGCTCTCGCTCGATGCACAGCCGCGCTTCACGTTCGGCAATATCGGCCTTTACGACACGCGCATGTTTCGCGATCTGCCGCGCGGCACGCGGCGCGCGCTCAGGCCGTACTACCGCGAGACGATCGCGCGCGGCCTGGCGAGCGGCGAGTTATTCGAAGGCTTGTGGGAAAACGTCGGCACGCCGGCGCAGTTGCACGCGTTGGATGAGCGTTTGAACGGGCGCTGAGAAATACTCGCTGAAAAGCGCGCACCGAGAAGCCCGCACCGAGAAGCCCGCACCGGAAAGCAGTAAATCAACGCCCGCCTTCGCCCGCGTCGATCGCGCTCACCGTTTCCGGCGTCTCTGCCGCGCGTTGCTGCTGCAACGCCCACATCTGCGCGAACAGGCCGTTCGCGCGCAGCAATTCGGCGTGCGTGCCGCGCTCGACGATCCGCCCTCTATCCATCACGATGATCTGCTGTGCGTGCACCACCGTCGACAGCCGGTGCGCGATGATCAGCGTCGTGCGCTCGCGGGCGATCTGGTCGAGTTCGTGCTGAATGGCGCGCTCCGAACGTGAATCGAGCGCGGAGGTCGCTTCGTCGAACAGCAGGATCGGCGGGTTCTTGAGGATGGTCCGCGCAATCGCGACCCGCTGCTTCTCGCCGCCCGACAGTTTCAACCCGCGCTCGCCGACCGGCGTCTCATACCCTTTCGGCAAGCCTTCGATGAATTCGTGAATGTGCGCCGCGCGCGCCGCCGCGATCACTTCCTCGCGTGTCGCCGACGGCCGGCCATAAGCGATGTTGTAATAGATCGAGTCGTTGAACAGCACGGTGTCCTGCGGCACGATGCCGATCGACGCGCGCAGCGAATCCTGCGTGACGTCGCGAATATCCTGACCGTCGATGGTGATCGCGCCACCCGTCGCGCGGTCCAGATCGTAGAAGCGGAACATCAACCGTGCGAGCGTGGATTTGCCCGAGCCGCTATGACCGACCACCGCCGTGGTGGTGCCGGCAGGAATCGTGAAACTCACGTCGTACAGAATCTGCCGCGCCGGCTCATACGCGAAGTTCACATGCTCGAAGCGCACTTGCGCGCCGCTCACCTTCAACGCCGGCGCGTTCGGCAGATCGGGCACTTCCCGCGCGGCGCCGAGCAGCGTGAACATGCGGTCCATGTCGGTGAGACTTTGCTTCAGTTCCCGATACACGACGCCGAGAAAGTTCAGCGGAATATAGAGCTGCAACATGAACGTATTGATCAGCACCAGATCGCCGAGCGTGAGACGCCCGGCCATCACGCCCTCGGTCGCGCGCCACAGAATGAACACGAGCCCCGTGCCGATGATCGCCTGCTGACCGAAATTCAGCGCCGACAGCGAGCGCTGCGACTTGATCGCCGCCGTGCGGTAGCGCTTGAGGTTTTCGTCGTAGCGCTGCGCTTCCCACTCTTCGTTGCCGAAGTACTTCACGGTCTCGTAGTTAAGCAGCGAATCGATCGCGCGCGAGTTCGCCTTCGAATCGAGATCGTTCATCGTGCGGCGAAAATGCGTGCGCCATTCGGTGACCTTCACCGTGAAAACGATGTACACGGCGAGCGCGATGAACGTGACCACCGCGTAATACGCCTCGTATTTGACGACGAAAAAACCAAGCACGAGACCGACTTCGACGAGCGTCGGCAGAATGCTGTACAGCGAATACGAAATGAGTTGCGTGATGCCGCGCGTGCCACGCTCGATGTCGCGCGACATGCCGCCCGTCTGCCGTTCGAGATGGAAGCGCAGCGACAGCGCATGCAAATGGCGGAACACCTTCAGCGCAAGTTGGCGCACCGCGCTTTCGGTCACTTTCGAAAACAGGATCTCGCGCAACTCGGTGAAGAGCGAGGTGGAGAGCCGCACCACCGCATATGCGACCACCAGCAAGCCGACGCCGCCCAGCAGCACGATACCCGGCGAATCCTGCGCGCGGCCAAGCGTGGTGAGATGCTGCACCGAGGCGAGATTGTCGACGATCCGCTTCATCACGATCGGCACGCCGAGGTTGGCGATCTTCGCGCCGATCAGGCAACTCAGCGCGAACGCGACGCGCCATTTGTACGTGGCGAGATACGGCAGCAGCGACAGGATCGTCTGCCAGTCGTTGCGCGGCTGGGTGGAAATCGGCGAGGGTTCGGACGAGGGCGTGCGGCGCATGGGATCGGCTGGGGAGAGTGTGGAAGCGACGGAGTTCGCAGCGAACGGCGCGCGCGACGACACTTGAGTGACCCAGCGGACGCGGCCTCCCGGCCCGTCACACTGGTTTTTGTCGCGCGACCCGGCTGGGCGCTTTCCCGTACAATTCCTAGTCTTTCCATTGTCGCAGAAGCCGGCTGGCGCCGCTTTCCACGGGTTGTCCGGCCCATCGTTCACGTTGGCCGCGCGGTCGTGCCCCACGGCCGTGTCGTACCGTTGTCGTGAATCCCCGCCTGCCGGTCGAGCCGACCGAGCCACATACGTTTTCAAGGGTGTCCCGATGACCGATCTTCCGCAACTCCCGCAAAAGCCTTGCGCGCTGCGCGTCGTGCCGCAGCCGTCGGACGCGAATGTCCATGGCGACGTGTTCGGCGGCTGGATCATGGCTCAGGTGGACATAGCCGGCTCCATTCCGGCGAGCCGCCGCGCCAACGGGCGGGTCGCCACCATCGCGGTCAATTCGTTCGTGTTCAAGCAGCCGGTGTTCGTCGGCGATCTGCTGAGTTTTTACGCGGATATCGTCAAGACGGGCAACACGTCGGTGACGGTGTCGGTCGAGGTCTACGCGCAGCGTATGAGCCTGACGCAAGATGTCGTGAAGGTGACCGAGGCGACCCTGACCTACGTCGCCACCGACAGCGACCGCCGTCCGCGCGCGCTGCCGGTGCTGGACTGAGCGGCTCGCGCAAAGAGGCTCGCGCTGCACGAACCAGCGCGCGAAGCGCGAAGCTACTTCACGGCAATCGACAAAGGCGAGCCGCTGTCACGCAAATAGGCGTCGACCTGCCCTTCGATCCACTGCGCGAAATGCGCCTGCCTGGCATCGAGGGTTTCGCGCTGCTGCCACACCAGCCAATACGGATACCGGTAGGGCACGCGAATCTCAGTGATCTGCACCAGTTCGCCGCGCGCCAGCGCATGCGCGACCAGGCTGCGCCGTTCGAGCGCCACGCCCTGCCCGAGCAGGACTGCACCGAGAACGATGTTCGAATCGTTCGACGACAGCACCACCGCTTCGGCGTCCGGCTCCGCCACCCCGGCCGCTTGACACCACGGCGCCCACGGCGCGTCGGGGCTTGAAATCAGCGGGCAGGCGATCACGTCCTCGGCGCTGACGGGAAAGCGGCCGTTCGGCGCGAGCGCGAAATGCGGCGCGGCAACCACCACCATCTCGTCGTCGAACAGTTTCTGTTGCGCGACGTCCGGCCAGTGCCCCTGGCCCATGCGAATGCCGATGTCGCTCACGCCCTGGCGCAAGTCCTCGATCTGCAAACTCGTCAGCAAACGGACCCGATAGTAAGGATGCGCATGGCGAAAGCTCGCGAGACGCGGCACGAGCCAATGTTGCGCGAACGACGGCAAGGTCGCGATCACCAGTTCGCTTTCGTGCGGACGCGCCTGCGCGCGGCGCGTGGCTTGCGTGATGTCGCGCAGCGCCGCGCGGATTTCGAGCGCGTAGAAACGTCCTTCCTCGGTGAGCCGCAGGCCGCGCGCCTCGCGCACGAACAGCGCGACCCCCATCGACTCTTCCAGCACCTTGATTTGCTGGCTCACCGCCGAATGCGTGACATGTAACTCGCGCGCGGCCTGAGTCACGCCGCCCAAGCGGGCGACGGCTTCGAAGCAGCGAAGCGCGGTTAAAGGCGGGATGGGTTTCATGTAAGAAATTCTGACGTAAACCGTCGAATAATGTCGCTTTTTTTGGCGCGAAGAGATGCTTAAGCTATCGGTTCGATGCGCCACCGTCACCGCCGCTGACCGGCTAGCCGCAGTGCTGCGAACCGAGGCGCGCAATGATAGATCCTCTAACGGGAAATGCGATGAAACTGATCGGAATGCTCGATTCGCCTTACGTGCGCCGCGTCGCGATCTGCCTCAAATTGCTGAAGCTCGACTTCGAGCACCAGTCGATCTCCGTGTTCAGCACCTACGACCAGTTCGCGAGAATCAACCCGGTCGTCAAGGCGCCCACGCTGATCGCCGACCACGGCCAGAGCGTGATGGATTCGACGGTGATTCTTCAGTACCTCGCGACGCTCGCCGGGCCGGAGCAACGGCTCTTCCCGTCGCGCCCGGACGCCTGCCTGCGCGCCGCCCGTCTCACGGGGCTCGCGCTTGCCGCGTGCGACAAGACCGTGCAGATCGTCTACGAACGCAATCTGCGCCCGGCGGATAAGCAGCATGAGCCCTGGATGGAGCGCGTGCGCTCGCAAATGCTCGCGGCCTACGGCGAACTCGAGCAGGAAGTGGCGGCGGCACCGCTGCCGATCGAGGCCGATCACTTCGGCGCGGCCGACGTCACGGTGGCCGTGGCCTGGCGTTTCACGCAGATGATGTTGCCGCAGATCGTCAGCGCAGCGGACCATCCGCGCTTGCGGGCGTTCGCCGCGCGCGCCGAGCAACTGCCGGAATTCGTGAGCACACCCCCGGTATGAGCGTGTCGCGGCGAGCGCTCGACCGCGCTCGCCGCACCGCGCGTCACACCGTCGCCAGTTCGCGCCCCACGCCGCCCTGAAACAATGCGGAAATCGCGTCCGTCGACAAAGGCTTCGCGAAGTAGAAGCCCTGCATCTCGTCGCACGCGCGCTCCTTGAGGAAATCGAGTTGCGCGGACGTCTCCACGCCTTCGGCGATCACCTGCAGCTTCAGTGAGTGCGCCAGCGCGATGATCGCCGACGTGATGGTTTCATCGTCGCCAGAAATGCCGATGTCCGAGACGAACGAGCGGTCGATCTTCAGGCGGTCCACCGGAAAGCGCTTCAGATAGCTGAGGCTCGAATAGCCGGTGCCGAAGTCGTCGATGGCGAGACCGATGCCGAGCGCATGCAGTTCGTTGAGCATCGACACGGCCTCTTCGGCGTTGCGCATGATCGTGCTCTCGGTCAGTTCGAGTTCGAGATACCGCGGTTCGAGCCCGGTCTCGGCCAGCACCTGCATCACCAGCTTCGCGATGTCGCGCTGCTGGAACACCCGCGCGGACAGGTTCACGGACACGCGCGCCGGCGGCAAACCCTCATCCTGCCAGGCCTTGTTCTGGCGGCACGCCTCGCGCAACACCCACTCCGAAAGCGGCCCGATCAGCCCGCTTTCCTCCGCGACCGGAATGAACGACGACGGCGGCACCAGCCCCGCTTCGGGATCGCGCCAGCGCACCAGCGCTTCGGTGCCGACGATCTGTCCGCTCACGATGTCCACCTGCGGCTGATAGTGCAGCAGGAATTCGTTGTCGCGCAGCGCCCGGCGCAGACGCCGGTCGAGATTCAGCCGCGCGCTCGCGCTCGCGTTCATCTCCGGCTGATAGAACTGGAACGTGTTGCGGCCCATGTCCTTCGCGCGATACATCGCGAGGTCGGCCTTCTTCATCAGCGTTTCGGCGTCGTCGCCGTCTTGCGGGAAGAGGCTCGCGCCCATGCTGCAGCCCACGTACAACTCGGTGCCGTCGAGCCACACCGGCTCGGAAATCGACGCGCGCACGCGCTCCATCCATGTGATCAGCGATTGCTCGTCGACCGTATCGGTCATCACGATCACGAACTCGTCGCCGCCGTGCCGCGCCACGGTGTCGCTCGTGCGCGTGCAGCGCGCGAGCCGTTCCGCGACCACGCTCAACAGACGGTCGCCGACGCTATGGCCGAGGCTGTCGTTGACGTTCTTGAAGCCGTCCAGATCCATGAACACAACGGCGACGCCCTTGTGCTGCCGCTGCGCGACGATCAACGCGTGCTGCAGACGATCGCGCAGCAGGTTGCGATTGGGCAGTCGCGTGAGGCTGTCGTAGTTGGCCTGGTATTCGAGTTGTTCCTGATAGCGCATCAGGTCGGTCACGTCGTTGACCACGCCGATGTGATGCGTGATCACGCCTTCCGCGTTCGGCACCGGCGCGATGAACAGTTGATTCCAGAACAGCGCGCCGTCCTTGCGATAGTTGCGCACCACCGCGCTCACTTCGCGGTTCGCCGCGAGCGCCTGGCGAATCGACGCGACGCCTTCCTGATCGCGGTCGTCGCGCTGCAGCACGCGGCAATCCTGGCCGATCACTTCGGCGGGATCGTAACCGGTGATGCGCATGAACGCCGGATTCACGTATTCGATCAGGTTGCCCGCCGGCGATGGCGCGGTGATCAGAATCGCGTTGACGCTGGCGTCGAGCGCGCGGCTTTGCAGACGCAACGCGAGATCGGCGCGCTTGCGCTCGGTAATGTCCGTATAGGAACCGAGCACGCCGATCACGCGGCCGTCGCCGTCGGTGAACGGCAGCTTGCTCGTCATCGTGGTGCGATGCACGCCGCCGATCATCACGTCGACTTCGAAATTCATCTTCGGCACGCCGGTGCTCACCACCTCCTGGTCGTGCTGATTCAGCAGATCGGCGAACGCGCGCCACGGCATGTCGGCGTCGCTCTTGCCCACCACCTGCTCGGGGTAAGCGAGCCCGGCATCGCGCGCGAACGCCATGTTGCAGCCGAGATAGCGCGATTGCTGATCTTTCCAGAAGATGCGCTGCGGAATGTTGTCGATCACCGTTTCGAGCATCTGGTTCGAACGCCGCGCTTCGGCCTCGGCGTTGATCTGCTCGGTGACGTCGTCGGCCAGCACGAAAAGCGCGGCGCGGCCCATGAAATTCAGCGCGTGATACGAAATGTCGGCGCTGATCGTGGAGCCGTCCTTGCGCCGGTGATGCCAGATGCCCGCCATCGTGCGGCCGTGCGACACCGCGTCGCTGCGTTGCAGATGCGATTCGAGACGCGGGACTTCGCTGTCCGGCCGGATCGCGCGAATCGTCATGCGCAGGAATTCTGTTTCCGTGTAACCGTATTGCTGAATCGCGGCCGCGTTGACGGCGAGAAAGCGCAGCGTCTCGCGATCGAAGATATACATCGGCACCGGATGATCGTCGAACAGGCTGCGAAAGCGCTCGTCGTTGCGGCCGAGCGCGCGAACGCTGCGCAGCTTCTCGCGCGCGCTGTTTTCGCGTGCGCTGAACGTGAGGATCAACAGCGCGCTGCCGGCCAGCATCGTCACGATCAGTAGAAACGTCGCGCGCCGGGTTTCGCTCGCCGACGCCGCGAGCGACGCCTTCAACGCGCGGTTCTCCTCGCTGCGCAGGGCCGCCAGCGCGGCTTCGACGCGATCCAGCACGAGCCCGAGATGCGTATAGGCGGATGCCGCCCACGTGCGTGAGGTATCCGGTTCGGCGTGGGCGCTTCTGACGAGCGCGTCGTCGAGATCATGGCGCAGCGCCAGGCTGTCCGCGCTCAGCCTCGCCAGCGCGGCGAGCATGGCCGGCTCGCCGGCGAGTTCGGCACGCAGATCGCGCTCGAGACCGGCGAGCGTTGCGCTCAGCGCGGTGGCCGCATGCGCGGGCGCCGGCTCGCCCGATGCCTCGAAACGGCCCAGCGCCGCGAGTCCGCCGTCGAGCGCGGCCTGGTACGCGTCGAGGTTCTGGCGCACGTTCGTCGAACGCAGCATGCGTGCGTCGGCGTCGCGCTGGCCGCAAATCTGCGAATAGGCGACGAACGCATTAGCGCCGAGCGCGGCGGCGACGACCGCTATATTGATCAGCAGCCGCTTCGTGAGAAAAGGAGTCATGGGTTCCGAACGTCAATCGTTCTCTTGACGGGAGCGCGCGGCCGCTGCCGATGCGCCGCGGCGCATCGGGGCAAGTCCTTTTACGCGCCAACTCATGGATAACGGCAGCGTTCGGAACAGGTTGAGGGGGGTGAGTGAAAAAAATCGCCGGTCGCGCCTAGCCGGCCGCGCCTAGCCGGTCGCACCTAGCCGGCCGCGCCGAATTCCTTCATCGCGGGGACGAAGTCGTGATTGGCTTCCGGCTTGCGCGACAATTTGGCGAGCACGTAGCGCTTGAATGGCGCGAGGGCGGCCCACTGGGCGACGCTCGGCGCGGCGAGACCGGCCAGCCCCGCTTGCTGCGCGACGCCTTCCGGCACGCTGTCGATGCGGCGCCAGGCCGGCGACTCCTCGGGCGTGAACCATTCCGGCTCGACGTTCGCGTGAGTGCGCAGCATCTCGAACAGCGCGTGATCGAAGTTCGGCTCGATTTCCGCGTCTTCTTCCACCGGGAAACGCGCCAGCAATTTGCGGTCCTCGAGCGGCAGCAACTGCCACTGCGCGAGCGTAATGCGCAGGCCGAAACGGTCGAGATTGAACCGCACCGACATGGGGATATAGGTGAAATTCTCCGAGGACTCGACCTCGAAGTTGAACAGCAGCGGTGCTTCGTTGAGTCCCATGACAAGTTCCTCTTGGATGACGGGCAACGCGCAAGCCCGGCTTGGGGTATTTTAGAACCTTATTCGCGTAAAGGCGGCGCGGCTTGGAGCCGTCCGCTACCCTTGGCGGCGCGGGGCGGGGCGAGACCGCAAGCCGCGCAGGCGCGCGGCATGGCAAAGGAGTGAACCAGCTTGAACGATATGGAAACAGCCGGACAGCCGGGCGCGGTCGAGCGCCAGGTGCACCGGCATCGCGGCGCCGCGGTCGAAACCGTTACCGATCACATCGGTCAGGAGTGGCCGGTGGCGCTCGTCTTCAATGGCATTTCGCACGCGGTGATGATGTGCACGCCCTGCGATCTCGAAGCGTTCGCGGTCGGCTTCGCGATTTCGGAAGGCATCGTCGGGCGCGGCAGCGATATTCAGGACATCGAGGTCGAATTGCACGAAGACGGCGAATTGCCGCATGCCGAAGTGCAATTGCAGGTCGTGCAGCAGGCGTTCGTCGCGCTGAAGGAAAAGCGCCGCGCGTTGGCCGGGCGCACCGGCTGCGGCGTGTGCGGAATCGAAAGCATCGATCTGCTGGATCTGCAACCGGAGCGGGTGCCCGATACCGGCTTTCTGCAACGGCTCGCGCCGGATGCGATTGCTCGCGCCGCGCGCGAATTGCCCGAGCACCAGGCGCTGACGCGGCTGACCGGCGGCCTGCACGCCGCCGCATGGTGCGACGCGGCAGGCACGATCCGCTACGCGTTCGAGGACGTCGGCCGTCACAACGCGCTCGACAAGCTGATCGGCCGGCTCGTGCTCGATCGCGTGGACACACAAGACGGGTTCGTGTTTCTGTCGAGCCGCGCGAGCTACGAGTTGGTGCGCAAGGCCGCTCGCGTCGACGTGCCGATGCTCGCCACCATCTCGGCGCCGTCGTCGCTCGCGATTGCGATTGCGCGCAAGGCGGGCGTGCGGCTCGTCAGCTTCTGCCGCGAAACGAGCTACGTCGACTACGACACGTTGCAGCCGGCGCAGTCGTGAGCCGCGCCGCCGGCTCTCGCCTGCACGCGCGAGGGTTCAATCGAACTGCCGGAAGTCCGGCTTGCGCTTCTCGAAGAACGCTTTCAACGCCTCCCGCGCTTCCGGCGCCAGCAGCATCTTGCCGAAGTGCACGGCTTCGTCGGTGATCTGGGTTTGCACGTCGTGGTGGCTCGCGCGCTTCATCAAGCTCTTCGTCACGCGCAACGACGAGGCCGGCAACGCGGCCAGTTTAGCGGCTTGCGAAGCCGCGAACGCGTCGACTTCGGCGGCGGGCAGCAGACGATTCACGAAGCCCATGCGTTGCGCTTCGCGCGCGTCGAAGGCTTCGCCCAGCAGCAGCTTTTCCGCCGCCGCCTGATAGCCGGCGACGCGCTGCAACAGAAGGCTCGACGCCGCTTCCGGACATAACCCGAGTTGCGCGAACGGCAGCGAAAAGCTCGCCGTGTCCGCCGCATAGACCAGATCGCAGTGCAGCAGCAGCGTCGTGCCGATGCCGACCGCGGGCCCCGCCACCGACGCCACCACCGGCTTTTCCGCCGAACTGATCGCGCGCAGGAACCGGAACACCGGCGCGTCCTCGCCCGCCGGCGGCGCCTTCATGAAGTCCTCGAGATCGTTGCCGGCGCTGAAAATGCCCGCGCTGCCGCGAATCAGAATGACCCGCACCGCGGCATCGCCTTGCGCTTCGACGAACGCGTCGGCCATCGTCTGATACATCGCGGCCGTAATCGCGTTCTTCTTGTCGGGCCGGTTGAAGGCAATCGTGAGCACGCCGTCGGCACGCTCGATCAGAATATCCATCGTCATCTCCTCGTAGTCCTGCTGCGAATGTGAAAAACGGTTCGCAAGCCACGCAGCCTGCGAACCGTTCCGTTCATACGTCTCGATCGAGCCGAGCTTACAGGCGCTCGATGATGCCCGCCGCGCCCATGCCGGTGCCGACGCACATCGTCACCATGCCGTACTTGTAGTTGCGGCGGCGCAGGCCATGCACGACCGTCGACGCCCGAATCGCGCCCGTCGCCCCGAGCGGATGACCCAAGGCGATTGCGCCGCCGAGCGGGTTGATCTTCGACGGATCGAGGCCGAGATCCTGAATCACCGCCAGCGATTGCGCGGCGAACGCTTCGTTCAGCTCGATCCAGTCGAGGTCGTCCTGCTTGAGACCCGCGGCCTTCAGCGCGGCCGGAATCGCTTCCTTCGGACCGATGCCCATGATTTCCGGCGGCACGCCGCGCACGGCGAAACTGACGAAGCGCGCCAGCGGCGTGAGATTGAACTGCTTGAGGATCTTTTCCGACACGACGATCAACGCGCCCGCGCCGTCCGAGGTTTGCGAACTATTGCCCGCCGTCACCGAACCCTTGTTCGCGAACACCGTGCGCAGTTTAGCGAGACCTTCGAGCGACGTGTCCGCGCGCGGGCCTTCATCGAGCGACACTTCGCGCGTTTTCACGCGCACTTCGCCGCTGGCGAGATCGGGGAAACGCTCGGTGATCGTGTACGCGGCGATTTCGTCGTTGAATTCGCCGGCCTGCTGCGCGGCGATCGCGCGACGGTGCGATTCGACCGAGAACGCGTCCTGTGCCTCGCGGCTGATCTTCCAGCGCTCGGCGACCTTTTCGGCGGTAAGGCCCATGCCGTAGGCAATGCCCACGTCCTCGTTGCGATCGAAGATATGCGGCGACAGCGACGGCTTGTTGCCCATCATCGGCACCATGCTCATCGACTCGCAGCCGCCCGCGATCATCGCGTCCGATTCGCCGACGCGAATGCGGTCGGCCGCCATCGCGAGCGCGGTCAGGCCCGACGCGCAGAAACGGTTCACCGTCACGCCGCCGACGGTGTTCGGCAGGCCGGCCAGCAACGCGCCGATCCGCGCGACGTTGAGCCCTTGTTCCGCTTCGGGAATCGCGCAGCCGACGATCGCGTCCTCGATCACGCTCGTGTCGAGGCCGGGCACTTGCGCCACGGCCGATCTGATCGCATGCACGAGCAGTTCGTCCGGGCGCGTGTTCCTGAACATGCCGCGCGGCGCTTTACCGATCGGCGTGCGGCTCGCGGCGACGATGTAGGCGTCTTGCAATTGCTTTGTCATTTAAAGCTCCTTTGTCGACGGGAGTTAGCGCTTTAGCGCTTACTCCCGTCCCATGCAGTTCTATCGCGGTCGACGGAAGTTAGCGCTTTAGCGCTTACTTCCGTCCCATGCGGTTCTATCGCGGTCGACGGGAGTTAGCACTTCAGCGCTGCCTCCCGTCCCATGCAGTCCTATCGCGGTCGACAGGAGTTAGCACTTCAGCGCTGCCTCCGGTCGCATGCAGTCGTATCCCACTCGCTCAGTTACGCACCGGCTTGCCGGTTTGCAACATGCCCATGATCCGTTCCTGCGTCTTTTGCGTGCCGAGCAGATCGACGAACGCGCGACGTTCGAGTTGCAGCAGCCATTCCTCGTCGACCAGGCTGCCCGCTTCCACGTCGCCGCCGCACACCGCTTCCGCGATGCGGCTCGCGATCAGGAAATCGTGCTCGCTGATGAAGCGGCCGTCGCGCATGTTGACGAGCGATGCCTTGATGGTCGAGATCGCCGAGCGCCCCGCGACCGGCACTTGCGTGACGCGCAGCGGCGGACGGTAACCGGCCGCCGATAACGCGCGCGCCTCCTTCTTCGCGACGTCGAGCAGTTCGAATACGTTGAAGACGATCGTGTCCGACGGCTTCAGATAGCCCATCGCGCGCGCGTCGAGCGCGGAGGCCGAGACCTTCGCCATCGCCGCGTTTTCGAACGATTTCTGCACGAACTTCAGCAGGTCGTTGGTGGCACCCACTTGCGTCGCGGCTTCCGCCGCGCGCAGCGCCGCTTCCTTCAGGCCGCCGCCCGCAGGCACGAGGCCCACGCCGACTTCCACCAGCCCGATATAGCTTTCGATGTGCGCGACACGCTTCGCGCTATGCAGCACCAGTTCGCAGCCGCCGCCGAGCGCGATGCCCGACACCGCCGAGATGACCGGCACGCTCGCGTACTTCACGCGCAGCATGCCTTGCTGGAATTTCTTCACGAACGGCTCGATGCCCTTGGCGCCGCCCATCATGAACGCGGGCATCGCTTCTTCAAGGTTCGCGCCCGCGGAGAACGGGCCGCCCGGCGTGCCGAGTTTCAGCGACGTCGGCTGCCATACGACGAGACCCTTGTAGTCCTTTTCGGCGAGTTCGATTGCCTGCGTCAGACCGTCGATCACCGACGGTCCGATCGTGTTCATCTTGCTCTTGAACGACACGATCAGCACGTCGTTCTCGCCCGCGCGGTCGTCGACCCATGCGCGCACCGCATCGGTTTCGAACAGCGTCTTGCCGTAGGTCTTCGGATCAGCCAAGGTTTCGCCGACCAGCGGCGCGCGGAACACCTGCTTGTCGTACACCGATAGGGAAGAACGCGACACGAACGTCTTCGAAGCCGGCGACCACGAACCTTCGTTCGCATGGACGCCGCCCTTTTCCGCGACCGGACCGTCCAGCACCCACGACGGCAACGGCGCATTCGACAGCGCCTTGCCGGCGGCGATGTCTTCCTGCACCCATTCGGCGACCTGCTTCCAGCCGGCTGTCTGCCAGCCTTCGAACGGGCCTTCGTTCCAGCCGAAGCCCCAACGGATCGCGAGATCGACGTCGCGCGCGTTGTCGGCGATCGATTCCAGATGCACGCCGATGTAGTGGAATACGTCGCGGAAGATCGACCACAGGAATTGCGCCTGCGGATGCTCCGATTCGCGCAAGAGCTTCAGACGCTCCGCCGGCGGACGCTTCAGAATGCGGCCGACCAGTTCGTCCGCTTTCGCGCCGCCGTCGACGTACTCGCCCGTTTTCGGGTCGAGCACCTTGATGGCCTTGCCTTCCTTTTTATAGAAACCGCCGCCGGTTTTCTGGCCGAGCGCGCCCTTCTTCACCAGTTCGGCCAGCACGGCGGGCGTTTCGTAGACCGGGAAAAACGGATCGTCCTTCAGGTTGTCCTGCATCGTCTTGATGACGTGCGCCATCGTGTCGAGACCGACCACGTCGGCGGTGCGAAACGTGGCGGACTTCGCGCGGCCGAGGCGCGCGCCCGTCAGGTCGTCCACCTCGTCGAAACGCAGGCCGAACTTCGCGGCCTCGGTCATCACCGCGAGGATCGAGAAAATGCCGACGCGGTTGGCGATGAAGTTCGGCGTGTCCTTGGCGCGCACGACGCCCTTGCCCACCACGCTCGTCAGGAACGATTCGAGTTGATCGAGGATTTCCGGGCGCGTCGTTGCCGTCGGAATCAGTTCGACCAGGTGCATGTAGCGCGGCGGATTGAAGAAGTGCACGCCGCAGAAGCGCGCCTTCAGTTCGTCCGCGAAACCTTGCGAGAGTTCGGTGATCGACAGGCCCGACGTGTTGGTCGCGAAGATCGCATTCGGCGCGATGTGCGGCGAGACGTTCTTGTACAGCTCGTGCTTCCAGTCCATGCGTTCGGCGATCGCTTCGATCACGAGGTCGCACTCTTCGAGTTTGGCGATATCGTCGTCGTAGTTGGCGGGCTGGATGTATTGCGCGTCGTCCTTCACGCCGAACGGCGCGGGCGACAGCTTCTTCAGATTTTCGATCGCCTTCAGGGCGATCGCGTTCTTCGGGCCTTCTTTTGCGGGCAGGTCGAACAGCAGCACGGGCACCTTGGCGTTGATCAGGTGCGCGGCGATCTGCGCGCCCATCACGCCGGCGCCGAGCACGGCTACCTTGCGAATGATCAGATTGCTCACGTCGTTCCTCCGGGGAGTTATGCGGTAGTCGCGAATGTGTTTCGTCGCTTCGCGATGTGTGGCTGGCGGAGCGCCACGCTGTGCATAGCGCGGCGCTTGCCGTGATGTGGGCTTAGAACAGCGCTTCGTCGACTTCCATCAGCGACTTCGACCCCGCGCGCGCCTGACGGATGGTCATTGCGGTTTCGGGCAGCAGCTTCGCGAAGTAAAAGCGTGCGGTGGCGAGCTTCGCCTTGTAGAACGGATCGCCGGATGCCTGCTTGTCCAGCGCGACGCGCGCCATGCGCGCCCAGAAGTACGCGAACACGAGATGGCCGACGGTGCGCAGATACGGCACGGCGGCCGCCCCGACTTCGTCCGGGTTCTGCATCGCCTTCATGCCGATTTCCATCGTCAGCTTCTGCACCTTTTCACCGATGTCGGCGAGCGGGTTGATGAACTCCTGCATTTCCGGCTTCACGCCTTCCGCTTCGACGAATTCCGACACCAGCTTGCCGAACTTCTTCATCTTCGCGCCCATGTCGCCGAGGATCTTGCGGCCCAGCAGGTCCAGCGCCTGGATCGCGTTGGTGCCTTCGTAGATCATGTTGATGCGCGCATCGCGCACGTACTGCTCCATGCCCCACTCCGCGATGAAGCCGTGGCCGCCGTAGATCTGCATCGCGTGATTGGTGCTTTCGAATGCGTTGTCCGACAGAAACGCTTTCAGGATCGGCGTGAGCAGCGCGACGAGATCGGCGGCTTCCTTGCGCACCGCTTCGTCGCCGTGCGACAGCTCCTTGTCGATATGCAGCGCGGACCAGTACGAGAAGGCGCGCGCGGCTTCGGCGTAGGCCTTTTGCGTGAGCAGCATGCGGCGCACGTCCGGGTGGACGATGATCGGATCGGCGGCTTTTTCCGGCGCCTTCGGGCCGCTCAGCGAACGCATTTGCAGACGTTCTTTCGCATACGTCAGCGAGTTCTGATACGCGACTTCGGTCAGGCCCAGGCTCTGCATGCCGACCCCCAGACGCGCCGCGTTCATCATCACGAACATCGCGTTCAAGCCTTTGTTCGGCTCGCCGACCAGCCAGCCCTTCGCGTTGTCGAGATTGATCACGCAGGTCGCGTTGCCGTGAATGCCCATTTTGTGCTCGATGGAACCGCACTTCACGCCGTTGCGCTCGCCCGGCGCGCCCGCTTCGTTCGGGATGAACTTCGGCACGATGAAAAGCGAAATGCCCTTGGTGCCCGTGGGCGCATCCGGCAGACGCGCGAGCACCAGGTGAACGATGTTCTCGGCGAGATCGTGTTCGCCGCTGGAGATGAAAATCTTCGTGCCGCTGATCGCATACGAGCCGTCGCTGTTCGGCTCGGCCTTGGTGCGCAGGATGCCGAGATCGGTGCCGCAGTGCGGTTCGGTCAGACACATCGTGCCGGTCCAGACGCCCGCGACCAGCTTCGGCAGATAGCGTTGCTGCAACTCCGGCGTGCCGTGCGCGTGCAGACATTCGTATGCGCCGTGCGAAAGGCCGGGATACATCGTCCAGGCCTGGTTGGCCGAGTTCAGCATTTCATACAGCGCGTTGTTGACGAACGCGGGCAAACCCTGGCCGCCGTATTCAGGATCGCAGCCCAGTGCGGGCCAGCCCGCTTCCACGTACTGTCGATAAGCTTCCTTGAAGCCCTTCGGCGTGGTCACGACGCCGTCGCCGACATACGTGCAGCCTTCCTGATCGCCGCTGTGATTGAGCGGGAACAGCACTTCGGAGCAGAACTTGCCGGCTTCTTCGAGCACCGCGTTGATCGTGTCGGCATCGAGATCCGCGTGCTTCGGCATCTGCTTGATTTCGGCTTCGACGTTGAGCAGTTCGTGCAACACGAATTGCATGTCGCGCAGCGGCGCGGCGTACTGTCCCATGACTCTCTCCAAAGTTTGACAAGAAGCCAGGCTGTTAGCTGAGTCCGTGGTCGGATTCCGCGCCGCTGAATCCGCTGGGTCCGGTGGGTCCCGTCTGTCGGTTCGGCGGCGCTGCTAACGGCTTTCGCTTTGATACGAAACAATCAGTTTTTCCAGCGCGGCCCACGTGAGACGCACCGCGTCCGGCAAGTGCAGGAAGCGCGCGTCGTGATGCAGACCGAGCGTGAAGCTATACAGTTCGAACAGCATGAGCTGCGGATCGGTATCGGCACGCAGATGCCCTTCTTCCACCGCCTGCGAAATCGCGCGAGTGAGCGCCGCACGCCACATCGTCACGCTCGATACCAGTTGCTCGCGCACCGGGTTGTCCGCGCGGTCGTCGTATTCGACCGCGCCGCTGATATAGATGCAGCCGGTCGTGACTTCCTGAATGCGCTTCTCGATCCAGCGGGAAATCATGGCGCGCAAGCGCGGCAAGCCACGCGGCTCGCGCAGGCTCGGGAAAAACACCTCGTCTTCAAAACGACGGTGATATTCGCGCACGACTTCGACCTGCAGATCCTCGCGCGACCCGAAATGCGCGAACACACCGCTTTTGCTCATCTGCATGCGCTCGGCCAGAAGCCCAATCGTCAGACCTTCGAGTCCGTCGCGGCTTGCCAGATCGAGTGCTGCTTCGAGAATCGCGGCTCGTGTTTGTTCGCCTTTTCGCATAGCTTCCCTACCGTTCTAATTTGACCGAAATAAAATCGAACGGCCGTACTATTATTGTGTGCGGCCGTCCGCGAAACAAGGACTTTATTAGAAACCGGTTTCTAACCTGGCTTCAATTCTGCGGCATCCGTCAATCAGTGGAATGAGATTTTTTAGAGGCGTTTGTCTTTTATTCTGTGCCGGAACGGCTTGCAATGAAGGAAGGAGGGTGAGGGAGGTCGGCAGACGCGGCGCTAATCGTACCCGCCTACCGTCAGCAGCTTCATCACTGCGCGGTAGGTCGTATAGGCGAGCCAGTTGAGCACGCGCTCGCCGGCCGGACGCGCGTCGTAACGTGCCTCGTCAATCCGGCGCGAATCCCTGAACGCGACGAGGATCGCTTCGCGCAAAGCCTCGATCGACGGATCGTTCACCAGCACCACGTTGGCTTCGTTGTTGAGCATCAGGCTCAACGCGTCGAGGTTCGACGACCCGACCGTTCCCCAGTTGGAATCCACCACGGCGACCTTGCCGTGCAGCATGGTCTTCTCGTACTCGGCGATCTGCACACCGGCCTTGAGCAACGCGCGGTACAGAAACGGCACCGCGTAATCGAGCGCCTTGAACTCCTTACGCCCGATGATGAGCTTTACCTCGACGCCGCGCCGCGCCGCCAGCACCAGCGCGCGCCGCAGCTTGCGCCCCGGCATGAAGTACGGATTGGCGAGCAGCACTTCGCTGCGCGCCTGGCCGATCGCGGTGAGATATGCCTTCTCGATGGCGCGGCGGTTGATCAGGTTGTCGCGCGCGACGAAGGCCACGCACGGTTGGCCGCCGGCCCACAGTGCCTCGTTGCGGCGACGGCGGCGCCGGCGCAGACTGCCGAGCGATGCAGTGGTCTTGGGCCCGAGATCGGGCTCCAGGGATTCGATCGGACGATGCCCGAGGCGAATCCGCCGCCATTGCAGTTCGAACGCCTGACGGACGTCCGCGACCACCGGTCCGTGCAATTCGACCGCGAAGTCCCAGCGGCGGTAAGGCAGCGTTACGCCGTTGTTCTCGTAATCGTCGACGATGTTGATGCCGCCGCAATACGCGTACTGATCGTCGATCACCGCCAGCTTGCGGTGCGTGCGCGAAAAGCCGAAGCGGCCGAACAGATGCGGGTTGTAGATCCGATGGTCGATGCCGGCAACCGGCCACTCGTTGAACATCGGCAGCCGCGCGGTGCCGATGCCGTCGGTGATCGCGCGCACCTTGACGCCGCGCGAAGCCGCGCGCAGCAGCGCCGCGCTGACGGCCTGGCCGGCGTTGTCATCGCAGAAGATGTAGGTTTCCAGAACCACGTCGTCGCGCGCCGCGTCGATCCGTTCGACCAGTGCGGCGAAGAACTCGTCGCCGGAACGCAGCAGCTTGACGTCGTTGCCGCTCGTGAAGCGGTAGCGTTGCCAATAGCGGCGGCCGAGCAGCGATTGCCGCAGTCGAGCGAAACGGCGCGCGCCGCCGACGCTCACCGGCCGCGCTCCTTGGAGCGCCCGTCAACGGGCGTGTCCAGCCGCTCACCAGACAGCGCGTCGAGCGAAGCATCGAGCCGCCGCCGGGCTTCGAGCCTGCTGGGCAACTGCAAGATCGCATCCGCATTCGACGACGAAAAACAGCGCGACGCCGCCTCCTCATACGGCAGCCACAGAAACGCCGTATGCTCGCGCGGCGCGAGCGTCACCTCGAGCTGCTCGGGCACCTCCACACTGAACCAATGCTCGGTGTTGTGGATCACGCCTTCGGCATAACGATGCCGGAATTCCGGGTAGATCTCGTATTCGATCGAATACTGCCAATCGAATAACGCGCTCGTCGGCACCAGCTTGCTGCCGACCACGATGCCGGTCTCTTCCGCGACCTCGCGCGCCGCCGTCTCGATGAGCGGCTCGTCGAGCTGGTCTTTGGAACCCGTCACCGACTGCCAGAAACCCGCGTGGTCGGCGCGCTCGATCAGCAGCACGTCGAGCGAGGGCGTATGGATGATGACAAGCACGGATTGCGGAATCTTCGGCGGTTTCGGCATGGCGTGAAAACTGGGCGCAACGCTTGCGCGCTACATGTCGGCGAATGGTGCAGTGAGCGGTCGAAAGCAGTTGCATCGACTGTAACGCAAAAAACGAAAAAGGCGCATGGCGCCTTTTTCGTTTCGCTTTTCATCCACCTCGGGCTGTCGTTTTCAGACAGCTTCGGCTTATGCCTTCGGTTCCGGCGTACGCAGACGGATATGCAACTCGCGCAACTGACGCTCGTCCACTTCGCTCGGCGCCTGCGTGAGCAGGCACTGCGCGCGTTGCGTCTTCGGGAACGCGATCACGTCGCGGATCGAATCGGCGCCGGCCATCATCGTGACAATGCGGTCGAGACCGAACGCGATACCGCCGTGCGGCGGCGCGCCGTATTGCAGCGCGTCCAGCAGGAAGCCGAACTTGGCTTGCGCCTCTTCCGCGCCGATCTTGAGCGCGCGGAACACCTGGCTCTGCACTTCCTCGCGATGGATACGCACCGACCCGCCGCCGATTTCCCAGCCGTTCAGCACCATGTCGTAGGCTTTCGCGAGGCAACGCGCCGGGTCCGTTTCCAGATATTCGAGATGCTCGTCCTTCGGGCTCGTGAACGGGTGATGCGCGGCGACGTAGCGGTTGTCTTCCTCGTCGTACTCGAACATCGGGAAGTCGACCACCCACAGCGGCTTCCAGCCCGACTCGACGAGACCGTTGGCCTTGCCGAATTCCGAGTGACCGATCTTCAGACGCAACGCGCCCAGGCTGTCGTTCACCACCTTCGCGCGATCCGCCGCGAAGAAAATGATGTCGCCGTCTTGCGCGCCGGTTCGCTCGATGATCGCCTTGACCGCTTCGTCATGCAGGTTCTTGACGATCGGGCTTTGCAGACCGTCACGGCCCTTCGCCACTTCGTTGACCTTGATCCACGCGAGGCCCTTCGCGCCGTAGATGCGCACGAATTCCGTGTAGCTGTCGATATCGCCACGCGTGAGTTCACCGCCCTTCGGCACGCGGATCGCCGCGACGCGGCCGTCTTTGGTGTTGGCCGGCGTGCTGAACACCTTGAAGTCGACGTCGCGCACCGCATCGGTCAGGTCCGTGAATTCGAGCTTCACGCGCAGGTCCGGCTTGTCCGAGCCGAAGCGGCGCATCGCTTCCGAATACAGCATGACCGGGAATTTCTCGTCCAGCGAGACACCGATCGTTTCCTTGAAGACGTGACGGATCATCGCCTCGAACAGGTCGCGAATTTCCTGTTCCGAGAGGAACGAGGTTTCGCAGTCGATCTGCGTGAATTCCGGCTGGCGGTCGGCGCGCAGGTCTTCGTCGCGGAAGCACTTGACGATCTGGTAGTAGCGGTCGAAGTTCGCCACCATCAAGAGCTGCTTGAACAGTTGCGGCGACTGCGGCAGCGCGAAGAACTGGCCCGGGTTGGTGCGCGACGGCACGAGGTAGTCGCGCGCGCCTTCCGGCGTGCTCTTGGTGAGCATCGGCGTTTCGATGTCGATGAAGCCTTGCGCGTCGAGATACTTGCGCACCTCGATCGCGACGCGATAACGCAGACGCAGGTTGTGCTGCATCTGCGGACGGCGCAGGTCGAGCACGCGATGCGTGAGACGCGTGGTTTCCGACAGGTTGTCGTCGTCGAGCTGGAACGGCGGCGTGATGGACGGGTTCAGCACGATCAGTTCGTGACACAGCACTTCGATCTTGCCGCTCTTGAGCGCGGCATTCGTCGTGCCTTCCGGACGGCTGCGCACCACGCCCTTGATCTGCAGACAGAATTCGTTGCGCACGCCTTCGGCCGCCTTGAACATCTCAGCGCGGTCCGGGTCGCAAACGACCTGGACGAGGCCTTCACGGTCGCGCAGGTCGATGAAGATGACGCCGCCGTGATCGCGGCGGCGGCTTACCCAGCCGCACAGCGAGACGGATTGGCCCAGCAGTTCTTCGGTCACCAGACCGCAGTATTCAGATCTCATCGACATGATGTTTGTCTTTCGTTTTGCATTGGTTGAACGGCGCGCCGCAGTTGGACCCTGCGTGAAACGCTGCGCGCCGGCATTACAGCGGAGGCTCGACTGTCGTGCGGCGCATCGGCGCCGGCGGCGCGGACGGCGCCACGACGCCCATCGAGACGATGTACTTGAGCGCGGCGTCGACCGTCATGTCGAGTTCGATCACTTCGCTCTTGGGCACCATCAGGAAGAAGCCGGACGTCGGATTCGGCGTGGTCGGCACATACACGCTGACGTGATCTTCTTTCAGGTGATTGGCCACGTCGCCGCCCGGAATGCCGGTCAGAAACGCGATCGTATAGGAGCCGCGGCGCGGATACTCGATCAGCAGAGCCTTGCGAAACGCGTTGCCGCTGCTCGACAGCAAGGTGTCCGACACCTGCTTGACGCTGGTGTAGATCGGCCCGACCACCGGAATGTGGGCGACCACGACTTCCCACCACTTCACGAGCTTCTGCCCGACGAAGTTTTGCGTCAACAAGCCGACGACAAAGATGAACGCCAGCGTGAGCACCGCGCCCAGGCCGGGCAGGCGAAAGCCGAATATGCGCTCGGGCTGCCACGCGCGCGGCAGGAGCAACAGCGTCTGGTCCATCGTGCCGATGATCAGGCCGAGCACCCACAGTGTGATAGCCAGAGGCACCAGCACCAGCAGGCCAGTCAGGAACACCGATTTGAGCGTCGTTTTTTTCGTCGTCATGTGTACCGCCAGAAAGCCGCGCGAGCCGGTAAACGGCGCGCGGCGTGTGCGCCGCTCGTTTGAGCGGCAGTCCCGCTAGGCGCTGCCGGCACCGCTCGTGGCGGCCGGTGCGGCAGCTGGCGCGGCAGGCGTTGCAGCCACGCTCGATGAACCGGCTGCGGCCGCGCTGTTGGCCGAAGCCGTGTCGGATTTGGCGCCGCCGCCATTCGCGGTTGCAGCGCTTTCTCCCGAGCCGCCATTCGAAGCGGCATTCGCGTCGGGTTTGGCAGGCGCGCCCGCGCCGCTATTGCCGCCGCGGAAATCGGTGACGTACCAGCCGGAGCCCTTCAACTGAAAGCCGGCCGCAGTCACCTGCTTGCGAAAGCTGTCTTTCCCGCATTCGGGACATTGCGTCAACTGGGGGTCGCTCATCTTCTGAAGCACGTCCTTCCCGAAGCCGCATGATTCGCAACGATAAGCGTAGATCGGCATGATCTTTTCCCTACTGAAATCTTGTAAACGCTTGCAAAGCCTTGAATTATAGCCGCAAACGATCTCCCCTCCCCGGATTTCGGGGCGGGCGATCGACGCGGCCGCCGTTGCGGCAGATGGGGGCGGCGGCCGCCGAATCAAGTGCGGTCCGAGCCGTTTTGGAGCCGTGCCGCGCCGCGCGAAAACGTTGACCGAGCCGCGCCGGAGTGCGGCGCGGCAGCCCTCAAGCCAGCCGACGCCAAGTGAGCCAGCGCTCACGTCCCGCAAAGACGGGAATCGAATCGTTCACGGCTTCATCTTCGATCAGTTCGAAATTGGGCGTGAGCAGTGCGTCCAACTCGTTACGCTCGATGCCGAACGGCGGTCCTTTCGGCGTCGATCCGATAAAGAAGAAACCGGCCAGCAGCGCGCCCGCAGGCAACAGTTCCGCTACCCGCTGCGCATAGTCGGCGCGGCGCGACGGCGGCAACGCGCACAGGAATGCGCGCTCGTAGATCCACGCGGGCGAAAACGGCGGCTCATAGACGAAGAAATCCGCCTGTTCGACGAGGTGCGCATGCTTGCCCAACTGCTCATGCGCGGCTGCGACCGCAGCGTGCGAAAAATCGATCGCCCGCACCGGGTTACCGTGCTCGGCCAGCCAGAGCGCTTCGTAGGCGCTGCCGCAACCGGGGATCAGCACGGCCGCGCCGCTGTGACGAGCCGCGAACGACTGAAACGCGGACGGCACGCCACCTTGATCCCACGGTGTGTGGTGACGCTCGAAACGCTCGTCCCAGAACTCCGGCGAGTTGGGGTCGCGGCTTGCAAAGTCGGGCGCGGAGGGTTGCGTTGGGTCGCTCATGGAATACTCGCCTGAATGTAGACCTGGACCTGGATCGGTCTCAACCGCCGTAGGCGAAAGCCAGAAACGCCCGCGCCAACACTGCGCCGACACCGACCGCCACGCCGAATAGGAGCAAGCCTTGCAGCAACCGGTTCGTGCGTTTCTGCTCGAGCAGAATCTGGCGAATCATGTCGTCGTTCATGCCGCGACCGTGGTCGTGACGCTCAGCGAGCACGTGATGGATCAGGCGCGGCAACTGCGGCAGCGTCTTGCTCCACTGCGGCGCCTCGATTTTCAGGCGCTCGTACCAGCCGCGCAGACCAATCTGCTCGTTCATCCAGCGTTCGAGATAGGGCTTCGCGGTCTTCCACAGATCCAGTTCAGGATCGAGCGAGCGGCCGAGCCCTTCCACGTTCAGCATGGTTTTTTGCAGCAGCACCAGTTGCGGCTGAATCTCGACGTTGAAGCGGCGCGAGGTCGAGAACAGCCGCATCAGCACCTGGCCCAGCGAAATATCTTTCAGCGCGCGGTCGAAATACGGCTCGCAGACCGCGCGGATCGCGCTTTCGAGTTCCTCGACGCGGGTGGTGGGCGGCACCCAGCCCGACTCCAGGTGCAAGGTGGCGACGCGATGATAGTCGCGCTTGAAGAACGCGAGGAAGTTCTGCGCCAGATAGTTCTTATCGAAGTCCGACAGCGCGCCGATGATGCCGAAATCGAGCGCGATATAGCGGCCGAAATGCACAGGGTCGAGGCTCACCTGAATGTTGCCGGGGTGCATGTCGGCATGAAAAAAACCGTCGCGGAACACTTGAGTGAAGAAAATTTCCACGCCCTCGCGCGCCAGCTTCGGGATATCGACGCCCGCCCCACGCAGCGTTTCCACCTGGCTGATCGGCACGCCGACCATGCGCTCCATCACCAGCACCGTGGGCGTGCAGAATTCCCAGTACATCTCCGGCACCAACAGCAGGTCGAGCCCGGCGAAGTTGCGCCGCAGTTGGCTGCCGTTGGCCGCCTCGCGCATCAGGTCGAGTTCGTCGTGCAGATATTTATCGAATTCCGCCACCACCTCACGCGGCTTGAGGCGCTTGCCGTCCGCCCACAGGCGCTCGGCCCAGACAGCGATGTCGCGCAGCAACGCGAGGTCGGAGTCGATGACCGGCAGCATGTTCGGCCGCAGCACCTTCACCGCAACCGCCTTGCCCGCATGCTGGCCGGCCTTCACCTTGGCGAAATGCACCTGCGCGATCGACGCGCTCGCCACCGGCACCCGCTCGAAGTCGTCGAACAGCACGTCGACCGGTGCGCCCAGCGACTTTTCCACCAGTCCGATCGCGACCGTTGAATCGAACGGCGGCACCTGATCCTGAAGCTTGGCGAGTTCGTTGGCGATATCGACCGGCAGCAGGTCGCGCCGGGTGGACAACACCTGACCGAACTTGACGAAGATAGGCCCCAGGCTTTCCAGCGCGAGCCGCAAACGCACGCCGGGCGGCGCGTCGAACTTGCGGCCGATGGTGGTGATGCGCAGAAGCAGGCGCACGCGCCGGTCGTTGATGCGCCCGAGCATCATCTCATCGAGACCGAATCGGATAACCGTGAAAAAAATCTTGAGGAAACGCAGAAAACGCATGGTTGTGCCCAGTGACTAGCGCGTGCCGCGCGACGTGGCGGCGCCGCCTGGCGCATCTGCGCCGCGGGCTTCGACCTTCTGTTGAAGACGCTCGATGCGCTTCTCCACACGCGCCAGGGCATCGCGTGCGCGCGCCAGTTCGACATTGAAGTCTTCCAGCGCAATGCGGCGCACCAGTTGCGGGTTCTCGTCGAGCAGATATTCGGCGGCCGTGTCGAGCAGATTGCGCCCGGTACGCTGCACGTGTTCGCCGACCGAGCGCACGACCGAGGCAACCCGCCATGCGGGACCGTCGCCAATCAGCCTGGCAAGATCTTCTTCGGGCTCCCAGCGCAGATGCTCGGCGAGTTTGGCTATCACCTGCGCGAACTCCGCGTCGCCTTCGATCTTCACGTGCTTCATCACGGCGGCCTGGCCGCCTTGCACGAAGGCCGGCAATGCATCGGACGGCACCGAAATGGTCACATCGAACCGTTGCGCCTCGGTTTCGCCGACCGCACTCAGATAACCATCCGGCTGCACCAGCAACATCAGCACGACTGGCGCGCACGTCAGCCTGGCGGTTTTGCCCGCGTAGGGGGCGAGGCGCTCACGAGCCCACGATTCGCGGGCGAGCAGATGATTGACAGCAGCAGCGAAAGGCTTGGCGGCGAGGGTCATTGAAAGTGGCAAGAAAAAACCCGCGCGGGCGAGGTGCCCACGCGGGTTCCTATTGTAACGTCCGTTCGCTTCGCGGCTCGCTATGCCAAACGGCCAACGCTTTGTGCAAAGTCAGGGCTAAGCCCTACCGCTTCGGCTCTTCCCTGCTCGCGCCTCAGTGCTGCGCAACCTGCTGGATGCCGGCCAGCAGCCAGCCTTCGCCGGCCCGGTTCGACTTCGACAGGTTCCAGACTTCGACGAACGGTTCCGCCGCCGCACCCGGTGCCTCGCGAATCAAGCCGGAGAAGCGCACGCTGGCGAAGTACTCGTTCGCGCGCTCCTCAACGCCGAGCAGTTCGGCGTTCAGCTGCACCACGTCGGTCTGATTGGGCTCTGCACCGCGCGAAGACAGATCGACCCTCACTTCAGCGAACATTTCGGGCGTGGTGAACTCGCGGATGTCGTCCATGTTGCCGACGTCCCATGCGGCTTGCAGCCGCACGAAATACACCTTGGCGTTGCGCAGGAACGCTTCCGAATCGAAGCCGGCCGGCACGGCGGGCACAGCGTTGATGGACGGCGTGGTCAACGGATTGCCTTGCGGTTCGAGGTACGAGCCGGTGGGCGGTGCGGTGTAACGCGGTTCCTGCGAGTAGCCGGTGCCGCCCGAATTGAGAGTCGGCGCGCCGCCCGCGTAGGCCGGGTGCGCCGCATCGCGCTTGCGACCCATGAAGCGGCGGATCAACCAGATGGCGATCATCGCGATCAAGGCAATCACGATGATGTTGGCCATGGCGCTGGCGAACGCACCGCCCAGACCGAAGTGCGACAGCAACGCCGCGATGCCGAGACCGGCGGCCAGACCGGCGATCGGCCCGAGCCAGCGCGACCGGTTAGGCTGCGGGGCCGGCGCCGCAGGCGCGGGGGCCGGCTGGGCACGCTGCGTAGCCTGATTGGTCGGTGAAGGTTGGGTCGGCGCCGCCTGCTGTTGCTGAACGGTATTCGACTGACGGCCGATGCTGCGGCTGCCGCCCATGCGGCGAGCTTCCGCGTCGAGCGAGGCGAGCGAGCCGGCCATGATCAGACCGACCATTGCGATCAGTCCGATTCTTCTCACCAACGACCTCGACACCTTACGGGGAGATGACACACCTGAATCGGACATTTTCGTACTTTCCTTTAAAAATCGATGGGTTAGGAACCCTAGTATTTGGTCCCCACATGTAAAGCTACCACGCCAGCTGACAAATTGTAATATTTGACGCCATCGAGGCCCGCTTGTTCCATCATTGTTTTCAAGGTTTCCTGGTCCGGGTGCATCCGGATCGACTCGGCGAGATAGCGGTAGCTCTCGGCGTCCTTCGCGAAGCGGTCGCCGAGCCACGGCAACACTCTGAACGAATAGACGTCGTAGACCTTCTTGAGCGGGTCCCATACCTTCGAGAATTCCAGCACCAGCAGACGGCCCGCCGGCTTCAACACGCGGCGCATTTCCGCCAGCGCGACATCCTTATGCGTCATGTTGCGCAAGCCGAATGCCACGGTCACCACGTCGAAGTAATTGTCCGGAAAGGGGATTTTTTCGGCGTCGCAGAGCAGCGCCGGCGTGATCACGCCCTTGTCCAGCAGGCGGTCGCGGCCCACCCGCAGCATCGATTCATTGATGTCGGTGTGCCACACCTCGCCCGTGTCGCCCGCCTGCTTCGCGAACGCCTTGGACAGATCGCCCGTGCCGCCCGCAATGTCGAGCACCTTGAAACCCGGCCGCACGTTGGCCTGGGCGATCGTGAACATCTTCCACGCCCGGTGCAATCCGCCCGACATCAGGTCGTTCATCAGGTCGTAGTTAGCGGCAACCGAGTGGAATACGCCCGCCACCTTCTGCGCCTTTTCCTGTTCGTCGACCGATTGAAAGCCGAAGTGGGTTTTGCTCATCGCGCTCGTCCTTTCGCGTATTCTGAAATGTTGCGCCGCATCAGTGCGGCGATGGGGCGAATCGTATCAGTGACAATGCCCGTGCGCAGCGCCGGCTGGAACCATCGGCGTATCGCGGTCGACTCCGGCGGCTTCCAGTTTGGCGAGGTAGGCTCGCCAGAGTTCATCCTGGCGGACCGCCATGTCGTACAGCAAATCCCACGAATAGATGCCGGTGGCGTGGCCGTCCGAGAAAGTCGGCTGCAACGCATAGTTGCCGACGCCTTCGAGCATCGTGATCGTCACCTCGCGCTTGCCGGTTTGCAGCGTTTCCTGGCCGGGCCCGTGACCCTGCACTTCCGCCGAAGGCGAATACACGCGCAGCAGTTCGAACGGCAGGCGATACGATTCGCCGTTTGCATACTGCAATTCGAGCACGCGCGATTTCGAATGCAGGACGACGCCGGTCGGCACCGGTGTATCGGGGGTCAGTCCGCTCATGATGGCCTCAAAAGAAAACGCCGGGCCGCCCCAAGATGTCGCCCCGTCGCGGAGCTTGGCGCGTAGCGGCAGGTTACGGGGCGCTCAGCCAAGCGCTTGTTCGATTTCCTGCCGCACGGCTTCGCGCAACAAGGTAGCTTGCGCGCGGCGCGACGACAGCATGGCTTCGGACACCGTGCGCTGGCGCGGCGCCCAAATGGGCAGCGGGAAATGCGCGTCGTTCGAAAAACGCGGAATCACATGCCAGTGCACATGCGGCACCTGGTTGCCGAGGCTCGCCAGGTTGACCTTCACCGGCTGAAGGATGCGCCGCATCGCGCGTTCGACCGCATAAACGGCCTTCATCACGCGATCGCGGTCGCTTCCGTCGAGATCGGAAAACTCGGCTACATGCCTGTTCCAGATCACCCGGCAAAGGCCCGGATAATCGTGTTCGTCGGCGAGGACGACGCGCAAGGTGTCGTCCTGCCACAGCACATCGCCGCCATCTTCATGGCAAAAAACGCAATCCATCGTCGTCCTCAGGCAAAAATCGTCAGTGCTTGCATTAAACCAGCACGCGCTCGATTCCGCCATTGTTCGCCCGCTGCACGTAATCGGCCATCCAGTTTTCACCGAGCACATGACGCGCCATCTCGACCACGATGTAATCCGCGTCGATATTCGCGTCTTCGTTGTAACGCGACAGGCCTTGCAGGCAGGACGGGCAGCTCGTCAGGATCTTCACGTCGGTGGCGCCCTTCGGCTGCGGACCGTCGCCGGCCTTCAGCACGGAGCCGTTCGGCGCGCCCGCCGAGCCGGCCGATGCGTTGACCGGATTGATCGCGTTCGCGCCGGCTTCCGCGAGCAGCGGAATGCCGCGCAGCTTCGCCGCGCCCTTGCGGATTTCCTCTTCCTTGCGAAAGCGCACCTGCGTCGAAATGTCAGGCCGAGTCACGGCCAGTGTGCCGGACTCGCCACAGCAGCGATCGTTTTTCTCGATCCTGTAGCCATCTTTCTCCGAGCCCATCAGTTCGTTGACGAGCTTGACCGGATCCATCGTCTTGATCGGCGTGTGACACGGGTCGTGATACATGTAGCGCACGCCGTTCACGCCTTCGAGCTTCATGCCTTTTTCCAGCAGGAACTCGTGGATGTCGATGATCCGGCAGCCGGGGAAAATCTTTTCGAATTCGTAACCGGCGAGCTGGTCGTAACACGTGCCGCACGACACCACCACCGTCTTGATGTCGAGATAGTTCAGCGTATTCGCGACGCGGTGGAACAGCACGCGGTTATCGGTGACGATCTGCTCGGCCTTGTCGAACTGGCCCGAGCCGCGCTGCGGATAGCCGCAGCACAGATAACCCGGCGGCAGCACTGTTTGCACGCCGGCTTCCCACAGCATGGCCTGGGTCGCCAGCCCGACTTGCGAGAACAGCCGCTCGGAGCCGCAGCCGGGGAAGTAGAACACCGCTTCCGTGTCGGCGTTGGTCGTTTGCGGATTGCGGATGATCGGAACGATCTTGTTGTCCTCGATATCCAGCAACGCGCGCGCGGTTTTCTTCGGCAGATTCCCCGGCATCTTCTTGTTCATGAAGTGGATCACCTGCTGGGTGACCGGCGGCTTGCCCACGGTGGCCGGCGGGTGCGCCGTCTGCTTCTTCGCGAACTTCTTCAGCAGGTCGTTGCCGAGGCGCTGCGCCTTGTAGCCGACGCCCATCATCGCGGTGCGCGCGAGGTTGATCGTCTGCGGATTGGTCGCGTTCAGGAAAAACATGCCGGCCGCGTTGCCCGGATTGAACTTCTTCTTGCCCATCTTGCGCAGCAGGTTGCGCATGTTCATGGTCACGTCGCCGAAATCGATCTTCACCGGGCACGGCGTCACGCACTTGTGACAGACGGTGCAGTGATCGGCGACGTCGTTGAATTCGTCCCAGTGCTTGATCGACACGCCGCGGCGCGTCTGCTCTTCGTACAGGAACGCCTCGACCAGCAAGGAAGTGGCGAGAATCTTGTTGCGCGGGCTGTACAGCAGGTTCGCGCGCGGCACGTGGGTCGCGCACACCGGCTTGCACTTGCCGCAACGCAGGCAGTCCTTGATCGACTCGGAAATCGCGCCGATGTCGGACTGCTGCATGATCAGCGATTCATAGCCCATCAGCCCGAAGCTCGGCGTATAGGCGTTGCGCAGGTCGGCGCCTGCGAGCAGCTTGCCGGCGTTGAAGCGCCCATGCGGATCGACGCGCTGCTTGTACGCGCGGAATTCGCCGATCTCGTCGTCGGTGAGGAATTCGAGCTTGGTGATGCCGATGCCGTGCTCGCCGGAAATCACGCCGTCGAGCGAACGCGCCAGCTTCATGATGCGCGCGACCGCCGTGTGGGCGTCCTGCAGCATCTCGTAGTTGTCGGAGTTGACCGGCAGGTTCGTGTGGACATTGCCGTCGCCCGCGTGCATGTGCAGCGCGACGAACACGCGGCCGCGCAGCACCTGCTTGTGGATCGCCTGGGCTTCGTCGAGGATCGGCTTGAACTCGCCGCCGTTGAAGATCTGCCGCAGTTCGGCGCGAATCTCCTGCTTCCACGACACGCGGATCGTACGGTCTTGCGTGACGTGAAACACGGTGGCGTCCGGCTGCGCGTCCGCGCGATCGGCGAATTTCTCCGCCAGCGCTTCGTAGCCGAGACCGACCAGGTAGTGCTGCGCTTCACGCAACGAGAGATCGAGCTTGTCGCGCAGGAATTCCCAGCGCGTGCGCACGCGCTTCAACAGATCGAGCGCTTGCTGCACGCGATCCTCGAGCAGTTCGGCGCTCGGGATTTCGTTGGCGTCGTCGCTCTTGCCGAGCGGCAGTTTGCCGGCCTTGAAGAACGCTTCGAGCGCGTCGACCAGTTGCAGCTTGTTCTTGATCGACAGCTCGATATTGATGCGCTCGATGCCGTCCGTGTACTCGCCCATGCGGTCGAGCGGAATCACCACGTCTTCGTTGATCTTGAACGCGTTCGTGTGCTTGGCGATCGCGGCGGTGCGGCTGCGGTCGAGCCAGAAACGCTTCCTCGCCTCGGCGTTGACCGCGACGAAGCCTTCGCCGCTCTTGCCGTTGGCCATGCGCACGACTTCCGAGGTGGCCTGCGCGACCGCGTCCGCATCGTCGCCGACGATGTCGCCGATCAGCACCATCTTCGGAAACGCGTTGCGCTTGCTCTTGGTGGCGTAGCCGACCGCGCGCAGATAGCGCTCGTCGAGGTGTTCGAGGCCGGCCAGAATCGCGCCGCCCTGCTTCGACGTTTCGAACAGATAGTCCTTGATCTCGACGATGCTCGGGATCGCGTCGCGCGCCTGGCCGAAGAATTCGAGGCAGACGGTGCGCGTGTGCGCCGGCATCTTGTGCAGCACCCAGCGCGCGGACGTGATCAGCCCGTCGCAGCCTTCCTTCTGCACGCCCGGCAGACCGGCGAGGAATTTGTCGGTGACGTCCTTGCCGAGACCTTCCTTGCGGAACACGCGGCCCTTGATGTCGAGCGCCTCCGTGCGCAGCAGCTTCTCGCCCGGCGCGTAGTTGCCGTCGAACCATTTCAGCTCGAAACGCGCGACTTCGATGTCGTGAATCTTGCCGAGGTTGTGGTCCAGACGCGTCACTTCGAGCCAGTTCCCTTCCGGGTCGACCATGCGCCACCAGGCGAGATTGTCGAGCGCCGTGCCCCACAGCACCGCTTTCTTGCCGCCCGCGTTCATCGCGACGTTGCCGCCGACGCAGGACGCATCCAGCGAGGTCGGATCGACCGCGAACACAAAGCCGGCCTGCTCGGCCGCTTCGGTCACGCGGCGCGTGACGACGCCCGCACCGGAGAAAATCGTCGCCACCTTGCGCTCGACGCCCGGCAGTTCGGTCATCTCGACCGCGCCCAGTTGTTCCAGCTTTTCCGTGTTGATGACGGCCGAAAACGGCGTGAGCGGCACCGCGCCGCCCGTGTAGCCAGTGCCGCCGCCGCGCGGAATCACAGTCAGACCGAGTTCGAAACACGCCTTGATCATGCCGGCGATCTCCGCTTCGGTATCCGGCGTGAGCACGACAAACGGGTACTCGACGCGCCAGTCGGTGGCGTCCGTCACATGCGAGACGCGGGACAAACCGTCGAACTTGATGTTGTCTTTTTCGGTGACGCGGCCCAGCACCTTGGTCGCGCGGCGGCGCAGATCGTAGGTTTTCTGGAATTCGCTTTCGAAGTCGTCGACGGCGCGGCGCGCGGCCTCGACCAGGGTTTCGACCCGAGCGGCCCGGTCGACGCCCGCTTCGTCGCCATGCTCGACCAGATCGGCGCGGCGGCGCTTTTCGATTTCAGACAGACGGTGATGCAGCGCTTCGATCAACATCGCCCGGCGCTTGGGGTTGTCGAGCAGATCGTCTTGCAGGTAGGGATTGCGACGCACGACCCAGATGTCGCCGAGCACTTCGTAAAGCATGCGTGCCGAACGGCCGGTGCGGCGCTCCGCGCGCAGTTCGGCCAGTGCCGCCCAGGCGTCGTCGCCGAGCAGACGAATGACGATTTCGCGGTCGGAAAAGGACGTGTAGTTATAGGGAATTTCGCGCAGACGCGCTTCGGGATCGGCGGCCACCGCGGCGGCGGCCCCGTGCGGATCGAATACTTGAGGTGCGTTCATGTTCGGACGACTCGGTGGGTCAACCGGCCGCGCTCAGGTGGAAGGCGTCGGCTGACGGTGCGCGTGGGGCGCAATGCTGGAAAATTTCTAGTGGAGCGAAGCGCAACCGACGGTTTCCTCACATCGATCGCTTCACGGCGCTCAGATGCAGCTACACGATCGTGCCCGGCGGGCGTGACGCTCCGCCGCGGGGCAACACTCACGCGGGATGGGCATCGAATGGGCGATCCGAGGCTGCCAGTGCATCTTCCGATCCTTATTCCAAAATGGAATTCTACCGCATGATCCCGCCGCGCGTTGACGGCTGAAATCGGAGGCGTGGCGGGGCTTGGCGGGTTTTCGTCACTAACACACGCGCCTTCGTGCATATGGCCAATTGACCAACCGGGCGGTCAGGCGGCGCTCGGGGCGCGGCTCCGACCGCCGCGCGGAAGCCGGAGCGCACGCCGTTGGCGCTATCATTGGTCCTTTCCCGTCTTATAAAGCGCACCGCGCCACCCGCATGGCTTCCCACGACTACCTGAAGAAAACCCTGACCGCACGCGTCTACGACGTGGCCCGCGAGACCGAACTGGAACGCGCGCCGAATCTGTCGGCGCGCCTGCGCAATCCGGTCTACCTGAAGCGCGAGGACAACCAGCCGGTGTTCTCGTTCAAGGTGCGCGGCGCGTACAACAAGATGGCGCACATTCCGGCCGAGGCGCTGGAGCGTGGGGTGATCACCGCGTCGGCGGGCAATCATGCGCAGGGCGTGGCGCTGTCGGCGGCACGGCTGGGCGTGAAGGCGATCATCGTCGTGCCGGTCACCACCCCGCAGGTGAAGGTCGATGCGGTGCGCGCGCACGGCGGGCCGACCGTCGAGGTGGTGCAGTCGGGCGAGTCGTATAGCGATGCGTACGCGCATGCGCTGACGCTGCAGAAAGCGCGCGGCCTGACCTTCGTGCATCCGTTCGACGATCCGTATGTGATCGCCGGCCAGGGCACCGTCGCGATGGAAATTCTCAGCCAGCATCAGGGACCGATTCACGCGATCTTCGTGCCGATCGGCGGCGGCGGACTCGCGGCGGGCGTCGCCGCGTACGTGAAATCGGTGCGCCCGGAGATCAAGGTGATCGGCGTGCAGACCGACGATTCGTGCGCGATGGCCGCGTCGCTGAAAGCCGGCGAGCGGGTCACGCTGAACGAGGTCGGCCTGTTCTCGGACGGCACCGCGGTGAAGCTGGTGGGCGAGGAAACCTTCCGCCTGTGCCGCGAGTATCTCGACGACGTGCTGCTCGTGAACACCGACGCGCTGTGCGCGGCGATCAAGGACGTGTTCCAGGACACCCGCAGCGTGCTCGAACCTGCCGGCTCGCTCGCGGTGGCCGGTGCGAAGCAGTATGCCGAGCGCGAAGGCATCGAGAACCAGACGCTGGTCGCGATCACGTCGGGCGCGAACATGAATTTCGACCGCATGCGCTTCGTGGCCGAGCGCGCCGAAGTGGGGGAAGCGCGCGAGGCGGTGTTCGCCGTGACGATTCCCGAGGAGCGCGGCAGCTTCCGGCGCTTCTGCGAACTGGTCGGCACGCGCAGCGTCACCGAGTTCAACTACCGGATCGCGGACGCGAGCTCGGCGCATATCTTCGTCGGCGTGCAGATCCGGAACCGCAGCGAGTCCGCGCAGATCGCGGGCGCCTTTGAAGCGCACGGCTTCGCC
>NZ_FRAB01000073.1 GCF_900142195.1 Paraburkholderia terricola
CCTTCGCGGATCGCGAAGCGCAGACCTTCTTCCATCGCGATCGGATTGATCAGCTTCACCGTGATCGACACGTTGTCGCCCGGCATGACCATTTCCTTGTCCTTCGGCAACTCGATCGAGCCCGTCACGTCCGTCGTACGGAAGTAGAACTGCGGACGATAGTTGTTGAAGAACGGCGTGTGGCGGCCGCCCTCGTCCTTGCTCAGCACATACACCTCGGCCGTGAAGTGCGTGTGCGGATTGATCGAGCCCGGCTTCGCCAGCACCTGACCACGCTCCACGTCTTCACGCTTCGTGCCGCGCAGCAGGATACCCACGTTGTCGCCTGCCTGACCCTGGTCGAGCAGCTTGCGGAACATTTCCACGCCCGTGCAGGTCGTCTTCACCGTCGGCTTGATACCGACGATCTCGATTTCCTCGCCGACCTTCACCACGCCGCGCTCGACGCGCCCCGTCACCACCGTGCCACGACCCGAGATCGAGAACACGTCTTCCACCGGCATCAGGAAGGCGCCGTCAACTGCACGCTCCGGCGTCGGGATATACGTGTCCAGCGCGTCGGCCAGGTTCATGATCGCCACTTCGCCCAGCTCGCCCTTGTCGCCTTCCAGCGCCAGCTTGGCCGAACCCTTGATGATCGGCGTGTCGTCGCCCGGGAAGTCGTACTTCGACAGAAGTTCGCGAACTTCCATCTCGACCAGCTCCAGCAGCTCGGCGTCGTCCACCATGTCGCACTTGTTCAGGAACACGATGATGTACGGAACACCCACCTGGCGCGCCAGCAGGATGTGCTCGCGCGTTTGCGGCATCGGGCCGTCAGCGGCCGAGCACACCAGGATCGCGCCGTCCATCTGCGCTGCGCCCGTGATCATGTTCTTCACATAGTCGGCGTGGCCCGGGCAGTCGACGTGGGCGTAGTGGCGGTTAGCCGTTTCGTACTCGACGTGCGCCGTGTTGATCGTGATGCCGCGCGCCTTTTCTTCCGGCGCCGCGTCGATCTGGTCATACGCCTTCGCTTCGCCGCCGAACTTCTGCGTCAGAACCGTCGTGATCGCTGCCGTCAGCGTGGTCTTGCCGTGGTCAACGTGACCGATCGTGCCGACGTTCACGTGCGGCTTGGTCCGTTCGAATTTACCTTTAGCCATGTTTCTCTTCTTTCAAAAAGTTAATCGTTGAATGACTTGCCGCGCGATTACTTCGACTTCGCGTTGATGATCGCTTCGGACACGTTACGCGGTGCTTCAGCGTAATGCTTGAACTCCATCGTATACGTTGCGCGACCTTGAGTCAGCGAGCGCAGCGACGTCGAGTAGCCGAACATTTCCGACAGCGGCACTTCGGCGCGAACGATCTTGCCGCCGCCAACCATGTCGTCCATGCCCTGAACGATACCGCGACGACCCGACAGATCGCCCATCACGTTGCCCATGTAATCTTCAGGCGTTTCAACTTCCACAGCCATCATCGGTTCGAGAATGACCGGCTGCGCCTTGCGCATTGCTTCCTTGAACGCCATCGAACCGGCCATGCGGAACGCGTTTTCGTTCGAGTCAACATCGTGGTACGAACCGAACGTCAGGTGAACCTTCACGTCAACGACCGGGAAACCTGCCAGCACGCCGGACTTCAGCGTTTCCTGGATACCCTTGTCGACTGCCGGAATATATTCACGCGGAATCACGCCGCCCTTGATTTCGTCCAGGAACTCATAGCCCTTGCCTTGCTCGTTCGGCTCGAGCGTGATGACAGCGTGACCGTACTGGCCGCGACCGCCCGACTGCTTGACGAACTTACCGTCGACGTCTTCCGCCTTGCCGCGAATCGTTTCGCGGTAAGCCACTTGCGGCTTGCCCACCGTTGCTTCGACACCGAACTCACGCTTCATCCGGTCGACCAGAATTTCCAGGTGAAGCTCGCCCATGCCGGAAATGATGGTTTGACCCGATTCCTCGTCCGTTTGAACGCGGAAAGACGGATCTTCCTGTGCCAGACGGTTTAACGCCAGACCCATCTTTTCCTGGTCGGGCTTCGTCTTCGGCTCAACAGCTTGCGAAATCACCGGCTCGGGGAAAATCATGCGTTCGAGCACGATCGGGCTCTGCGGATCGCACAGCGTGTCACCGGTCGTTGCGTCCTTCAGGCCGACGGCTGCAGCGATGTCCCCTGCACGGACTTCCTTGATTTCTTCGCGCTGATTTGCGTGCATCTGCAAAATACGGCCCAGACGTTCCTTCTTGTCTTTGGTCGCGTTCAGCACGGTGTCGCCCGAATTCACAACGCCCGAATACACACGGAAGAAGATCAGTTGGCCGACAAACGGGTCGGTCATGATCTTGAATGCCAATGCCGAGAATTTTTCATCGTCGGCCGCCCGGCGCTCACCCTTCTCACCGTTTTCCAGCTCGCCGGTAACCGGCGGGATGTCGATCGGTGACGGCAGGAAATCGAGCACGGCGTCCAGCATGCGTTGCACGCCCTTGTTCTTGAACGCGGTGCCGCAAAGCATCGGCTGGATTTCGCAAGCGATCGTACGGTCGCGCAGACCCTTGATGATTTCCGCTTCGGTCAGTTCGCCCGACTCGAGGTACTTGTTCATCAGGTCTTCGCTCGATTCAGCCGCGGCTTCGACCATCTTTTCACGCCATTCATTGCACGTGTCGACGAGTGCCGCCGGAATCTCTTCGTACGAGAACTTGGTGCCTTGGGATGCTTCGTCCCAAATGATCGCCTTCATCTTCAGCAGATCGACGACGCCCGTGAAGTTCTCTTCAGCGCCGATAGGCACAACGACCGGCACCGGATTCGCCTTCAGACGCAGCTTGAGCTGGTCATAGACCTTGAAGAAGTTCGCGCCGGTACGATCCATCTTGTTGATGAACGCGAGACGGGGAACCTTGTACTTGTTAGCCTGACGCCACACGGTTTCCGACTGGGGCTGCACGCCGCCCACCGCGCAGTACACCATGCACGCGCCATCGAGCACGCGCATCGAGCGCTCGACTTCAATCGTGAAGTCGACGTGTCCCGGCGTGTCGATGATGTTAATGCGGTGCTCAGCGCGGTCGCCGGCCATGCCTTTCCAGAACGCCGTGGTGGCAGCGGACGTGATCGTGATGCCGCGTTCCTGCTCCTGCTCCATCCAGTCCATGGTGGCAGCGCCGTCGTGCACTTCACCAATCTTGTGGTTCACGCCGGTGTAAAACAGAATGCGCTCGGTCGTCGTCGTTTTGCCGGCGTCGATGTGAGCGCTAATACCGATGTTACGGTAGCGCTCGATAGGTGTCTTGCGAGCCACTTTGATCCTCTATGGGGATGACGCGATGCGAGAAAATACCCATCGCGCTGTAACACAAACGGGCGAGGCGCTTTGTAAGCGCACCCGCCCGGAATTTCTTTCCGATTTTTCTGCTAACCCGGGTTCGGGAGCTTAGAAACGGAAGTGCGAGAACGCCTTATTGGCTTCTGCCATCCGGTGAACTTCGTCGCGCTTCTTCATTGCGCCGCCACGGCCTTCAGCCGCCTCGGAGAGTTCACCTGCCAGACGCAGGGCCATCGACTTCTCGCTGCGCTTCTTCGCGGCTTCACGCAGCCAACGCATCGCCAATGCCATACGACGCGACGGGCGCACTTCGACCGGAACCTGATAGTTCGCACCACCAACGCGGCGGCTCTTCACTTCCACCACCGGCTTGACGTTGTTGAGCGCTACCGTGAACACTTCCAGCGGGTCCTTGCCACCCTTGGTCTGGATCTGTTCGAAAGCGCCGTACACGATACGCTCGGCAACCGACTTCTTGCCGGAGAGCATCAGCACGTTCATGAACTTAGCTACATCTACGTTACCGAATTTCGGATCCGGCAACACTTCCCGCTTGGGGACTTCGCGACGACGCGGCATGTTTCTTCCTTTACTTTTCAGTTGGAGCTATTTTTTAGCTCCGCGGCCACCAACTAACCCGATTCATCTCTAGCGACTTACCAGCCTGGTCGGGTGACCACTTACTCGACAGCGCCGGCGATTCCGGCACCACCGCTATTACCGCCCTTGCAGGCGACCTGAAACTACTCTGACCGGCTAATTACTTGCCAGCTTTTGCACGCTTCGCACCGTACTTCGAGCGAGCCTGCTTACGGTCCTTGACGCCCTGGGTATCCAGCGAGCCGCGAACCATGTGGTAACGCACACCCGGCAAGTCCTTGACACGGCCGCCGCGAATCAGCACGACCGAGTGTTCCTGCAGGTTGTGGCCTTCACCACCGATATACGAAATGACTTCGAAGCCGTTCGTCAGGCGCACCTTCGCAACCTTACGGAGCGCCGAGTTCGGCTTTTTCGGCGTCGTGGTGTACACACGGGTGCACACGCCGCGACGCTGGGGGCAGTCCTGCAAAGCCGGGCTCTTGCTCTTCGTCGTTTCCGACGCGCGGCCTTTGCGAACCAGTTGATTGATGGTTGGCATTGTTTATTCCTGAAATTGAACAAAATCGACGCATCTGTTTCCGGGCAAAGCAGAAACGATTGCGCATCGAACTTCCGGATCCGATCGCAGCGCGTGGATTGATTCCGCGCGCAGGCATCTCAAGAACCGGAACCTAGCATAATATTCCGAAAATACTAAGAGAGTCAACAGCTTGCGATGCTTCGCACCCCAGCGGAGGCGCCCGAGCACTCAGTCGGCGGCGACGACTTCCAGCAACTCGTCGCCGAAACGATCCAGTTTCCGTGCGCCCATGCCCGGAATACTCCGCAAATCTTCGATGGAATCTGGGCCGTTGCGGGCAATCTCCGCGAGCGTCGCGTCGTGGAAGATCACATAAGCCGGTACACCGTCGCTCCTGGCCGTTTCGGTGCGCCATGCGCGCAGCCGCTCCCAGCGGGCGCGTTCGCGCGGACCCATGCCGATCGTGGGGTCGGCACGCTCGCTGGTGCGTCCGGACGACTGACGGGTGCGCGTCGGCTTCACATAGCGACGCATCGTGACGCTCTGCTCGCCCTTGAGCACCGGCTTGCTCGCTTCGGTGAGAACCAGCGAGCCAAATCCTTCGTGGTCGACCGTCAGATAGCCGAACGCAACGAGCTGGCGAAACACCGCACGCCACTCCGGCTCGCCTAGCGCGGCGCCGATGCCGAATGTGGTCAGCTTTTCATGCCCACGCTGCAAGATTTTTTCGCTGCGGTTGCCGCGCAGGATATCGATCAGATGGCCCGCGCCGAAGTGAAAACCGCTCGCCCGCTGCGCGCGAAACACGCAGGAAAGCGCCATCTGCGCTTCGCGCGTCGCGTCCCATGTGTGGGGCGGCTCGAGGCAGTTGTCGCAGTTGCCGCATGGCTCGCTCGATTCGCCGAAATAGGCGAGCAACCGCACCCGCCGGCAGGTCGCGGCCTCGCACAGACCGAGCAACGCATCGAGCTTGCCGGTCTGCACGCGTTTGTGCGCGTCGTCGGCGTCGGATTCGTCGATCATCTTGCGCTGCTGCACGACATCGCCGAGGCCATAGGCCATCCACGCGTTGGCAGCCATGCCGTCGCGACCGGCGCGCCCCGTTTCCTGGTAATAGCCCTCGACGCTCTTCGGTAAGTCGAGGTGAGCGACAAAGCGCACGTCCGGCTTGTCGATTCCCATGCCGAATGCGATCGTCGCGCACATCACGATGCCTTCCTCGCGCTGAAACATCTCCTGATGCTTCTGGCGGATTTCGAACTCCATGCCGGCGTGATACGGCAACGCGCGCATGCCTTTTTCCTTCAGCCACTCCGCCGTTTCTTCGACCTTGCGGCGCGACAGGCAATAAACGACGCCGGCGTCGGTCGTGCCGTCCGGCCGCGTATGTTCCGCGCGAATGAAATCGAGCAACTGGGTGCGCGCATTGTCTTTTTCGACAATGCGATAGCGGATGTTCGGCCGATCGAAACTCGACACGAAAACGCGTGCGTCGTCCAGCGCCAAACGGTGAATGATCTCGTCGCGTGTAATCGCGTCGGCCGTGGCGGTGAGTGCGATGCGCGGCACATTCGGGAAGCGCTCGTGCAGCACCGACAACTGGATATATTCCGGCCGGAAATCGTGCCCCCATTGCGACACGCAATGCGCCTCGTCGATTGCGAAGAGCCCGATGCGCGTGCGCTCCAGCAACTCCTGGAATCGGGGCGTCATCAACCGCTCAGGCGCCACGTACAACAGATCGATTTCGCCATCGCGCAATGCGCGTTCCGTGGCCATCGCTTCGGCGCTCGACAACGTCGAATTCAGATACGCCGCACGCACGCCGACTTCAGTCAGCGCCGCCACCTGATCCTGCATCAGCGCGATCAGTGGTGAAACCACGATTCCCGTACCGAAGCCGCTTTCTCGCCGTACCAGCGACGGAATCTGATAGCACAACGATTTGCCGCCGCCCGTTGGCATCAGTACGAGACAATCGCCGCCGCCCGAGACGTGTTCGACAATTTCGCCCTGCTGTCCTCTGAACGCGGGGTAACCGAAGACTTCGTTGAGGATTTCGAGCGGACGGGACATGAATTTGAGAGAAGCAGCGTGGAGCCGGTGACACGAATTTTACCAACGCATTCGTGCTGCGCCCGCCGTTTGCGACAAACGTTAGCCGTTTGGCCTAACAAATCAGCGCAACGCACGCAAAAGAAGAGCGCATAAAAAAAGCCGCTCAGTCGAAACTGAGCGGCTTCGCTGGCTGGTGAGTCCAAAGCGGCTAACGCCGCCCGGACTTACTCGCCGGAGTGGTGCTGTTCGGCGGCCGGGGTTTCCGGCGTACCGAATTCGAACGACTCTTCCGCTGCGATCTGATCGAAACGCTCGCGGTCGGACAGTTCCTTGCTCTTGCGTGCCTTGTGGAACGCGAGACCCGTACCGGCCGGAATCAGACGGCCGACGATCACGTTTTCCTTCAGACCACGCAGGTCATCGCGCTTGCCCATGATCGCCGCTTCGGTCAGCACGCGGGTCGTTTCCTGGAACGACGCCGCGGAGATGAACGAATCGGTCGACAACGAGGCCTTCGTGATACCGAGCAGCACGTTTTCGTACGTTGCCGGACGCTTGTCTTCCGCGATCATGCGGTCGTTCTCGTCGAGCATGTCCGATCGCTCGACCTGTTCGCCCGGGATGAAACGCGTATCGCCGTTGTCCGTGATCTGCACACGGCGCAGCATCTGACGAACAATCACTTCAATGTGCTTGTCGTTGATCTTCACGCCTTGCAAACGGTACACGTCCTGCACTTCGTCCACGATGTAACGCGACAGCGCTTCGACGCCCTGCAAACGCAGGATGTCGTGCGGATCCGCCGGCCCGTCCACGATCATTTCGCCCTTGTTGACGACCTGACCATCGTGCACCAGAACCTGCTTTTCCTTCGCGATCAGGAACTCGTGCTGGTTGCCCTCGAGGTCCGTGATAACGAGACGCTGCTTGCCCTTCGTGTCCTTGCCGAACGACGTCGTACCCGTGACTTCCGCCAGGATACCTGCGTCTTTCGGCGAACGTGCTTCGAACAGTTCCGCCACACGCGGCAGACCGCCGGTAATGTCACGCGTCTTCTGCGATTCGGTCGGGATACGTGCGAGCACTTCGCCGACCTGCACTTGCTGCCCGTCCTTCACGGTGATCAGCGCGCCGACCTGGAAGCCGATCTGCACCGAGTGCTCGGTGTTCGGGATCTTGACTTCTTCGCCGTTCGCATCGAGCAGCTTGACCTGCGGACGCACCGTCTTCGACGCTTGCGAACCGCGGCGCTTCACGTCGATCACGACCAGCGTCGAGAGACCCGTCACATCGTCGATCTGCTTGGCAACCGTCACGCCTTCCTCGACGTTTTCGAACTTCACCGTGCCACCGTACTCGGTGATGATCGGACGTGTCATCGGATCCCACGTCGCCAGTTGCGTGCCGGCCTTGATCTGCGCGCCGTCCAGTTGCAACAGCGTCGCGCCGTACGGCACCTTGTGACGTTCGCGCTCGCGGCCGTGATCGTCGGTGATCATCGCCTCGCCCGAACGCGAAATGACGATCTGCTCGCCCTTCGCGTTGGTGACGTAGCGCATCGTTGCCGTGAAGCGCACCGTACCGTTCGACTTCGCTTCGATCGACGAAGCCACCGCCGCACGCGACGCCGCACCACCGATGTGGAACGTACGCATCGTGAGCTGCGTGCCCGGTTCACCGATCGACTGCGCGGCGATCACGCCGACTGCTTCACCGACGTTGACCGACGAGCCGCGGCCCAGGTCGCGGCCGTAGCAGGCCGCGCACAGACCGTAACGCGTTTCGCAAGTCAGCGGCGTACGCACGCGCACTTCGTCGATGCCGAGGCGTTCGATTTCCTCGACCGCATCTTCGTCGAGCAGCGTGCCCGTTTCGTACAGCGTTTCCTGCGATTCCGGATTGACGACGTCAGCCACCGTCACGCGACCGAGGATACGGTCACGCAGCGCTTCGACGACTTCACCGCCTTCGACCAACGCCTTCATGGCAACGCCGTTGGACGTACCGCAGTCGTCCTCGACCACGACCAGATCCTGCGTCACGTCCACGAGACGACGCGTCAGGTAACCCGAGTTTGCCGTCTTCAGTGCCGTATCAGCCAGACCCTTACGTGCGCCGTGGGTCGAGATGAAGTACTGCAACACGTTCAGGCCTTCGCGGAAGTTCGCCGTGATCGGCGTCTCGATGATCGAGCCGTCCGGCTTCGCCATCAGGCCACGCATACCGGCCAGCTGACGAATCTGAACCGCCGAACCGCGAGCACCGGAGTCGGCCATCATGTAGATGGAATTGAACGACTCCTGACGCGTTTCGTTGCCGTCGCGATCGACCACCGGTTCCGTCGACAGCTGTTCCATCATCGCCTTGCCGACCGCTTCCGACGTTGCCGACCAGATGTCGACGACGTTGTTGTAGCGCTCTTGCGACGTGACGAGACCGGACATGTACTGACGGTCGTATTCCTTCACCTTCTTCGCGGCGTCGCCGACGATGGTTTCCTTCTGCGGCGGCACGAGCATGTCGTCGACGCAGATGGAGATACCCGCGCGCGTTGCCAGACGGAAACCCGACTGCATCAACTGGTCGGCGAAAATCACCGTTTCACGCAGACCGCACTTGCGGAATGCGGTGTTGATCAGGCGCGAGATTTCCTTCTTCTTCAGCGGCTTGTTCAGCACCGAGAACGGCAGGCCCGGCGGAAGAATCTCCGACAGGATTGCGCGGCCGACGGTGGTCGGATACAGCGTGATCTTCGGCACGAACGCCGGCGCACCTTCCGACTTGTCTTCGTTGTGGACCATTTCCGTGATCCGCACGTTGACGCGCGAGGCGAGCTCGACTTCCTTGTTCTCGTAAGCACGCAGCGCTTCCGAGACGCCGGTGAACGTCAGGCCTTCGCCCTTCGCATTCACCGCTTCACGCGTCGCGTAGTACAGGCCAAGCACGATATCCTGCGACGGCACGATCGACGGATCGCCGTTGGCCGGGAATAGGACGTTGTTCGACGCCAGCATCAGCGTGCGCGCTTCCATCTGCGCTTCCAGCGACAGCGGCACGTGAACAGCCATCTGGTCACCGTCGAAGTCGGCGTTGAACGCCGCGCAAACGAGCGGGTGCAGCTGGATTGCCTTGCCTTCGATCAGCACCGGCTCGAAAGCCTGAATGCCGAGGCGGTGCAGCGTAGGCGCACGGTTCAGCATGACCGGATGCTCGCGGATCACCTCTTCGAGGATGTCCCACACCACCGGCGTCTGGTTCTCGACTTCCTTCTTCGCAGCCTTGATGGTGGTAGCGACACCCATCACCTCGAGCTTGTTGAAGATGAAAGGCTTGAACAGTTCCAGCGCCATCAGCTTCGGCAGACCGCACTGGTGCAGCTTGAGCGTCGGGCCGACCACGATCACCGAACGGCCGGAGTAGTCCACGCGCTTACCGAGCAGGTTTTGACGGAAACGGCCGCCCTTACCCTTGATCATGTCAGCGAGCGACTTCAGCGGACGCTTGTTCGCGCCGGTCATCGCCTTACCGCGGCGACCGTTGTCGAGCAGCGAATCGACGGCTTCCTGCAGCATCCGCTTTTCGTTGCGGACGATGATTTCAGGCGCCTTCAGTTCGAGCAGACGCTTCAACCGGTTGTTACGGTTGATCACGCGGCGATACAGGTCGTTCAGGTCCGACGTCGCGAAGCGGCCGCCGTCCAGCGGCACCAGCGGACGCAGTTCCGGCGGCAGCACCGGCAGCACTTCGAGCACCATCCAGTCAGGCTTGATGCCCGAACGCTGGAAAGCCTCGAGCACCTTCAGGCGCTTCGCGTACTTCTTGATCTTCGCCTCCGAACCCGTGTTCTTGAGTTCGGTGCGCAGCATCTCGACCTGCTCGTCGATGTTGATCGCGCGCAGCAGTTCGCGCACGCCTTCCGCGCCCATTTCGGCGCGGAACTCGTCGCCGTACTCTTCGACCTTGTTGTAGTAATCCTCTTCGGTCATGATCTGCCGCGCTTTCAGCGGCGTCATGCCCGGATCGATCACCACATAGGCTTCGAAGTACAGCACGCGTTCGATGTCGCGCAGCGTCATGTCGAGCACCATGCCCAGACGCGACGGCAGCGACTTCAGGAACCAGATGTGCGCAACCGGCGAGGCCAACTCAATGTGGCCCATCCGTTCGCGACGCACCTTGGCGAGCGTCACTTCGACGCCGCACTTTTCGCAGATCACGCCACGATGCTTCAGGCGCTTGTACTTGCCACAAAGGCATTCGTAGTCTTTGATCGGCCCGAAAATCTTCGCGCAGAACAGACCATCGCGCTCCGGCTTGAACGTCCGGTAGTTGATGGTTTCCGGCTTCTTCACTTCACCGAACGACCACGAACGGATTTTGTCGGGCGAGGCCAGACCGATCTTGATCGCGTCAAAAACTTCTGGTTGTTGGACTTGCTTGAATAGATCGAGCAGAGCTTTCATTGCCTTCTCTCCGTAGTCCGATTAGTTGCGGTCGAGGTCGATGTCGATACCGAGCGAGCGGATTTCCTTCACCAACACGTTGAAGGATTCCGGCATGCCGGCGTCGATCACGTGATCGCCCTTGACCAGGTTCTCATAGACCTTGGTCCGGCCGGTCACGTCGTCCGACTTCACCGTCAGCATTTCTTGCAGCACGTACGATGCGCCGTACGCTTCGAGCGCCCACACTTCCATTTCACCGAAACGCTGGCCACCGAACTGCGCCTTACCGCCCAACGGCTGCTGCGTCACGAGCGAGTACGGGCCCGTGGAACGCGCGTGCATCTTGTCGTCGACCAAGTGGTGCAGCTTCAGGTAGTGCATGTAGCCGACAGTCACCGTACGTTCGAACATCTCACCCGTGCGACCGTCGTACAGACGCACCTGGTTTTTCGACGGCGTCATGCCGAGGTTCTTCGCGATGTCGTCCGGGAATGCCAGGTCCAACGCGCGCGACATTTCTTCTTCCGTCGCACCGTCGAACACCGGCGTGGCGAACGGCACGCCTTCGCGCAGGTTCTTCGCCAGTTCGACGATTTCGTCGTCGGTGAAGCTGTCCAGCTCTTCAGCGCGGCCCGACTCGTTGTAGATCTTGGTCAGGAATTCGCGCAGTTCTTCGATCTTCGCCTGACGCTGCAGCATTTCGCCGATACGCCAGCCGAGACCCTTCGCGGCCCAACCCAGATGCACTTCGAGAACCTGACCCACGTTCATCCGCGACGGCACGCCAAGCGGGTTCAGAACGACGTCGGCCGGACGGCCATCGGCCATGTACGGCATGTCTTCAATCGGAACGATCTTCGACACGACACCCTTGTTACCGTGACGGCCGGCCATCTTGTCGCCAGGCTGCAAACGGCGCTTGACTGCCAGGTATACCTTGACCATCTTCAGCACGCCCGGCGGCAATTCGTCGCCTTGCGTGAGCTTCTTGCGCTTCTCTTCGAACGCGAGATCGAACTGGTGACGCTTCTGTTCGATCGAGTCCTTGATGGCTTCGAGCTGTGCCGCTGCTTCTTCGTCCGCGAGGCGGATGTCGAACCAGTGGTAGTGGTCGAGATCTTCGAGGTAAGCCTGTTCGATCTTCGTACCCTTCGCAAGCTTCTTCGGACCGCCGTTCGCGACCTTGCCAGTCAACATACGTGCGAGACGCTGGAACGCGTCGCCTTCCACGATACGTAGCTGGTCGTTCAGGTCGAGGCGATAACGCTTCAGCTCATCGTCGATGATCTGTTGCGCGCGCTTGTCGCGCTGAATGCCTTCACGCGTGAACACTTGCACGTCGATCACGGTGCCGCTCATGCCCGACGGCACCCGCAGCGACGTGTCCTTCACGTCCGAAGCCTTCTCACCGAAGATCGCGCGCAGCAGCTTTTCTTCCGGCGTGAGCTGAGTCTCGCCCTTCGGCGTGACCTTGCCGACCAGCACGTCGCCTGCTTCGACTTCAGCGCCGATGTAGACAATGCCCGACTCGTCGAGACGGCCGAGTTGCACTTCAGCCAGGTTCGAAATGTCGCGCGTGATTTCTTCCGGTCCGAGCTTCGTATCGCGAGCAACGACGTTCAGCTCTTCGATGTGGATCGACGTGTAGCGATCGTCCGCAACCACCTTCTCCGAGATCAGGATCGAGTCTTCGAAGTTGTAGCCATTCCACGGCATGAACGCGACCAGCATGTTCTGGCCAAGCGCCAGTTCGCCGAGATCGGTCGAGGCGCCGTCAGCCAGCACGTCGCCACGCGACACGATATCGCCGACCTTTACGATCGGGCGCTGGTTGATGTTCGTGTTCTGGTTCGAACGCGTGTACTTGATCAGGTTGTAGATGTCCACGCCGACGTCGCCCGCAGCGGCTTCATCGTCGTTCACGCGAATCACCATACGGCCCGCGTCGACGTAATCGACCACACCGCCACGGAAGGCCTGAACCGTCGTCCCCGAGTCGACCGCGACCGTACGCTCGATACCCGTACCGACCACGGCCTTCTCAGGGCGCAGACACGGCACAGCCTGACGCTGCATGTTCGAACCCATCAACGCGCGGTTCGCGTCGTCGTGCTCGAGGAACGGAATCAGCGATGCCGCCACCGACACGATCTGCGACGGTGCCACGTCCATGTACTGGATGCGGTCCGGCGTAACCATCAGCGTTTCGCCCGCTTCACGCGAGGAAACCAGTTCGTCGGTCAGCGTGCCGTCTTCAGCCACCGCCGCGTTCGCCTGAGCGATCACATAACGGCCTTCTTCGATCGCCGACAGGTAGTCGATCTGGTCGGTCACCTTGCCGTCCACAACCTTCCGATACGGCGTTTCGAGGAAGCCGTATTCATTCAGGTGCGCATACAGCGCGAGAGAGTTGATCAGGCCGATGTTCGGACCTTCCGGCGTTTCAATCGGGCATACACGACCGTAGTGCGTCGGGTGCACGTCGCGGACTTCAAAACCGGCGCGCTCACGCGTCAAACCGCCCGGGCCAAGAGCCGAAACACGGCGCTTGTGGGTGATTTCCGACAGCGGGTTCGTTTGGTCCATGAACTGCGACAACTGCGACGAACCGAAGAATTCGCGAATCGCCGACGAAATCGGCTTTGAATTGATCAGATCGTGCGGCATCAGGTTTTCGCTTTCGGCTTGGCCGAGGCGTTCCTTCACAGCACGTTCGACACGCACGAGACCTGCACGGAACTGGTTTTCCGCCAGTTCGCCGACGCAACGCACACGACGATTGCCCAAGTGGTCGATATCGTCCACTTCGCCCTTGCCGTTGCGCAGCTCGACCAGGATCTTGATCGTGGCGAGGATGTCGTCGTCTTGCAGCGTCATCGGGCCGATGATTTCATCGCGACCGACGCGGCGGTTAAACTTCATACGACCGACCTTCGAGAGGTCGTATGCATCTTCGCTGTAGAACAGACGGTTGAAGAGCGCCTCGACCGCTTCTTCGGTCGGCGGCTCGCCAGGACGCATCATGCGGTAGATCGCGATGCGCGCGGCCATCTTGTCCGCGGTTTCGTCGATGCGCAGCGTCGACGAAATGTACGGACCCTGATCCAGATCGTTCGTGTAGAGCGTCTGGATGTCCTTGATCTTCGACTCGCGCAGCTTTTCGAGGACGGTTTCCGTGATTTCGTCGTTCGCGTTGGCGATGACTTCACCGGTGTCGCCGTCGACGACGTTCTTCGCCAGCACGCGACCGAGCAGATAGTCTTCCGGCACCGAAATGAACTTCGTCTTCGCGTTGTCGAGATCGCGAATATGCTTGGCGTTGATCCGCTTGTCCTTCTGGACGATCACGTTGCCGTCACGGTCCGTGATGTCGAAACGCGCGACTTCGCCACGCAGACGCTCGGGCACGAATTCCATCTGCGCGCCTTCCGGCATCAGCGTGAAATTGTCGAACACGAAGAAGTTTGCGAGGATCTGTTCCGGCGTGAGGCCGATCGCCTTCAGCAGGATCGTGACCGGCATCTTGCGGCGACGGTCGACGCGGAAATACAGTACGTCCTTCGGATCGAATTCGAAGTCGAGCCACGAACCGCGGTAGGGGATGATACGCGCGGAAAACAGCAGTTTGCCCGAGCTGTGCGTCTTGCCCTTGTCGTGTTCGAAAAACACGCCGGGAGAACGGTGCAACTGCGAAACGATCACACGTTCCGTGCCGTTGATGACGAACGAACCGGTCGGCGTCATGAGCGGAATTTCGCCCATGTAGACTTCCTGTTCCTTCACTTCCTTCACGACCGGCTTGCTCGGCGATTCCTTGTCGAGCAGCACAAGACGCACCTTGGCGCGCAGAGCCGAACAATACGTCAAACCGCGCTGCTGACATTCCTTGATGTTGAATGCCGGCGGCGACAGCATGTAGCTGACGAACTCTAGACGTGCGAACCCGTTATGCGAAACAATCGGGAAAACGGATGTGAACGCAGCTTGCAGACCTTCCGGCTTGCGTTGCGTGGACGGCGTGTCTGCTTGCAGAAACGTGCTGAATGATTCAAGCTGGGTAGCCAGCAGGAAAGGTACTTGGTGAACGATGGGGCGCTTCGCAAAACTCTTGCGAATGCGCTTCTTCTCGGTGAAGGAATATTGCATACGATCTCCGAATCACGGCGGGCATTGTTGTCGAGGCAGGATACCTTGATGAGACAACCCGAGTGTTCACCGACTGAGACCCGATGGCCGTCCGATGGCTTGAACGAGCCTAGAAGCTTGGTGGTTGGCCGCTACCAACCGCTGGCTGACGGCAGCGGATGCCTGTGTTGCCCGCTACCCGACCAAACTTGCCTTCTGCAGTCGCTTCAGAAGACAAAGAGAAACGCCGGTCAATCTTGCCGATAGACGGTTTTCTTTGACTTCTGGGAGCCATGTTTTTGCCCAAACGTCTTGCAAAAACATGGTCCCCTCAAAGCACAAAAAGGCCGGCGGTGGAAAACCGCCAGCCTTAGCGCAACGCGCTGAAACTTACTTGATTTCAGCCTTCGCGCCGGCTTCTTCCAGCTTCTTCTTGGCTTCTTCAGCAGCAGCCTTCGGTACCGATTCCTTAACAGGCTTCGGTGCGCCGTCGACCAGGTCCTTCGCTTCCTTCAGGCCGAGACCCGTCAGTTCACGAACGGCCTTAATGACCGAAACCTTGTTCGCGCCGACTTCCGTCAGGTTGACCGTGAATTCGGTTTGCTCTTCAGCAGCAGCAGCAGCGCCACCGCCTGCCGGGCCTGCCACTGCAACAGCAGCTGCCGACACGCCAAACTTTTCTTCGAACGCCTTGACCAGTTCGTTCAGTTCCAGAACCGACATCGAGCTTACTGCCTCGAGGATGTCTTCTTTTGCGATTGCCATTTGAAATACTCCTAAATTGAATTCGGATACAGCCAGCGATCAATCACGCTCGACTGAAGTACCTTATGCAGCGGTTTCTTCGCCTTGTTTCTTTTCTGCCAGCGCGGCCAGAGCGCGCGCAAAGCCCGAAACAGGTGCTTGCATAACGTACAACAGCTTGGAGAGCAGTTCTTCGCGGCTCGGGATGTTTGCCAGCGCTTGCACGCCAGCCTTGTCCATCACCTTGCCTTCGTAGGAACCAGCCTTGATGACCAACTTGTCATTGCTCTTGCCGAAGTCGTTGACGACCTTAGCAGCAGCAATTGCATCTTCCGAGATGCCGTAGATCAGGGGACCGGTCATCTGCTCTGCCAGCGGAGCAAAGGGGGTACCTTCGACAGCGCGACGCGCCAGCGTGTTTTTCAACACACGAAGGTAAACCTGTTGCTCACGCGCTTTCGCGCGCAGCTTGGTCAGATCGCCAACCGTGATCCCACGATACTCAGCCAGAACCACGGTCTGGGCTTTCGCGACTTGCGCGGCAACCTCAGCGACGACGGCCTGCTTGCTTTCTTTGTTGAGTGGCACGGTTAACCTCCAGATTCGATACACGCGGCGTGCGCCTTGTGTACCGCGTTCAATAACGGCGTCCGACCAGTCAGGAGTATTTCGACCGTTGGAAATCCACATTGCTGCGGACATCCAACGGTTTCATCACTACAAAACCTTTTCGGGTTCGCCATCTGCGTTGGCTTTCCATTAAGGACCCGCCTACCCGCTGCGTGCCCGCCAACGGTCTTTGACAACCGGTTGCGTGATGCAGACCGCCACCTCGCAACCGCCCAAAGCCCATAAAAGCGTCTCGACTCTCGCCGAGACGAGGTGAAATCTCTTACTGTGCCGCGAGCGACGCTTGGTCGACGCGAACGCCAACACCCATCGTGCTCGACAGAGCGACCTTGCGCAGGTAGACACCTTTGCTCGTTGCCGGCTTCGCTTTTTGCAGCGCGTCGACGAGAGCGTTCAGGTTGCTACGCAGAGCCGTCGGCTCGAATGAAGCGCGGCCGATGGTAGCGTGGATGATACCGGCCTTGTCGACACGGAATTGCACTTGGCCAGCCTTGGCATTCTTGACTGCCGTTGCGACGTCGGCCGTAACCGTACCGACCTTCGGGTTCGGCATCAAGCCACGCGGGCCGAGGATCTGACCCAACGTACCGACTACGCGCATCGTGTCTGGCGAAGCGATCACAATGTCGAAGTCCAGCTTGCCAGCCTTGACTTGTTCAGCCAGATCTTCCATACCGACGATTTCCGCGCCGGCGGCACGGGCTTGTTCCGCCTTCTCGCCCTGTGCGAACACTGCCACGCGGACCGATTTACCGGTACCTGCCGGCAGCACGACCGAGCCACGAACTACCTGGTCAGACTTCTTCGCATCGATGCCGAGTTGCACTGCAACGTCGATCGACTCGTCGAACTTTGCGCTTGCACATTCCTTCACGAGCGACAGTGCGTCATCGATCGGGTACAGTTTTTGACGATCCACCTTGGCTGCAAATGCTTGCAGACGCTTCGAAAGCTTAGCCATTTACACGCCCTCCACGGTGATGCCCATCGAGCGGGCGCTACCAGCGATCGTACGAACCGCTGCGTCCAGATCAGCTGCCGTCAGATCGGGCATCTTGGTCTTGGCGATGTCTTCAGCTTGAGCACGAGTGATCTTGCCGACCTTGTCCGTATGCGGCTTGCTCGAACCCTTGTCGATCTTCGCTGCCTTCTTGATCAAAACCGTAGCCGGCGGCGTTTTGAGAACAAACGTGAAGCTCTTATCCGCAAATGCGGTGATCACGACAGGAATCGGCAGACCCGGTTCCATTGCTTGAGTCTGAGCGTTGAACGCCTTGCAGAACTCCATGATGTTCAGGCCACGTTGGCCTAACGCCGGACCGACCGGCGGCGACGGATTGGCTTTACCTGCAGGAATCTGCAGCTTGATAAAGCCGATGATTTTCTTTGCCATGTTAAAAACCTCTTTGGAACGCCGCTCCGATACATGCAGACGTTCAGTGAGTAGTAGCGCGCGTTCACCGAAAAACAGGCTACTTGCGCTCCTCAACGGCCATTACGCGAGCCGTAAGCGCGAGATGCGGAACGCGCCGATGCCGCGTTCCGCAAAATTCTGAATTACAACTTTTCGACCTGGCCAAATTCCAGTTCGACCGGCGTTGCGCGGCCGAAGATCGTAACGGAAACCCGGACACGTGACTTCTCGTAGTTCACTTCTTCGACGCTGCCGTTGAAATCCGTGAATGGGCCGTCCTTTACCCGCACCATCTCGCCTACTTCAAACAGGGTCTTCGGTCGCGGTTTTTCGACACCTTCCTGCATCTGCGACATGATCTTCTCGACTTCTCGCGGAGAGATCGGACTCGGACGATTACGCGCGCCACCAACGAAGCCTGTCACCTTTGCCGTATTTTTCACGAGGTGCCACGTTTCGTCCGTCATTTCCATTTCCACGAGCACATAGCCCGGGAAGAAACGACGTTCGGTCACGGATTTGTGGCCGCCCTTCACCTCAACAACTTCTTCAGTCGGTACGAGGATCTGGCCAAACTGGTCTTGCATGCCGGCGCGTTCGATGCGCTCCTGAAGCGCGCGTTGCACGCTCTTCTCCATTCCGGAGTAGGCGTGCACGACGTACCAACGTTTTCCGCTCGGGGATGCCGGAGTATCGCTCATATCATTTCCAACCCAGAATCACCGAGAAAATCGCCCATTCGATGGATTTATCGCTAATCCAAAGAAAGATCGCCATGACGAAGACGAAGCCGAATACTACAAGCGTTGTCTGCGTAGCCTCTTTGCGCGTTGGCCAGACAACTTTGCGAACTTCTTTATACGAATCCTTGGCGAAAGCGATGAAGCCCTTGCCAGGCGCAGAGAGAAGACCGACTACGATGCCGGCAATCACACCGACAGCCAAGGCGGCTCCGCGGACGTACCACTCCTGGCCATTGAGCCAGAAAAATCCCACAAATCCGGCCAAGACCAACAATACGCCCGCGACGAGCATCAGCTTGTCGCTGGATGTATTTACAGTTTCGACGGAAGGATTCGCCATAACACCTTAACGAAGCGTCAAATGCGACGCGAGAGTTGGCAGGGGCAGAGGGAATCGAACCCCCAACCTTCGGTTTTGGAGACCGACGCTCTGCCAGTTGAGCTATACCCCTAAACCATTTGGGGTTGACGACACCGCCAACCCCGAAATTACCGATTAACGAGAACTATCTGGCGTTACTCGAGAATCTTGGCAACGACACCTGCGCCGACGGTACGGCCGCCTTCGCGGATCGCGAAGCGCAGACCTTCTTCCATCGCGATCGGATTGATCAGCTTCACCGTGATCGACACGTTGTCGCCCGGCATGACCATTTCCTTGTCCTTCGGCAACTCGATCGAGCCCGTCACGTCCGTCGTACGGAAGTAGAACTGCGGACGATAGTTGTTGAAGAACGGCGTGTGGCGGCCGCCCTCGTCCTTGCTCAGCACATATACTTCGGCCGTGAAGTGCGTGTGCGGATTGATCGAGCCCGGCTTCGCCAGCACCTGACCGCGCTCCACGTCTTCACGCTTCGTGCCGCGCAGCAGGATACCCACGTTGTCGCCTGCCTGACCCTGGTC
>NZ_FRAB01000075.1 GCF_900142195.1 Paraburkholderia terricola
GAACGTCGCCGACACGGCACCACCGATCACGATCCCGAGTGCGATGTCGTTTGCCATCACCTCCCTCCATCCCGTTTGCCCATCAACGCGTTAATCCGTCAGCCACCAGATCACCTCGTCGAGCGACATGTCGTCGATCGAGGCCGGTTGCACGCCGTGCTCCTTAAGCAGCCGCTTTGCCAGCGCCTTGAGCGTTTTCTGGCTGATTCTTGCCAGCGGATGTGAGGCGAAAGTAGGCATCCTGGACGCGGTGATAATCACCGAGATCCATGCCCTCCAGGTCGTTCGGCGACACGCCCGCGAGCGCGGCAAAAATCGCCAGTTCCTGCCCTTCCTCATCGCCGGGGGCGATCTTCTGCGCCGCGCGCATGTCGCGCACCTTCGGGCGCCGCAGCGTCAGGGTGTCGCGCACGACGCCGTCAAATGCCACCGGATAGTTCAGCTTCACGGTGACGCTGTCGAAGCGATCGATTGCGTTACTGACCACGTTGTTATCCACATTGCTGTCCATCTGTCCCGCCTCAAATAGAAACGGCGAGCCGCGCGGCCCGCCGTTGATGTCAAAAGTAACTTTTGCCGCCTGATCCACTGTTACATGCCGATCGCCTTACGGATCTCAGCGAGCTGGTCGACGCCATTGATGATGCGCACCATGCCGAGCACGTCGATCTCGTGCACGACCGCGCCGTCGATCTCCAGCTTGTAATAGGTCAGCGACACGGTGAACTTGGCGTCGACCTTCTCGCCCGGCTTCCAGTCGCCGCCATCGACCTCGGAGAGCATCCCGCGAAACGTCGCGGCGACCGCCTTCGTCGCACCCTTGATGTCGCGGAACGCACCGCGAAACACGCCGTTGAATGCGGTCGCGTCGGCGAGGCCGAAGAACTTCAGCACGTCGCGCTCCATCGTCGACATCTGGAACGCGGCCTCGAGCGCCTCCATGCCGAGATCGATCTTGACCGGCGCATCCATGCCGCCGGCACGATGGTCGTCGGTCTTGATCTTCAGTTTCGGCAGCGTGCACTGCGTGGCGCGGCCCGCAAAACCCTTGCCGTCGCTATACACGTTGAAGTTATAAAGTGTTTCCGGAGTCACGCGTCACCTCTCAGGTGGGTATCAGGGGTTGCCATCAGGGATTGGTATCGAGCACTTCGGTCAGCCACTGGTTGGTGACCTCGAAGCGGAAGTTGGGGTTTTCTGCCGGCGGCACGTCGGTGAAGCGGATGTTCCAGTACACCTTGCCGTCCTCGAGCTGCGTCGCGGTGTTCAGCTCCGGATCCGCATACACCTCGAAGTTGATCAGCGCACCCCTGTTCTTCAGATCGCGCATGAACGCCTGCAGCCCTTCGGTGACGTCCTTCACGTACGTGGCCGTGATGCCGCGGTCGACCGCCCACTTGTGGCCGGCCAGCACCGCGTCCATCACGATGTCGAGCGTGCGCACGCGCGTGACGAACTTCCATTTGGCATCGGCCGAGAGCGTGCGGTTACCCCACAGGCGGTATCCGCCGTCGCGGATGATTGTCGCGATGTTCGCGTTATTGAGCAGGTTCGCGCGACAGGTCTCGTCGCCGTCGAGAAACTCGATCGGCCGCTTCGTGCCGGTGATATCAGTGATTTCCCTGTTCGACGGCGACGCCCAGAAACCGATGTTCGCGTCGGTCTGGCAGAAGAGGCCCGCCGCGTACGACGAAGCCGGCGCATCGACGTCGGCGTTGGCGGTCGTGTCCCACATCGTGGCCCCTGGATCGACCATATAGAGCCGCTTGCTGCCGAAGTTCTGCGCGTAGGCGATCGCCGCTTCGTCATCGATATTCGGTCCGTCGATGATGCCGATCGCGCGCAGTTTGCCGGCAAGCGAATCCATCGCGGTCGCAACCGCCTGCGTCGACGAGAAGCCGGGGGCGAGCAGCAGGCGCGGCTGCACGTTGTATTTCGACTTCGCGTCGAGCAGCGACTGCAGGCCGGTGCGTGCACCGCCGGCACTGACGCCACCGATGATCGCCGAGGTGAGCGCTGCGGGCTCATTTCCGTCTGCTGCGCCGGCAGCCACACCGGTGGCGACAATCACCGCCGTACTCTGCGCATAGATCGCGCGGGCCGCTTTGGCAATCGCACTGCCTTCGCCGAACGCGGCAACAGCCTCGCGATAGCTTGTCAGCTGCACCGGCACATTGGGCGCGGCCCGATCCGCGCCGGGCGTATAGGTGTTGACCATGCCGACGATCGACGAGCTCGGCACGGCGATGGTGCGCGGCCCGGTGTCGACCAGCGACACGGTCACGCCGTGGAAAAACGAGGTTGCACCCATGAAGGTCTCCAGGGATCAGGAAAATTCAGCCAAAAAATCAGGCAAACAAATCAGCCAAAGAAATCAGGCAAATAAAAAGCCGCCTGGGCAGGTGGCTTCGGATGATGGAATGCGGGGGCTCCGGCAATGCGCCGGAGCGGCGCTTACGTCACGAAATCGGGTGCGGCTGGTAGTTCGACGTTCGGCCAGCCGGTCGCACCGGCGAGATCGCGCAGCGCCTGGCGATACCGGAGCAGCGCCGTGAACTGCTCCGCCGTGAGGGTCGTGCCGTCGCCGATCAGCTTTTCGTCCTGATGCCGGGCGACGAGCCAGTCGGTCGCCGCTAGCGCGCCATCGCGCCTCGCGCGCATCATGTCGGCCTGCTGCGCACGCGTCGGTGGCAGCGGATCGAATAGCGCCGGCATGCCGTCAGCGTCGAGCGCAATGCGCTTGCCCTGACCCTGTCCGTTGATCAGCTCCTGCCACAGCGCGTCCGTGATCCCGACGGCCGTGACGGAGTCCGGCACCGGACTGTCGACGCTGTCGTAAAAGCCGGTGACGGCGCCTTGGGCGTCGTATGCTGCGAATTTCTGTCCCATGATGTCCCTCAGTACCCGATGCTGATCCACGAAATACCCGTTGAACCGGAAGACGCGGTGCCCGCGATCACGTTGAAACTGGTCTTGCTGCCGTTCCCCTGGAAACCCAGTGAGATCGACGCGGCATTCGGGGTGATCACGGTACCGGTGTTGCCCGCAGCCAGAATGAACGCGTTGGGGTAAGCGACCGGCAGCGTGACTGTCTGCATCGATTGCGTTGCAATCGTGCTGGTGCCCCACTGGACAATCAATCCGCTGGGCAGCTTCGCATAGCCGTTATTGGCAAGCGACTGCGAGAACGCATTGCGGCGGAACAGGAACGATCCGCTGATGACCCAGGCGCCGGACAGGACGGTAAACACGCAGTCTTCGCCAGGGTTAAGCGCCACGCTCGTCACCAGCCCTGTCCCGCTATCGATCTGGTCCGCGCCCGCCGCGGAAATCGTGACGATCCCGCTCGACGATGTACTGACCTTGCTGCAATGGACGCTTGCCCCGTTAGGCAACCCGGCGATCGGCGGAAGCGTCGCGACCTGATTGGCCGTGTTGTTAAAAACCACTCGCGAACCGATGTAACTGTTGTCCATCGTCGTCGACGCGACGGTGGCCTGGCCCGAGTGAAGTGGCGAGTACTGAAGCCCGGACTGACAGAGAAACGCCGTAGTCGCAAGCTTCGTGCTGTTGTCGAACTGCGCCGGCGTCGGCCCCCTCGGCGTGCCGGTGAAAAGCGGCGAGTCGAGCGCGGCCTTCAACGCCAGCGCGTTCGTCACCGTCGTCGCGAAATTGGGATCGTCGCCGAGCGCATCAGCCAGTTCCTTCAGCGTATCGACCGTGGCCGGCGAGGAGTTCACAAGCGCCGCGATCGCGGCCTGCATGGCGACGAGCGTCGCGTATTGCGGGTGCGGGTTCTCTGCGCCCGCGTGCGCTTCCTGCTGCGCCCTCAGATAGCGCGTTCGGTTCGCAAGCTGCTTTGCCTGCCGGTTGTCGACTCCATCGGGGCCACCCATGACAGGGTCCGACGTTTCCAGCTGATACACACCCTCTTCCCACTGGGCGATTTCCACAAGGTCTGCCATCAGGCCACACTCCCTCTGTTGTATTGTCCATTGCGCATGGCGGCGCCGTTATGGCGGATCGGCACCGCCGTGTAGTCGAGTACCGCGAGCAGGCTGCGCGCGGGTGCGTAGCGCCCGAGCACGGCCTTCAGGCTGTCCGCCTGATCGCGCGTGACCGGCTGCTGAAGCTTCACGATGTATTCCGCCCACGCGTTCGCACGGCCGTGCACGTGATCGCCATTGCGCGTGACCGATCCGTCGCGACGCCGCGCGAGTCGCCCTTCGACCAGCTCGACCTCGCCGAAGCCGAGCCGGCGGATCACTTCGCGCACCGCCCACGGCGTGCCCTTCCGGCGGTGCAGTGCGAGCGAGCCCTTGATCAGCGCCCGCTTCGCGTCCTCCGATTCGGCCAGCTCCCAGCCGTCGACGGCCAGTGCCCACGCGAGCCACGGCAGCCATGCCAGCGGACACCGGTCGGCATCCCACAGCGTGCGCAGGATTTCCGGATCGACGCGCGGCGCCATGACGATCGCAAGCGCCGTTTCGAGCGGGGTCTGGTTGGCCGGCAAGAGTGCATCACGCATCGTCCACCTTCATGTTGAGCACGATCGACGTGCAGTTGGCGAACTGCCGCGGCGTACAGATAACGTGCGCCGGCGGCGATCGCAGATCGACATCGATCACGCCGGAATCGGGCGGGTGCAGCGCTCCGTAGATCGCGGACAGCGACATGCCGGCACCCAGCTTGCGGGCGCTGGCGATGGCCTTTCCGAGTGCTGCGCGACGCGCCTCGAAAACGGCTTCACCGCCCGGACCGCTGCCGACGTGGACGTCCGCCTCGACGGCGAAATCGACGCGCTCGCCGGCTGTCACCAGCACCTCGTCGTTCAGCGGCCGGACGTCCTCCGGCGAGACCGCTGCGGTCACGGTGTCGATCAGCGTCTGGTCCGGCACACCATCGCCCACTGCGGACAGCAGCGTCAGGCGGACGATGCCCGCCTCGGGACGATCCACCTTCACGTCCAGCACGTCCGCGGACGCATTCATTGCCAGCGCGACGTAACTGCCGGATGGACCGGCGACCGTCGAGCGCTCGATCGACATCTGCGTGCGCAACTTCAGCCGGTCGTCGCCTTCGAGCGTCGGCCCGACTGGCGGATTCGCGTCCGCGTCGCCGGGATCGATGGTCGCCCGCCCGATGTCGAGGAGCGCCGCCAGGTGTTCAAGATCGGCACCGGTCGAGAAAGCCAGCATCACCGCGCGTGCGGCGTCATTGACCCGCGCGCGAAACCGCACCTCGCGGTAGGCCGCAAGCTCGATCAGCTTCACCACCGGATCCGACTCGAGCGCCGCGCTCCAGCCGGCGTAAATGCTTTTAAAGTGCTCGAGCTTCTCCTGATAGATATCCTCGAAGTCGAGCGTGTCGACCAGATCCGGCGGATCGATCGCACCCAGATCAATGGTTGTCACGTGGTCACCTCGAAAACTGCGTCGTCGCCTTCGTAGACGCCCTGAATACGGAACGTCACCCGGCCATCAACAATCGATGCGACCGTGACGCGGGAGACCCTGATGCGCGGCTCCCATCGCCCGATCGCGCGGGCCGCTTCCGCCTGCGCCGAAGAAATCCAGCCGCGCGAGACCGGCAGATCGACCATGCGGGGAATGTCGGAGCCGTACTCGGGCCGCTCGCGCCGCGTGCCCTTGCGGGTCGAGAGAATGTCGCCGATGCTCTGCTTCAGGTGCGCGATGCCGGTGACCGGTTTGCCCGTCTGCCGGTCCATACCGACCAGCGCCGTACCCGCGCCCATCGTCAGGCTCCGTCCGCGACGCGTTCGAAGTCGGGATGGCGTTCGAGCAGCGCGAGCTGCTCCTGGTCCGATGCCGTCACGGTGCTTTTGTCAACGCTCAGCGTGCGGCCGTCGGCCAGCACCAGGGTGCGCGACCTGAAAACCTTATCGCGGAAAGTGACGGACGCCGCGCCTGCGGCGACGGTCGACGCCGGAACCGGAATATCGTTATCTTTCGTCATTTCGGGACTCCAATAAAAAGCCTCGCGCGAAGGCGAGGCCAAAGTAACTTTCCCAACGATCGGGGGATCGGACTCTATTCTTTCAGCGGTGGGTCCGTCGGCGCACCCTCCTGCTTCACCATATGTATGTGATCCGGCAGCGAAACGCCCTTCGATTTCACGGTGCCGGTGAAGCTCGCGTCGCCGTCGATCTCGGATGCGGGACCGCCCGCTGAATTGCTGCCGGTCATGCCGCCCTGGAACGTCAGCCGCTTCTGTGTCGTGCTGTTTCCGGTGAACGTTGAATCCGGCGCATCGACGAGCAGCTTCGGCGTCATCTGCGTGATGCCGTCCGCCGTCAGTTCCATCTGCGTATCGCCGATGCGGAACACGATCCGGCCACCAGCGGGAACCGACAGGACATATTCGTGTGCGTCGTGGTCGTAATGCTCATGCGCACCGTCCGGCCAGTCGGTCGCCGTCAGGTTCCCGGCATGGCCGTTGGCCCCGCCGTGCGTGTCGCTATAGAAACCAGCCAGCACGAACGCACCGGCAAGCGTGCCCGATGGCGCGAGCACCACGGCCTGCTCACCGACCGAGGGCGGACACCACGTCCTGACCCGGCCTGCCGCAAACGTCTTCCACGGCAACAGCGCACTGACCCACTCACCGTTGCGCACCCGGCAGCGCGGCGGGTCGTACTGCACATCATCGATATAGCCCGCCTGCACGATGCTCGCGATCAGGCGATCGATTTCGCCAATCTCGTAGTCGCTCATGTGGCTATCCTTCGGACGGATCGTGTGCCGGATCCAGATACTCTGCGCCCGGCGCGGTGCCCGTATCCGGATCGACGCCCCACAGCACAGCGGAGCCGGCGGACGGAAACGGCGCGGCGACATCGCCGAGATCAAACTCATGCGTCCACTCGACGAGCCAGACGAGATACGCGTCGAGCTCCGGTTTGAACGGATCGTCACCGATCTGCACGAGCTTCGCCGGTGTCACCGGCACACCCCACGTCTGCGCATGCACGGCACACGCGATTCGCGCGGCCAGCTCGCGCACCGCGAGATCCGCGTGCAGCCCAAGCGGATCGCAGATCGCCCGCGCCTGGAAGCGCCCGATCAGCGACGTCTGTCCGGTACCGGGATCGTGTCCCGGTTCCATTTCCGACAGCTCAAGCGCGATGCTGGGCGTTGGAATCTTCCGGCCGATGCGCGGATAGGCATCGATCGGCGAGATATCGGGCAGCGCCGCGCGCAGGCCCGCGATCATCGCGTCGTGCAGCGTTTTCAGGTTATCGGGCACGCCGGAGTCCTCCAATGACCTTCTGGATTTCGTAGTTCACTTCCTGCCGCAGGATGGTCATCAGCCGCGCCTCGCACATCTGCGCCGCCCGCCGGAACGCCGGGTCGCCGGTCTTCGACCAGTTCACCGTCACAACCTCGAACGGCGTGCGGGCCTTGCCGGTGCGCTGGTAGATCGGTCCGTCCGGCTTCGCCCTCGTCTGCCGCCAGGCGCCATCGAAGGTGAACCGGCCCGCCCGCATGCCTTTTTTCGTCTCGCGTACGGATCCCAGCCGGTGGGCTTCGACCGGATTCAGCCCCAGCCACACCTTGCCGGTGTCAGCTGAACGCATGAAGAAGTACAGCCGGCTGCGGATCACCTTCTGCGGGATCTGCGTGCCGCGGGACACTTCCTTGCCGGTCTGGCTTTTGATCCACGCTGCGGTCTTGCGCAGCGTGCGACGCCACGCTGCCTGCATGGCGGACGGCGACAGCCCCTGCAGCGCGGCGGTCACTTCCCTGATATCGATCTCGACCTTCAGTGCATCCATCAGCAGGGCCTCAATAACGGAATCTCATCAACGGGGTCTTAACAGCAGCACGGTCCACCCCGTGCCGTCGGGTTGCAGTTCGAACACGACGTAGTCATCGACGCCGACCGTCACCATGCTGCCCTCGCGGATCGCGACGGCGTCCGCCTCGCGCACGCTCACCTGCGGATGCTCGAGCTGCGTGCGCTGCCGGCCGAGATCCGGACCGAGCCACGGCGCGGCGAACATGCCGCGCAGCGGCTCCCCGTCGACGGTGATGTCGTCGTCGGCCAGATCGCGGATCACGGCATCGTCGAGATCCGCGACCAGATCACGGAACGCCATACGTGTCTCCTCAGGCCGTCAACCTGATGACGGCCTTCGGACGCGTGCACAGGTGAATCGGGTTCGACTGCGCCTCGATCTCGACGCCCTTGCCGAAGTCCATCAACTCCTGCTTCGCGTAATACGGCAGACCGGTCGTGTTGACCGCCTCCACATAGTCGGCTGGGGCAAAACGCGTAATGAACAGATCCGGCACGCCCTCCGGCACCGCATGCGCCTCATCGTCAGCCACATAACCCACATCACCGACGCGACCGCGATAGCGCTCGAAGGTACAGCCGCCGATATCGAACGCGTCGCGCGTGTCGCCGCGCAGCGACGCTGCCATCGCTGTGGCAAGGTACGTTTCCTTGACCGTCTTCAGTACGATCAGCGCGTTCCAGAATTTCCGGCCGCACAGCACGCGCGCGCCGGTAAACGGGATGTTGCCGAGTGCGTCTTCGATCGCGTCGAGCACCAGCTGGCACTTCGTGCGGATCTCGGTGTCAGCCACCTTATCGAGCTCGAAGTCGATCACGGTCTGCTCGATGTCGAATGCCTTGAGCAGATCCACCACGACCGATTTGCCGTCCGCATCCAGAATCTGCCCTTTGATCGCACCGATCCGGTGGAATTCGTGCGTCGCGTCGAGCTGCCGGCGCATTTTGCCGAGCCGACGATTGACCACCGTCGTCAGCGCTTCGAGTTCGGTCTCCGAGCCGAACGCGCGCAGGTTCTGGATTTCATCGGCGCCGATGGTTGCGCGTTGCGGCAGGTGCACCGTGTTGAACGGCAGCATCTGACGCTTGCTGCCAACGACAACGCTGGCCGACGAGCCACGAATGCCAGCCGGAACCAGCGCGAGCGTGTCGCCGTCCTTCTCGATCTGGACCACCGTCGTCGTGATGCCCTGCTCTTCGAACAGGCCCAATGCCGCAAGCCGGCTCGGCACGAATGGCTGCTCGTTGATCGCAGCGCTGAGCGACGACAGCGAGAACGCGTCGTCGTTGAAAAGGGCGATATCCGCCATAAAGACTCTCCTGAATAGCTGTGACGCCGCCATCGCGATTCAGCAACGGCGACATGGTCGAAACGATGGCGCGGTCTAGCGCACGATCACGTAGTGAGCAGCGAGGTCACTGCGAGCGGCCGCATCGAGGCCCGTAAGACGGGCTTCCGCAACTTCCGCGAGGCGAACGATGCCGACGGTGGGACGCGGATCTCCGGATGCGGGCAGCGGCGCATACAAGATCGCCGTGACGATTTCCGAACCATCTGCCGCGGTGTTGTTGTACGGCGCGTATTCGCCGGTGCCGAGCGTGCCGAGCAGTTGCCCGGCCGGCAGCGCATCGCCCTTCGCAACAACGATGCGCTCACGCGAGATCTGGCCTTCGCCTTCGGAGAGAAGAAACTCACCGGTCAGCGTGCCCTGGGTCTTGATGGTCATACGTCTGCTCCTTTCTGCGCCTCAATAGCGCCGTTATCAAAGTCACTTTGTGGCGCCCTGACGGGCGGCGTAGATGGACGATGCTTTCGGACCCGTGGAGGATCGGCCTGCATCGTTCGGGGCCGGCTGCTGCCGGTTATTCACACGCGGCTGGGACTGCGTGACACGGTCGAACAGTCGCGCGCGCACCTGGTCGGGATTCAACCCATCGCCCACGAACTGCGCGGTGAGTTCCGGCAGCTTCGCCGCGAGGCACAGGCCGGCAATGTCGGTCGCGTTCCGGATCGCCGCGTCGATGGTGGCGCGGTCCTTCAAGGCCGTGAGCGTGACGATGCTTTCCGCGCACATGGACAGGTTCGCCGCGCGGCAGGCGTTGAACACGTGCGCGGCCAGCACGCCCGGCTCTTCCCGCACCGCAACCGGGCCCGGATCCTGTGGCGCGGGCGCAGGCGGGTTTTCTGCCGGCAGAGGATTCAAGCCCGGCGCGGCGGGCTCGGGGGGAATCGGCGGCGGCGGATCATTGACCGGTGGGTCATTGGACGGCGGGTCAGCGGGCGGCGACGACGCATCACCCTCTGCCTCGACCAGCGCCTGCACCGGCTCCGGCGGGTTCCTGAAACGGGCAAGCAGGCCCGCCGCGTTCGTCGACGCAGCCAATCGCACCGGCTCCTCGATCACATCGCAAAAGCCAAGCGACTGCGCTTCAAGCGCCGTGAGCCACGTCTCCGCATCCATCATCGCGGTCAGCGCCTCGTCCGTCTGGCCGCTCTTGCGCCGGTACGCCGCGAGAATCCCGTCGCGGGCCTTGTCCATCATGTCGGCCGTGCTGCGCAGATCTGCCGCCGAACCGAGCGCGATCGTCCACGGGTTGTGAATCATCAGCATCGCGTTCTCAGGCATCACCACCTGGTCGCCCGCCATCACGACCAGTCCGGCTGCAGACGCGGCCACACCATCGACGCGCGCGGTGACCTTGCCGGCATAGCGTCGCAGCGCGTTGTAGATCGCGAATGCATCGAAGACATCGCCGCCTGGCGAATTCACGGCGACGATGACCTCCGTCGCGCTGGCGGCCGCAGCATCGAGTTGCGCGATGAACGTTTTTGCATCGGTGCCCCAGAATCCGATCTCGTCATAGATCCGGATCTCGGCGACGGCCGCGCCCTGCGCGTTCGTCATCGCCCTGATGTCCCACCACTTGCGGTTTTTCATCTACGGTTCCTGCCTTTGAATGTGCGTATCGGGCACCCCGTCGCCCGCGATGTCGCGCGAGCGGGGATCGGTGTCGTAACGCAGGCCGAGCGCATCGGCCCGCGCGTTGTCGGCGGCGTTTTCGCCATCGACCTGTTCCGGGTCTTCGCCCTGTTTGAGGATCGACGCCGAGCGGCTCGTCAGCCCGGAACGGATCGCCAGCTTCTGCGCGTTCACGTCCTGCACCGGGTGGATGTACGGCCAGCCCTGCGGCACCCAGCGCACACGCAGGTATTCACGCCGTGTGCGATGGAAGTCCGGCATCGGCATCGCGCCCGACAGTGCGCAGGCATCGACCCACCACGCCCACGCGCGGCGGCAATACTGGTGAATGAAGACGTTCCACTGCAGCTGCTCGATCGCGCGGCGGAACTCGTTGAGCAGCACACGCAGCACGCGATCGCCCACCTCACGCAGATCGCCGGTGAGAATCTCGTACGGCATGCCGACCGATGCGGCGGCGGCCATCAGCTGCTGACGCATGAACGGGCCGTAATCGGCTCCGGCGCCGGGCGGTGTTGCAAAGCGCATGTCTTCGCCAGGCGCCAGTTCCTGCACGGTGCCGGGTTCCAGTGACACGACCGGCGAGAAACCGTCCGAGTCGAAAACCAGCCCCTCGCCCGTCACCGGATCACCCAGGAGGCCCGGCTCCGCGTTTGGCTTGACGAGAAAGCCCGCGAACAGGTTGCTGATTTCCTGCCGGAACAGCACCGCGTCGTCGAAGTTGTCGAGCGAGTGCAACCGCAGCAGCACCGTCGACAGTTCGGGCACGCCGCGCACCTGCCCCGCGCGCAACGGCTGAAACACGTGTGCAATGTCATCCGCAGATACCGGCACGGTCACGAGACCACCGCCCGTCATCCGGTTGTATTCGCCGGGATGGCGACGCAGCAGGTGATAGGCAACCCGTCGGTCATCCGCGTCGTATTCGACGCCGTTGATGATCTCGCCACCATCCGGCCGCAGTTCGTTCTTTTCGACCGGCAGCAGATCGCCTTCGAGCACCTGAAGCTGCAGCGGTACGGAAAGCCCGTCGTCGGGGTGGCGCATGCGCCGGCGCACCAGCACCTCGCCGTCACCAAAGAACGCACGCGCCGCGAGCGTCTGCTGCCCGTAAAAATCGAGCAGGCCGTCCGCGTCGGATTCGCCGACCCAGTCGTCCCAGAGCTGCTTCTGCTGTCGCCGGATAACCGGGTCCGGGTGCTGCGGATGCGGCTGGATGCCCGTGCCGATGGTGTTCGACACCAGCCGCGCGATCGCGGTCTTCGCCCACGGGTCATTGCGGATCGCATCGCGCGCGCGGCTGCGAATCAGCGGCAGGTTCTGTACCGCCGCCGCATTCGGTCCGGCGCCCGAGGTCTGCCACGACCGGGCGCGTGCGCCAGCGGAACTTGCGGCTTCATACGCCGCCGCTTTCAGCCGGGTCGGCATCACGAAACCGCGCTTCGCGAGTGACGGATAGGAAGGCTTCATCGCACCCCCTTGCCGCCGTGCCGCAGCCGGAACACGCGCGAGCGCGGATTCGCCCGATCGAGCGCGCGCACAATCTCGGTCTGCGCTTCACGCAGTTCCGCGATCGACCGGTAGCGGACCTTGCGGTCCGCGTACTGGACCTCGAGCTCGCCCTTGGCGATCGCGGACTGGATGCGGGCGAGATCCGCCGCTGTATAGGCCATACCGTGCTCCTGTGATGTGCTGCTACCGGCGCTTCAGATACGTTGACCGCGCGGTACGCCGGCCCTGAATGCGCGAAACCCCGCTCGGCGGCGGGGTTTCGGGTGTGTTGCTGGTGTTGCTGGCAGCTGCTATCGGCGGCGGATCCGGCGGCCCGATATCCGCGACTGCCGGCAGGCCGGTGGCAACCGGCACCGTGTCGAACAGCGAGACCTGCGACAGGCGCTGCTGTTCGATCATCCAGTGCGCCTCGGTCATCAGGTGCGTCTTGATGCTGCGCGCCGCATGCAATGCGTACACCTCGCAGTCGAGCGCCTCATTGCGCGCACCGGCCTTCTTCTGCCAGATGCGTTTGCTGCCGGTACGCCCCGGCACCTTCACTTCGGCGGTGAGCTGCTGCAGATAGTCGGCACGCACGCCCCTGTACCAGTGCATGCGGCCGGCGCCGTCATCTTCGAGCTTGAGCCGGTTATCGAGAATCAGATCCTTGGCCTTGCTCACACCGACCATATAGGGGCGCAACCCGTACTTCGCCGCCTTGCTGTTGTTGCGCACCGAGTCGACGGGCGCCTTCGGCACGCTGAATATTTCCGCATCGATCTGCTTTGCGCCCTTGATCGCCATGATGTTGATGCCGCGCTTCTGTGCGACACGCACATAGCGGTACACGGCATCAGACGTCGAGCCATCCGAAGAATCGATTGATGCCGCCTTCACACGCAGCACCCACCCGTTCGCATGCCGGTAGCCCTGCGTGAGCAGATCGGTCAGGGCGCCCCACACGCCACCGACCATCGGATCGGTGCCCTGCTCGAGCACGTTGCCGTAGATTTCGTCCCACAGCACCAGCCAGCTCTCTTCGCCACGGCCCCACGCGCGCAGCACAATGGCGATCCGGTCGTGCTGCACGTCGATGCCGGCGGTGAGTACCAGTGCGCCGGCCGGCACGGTGAAGACGTCATAGTCGAGCGCACGCTCGGCGAGCAGATCGATCTCCGGAATGTCGCTCTCGTATCGGTACGGGCGCCCCTCGGTGTTGTTGACGAACGAGCGCATCTTCGTGTCGTCGCCCGCGCGCAGCGCTTTTTCCGCGACGAGCCGCTTCTTCACAAGCTCCGCGAGGCGCGAGCCAGGAAACGGCGACACGAGCTCGTTCAGACGGAAGCCAGCAACGCCGTGAAACGCGGCGGTCGCGACCCACCGGCCGCGCCGCACCGCACGAAAGCGCGCGGTGTCGTCCCACAGACTGCCGCAGAACGGGCACGCGTAACGCGCGGACTCGGGCGTTGCCAGTCCGAACACCTCGTGCGGTTTCTCTGCACTCTCGGACCACGTGACGTTATCCCACGCCAGTTCATGCTCTTCGCCGCAATCGGGACACGGCACCAGATACCGGCGCTGGTCCGACGACTCATAAGCCTGCGCGATCCGCGAGAAACCGTCGATCGTCGGCGTGCCGCCAAAGATCACCTTGCGGCGGCTGTCGGAGTAGCTCTTGTTGCGCTCCTCGAGCAGCGTGATCGAATCGCCCTGCTCACGAACGTTCTGGTTCGCATCGTCCGGCTCTTCCACTGCCACCACGGGCGCCGGTGTCGACTTCACATCATCCGGTGCGTTCGACGTGATGAACTTGAGAAAGCCGCGGGCGAACGTCTTGTGATCCCACAGGTTGTTCTTGTCGCGACCCGCATGCACGGGCAGTTTCGCGGACAGGCGCGGCGTCACCTCGACCATCGGCTCGAACTTCTCGAGGTTGAATTTCTTCGCCGACTTCTCCTTGGCGAACATGATGATCATCGGGCATGGATCGATGTCGATACGCCGCCCGACGTAGTTCAGCAGAACACCGTCCGTCCACGCCACCTGCGCCGACTTCATGCATACGACCTTCTGCACGCGCGGATCGTCGAGTGCGGCGTGCATGCCGTGCACCCACGGCGTGATGTCCGGGTTGTATTTACCCGGGCTCGCTGCTGCCTTCGCGCTCAGACGGCGATAGCGCCTCGCCCAGTCCGTCGTCCCGATCTTCTCGGCCGGCGTCAGCAGCCTCGCCAGCCGCCGGATCACTGCGCGCACGGTCTGGGTCGTATCCAGCCAGCTGCTCGAGACATCCATTGACATGTTCATTCAACAACTCGACATCGACGTCGACCCCATAGAGCGTGCGCATTTCCTGCGCGATCTTGTCCGGCAGCGACAGCAGGTCCGACTGGAAGGCGCCGACCATCTGGCCATAGGCGCGTTCCAGTTGCTCGGCGTTGACAAGCTGCCCCTTCTTCTCCGCGAGCGTGAGAATCTTGATCTCGCGCTCGACACGCTCGGTCATTGCGCGCTCGGTGGCAAGGTCGTATCCACCGTCGCCAACGCGGCCGGCCGCGATTCCGCGAAGATGCCGGATGTACTCGACGCGGATGTCGTCGATCGACGTCTGCCGGTAGTCGATGCCGAGCTTGTCGACGAGGCGCGAAACGGCCGACTGGTCGAGATCCAGGTGATCAGCGATCTGCTGTTGGGTTGGCATGAATATGACCCCCCTTGGAGAATCACCAGTAGAGAAAAAACGCGGGTGCGAGCCCCCGTGTGCCTGAGGCCTATAGGGTCCCCTGCGCATTTTTTGCGCAGCATCCGCAAGATCGGGCCGGCACGGGCAATGGCACGCGAGTCGTTAGAAACCAACGGTCAAACGCAAAAAAGCCCTGACGCTTGCGCGCTCAGGGCTTGCTTGACCTGCTACCTACTGAAGTCGCTTTCTATCGACGTAGTGCAGCCCGGCAAAGGCCGCGCGCACTCGGTAGAAACCGGATCAGATTGTGGAGCGGAGTTTAGACGACCTATTTCGTTTCCGCAAGAGGTTCGGACTGCAACCGATCGATAATCGACTGCATCGACACGAACTCGCGTTTCGGCTCGAGAAGCTTTTCGCCGAGAGATCGGCGTGCATGTGCGAGCGCTAAGTCGAACACTGTCGCCGGCCGTACCTTCAGACCAAGCCGCCGGCAGATGACGAACGGCGGCTTATGCCACACGTAGTGCATCTGCAACAGTCTGCGGTCCAGTGGCATGAGCGTGCGCATCGCCACCTCAACGCGGTTTGCATCCGCAAGATCAAGCGTCGAACTGACGCTGCGCCCGGACACGCCCGGAAAGTAGATGCTCGCGACGAGCGAATCACGCCCACCATCCCCACCACCGCAACTCTGAGCACGCGCCCAGTTGATCAAACGTTCTTCGAGATTCATGCGTCTTTTTCCCCAGGTCAATCTTCGTAAAGGCCGATGTGCTGCCGGCAATAGCCGCGCCGCGTTGAGCCGGCGCCGATGATGGTCGTGGCGGCATGAGTGCAGCGGCAGCCGTTCCCGACGTGAGCACAGACCCGATCGTCAGCCGCACTCGCGGGTTGCGACGCCGCATTGGCGGCCTTGGCCGTCAGCGCGTCATTGCGACGACGGCGCAACTCCTCCCAGTTCTTTCGCAAACGCGCAGGCGATGTGATGACCTTCGCCCAGAACCTGTCACGGTCCGCCCACGCAAACAGCCGCGCGATGTCCTGCATGTCACGACCGTCTACTGCCTGCATCGCCTCGACTTCTCGCGCCCACTCGACAAGGTCGGGCAATGCAAAGTCATGCAGACGTGCCCGGATGCGCTCGAGCATCCAGCGCGCGAGCGACATCGCACCTTCGTCCGGTTTTTCTCTCTGAACGCCCTTACCTTCGTTAACCGCTAAGGGTTGAGATAGAGAGGGTTTACTTGTATTTCTGTTTACTGGTTTATTAGTAGGAACGTGGTTCCGGTAACTTTCCGGATTCACCGCCGGCAAGGGCTCCGCGCCCGGCACTTCGGAACCACGTTCAGCCAGTTCCGCAGGGTTACCGGAATATCGTTCCGGATTGCCCGATTCCTGTGCAACTTCGGAACCACGTTCATCCAACTCCACAGGGTTACCTGAACGTGATTCCGGATTGCCCAACATCACAGCATCGTCCGCGAGATCGAAATCGATGGCATCACGCTGACGGCGCGCGACGTCCGCCGGGATCGACAGCCGATAGTGCGCATGCGCCCAGCGACGCGCCGGCCTGCGCGACTTCCAGCGCGTCAGCCATCCATTGCGCTCCGCGACGTCGAGGTGATTGCTGACGCAACGCTCCGAGAGGCTCGCCTTCTCGGCGATCGTTTCGACAGACGGCCAGCAGGTGTCGTCCATCGCATTGGTGTACTCGGCGATCACGAACAGCACCAACTTGGTGGTCGACGGCAGTTCACTGCTCGTCATCGCACGGCGCCAGGTGAAGAAAGGGGACACGGTGGTCATAGATCAATATCCTGAACCCGGGTCGGCAAAGTTTTCGAACCGGGTTATTGCGTTCTGGAATGCAAGTCGCACGGTGCCGATCGGCCCGTTGCGCTGCTTCGCGATGATGATTTCCGCAGTGCCGCGATCGGCGCTGTCAGGGTTGTAGACTTCGTCGCGGTAGATAAACAGGATGACGTCGGCGTCCTGTTCGATTGCGCCGGACTCGCGCAGATCGGACATGACAGGACGTTTGTTTGGGCGTTGCTCAAGGCCGCGATTCAGCTGCGACAGCGCGACGACAGGCACACGCAGTTCCGTTGCGATCTGCTTGAGCGAGCGCGATATCTCGCTCACCTCGGCCGCGCGCATGTCCGAATTGCCGCCATCGCCCGACATCAGTTGCAGATAGTCGACGACTACAACGCCAAGCCGGCCGCACTCGCGGTGCAGCCTGCGCAGCCGGCCCTTGAGCGTTGAAGGCGTCAGCGAGGCGCCCTCGAGCACGTGGATCTGCGCGTCTGCCATCAGTTGCACACCGTGCGTGATGCGCGGCCAGTCGTCGTCCTCGAGCGTGCCGGTGCGCAGGCGGTGCTGATTGACGCGGGCCGTCGACGCGAGCATGCGCATCGCAAGCTGCTCGGCGGGCATTTCCATCGATACGACCGCAACGGGGAGACCGAGCTGCATCGCCACGTATTCGCCGATGTTCATGGCGAAGGACGTTTTACCCATTGAGGGCCGGCCGCCCACGATGATGAGCTCGCCTTCGTGCATGCCGTCGAGCCGGCTGTCGAGATCGACAAAGCCCGTCGGCGTGCCGGTCACGCCACCCTTGTTTTCCCTGTGGAAAAGCTCGTCGATCCTTTC
>NZ_FRAB01000080.1 GCF_900142195.1 Paraburkholderia terricola
CTGCGCCGGGCTGATCCGGCCGGTATAAATGGCGCGCTTGAGGGCGTTAACAGCCTCGCCCCGATTGAGCACCCGGCGCAACTCGTTCCTGAAAGCGTCCTTGACAAAGTAGTCAGCCAAAAACGCCGTACGCAGCAACCGCCCCAATTGCACGCCAGCCTCATAGATTGGATCGCCCTGGGCGGCAGAACCGAACCGCGCAAGAGCTGCCACCGCACTGGCATGTCCGCTCATGACCGAGGCTGCCAGGTGCACCAGACTATCCCAATGCTTTTCGATCAAAGCGACGTCGACATTGGCTTCGCACACCGCAGCGATTTCTGCGGGCACTTTGGTGCCGCGTGGCACAAAGAGGTGGCGCTGTTTGAGTTCCTTCAACCGCGGGCAAAGATCAAAACCAAGCAAACGGGCATGTGACATGGCAAAGTCGGTGTAGCCATGGGTATCCACAGCAAGCTGGCTGGTCTCCAGCTTTTCTTGGCGGATGACACCTTCAATGGCCACGCCCGCCTGGCGCTCATTGAGCACAAAGGGCTGCGCATGGAAGATGCCCCACCGGTCTTTTACATGGGAGTAGATTCCAATGGAAGGTGTGTTGCGCCGAGGATCAAGCCGGGCTTGCCACACCCGTTTGGTGGTCTCCATGCTCATCATGTCAGAAGATGCCAAATCGGACCGCCCCCAGGTGGCGGCAATCGGGTGTCGCTGCATGAATTCCAGCACAGCCTGGCAGGCCTGGCTCAGACGCCGTTCGTCCCGCGCCCAGCGCATGGCCTGGCGAATGCTGGTGGCAGACAATTGCGGAATCATGCGCGCGCATTCGACCGCAGTCAGACTGGTGCCGTGGGCCATGATGCCGGCATAGACCATCAGCAGCTCGTCGGTAGAGCGCGGCTCACGTCCGAGCATGATCCAGCTAAAGCGCACCTGGGCGTCAACGGCCAGAATCACTTCCGGCAATTGAACCTCACCGATGCGGTGATCCAAAGCCGCGCGCAGCTTGGTCACTTCTGGGTCTTCGTCCTCTGCGGGCAATGGCGACAAATGGAGTTCATCATCCACGCGCAGTACGCCACTGCGGGCTGCAGCGGCCACCGCATCGACACCGGCAGTTACTCTGGCCAGCAAAGGCTTCAAGAAAGTGGCAGCCTTGCTGGGTAACGATAGACGGGCATAGTGTTTCTTGGACTCTGCCTGCCAACGCTCGTCCGTGAAGAACAAGCGCGCACGACCCCGAAAGCTCAGGCTGTGCTCAATCCAGACCGAGCCATTGCGCACCGCGCGGCGCAGGGCAAACAGGGTGGCCACCTCCAACGCCTGAAACGCCCGTTCCCGGTCTGGGCTGGAGATCGAAACCTGCCAGATCATTCCCAGACTTGGTGCCACCACTTCAACTGGCAGCTTTCTGGATCCTTTGAGATATAAAGCTTGCAGCTTGGCAAGGTACTCGATGGCAGGATGCTCGCCGGTGGCCTGCCAGGGCAGCTTTGCAATGGCGACGAGCAACGACCGCACGGGGCGAATTCCATCAATCAATCCCTCGCGGACCAGGGAGGCCCTGCTCGGTGGTTTGCGTTTCTGGGTTTCGGTGATCAAGGCTTCAAGACGGGCACGCAACTCAGCATCTGGCACCGCACCTTGCGCGCTCAAGGCAACAAGTTCGCCGAGCAGCGTTTTGTACATTGCGGCCCAATTGACGGTAGCGGGGACATCGGCGGCAGCCTGACGCCACAGATCGGCGATCCGGCGCTGCACCATAAGGATCAACTGGTCTGTGGTGGTGAACAGGCAATACCGAAGAAAGCATGCGACCTCCACGGTGCGCGCTGGCTCTTTGATCTTGGCTCCGGCTGAGGGCGGCCTGGAGACAAGTCGGCGCGCGTAGCGGCGCAAGATGAGATCGGGGATGTCTGCCAGGTGCTTATGAACGTCCAGCGTGTAAAGCAGGTCGATGCGCTCCAGTACCTCGCTGATTTGGCGGGTTGAGTGTTTCGCCGGTGCAGCCCATAGCCAACTCTGCTGGGTTTGTCCATCTGGGCGCAGCTCTGAAACTGAGGCTCGCCAGCGATCAAGTGTTGCTGGATCAACGCTGGCGGCGATGGCGGTGCCTGTTTCAACTTCAAGCTGGGCAAGTGCCGCCGCAATCAGTGTCCGAATTGCCCGCTCGTGCACGATCACCAGCTTGTTCTTGTACAGCCATTGACGCGCCCGCACGAGTAGCTGATCGCGGTCGGCGCAGCGCGCCACTTCGTCGCGCAGTTCACGTACCAGTGAGCGGCGCTGGTGCTCGCTCATCCACTGGAATCCAAGGACCGTGCAGGCTACTTGTTGGTGATCGAATAGCGTGCGCCCGCGTTCATACATGGCTCTCAGCGAGGCGACTTCTGGTGCTGCAATGCCAAGCTCGTTGCCAAGGTGGCGCCACAAGGCTACTGGAATTACCCGAAAGGCACCGAGCAAACGCCCACTCATGCGCAGGAAACCAATATGGAGCGCCAGACCAAGCTTGTGGGAATCACCTCGGCGTGCATTGATTGCGTCGCGCTCGGCACCATCGAAGGTGAAAAATGCCTTCATCTCGAAGTCGCTGATATCGCGGGGGAGCCCACGCATCCCCAAAAACGTTGTGTGCCAACCCTGCATCGTGAACCTCAAAAGTGGGAGGCCACCATACCCGTTTACAAAGCGAACAGGAAAGTCAATGAAATCAACGGTCTACCCAGACCACCCCCGCGCCAGTGCTAGCTTTGCGTACCGTCACTTATTGCACTGAAAACGAGGAGACCCCGCCTCGGGCGCACCGTCGGCAATGCAGCTGCCCTGGTGCAGCACGGTGATGCGGTCGGCAATGGCGAACACCATCTCGATGTCGTGCTCGGTGAACAGCACCGCCACGCCGCGCTCCTGGTTGATCTTGCGGATCAGGCCGATGACGATGGCGCGCTCGTCGGGGCTCATGCCGGCGGTCGGTTCGTCGAGCAGCATCACGGCCGGCGTGCCGGCCATCGCGATCGCGAATTCCAGCCGCTTGCGGTCACCCGCGGCGAGCTGGCCGGCGATGCGGTCGGCCGCGCCGTCGAGCCGCACCAGCTGCAGCAGCGCGAAGGCCTCGTCGCGCTTCATCGGCGCGGCGCTGCGGAACATGCGCGTGCACAGGCCGTGCTGCGCGAGCAGCGCCATCTGCACGTTCTCGAACACCGTGAAGCCGCTGAAGATGCTGGTGATCTGGAACGAGCGCGCGACGCCGCGGCGCGCGGTTTCGTGCGGCGGCCGGCCGCAGATCGGTCGGCCGCGGAACAGCACCTGGCCGGCGCTCGGCGCGAGATGGCCCGAGACCACGTTCAGCAGCGTGCTCTTGCCGGCACCGTTCGGGCCGATCAGCGCGTGCACGCTGCGGTCGGCCACCTGCAGGTCGACCTGGCTCAGCGCGTGGAAGCCGCCGAAGTTCTTGCCGATGCCTTCGATCGAAAGGATGACGGGCGCTGCGCTCATTTCTGCGCCCCCACATTGCGCCGCCGCCGCAACGTGCCGACGATCCCGTCCGGCAGGAACAGCACGATCAGCAGCACCAGCGTGCCGAAGACCAGCAGCGGGTACTCAAAGCGGCTGGTGACCGCGAAATTGGTGAACACGAACAACGCGGCGCCGACGATCGGCCCGACGAAGCTGTTGATGCCGCCGGCCAGGGCCATCAGCACCGGGTCGGCCGACTGGCTCCAGTTGAGCAGGCCGGGAAAGGCCATCTGCTGCAGCGGTGCGCGCAGCCCGCCCGCGACACCGGCGAAGGCCGCCGCGACGACGAAGGCCTGCAGTTCCAGCCGGCGCACCGAGAGCCCGATGTAGGCCGCACGCTGGCGGTTGTCGCGGATCGCGCCGAGAGCGACGCCGAAGGGCGACTTCGTGACCCGGTAGATCAGCCAGATGCACAGCGCGACGATCACGAGGCTGAAGTAGTAGTAGTTGCGCGCCGACAGCATCCAGTCCGGCAGCGCCACCGGCAGGCCGTCGTCGCCGCCGGTGAAGGTGTACCAGCCGAGCACCAGGGTGAACACCAGTTGGCCGAAGGCCAGCGTGAGCATCGCGAAGTACATGCCGGTGACGCGCACCGAAAGCCAGCCGATCGCGAAAGCGCCGAGCGCCGCCACGATGGGCGCGGCCACCAGCCCGAGCCAGGGCGGTACGCCGTACTTGTTCTGCAGGATGGCGACCGCATAGGCGCCCAGGCCGTAGTAGGTCGCGTGGCCGAAGGACAGCATGCCGGCCTGCCCGAGCAGCAGGTTGTAGCTCATCGCGAACAGCGACATGATGAAGAAGTCGACCGTCAGGAAGGCGTAGCTCTCGCCGATCGCGAGCGGCAGCAGCGCGAACACGAGCGCGGCCACGCACCAGCCGATCGTGCTGCGCGACATGCGTTCGGGCCGGTCGATGGCGGCGGGCAGGGCGGTTCTCATGCGCGTGCTCGTCCCATCAGGCCGTGCTGCGGCCCAGCAGGCCCTGCGGCCGCAGCACCAGCACCGCGCACAGCGCAATGAAGATGAAGGCGATCGCCAGCTTGGGCGCGAACAGGATGCCGACCGACTTGGTCACGCCGATGATCAGCGCGCCGAGCAGGGCGCCGCCGACGCTGCCGACGCCGCCGATGATCACGACCGCGAAGCATTCGATGATGATCGAGCTGTCGATGCCCAGCGAGATCGAGCCCACCGGCGCCGCCAGGGCACCGCCCAGGCCGGCCAGCCAGGCGCCGAGCGCGAACACGCCGGTGTACAGGCGCGGCACGTCGATGCCGAGCGCGCCCACCATCTGGCCGTCGGCGACCGAGGCGCGCAGCACCTTGCCGAAGCGCGTGCGCGTCAGCAGCAGGTGCAGCGCGACGGCGATGACGGCGCCGACCACGATCAAGAGCGCGTAGTAGCTCGGGAAGGGCGTGCCGAAGATGTCGAAGGCGCCGTCGAGCGCGCCGGGGCGCGGCACCGTGAAGTTGTCGCGGCCCCAGATCATCTTCACGGCATCCGCCAGGATCAGCGTCAGCGCATAGGTCAGGATCAGCTGGTACTGGTGGGCGCGCGTGGCGATGCGGCGCAGCAGGAAGCGCTCGACCACCAGCCCGAGCAGTGCGACGATGAGCGGCGCCACGACCAGCGAGACGACGAAGCCCCAGGTTCCGTGGCCGACCCAGCGCGTGAGCGTGAAGCTCAGGTAGGCCGCGATCATGTAGAAGGAGCCGTGCGCGAAATTGGCGACGCGCAGCGTGCCGAAGATCAGCGTCATGCCCGAAGCGACCAGGAACAGCACCATGCCGCTGCTGACGCCGCTCAGGGCCTGGACCAGGATGCTCTGGAACATGCGCGCCGCGGCTCCTACTTGACGGCCGCGCGCGCGGCCGTGATCTCGGCCTCGCTGGGCCAGATCGATTCGGCGCTGATGGTCTTGACGTTGGTCAGGATCTTGAACGGGTACTTGTCGCTCTTGGCGACGGTGCCGATGTAGGAGCCGACCGTGCCCTGGTGATCGAGCGCCCGGAAGCTGATCGGACCGCGCAGACCGTCGTACTTGACCTGCTCGACCGCTTTGACGATGGCGTCCGATTCGAGCGAGTTGGCGCTCTTGATCGCCTGCGCGAGGATCTGCATGCCCTCGTAGCCCATGATCGCCCAGTCGGCCGGGTAGTCGTTGTACTTGGCGCGGAACTGCTCGGTGAACTTGGTCATGCGGTCACCCGTAAGCGCGAAGAAGGGCGCGCGCATCTGGGCGATCACGCCATCGGGCATCTCGTCGCCGAGCGCTTTCAGGTCGTCGAGGAACACCAGGCTGGCGACCTTGGTCTTGGTGAACACGCCGTAGGGCTTGCCCTGCTTGACGAAGCCGATCAGGTCGGCGCCCCAGAGGTACGAGAAGATGACGTCGGGCTTGGACGACATCAGGCTCGTGATGTAGCTGCTGTAGTCGGGCTCGCCGAGCTTCGGCCAGGCCTCGGAGACGATCTCGGCCGAGGGATTGACCTTCGCCAGCCAGTCCTTGAAGTACTTCAGCCCCTGGTGCGCGGCCTCGTAGTCGCCGCCGATGAAGGCGATGCGCTTGTTGCCGGGACCGATGGCGGCGGCCATGGCGCGCGCTTCCATGACGCCGGAGGGCACGACCGTGAAGACGTAGGGATGGAAGGTCTCGGTCGTGATGCGCGGCGAGTTCGGGATGGTCATCATGACCACCTTCTTGTATTGCTTGGCGACCGCCGAGACCGTCATGCCGACCGCGCTGCCGTCGGGGCCGATCAGGAAGTCGACGTTCTCGCGCGTGATGAGGTCGCGCGTGTGCGAAGTGCCGAGGTCGGGCTTGAGCTGCGAGTCGCGCACCAGCACCTCGAGCTTGCGGCCCAGCAGGCCGCCGCTGGCGTTGATCTGGTCGACCGCGAGCTGCACGCCGTTGACCTGCGAGCGCGCGTAGGCGGCCGCGATGCCGGTGAGGTCGGTGGTCAGGCCGATCTTGATGGGCTTGTCCTGCGCGGCCGCGGGGCCGGCAGCCAGCAGCGATAGGGAAGCGGTCGCGACCCCGATCGCCAGGGCGGCGAGGCGGGACCGGAAGGCGCGAGCGAAACGTTGAATTTTCACGGCGTTGTCTCCTGTTCTGGTGGTTGCCCGCGCCCTTGCCATGTGCAGCCGGCGGCGGTGCTCGATCTCGATTCTCTTATTTGAGTGAAGCTTCACTCAAATTTATTCTTGCGCACCGGCATGGCCCTGTCAAGGGTAGGGACCCGCTGGCCGGCCGGACGCTCAGCGGGCCGTGATGGCGCCGTCCACCGGCAGCAGCACGCCGCTGATCGCGCTGGCCTGATCGCTGCACAGGAAGAGGGCGGCGCTGGCGACTTCCTCGACGCGGATCAGGCGGCCGATCGGGATGCCGGCAGCCAGTTGCTCGATCGACGGCCCGACCGCGCCGGCCGGCGCCGCGCTCTTGCGGAACAGCGGCGTATCGACCGGGCCCGGGCAGAGCGCGTTGACGCGGATGCCCTCGGGCGCGAGTTCCAGCGCCAGCGTCGAAGCGAGTCCGGCGACGCCGTGCTTGGACGACCCGTAGGCGGCGAAGCCCGGGCGCACCATCAGCGACTGGATCGAGCCCGTGAAAAGGATGCACGGCGCGCGCCCCAGCCGTGCCGACTCGCGCAGCGCGGCCAGGCAGGCGCGGCTCATCAAGGCCGGGCCGACCAGGTTGGCATCGAGCACGGCGCGCAGCTCGTCGCCCTCGATCGTGTCGAGCGCGCCGCGCGACAGCACGCCGGCGTTGTTGTAGAGGATGTCGACGTGGCCGAAGCGCGCCAGCGTCTCGGCGACCACGCGCGCGTTGTCCGCGGGCAGGCAATGGTTGCCGTGCGCGGCGGCGGCGCGCGGGCCGAGGCGCGCGGCCACCGCTTCGGCCGCGGCGCCGTCGATGTCGGCCAGCATCACCTGCGCGCCTTCGGCGATGAAGCGCTCGGCCGTGGCGGCGCCGATGCCCGACGCGGCGCCGGTGATGATCGCGACCTTGTCAGACAGTGCGGCGGCCGGCATGGGGATTCCTTCGGGGTGCGGGTTTCGCGGTCTTGGTTGTCTTGGCGGCCTTGGCGGGTTTGCGCGCAGGCGCCGGGGTCTGCACGATCGGGCCCAGCAGCATGTCGACGCCCACGTCCACGTAGTCCTCGCGCTTGAACTGGCCCTTCAGGCGCCACGAATTGAGCGCCCAGGAATGGACGAAGACGACGATGTGGTAGGTCAGCATCGCGACGTCGACCGAGCGGAAGACGCGCGCCTCGATGCATTCGGTCACGCGCTCGGCGATCAGCGCCGTCGACTGCGTTTCCTTCGCCATCAGGCCCTTGGTTGCCGCCTTGGACAGCGAACGTGTCTCGCGATAGCCGAGCAGGGCGGCCTCGCGGTGTTCGTCGATGACGCGGCAGTAGGCATGCACCGCGGCCCGAAAGCGCGACAGCGGATCGGCGGCGGCCTCGACGGCGAGCGGGATCTCGCTCAGGTAGGCATCGAAGATCTGGCCGATGGCCGCCGCGAGCAGGTCTTCCTTGTCCTTGAAGTACTGGTAGATGAGGCCGACGCTCACGTCGGCGCTGTCGGCCAGGTCCTGCGTCGTCGTGCGGTGGAATCCCTTGGTGCCGAACAGCTCGAGCGCGGCCGTGAGGATCTGCTGCCGCCGCGCCTCGACCAGGCCGTCGACTTTCTTGCGCCCGCGCTTGCGTGGCAGGACGAGCGGGGAGGCGTCGGCGCGGGGCCCGGCGGCGGATGAATTGTTTGAATCGTGCCTCATTGAATTGAATATAAGGCGGGGGCGGCGCGCTGTCGATAGGGGCGAGTGAGAGGGTCCGCCACGCATCCTCGGGGCGGCCTAGCGTTTCAAGCGTTCCATCGCGCGCCTGAGTTCGGCGATCAGATCGTCGCGCCGCAGCTCGACCGATTCCTTTCGAACGCCCAGCGTGACCGCCATCTCCGGCTGTCCTTCCATCCGGGGCAGCCCCATCGCAAGGTTCGCCCAGCCGGGCCTCGGGTAGTCCAGACTCTGAGCCCATCCGCGTTGGCGGCACTCGCGCGCTTCGCGAATCAGCGCCGGAATATTGACTTGAACACCGTCAGCCGCCTCCGCGTTCGCGGCAGAGGCGATCCGTTCGATGTCCTCGTCGCGTTCGTTCGCCAGCAAGACCTTGCCGGCCGCCGACCTGCAGACTGGACGCAGGACGCCTGGCGGAAACCACAGCGCGTTGGTCTTCAAGCTCGGCAACAGCGACAGGATGAAGCGCACGTGAATGCCTTGGCGCAGTCCGACCATGACGCCGGCCTTCGTGCGCATCGCGAGGGCCTTCATGTCGGTCACGAAACTGTTCTTCGCGAAGAACGCCTCGTGCTGCCAGGCGCCCAGCAGCATGACGCGCAGCGTGGGACGGAAGAGGTGGTCTTTCTCGGAGAACGTGAGGTAGCCCATCGTCTCCAGGCTGCCAACCAGCATCGAGGTGCTGGATTGGGGATAGTCCAGCGCCGCCGCAATCTCGGTGATGGTGGCGCCCTTCTGCCTCGCGGCGAAGTACTCGAGGATCTCGATCGCCCGGAATGCCGACTTGACCGGCTTGGGCGATGAATCAAGGGTTTCTTCGCGCTTCGTCATCACATTCATGATGCCACTGGAAGGTGCTCGCCCTACGCTCAGCGCACGGTCCGCAAACGAAGGAGAACTAGACCATGTATCCCAAGAATTTCTGGTACGTCGGGGCGATGAAGCACGAGGTGGGGCGGCAGCTGCTGGCGAGAACCCTGCTGGAACAGCCCGTCGTCTTCTTCCGTCGCAATGACGGCAGTGTCGCCGCGCTGGCCGATCGTTGCAGCCACCGTCGCGTCTCGCTTTCCCTGGGGCGCCTGATCGGCGACGAAGTCCAGTGCGGCTATCACGGGTTGACCTTTGCCGGCGACGGTTCGTGCACGAGCATTCCCGGTCAGTCTCGCGTCCCACCGAGCGCCTGCGTGCGCTCCTATCCGGTGGTCGAGCGCGACGGATTCGTCTGGATCTGGCCGGGCGATCCGGCGCTCGCAAACGAAACGCTGGTGCCCGACTACGCGGAGATCTGCAGCTCCGGACGCTACGTCGGGCGGCCCGCCGAAGCCCTGCTCGTCGAGGCGCCCTTTTTGTTCAACATCGAGAACGTGCTGGACCTGTCGCATGTGACCTACGCCCATCCAGAGACCGTCGGCACGCCCGAAGTGGCGCTCACGCGCCCGACCGTCGACGTCAGCGAAGCCAAGGTCCAGGTGACACGCAACTGGGACAAGGCGTCCACCGGACCCTCGTTCAAGAACCTGTTCGGATGGGACTTCGTCAAGAACAGCCAACGCATCAGCTTCTGGCCCGGCGCCAACATGCTGCTGGAGATCGAGGTCGAACCGGTCGGCAACAACGACCCGACGCAGATCAAGCGGCTTCGGGTGCCGGGGCCCTGTACCCCCTCCACATCGACCACGCATTTCAAGTTCTCCGCGCTCTATCGCGACTTCCTGCCGGACAACGAGGCGCTGACCGTCGGCATGTTCGAGCAGTTCCGCAAGACCGTGATGGAAGACAAGGTGCTCATGGAGAACCAGCAGAGAAACTGGGCACTCGACGGCGTGGAAGTCATTCGCAGGATCGAGCCGTCCAGCAGCGGCGGAATGATGGATATCGCGGTGGATCACGCGCCGCTCGCCGCACGCCGTTGGCTTCAGCGGCTGGCGATGGCGGAACGGAGTGCGCCAGAAATCAAGGCCCCAGGCGTGTTGCAAGGCTAGGGTGCCTTTCCGTTGGGCCCGCCTGAATGCGCGGCGATGGTGAAGGCGGGCCACTGCCATCCGTCGGGGAGCGAGATCCAGGCGACCCGAACGGCCAGGCCCACGCGCAATCGCGCGGGATCGCAGTCGACCAGCCAGCTGAGGATTCGCGCGCCTTCGACCAGGTCGATCCATGCGTGCATGCGGGGGGCGTCGGCCGCCGCAGGGGTGTTCATGCGATCGACGGTCCAGCTTGCCAACACCCCGTCGCCGCTGACCTCGCGCCACGCCAGACGACGGCGCCCGGTGTAGACGCTGCCAGGCCGCGGATAGGCCTGCCACCGTCCTGTTTGCGTGCAGAACTGGACCAGCAGCCGGCGCTCGCGCGTGGCCGCCCAGAACGCCGCGGTGTCCATGTAGTGGCCGATGGCCACAGTCGAAGTTCGAAGACCGCTCATCGGTCCAGCACGAGCGCGCTGCTCATCATCCAGGCCCGGCCATAGGCGAGGCCGCCGATGCCCGTGACCAGCGCATTGCGCGGATCTTCGACCTGGGTTGCGCCGCCTTCGCCGAAGAGCTGGCGCACCGCCTCCACCAGGCCCAGTCCGCCGGCAGCCAAGCCTGGTTGACCCGCGGAGAGTTGGCCCCCGCCCGTGTTCAGCGGCAAGCCGCCGCTGAATCTTAGATCGGTCTTCTCGATGAAGGCGGCGCCCTCGCCCCGGCCGCAAAACCCCATGTGCTCCAGCTGCATCAGGACGGCGATGGTGAAGTCGTCGTACAGCTGCAGCATGTCGATCTCCTGCACGGTCAGGCCGGCCTGGCGCAGCGCGCGCGGACCGGCCTGGACGAAGCCCGACGCGAGCAGGTCGGGCGGCTGTTCCTGCACATCGTGGTTCGTGCGTTCGGCGTAGCCGGCCAGCCGCGCGCATTTGGACAATCCCATCGCGGACGCCGTCTCGGCCCGCATCATCAGGACGCCGTTCGCGCCGTCGCAGAACATCACGCTGTCGAGCAGGCGCAGCGGATCGGAGACCTTGCGCGACTTCAGGTAGTCGTCGAGGGCAAGCGGTCTTCGCAGCTTTTCGCATGCGCGCTCGTTCTCCAACGCGTGCCCGCGCTGTGTGAGCACGATCTTCCCCAGCGCGGCATCGAGCGCACCGTAGCGCTGTTCATAGGCGTTGTGCAGCAGCGCAAAGAAGCCGGGCGGGCGCGTCATGCCGGTCGGCGCGATGAACTCGTCGTGGTAGCCGCGGAACTCGGCGGCAAAGTGGGTGCTGGGAGCGTCGGCGCCCAGCACGAGCGCCACCTTGCAGTGCCCGTCGCGCAGCGCCGAAGCCGTTGCGGCCACGGCGGACAACATCGCGCAGCCGCCCGTGGTGCCGGTCGCCAGCCAGTCGAGCGCCAGTCCCAGCGCGTCCGACATGAAGGCCGCATGGAAGGGATTGCTGCCCTCGCTCAGCGCGGCCGTGACCGCCAGCCCGTCGATATCGGCGGGCGCGATGCCGTACTTGCGTGCGAGCTCGTCCAGGACGTCCGCCGCCAGGTCGTAGGCACTTCGACCCGACCCGAAGACAACGGGTGTTTCGGCATAGCCGCCGATGACGATGTCGGATGCCGCCATCCGGCCTACGCTGCCGCCGACGATGGCGCGATGCTGTCGATGTACTGCTGCTTGAGCTTGCGGCGCGCAATCTTGCCGCTGTCTTCGCGCGGCAGCACCGGCATGCTCAGCAAGAACCTGGGGCAACGCAGGCCTCCCAGTCTGTTCTTGAGCGTGGCCCGCATCGTTTCGAGGTCGACGCGCGCGCCGGCGTGCGGCTCGACCACGAGGACCAGGACTTCGCCGAGGTCCCGGTCGGCGATGCCGAAAGCGACGCAATCGCGCACCTCCGGCAACTTCATCGCTTCCTCTTCGAGTTCCGCCGGAAGTATGTTCACGCCGCCGGAGATCACCATGTCCTTCTTGCGATCGCTGATCCACAGGAAGCCGTCCGCATCCAGATGCCCGACGTCGCCGAGCGTGATCCACTCGCCGCGTCGAAGCTCCGTCAATGCCTCGGGCCGATTGTGGTAGGTCACCAGATCGGCAACGTCGGCGTGAACGAGGATCTCGCCCTTGTCGCCGATGGGCACCGGATGTCCTTCGTCATCGACGATGGCGATGCGGACGCCCTCGGGCGCCTTGCCGACGGTGCCTGGGTGCGACAGCCATTCCTCGGACGTGCAGGTCGCGATCACGCCGATCTCGGTGCCGGCGTAGTACTCGATGATGACCGGGCCCCACCAGTCGATCATGGCCTGCTTGACATCGCGCGGGCACATGGCCGCCCCATGCGTCACGGCGCTCAGCGTCGACGTATCGAAAGCGGCTCTGCGCGCCGGCGGGAGGTCGAGCAGCCGGCTGAACATCGTGGGCACCACATGCATGTGGCTCAGGCGATGGCGCTCGACCAGGTCGAGAAGATCATCCGCGTCGAAGCGCGGCTGAAGCACCAGGACTTCGCCGAAGCGCAAGCTGTTGAGCGCATAGACATAGGGTGCCGAGTGGTAGAGCGGCCCCGTCAGCACGGCCCGGATCGGCCGAATCTCTTGCCCGTGCGCCAGACGAACCCTCAGGCCGAACTTCGCCGCGAGCTCGGGCGTGCCGTTGGCGCGCTGCACGCCCTTCGGGCGGCCCGTCGTGCCGGAGGTATAGAGCAGACTGGCCGGCGCCGCGACCGGCAAGGCCGTCGAAGGCTCCGATGCCTGGAGCCAGCCTTCATAGTCGACCGTGCCCGGGTTCGCCGTGCACGACGCATCGGACAGCCGATAGGCCTGCCGGATCTCGGGCGGCGACGCGGCTTCCAGCACCTTGCAGGCCTCGGGCACCGCGGATGCAACGCCCTTGAGCAGATCGGTGTGCGCGACGAGCACACGCGCTTTGCAGTCCTCGAGGATGAAGGCGATCTCGTCCCGGTTCGCATGCCAGTTCAAAGGCACCGCAACGATGCCGGCGCGGTTCGCGGCCAGCGTCATTTCGAGCACCGGAAAGTCATTGCGCATGAGGATGGCGACGACATCACCGGGCCTCAATCCCCATGCCGCCAGGCCGCCCGCCGCTCGAAGGACGCGCTGCGCCAAGGTGTCGCCGTCCAGGCTACGGCTGCCGCTGATCAGGGTTGCGTACATCTTGTGGGGCCTTCGCGAAAAGGGCGTGCGCCATGGCGTGCGCTAGACGACGGCATCGTCCAGGGTGGTCGCCCGGCGCAGCTCACGCCTGGCCGAGATGTCGTACCTGCGTCCGCGGTGAAGAACGCAGCGGTTGTCCCACATCACCAGATCTCCCACGTTCCAGCGATGCCGGTACACGAATTCCCGCTGTGTCGCGTGCTCGAGAAGCTCCGCAAGCAGCATCCGGCCTTCGGCCACCGGAAGGCCTTCGACGTGGCTCGCGTGCGCGCCGATGAAGAGAAACTTGCGCCCGGAGCCGGCGTGGGTTCGAACCAGCGGCCAGTTGACCGGCGGCATGGCATTGCGTTGCGCTTCCGAATAGTCGGTGTCGCCGAGCAGGAAGCGGGAGTTCAGTGCGTAGTGCTCGGCACGCAGCCCTTCCAACTCGGATTGGAGGTCCCGAGGCAGCGCGTCGTATGCCGCACGCATGTCGCAGAACTCGGTGTCGCCGCCCGACGGCGGAACCACCACCGCGGAGAGCATCGAGTAGCGGGCAGCAGGTTGCTGAAAGGAGCTGTCGCTGTGCCAGAGCTGGTTCGCGAAGTTCCCGACCACCTCGCGCGCATCGCGTTGCGCGACCTTGCCGTCGAGACTGACGTTCGAGATGTCCGCCAACTCCGCGTACTTGAATCTCGAAGGTCTTTGATTGACCTTGATGAAACCGCCTTCGAGTGGCCCGAAATTGCGCGCGAAGGCGATCTGCTGATCCTGACTCAGGGGCTGCCCCCGGAACACCAGCACCGACTTCTCGTCCATTAGCCGTTCGATCTCTCGGACCTCGGTCGAACCCAAGGCCTCTCGAAGGTCGATGTCTTCGACCCCTGCGGCGAAAAGAGGATGAAGGGGATTTGCGACGACGCTCACTTTTTTGCTCCTTTTCTAAGAGACTGTTTCAAAAAGACGGCTCAGCGCGCCTGAAGATGTTCCAGCAGACGAGAGAGCAGCCGAGTTTTATCATGGCGGTAGTCTAGAAATGCCGGGCCATATGGTCTAATACCTTCCATCAGCGCGAGCGATACGGGATCGGTATGGCTCTCCGGCAGCCGGAGC
>NZ_FRAB01000087.1 GCF_900142195.1 Paraburkholderia terricola
CGTGCCGCGCTCGTCGCCGTTCGCTGCCGGGCTCGCGTCGTACGGCGGGTGCGGGGCGGAGCGGTCCTTGGGCGTCATGGCAACTCGATTCATGATGGAAACAGCCGTAGGTGCGCGTCGCCGTGTAAAAAGTTACGCCGCCGCTCAGAAATGCCAGATTGCATCGGCGATCCAGCGATTCGACGCGCCCGGTCCGAGGTGCGCCTTGGCTTCGTTGTTGGTGGCGATATACGACACGTCGAATTGCCACGCGCGATACTGGTAAGTCAGTCCGACGTTGCCGTAGACGTAGCCGATGCCGAGCACCGAGTGCAGATCGTAGTAACCGATGCCGGCCGTCGCGGTCCAGCCGTGCACGAGCGGCAGGCGGCCGACCAGATCGTAGGCGACGGCGTGCGAACTCGGCGACGGCCCGAAGCCCGTGTTCGGCGAGAGCGCGACCGAGGCGAACAGGGAGTCGCGCCAGCCCGCGGTCAGCACCAGTTCGTCGTAGTTGAAGCGCGAGGACTGCGATCCCTGGAGGAACTGGTAGTGCGAGAGCATGGCCTGGGCGCTCCAGTCGCCGGCCAGGCGCCAACCATATCCGCCGTTGACGACGACTTCCGCGCCGTTGGTGGGGCGGCGGGCGGAGCGCAGCGACGCAGCCGACGCGCCCGCAAAGAAACCGTTGCCCGGATACCAGTTGGCCCCTGCGCTGACGGACGGCTGCCTGTTGCCGATGTCCATGCCGCGCGTGACCTTGTTAGTGGTGACACCTGCCTCGAACTGCCAGTCATCGCTCGCAGCCGCGGCGGGCGACGATAACACGGCGAAGGTGACGAACAGCGGGCACCATCGAACCCGGCCTACGGACAAACCGGCCGCCTTGCGGCAAGTCAGGAGCAAAGCACGCCGCAACTCCATATCGTTGGTTCACAGTTCCGGTGGATTGGGACGCTGACCGACTGGGCGTCCAGCCATCTGCACGACCCGGTGCGATGCATAATGCATCCCATCGGGTCGTGCAATCCTAACCGATAAACGCAAACGGAAGAATTCCGGAGCAAACGTCAGTGGTGTCATGAACTCGCCGCGCCGCGTGAAGCGGCAGAGAAAGCGCGCAGTCGGCGGTGATACCGCGGCCAGCGCAGGTGACATGAGGTCGTGCGTGAAATTGGAAAGATGACCGCAAGTGACGTCGGGCGCGAAGAAAGTCGCAAACGACGCGAAAAACCGGTGAGCGCCGTCACGCTGGTCGACGCAATGCAAAGATCGCACAGTTGCTTGTTGCGGGCAAAAAAATATCAGATCAGGAAAGGCGGTTTCTACTGTCAGTACGCCCTCAACCCCCGGTAGGGATGTGCTGACATCTCCGGCGCGATGCGCCGCGCCTCATGGAACCGACGCGATGGCATGCCCGGCGTGCAGCAAGGGACGCCAGCAGGAGGCTCAATTATTTTCTACCGGAATGCATCCCGCATCGATCAGGATGGCACCTACGGAGCAGAGACTCGATGCGAGGCAGGGTCACGCGGCAAGCGCGATCGACGGGGCAGACAGCCGACAACGGCTGGTCGCACGAAAAAGTCCAGGGAACATCAATGAGCGCCCCAACCGACCGGGAACGCTGGAGCGGCGAAGACTGCGCCGTCAGCCAACAATTGAACCGGCCTGCGTCTAAGACTTCTCAAGGGCCAGGCCGACTGGAGACAATGTAGTGCGATTTGCCCTCGTGACCGAAGACCCTGTATTGACCCGCGATCTGACCGGATGTTTTGCCAGCGACCCGATTGTGATCGAGCCATTCAGCGCTGGACAGGATTTCCTGCGCGCAGCGCGTGCGACCATGTATGACCTCGTGCTGATCGATGCACGGAACAGTTCACTGTTACTCGACGTGCTGCAGTCATCGCGCAACAGCGATGCGACTGTGGGCACGCCGGTGGTCGTCCTCACGCCGTTCCCGGACTGGGCGGCAATGCTAGGCTGGATCAACGCCGGCGCCACGGATGTGGCCTACCGCTACGACCTGGAACAGGTGCGTCTGCGCGCGCATGTCGTGCTTCAGCGCGAGACACATCGGGCGGCAGGTGCCGACACCATTGAACTGGGCAGCTACGTGTTGCGAAAAGATGTCGGCCTGGTGGCTCTCGATGGCGTGGAGATACCGCTGACGCCGCGCGAATTTACGATAGCCTGGCTGTTTTTCTCGAATCCAGGCAGGTTTCTGAGCCGGGCGCAGATTGCCGGCAGCGTCTGGGGTTCACGCGAGCACGTCGCCTCGCGCTCCATTGAGCAGCACGTCTACAAGCTGCGCAAGAAGCTTCGCCTATCGCACGCATCCGGACTGAATCTGAAGACCGTCTATGCGCTCGGCTACAGGCTGGATTCCGTCCTGTCCGTCAGCCCACCTGATGGGCAGACGGGCGCGCCGAAACCTGGCGCGGCACGACCTTCATGCGCAATGCAGTCCGATGCCCGCGAACAGGGCGCTGACGTCGCCGATGCCTGAACGTCGCTTTAGCCCAAGCCGCGAAACGGGAAGGAGATGACAATGGATATTATCGAAATCGCGAAGAACGCCGGTATGCAGTTGCTGCTCGATGCAAAGATCGGCCGGGAGACATATCACAGCGTATGCGGTTCGCTGTCGTCGTTGCAGCGCTTCGCGGACGCCGTACGCGCAGCGGCCGCCGCACAGTCACCAGCACAGGGCGACGACGAAGAGCATATGAAGTAGCGGCCTGCGTCTGCGCAGCGCCCGCGGAGTGCACCAACCGCGCTTGATGTGCTGCGTTCTCCTCTGGCAAGACGTCTCCACCTGTCCGTACCAGATGATCAGCGTTTTGGTTGCGATTGATCGCGCCGGTCTGCTGCACGTCCCCTTGCAGCACCTCGTGCACGCGCCCACAGGGATCGGCCGAACGAGCACCTCGCGCACGATCCACACGATCCCGCGATAAGGCTGCTGCAGATCAACGCCCAGCGCGAGCATCGCCTCATGGACCATCGTTGGGTGACCGGCACCGCGAAACCGTCCTCCAGCGCTACGGCCGCGTTGTGCTGTTGCTGGCAGATGCGCCCAGGGTCTCACACCATGCCGGTCCGCTGGCGCACGCACCGGTGCCGGTCACTGCGACGTGCCCGCAACAAACCCTTTCGTTCTCGCCCAGGCAGCATGGCTGTTGCGCCGGCGGATCGTCTGATGCACGCACCAACACTGAAGAAATGGACCGACTTTATCGACCATCGCACTGCCGTTTGCCGCCGTGCGGGTAACCATCGTGTGAGCTAAGCAATGGAGCGAGCCAGGGTGTGAAAATGTGTCCATTCATCGAGCGGAATCTAGGGAAGCTGAATTTCAGGCAGCGGCTAAACAGGCCCTGCATCAGCTCCTATCGACTCGCCAAAACCGTCCCCGGAATACTCAACAATTGTCATTGAAGCAACATCTGGATCGCTGGTTAGCACCTACGGACAGTTCTCATTGATCGGCGTGCCGCCGGAACGAAGACCTCCACGAATGCAACCATGGAAACCTGACTATGCATACGACGCCAGATAGCTTTGCCAATGCAACCGGACACCGCTTCGAATCTGTTGACGTATCGGCGTATGAAGCATCGCGAGTGTTTAACAGGGAAGCAATACGCAACCTGTCGCTAGCCGATCAATTGCTATTTGAATGGTTCGGGAAGGGTCCGCATGTCGAGGCCAGATACGCTTGCGTGCATCACGCTTTCGAGCAATACGCTGCGGCGCAGCCCGACGCCATTGCCGTGCAGCATCTTGGAAACAGCATCACGTATGGCGAATTGAACCATCAGGCGAATCGTCTGGCTGCCACATTGGTCAGTCACGGCGTATCGACGGGCGACGCGGTCGCACTCTTTCTGCAGCGTTCGATATCGATGGTAATCGGCATTCTTGCCGTGCTGAAGGCTGGCGCTGCATACGTTCCACAGGATGCTGGCGTGGCTCCGCAGACTCAGCTTCGCCACATCATCAATGTTACTTCGGCGAAGGTGATCCTGACGCTCGGCCGGCTAAAGCACCTGGTCCCTGTGCCTGACGGACACGTGTGCATCGCAATCGACGAATATGTCGACGAACCTGCAGCTGACAACCTGGATATCGCGGCTCCTCTCTCCGTCGCGAGTGATGTCAATGCCGACAACCGGTGTTTCATTCTATTCACATCCGGGACGACCGGTGTTCCGAACGGGGTGCAGGTCACACATCGCAATGTATCGAACATCCTGCTGACCGAACCCGGATCTCTCGGGATGCGCCCCGGCGTCAAGGTGGCGCAGATGCTCAACATCGGGTTTGACATGGCGGCCTGGGAAATCCTGGGTTCACTGGCAAACGGCGCAACGCTTGTGATTCGCGGCGAAGGCTTCGCGCAGGTTGCAAGGGAAGTCGATGTCATCATTTCGACTCCGTCAATCCTCGCCACCCTGGACGCGGACCAGTGCCGCACCGTCAAGGTCGTCGCGGTCGCGGGCGAACCCTGCCCGAAGCCGCTCGCGGACAAATGGGCCGCCTTTTGCGCGTTCCACAATTCCTGCGGCCCGACCGAGACCACCATCGTCAATACGGTGCAGCGTTATGACCCGTCGGCCGGGCGACTCACTATCGGTACGCCGACACCCAACAACACGGTCTATATCCTCGACGAGCATCGCAAGCCCTGTGCGATCGGCGAAGTGGGCGAAATGTGGGCAGGCGGCGATTGTGTCACTGCAGGCTATCTGCACAACGCCCGGTTGACCACCGAGCGCTACGCAGCCGATCCATTTCTTGGCAACGGACGGCTGATGTTCCGCACCCGGGACCTTGGCCGCTGGACGCCGGACGGTGAGCTTGAGCACCTGGGCAGGGTGGACGATCAGGTCAAGATACGCGGCTTTCGGGTCGAGCTGGATTCCGTGTCCGCGGTTCTCGAATCGGTGCCGTCGTGTACGCATGCGGTGGCCTTGAAGCTCGACAGCCGCAATCTCGCCGCGTTCGTCTGTCCCCGCTCTGTCGACACTCACGTTGCGCGTCAGATGGTCGCAGCGGCGCTGCCGTACTACTGCACACCTTCGCTGATCGTCGCAATGGACGCATTTCCACTAACCGGTCGGGGCAAGGTGGACAAACGCGTACTTCTGAACCTTGCCCTCGAGCGACTGGAAGAACAGCAGCGGCAAGCCAGTCCAGTCGAGGAGTCACTGCTTTGCGAGGTGAGAGCATGACGGCAAGTTCTCTCGACGCTGAACTGCCGATGCCACAGGGCGTCATGCGCCGCTTCGCGCGGCATCCGGCTCTGATGCACTATCACCGCCTCGTCTGTCTGGTGGGAGCGATCAACCTGGCGTTTCTCGCGTTTGGCGTGACGCGCGGAATGTGGTGGACGAGGAACGGGATTGCGCTCGGCCCGATTTCAAATCTGGTTCTGGTGAATTTCTCGATCGCGATTCTGATCCGTCAACAGTACGTGATCAATCTGTTGTTCTGGCTGGCGACGCGGGCGCCGACGCGCTGGCCGCTGTCGATCCGGTGGACGCTCGCGAAGGTCTATCACTTCGGGGGCTTGCACAGCGGCTGTGCTGCGGCCGCAACGGTCTGGTTCGCAGTTTTCGCGGGTTCCCTGACGTTCCAGCTGGCGAACGGATTGCCTGGCGTGTCAGTCGGCATCGTCTGGGTGACGTATGCGTTGCTCGCGATTCTGCTCGTCATCGTACTGATGGCGCTGCCCGCCGTTCGCGCCCGCTTCCACAACAGCTTTGAAAAGACGCACCGCTTCGGTGGATGGGCCGCACTACTACTGTTCTGGACGCAGAGCGTCATGTTCATCAACGACCAGCGAGGCGGCGCAGGTCTCGCGCACGCGCTGCTCTCGTCGCCCGGATGGTGGATGCTTGCTGTCCTCACGACTAGCATTGCGCTTCCGTGGACGCGGCTGCGCAAGGTGCCGGTCAGGATCGACACGCCATCGTCTCATGCGGCCATAGTCCGCTTTGACCACGGCGTCACGCCTTTCCCCGGATCGTCGACCGCCGTGAGTCGTCATCCTCTGTTCGAATGGCATTCGTTCGCCAACATCCCCGCGCCTCGGGAGAACGGCTTTCGCCTCATCGTTTCCCGCGCCGGAGACTGGAGCGGATCGTTCATCGACGACGCGCCGTCGCACGTCTGGGTCAAAGGAATCCCCACTGCCGGGGTGGCCAACATCGAAACCCTTTTCACCCGCGTGGTCTATGTCGCGACCGGCAGCGGCATTGGACCGGTGCTCCCCCATCTGCTGGCGAAACGGGTGCCAGCCCGGCTTGTCTGGTCGACCAGGAGCCCTCGCGAGACATATGGCGACGCACTGTTAGATGAGATTCTTCAGGCAGAGCCGGGCGCAATCATCTGGGATACCGATACGCAAGGCAAGCCCGACATGGTTCGGCTCGCTTACGCTGCCTACACGCAGTTCAATGCAGAGGCCGTGATCTGCATTGCAAACCAGAAACTCACGAATGCAGTCGTCTACGGCATGGAAAGCCGGGGGATTCCCGCTTACGGCGCGATCTGGGACTCCTGATCGTGACGGCGTGTCTGGTGCAACGCAGATCATCCATTTTTTTCTTGAGAGGTTCGCATGACCATTCTGATCGAACGCCGGGATCGGGTCGCCGTCATCCGGCTGAACCGCCCCAAAGCGATGAACTCATTGAGTTCCGAAGTGATGGAGGAGATTGTCTGCGCGATGCAAACGCTCGATCGCGATCCGCAGGTGGGCTGTTTCGTGCTAACCGGTTCCGAGAAGGTCTTTGCGGCAGGCGCGGACATCAAGGAGATGCGGGGCAAATCCTACATGGACATGTTCAACGAGGATTTTTTCGCTGGCTGGGATAACTTTGCGGCGCTACGCACGCCGAAGATTGCCGCCGTATCGGGCTTTGCGCTCGGTGGCGGCTGCGAACTGGCGATGATGTGCGACATGATATTCGCCGCCGAAACCGCAGTCTTCGGCCAGCCTGAAATCAGGCTCGGTGTGATCCCGGGCATGGGTGGCTCGCAACGCCTGACGAAACTGATCGGCAAGGCGAAGGCGATGGACATGATCCTGACGGGACGCACGATGGCGGCCGACGAGGCCGAGCGCGCGGGGCTCGTCGCCCGCGTGATTCCCGCCGATCGGTTGATGGAAGAAACGCTCGCCGCTGCCGCGACGATCGCCGGGTACGGCAAGGTGACTGCCATGGTCGCCCGCGAGGCGGTCGATCGCGCCCTCGAACTGGGTTTGCGCGAGGGGCTCCTGTTTGAGCGGCGAACATTTCACGCACTGTTCGCAACGGAAGACCAGAAGGAGGGCATGCGCGCTTTCGTCGAGAAAAAAACGCCCGAGTTCAAGGGCCGCTAGAAAGGACGACTCGCACTAATGCAACGCCTCGTCCAGAGTAATGCTCCGCCGTTTGGAATCGTCAATCTTCACCCCAAAAGAATGTGCGAAGTAATTTCCAGAATCTACGGCGATGATAAATCTGTCGTGGGCGAGTTCGGGTACTGTGCCGACGGGTCACCATTCGAGTCATATCCGCGAGGAGCATTCGCCTTTGCATCGGCGAACGCCAGATGAGACAGAACGACTCTGCATTCAGTTTCCTGCAATTGATCTTCGATGAAGCTGCCTCGAACGCACGTGCGTCCGCTTCGGAGAAGTTAGAAGCACCGGGCCGGATCGGCTACGGCCGCCCGCATCCGGCAGGGGGCGGTCAGAAAATCTCCTTCGAGGTGCATGTTCGATCCGAGTCGGAAAAAATGCAACGCTTCGAGGGGAATCGGCCATATTTATTGCATTCGGTGAATTCAAACCGCCAGTGGCGGCATAGTGAATTCAGATAGTTTCCACTTCGAAGAACCTTCCAAACCAATCCGGGTAGTGGGGCGTCTATTGGTCGCCCGCTCTGGCTTAGACACGAGACGGTTCTGCGATATCGGGCGAGTTTGCGTGATTGAGGGCGGCGAGCGTCGCGCCCACCATTTCGCATGTTGCTGGACGATGCATGTGCTTGCTGGCCGCCCTTTGGCCTATATCTTTGGTGGGAGCGGCCAGAGAGTGAGGGTTACCAGGCGGCCACGGAGCGGAAGAGGTCGAGATGCTGCCTCCGCTCGCCAATGATGGCGTAATTTGGCAATGCTACGCCTGACACTTGAAAACCACGGGAGCGAACAAGTCTGAGCGCCGGAATCAAGTCGGTGTTGCCGGTCATGACGATCATTTCTTCGACCGCTCCGCTATCTGCCATCGTGGAAAGACCGAGGCCAATGCCGTTGGTGCGCGTAATTTTGTTCCCGCGAGTGGATAGTCGATTTGGGGCTGACTTCGAGAACAAGTTTGCTTCAAGAGGTCTTTCAGAAAGTTGTTCCCCGTACCAACGTTTGAAGTGTGTCGCCCCCAAGTGAAGCGCCGAATTGAATGCCGATGACAGCGCTCGCGCCTAAGTTTGCCGGTGCAAAGTGGGAGAAGCTGAGCCTTTGGTACGGGGCTGTTGCCGTTGGTTTGCGTAAAGTTGTTCGCGTCCGCCAGCGGGCAGTCGGGAGCCATGAGCCAGCTGGGAACAATATTGTACAAATCGCAGTTGCATAATATTGTTCCCGCAGCCAACGAAGTCGTGACCATGGCCGAAGCGCGGACAGGGCAGGCCGTTGGCCCGATACGCCAAGAACAAATTTCTGCAAAAGACGGAAACAAGTTTATGCAAACAAACGGGACGACCACCCAATCCTTGGCACCCATTTCTACATTTGACATAAGACAAATTATCACTTACAAACAATGTTACGGCAAAGCTGTAGTGTCGTACCTGGGCAAAGCTGAAACGTCGCATGTCATGCTGGCTGACCTTTGACGGGAGGCTCGCATGACGACGACATCCGGGACGATCACCATGACGATGCGCGAGGTAGACCGGCTCAGGACGATCCAGTCGGTGGTCGACGGCATGCTGATGACATGGCAGGCCGCAGAACGGCTCCATCTGAGCCGGCGTCAGGTTGAGCGGTTGACGGTGCGCTATCGCAGCCAGGGTGCTTCGGGACTGCTGTCACGGCATCGTGGACACCCGAGCAATTACCAGTTGGCAGACGGCGTGGCCGAGCGCGCGTTGAACCTGATCCGGGA
>NZ_FRAB01000089.1 GCF_900142195.1 Paraburkholderia terricola
AGCGACTGCGCATGCTTGAGCGCCGCCAGCGTATCCGCCGTTTCGCCCGACTGCGAGATCACCACCACCAGCGATTTCGGATTCGGCACCGACTCGCGGTAGCGATACTCGCTGGCGATTTCCACCTGTGTCGGGATCTTTGCGACCGATTCCAGCCAGTACTTCGCCGTCAGCCCCGAGTAATAACTCGTGCCGCAGGCGAGGATCAGCAGGCTGTCGATCGCGGCGAACACCTTGTCGGCGCCCTCGCCGAACAGCGCCGTATCGAATGAATCCGTCTGCGGAATCGTGTCGGTGATCGCTCGCGGCTGCTCGAAAATTTCCTTCTGCATGAAGTGACGATACGGGCCGAGTTCGACCGCGCCGCCATATGCCGCCACCTGACGCACCTCGCGCTGCGCTTCATGGCCGTCGCGATCGGCGATACGCACGCCGTCGAGCGACAGTTCGCAAACGTCGCCTTCCTCGAGGAAGATGAAGCGTTCAGTGCTGCCGGCAAGCGCCAGCGCGTCGGACGCCAGAAAGTTTTCGCCGTTGCCGAGACCCACTACCAGCGGCGAGCCTTGCCGCGCGCCGACCACCGTATGCGGCTGGTCCTTATGCAGCACCGCGATCGCATACGCGCCGTGCAATTGCGTGACGGCTTCGCGCACCGCGGCGAACAGGTCGCCGCGATACAGGCTGTGAACCAGATGCGCGATAACCTCGGTGTCGGTCTGCGAGACGAACGTGTAACCCTTGCCGCGCAACGTTTCGCGCAGCGACTCGTAGTTCTCGATGATGCCGTTGTGTACCAACGCGAGTGCGTCTTTCGAGAAGATCGGATGCGCGTTGTCCGTGACCGGCGCGCCGTGCGTGGCCCAGCGCGTATGCGCGATGCCCGTGATGCCTTCGAGACGGGTTTCGCGCACCTGGTCGTCGAGATCGGCCACGCGCGCGACGCTGCGCGCGCGGCGCGGCCCCTCGCCGCCGAGCACGGCGACGCCGCAGGAATCGTAGCCGCGATATTCGAGGCGACGCAGTCCTTCGATCAGGACCGAAACGATGTTACGTTGCGCAACCGCGCCGACAATGCCACACATGGCTTATTCCTTTTCAGTGCCGTGTTTCAGGGAGCGCGCCTCGCGCGCGCGTCGTGCCCATCAGCTCTTCTTTTTGGTCGGGCGTACGTAGCCCGTCTTGCTCGTTTGCGTCTTGTCGTTCAGCACCAGCGTGTCTGCCTCGACATCTTTCCAGACCGTGGTGCCCGCCGCGATCGTCACGCCGCGCTTGATGCGTACCGGGGCGACCAGTTGCGTGTCGGAACCGACGAACACGTCGTCTTCAATGATGGTGCGGAATTTGTTCGCGCCGTCGTAGTTGCACGTGATGGTGCCCGCGCCGATATTCACGCGCGCGCCGATGTCCGCGTCGCCGATATAGGTGAGGTGATTCGCCTTCGAGCCGTGACCAAGCACCGCGTTCTTCACCTCGACGAAATTGCCGACGTGCGATTCGTCGTGCAACGATGCGCCCGGACGCAGGCGAGCATACGGTCCCAGTACGACGTTCGCGCCGACTTCGGCGCCTTCGATATGCGTGAACGCATCGACGCGCGTACCCGCGCCGATGTTCGCATTGCGGATCACGCAGTTGGGCCCGATGGTGACGTTGTCGGCCAGCGTCACGCGGCCTTCGAACACGCAGTTCACGTCGATCGAAACGTCGCGGCCGCATTCGAGCGTGCCGCGCACGTCGAGGCGCGCCGGATCGGCGAGCGTCACGCCCGCAATCAGCAACGCATCGGCCACGTTGTGCTGATGAATCCGTTCGAGTTCGGCAAGCTGCTGCTTGCTGTTCACGCCGAGCGTTTCCCACTCCTGGTCCGGCTGCGTGGTGACGATTTCGAGTCCGGCTTCGATCGCCATCTCGACCGCGTCGGTGAGATAGAACTCGCCTTGCGCATTGTCGTTCTTCAACGCCGCAAGCCAATCACCGAGCCGCTCGGTGGGTGCGACGATGATGCCGGTGTTGATCTCGGCGATCTTCAGTTGTTCGGGCGTGGCGTCTTTCTGCTCGACGATGCGCGACACCTTGCCGTGCTGATCGCGCACGATGCGGCCGTAGCCGCTGGGGTCTTCGAGCGTGACAGTGAGCACGCCATAGCCGCCCTGCCCCGCGCGCTCGGTGAGCCCCTGCAAGGTGCTGGCGCGCGTGAGCGGCACGTCGCCGTATAGCACCAGCGTGGGCGCGGACGCATCGAGCAGCGGCAACGCCTGCTGCACCGCGTGGCCTGTGCCGAGTTGCTGCTCCTGTACGGCGAACTGGACGTCCGGCGCCGCGACCGCTTCGCGCACGGCTTCGGCGCCGTGGCCGATCACCACGACGAGACGCGTGGGCTTCAACGCGCGGGCGGTGTCGATGACATGAGCGAGGAGCGGCCGGCCGGCCAGGGGATGGAGCACCTTGGGAAGCGCGGACCGCATGCGCTTGCCGGTGCCTGCCGCCAAAATCACGATGTTCATGGCGTCGGCGAATAGACGAGTTTGGAGCCGACGATTCTATCACGCAGCCCTTGACGACAAAGGCCGCCAACGCGGCCTTACGACATGCTCGACTGCGACGCAAACGCCCGGCGTGCGGGCGTTTCCGTTAAAGATCGTCAAACTGGACGATCGAGATCGATTTCGATGCGCCGAGTGTCGGGCCCTCGCCGGTATCGGTCGAGCACGGCTCTTCGTCGAAAGCGATGTCGCCTTGCGGATCGGCCTCGCCGGTTGCGCGCAGCCCGGCGAACGGGAACAGCTTGTGATCCATCAGATGCGACGGCACGATGTTCGACAACGCGTTGAACATGTTCTCGATGCGGCCAGGAAAGCGCTTCTCCCAATCGCGGATCAGCGCCTTCATTTCCGCGCGCTTCAGGTTCGGCTGGCTGCCGCACAGATTGCACGGAATGATCGGGAATTCGCGCAGCTCCGCGTACTTCTCCAGATCGGTTTCCTTCACGTAGGCCAGCGGCCGGATCACGATGTTCTTGCCGTCGTCCGATTGCAGCTTGGGCGGCATGCCTTTCAGCTTGCCGCCGTAGAACATGTTCAGCAGCAGCGTTTGCAGGATGTCGTCACGATGATGGCCGAGCGCGATCTTGGTCGCGCCGAGTTCGCCCGCGACGCGGTACAGAATGCCGCGGCGCAAGCGCGAACACAGCGAGCAGGTGGTTTTGCCCTCCGGCACCAGCCGCTTGACGATGCTGTACGTGTCCTGGTTCTCGATGTGAAACGGAATGTCGAGCTGCTTCAGGTATTCCGGCAGCACATGCTCCGGAAAGCCCGGCTGCTTCTGGTCGAGGTTCACCGCGACGATGTCGAAGTTGATCGGTGCGCGCTCGCGCAGCCGCATCAGGATCTCCAGCATCGCGTAGCTATCCTTGCCGCCGGACAGGCAGACCATCACCTTGTCGCCGTCCTCGATCATGTTGAAGTCGCCGATCGCCTCGCCGACCTGGCGCGCGAGACGCTTGAACAGCTTGTTGTTCTCGTACGCTTCTTTCTGCTCGCGGCGCGTGAGCGGCGACTTGGGCTTCGCCGCCTTTGCGCCGAGCGCGGCGGCTTGCGTGGACTCGGTGGCTTGCGTGGCTTCGGCTGGCGCGGCGCCGTTCAGGATTTCCGGAGCATTCATGGCTCAATCCTCTTTGATGCGAAAGACTTCGACACCCACCGCGTCGCAGTCGGGATAAACGTCGGGCTTTTCGGTCGACACGCACGCCGCGCGCACCTGCGGATGCTCGAGCATGGTCTTGACGAGATCGTCGCAGAGCGTTTCCTGCAGATGGATATGACCTTGCTCGACACGCCGCGCGATGGTGGAGCGCATGAAATCGTAGTCGACGACTTCGTGCAGCTTGTCCTGCACCGGCGTGGACAGCGCGAGCGGTACGAACAGTTCGACGTTGATCACGACGCGCTGTTCGCCGCGCTTTTCGAAGTCGTGCACGCCGATGTTGATGTGCACTTCGTAATTGCGCAGAAAGAGCCGGCGGCAATCGGCGAGCCGGGGATGCGAAAGAGCGGCAAACATGTTCGTTCCAGTCGAAAAAAGCGTGCGGAGCACGCAAGGGGGCGCTTCACGGCGCGGCGGCCGCCACGATCGAGGCGGGCCGCGCGCCTCAGGCGCCCGTCAAAAACATTACGTCGCGCGGCAGCGGCACGAGATGCTGCCCGCCGTCGACCACCAGCGTCGTTCCGGTGACGCCCGCTGCGTCCGCGAGATACAACGCGGCGGCGACGATATCCTCCGGCCGCGACGCACGGCCCAAGGGCGTGACCCGGTGGGCGGCTTCAAAACCCTCCGGCGTTTGATCGGCGGCTTGCATCGTGAGGCCGGGCGCGAGCCCGACCACCCGTACTTTCGGCGCCAACGCCTGCGCCAGGGCCACCGTGGCTGTCTGCAACGCCGCCTTCGAGAGCGTGTACGACAGGTAATCCGGATTCATGTTGTACAGCTTCTGATCCAGCACGTTGATCACCACGCCGCGCTGGCTTTCGTCGGTGCGCGCAGCCTCCGGCGTCGCCTCGAACAGCATGCGCGCGAGCACCAGCGGCGCGCCGAGATTCATTGCGGTGAGCCTGAGCAGCAGTTCGTAACCGACGTTCTGCGCCGTGTCTTCCTCGAAGCGCGACGCGTTGTTGATAATGCATGCCGGCCGGCCCAGCACGGCGATACAGTCCGGCAACAGCCGCTCGACCTGCGCTTCGTCGCCCAATTCCGCATGCAAGGCGACCGCCCGACGGCCCGTCGCCACGATTTCCGCGACCAGTTCCCGCGCGTCCTTTTGCGAGGCGCCGTAGTGGACCGCCACGTCCCAGCCACGCGCTGCGAAGCCGAGCGCGAGCGCCCGGCCGATGCGGCGGGCCGCGCCGGTAATCAGCACGACGCGCGGCGTTTCAGGCGCGCGGGGGGCGGCGGTATCCAGAGGGGCGGTCATTTACAATGCGGGGATGAATCCGAAAGCTCACCAACCCGATAGTTTACCTGCTCCCGGCCCGAGCGCGCTGGCGCAGTCGGAAGCGCTGCTCGCGCGAATCCGCGCGGAGCTCGAAGCCGCTGGCGGCTGGCTGCCGTTCGACCGCTATATGGAACTCGCGCTGTATGCGCCCGGGCTCGGCTATTACAGCGGCGGCGCCCGTAAATTCGGGCTGCGCGGTGACGACGGCAGCGACTTCGTCACCGCGCCCGAACTGTCGCCGCTCTTCGCCGCGACGCTGGCGCGCCCGCTCGCCGAAGCCTTGCAGGCAAGCGGCACGCGCGAGGTGATGGAATTCGGCGCCGGCACTGGCAAACTGGCTGCCGGCTTGCTCAACGCGTTGGACGCGCTGGGCACGCCATTCGAGCGCTATTCGATCGTGGATTTATCGGGTGAATTGCGCGAGCGCCAACGCGAGACGATCGCGGCCGCCGCACCGGCGCTGGCCGCGAAGGTTCGCTGGCTCGATGCGTTGCCGGAGCGATTCGAAGGCGTGGTGATCGGCAACGAGGTGCTGGATGCGATGCCCGTGCGACTCTTCGCATCTGGCGGCGGCGCCTGGTCCGAGCGCGGCGTGGTGTGGCGCGATCAGACGTTGGCGTTCGACGATCGTCCGGTGTCGGCGGCTGCGGACATTGCGCTGCTGTCGGAAATCGAAACGGCCGGCGACGATTACGTGACCGAAACGCACGACGCCGCCCGCGCCTTCACGCGAACCATTTGCACGATGCTCGCGCGTGGCGCGGCCTTCTTTATCGACTATGGTTTTCCGCGTCACGAGTACTACCATGCGCAGCGCGCGCAGGGCACGCTGATGTGTCATTACCGGCACCGCGCGCATGGCGATCCGTTCGTTTATCCGGGCTTGCAGGACATGACCGCGCACGTGGAATTTACCGGCATCGCCGAAGCCGGTATCGACGCGGGCGCGGAACTGCTCGGCTTTACGTCGCAAGCGCGGTTCTTGCTGAATGCGGGGATCACCGAGGCGTTATCGGAGATCGATCCTGCGGATACGGCGAGGTTTTTGCCTGCGGCGAATGCGGTGCAGAAGCTGTTATCCGAGGCCGAGATGGGCGAACTGTTCAAGGTGATCGCGTTTTCGCGCGGACTGGATGACACGCTGCGGGCCTTTTCCAGTGGCGACCGTTCGCATACGCTGTGATTCATACCCTGTGATTTTTTGCGTTAGGGATTCGCGATGATCCGCTGGTTGTTGACCACCTTCATTGCCGTCGCGGTGTTGTCGGCCTGCTGGCCGTGGCTCAGGAAAATCGGCATTGGGCGGATGCCCGGTGACGTCACATTGCGGATCTTTGGGCGGGAGTATCCGTTTCCGTTTATGTCGACGCTTGTTTTGTCTGTTGTTTTGTCGATTATTGCTCGGGTTTTGTAGGGCTTGGGCGTGTGGGGCTTTGTGGCTGTTTGGCTGCGGGCTTGGCCTTTCCTTGCTTTGTTAGTGGTCTATTGGCGTTGCCCCTGTGCGGGGCGGCACCTACTTTCTTTGCCGCCGCAAAGAAAGTAGGCAAAGAAAGCGGCTCACACCGCCAGCTTTGAAGCGGGTCTCCTGGCTTGGAGGGGGCAGTGGTGCATCTGGAATCGGTGCCCTTGCACATTCGACGCTTGTGACAAGGCCGTCATACTTCCCGCCTCGCACTGCGTGCTTGCCGGAAGGGTTTACCGGCACACCAGCGGTTTCATTGGGCGCGGCGGGGGCCATCGGCTTCGCCTCGGCGTGGCGCCGAAAACGGGCGGCTGTTTCGAACGTGTCGCTGGTTCCCGGGCGCCGGTTGCGGCTCGCGGCGCCGCGCTAACGGTGCGATCGCGCACCGACGCGCATAGCAATTCAACGGTGTTCAGTCAAGCGGCAACTCGCGCATGCAGCGCTAACGACATGAAGAAGTACTTCTGAGCGCAGAAGCAGCCTGCGATTTGACGAAGTACCGCGACGGCGCGCGCAGCGTCGCCGGAAGAATGACTGCCTTGTCACGAACGCGGAGTGTGCGAGAGCACGGATTCCAGATGCACCACTGCCTCCTCCAAGCCAGGGGACCCGCTTCAAAGCTGGCGGTGTGAGCCGCTTTCTTTGCCTACTTTCTTTGCGGCCGGCAAAGAAAGTAGGTGCCGCCCCGCACAGCAATGCTCTCAACTTAAGCCCCGCTGCATCAAGCGAGTTTGTACGCGAGATGGAAGTGGGGCTTGGCTTTTCTGGGTGGTCTTGGATAGGAGCGTGAGGGCTGTATCCGGCATCGGGTCTGGTGGATCATTTCCAGCACACCGGCGAGGCCGTCCAGACAGCGCTGGATGCGCAGAAGACACGCGCCGAGGATGGGCTT
>NZ_FRAB01000065.1 GCF_900142195.1 Paraburkholderia terricola
ATACCATTGCCTCGAGCGTGGGCTACGCCATTTCGCAGCAAAAGCGCAAGTTGATCGAACAAGGCTTCGGGTGGGCCAAGACCGTGGGGCGCATGCGCCAGGTGGTGGTGCGCGGGTTGAAGAAAGTGGACCAGATGTTCGTGTTGAACATGGCTGCCTACAACCTCGTGCGCATGCGCTCACTGACACAAGTCCGTCTGTAGCAGCGAAAAACGCGGCAATGAAGCCAGAAATTGGCCTCAAACTGCCGAACAAGCGTGGAATTCACGTTGAAATTGCACAATGCGATAAACCTTGTGGCGAGAGCCGCGTAAGTGCAGAAAGGCTGCTTCTGTCGGACTGTATTTCAGCAGCCTGTTAAAGCTCAATAGCCGTTTTTAACAAGCCTATTTAACAATTGCATTTAACATTTCACGTCTCCGATTCATTCACTATCGAACGGGCGCCGTCGGGAGAGCATCACTCATGGTCCACAAACGAATGCGCGCCGTGTTCCTCGGCGCGGTGATTGCGATGATCGCGTCTCTCTGTCAGGCGCAATACGCAACCGACTGGCTGGCGAACACCTACGGCACCCTGGCCGCTCACGTGGGCAACGGCGCACGCTCGATGTGGGTCGCGCCCGAGGGCGTCATCTATACGGCTTCCCTGTGGGACGAAAACGAGGGCGGCGTCGCGATCTACCAGAACGGCAAGAGCATTGGCTCGATGGGCATCAACAGCGAGTTTCAGGGCGGGGCCATCACGGGCAATGCCACGTCGATCTTCACTGCGTTGCAGTACGGTACGCCGGACGGCACCGGTTCGGTCGTGCGATACAACCGCGCGACTCGAACCCGCGATCTCGTCATTCATGTCAGCGTGTGGGACGCGCTTCCTCGCGGCGACGTCATCACCGGTCTCGCGACCGCGGGCTCGCTGCTTTATGCGAGCGACTTCTTCAGCAATCGCGTGCGCGTCTATACGACGGACGGCGTATGGCAGCGCGACATCAGCGTCTCAGGTCCGGGCGCGCTCGCCGTGGATGGCGCGGGCAATCTCTGGGTCGCCCGCAAGAGCGCCGGCGTGATCGCGCAATACAGCGCGGCCGGCGCGCCGCTGAACACCATCCAGATGTCCGCCGCATCGCGGCCCTCCGCGCTGTATTTCGATGCGTTGTCCGGGCAACTCATGGTCGGCGACCAGGGTCCGGACATGAACATCAAGCTCTACAACATTGCGGGCGCGCCGACGCTGGCCGGCACGTTCGGCGTTCAAGGCGGCTATCTCGACACCACGACCGGCATCAAAGGCCAGGTGGGCGACAAGCGCTTCACGCGCGTCGTCGGCATCGGCAGGGATTCCGCCGGCAACCTGTATGTGCTCAACAATCCGTGGGGCGGAGGCTGGGACCTGGGCCGCAACGGCTCGACCGACATTCACATGTACAACAGCGCCGGCATTCTGCAATGGAAGCTGCAGGCGCTGAACTTCGAGGCGGTCGCCGCGCCGGACCCCGCGACGGACGGCGCCTACTTCTATAGCGGCATGAACATTTATACGGGCACCGCGGGCGGCACCTTCGTCGCGAATACGGTCGATCCGTTCACGTATCCGTCCGACCCGCGCCTGAGCATGAGCGACACGCAGCGCGGCCAGCACTTCGGTCAGCTCGTCAACGTTGGCGGGAACCGGATTCTCGTGGCCTCCGGCCAGAATCCCGGCGCGTTCAACTTCTATCATTTCAATCCGGCGAGCGGCTACATCGCCATACCGGACGCATCCATTCCGGGCACCGCGTTCAATACGACCCGACAGGTCACGGGCGGATTCTGCCTCGACAGCCGGGGAGACGTATGGGCCGGTCTGGATAGAACGAACCAGATCTATCACTACCCGCTGACCGGTTTCAACGGCGAGGGAAAACCGGCGTGGGGACCGGGCACCACCACTTCCATTCCGCAGAGCATCCGGCCGCTCACGCGCATCATCTACATGCCCGAAACCGACACCATGATCCTCGCGCAAGGGATTGCGGGGAGTTGGGACTGGACCGCGATCGATTCGAGAATCGAGGTGTATCACGGCTGGAGCGCGGGCAACAGGGCGAACCCCAATCCGGTGATCACGCTCACCAGCGCCAATCCGAAGTCGATTACGGCGGCCGGCAATTATCTGTTCGTCGGCTACGTGCACACCGTGCCGAACATCGACGCCTTCAACCTCACCACGGGCCACCTCGACGCCACGCTCACCAATTCGAGTCCCGGTACGCTGGATGTCGGCAACGACGTGGATTCGATGTACGGTCTGCGCGCCTATCAGCGAGCGGCGGGCGAATACGTGATCACGAAAGACAACTACAACGGCTCGAGTTTGATCGTTTATCGCTGGACGCCCTGACTTTCACGCGAGCCGCACGCCGCGCACCGCCCTGCCGCCCAGCAGGCAGACGATCGCGGCGGCCAGCACGAGCACGCACAGCGCGAGGCGCAAGCCGAGCCAGCCGGCGCCGAGCCCGATCAACGGCGGCCCGATGAGGAAGCCCGCATAGCCCGCGGTGGCCGCCATCGACACGCCGATCGCCGGCGTGTCGGTCGAGCGGCCCGCCGCGCTGAAAATAACCGGAACGATATTCGCGAGGCCGATGCCGACCATCGCGAAGCCCACGCAAGCGGTGAGCACCGTCGGCAAGCTGAGCACGAGCGCGAGCCCGGCCACCGCGATCAGGCCGCCCAACGCCACGACCTTGCTGGAGCCGAAGCGGCGCACGGACACGTCGCCGACAATACGGCAAGCCGCCATTGACAATGCGAACGCGGAATAGCCGACCGCGGCGACGCTCGCCTCCTGGTTCAACGTCGAGCGAAGGTACACCGCGCTCCAGTCGGCCACCGCGCCTTCCACCAGCATGCACAGAAACGCGAGCATCGCGAGTTTCATCACGCCGCCGCTCGGCCACGCGAATCCGCTCGAAGACGCAGCCGCGCGCGGACCGAGATCGCGTAGCGCGAGAAGCGCGGCGGCGACGATCACGATACCGATGACAACACCCGGCAACAGCAGACCGCCGATCACGCCGACGCCGCCTTTCTGAAGCAGCGCACCGGTCGCCGCGCCGAGCAGCCCGCCCGCGCTCCATGCCGCGTGAAACGACGACATGATCGGCGAGCGCCACTGTGTTTCGATGGTGCTGGCGTGTCCGTTCATCGAGACGTCGAGCGCGCCGTTCGCCGCGCCCAACATGAACAGCACAATGCATAGCGCCGCCATGCCCGGCGCGAACGCGGGCAGCGGCAGCGCGACGACGAACGCCGCGCCGAGCAGCGCGGTGGCCCGGCCGCTGCCGAAGCGCGGCGCGAGTTGCCCCGCGAGCGGCATGGCGACGATGGCGCCCAGCGCGAAGGCGAACAACGCGATACCCAACGCGGTGTCGCTGAGCGCGAGGCTTTCCTTGATGCGCGGCACTTCGACGGCCCACGCGCCGATCCCGAATCCGTTGGCGAGAAACACGCCGATGGTCGCAATGCGCTCCTTCAACGGCTTGATACTCGATGCGAGGTGTGACGTCATGACCGAGCCACCGTCACGTTGTCGCACACGGCTTCGAGTCTCGCGAGCCGCCCGGCAGGCACGTCGGCTTCGACAAACAGATAATCGACGGCCGATGCCGCCGCGACCGCGAATGGCGCCGCGGTCATCAGCTTCTCAGAGGTCATCGCGACGGCGATCTGGCCGCTCGCTTTCACCATTGCACGTTTGATTTCGGCTTCCTCGGCGTCGAAGGCGGCGACGCCTTCATCGGGATCGAGCGCACACGCGCCGAGAAAGCAAAGGTCGGCCTTGATCTGCTGGATTTGCAGCAAGGCGGTCGAGCCGACCGAGCCGGCCACGTTCCTGGCGATGCGTCCGCCGATCAGGATCACCTCGATTCCCGGCCGGTTCAGCAAGCGCGCGCAAGCCTCGGGCGAATTCGTCACGACGGTCAGGTCCGCGTGGTCGGGAAGCGCGGCGGCGATGGCGACGTTGGTGGAGCCCGTGTCGAGCACGATGATCTGTTTCGGCCGGACGATCGACGCCGCGGCGGCAGCGAGGCATGCCTTGCGGTCCATTGCTTGCCGCATGCGAACCGCCGCCGGCTCGCCGCCCGGCGAGAGGAGCAGGGCGCCGCCGTAGACGCGCTTGCAATGCCCCTGCTCGGCGAGGTCGCGCAAATGACGGCGCACCGTGTGTTCGGAAGTCTGCAATTCCGCCGCGAGCGACGAGGCGAGCACGCGCCCTTGCGCGCGCAGCCGCTCCAGGATCAACTGCTCGCGCTGCTCGGGCAGAAGCCCTTCCATTGCTTCCTGTCGTGTTCGTTGCATGTCTCCGCCTTGCTCGATTTGAAATCACTCATAACCGAGCAAAATGTATCGTAAACGATCAAACTATGCAACGACGCCGCGATAGCTCAGGAAGGCTGTGCGTCCGGATCACGCCGCGAAGTCCGCCCGAAAAATGCCCGATCGGCGAGCCACACGGCGACGAGCGTCGCGCCCATCAACGGAAAGACGATGCCGAGCAGGACAAGTGCGGCTTTCCAGCCGCGCATCGGCGGCGCGGCCCGTTCGCGCGACGGCGCGCCGAGCGCGCGTTGCGGCCGCCGCTTCCACCACATCACGCAGCCGGTTACGGCCATGCCCGCGAGTCCGAGCGAAATCGCGGCGCAAAGAATCTGATTCGCGACGCCGAAGTAGCGGCCCATATGCAGCGACGTGCCATACGACACCGCCTTGGACACCGCGCCGTAATCGCCATAGCGAATGTCCTTCAGCACCGCGCCGCTGTATTGGTCGATGTACAGGGTGCGCTCCTGTTTAGGATCGGCCGGAAAGTACGAGACGGTGTAGACGCCCGTCGGCGATGCGGGCAGCGCGATGTTGTAGCCATCGGTCACGCCGAGCGATGCCGTCAGCGCGACGATGCGCCCAAGCGGCAGCGCCTCGGACGCGTGAGCACGCGCATCGACGGAGGACGGCACCGGCGTGTTGCCGACCGCCCACGGCGTAAGCGGCAAGGGCAGATCGTCCATGACCATGCCCGGCATCGAGTCCGCGTTCGATGCGTGGGCCTCGTGCCCGCTGTGTTCTCCGTGTGCCGTATGCGCGGATTGCGCCGCGGCGGACGTATCGCCGACGGTGGCCCGCTCGCCTCGCGCGCCCGGCCATACCGAGCGCAACGGCAAGCCGCCCCACGATCCCGGCGGCGCGCCCAGATTCGCCGCGCTCGCGAGCGCCTTGAACTGCTTGCCCCACGAACCCGACCACGGCAGCCCCGTCAATACGAACGCCAAGGCGCCGAGCGCGAGCCAGATACCCATCGCCGCGTGGATGTTCCTCCACAGCGCGCGGCCCTTTAGCGCGAAGCTCGGCGTCAACGCGGCGCGTAAGCTGGTTTTCTCGCGTGGCCACCAGAGTGCGACGCCGGTGCCGATCATCACCAGCGTCCAGCATGCGGCCAGTTCCATCAGCAGTTCGCCGGGTTTGCCGAGCAACAGCTTGCGATGCAGCATCCGGTCGACTTGCATGAAGCGATGCTCGACGCTCAGCGTGCCCAGCACCTCGCCGCTGTACGGATTCAGATAGACGCTCTGTTTTTCGCCGTCAGGCAGACGGAACACGAATTCGGCGCTGCGATCCGGCGCGCTCGCAATCACCGCGGTCACGGCAGCCGCGCCTCGCGGCATCGCCGCGCGGGCCTTGGCAAGCAACGTGTCTTCGCTGAGCCTGGCTGTCGCTCGCGGTTCGACGATCAGCCGGTGCGGATAAAGCAGCGGCTCGATTTGCGGCTGAAAACAATACAGCGTGCCGGTGATCGCAAGCACGATCAGAAACGGCATCACGAAGAGCCCTGCATAGAAATGCCAGCGCCACAGCGTGCGATAGCCTGCATTCGGCATGCCGGTGAGCGCAGCCGTGCGTTGAGTGGTCGTGGTCGACATGGAATCTTCCTGAAACGAAAAATGGGTCAATCGGTTCGCGCCCGGCGCCTACGCGTGGCAGCGCATCGCGTTCACATGCGCAGCTTCGCCTCGACGTAGAACGTGCGGCCCGGATACGGGTGATAAACGAAGTAGCGGGCATCGAACAGGTTGTCGACGCCGATGCCGATTTCACTCAGCTTCGTCGGCTTGAAGGTGAACTTCGCGTCGGCCACCGTGTACGAACTCGTGCCGCCGAACACGTCGGGATTCGTGTCGGTATTGGTGAGCGTGTTGTACTGGCGGCCCGAATAGCGCGCGGCGAGCGTGAGCGCCGCGCGTTCGTCGATGTGATAAGTCGCCGCGAGATTCACGCGCCACAGCGGAATGCGATAGAAGTACTTGCCGACCGTGGCCGGGTTTTGCGCGTTGGCGATGATCTTCGATTGCGTATAGGCCACGCTCGCCAGCAGATCGAGGCCGCGCACGAACACGTCCTCTCCCGAGTAGCTGGTTTCCACGCCGCGCGAGCGCACCTTGCCGATGTTCTGGAAGTTCGTCACGCTGGGAATCACGGTCGTATCGGTCTGACTGAAGATCGTGTTCTTCACGTCGTCCTGAAACAGCGAGAAGCGGAATACGCCATTCCAGTGTGCCCATTCGGCGCTCAGTTCTTTCGAAAGATCGTCTTCGGGCTTCAGGTTCGAGTTGTTGTTGACGATCGAGGCGCCGTTGATTTGCCCCTGGAACAATTCGCTGACAGTCGGAAACCGATAAGCGCGGCCGATGGAAGCGCGCAAGCTCAGGTCGTCGCTGACATCGAACGAGAGCGACGCTTTCGGCGAGAAATGCTGCTGGCTTGCATCGCGGTATGCAAGCCTTTTGCCGGGCAATGCCTGAGAACCGCCATAGGCTTGCCAGTCTTCATACCGCACGCCGTACACGAGCTTCCAGCGTGGCAGAAAACGCCAGGCGTCCTGCGCGTACAGCGCCTGGGTTTGCGTCTTGCCCGCGAATGCGTTGGCAAACGACGTGGCCGCGCCGTCGCGCCAGTTGAGCGTGTTGTAGCTCTTGTTGTCGAGGAAGTAGTTGTCGTAGTGATAGCCGAAACTCAGCGCGTGATTCGCGAGCCCGGCTTGTGTCACCGCGGGCGTGTAAGTGGTGCGCAGATCGAGCGTTTTCCAGCCCGTGCCGTCGCCGAGCATCATCGTGCCGGGGCCGTTGCCCGGCGCACCCGAGCTCGCGGTGCGCGCCACGCTGTTGCGGATGTCGTAGTAGGAAGCGATCGCCTCGCCGTTCCAGCCCGTGGCGTTGCGCGTTTTCAGCGACACGCCGTAGAGCCAGTTCTCGCTATGGCCGAGGCTCGGGGCGAATGCGGCGGCGGGAATCGTGTATTCGTAGCCGTCGATCGCAACCTTGCCGCTGTATACGGGGTTGCCGTTCGCGTCGCGCAGGAAACTCGACGTCGCGCTGTTATACGTTTGATGCCAGTAGCCGAGCGTGAAGCCGGCTTGCAGCGTCGGCGTGAAGTCGTATTGCATCTTCAGCCTGAACTGGTCCTGCACGGTGTGCTCGATGCCTTCGCCGTTCACGCCGAGCACCGCGGTCGGCGTATTGGTCTGGTTGTTGTAGAAGTGCGCGCCGCTCACCGGGGTATCGCCGGCGTTCGCGGGCGTGGTCGATTTGGCGAGCGTGGTGAATTGCAGCGGCTGGCTGGTGTTGTCCAGGTGGTTCACGCCGAGCCGATACGAGAACTTGCCGATCCGGTCGCCGATCGACGCACTCGCTTCGCTGCCGTTGAAGTTCTGATTCACGCCGAACAGGCTGAAGTGCTGGGTGAAGGCTTTGAGGTCCGCGTCGGCTTCGAATTTTTTCGGCATCCGCGTGCTGATGAGCACCGTGGCGCCGAGCGAATTGCCCGGATACAGCGCGGAAAACGGCCCGTAGATCACGTCGACCTGCTGGATCTCGTCGGGCGACACCATCGACCAGCGCGGCGGAAACGAAAAGCTGCTGCCGAGCAGATTGCTGAGCAGCAGACCGTCCGCATAGACGAGACCGCGCGCGCTCTGCGTGTTGCTCGTGCCGCGCACGGCGATGATCGCATTCAGGTCGCCGATGAAGCGCTTGCGCACCGCAAGGTTCGGCATGTACTTCAGCACGTCCTCGGTGTTGACGACGTTCCAGTTGTCGAACTGTTCGCGGGTCACCGTCTCGACGGACGCCGGCAGATTCGGGTCCACGGCGCGCGGCGTGCCGGCCGCATTCGCGCTGACCCTGACTGCCGGCAGCGTGGCGTCCGCGATTGCGTTCTCCGCATGAGCCGGCGACGGGATGAATGCCGGCACCAACGCCGGAACGAAGACGGATAAACAGCCGGGCAGATAGACGGTCGCGCCGGCAGGCCAGTACCGCGCCAAACAAGTGGGCAACTGAACCAAAGGATGCACTGAGAAGTGTGCGGGCCTAGACCGCGGCGAACGCCGCGCGGGCGCGCAACGGCGAGCGCGAAGGCACAGCCTTCGCAGAACGAGCTTGAACATGAACGTTTCCTCGATGCATTGAACAGGCGATCGCGCGCGCCCTCGACGGACGCGACGAATACGCAATCAGGAACAACGGCAATCAGGAAACGACAGGCGGGTCTCGGGGACGTCCGGACGGAAACGCGCCGAGCGGCGTGAAACGGGTGGAGAGGGTGGGCGGCGCGGTGCCGGCAAGCGCGAGCGGCGCCGGCAGATCGACGGCGGCAACAACCGACATCGCGACGTGATGTTCGAGCAGATGGCAGTAGCCGCACGCGCCGAAGGCGTCGTCGTGGCTGAGACTGACCGGCGCGGGGCCGGCCTGAGCGATCGCGCTCGCGTCGCTCGGCCCGCTCGGCTGAAGCGCCGAACAGAGCGCCGCAATGGGCTCATGCACACGGCTCGACGCCAGCATCTGACTCACGACCGGCGCGAACACGACGAGCCACATGGCGATCAGGCCAAGCCATGCGGTCAGGTGGTGGCGGGAGCGTGAAGTCATGATGGAGAGGATAAAGACGCCGGCGATTCTAGCATCGCCGGGCCGGATTTTGCCGCGCGATCCTCGTCATGCGGGCCGATCGGCGGACAGGATCTCGTGCATCGCCTGGCCGCCACTGATAACCCCCGCACATCAATCGTTCCAAAAATAGCACTTATCGTTTCGCGGCGTTCGGGCGAGTATTCGACAAACAACAATCCGCCGAGCACCGCAAGCTCAAAATTTCTGGAGACGTCTCGATGCATTCCCCCTCAACCTCCCTGGCCCCCGGGCAATCGAAGGCCTCCGCCGTACTTCGCGTGACGGCGGGCAACTTCCTGGAGCAGTTCGATTTCTTCCTGTTCGGCTTCTATGCCACGCAGATTGCCGCGGTCTTTTTCCCGGCGGGGAGCGAGTTCGCTTCGCTGATGATGACCTTCGCGGTCTTCGGCGCGGGCTTCCTGATGCGGCCTCTCGGCGCGATCATTCTCGGCGCGTATATCGACGATGTCGGCCGTCGCAAGGGCCTGATCCTCACGCTGTCGATCATGGCGAGCGGCACCATCCTGATCGCGTTCGTGCCCGGCTATGCAACGATCGGACTCGTTGCGCCGGCCCTGGTGCTGATCGGCCGTCTGCTGCAAGGCTTCTCGGCGGGTGCGGAGTTGGGCGGCGTGTCGGTCTATCTCGCCGAGATGGCGACGCCCGGCCGCAAGGGGTTCTTCACGAGCTGGCAGTCCGCCAGCCAGCAGGTGGCGATCGTGGTGGCAGCGGCACTCGGCTTCGCGCTCAACCAGTGGCTGGACACGGCGGCGATCGCCGCGTGGGGCTGGCGCGTGCCGTTCTTCGTCGGCTGCATGATCGTGCCTTTCATCTTCGTTCTTCGGCGCAATCTGGAGGAAACGCGGGAATTCAAACAGCGCCAGCATCGCCCGGGCATGAAGGAGGTTTTCGCCACGCTCGTGCAGCACTGGAATGTCGTGATCGCCGGCATGCTGCTGGTCGCGATGACCACCACGAGCTTCTATCTGATCACCGTGTATGCGCCGACCTTCGGCAAGACGGTCCTGCATCTGAGCACCGCCGACAGCCTGCTCGTCACGCTGTGCGTGGGGATCTCCAACTTCATCTGGCTGCCGGTCGGCGGCGCGTTGTCGGACCGGATCGGACGCCGTCCGCTCCTGCTCGGCATGACGGTCCTGGCGATTGCGACCGCCTACCCCGCGCTATCGCTGCTGGCTCACGCGCCGAGCTTCGTCAACATGCTGCTCGTGCTGCTCTGGCTCTCGTTCATGTATGGCATGTACAACGGCGCAATGATCGTCGCGCTCACCGAAGTGATGCCGGTCGAAGTGCGTGTCGCGGGATTCTCGCTGGCCTACAGCCTCGCCACGGCGGTCTTCGGCGGGTTCACGCCCGTCATCTCGACCGCGCTCATTCATACGACGGGCGACAAGGCCGCGCCCGGCTACTGGATGAGCTTCGCCGCGGTGTGCGGGCTAGGCGCCACGCTGGCACTGTATCGGCGCCGTGCCGTTCCGCTGCCTGCCGCTTCCTGAAGCATCGCTGCGCGCCTCGAATTTCAGACTGACATTCCTTCGACCATGAAATCCATTCTTCTGAAACTCTGCGCGGCGGCGCTGCTCGTCAGCGCCGTCGCGGCGAATGTGCAGGCCGCCGATCTGCACGTGATGACCTCGGGCGGCTTTACCGCCGCCTACAAGCTGCTCGGCCCGAAGTTCGCGGCGTCGACCGGCAACACGCTCGATACCGCGCTCGGCCCGTCGATGGGCAAGTCGCCGGAGGCCATTCCGAACCGTCTTCAGCGCGGCGAGCCTGCCGACGTGGTGATCATGGTCGGCTATGCACTCGACGACCTGATCAAGCAGGGCAAGGTGATGCCCGATTCGCGCGTCGAACTCGCGGATTCGCGCATCGGCATGGTCGTGCGCGACGGCGCGCCGAAGCCCGACATCGCGTCCGAGGCGGCGCTCAAGGAAACCTTGCTGCATGCCCGGTCGATCGCGTACTCGGATAGCGCGAGTGGCGTCTATGTCGAGCGCGAATTGTTCAGGCGGCTCGGCATCGAGGAACAGGTGAAAACCAGGGCGAGGATGATCCCGAAGATTCCGGTGGCGTCCGTGGTTGCGACCGGCGACTACGAAGTGGGTCTTCAGCAGGTGAGCGAGCTGCTGCCGGTGAAGGGCGCGGCGTACGTCGGCAAGATTCCGGAGTCGATGCAGTCCGTCACGCGCTTTGCCGCGGGCATACCGGTCGGCGCGCAGCATCCGAAGGAGGCGAAAGCGCTGCTCGACTATCTCGCGTCGCCCGCCGTGCAGCCGGAAGTGACATCGACCGGGCTCGATTCCGTCGCCACGCATTGAGACAAAGGCAACGATTCAGCCCGGCAGGTCGGCGGGCTGATCGAAGGTTCTTCTGGCTGATGCGCCAGGCACAAGGCGTTCTTCAGGCGAGAGCGGACCCGGCAAAAGTCCTCGGTCTCGAGCGCTTCATTCGCTCGAAACAGAAGTTCTATTGCGCGGTTCCACGACGGTGTAGAAAACCCGATTTGCACCCGCTCTGTTCAGCACAAGTGCCAATCCGCGCCGGGGCCTCTCTCATGGACTGGACTGAGCGCACGATCACGGCGTCCAGCGATAAACGGTGATGCTGGAACCCTTGACGTTGTTCTTCGTGACTACGTACTCGCCGGTCGATCGAAGATAGGCCCTCACGCCGTACATCGAATCGAGGGCGCTGCTGGCGTCCACGGTACTGCTATTGGTGTTGATCAGTGTGGCGTCGAGGTTGCCGGTAGCGAGGTTAAAGGCGTCGATGTTCGGCCTGGCCGGCCCGCTGCCACCGAACCAGTAGCCGACGAAGAGATGGTTGCCGGCCGCGGCAATCGACTTGGCGCCGGCGTTAGCGAGGTTGATCACCGGGTTCGGCGCGGTGGTGTTGCCCGCGCTCCAGCCGTGATACACCTCGATCCGCGTGCCGATCGACGTCCAGTCCGTGCTGCCCACGATGCCCTGTCCGAGAATCATGGTGTCGCTGTCCGCCAGGTAGATGATGCGCGTCAACGGCTGGATGCTGGCGGGAATGCGGACCGGGATACCGGACCCCCATGCTGGCTTGCCGCTGGCGTCGAAGCGGGTCAAGGGATAGTGGTAGATATAACCGGTCCTGTCCAGACCGGCCCACACGCCCCCCTTGCTGTCGATGCAGAACCCGTTTCTGACCGGTGCGGTCGTATTGAACGCCGTACCGGGAAGGGTGGCGTCCGGTATCGCGATGTAGCCATTCGCAGCGTTGAAGTGGAAGAAGTAGAACGTATCGGGATTCTGGCTGGACACCACGAGAATCCGGTTGCCGCCCACGCTGGCAAGTTGACCGAAGTGCTCATCCCGTGCGCGATCGTTGAAGTTGACGCGCGGGTCCGACGGATAGGCGAACGGATCGACGGTATTCGCGACGAAGGTGCCGCCTGCGGTGCCGGCGTGAATGCTGGTGCCGCCATAGAACAACGCGCCATCGGTGGCCGGGTCCGGCGCGGCGACGCCCTCGAAGTTCAGGGACTGAAGCGTCCACTGCAAGTTGCCGGCGGTGCCATACGCGTGAATGTCGGTGCCGCCGTCGCGGCCGAGGTCCCAGCTTCCTCCCCACGGGTTGTTGAGCACGTAGAGGTTGCCGGCGGTGTCCTTGCCGATGCCCGTGACGCGGGTGAAGCGCTTCGCACCGACCTGGCCTTTGATTCCCGTCGTGGTGTCGAGATAACCACCCTGAATGCCGAATGTACCGGCCAGTGTGGGCGTGCCCGAGAGCTTGTAGCGCTTGATATTCATGTCAGGGCCCTCGTCGCCGACCATGAGCTGCCCCGTTGAGGCATCGGAATAGAGCGCCGATGGCTGCGAGTCGACAGGCATCTGGATGGTATTCAGCAGCGCGCCGGTTGGGCTGAACTCGACGATCGTGCCCGTCTTCTTCTGTGCAACCCAGACGTTGCCCGCGCCATCCAGGGCGAGCGCGCCCGGACTCGCGACGTTGATGTCGCGCTTCCACACACCGTCGGTGGTGAAGACCCGGACGCGATTGCCAAAGAAGTCGCTCGCATAGAGCAGCGAACCGGCGGTGACGAGTCCGGTGACGACATCGACCCGAGGCTGGTTGCTCAACGCACTGACCTGAATCAAAAGATCGCGGGTCCTGGTGGTACGGTTGTAGCGTCCCACCGCGCCGCTTCCGTAGGCGCTGCTGTACTGCAGCGCCGCGAAAATCGAAGCGGCGTTTCCGGTAATGGCGCTGCCCTGGAACTCACCGTGAGTCCCGATCGAGCCGGCGCTGCGACCGTTCTGGTAGATGGCGACGCCGCCCTCGTACTCGTCCCACATGGAGGCCGTATAGATCACCCCCTCGGGCGCGACCCACATGGCACGCGCAGTGTTGCCGACGTGGCCGGCGAGGGTGCCATAGGTGTTCGCCAGCCAGTCGGTGGTGTTTTGCGCCTGACAGGCCGGTGCAAACGCGGCGATCGCCAGGGCGAGGAACACAGCACGAATCCGATTCTTCTCGACCATGGCCGATGCTCTCCGAAAGGTGGCGATCATTCACTTGGATCGACTCCGAGGAATGGGCGAGACCCCGCGAGCGCTTGCACGGTCGCATAGACAGGTGACTCATGTATGAACATATGCAACTCATCGCGCCTTTACAAGCTCGCCGCATGGGTTATGCGCCGCCGCTATCTGCCACCGCCGTCCAGCGCGCGTCTGCCAATATGCCTGTGCGCAGGCCGTCGTTATCAGCGACCACAGCGGATGCCATCCGGTTGAGATGAGCAGCCCCGCCACTGAGAGCAGCGCGAAACAGTCTTTAACCCCGGTTGCTTACGTTGCACTTGCAGCGAAGAGCGCCATGCTGGAACAGGGCAGTCAAACGCGTGGAGGACGATCGTGATCGCGAACCGGGCGAATCCGCTCCGACCGATGCCCCGATCATGGCGACGTTGTGACCGCGTACCGCGATCAAGTCGACCCGCGGCTGAGGGTTTTCCTTGGGGAGTGAATAAGGGTGACGTTCAACCTCGAGCGCGCAGAACAGGCACGGCAACAATGCCGATGGTTGGGCGAGGGCGGTCATGCTAGGATTTCCCGCAAACAACTCAGGAGACTGCTATGCCGTTCATCTGCGAAAACGTTGAATGTCGCGCCGTGCTGGCCCGCGGGCAGGTCGGCTCCATTCATGAGAACGAGGGGTGGTGCTTCTATTGCCCAGACTGCAAGGTGAGAAACGAGTTGAAGGACATTGCCGTGCCGGGCGGTCCTGTTGAGTTGGTTCAACCGGAGAGATCTGGTCTTCCGCACAAAGTGATTGCAACTGCTCGACCACTGGAGGACGGCAGGTACTCGGCGCAGTTGCGCATACAAAGAGCACTCGGTATGAAGGGGACTTACGCGACCGAGGAGAATTGGGAACAGCTCGGTGTGTTCCTTGACGCGCAGGAGGCCGTCGCTCATGCGAAGTCCATTGCGGCAGACTGGCTGAACCGAAAGGCCTAGCCCGAGTGAGTGGAACGCTGGATTCAGCTGTGCGCGGATCTTTACGGCTGGCGCGACCGTAGATCCGCCGACAACCTGGTGCTGTCCGGCGCCGGTGCCGTGAAGGTAGCGGTTCAGCCTTCGGTACGCTCAATGAGCGACACCAATGGAACCGCTCAACGCTGAAACACTCGGCCAGACACATCACTCACGAAGCTTCGACGGCAGCGAGTTTCACAAATAGTCGGGCTGCTTCGTTGCCATGGGACAAGGCACGCAGTGCAAGCGAGAGCGCTAGCTGCGCGTCGTGGGCGACTGCGCTACGGTTTTGATCGAAGAGCTTGACGGCATGACGCATATGCAGTGCCGCCTGGTCGTGAAGCTCTGCTGCCGTTGCGTGATGTTTTGCCGCAATTTCGTTGTTTTTGTCAGAGCCGGTCGATGCAGGCGTTATCGGCGGCGTAGTGGCGCTGTGTGCACCGGCCTCGTGTGCCTGATCGATCGCGTACAAGGTGTGGCCGTAGGCCATCATCGACTGGTGTGCGGCGTGGGCATAGTCTTTACCGGCCTCGAAATGCCGCGACGCCTCGCGGTGATATCGTGCCGCCTTCTCGTGATGTGACGCTGCGGCTTCCAGATGTTCTTTTTTGTTGTGCTTCGTGTTCATATCGGCTCCTGTAAGACTCACTCCGATGGCGACCGATTGGAAGACGCCGTGGCGGGTCGGAGGCCACTGGATTCGAATTTACACGCACTTGCGCTCCTGCGCGCACCGGAACCGGATCGATCGGATGCGCGGGGCGAAAAATCTAGGCGGTCCGTGCGGTCAGACGCACCGGCATGGCACTCGGAACCATGGTGAAGGCCGTGACCTCCCGGATCGTACCTGGATCGACAGCCATCTGAATCGAGAAGTTCGCCATCAGCATCGACAGCACCAGGCGCATTTCGACCGCAGCCAGGTAACGTCCCGGACACACACGCGGCCCCGCGCCGAATTGCAGGTACGCGCGCGGGTCGTGCGCTGTACGCGGGCGGCTCCCGTCATGCAGCCAGCGATCAGGGTCGAATTGCAACGGATTCGAGAAATTTTTCTCGTCGAGTGTCGCGGGCCGATTCAGGAAAAACATCTTCGTGCCAGCCGGCAGCATGATGTCGGCGAGACACACATCCTCCAATGGCTCGAACGAGTTCACCGCGGCGACAGGACGCAGCCTTCCGGTCTCCGTGCAGACAGCCTCGAACAGATCCAGTTGCTTCAACGACGTGAAGTCCGGGCAAACGGATTCCGAGCCGAGCACACCGCGCGCTGAGTCGAAGAGCCTCTGTTGCAAGGCCGGATCTGCGGCAATGTATAGCAAAGCCCACGCTATCGAATTTGCCGTCGTGTCTTCGCCCGCCAGCAGTAGCGTCAGAACATTGGCGGCGACCTGGTCGTCGGTGACGCCGGAGCCGGGCGTGTCGCGCATGGCCAGCATCGCTTCGAGGAGATGACGTGGCGACTCCGACGGTTCATCGCGGATCCGTTCACGTGCCCGGCTCATCATGCTGCGCACATATCGGTGAACTTCGACCAGGGAGCGGTCGAGTTGGCGGTCCCGAGGGAGCTTGACATACCGCCAGTACGGAAAAGGCGCGTTGATGCGATTCATCAGCATCGGAAAGATAAGCGCGAGATGTTCCTGTATGACACCCCGGTCCTGTTCCAGGGTTCGCGGGTCCTCGCCAAAAGCAAGAGCACTGGTGACATCCACCGTGTACCGCTTCAGATCGTCAGTCATCTCGACGACCTTGCCGTGCGCCGCGGCGCTTTGCCAACGTCGGTAAAGCCTCTCCGTGGTGGCCTTGAGACCGGGATAAAACGCCTTGATATTCGGGATGGACAACGATTGCATGATCAGTTTCCGTTGAGGCGCCCAAGCTGCGCCCTCGGCAGAAAACAGTCCGTTGGTGCCGATTTCCTCCAGCACCGGCTCGATCGATGCATAACGGCGATACCGGTGCGGACGTTCGCGCATGATGGCCTGGCACAGTTCCGGATCGGTCCACACTGTCACAGGCATCCGGCAGATCTGGAACCTGAAAGGCGAGCCGAGTTCCTGGGCCCATTGTTCGAGCACGAGATGAAGGCGGGTCGGCGATAGCTGATGAAGGTTGCCGACAAAAGGCAGACCCTTCGGGCACGGAAGATCGGAAACCTGCCTGCACCGGACGCGGGAACTTGACACTGTATCCATCAGATACCTCTTGTTTTGCGGTTCCTTGATTGGATGGCCGGCAACCGGCGCTGACCGTCAGTCATTCAGGATAGATCATCCTGCGCGCGGTTGGGGGGCAATGGCGGTGAGCGCGTGCGGCCTGATGCTCGGCGATATGTACACGGGTATTCACGCCGTGGCCGCGATCAACGCCGAGTTGCTCGGTCGTGTGAAGAGCGTCGCGGCCAGCACATCGACATGGCTCTCTACGACACGCTGGTGTCGATGCACGAATACGCGGTGCAGTGCTACACGATGCAAGGCATCGTCCCTGAGCAGACCGGTCACGACATGCCTACGTCGACGCTCTATGGCGTGTTCCGCGCCGCGGATGGCGACCTCGTGATCGCCGCACAGGTGGACGACCCGTGGGAGCGTTTCGCCGCCCTGGTCGAAATGCATGGCGGACCTGCCGGGTTCGGTGCGGGTGGCGCGGTGCGCGGCGCATTGCTGCCGTTGATCGCCGACCGCCAGCAGGCAGGGAACGGCCTGGAGCCGCCGTTCGCATGGGTCGTCCCTCGGACGTTCAAGCGTCGGCTTCACCCCGTAACCGGCCATCCGCTTGACAAAGACAAACGCTCCTTCGTCAACCGAAGCGGCCGCTCAGTTAGTGCAGTGAGAACGTCCCTTAATAAACACGAAGCTAAACACGGAGCGGCCACGGCTGTTGTCACGGCATCGCACTGTTCGTCGTTGCTCCGGTGCGTAGTGCCGGAGTGGTATCAGACATAGTCACTTCTGTGCGCGGCCTCATGCTTCGGTCTCATAACGCAGACCGTAGCTCCCGCTCGTTCGCTTGATTCGCGCGAAGCCGAGTTCCCCGAAATGCATACCTGCGATCAAAAGTCCCTCCGAACTGACCAGGTCCAGAAGCCGTGATCGTGTGGCGGCTGCCAGGGAAGGGTCCTGATCGAATGCGATCGATACGTCCGGCCGTTCAATCTGGATGTGCGGGAAATGAACAATGTCTCCCCAAACAAGCAGGCCCTGATCAGGGGATTCGACAAGATATCCGGAGTGTCCATCGGTGTGTCCCGGTAGCGGCATCGCTCTGATACCGGGAAGCACTTCTCCGTCATCGAAAGTGCGAAGCTTGTCGCGGTAGCCGTCGAATACTCGACGCGCTATCAGGAAGTTACCGCGGGCACGCTCGCTGGCACGACTTAGGTTTCCGTCATCCTGCCAGAATGCGACCTCTTGCTGATGAGCAACAAGCTCCGCATTCGGAAAGGTAATTTGTCCGGCTGTGTCCACTAGCCCGCCGACATGGTCGGGATGGGCGTGTGTGAGCAGGATCGTGTCGATCTCGGATGGTTCGACGCCAGCAAGCGATAAATGGGTTCTCAGGCGGCCGCCCCATTGCTTGATGCCTCCCGCCCCACCGTCGATGAGAATCGTGCGGCCCGCTCCGCGTACTACATAGCAGTTGATATGTACGGCGGAAGGCTCCTTCTGCCCTGCATCACTTTGCATTCTTGATGCCTCGGACGGGGCGATGTTCGAGAGGAAGTCCAGACTAGCGGTAAGGTAGCCGTCGCTGATTGCGGTGATCGTGAAATCCCCGGCTCGCTGACTTGGAAAGGCAAAGGTGGACACAGTTCTTCTCCGGAAGACTTTTTAGTTTCGGGCGTGAAGGTTCGATGCGGCATACCCAAAACAACGGATGCGCGCCGTGAAACCCGTGCGGTGCGCAATGGCATCGTCCAGGGCTTCCATGAACTGGTTCATCACCGAAGGCGTGCGAAACGTCTCAAGGCGATATTGGATTTCCGCGAAGACGGGATGTCCGTGCCCATGCCGAACGTCGACATAGACGACATGAACGTTTTCGAGCGCCGCTTCAAGGACACTCGTACAGAGTACGATGCAGTCGCTGGAAAGTTCGGCAAGCCTCTCATCAGACGGCATTTGCCCGGTAGGAATATAGAAAGTGACATTGGGCATCGCGGACCTATTTTTCCTGTCCGGTCGAAACGGTGCAGGAGCGTATCAGTTGTTCCGTCATCGGCGCGTAGAGGTGGACGCCTTCCGACATGCTCTCGACAAGTTGAGCGTTTCGCCGAGGCAGTCTTGCGAGCCAACGGCGGTCCGGAAACTTCTCCAGCGCGACTGCTCGCATGGCCAACGGTGTAAGGCCCATCTGGATCAGAGGTTCGGGGCCGCCTGCGCAAAGCACGAGGAGTTCGTCAGCATTGACCGCCGGCGCAAGGCCGATATCGCTGTAGAGATTTCTATGCCAGTCGGTGATGTGTTGCTGCCACCTTGCAAAATTGCCACCGCCTTTCTGGCGATATTCCGCTCCCGTCAGAACATCGAGACCGTCAATCGTGTGGACGGCGAGGTAGACCGGGCAACCGTCGCTTAACGACTTGAAGCGCTGCGATGTGTGAAAGCCACTAACCGAGATGAGGGCGGGCAGCTTTTCAAGGCTGTAGAAGTCATTCCATTCGGCTTCGCTGTTGGCATCGGCGAAGCTGCATTCCACGGTGTAGATCATCAGATTATCCTTCGTGACGCCTGGTCATGGTGCAGCAAGCGACCCATGTTCATTGCAGTAACGTAATGCTAATCTGATGTTTTCCGCGTATATAGCGATATAAAGTCAGCCTTCAGTGATGTTTGCTCAAGCTGGTCGAACGCATTCCAACCGGCGAGACTTTCGATGCGACGTAAGATTCCAAGCAATTCCGCGCTCCTGGCTTTTGAGGCTGCGGCTCGACACGGCAGCTTCGCCCGCGCGGCCGAGGAGTTGGCGCTGACCGAGGGCGCCATCAGTCGTCAGATCGGTCGCCTGGAGGCGTTTTTGGGTGTCGCGCTGTTCGAGCGCGTTGGAAATCGGGTGAGGCTTGCGCCCAGCGGCACGCGATACGCGTTGCAGGTTCGCGAGGTTCTGGATCGACTGGAACGGGACAGCCTATATCTGATGGGGCAGCCCATCGAGGGCGCGAGCATTGATATCGCCGCCATTCCGACCTTCGCCACCCGTTGGCTTATCCCTCGGCTGAAACGCTTTCAGAATATGCATCCGAACATCACCGTGCATATCGCCGAGCGGATGGAGCCCTTCATTCTTGCGGGTAGCGGTTTCGATGCAGCAATCCATTTTGGGCATCCAGCATGGGCGGGTATGCATCTACATCACCTGCTGGAGGAGGTGCTTGTGCCCGTCTGTAGTCCGGCGCTCCTCGCGGACGCCGCTGCGAACCTGTCGCTCGACGAGCTGCCACGCCTTCACAGGCGGCAAAATCCGGACGCGTGGCAGCTTTATGCACAAGAGGCCGGCATCGTGCTGACCAATTCGGCGGTTGGCGCACGTTACGATCTCCATTCGATGCTGATAGAGGCGGCGGTGGCTGGCCTGGGTGTCGCGTTGGTGCCGCGTCTTTACATCGGGGCAGAGCTTGAACAAGGCCGTTTGGTCGCGCCTTGGCCTGACGGCAAAGCGATTACCAAAAACTTCTGCCTCGTTCTTCCAGAGCCGATCGAGTTGAGTGAGGAGCCACTACTGGCATTTGCGAAATGGATTCTTCACGAAGCCCGGGGCTTGGCGGCTTAAAGCAGCGCCTGACGTTCATCACAAGATAGCCATCCTGCAGAGTTGCCATCGCCGGGTGGTCGCCTCGCTTCGAACTGACCGTCGCGAGTCGACGAACGGCCGTTGTACCTTGAAAGCCGTCGTAGATGTGGCACTGGGTCGACGGGCAGTCCGTGTCGGGCACGGACTGCCGGGTAGCGCGCGGCGTGAAAAACCACGAGCGCTGGAAGACAATGGACAAGGTTCGGCCACAAAGAACCGTTCGACAGTGTTGCCTAAATTGTCGACAGTGGGTTGCAGACAACTTCTTCTAGCGCAAATCAAACGCCTCTATATCTTCCATCGCACTCGGGTCGCTTACGCTGGATTTCGACGCAGCAATGATCATGGTGCCGAGCAACGGCGACTACGATTGGATGAATGAGGATTGGACAGATACACAGCAGGAGATTGAAGTCGTTCAAGGTGAGACATCGGCCACCGTCACTGGATTGACGGGGAGATTTGCACAGACCGGCCCACATGTAATCGAAGTCCTTTTGCCTCGCATCGTCCGACCCGGCGGTTCTTCAGCATCCCGCTAGGACAACGCGTCGCGCTCGGCGAAGATGCTTGCCATTTCCGCTGCGTTCTCGGTTCCCCAAGTGCACAGCGGGACGATCGCGTCGGCCAGGCTGCGACCGAGCGGGGTCAGCGCGTAGTCCACACGCGGCGGCACTTCCTTGTAGTCGGTCCGCGCTACCACGCGATCGGCCTCCAGATCTTTCAATTGCTGGATCAGCACCTTGTCGCTGACGCCCTGGGTCAAGCGCTTGAGCTCGCCGTAGCGCTTCGGGCCGTCGCGCAGAAAAAACAGGATCAGCGGTTTCCACTTGCCCGAGATGATGCGGAGCGTGGCGTTGAGTCCGCAGCCGGTATCGCAGATTTGAGAGGGCGTCGTCATGTTTTGATACTTACCAAAAAGTGCATACTTGTCCTCAAGTTACCAGAACAGCATACTTCCCTCAAGTAAGCAGTTTCCTGCTTCCGTACAACTCCGAGGAAGGATGCATGTCATGACCAGACTGAATGGAAAGACCGCCGTGATCACCGGTGGCGCTACCGGCATCGGCCGCGCGGCGGCAAAGCGTTTCATCGAGGAGGGCGCCTTCGTCTTCATCTTCGGCCGCCGGCAGGAAGCGCTCGACGCCGCTGTGGCCGACCTCGGGCCCAATGCCCGCGCGATGAAGGGCTCGGTCTCCGATCTGGCCGACCTCGACCGACTCTACGCGGCGGTGAAGGCCGAGCGCGGAACCCTCGACATCGTCTTCGCCAATGCCGGGGCGGGAAGCCAGCTTCGGCTCGGCGAGATCACCGCCGAGCACATCGACGAAACCTTCGACACCAATGTGAAGGGCACAATCTTCACGGTCCAGAAGGCGCTGCCGCTGATGGGCCAGGGCGGTTCGATCATCCTGACCGGATCGAGCGCCGGCACCACGGGTGCCCCGTCAATGAGCGCCTACAGCGCGAGCAAGGCGGCAGTGCGCAACCTCGCGCGGAGCTGGGCGGAGGACCTGAAGGGCACCGGCATCCGGGTCAACGTGCTGTCGCCCGGGGCGACGGCGACCGAACTCGCGAAGGAAGCGCTAGGCGAGGAGGGCCAGAAGGTCTTCGCCTCGATGACTCCGCTTCAGCGCATGGCCGATCCGGCGGAGATCGCAGCGGTGGCCGCCTTTCTCGCATCGCCGGACAGCAGCTTCATGACCGCTAGCGAGGTCGCGGTTGACGGCGGGCTTGCGCAGCTCTGATGCGCTACCGCAACTCTGAACCGCCACGCCCGGCCGGTCACTCCATTCGATATTTGGAGCCCGCAGGGCGTGGTAAACCGAAGGAAAATATATGAGCTACGCAATTATTGGCTTCGGCAAGATCGGCCAGGCTCTTGCCAGGGCGTTTGCCCGAAGCGGCATCGAAGTATCCGTTGCAACCACTCGCGACCCGGAAAGCTTTGCATCCGCTGCGGCCGCGATCGGACCCGGGATCGTTGCCAAAAAACTGGCGGAAGCGGTCAAGGCGGACATCGTCTTTCTGGCTGTCCGTTTCGAGTCGCACCAGGATGTCGCGAACGCGCTGTCCAACTGGCAGGGGAAGACCATCGTCGATGTGACCAATGCCTACGGCGTGCCCCCTGAGGAACTGGGCGGACAACCTTCTTCCAGGGTCGTCGCACAGGCCTTCACTGGCGGTAGACTGGTTAAGGGCTTCAATCATCTGGGCGCTGCTGTCCTTGACCAGGATCCGGCCGTACATGGCGGCAGGAGAGTCGTGTTCCTGGCGAGCGACGATGACGGCGCCGCAGCGGAGATTGGTACGCTTGCGGAAAATCTCGGTTTCTCGCCGATCAAACTTGGCGGGCTTTCGGAAGGTGGACTGCTTGTGCAGGCGCGTGGAAATAGCTGGGGTCAACTGATCTTTAAGGACTTGGTCAAGTTCGACTGATGAATCGTGATCGCACATTTCGGTGCGATCGGTTGCTACAACGAGGCTTCTGTAATGTAGCAACAATGTGGCGTCGGTCTCGCTTGCCTTAACACCTGGTAGCAATGCCGGCCGAACCAGCACCAGGCCGCCAACCCCGCTGCGGCGGTTGCGGCCATCGATCCCAAGGCAATCGCTATGCCTGCCATATGGGGCAACGAGCGCCGATAGCCGGAATGAGCGCCGGAAACCCTTGCCAGCGTCGTTGCGCCAGCCGGTGTGATCGTTGCGACGGCCACAAAGAGAATAACGACAGGGTCATTGTGAAGCGCCACGTCCTCCCTGGTCAGTCGATCGTAGGAAGGACGAACCGTTCACTGAACGTAGGATCCGGCCCGTCCGGTCGCCGACCGAAAACAGCGCCGCCTGTACGTTCCACCATTTGACGGCAAGCACGACGAGGTCCCGCTCCGCAGCGTCTTTGGCCGTTCCTGCGGCAGCACCGGAACCCAACTTCGCCACAAGGGCGAGGAAGTCGTCACACAGTTTTCGCACCGTGTATGATTCCGGCGTCGAAGCCGTCACAGTCCGATTGGATGCCTTGCGTGTGAGAACAGGGTCTTCCCCAGCGTCGTGGCGCTGCCGAATCTCTTGCCATTCGACATTCGACATTCGACTATCGCGGCAGCGTACGACATTGCTGGCCACTCTCCCAGCTTCTGTTGACGCATCCGGCCATCGACGGGCGATTTGAATCGGTAGGTCCAACTGCGCCGCGATGCGGTCGCTTCCAGACGAAGGCCCGGGGACGCGTCGAAGCTCATGTAAGTACCAGGTTTTAGCTGTTTGGCAGCCTTGGCATCAAATCGCGTGGTCGGCGTAGGTTTTCGGCTAACGAGCGAAAAAGAGCTATGCCCATGTCTAGCGTTTAGCAACTTGCAGACGACGACCGTAGCTGTTTCTTGGTGCGCAAACGGTCGATACAAAAAGCCCTTATCTGAAGGGCCTTTGATGAAGAAATGCCCCGCGTGACCAGCCTCTCGCGGATGATGAAGGAAAAGCCGTCAATGCTCGCAGAACAACGTCACCAATACATCCTCGCGCAAGTCGCCAAAACCGGCGCGCTCTCGGTCGCTGAACTCGTGCGCGAACTGAACGTGTCGCGTGAAACGATCCGCCGTGATCTGAACGCGCTCGCCGGGCGCGGTCTGCTGGTCACCACGCATGGCGGCGCGCTGTCGAGCGACCGGCGCGAGCCCGACCTCGACACGCGCGAAGCCGCCAACGCCGGCGCGAAGCGTGCGATCGGCGAGCGCGCGGCCGAGTTCGTGCCCGATGGCGCATCGCTGATTATCGATTCGGGCAGCACCACGCAAGCGGTGGCGCGGGCGCTGCTCGACCGGCATCGTCTGTCGGTTTACACGAACGACTGGCGCATCGCGCTGCTGCTGGGCCGCCGCAACGACAACCGCATCACGTTGCTCGGCGGCGAACTGTCGGATATCGAAGACGCCACCTTCGGGCTCGACACCGTCCATCAACTCACCCAGTATCACGCGGACTTCGCGTTCATCGGCGCAGGCGGCATCTCGCCGGATGGTTTTCTGACCGACTACAGCCGCATGGCCGCCGAAGTGCGCAGCCGCATGATCGCCGCCGCCGATACGGTGGTGATCGTCGCCGACCATTCGAAGTTCGGACGTGTGACGCCGGTGCGCATCAACGGGATCGAATCGGCGCGTTATCTCGTGACCGAACTCGCGCCGGAAAAAACGCTCGGCAAGGCGATCGCGGCGCACGGGCCGGAAATCGTGATCGCCTGAGCGTTCGAGCGGCCGGGCCGTTTGCGCTGTTTCATTTTGCTTGGCGGGAGTGCCGTGCTTCACGAAGGCGCGGTTGTTATATGAGCTTCCGTCGGCAGATCAAGGTTCGTCGCTCCGCTCGACCGGAAAATTCGATTTGCACGTGATTTGCATGTGATTGGCGAGTTGTGTCGCTTTGTTCAATCCGATGCGACGGTCATGGACTTGTCATCCAAAGCTGTGATTCTTCTGCCCGTTCAGACATGGCAGGCAGCGCGAAGATCGCAAGCAGACTGCAAGCCAGGCTGAAGAGAAGCGGCAAGCTTCCCGCAATCGCGCATCTCCACCACGCGGAGCGAGGCGCGACAGCCACGCTCACGCGGCATGGCGCGGCCGCCCCGCGACCTGTGTTGACGATTCCGCGCGAAGCGGCGGCAAGCCTCAGTGCGCCGCGTTCGATGGTGCTGCGGCTCGTCGTGCTGCCGCAACTCGTGCCGGCGATCCGCGAGCCTCACGCTCGGCTTCGCGTTGTCGCTCGGCGAACCCGGCGCTACGCTCACGGTGTACCCGCCGGGTTTCGCGACGGTGCCGGTCCTCGTCGTCGGGCAAGTGGAGCGCGGCTATTATCTGCCGGCTTCGGCTTCGGCTTCGGCTTCGGCTTCGGCTTCGGCTTCGGCTTTGTCGTTGATTCTGCTGCTGGTCTCGCCGGGCCTCGCTGCTGCTGATCGCGGCTCGCGTGCCGCGTCGTCGGGGTGAACTGACAGGCAACTTCTGATGTTTCGTGTTGGTGTCTCATGACGGCGCGCCGACCATCGCACAATGGCCAACCTGCGCGCCGTGCGAATGCAGACGCGTGTGAATGGCGGCGCGCGCCCGTGACGCGTGCGAATCGGCCGGACCGTTGGACGTGACGGACGTCGCACGATCGACGTATTGCAACAGTTTGACTACGAACTGGTAACTGCACGCGTGCTCGACACGCAGGGACGGTAACGATGGCGAATGCAGGCGAACGTACGATCGAAGTCAACGGGCGCGGCTACCGCCTACCCTCGCAACCGACCGTCGTGGTGTGCGTCGACGGCTGCGAATTCGATTATCTCGAAGCGGCTACCGCGGCGGGCGTGGCGCCGTTCATCGGCAAGATGCTCGAGGGCGGGGCGGCGTTCAAGGGCGACTGTGTGATTCCGTCGTTCACGAACCCGAACAACCTGTCGATCGTGTGCGGCGTGCCGCCGTCGGTGCATGGCATCTGCGGCAATTACTTCTGGGACCCGGACGCGAACGGCGGCGAGGGCGCGGAAGTGATGATGAACGACCCCGCCTATCTGCGCGCCGGCACCTTGCTCGCGGCTGCGGCCGAAGCGGGCGCGACGGTCGCCGTGGTCACCGCGAAAGACAAGCTGTGCCGGCTGCTCGGCTGGCAACTGAAGGGCATCTGCTTCTCGGCGGAAAAAGCCGACAAGGTGACGCGCGAGAAAAACCGCATCGGCGAGGTGCTCGATCTGGTCGGTTTGCCGTTGCCGGATGTGTATAGCGCGGCTTTGTCCGAGTTCGTGTTCGCCGCCGGCGTGCGGCTGGCCGAAACGCGCAAGCTCGATCTGATGTATCTATCCACCACCGATTACATCCAGCACAAATGCGCGCCGGGCACGCAAGGCGCAAATGCGTTCTACTCGATGATGGACGGCTATCTCGCGAAGCTCGACGCGCTCGGCTGGATAATCGGCCTCACCGCCGACCACGGCATGAACGCCAAGCACGATCCGCAAACCGGCGAGCCGAATGTGATCTATCTGCAGGACGTGCTGGACGATTGGCTCGGCGTGAAGAAGGCGCGCGTGATCTTGCCGATCACCGATCCCTACGTGGTGCATCACGGCGCGCTCGGTTCATTCGCGACGATCTATCTGCCGCGCGAGGCGAGCGTCGCGCAGGTGATCGAACGGATCGGCGGCTTGCCGGGCATCGATGTCGTGCTCGATAAGCGCGCCGCATGCGAACGCTTCGAGCTGCCGAGCGACCGCGTCGGCGATATCGTCGTTGTCAGCGCCAGACATGTAGTGCTCGGCACGCGGCGCGATGAGCATGATCTTTCCGGACTGACCGTGCCGTTGCGCTCGCACGGCGGTATTTCGGAGCAGATCGTGCCGTTGTTGTTCAATCGGCGCGTCGAGATCCTGCCGTCTGCCGCGGGTGGCAAACGGCTGCGCAACTTCGATATCTTCGACGTCGCGTTGAATCATCTGCAGGCGTCGTGAATGCGGCGTCGCGGGACGACGCGGCAGTTCGGGCTTCAGTGCCGCGGCTTAAGGCGAGCGTTCGGTGACCACATTCGTATCGGCAAATGGAGCGTCGTTCGGCTCGTCGTCCAGCGTGTGTGCGAACGGGAGGACGTCACTACGCGCTTCATCAATGAACTGCGCGTGGGAATGGTCAACGCGTGGGAGGCGCCGGGCTATTGGGTCGAGCCAATGCGGTTCGGCTGTATCGAAGTGCCGGGTTCGGCTAAAAGGAAGTCGTTCAGTACGCGACGAAAGGTTGTCCCAATCTGAAGACTTTTTCATTCCCGTGGGAGTAATCGGTGGCATTGAGTCTGAACGACATCCGATCGTTGTTCGAGCAATACGGCAATCTCGCATATAGCGGCGAGCCGGTGACGCAACTCGAACACGCGTTGCAGAGTGGCGCATTGGCGGAGGAGGCGGACGCTGATGATGATCTCGTCGCCGCCGCCTTCTTGCACGACGTCGGGCATCTTCTGAATCTGCAAGGCGACACGCCGACGCAGCGTGGTATCGACGATCTGCATCAGTATTTCGCGCTGCCGTTCTTGCGGCCTGTGCTCCCGGACGCGGTATTGGAGCCGATCCGCTTGCACGTCGACGCAAAGCGCTGCCTGTGCGCAATCGACGACGGGTACTTTGGCCTGCTTTCCCCTGATTCGGTGCGAAGCCTTGAATTGCAAGGCGGCGTCTTCAGTAAGGAGGAAGTCGCGGCATTCCTGCAAAAGCCTCACGCGGAAGATGCGTTGCGTCTGCGTCAATGGGACGATCGCGCAAAAGAAGAAAACCGCGCGACGCCCGGTTTGGAGCACTATCTGGAGATCGTCGAGCGAGTGATGCGCAATCGGGCGGTTGATTGAGTCCGTTTGGAGTCGCTGTATTGCTCTCGGACTCGGACTGGTTTCGTCTCCTAGTTTGTGCTTTCTTCGCGCCCATTCTGGCGCAATTGATGCTCATCAAAATAACGCTTGCAAGGCCCGTTCGGGGTCGCTAGAATCTCGCTCTTTCGTGCCTCGGACAGCGGGGCGCGGGAAGCGGGAGAGCCAGCAATGGCGGGGGTTTGCGGCAGGTCGGACGGGTTAGAAAGTTGGAAAAACCTGTTGACGGCGTGACGGAAGTTCTCCATAATCTCGTTTCTCTGCTGCAGATGCAGCGACGCAGAACGAAGCGGTGCCGGGTGGTTGAAGGGGGCGTCGTGACGGTGGTGAATGCGCAACCGATCTTTAAAAACTAACAGCCGATAAGTGTGGGCGCTTGATGCGCGGCGCGCGGTGGATTCTTCGGGGTCTGCCGGGAGCGAAAGTATCAAGTCTCACACAGTAATGAAAGGAAGGTTTTCCTGTTGAAAGACAGGATGATCATTCGTCAGTACGTTGAGTGAGCGACCGGTTGGTAAAACAACC
>NZ_FRAB01000090.1 GCF_900142195.1 Paraburkholderia terricola
GGTGCCTTGTAATCGAAGGTGCGCGTCGTGAGCGTGGTGCTCTGAAGCGTTCTTGTGCCCGACCACTGAACCAGTGCATCGGTTTCGCTGTTCGTACCCGCTCGATAGAAACGGACGGTCTTGGGTGAAAGCGGCCGGAACGCGTCGAGGTTGTCCGTGACGATGAGCGTATGTGACTGGCCGTCGCCAGCCTGCTCGAAACAGCCGAACAGCCCTTCGTTTTCCATCAGCCGGTGCACGAAGTTCCAGTCGTCCTCGTATTGCATGCAGAACGAACGCGGGGGCAGGGGCCGGCTCAGCGCAAAGCGGAATGCGCCCTGGGCCTGTGGATGCAGGTTGAAGACATCGGTGAGGATTTCGTCGGCGGGTTTGTCCTGCCAGATCCGCGCGTCCTTGCGAAAGCGCAGGAAATGCATCCACGAGGCAAAGCCGAGCTGATAACTCGTGAGTCCGTTATCCGAGCCGAGGCGTCGCGCGGTATGCACATAGCCGTGATGAGGCAGATAGGATTTGTCGGTCTGCTGGATCCACAGCGTGACGGGCTGCGCGATCAGCGTTTTGAGTTCAATGGCACCGGAAGTGGAAACGACATCAACGGTGAATTCGTAATGGCGGCCAATCCGCGAATGGCCAATAACCCGCTGCGGCAGAAGAACATTACCGCCCAGCGGACTATCCAGTTTCAGCAGACGGTCGCTCTGGACGAGTCCGCCCTTTATTGCCCCGATTATGTCCTGCGCTCCCATACCGCCTCGTCTTGTTGGATCGAGCGACCGCGCTCCGCGCGATTTTAGGGAACTTCAGACGAAACGGCCAGCTATTCAACGTCAATGAATGTCGAGCGGCATGAATTGCCGAGCCTGAATATGCCGACGGCATATTTTGTAAATCCAGCCAAAGGCCCTCGAATATACCGATTACGAAGCCGGTATAAAACGGCGATAGCCGGATTACCTAATCCATTCCACGAGACAAGGGCATGGTCAACCGCGAAGAACCGATCGACCACACCGCACCCTCCCACTCACCGCGTAACCTGCGTACCCGCCGTTCCCGCCGCCATTTCCTCGATCTGCTCGAGCGAGCCGATCACCGCGCGCTTGCCGGTACGCGCGACGAAATCGCACGCCGCTTCCACCTTGGGGCCCATCGATCCGGCGGGAAACGCGATCGACCGCAATGCCGCCACCGATATCTCCCCCAGCGCCCGCTCGCTCGGCGTATGCCAGTCGGCATAGACGGCATCCACGTCGGTCGCGATCAGCAGCAGGTCGGCGCTCAGATTCGCGGCGAGTAACCCGCTGCACAGATCCTTGTCGATCACGGCCTCGATGCCGGTACGCGTTCGCCCGTCCGCCGCGAGCGTGACCGGGATGCCGCCGCCACCGGCCGCGATCACGATCGCGTCGTGCTCCAGCAGCCATTCAACCGGCTTTAGTGCGTCGATGCGCCGAGGCTTCGGCGACGCCACGACACGCCTGAAGCCGCTTCCATCAGGCGCGATACGCCAGCCATTGCGCGCCGCAAGCAGTTCGGCCTGCGCCTGCGTATAAACCGGGCCGATCGGTTTGGTGGGATGCGCGAAGGCCGGATCGTCGGCATCGACCTCGACGCGCGTGAGCAGGGTGGCCACCTGCCGCGCGGCCGGCAGCGCGTTCGCCAGTTCCTGTTCGAGCAGATAGCCGATCATGCCTTCGGATTCGGCGTCGAGTACATCGAGCGGCGCTGCGTCCTCCGCGTTGCCGTTGGCGGCCTGCAACGCCAGCAGTCCGACCTGCGGACCGTTGCCATGCGCGACCACCAGTTGATGCTCACCAGCGAGCCGCGCGATTTGCGTCGCGGCACGGCGGATATTGGCGATCTGGTGCGCCATCGTCATCGGTTCACCGCGGCGCAGCAGCGCGTTGCCGCCCAGCGCTATCAGAATGCGCATCTCAAGTCCCTTACGCGAGCGTCGCCACGAGCACGGCCTTGATGGTGTGCATGCGGTTTTCAGCCTGGGAGAATACGATCGACGCATTCGATTCGAACACTTCGTCGCTCACTTCGAGTTCGGACAGGCCGAAATGCTCGTGGATCGTGCGGCCGGTTTCCGTATCGAGATTGTGATAGGCGGGCAGGCAGTGCATGAAGTGCGTGCGCGCCTTGCCGGTGGCTTTCATCAGCGCGGCGTTGACCTGATAGGGCAGCAGCAGATCGATGCGCGGGCCCCACGCCTGAACCGGTTCGCCCATCGACACCCACACATCCGTGTAGATGAAATCGGCGTTGCTCACGGCCTCATGCGGGTCCTCGACGATCGTCACGCTCGCGCCGGTTCGCTCGGCGAGATGCCGCATCTGTTCCACCAGTTCGTCATTCGGCCACAACTCGCGCGGCGCGGCGATACGCACGTCCATGCCCATCTGCACGCCGCCGATCAGCAGCGAATTGCCCATGTTGAAGCGGGCGTCGCCGAGGTAGCAGAACGACAGTTCGTGGAGCGGCTTTTCGCCGAATTCCTGCATGGTCAGCAGATCGGCGAGCACTTGCGTCGGGTGGAATTCGTCGGTGAGGCCGTTCCATACCGGAACGTGCGAATAGGTCGCGAGATCCTCCACCATGCTCTGATGAAAGCCGCGATATTCGATGCCGTCGTAGAGGCGTCCGAGCACCCGCGCGGTGTCCTTGAGCGACTCCTTGCGGCCGAGTTGCGAACTGCTGGAATCGATGTAGGTGACGTGGCCGCCCTGGTCGTGCACGGCGACCTCGAAGGCGCAACGCGTGCGCGTCGAGGTCTTTTCGAAGATCAGGGCCACGTTCTTGCCGGTGAGGCGCGGCACTTCGTTGCCTGCATATTTCGCGCGCTTGAGTTCGGCGGCGAGGTCGAGCAGAAAGCGGATGTCACGCGGCGTGAAATCCTGCATGTTCAGCAAACTGCGGTTGCGTAGATTGAATGCCATGAGCGAATTCTCCAGAAGTGCGACGCGCGCGCGGGCGTCAGAGGGGGGCGTGTTCGATGGGACAGGTCATGCAATGGCCACCGCCGCGGCCGCGTCCCAGTTCGCCGCTCGGAATCGTGATGACCTCCACGCCCGCCTTGCGCAAAAGCGTGTTGGTGTAGACGTTGCGGTTGTAGGCGGCGACCACGCCCGGCGCGAGCGCGATCACGTTATTGCCGTCGTCCCATTGCTCGCGCTCCGACTCCCACGTATCGCCGCCGGTGGCGACGGTGCGCAGCGTCGCGATGCCTAGCGCCCTGGCGACCACGTCGAGGAACGGCGCTTTCTCGGGCCGCACGTCGAGCTGACCCGGCATGCTGCCGGGACGCAAGGTCGTGCAACGGATCGCGTCGACCACCTCGGGAAAGATCGTCACGAGGTCGTGGTCGCAGAAGGTGAAGACGGTATCGAGATGCATCGCGCCACGCGAGCGCGGCAGTTGCGCGGCGATGACCTGCTTGACCGATTCGCGGGCGAACAGCGACCGCGCGAGTTGCGCGACGCCTTGCGGCGAGGTGCGCTCGCCCATGCCGATCAACACGACGTCGCGCGATAGCGGCATCACATCGCCGCCTTCGAGCGTGGCGCCCCCGTGGTTCGTGTCGGGGTCGCCCCACCAGATGCGCGTGCCGCCGCTGAAGAGCGGATGGAACCGGTAGATGGCCGCGGCAAGCAGCGTTTCCTGTTGCCGGGCCGGCCAGTACATCGATCCGAGCACGATGCCGTCGTTGATCCAGCAACTGCTGTCGCGCGTGAAAAGCGTGTTCGGCAACGCCGGAAGAATGAAGCCCGAGGGCGGGGTGCATTGCGCGAGCAGGCCGGCGGGCTCGAACGGCAACTCGGCTCGAACGATTCCGCCGATCAGGCGTTCGGCCAGCTCGTCAGCGCTCATTTCATCGAGCCAGGGCCGCAGTTGCGCGGCCAGTTCATCGTCCACCGTGCCGGGCGCGAGCTTGCGCTCGACCACCCATTCGCGCGCCTCGCGGCCGCGCAGAATATCGGTCAGCAGATCGTGCATCTCGAGCACGTCGACGCCATGCTCCTGCATCGTGCTGACGAACGCGTAATGATCGTTCTTCGCCTGCGATACCCACAGCACGTCGTCGAACAACAACTCGCGGCAATTGGCCGGTGTCAGGCGCGCCTGGGCGAGGCCGGGGCGGCAGACCATGACCTTGCGCAACGGGCCGATTTCTGAATAAACGCCGAATGTCATTGTGATTCTCCTGGAGATTGACGGATCAAAGGCCGAGCGCGCCGGTGGACAGCAGCCATGCCGCCACGGCGGCGAGGACGAGCAGGGCCGCGAGGATCACCACTTCGAAAGGCTTGAAAAGACGCGCGCCGCGTTCGCGTTTCGCCCAGCCGTACAGCAGCACGCCAGGTGCGTAGAGGAGGGCGGAGAGCAGCAGATACTTGGGACCGGCGGCGTACAGCAGCCAGCAGCAATAAACGGTTGCGGCCGCGCCGATCAGCAGGTCGCGGAGGCGCGTGTTGTCCGTCGGCGCATAACCTTCGCCGCGCATCGCGATGCGGGTCGCGTAGACGGCGGAGAACAGATACGGGACCAGGATCATCGAAGTCGCCAGCGAGATGAGCGCCTGATAAGTCGCGCTGGATACGAGCGTGATGATGAGAAACAACTGCACCAGTCCGTTGGTGACCCACAGCGCGTTGGCCGGCACGCCGTGACTATTCTCGCGGGCCAGAAACTTCGGCATGACGCCGCCGTCCGCCGGTGTGAAGAGCGTTTCGGCCGCCAACAGCGTCCAGGCCAGCAATGCGCCGCCGACCGACACCAGCAGACCGAGACTGATCAGCACCGCGCCCCAGGCGCCGACCGCGCGGTCGAGCACGCCGGCCATCGACGGGTTCTTCATCGCGGCGAGTTCGCCTTGCGGGACGATGCCGAGCGACAACAAGGAGACCGCCATCAGCAGCACCAGGACGACGGCGAAGCCGAGCAGGGTCGCGCGCCCGATATCCTCGCGCCGCTGCGCGCGGGCCGAGAACACACTGGCGCCTTCGATGCCGATGAACACCCACACGGTGATGAGCATCGTGCTCTTGACTTGCGTGAACACGCTGCCGAGCTTCACGTTGCCCCAGAAGTCCTGTGCGATCACATGGCCCTTGAATGCGGCTGCCGCGAGCACGATGAACAACAGCAGCGGGATGATCTTGGCGACCGTGGTGATCGCGTTGAGCACCGCCGCGCCGCGCACGCCGCGCAGGATCACCGCGTGCATGATCCACAGCGTGATGGATGCGCCGAGCACCGCGGCACGTGTATTGCCGTCGCCGAACACGGGAAAGAAGTAGCCGAGCGTGCCGAACACGATGACGAGATAGCCGACGTTGCCGATCCACGCGCTGACCCAGTAGCCCCACGCCGAATTGAAGCCGACGAAGTCGCCGGCGCTGGCCCGCGCATAGGCGTAGATGCCGTTGTCGAGTTCGGGCTTGCGCGTCGTCAAGGTCTGATAGACGAATGCGAGCATCAACATGCCCGCGCCGGCGATCAGCCAGCCGATCAGCACGGCGGCGGCCCCGGCGCCCGAGGCCATGTTCTGCGGTAGCGAGAACACGCCGCTGCCGATCATCGAACCGATCACCAGAGCGGTGAGCAAGCCGAGGCGCAATGGTTTGGCGCCCACGCTCGCAGCGCTATCGGCCGGCTTCGCGGAAGCGGAGGCCGGGAGTGAACCTGCCAGGTTTTTCATGACGGACCTCGCCGTTTTTTTTGGTAAGTGGATTAGGTCACTTCATGGCGATGGGTCCATTGATCTGGATCATTCACCCGACGACCGCGGACCGGTCGGGCTGGGGAGAACGCGAAGTCGGACGATCTGTCACGCGCTTGCTTGATGCAGGTCAGGCGACCGAACGTATTCGCGCCGATGATCCAGTTAGCTGTGGCGATACGCAGGTATCCGGCCGTCGAGCGGGATTCCTGCAACGTCTACGAGGAGCGGGTCATGTATCAGAAGATCGTCGTCGCGCTGGATGGCAGCGAGTCGTCCAGATGGGCGCTGTACGAAGCGCTCGACATGGCGCAGCTTACGCAGGCGCGGCTTCACGCGGTGTACATCGTGCATCCCTGGGGCGTGTCCAGGTATGCGGGCTATGTCGACTCGAATCAGCTTCGTGACGTGCTACGTGAAGACGGCCGCATTGCTCTCGACGAAGCGCGCCGGGCCATGACCGAACGTGGCGTGCCCGGCGACACGGAGATCGAGGAAGCAGAAAATGCAGCGGACGATGTCGCTCACTGCCTCGGCCGTTGCGTGCAACGCCAGGGTGCTGGTCTGGTGGTGATGGGTACGCAAGGCCGGCACGGCATAGGGCGGTTGTTGCTCGGCAGCGTCGCGGAAGCGTTCTTGCGGCGCGCGGACGTTCCGGTGCTTGTGGTGGGATCTCCGAGGGATCTGGATGGAATACCTTCGGGGCTTTGAGTTGGGGTTGGGAGTTTATGAAGTGGACGTGCGTCGGGAGTATGCGTTGATTGACATAATACAAATTATCACCCGGACGGATGTTACGGCAAAGCTGTAGTGTCGTACCTGGGCAAAGCTGAAACGTCGCATGTCATGCTGGCTGACCTTTGACGGGAGGCTCGCATGACGACGACATCCGGGACGATCACCATGACGATGCGCGAGGTAGACCGGCTCAGGACGATCCAGTCGGTGGTCGACGGCATGCTGATGACATGGCAGGCCGCAGAACGGCTCCGTCTGAGCCGGCGTCAGGTTGAGCGGTTGACGGTGCGCTATCGCAGCCAGGGTGCTTCGGGACTGCTGTCACGGCATCGTGGACACCCGAGCAATTACCAGTTGGCAGACGGCGTGGCCGAGCGCGCGTTGAACCTGATCCGGGA
>NZ_FRAB01000092.1 GCF_900142195.1 Paraburkholderia terricola
GATTTCGGATTCGGCACCGACTCGCGGTAGCGATACTCGCTGGCGATTTCCACCTGTGTCGGGATCTTTGCGACCGATTCCAGCCAGTACTTCGCGGTCAGCCCCGAGTAATAGCTGGTGCCGCACGCGAGGATCAGGAGACTGTCGATCTCCGAAAATGCCTCGGCTGCGTTGTCGCCGAACAGCGAGGCGTCGAAGGTGTCGGCTTGCGGAAGCGTGTCCGTCACCGCACGCGGCTGCTCGAAAATTTCCTTCTGCATGAAGTGACGATATGGGCCGAGTTCGACCGCGCCGCCGTACGTTTCCACGTGACGCGTCTCACGCTCCGCGGGCTCGCCATCGCGATCGACGATGCGCACGCCGTCGAACGTCAGTTCGCAGACATCGCCCTCTTCGAGGAAGATAAAGCGGTCGGTGCTGTGCTCGAGCGCGAGCGCATCCGACGCGAGAAAGTTTTCGCCTTCGCCCAGGCCGACGACGAGCGGCGAACCCCGGCGCGCGCCGACCACCGTATGCGGCTCGTCGTTATGCAGCACCGCGATCGCATAGGCGCCGTGCAAGTGCTGCGTCGCTTCGCGCACGGCGGCGAACAGATTGCCGCGATACAGGCTATGCACGAGGTGCGCGATTACCTCGGTATCGGTTTGCGAGGCGAATTCATAGCCCTTGGCGCGCAACATCTCGCGCAGCACCTCGTAGTTCTCGATGATGCCGTTGTGCACGAGCGCGATTTCATTGCGCGAGAAGATCGGGTGCGCGTTGTCCGTGACGGGCGCACCGTGCGTGGCCCAGCGCGTGTGCGCGATACCCGTGACGCCGTCGAGATGCGAGTTGCGCACCTTGCCGTCGAGGTCCGACACGCGTGCCACGCTGCGCGCGCGTCTCGGTTCGCCGTTCGCCAGTACGGCCACGCCGCATGAATCGTAGCCGCGATATTCAAGGCGACGCAGCCCTTCGATCAGGACGGGAACGATGTTTCTTTGCGCTGCCGCGCCGACAATGCCGCACATGATGAAGGCCTCAAGCGGAGTTGCAATCTGGAATCTGAATCAATCTTCTCGTCCTCGCGTATCGAGGCGTGTGGACGATTGGCGAGCCGGCGGTTCTTCGACACGTGGCTGCCCGAAAACGCCACGCGTCCCCGTCATGTTCCTCTTAGGTGTTCCGGCGACGCTCGATGCACGGGCAGGCGAACTTCCGCTTCGCTGTCTTGCGGTGCGCAGGCGCGCGCCGGCAGGCGCATCAGCAAGGGGAGCAGCCCGAAAAAGAGCGCGGGCTCGGAATAGTTGAGCTTCAGACTCATGATCACCACAAAAAACAGCACATGCGGCAGGTCCTTTCGCATCTTCATGAACATCAGCGCGGGAACGATCAGCCCCAGGATGCCAAAGCGCACGACGAAGTATTGAATCAGTCCGGCGTCGTTGAGTGACGCTACGTGCACGCCGCCACCCGGTTTCGCGAGATGGTATAGCGAGCTTTCGAGCGTAAAGGGACCGTAGCCAAGGAGCCAGTCCCAACCGGTGCGAACGTTATAAATGTAGTCCAGCAGTTCCAGTCGGATTGCGGAGGACTCGTCCATCTTCATCGCAAAGCTGTTGAAATACGCCTCGAAAAAAGACGGAGCCGCCAATAACGCAGCGACGCACAGAATGATGATCATCACTCGGGCCGACTTTCCCTTGACGAGAAGAATGGCGAATATCAGCAACGCGCATTGCACGATGGCCGCTGTCGATTGGGTGATCAACATCGCAACGATCGCGAGCAAAACGGGAAAGAAATGCGCTTCGCGTTGACGCACCTTGCCCAGCACCACATAGCCAATCGTCAACGAGGCAATCACTGCGCCGAACGTGGATGGCTCGATGAACAGGCCGGTCGGTCGGTACGCAAAGACAGGATTGAGACCCTCGTAATTGTGAAAACGCGACGGCTCGCCGGTCACCGGCTCGACGAAATCAATGTAGTTGTTCGTGGCAATCAGAGACGCGGTCTGCGCGAATTGGACCACGGTATTGAGAACGATAAGTCCCACGAGCGAAGCGCTCAGCTCGTCGGGCGTCGCAACGACGAGCGCATGAAAGCACAGCACGAAAAGCGTGACCAGGACGAGGAATGCGTAGTTGTTGAACGCGGACTTCTCAAGGTCAGGCGCGCCGTTCGCCACGGGAAAGAGGAGGTAATAGAGAAAGAAGCCGGTAATGATCGCCAGCACTGCTGCGGCCAGCATGAGGTTTCGATGTCCGAGCAATTCCGCACGCGTACTGTGGGTGCCTATGCAGTACGCGCACAGCAGCAGGATGCCAGCCATCTGAACATAGGCGCCGTGGCTCACCAGCGACGACAGAAGCAGCGCGATAAACAGGATCGGAAAACGAAGAATGCGGCTCATGGGCGATCTTGCCTTCGTATACCAGCCCGCAAAGGCAGGCAATGTTGCGCTTCGGCGCGTTTCCCGCGCATTTCACGTTCCGCTGGCGTCTTTGTCATGCCTTTGCAGACAGCACAAGCCTGTTCCAGCGAGGGCGCGAAAGTCGGAAGTCTTGCCGTTCAAGCTCGCTCGCGATCACAAAGAAGCGCTGCGAGACGGCTTAATTTCGTGTGTCAAGCGTGATACAGGCTCACATGCACCACAGTGCGGCATCACACATATGAACGGAGAGGGGGCGGTCGAGCCGGAAAGGCGGGAGCGGGGAAGGAGGGGAAGCGGCAGCTATTTTGCGTGAACGGAAACGTTCAGCGCCGACGAGCAGGTTTTTCGGCAGCAAGGTCTTCTTCGCCCGTCAAATGCGAGCGGGAAGGCGTTTTCGAGTCGGATTTCTGAGTACCATTGCGGCCCCGTCTTGAACCCGGCTTGAGGGAGAGAACATCGAAGACGGCCAGCAGTGATAGGGCGACAACAGCCAGAAAGATGACCGTGCCGATGATATTGAGCAAACCCATATCTCACTCTCTACATGGAAGATCTTCAGCATCTCACTGAGCCGAATGCCGCAAGCGCCGATGCGCATTCCGGCAGCGCAGCGCGAGACGGCGCGCGTTGAAGACATGGTAGCACGACGATATGTGCGCTATCGCGCACTATGGTAGGGAAGGCGCTTGACGCCTTGGTCAGGAGGAACAGGGCGGATTCGCGCTAGAGGCGAACACGGTCCCAAGCCACGGCCCGTCTGATTCCGCTTCGAGTGCGGACAGGCGATAGCCCGGCTTTCGTCCTACGAAAGCCGAGGGGATTTCATCGGCGCACGGGCCGATCACGTTGCATCGTCTGCGCCAACAAGAGTCGGGCCGCTTCGAGCGTTGCGTCGCTCCTTCGTCCGTTGGCGCTTTTCGCCTCGGCATTCACCGCTATCTGGCGCTTCGGTTGCGCCGTCGTTCTCAGCAAACGACGGTTGCCGGAGTCGTGAGACGAGGGCCGAGTTTCGCGAAATGAGTTTTCTGACGCCAAACGCGACGCGCCCCCATGCTGTCGCGGCAACCTCCGCACTTGCCACGGTTACGGCGTTGTTTCGACTCCAATAGGATTTGAAGCTCTCTGAGCCCACACCAAAATCGAAATCGAGGCGATGGTCGAAGGCCCACTTCACCATGTACTCGACGACGAGCTGACCGGGGCTGTACTTTGCGTAACGTTGGTCGAAACCTGTAAGCAGCCCTTTGATCGAGGACTTCCCGATGCCGATGATCGTCGTGGCGAGCGGGACATCATCGAGTGTGATGAGATAAAGGCGCGCTGCGGGCTCGTGTGCTTGCGTGTTGAGCAGCGAGACGAGAAAGTCCCGGTACTGGGCCGAATATAGCCACGCGCCCCGCTTATCCACGCGCGATGCCCATTCACGCTTGCGCGAGAGCGTCCAGTCGACCAGTTCGCGATTTCTTTCTGCTTCGTCCGGCGAAAGAAGACGTGCCTCGAGCTTGCCTTGCTTTGCCAGCCGCCTTTCCAGCGCGCCCGGCTTCTTGCCCGACAGCGTGCCAAGGGCGCCGGCGAAAGACCCCCAATCTGTCTCCGCGCGAAGCCTTGCAATGGCGGCGCTGCGCTGCTCGCCGAACACGATATGTCGCTCGCTCGAGATGATGCGGTGGAGCCGGGATCTCTCGTCAAGATAAGGCACCCGCAACACATCCGCTCCGCAATGCTTCATGGCTGCGCGCCATGCCTGATCGACCAGTAATTGAGCGTCGGCCTCCGGGTCGAGCAGCATGCTCGTGTAATCGGCAGCCTCGGGCCCTAACATGCGAAGTACTCTCCACAATGCACGCCGGGTAACGACCAGTGGCCATACCATGACGAGCCGGCCGTTTTGGCGCCCAACGATACACCGCAGCTTGCTGCCGCGCGGTTCTGCAATATTCAGCCAGCTTTCCCAACAGACCGCGAACGCCTCATGGTAGCGACCGTTTGCTCGCGACCACAAATCCTCCCATTCGTTTCTCAACGCTCGAAAGCGCTCTACGTCAGAGATGATCTCGATATGCGACTTCGGGTTGTGCATTTTGGTCTCCGCGGCCGATGCGTCACCTGAGATCGATGGAAAACCTCAAGATACCAGGTGATCGGCACATGCCCATATTCTGCTCATTCCAACCTGCGGAAATGTGGGTTTGCCAACATACCTGACGAATAGGCAAAAAGCGCGCCGAATCGCCGGCTTTCCATTATGTGTCGAGTTATATGACCGGCGATCGGCCGACGTTCGGCTCGCGTTACGCGAGTTGCGATATCGGACGTGAGACAGCGATATTCGCCGCGGTAGCGATGAATCACGAGTGTTTGATCGCGCACAGTGGTGCATTCGAACTGCCGCTACGCTTGGTCTGCCGCACTTTCTGGGTTCGTTTCAGGACGGTGACTACAATTTGACGTGACGCCGCAATAGCGGTGTTGAGCGCCAAGGCGCGACGGGGCAGCGACTATATAACGGGTTTCATGAATGAAGCCTCGGCGGCCGTGTCGATATTTGAACCCGTTATCTGTAAACGCTCCAGCCGATTGAATCCTTATGTGGCTGCTTGCGACAGTTACGCTGGTACCGTGAACATGGTTAACGAAGACGTCTCCGTGAAGCTGATGCCTGCACCACGAATCGAACTCGACCGGATGCGCACCGATGTGAGCAACGCCAGGACAACTGTCATCCACGCCGCACGCGCCGGTCTGAACGAGCGCTCGATTTTCCATGAGCCCTGGTGGCTGGATATCGCGACCGGGGGCAACTGGAAGCTGGCGTCGGTTCATGA
>NZ_FRAB01000035.1 GCF_900142195.1 Paraburkholderia terricola
GCCTCGAGCGTGGGCTACGCCATTTCGCAGCAAAAGCGCAAGTTGATCGAACAAGGCTTCGGGTGGGCCAAGACCGTGGGGCGCATGCGCCAGGTGGTGGTGCGCGGGTTGAAGAAAGTGGACCAGATGTTCGTGTTGAACATGGCTGCCTACAACCTCGTGCGCATGCGCTCACTGACACAAGTCCGTCTGTAGCAGCGAAAAACGCGGCAATGAAGCCAGAAATTGGCCTCAAACTGCCGAACAAGCGTGGAATTCACGTTGAAATTGCACAATGCGATAAACCTTGTGGCGAGAGCCGCGTAAGTGCAGAAAGGCTGCTTCTGTCGGACTGTATTTCAGCAGCCTGCTAGGCGCTCGCCACGGCGGGCCGCTGCGCAGACCGTCCGGGCGAACGACGGTTTCGGTGGAAACGATTCAGGACAATCATGCGACGAGCGGGATTTTCAGCGGCTCGGCTGACGGCGCTGACGAACGCCATTACCGCCGAGGCGCTCGAACTTTCTCACGCGCGAGCAGCGCCGCGTGCCGGCCTTCGGTCATGTGCTATGGACCGGCCAGGGGTTCGGGCTCGGCTTGTCGATCGTCGACGACCCTGCGCAGCAGTTGCCGCACGGCTATCGTTCGATGGGCTCGTTCGGCTGGCCGGGCGCGTTCGGCACGAGCTGGTTCGCCGATCCTGTGGAAGAGCTAATTGGTTTGATGCTGATTCAGCGCCGCGCGGTTGAACCGTTTCCAATGGCGGTCGATTTCGAACGCCGCGTGTACGATGCAATTGACGATTGAGTGCATTGGGTTCGTCAGGCCGGGCCAAGGTATCGAACGGCGGCAATGCGCGGTTCGCTATCCGGCACGTTTTTCGTCTGCTAGTGTGCGCACAGCATGCAGTTCGTCAAACCGATTGGAGCATCTGTCATGGCCTCGTACAAACAGTTGACTACCCAGCTCGAAAAGCTCCACAAGGAGGTAGCGGCAGCCCGCGAGAAGGAAATCGCGCAGGCGATTGCCGAGATCAAACAGAAGGTGGCTGAATACGACCTCACGGCCGAGGAACTGGGTTTCACGGTCAAGCGTGCGCCGGCGCGCAAACCGGCTCTGGCCGCCAAGTACCGCAATCCGAAAACCGGCGAGACGTGGAGCGGCCGCGGCCGCTCGCCGGCCTGGCTCGCCGGCAAGAATCGCGAGCGCTTTCTGATCGACGCCTGAAGCGCGGTACTGCATGGCGCTTTCGTTCTGAGGGCGCCCATTGTTCTGAAGTGAGGCCGCGAGCGGTTTTTTCCGCACCGCGAGCCGGGTCCCGAAAACGCTCACCTTTGGTTTGAAATCGCCTCGCGAGCCGCGCGTTTTTCGGAGCGGCTGACGCGGGGCTACTTTGCTTCGCGCGATCCCGGTTTTGTCGAACGATGCGGCTGGTGACTCGTTGGATGCTGCCGCTCGTCACCACGGCACGAAGCCCGGTGAAACCCGCGCGAGCCTTTGCCAGCGGGCGTTTCCAGGCTCCGCGAAAAATCGCATCGACGATAGTTCGATGACGTGCGCAGCGATTTCGCGAAGCTCGATCAACTCCCGGACTTCATGGTGATGGTGCGCGAGCGGACCGTCGATGCGTTCATCTTTTGCCTCGATTCGAGGTGCGCCGCCGCAAGTCCCGAAAACTCTCACCTTTGCCTTTGCCCGAGCGCGCCGAACCCTGTGCTCAGGTCAAACCGTATCGTTGACCGGTATGCTCGTGCTGGTCGCGTGCGCGCCAGCATTTCCCAACGCCTCTCCCCATGACGTGTATCATTCGTTCCCTGCGCTGTTCTGCGCCGGTGATTCCCGTATTGTCGAACGCTCGTTCGTGACCTTGTTCCGACGCAGCCGGGTTGCCATGTGACGCGGGTCTCCAACCCGGCTCCCGCAGTTCGGCGCCACCGCGCAACGCGAGGCAGAGCGGCCGCACCAGCAGCCGTTGACCGCCCGAACCCCTATCCGTGACCGCCAGCCCGATGTCAGTCTCCGAACTCAAACGCCGCCGCACGTTCGCGGTTATTTCCCACCCGGACGCGGGCAAAACCACGCTCACTGAAAAGCTGCTGCTGTTCTCGGGCGCGATCCAGATCGCCGGCACCGTGAAGGGCCGCAAGAGCAACCGCTACGCGACGTCCGACTGGATGGAGATCGAAAAGCAGCGCGGCATTTCCGTCGCCAGTTCGGTGATGCAGTTCGAGTACGGCGACGCCGTGATCAACCTGCTCGATACGCCGGGCCACGAAGACTTCTCCGAAGACACGTACCGCGTGCTCACGGCGGTCGACGCCGCCGTGATGGTGATCGACGGCGCGAACGGCGTGGAAGCGCAGACGCTGAAACTGCTGGAAGTGTGCCGCAGCCGCAAGACGCCGATCGTCACCTTCATCAACAAGCTCGACCGCGAAGTGCGCGAGCCGCTCGAACTGCTCGACGAAATCGAGCAGCATCTGGGCGTGGCCGCCGTGCCTTTCACCTGGCCGATCGGCATGGGCAAGGAATTCCAGGGCGTCTACGACATTCAGCGCGACCAGGTGCGCGTATTCCGCGCCGGCCAGGATACCGCCGGCGGCGCGGTCGAAACGCTGCAAGCGTTGAGCGACGAGGAAGGCGAACGCCGCTTCGGGCATAGCTGGATCAAGGCGAAGGACGAGATCGATCTGATCACGGGCGCCACGCCCGACTTCGATCGCGAGCAGTTCCTCGCCGGCCAGCAGTCGCCGGTGCTGTTCGGCTCGGCGATCAACAACTTCGGCGTGAAGGAAATTCTAGACGCGCTGGTCGACCTCGCGCCGCCGCCTTCGATGCGCATGACCGTGCAGCGTCCGGTGATGCCGGACGAGCCGAAGTTCACCGGCGTGGTGTTCAAGGTGCAGGCGAACATGGATCTGGCGCACCGCGACCGCGTGGCGTTCATCCGCGTGTGCTCGGGGCGTTTCGAGCGCGGCATGGCCGTCAAGGTGACGCGTTCGAACAAGACGTTCCGCGCCAACAACGTGGTGACGTTCCTGTCGCAGCGCCGCGAGACGGTGAGCGAGGCGTATCCGGGCGACATCATCGGTATCCCGAATCACGGCACGCTGAGTCTCGGCGATACGCTGACCGAAGGCGAGCAGTTGCAATTCGTCGGCTTGCCGTTCTTCGCGCCGGAAATTTTTCAGACCGTCGAAGTGGTCGACCCGATGCGCGCGAAGCAGCTCGGCGAAGCGCTCAAGCAACTCGGCGAGGAAGGCGCGATTCAGGTGTTTCGTCCCGAAGTGGGCGGCTTGATGATTCTCGGCGCGGTGGGTCAGTTGCAGTTCGAGGTGGTGTCGCATCGTCTGTCGACGGAATACAAGGTCGACGTGCGCATGGCGCCGGCGCGTTACCGGATGTCGCGCTGGGTGACCTCCGACGACCCGGCCGAACTGCGCCGTTTCACCGATTCATACGCGGCGCGGATCGCGCTCGATGCGTCCGATGCACCGACTTATCTCGCGTCGCACGTGTCGGAGATCGAAGTCGCGCAGAAGGCGTGGCCGAAAATCGTCTTCAACGAATTGCGCGAGCATTCGGGCGCGCCGTTCAAGAAGGCGATGTAGGTCGCGCTGGCCGTGCGCTTATCGGCGAACGGCATCGGGTGAAACAGAGAACCGCGTCGATCGACGCGGTTTTTTTACGCGCTGAGTTTGTCGCCAGCGCTTTCGGGCAACGACGTTGGCATCTCGCATGAGCCGCGGTTCGAGAAGCCCCCGCGCAAGCCGCCGACTTCGCCTATCCTGACGAAGACATGCGCCTGCCTCCGGCGCGCCACTCTCCATTCGCGGAGCGCCCGTGACCGTTCGCAATCTCGATGCCTTGTTCCGACCCAAATCCGTCGCCGTGATCGGCGCGTCCGAGCGGCCGGGCAGCACCGGCGCGATGGTGTGGTCGCGCGTGCTGGAAGGCGGCTTTGGCGGCCCGCTCTGGCCGGTCAACCCGAAGTACGAAACGCTCGGCGGCCACCCGGTTTTCGGCGACACCGGCGATCTGCCGCAAGCGCCCACCGTCGCGCTGATCTGCACGCCGCCCGATACGTGGCCCGGCATCATCCACAAGCTCGGCGGGCTCGGCACGCGCGCGGCGATCATCGTCGGCGAGGCGCGTTGCGATGCCGACCGGCTGCATCTGCGGCACGCGCTTTCGGCGGCGCGGCCGAATCTGCTGCGCATCGTCGGGCCGGGCAGCCTCGGCGTGGTGTCGCCGGCGCTGCGCGCGTATTTCGGCGCGCCTTCGTGCACGGTCAAGGCGGGCGGCGTCGCGTGGGTGTCGCAATCGAACGCGCTGACCAATGCCGTGCTCGGCTGGGCGCACGCGCGCGGGCTCGGTTTTTCGCATGCGGTGGCGCTCGGCGGCGAGGCCGATGTGGACGCTGGCGACGTGCTCGACTATCTGGCGAGCGACCCCGGCACGCGCGCGATTCTGCTCGAACTGGATACGGTGCGCGCGGCGCGCAAGTTCATGTCGGCGGCGCGCGCGGCGGCGCGCAACAAGCCGGTGCTGGCGTTGCGCTCGGGCCGCGCCGATCCCGCCGACGGCCTCTACACCGCCGCATTCCGTCGCGCGGGCATGGTGCGCGTCGACGCGCTCGACGATCTGCTCGACGAGATCGAGACGCTCGGCGTGGGCCGCGTCGCGGCCGGCGCCACGGCGACGCTGATCACGAGCGACCGCGGCCTTGCGACGCTCGCTTGCGACGCCTTCGCCGCCGCCGGCGACACGCTCGCCGCATGGCCCGCCGCCGCCGACGCGGCATTCGCCGAAGCGCTGCCGTACGCGGTGACAGGCAATCCGTTGCGACTCGGCGACGACGCGCGGCCCGAGCATTTCGGCACCGCGCTGAAGATACTCGCGGACCACCGCGGCGCGGGCACGGCGTTCGTCGTTCATGCGTCGACACATGGCGCGCCGGTCGGCGAGGTCGCGCAGGCGTTGATCGCGAATCAGCGCTTTGCGTATCGCGGCTTGCTGGCGTGTTTCTTCGGCGGCGTGGACGCGGCGACGCGCGACGCGCTGCATGCGCAGGGCATTCCGGTTCATACGACGCCACAGCGGCTCGCGCGCGCCTTCGCCCGTCTGGTCGACTACCGGATGGGCCGCGAGTTGCTGATGCAGACGCCGGAGGGACTGCCGGCGCGGATTCCCGAGGCGATCGACGCCGCTCAGGCGCAGGCGCGCGCGGCGCTTGCCGCGGGTGCGGATCGACTCGCCGGCGAGGCGGCGGCGCAGTTGCTCGAACGCTTCGGGCTGCGCGTGGAAGCGGCGGAAAGCGCGGCAGCAGCCGCGCCGAATTCCATTGTCGACATCACCGTCGAACTTCACGACGACGACAACTTCGGCCCGGTGTTCCGTTTTACGGCGCCGTCGGCCGACGGCGTGTCCGAGCCGCTGCGCGTGTACGGTTTGCCGCCGCTCAATCCGACACTCGCGCGGGACATCGTCACGCGCTCGCCTTATGCGCGGCTGGTTGCGCCCGAGCCGGTATTGGCCGCGCTCACCGCGCTGTCGCAGGCGGTGTGCGACGTCAAGGAAATCGTCGGCCTTGCGCTGACGCTGCGCGTATTCCGCGACCACGTGACGGTGCTTGCCCCGACGCTCAGCATCGCGTCGACGCGCAGCCGTCTCGCCATCGTGCCGTACCCGCGCCGCTTCGAGGAGACGTTGGAGTGGCAGGGCGTGCGCATGACGGTGCGCCCGATCCGCCCGGAAGACGAGGCCGCGCATCACGATTTCGTCGAGGCGATGACGCCCGAGGATTTGAGGCTGCGTTTTTTCGGCGCGGTGGGCAGCTTCGATCATTCGCAACTCGCGCGCATGACGCAGATCGACTACGACCGCGAAATGGCGCTCATCGCCACCGTGCAAACCGACGAGGGTTTCGCGCGGACGTTGGGCGTGGTGCGCGCGGTTGCCGATCCCGATAACGAAACCGCGGAGTTCGCGGTTGCAGTGCGCTCGGACCAGAAAGGCCGGCGCCTTGGACAATTGCTGATGGACCGCATCGTCAACTACGCAAGGGTGCGTGGCATCCATTGGCTGGTGGGCGAGGCGCTGCGGGAGAACACGCCGATGATCGCGTTGGCGAAAGCCAGTGGTTTCACCGTGACGCCGACGGAGGATCCGGGTGTGGTGGGCTTCAGGATGGCGTTGGATGAGCCCGGTTCGCAGCGGTAACCGGCGGCGCGGCGCGCTCTTGAGAGATGCTCAGCGCCGTGCCGCTTCTGGAACACGGCGATGACGCCGATACGACCGTCCGCGACGAATCTCGGACTGGTACGCGTGAACGCCTGAATTTACGCGGCGAGCTTCCCCGCCGCTTCCTCAACCTGCGTGCGCGTCACCGACAACTCTTCCAGCCACGCATCCGCATACACAGCGCCGGTCTCGCGTTCCAGGCGCGCGATCGTCGCCGCGCAACGGTTTGCGTCCTTCGGCGTCGCGATGAACGACTTCACCGATTCACCCGCCTTGAACGCATCGAACAGCGGCACGCGAATCTCGTCCGGCAGCGCACGCGTCGTCCACTGGTACGGCTTGCCGTTGAACGTGAACGACGGCGGCAGCACGCGCTCTTTCCTGGCCGCCGGAATCAGGCCGTAAGTGCGCGCGGCGTCGCCGATCTGCTCGGCTGAAAACAGCTCGTCCGGGCTGATGTCGAATTGCTGAATGAAGGTTTCGATGCTTTGCATCGCCGCCGCGCGGTCGTCGCGGCGCTTTTGCGCATGAGCGACGATGTCGCGCAGTTCGTCGGCTTCTTCAGGCGTGATCGTGAAGCTCGACTGCTTCTGCTGGAGTTCGGAAAAACGCTGGAATTCGGAATCGGTCAGAAGTTTCGCCATTGCTTATCGATGAGCGCGCATGAGGGACCCCATGCGGCGTGATTTTTGAGGGGTCGCCATTCTAAACCATGCGCGACTGCACGCGATGTTCAACGGCCTGCCGTGCGTATGCCGCGTGCGCGAGCATCACGCCAGACGGACACTCTCCCGAAACATCGACAGCGCCTGCACCGTCTCGCGCAGCAGCGCGGTCGCGACTTCGAGCGTCGGCGCGACGTATTCGTCGATGCGCCGCAGATACGGGCAGGTCAGCGCCGCGATCGCCTGGCCGGACGGTCCCTGGATCGGAAACGTGAGATCGGTCACGCCGAAGATCTGCTGGCTGTCCTTCTGCGAAAAACCCGCCGCGCGAATCCGCTCGCACGCCTCTTCCAACGCCTCACGGTCGATCGTGACCTCGCCCTTCACCTTGGTGTGTTCGGCGAGCATCTGTTCGCGTTGCTCGATGCTTTGAAACGCGAGCATCACACGGCCCGAGCCGGTGTCGATCAGGCCGACCCGCGAACCGAGCCGCACCGACATGCCCCACGTGCCCGGTCCATCCACTTGCGCGATCACCAGCAGATTGCCGCGGTCGTACACGACGAGATGACATGACTGCTCGGCGGCATCGGCAAAGCGCAGCATCAGCGGCAGCGCTTCGGAGATGAGCCGGTTCATCGGCGGATGACGATGCGCGAGCGCGTACAGCTTCAGGCTGAGCGAATAGCGGTCGCCCGCCGCCGAGCGCACGACATACTGCCGCGCGACCAGCCGTTCGAGCATCCGATACATCTCGCTCGCGTTGCGTCCGAGCAGCTTGGTGATCTCGGCGCGCGTGAGCCCCTCTTTCTGCTCGGCGAGCAGTTCGAGGATGTCGAGACCCTTATCGAGCGCGGGGGCGCGATAACGGTCGGCGTCGTCTTTGTCTTCTACGTCCATCGTGAGCGAGTTCTCGTGTCGTTTTCGCATTATCTGGCGCGAGAGGGTCGGTGCGTACTGAATCTTGTGCGATGCAGCGCTTGTCCAGGGAAAATACGGACGATTGGTGCAGTGCACTTCGCTTGACTTGGGAAAGTTCGTATATGAATAATACGTTCATTGGTGAATGAGCGCACGCCAATACTTCATAAAAGCGCAGGACGCAGTGCCGGCCATCCTCGGCCGGATCACGCAGTTCAACAACGCATATAGGACAGGAGACAACCATGTCGTTTGTGAAAAGGCCGCTCGCGGCCCGTCGTTCATTCAGGAGTTCGCTCTTCACCGTGGCGGCGGCCTGCGTCGCCAGCTTCGGCTTCACCGGCGCTGCGCAAGCCGCCGAGACCGGCAAAATCGGTCTCGATCTGCCGCTGCTGACCTCGCCGTTCTGGCAGTCGTACAACACCTATTTGCCCAAGTACGCGAAAGACATGGGGCTCGACATCCTCGCGCCCGTCAATTCGAACGGCGATCCCGTGCAGCAGATCACCGACATGAACAACCTGTTGAACCTCGGTTCGAAGGGCATCGTGGTCGGCCCGCTGGATTCGGCGGCGATCAGCCGCGCGCTCGATTCCGCCGCGGCCAGGAATGTGCCCGTCGTCGCCGTGGACGTCGCGCCGACGCAAGGCAAGGTCGCGATGGTGGTGCGCGCGGACAATCGCGCGTACGGCGAGAAAGCGTGCAAGTACATCGGCGAACACGTGAAGTCGGGCAAGGTCGTGCAGATCATGGGCGACCTCGCATCGGTGAACGGGCGTGACCGCTCGGAAGCATTCCGCTCCTGTGTGAAAGGCTATCCCGGCTTGACGCTGCTGGAAATTCCGGCGAGCTGGAAGGGCGACGTCGCGGCCACCGCGCTCGACAGTCTGCTTACCGCCAATCCCGACGTGAAGGGCATCTACATGCAGGCGGGCGGCGTTTATCTGTCGCCCACCCTGCAAACGCTGCGGCGCAAGCAGATGCTATTTCCCGCCGGCGACGCGAAGCACGTCGTGATCGTCAGCAACGACGGCATTCCCCAGGAGTTCGACGCGATTCGCCGCGGCGACATCGACGCAACGGTTTCGCAGCCGGCCGATTCGTATGCGAAATACGGCCTCTTCTACATCAAGGCCGCGTTGGCCGGACAAACCTTCAAGCCGGGCCCGACCGATCACGGCAGCAACATCATCCAGCTGGCGCCGGGCATTCTCGAAGATCAATTGCCCGCGCCGCTCGTCACGAAGTCGAATGTCGACGACAAGGCGTTGTGGGGCAACACGGTCAAATGAACGCGCCGACGCCCTCCGTGCCGGTCGTCGAAGCGTTCGAAGTCACCAAACGCTTCGGCTCCACGCCCGCGCTGAAAGACGTGAGCATCCGCGTGATGCCCGGCGAGTCGCATGCGCTCGTCGGGCGCAACGGGGCCGGCAAATCGACGCTGGTGTCGATCCTCACCGGCCTGCGCAAGCCCGATACCGGCGAGGTGCGTTTCAGCGGCGCGGCCGCGCCGTCGATCGCGGATCGCGACGCGTGGCGCGAGCGCGTCGCCTGCGTTTATCAGCATTCGACGATCATCCGCGATCTGAGCGTCGCGGAAAACCTGTTCATCAACCGGCAGCCGTCGCGCGGCGGCGTGATCGACTGGCAAGCGATGCGCCGCGACGCGCGCAAGCTGCTCGACCACTGGAAGATCGACGTGCGCGAGGACGCGCGCGCCGGCGATCTGACGGTGGAAGCGCGGCAACTCGTGGAAATCGCGCGGGCGCTGTCGTACGGCGCGCGCTTCATCATTCTCGACGAACCCACCGCGCAGCTCGACGGCGACGAGATCAAGCGCCTGTTCCGGCGCATCAGCGAGTTGCAGCGCGAAGGCGTGACCTTCCTGTTCATCTCGCACCATCTGCAAGAGGTCTATGAGATTTGCCAGGCGGTGACGGTGCTGCGCGACGCGCGGCATATCGTCAGCGCGCCGGTTTCCGCGTTGCCGCGTGAGCAGTTGATCGAAGCGATGACCGGCGAACGCGGCGGCCTCGCGGTCGCCGACGCGGCGGCGCGCGACGCGTTGCCCGCCGATACGGCCGTCGCGCTGGAAGTGAAGGAGTTGGCCGGTTCCGACTACGAAGACGTGTCGTTCACGGTCAAGCGCGGCGAAGTGGTCGGCCTGACCGGCGCAACGAGCAGCGGCCGCACGAGCGTGGCCGAAGCGATTGCCGGTTTGCGCGCCGCGAAGCGCGGCACGATCAGCGTGGACGGCGCAAGCCTGCCGCCCGGCGACGTGCCTGCGGCATTGGCGCGCGGCATCGGCTGCGTGCCGAAGGACCGTCATCACGAAGGCCTGGTGCTGACGCAATCGGTGGCGGAAAACGCGTCCATGACGATCGCGCGCATGCTCGGCAAATTCGGCATCGCGCCGCCCGCGAAGAAGAACGCCTTCGGCCAGAAGATGATCGACGCGCTCGGCATCGTCGCGCAAGGCCCCGAGCATGTCGTATCCGGGCTGTCGGGCGGCAATCAGCAGAAGGTGGTGATGGCGCGCGCGCTAGCCACCGACCCGAACGTGCTCGTGCTGATCGACCCCACCGCGGGCGTCGACGTGAAATCGAAAGAAGCGTTGCTCTCCGTCGTGGACCGCGTGCGCGAGGAAGGCAAGGCCGTGCTGGTCGTATCCGGCGAACTCGACGATCTGCGCACCTGTGACCGTGTGCTGGTCATGTTCCGTGGCCGTGTCGCGGCCGAATTTCCCGCCGGTTGGCAGGACCACGATCTGATCGCATCCGTTGAAGGAGTCAGTCTCCATGAAGAATAGTGTGCCCAGTCCCGCGTTCGCCGCGGCTCCCGGCCAAACGCAGCCGGCCATGAAAGCGACGCGCGGCAAGCGCGCCCGCAGCGAATTGGCGCGCTTGCGCGAGCTGGCGTTGCTGCCCGCGCTTGCCTTGCTGATCGTGATCGGCGCGTTCGTCAGTCCGAGTTTTTTGACCAGGGCGAATCTGATCAGCGTGCTGGGCGCCTCGGCGGCTCTCGCGCTGGTCGTGCTCGCCGAATCGCTGATCGTGCTGACCGGCAAGTTCGATTTGTCGCTCGAATCGACCGTCGGCATCGCGCCCGCTGTCGGCGCGATGCTGGTGATGCCGGCAATGTCCGCGGGATTCGGCACGCAATGGCCCGCGGCGGCCGGCCTGCTCGCGATCCTCGCTGTCGGCGCCGTGATCGGCTTCATCAACGGCTTTCTGGTGGTGCGTTTGCGGCTGAATGCGTTCATCGTCACGCTGGCCATGCTGATCGTGCTGCGCGGCATGCTGGTGGGCGCGACCAAGGGCGGCACGCTGTTCGACATGCCGCCGTCGTTCTTCTCGCTCGCCACCACGATCGTGCTCGGCCTGCCTCTGTCGGTATGGCTCGCGGCGGTGGCGTTCGCGATCGCGGCGTTCATGTTGCGCTATCACCGCCTCGGCCGCGCGTTGTACGCGATCGGCGGCAATCCGGAAGCGGCGCGCGCGGCGGGCATTCGCGTCGAGCGCATCACGTGGGGCGTGTTCGTGCTCGGCAGCATGCTCGCGGCGGTGGGCGGTTTGATCGTGACCGGCTATGTCGGCGCGATCAACGCGAACCAGGGCAACGGCATGATTTTCACGGTGTTCGCGGCGGCGGTGATCGGCGGTATTTCGCTCGACGGCGGCAAGGGCTCGATGCTCGGCGCGCTTTCCGGCGTGCTGCTGCTCGGCGTCGTGCAGAACCTGCTGACGCTCGCCCAGGTGCCGTCGTTCTGGATTCAGGCGATTTACGGCGCGATCATCCTCGGCTCGCTGATGGTGGCGCGGCTTGCCAGCGGCGAAGGCCAGAACTAATTCGAAAGACGATGCCTGACGGAGAACTCACTTGACCAGCCGCCCATTGCAAACCGATCCACGCCTGATCCTGCTCAGTCCCGCCGATAACTGCCTGATCGCGGCGGCGCGTCTCGATGCGGGCACGCAAGTGGAGATCGAAGGCGCGCTCGTAACGCTCGCGAAAACCATCGAGCTCGGTCACAAGGTGGCGCGCCGCGAGCTCGCGAAAGACGACAAGGTGCTGCGCTACGGCGCGGTCATCGGCCACGTGACCGAAGCGGTCGCGCCCGGCGCGCATCTGCATACGCACAACCTCGAAAGCGATTACCTGCCGACTTACACGCACGACGCGGGACACGAGTTCGTACATCACTGACTTGCGCTCAATGACGCGGCCTTGCGCCGCGCTGGAACGATCATGACTGACACTTCCGTAGCATCTGTCGCCGCACAGCAGCCCATGCTGCAAGGCTATCCGCGCCGGGACGGCCGCAAGGGCATCCGCAATGTGGTCGCGGTGGCGTATCTGGTGGAGTGCGCGCACCACGTCGCGCGCGAGATCGTCACGCAGTTTCGCGAGCCGTTCGACGCATTCGACGACGCTTCGGCCGAGCGCGAACCGCCGGTGCATCTGATCGGCTTTCCCGGCTGCTATCCGAACAGCTACGCCGAAAAGATGCTGGAGCGGCTTGCCACGCATCCGAACGTGGGCGCGGTGTTGTTCGTGTCGCTCGGTTGCGAGAGCATGAACAAGCATTACCTCGTGGACGTGGTGCGCGCGAGCGGCCGTCCCGTCGAGGTGCTGACGATCCAGGAAAAGGGCGGCACGCGCAGCACGATTCAATACGGCGTCGACTGGATTCGTGACGCGCGCAAGCAACTCGCCGCGCAACGAAAAGTGCCGATGGCGCTCTCCGAACTGGTGGTCGGCACCATCTGCGGCGGCTCGGACGGCACCAGCGGCATCACGGCGAACCCGGCGGTGGGCCGGGCGTTCGATCATCTGATCGACGCGGGCGCGACCTGCCTCTTCGAGGAAACCGGCGAGCTGGTGGGCTGCGAGTTTCATATGAAAACGCGCGCGGCACGGCCCGACCTTGGTGACGCCATCGTTGCGTGCGTCGCGAAGGCCGCGCGCTACTACTCGATTCTCGGGCACGGCAGTTTCGCGGTCGGCAATGCGGACGGCGGCCTCACCACCCAGGAAGAAAAGTCGTTGGGCGCGTATGCGAAGAGCGGCGCGTCGCCGATTGTCGGCATCATCAAACCCGGCGATATTCCGCCGACCGGCGGCCTCTATCTGCTCGACGTAGTGCCCGACGGCGAGCCGCGCTTCGGCTTTCCGAACATCAGCGACAACGCGGAGATCGGCGAACTGATCGCCTGCGGCGCGCATGTCATTCTGTTCACGACCGGACGCGGCTCGGTGGTCGGCTCGGCGATTTCGCCGGTCATCAAGGTGTGCGCGAATCCGGCGACGTACCGCAACCTCGCCGGCGACATGGACGTCGACGCGGGCCGTATTCTCGAAGGCCGCGGCACGCTCGACGAGGTTGGCCGCGAGGTGTTCGAGCAAACGGTGGCGGTGTCGCTCGGCGCGGCGTCGAAATCGGAAACGCTTGGTCATCAGGAATTCATCCTGACGTACAAGACTTTTGAACCGGTCGGGCCGGCGTGCCTGCCGTCGAGCGCCGCGGCGCCGCATCGCGTGGTTGCGATCGAGCCGCATTGAGCGGCCGGACCGCGGTCCCTCCGCAGGCGGTTCGCACGCGCGGCGGGCATATTTGGCTCGCGCGTGCTAAAACACGGTGAAACAGGAGACAGCTTCAATGACGGCAGCGATCGGTTCGAAGGTCGGGCGGCGGCGCGGCGTTGCCCGCACCGCCTTGCAAGTGACAGGATTGGGACTCGGCACGGCGCCCCTGGGCGGCCTCTATCGCGACCTGTCCGACGAGGAAGCGCACGCGACCGTCGCCGCCGCGTGGGACGCCGGCGTGCGTTACTTCGATACCGCGCCGCATTACGGCAACACCAAGGCCGAGCATCGGCTGGGCGACGCGTTGCGCCGCTATCCGCGCGGCGACTATGTGCTGTCCACCAAGGTGGGCCGCCGCTTCGTGCCGCGCACCACGCCTTACGAGGGCAAGGAAGGCTGGCAAAACCCGCTACCCTTCGAGGCGATCTACGACTACACGCACGACGGCATTCTGCGTTCGTTCGAGGACAGCCAGCAGCGCCTCGGCATCGTCGATATCGACATTCTGCTGGTGCACGATATCGGCCGGGCCACGCACGGCGACGAGAACCCCCATTACTGGCGGCAACTGACCGAAGGCGGCGGCTTCCGCGCATTGGACGAGCTGCGCTCGGCGGGCGCGATCAAGGCCGTCGGTCTCGGCGTGAATGAAGGCGCGGTAATTCTGGAAGCGATGGCCGAGTTCGATATCGATTGCGCGTTGCTTGCAGGCCGGTATACGCTCCTCGAGCAGACCACGCTCGACGATCTCTTGCCGGCCTGCGAGAAGCGCGGCGTCAGCATCCTGTTAGGCGGCGCGTTCAACTCGGGCATTCTGGCGCGCGGCGTCGAGGGCGATCTGAAATTCAACTACGGCGATGCGCCGCGCGAGGTGATCGAGCGCGTCGCACGGCTGCAAGCGGTGTGCCGCGAACACGGCGTGCCGCTCGCCGCCGCCGCCTTGCAGTTTCCGTATGCGCATCCGGCGGTCGCCACCGTGCTGACCGGCGCGCGCAGTGCCGACGAATTGCGCGAGAACGCCGCGTCGTTCGAGCAGCCGATCCCCGCGGAATTGTGGTCCGCGTTGCGCGACCAGGGCTTGCTCGACCACCGCGCGCCCGCGCCAGAGGATTGATCCGACGATGCATATCGATGCCCACCAGCACTACTGGGACCCCGCCCGCGGCGACTACGAGTGGCTCACGCCGGAACTGCAGATTCTTTACCGGACGTTCGGCCCAACGGATCTCAAACCATTGCGCGAAAGGGTGGGCATCGAGCGAACGGTGGTCGTGCAGGCGGCGCCGACCATCGACGAGACGCGTTATCTGCTGGACATGGCGCGCAACGAACCGTCGATCGCCGGCGTGGTGGGCTGGGTGCCGTTGCTCTTGCCGACCGCGCCGGCCGTCATCGACGCCTTCGCGCATGAGCCGAAGTTCAAGGGCGTGCGGCCGATGCTGCAGGACTTGCCGGACGACACGTGGATCGCCAATCCCGACCTCGCGCCGGCGATCGAAGCGCTGATCGCGCACGACCTCGCATTCGACGCGCTGATTTACGCGCGCCACGTCGAGCCGATCGAAGCCTTCGCGGCGCGCTTTCCGGCGCTGCGCATCGTGGTCGATCACGGCGCCAAGCCGCCGATCCGCTACGGCCGCGCCGCTTGGCAAGCATGGGCCGACGCGATCACGCGGCTCGCAAGGCTGCCGCAGGTGCATTGCAAGCTGTCGGGCCTCGCCACCGAAGCCTCGCCCGGCTGGACCGAGGAAACGCTGCAACCATATGTCGAGCATCTGCTCGCCGCGTTCGGTCCGGCGCGTTTGATGTGGGGCAGCGACTGGCCCGTGCTCGATCTGAACGGCGACTATCTGCTGTGGCACTCGGTGGCGAATACCTTGCTCGCGTCCTTGAGCGACGCCGAGCGTGAAGCGGTTTTCGGCGGCAACGCCGCCGCGTTTTATCGGCTTTGAGCATACGAAGACACAAGAAGCCCATTCAACTGGAGTCGTAGATGACACAAAGACTGGCCGGCAAGACGGCCCTGATTACCGCAGCGGGACAAGGCATCGGTCTCGCCACCGCGGAACTGTTCGCGCGCGAAGGCGCGCGCGTGATCGCCACCGATATCCGCATCGACGGACTCGCCGGCAAGCCGGTCGAAGCGCGCAAGCTCGACGTGCGCGACGACGCGGCGATCAAGGCGCTGGCCGCGGAAGTCGGCGCGATCGACGTGCTGTTCAACTGCGCGGGCTTCGTGCACGCCGGCACGATTCTCGAATGCACGGACGAAGACTGGGATTTCGCCTTCGATCTGAATGCGAAGGCGATGTACCGCATGATCCGCGCGTTCCTGCCGGCGATGCTGGAAAAGGGCGGCGGCTCGATCATCAATATGTCGTCGGCGGCGTCGAGCGTGAAGGGCGTGCCGAACCGCTTCGTGTACAGCGCGTCGAAAGCGGCCGTGCTCGGCTTGACGAAGTCCGTCGCGGCGGATTTCATCACGCGTGGTGTACGCTGTAACGCGATCTGCCCCGGCACGGTGGCTTCGCCGTCGCTCGAACAGCGGATCGCCGAGCAGGCCGCGGCGCAGGGCGCGACGATCGAGGCGGTGCAAGCCGCCTTTGTCGCGCGCCAGCCGATGGGCCGAATCGGCAAGCCCGAGGAGATCGCCGCGCTGGCGCTGTATCTCGCGTCCGACGAATCGTCGTTCACCACGGGTCACGCGCATGTGATCGACGGCGGCTGGTCGAACTGACCCGCACCGGCACCGAGATTCGAACGACTATCACTGAACGTATAAAGGGAAGTGCACCGATGAAACTGCTTCGTTATGGGCCGAAGGGCCAGGAAAAGCCGGGCTTGCTCGACGCGCAAGGCAAGCTCCGCGATCTGTCGAACGTGGTCGCCGATATCGACGGCGCCGCGCTGACCGACGCGGGCCTCGCCAAGCTGCGCGCGCTCGATCCGGCTTCGTTGCCGCTGGTGGAGGGCAATCCGCGCATGGGCCCGTGTGTCGGCAAGATCGGCAAGTTCATCTGCATCGGCTTGAACTACGCGGACCATGCCGCCGAATCGAATCTGCCGGTGCCGCCCGAACCGGTGATTTTCAACAAGTGGACGAGCGCGATTTCCGGCCCGAACGACGACATCGAAATTCCGCGCGGCTCGAAGAAAACCGATTGGGAAGTGGAACTGGGCGTGGTGATCGGCAAGCCGGCGAAATACGTCGACGAAGCCAACGCGCTCGATTACGTGGCGGGTTACTGCGTGATCAACGACGTGTCGGAACGCGAATGGCAGATCGAGCGCGGCGGCACGTGGGACAAGGGCAAGGGCTTCGACACCTTCGGCCCGATCGGCCCGTGGATGGTCACGCGCGACGAAGTCGCCGATCCGCAGAACCTGAGCCTGTGGCTCGAAGTGGACGGCCACCGCTATCAGAACGGCAACACCAGGACGATGGTGTTCGGCGTCGCCAAGCTCGTGTCGTATGTGTCGCAGTGCATGAGCCTGCAACCGGGCGACGTGATTTCGACCGGCACGCCGCCGGGCGTCGGCATGGGCGTGAAGCCGGATGCGGTGTATCTGAAGCCGGGGCAGACAGTGCGCCTGGGTATCGAAGGATTGGGCGAGCAGACGCAGCGCACTTACGCGGCGGAGTAAGCCGGCAGCCGGCGCGTGGATTTTTTCAACCCGCCGGCTCGTGCTCGCCGCTGTCGCTGATCCGGTTGACCGTGCCTTGCGCCACGGCGATCAACTTTTCACGGTCGCCTTCCATCACATAGACGTTGCACTGGCAGGTCGCCTGATAGCGGCCTGCGTAGACCACCTTCGCCCGCGCGATCAGCGTGCCGTTCATTGCCGGCCGCAAATAGTTGATCTTGAATTCGCCGGTCACCACCTTCGGCCCTAGCGACAACGCCCCGGCGAACGTCAGCGCGTTATCGGCGAGGTAGCTGATGACGCCGCCATGCACGAAGCCATGCTGCTGCCGCAAGTCGTCGCGGATCGGCAGGCACAACGTCAGTTCGCTGGTGCCCGTGTGCATCAGGTCAGCGCCCAGCAGCATGCTGAACGGCTGGGCATGCAGTGCGCCGCGCGCCCGGTCGAGTAGGTCGGTCATCGTGATTCCTTCGGTGAACCCCGCGGTGGTGGCGGTACTTGCAGTGGCCTGCGTCATGCAGTTCCCTACCCACTCTAGGAAGCGCCGACGCACCGCGTCAAGCTGAATCGGAAATATGTGCTCGACACGCGTGTGCCAAGTGACGCGAATTTCGAAGTTAGCCGAGGTAAGGAGGATGTAAGGCGATTTTTGACGACATTGGCCTTAAGCAAGGCGTTGCTGTGCCGTTAACCCTGACGTAGCTCCCGTTATTCTCTGCTTTCAGGTGTTCTCGATGTTCAGCAAGATCAAGGTCGCCTCCGGCCTGTTGTGTGTTCTGGCCGCGTTCTGCGTATTCCAGCTTGTTACCGTGGGTTTGGGTTTCTGGTCGCTTACCCGCTCCCATGACGACGTCGGCGACCTGTCGAACATCGCGTTGAAGCAGGTGGACGCGGTCAATGAAACGACCCAGCATTTGATGGACGCGCGGATCAACCTCTCGCGCGCCGGTACGCGCATGGTGCGCGGCGGCGCCGAGCCGACCGACATCGTCCAGCATGCCCGCGAACAGCTCGCGGCCGCCGATCAGTCGTTCGGTGCGTTCATGAACGCGCGCAAGACCAGCGGTGAAAACAGCACTCGCGCCACCGCGCTCGCCGATCGCTATAAAAAGCTGCATGACGCGCTGGCCGAACTCGTGCAGTTTCTCGATGCGAACAATATTCAGGCTTTCCTCGATCAGCCGACCCAGTCGTTCCAGGACGCGTATCTCGTCGAACTGCGCAACTTCGTGCAATTCGGCGACGCGGCGAGTCGTGCGTCGCTCGATTCGATCGACGCACGCATGGAGATGTTCCGCGGCGTGAGCCTCGTTATCCTGCTGCTGCTGGTGGTCGGCACGGCTGCGGTGTACGCGGCGCTGCGGCGCGGCGTGGTGGCGCCGCTGGAGGAAGCCGGCCGTCACTTCGAGCGCATCGCGCAAGGACGACTCGACCAGCCGATCGCCGCGCGTGGCACCAATGAAATCGGCCGTCTGTTCTCGGGCCTCGCGAGAATGCAGGCGAGCGTCGCGCGCACCGTGCAAACCGTGCGCGAATCCGCCGACTCGATTCACCTGGGCGCCGACGAAATCGCGACCGGCAACGCGGATCTGTCCGCGCGCACCGAAAACCAGGCGGCGTCGCTCGAGGAAACCGCGTCGAGCATGGAAGAGTTGACCGCCACCGTGCGCCAGAACGCGGAGCACGCCCGCGAGGCCAATGCGCTCGCCTCGACCGCGCTCCAGGCGACCTCGCGCGGCAGCGAAGTGGTCAACGAGGTGGTCGACAAGATGCGCGGCATCGCGCAAAGCTCCGACAAGATCGCCGAGATCATTTCGGTGATCGACGGCATTGCGTTCCAGACCAATATTCTTGCGTTGAACGCGGCGGTGGAAGCGGCGCGCGCCGGTGAGCAGGGGCGCGGCTTCGCCGTGGTGGCCGGCGAGGTGCGCGGGCTGGCCCAGCGCAGCGCGCAGTCGGCGAAGGAGATCAAGACGCTGATCAGCGAATCGGTCGCCGAGATTCAGGGCGGCTCGGCGCTCGTCGAGCATGCCGGCGAAGCGATGAGCAACGTGTCGGCATCCATCTCCCGTGTCACGCAGATGATGGCGGAAATCAGCGCGTCGTCGCTCGAGCAAAGCACGGGCATCGAGCAGGTGAACCAGGCGGTGGTGCAGATGGATGAGATGACGCAGCAGAACGCGGCGCTCGTCGAAGAGGCGGCAGCAGCGGCAGCTTCGCTGCATCAGCAGACGCAGGAATTGAAAAAGGCGGTTGCCGTGTTCGAAATTTCTGAATCTGTGTTGCGCACGCAACAAATCGAGGGACCGCGCGGACAGACGGCGGGGTTCGAGTTGGCCGGAATGTGCGCAATTTAACCGCGCAGGCGCTCAAAAAGAAGGCAATGAACCAAAGAAAATGGCCCGCGTTCGCGGGCCATTTTGCATCAGACGCAAGCGCCTAAGGGTGCCTCAAAGTACCTGACGGTACTTAGGCCGGCTGGATGTTCGCAGCCTGCTTGCCCTTCGGGCCTTGCTTAACTTCGAACGTCACCTTCTGGTTTTCCTGCAGGGACTTGAAGCCGCTGCCTTGAACTTCCGAAAAGTGCGCGAACAGGTCTTCGCCGCCGTCGTCCGGCGTGATGAAGCCAAAGCCCTTTGCATCGTTAAACCACTTCACAGTACCTGTTGCCATTTTTAATCCAGTAAATGTTGTGTATTGCATTCGCGACCGCTATTTCTCAACACGAGATCGAGCGCGAAGTACGAGTTGTATCACGTCTTTATGACGGATGCCAATCAACCAGTATTCGGGTATTCCCAGGTTCGTGCCTTTTGGGAGCCCTGAAAGCGTTTTCAGGAGCGCTTCGGCTGGTAGGGTAAACTGGTCGCCTTACTCTTCCAGGAAAAACATTGACACATTATCTGCAGGAAGAACTCACCTCGTTCTGGAGTCGTTTGACCCCCTATCTGGCGATATTGGAGTCCAAATCACCTCAAGAGGGCGCACCGGACCCGGTCGGCCGCATCACCGTCGACAGCGAGGAACGTCAGGCTTTTGCCCTTCACACCACCGACCGGAAGCCGCACGGCGACACGTCGGATACCCCCACCGGACACAGCGCGACTTATATGCGTTTTAAATCCGCCGACGCGAGCTGGGGACCCTGGCAGCGCGAAGAGTACTGACGGACTGGCGGGCGGCGGCGCGAGTACCCGCCGCCTGGTCTGATCGACTTTGCTCAGTCCGGTAACGCCTCGTAGGCGGTTGCGAGGTGATACGGCGTGGTCGACGGCATGTCGGCGCGCGCCACTTCCCCGGCCGGCGTCTTGCACTCGAACCAGCCCTGCGAACGCAGGAAGCGTTGCTGGAACAACTCGATTTGCCGCGGCAGCGCGGCGAGCGAGGCTGGGTTGTCATGACTTGCCAGCGCGCGCAAGTATTCCGTTTGAGCCCAGATGCGCTGGGTCGCGTCCTTGATCGTGCCGGTTTCGTCGAGCGATGCGTACACGCCCCCCGTTTGCGGGTCCACGCCACATTGCTGCGCGAAGGCGAAGGCGCGCGCGAGTGCTTCGTCAAGCCCTGAAGCTTCGAACAGGTCGGGCGCCTGCTTGACCAGCCAGTACCACTCGAACTGATGACCCGGCTCCAACCGGTTATCGTCGGCGCCGATCGGCAATTCGGCGATGCAACCCGTGGGCGCATGCACGAAATGACGCGCGACGGCGCCGGCCAGGCGATGCAGCGCGGCGTCGAACGCGTTGTCGCGCGTGGCCTCGCGTGCGGCCAGCCAGGCTTCGGTCAGATGCATCAAGGGATTCTGGATCGGCGTGCCGCTCACCCCGGCGAAGTCCGCGGTGAGCGCGGCGTTGAACAGATCGTCTTCGGCGAGGAAGTTCGACTGAATCAGCGCTGACGTGCGATGCACGGCTTCCAGCGCGTCGCGATTGCCGGAGCGCCGGCCGTATTGCGCGCACGCGAATACGATGAACGCATGCGTGTAAAGGTCTTTGGTAGTGTCGAGCGGCGCGCCTTGCGCGTCGACGCTATAGAACCATCCGCCCTGGCGTGTGTCCTGAAAGGTGTGCATCAGCGAGTCGAACAACACCTGCGCATGGGCCGCATCGCCTGCTTGCGAGAACACGAACAATTGTCGCGCGCATGCCATTGCCCGATAGCGTTCGGCGGGCAGCGGCCGGTGGTCGTCGGCGCTGACGGCTTCGTAGGGCAGCTTCAACCCGGCGTTGAAACCCGGTCCGCGCCACAGCGGCAGCACGACGTTCGTAAAGTGATCGCGCAGCGCACCTGCAAGAGCGGTCGTGGAGGTGGCGGTGGCGGAAGTTTTCGTGCTCGGCATGGTCAGGTGGATCAAACGCGGTGTTTCAAAGCGCCCACGGACGTGGGCGGTCGCGGTCGTTGCGACGTGCGGCCTAGGATAAAGCAAACGGGTTCCACTGACACTCCGTCATGGGGGCACAAACGCTTCGAATAATTTCAGGCAAGGAGGACAGAACAATGTTGCCGAACCTCGAACTCCTCTCCCGTCTGGTGTTGGCCGCGGCGCTCGGCAGCGTGATCGGCTTCGAGCGCGAGCGGCTTTCGTGGGCCGCCGGCTTGCGCACGCACGTGCTGGTGTGCGTCGGTTCGGCGCTCATCATGATCGTCTCGGCGTACGGCTTTGCCGACGTGCTGAACAACGAACACGTCGTGCTGGATCCGTCGCGGATGGCCGCCCAGGTCGTGTCCGGCATCGGCTTTCTCGGCGCGGGCTCGATCCTGCTGCGCGGCGAGATCGTGCGCGGACTGACCACGGCGGCGAGCCTCTGGTCGGTCGCGGCAATCGGCCTCGCGGTGGGCGGCGGACTGTACACGGCATCGATCGCGGCGACCATCATCATTCTGATCATCCTCGCCGGCATCAAGCCGCTCGAGCGCCGCTTCATCACCGTCAAGCAGCGGCGTCAATTGACGATGATCGTCGAGCGCGGCGCCATGACGTTCCATTCGCTGCACGACGAACTCGGCGCCGTGAGTCCGCGTGTCAAGCAGTTCGTGATGCAGCAAAGCGACGACGAACCCGAGTGCGACGAGGTGATCATCACCTTGCACCGCGTATCGAACGCCGAATACGAGGCGATCTGCTCACGCTTGCGGCAATTGCGTGGCGTCAAGCACTTCAGGCAGGACGACGCGTCGTCCTGAAGCGCAAAATCGTCGGCGAATGGCTTCAGGACGTGCGGGCGGCCATGCGACAATGCGGGCTCGAAAAATTCCAATGGCATTCACGAGCGGTGCCCGGCGCCCGCTTTCCGGCGACGACCGCTTTTTTCTTTATGGCAGATTCCGCAGCATCCACGCAGTCCCGGCCTCCGCGCGCCGCTTCCAGGAAGCGGCGTCAGGCCACCGTCTCGACCGAAACCGAAAACAAGCTGGCACGCGCCGCGCGTTCGGCACAACGCCTCGCGCAACTGAGCGACGCCACCCGCGACGACAGCACGCTCGACCTGTTCCCCGACGACCCCACCCGCGCCACGCTGGAAGCGATGAACATCGACATCCGCCAAGGCACGCTGCATGGTTTCGAATTGCCCGACGTGGTGTTGGCGGCGGTCGGCGCAATTGAAGCCGGCGACGGCGCGCCGCTGGACGCGAAGGCGGCGCGCCGCGCGCCTCGCGCCGCGAAGTCCGATGAACCGGTGCCGGTGAATGCGCAATTGAGCGGACTGGAAACGGAGCCGTTGCCAGTGACGGGTTCGTCGGCTGACGGGCTGACCGTTGCTGATGTGACGCCGATCGCGGGCTTGACCGCTGAAGAAAGATCAGCGACATCGGCGGCGGCGCGCGACGCGGCGCCGCTCACGCCAGCCATGGCGGCAGCGACTGTGGCGCGCAGCGTGACCGCGCTGCGCCAGGCGGCCGAGCCGGGCGCGACGGCGGCGGATCATGTGCGTGAATCGGTCACGCGCGGCGGTCAACCGCAGCCGCGGTCCGCGGCGGCTGCGGCTGCGACCAAAGTGGCGGCCGCCTCGCTGGAAACGTCCGATGCCGAAGTTGCGAGCGCGCCTGCCGACCGTACTTCGCCGGAATCAGGCGCGGTGGCTGCGGAGCGCAAGCCGTCGGTCAACGCATTCGCCTCCGCACGCATGAATGCCAGCGCCAGCGCCAACTCAGCCTATGCCGCACCCTTGTGGGAAGCCCAACGCGCCGAAGCATCGGCAGCCGCACAGCGCGCCGCGCCCGAACTCGACCGCGCGCGGGCGACCGCCTTCGCCGATACCGTCGACGCCCTGTATGGCGTGATCGCCGATCGGCGTCGCGCCGCGACCGACCACTCGCGTCGTATGAAATGGATGTTGTCGATCGTGGTGGGCGCGTTGCTCGTCACGGTCGCCATTGGCATTACGCAGACCGCGCTCCTGATGCGTCTGACGCGCGAGACCACCGCCCAGCAGCATCGCATCGAAGCGTTGATGCAGAACCAGCAGGCGGCCATGACCAGCCTGCTCGACACACACATGGCAATGGCCAGGGCAGCGGCAAGCGAAGCCGCATCGGCCGCCGCAGTCGCGGCAGCGCCCGCCGCGACTCAGCAGGCTGCGGCCACGCCGGCTCAGGCGAAGCGTGCCGCGCGAGCGCACGCGCATAAGCCGAAAGCAGCCATCTCCCACTGAAAATGGGACGCCGCGCCGGCGACAAGCCGGCCGCGGCCGCCCATTTCAACGCCCCGTCTGATCGCAGGTTCTGCCGCTTAACGCGTTCGTCGCCGGATAGGCGCCGTAAGGCGCCGCCCGCCGCCGGCGCATCGCTCCTGCAAATCCCCGCGTTTACACTCCTAGTGCTGTTGCGAAGCCGGACCGGATACGCCAGCGCCTCTTCTGACGGGAGCCACCATGCCGACTAGCGAACACAAATTTTCCATTGAGGAACTGTTGACCGCGCTCATCCGCGACAAGGGCATCCACGAAGGGTTTTGGGCCTTGAACGTGGAATTTTCCGCGACCGGCGCCACGGTCAAGCCGCAAGACAACCCCGCGCGGACGCTGCCGGGACTGATCGTGTCGATGAATAGCGCCACGCTGATACCAGCGGCAAGCGCGGCGGCGGGCGCCGTCGACGCCGCGGTGGTCAATCCCGCAAGAGCGTGGAGAGCGCAAAACCGGTTCGCGCCAAAAGGCAGCCGGCAAGGACGCTTCAGTAGGCCATCCTTTTCGCCCCGGATTAGGAAAACAGGGACGTTGTCATGATGCAACGCATCATTGCTTAGAAGCCCGTGGCAGCGCGCCGCGCCCCGAAGATTGTTGCATCGCACTAGCTTTTGCCTAGGGAAAACCCTATAATTATTCTTAAGGGAAAACCCCTAGCAAATGCAGTAACTAACCGGGAGTCGCCATGAGCTTCATTTTTGCACTGTTCCAAAAGGTCAGCGACCTCTTTGCGTCGCCCCATCTGCCGCTCGATTCGGACTATTCGTACGCAGCGCGTAGCCGCGAAGCCGAGCGTGTTCGCAAGGCACAAGCTACGTTGTTCGGCATCAAGCTGAGCGACTAAGAGCCAAGCTTAAAGCCCGAGCGCGGAGCGCCGCGCATGGGTCGCGCACCCGAGTGCGCTCGCATCACTGAAGCCACGGCCCGCGAAACGCGGGCCGTGGCTTTTGTTTATGCGGCGGACTCGGCTGCGAATATTTCCCTGCGGAAATGAATGTAACGGCGGAACGTCGCGGGGCTTTCTACAGGGCCGCCGCGCGGCGCGGACGTTTCACCGCGCACGGCGTTGCAGCGGGGTATTGAACCTGAAAACGAGCGCTACCCTCGGTCACCGCCTTTGAAATGTGCGCTTACACGTGCTCACGTATTCACGCGGTTCGTCCCGTTAAAGTTGGTCTCAAGCGCACGGCGTCCGATTTGGGCTCGACATGGCGGTTAAAGGTCGACCGAACCCCAACGCCGGCTTGATACGAAACCTTGACGGGAGCTCACTATGAAAACCTTCAACAAGACATCGCGTTCGATTATTGCGACCCTGCTCGCGGGCGGCGCATTGCTCGCGGCCGGCAGCGCGTTCGCGCAGGAACGCGTGGTCATCGGGAATGGCCCGGCACCTGTGGTTTATGGTCAGCCGCACATGATGCCGGTAGGCGTGTCGATCGACATCGGCTGGCACGGCGATCGTTACTACGACGGCCGTCGCTACTGGGATCACGACGAGTGGATGCGCCATCATCCGCGCGACTACGATCCGCGCCACCACGGCCGCGACGATCACAACGATCATCGCCCGCCGCCGCGCTATTAATGCGCGCGTAACGACGCCGCTCGAAGCGGCGCGAAGTCCGCAAAGCCGGTCTCGCCTCGCGCAAGACCGGCTTTGTCACGCTTGGATTGGAAGAGGCGTGATCAACGCCTCCATTCTCAAGCTGCCGCGCCCCGCAAATCTCTGATGTGTTGATACACGGTCGCGCGCCCCATCCCCAGCACGTTGGCGACATAGTTTGCCGCGCTCTTGCCCTTGAACGCCCCTTCGGCCCATAACGCTTCGACCAGTTCGCGGCGGTGATCGCGCGTCAGCGAGTTCAATGCCAACTGGCGTTCCTGAAGCCACGCGTGAAGAAAGGTGTTGATGCGTTCCTGCCAGTCGTCCTTGAACAGCTCCTCGGGCTGCCTGATCACGCCGGCACCGGAAATCACGCGGTCGATCACATGTTTCATGTCCTCGAAGACCGCTATGTTGTAGTTGACGCACATCACGCCGACGGCGCTTCCGGCGTCGTCGAAGAGCACCGTGCTGACACAGCGCATCCGCCTGCCATCCCAGTTGATCTTTTCGTATGGACCAATCGTGCCCGACTCGGCTGAATGGTCGATTTCCTCGAGTGCCGATTCGTCGCCGAGTTCGCGCTTGGACAGATTGTTCGCGATGTAGGCGATCGTCTGGCTTTGCAAGTCGTGAATGACGATCTCGACGTAAGGGAAAAAGAGCAGCGCGATACCGTCGGCGACACGGCCGTATCGATCCAGAAGAAGCCGGCGTGCGGCCGTTGTCTTGGTCTTTCGCATGGGGATGGGTCGAATTCCAGTTTTCGGAAACTCTGGCAACGTGTTGCGCCACGTGCCGCGAGCTTTGCGTTCCACGATTATTTTGCCACGCGAAATCACGCCGCCATTAGCCACACGCTTTTGCCGCATTCATCCCGAACCGAACAAAACGCTCGAACTGAGACAGCGTCTTTGTCACGTTGACGGGCGGCGAAGGTGCCGGAACAACTCGAAGGCGATTGCAACATCTTCGAGCCCGAGTCCGATCGAACGAAAAAAAGCGTGCTTCTCGTAAGACGGCTTTAAAGCCACGCCGGAGACAAGTTCGGGCAGATCGCCGAGCACGCTTTGCGCAGACCAGCCGTGCTGCTGCGCGGCCAACTTCAATTCGCCCGCGCTCGCCGGCGTGGTTTGCCGGTAATCGCAATAGACGTCCACGTGCGGAATCCAGGCAGGCGGAATCTCATGCGCGTTGGCGGCGTTCGTGCTGATCGACGTGATGAGCGCCGGTTTTGTCAGCATGCTTTCCGACAAGACAGGCGTAGCCGAGGATGTGCACAAGGCCACGACATCGGCATCGCTCAGGCAATCTTCCATCTTCGTGCAAATCGTCACGCGCTCGTCGAGCGCCGCAACCGTTGCGCGCTTCGCCTCGTCCTTATCGAGCGCCGGGGAAAACACGCGGATCGAGTCCCACGCCCGCAGCGGTGCGAGATGACGCACATGCGCTTGAGCGACCGCACCCGCGCCGACGATGGCAAGCCGGCGCGCGTTCGATGCCGCCAGGTGCTCGACGGCCAACGCAGTCGTGCCGGCGGTTCGCTCGACGGTGAGCAGCGCGGAGTCGCACCACATCAGAGGCTGTCCGGTTTCCATCGACATCAATGCCGTCCACGCCGTGATGACCGGCTTCGATTCGGTCACGATGTACGGCGACAACTTCGCTCCGAACACCTTGGCGTGCGCCATTGCGCCGAGGTAGGTGATGAAGTCTCCCTGACCCTGGGGAAACGGAGTCAGCGTTTGAGGTGGTTGGACGGCCGTGTCGTTGCCCAGCGAGTGAAACATCCGCGTCAGCGCACGTCGCACATCCAGGTGGGGTAGCGCCTCGCGTACCGCGTCCTCGTGGACTATCAACGGGCTTGTCTTGTGTGCGTTGCTCATTGGCCTGCTGTCCCAGATCGCCTTCGGGCGTTGCTGCGATTCTATGTTCAAAATGTCCAGTCTGGACAAGTATTTTGAAATCGCTTGCATTTGGGAGTGTCCAGAATAGACTGTGGGTCCAGGGCGAGCCGTTTCCAGTCTCGACCTCGCAGCGAAGTTGCCTCGAAGTTGTCTGTCAATCAGCGACCGCGGCGACCCGGATTTGCTATCCAACCCATCAGGTGACCACCATGCGTCTGAAGTTTCCGCTCTCAGTTTTCCTTGCCGTTGCCCTGGCCGGCGCTGCCAGCGCCCAGGCGCAATCCACTTTGCGCTTCGGCGTCGAGGCAGCGTATCCGCCGTTCGAAAGCAAGACGCCCTCGGGGCAGTTGCACGGATTCGACATCGATGTCGGCAACGCGGTCTGCGCCAAGCTGGAAATGAAATGTGTGTGGGTCGAGAATTCGTTCGACGGATTGATTCCCGCGTTGCAGGCACGCAAATTCGACGTAATCAATTCCGCGATGAACATCACCGAAAAGCGTAAGCAGAGCATTGATTTCACACGGCCCATCTACGTCGTGCCGATCGTGATGGTGGCGAAGCGCGGCGCCCCCTTGCTGCCTGATGTGAAGAGCCTTCAGGGCAAGCGCGTAGGTGTTCTGCAGGGATCGTCGCAGGAAGATTTCCTCAAGCGCCATTGGGCGAATGCCGGCGTGTCGGTCGTCTCTTATGCGGACCAGGACCAGGTCTACGCCGATCTCACCGCGGGTCGCCTGGATGCGGCTGTTCAGGAAGCGCAGACCGTTCAGGACGGTTTTCTGAACAAGCCCGAAGGCCACGACTATGCGATCGTCGGCGAGCCGCTTTCCGATCCCGCAACGCTCGGTGAAGGTACGGGTTTCGGTTTGCGCAAGAGCGATAAGGCGCTGGCCAAAAAGATCGACACCGCGCTCGCCGCGCTGAAGAAGGACGGCACGCTGAGCAATCTCTCGCAGAAGTACTTCAAGCGCGACATCATTGCCAAGTAACGGCACGGATAGCGAAAGCAGAGCGAGTTTATGGACTTCGATGTGATCGTGCTCGGCGCCGGCATTGTCGGCGTGTCGTCCGCGCTGCACTTGCAGGATCGCGGACGCCGCGTGGCGCTCGTCGACCGGCGCGGTCCGGGTGAGGAAACGAGTTTCGGCAACGCCGGCTTGATCGAGTGTTCGTCTGTGGTGCCTTATGCGTTCCCGCGCGAACTCGGCACGTTGTTGCGCTACCTGCGCAATCAGTCGACCGATCTTTACTGGGACTACAGGGCGCTGCCGTCGTTTGCGACATGGCTGGCACGCTTCTGGTGGGAGTCGTCTCCCGAACGGCTCGCGGCGGCGGCGCGCGACATGCTGCCTTTGATTCGGCAAAGCGTGGCCGAGCACGATGCGCTGATCGAGCGGGCGCGCCTCGCGCATCTCGTCAGCAACAAGGGCTGGATGGAAGCGTTCCGCACGCCTGCGGAATTCGCGAAGCACGTCGCCGCTGCCGAGGTCATCGCACGCACGCATGGCCTGCATGTGGCGCCGCTCGATTCGGCGGCGCTCGTCGCGCGCGAGCCCGGTCTCGAAGCGGGATTTTGTGGCGCGTTGCATTGGCAGGACCCGAGGAGCATCGTCAATCCCGGTGCGTTGACGAAGGGTTACGCGCGTTTGTTCGAGGAAGGCGGCGGCACGCTGCTGATCGGCGAGGCGACCACCTTGCGGGCGGAAGCGGGGGCATGGACGGTGCAGACAGCGTCGGGCAGGCTCAGTGCGAGCGAGGTCGTGATAGCGCTCGGACCGTGGTCGGATCAGGTGTTTGCGCCGCTGGGGTATCGCATCCCGCTACGGGCGAAACGCGGGTATCACATGCATTATCAGCCCACGAAGCCGATGCTCTCGGTGCCATTCGTGGACGCTCAGGAGGGGTACGTGATCGCGCCGATGGAAGGCCGGCTTCGGTTGACCACGGGCGTTGAAATCGCGCGGCGCGACGCGGCGCCAACGGGTGTTCAACTGGAGCGGGCGGAGGCCGTCGCCAGGTCCACATTCGGTTTGGGCAAGCGGCTCGACCCCGCACCGTGGCTTGGCTTGCGTCCCTGTACGCCGGATATGCGCCCGGTCATCGGCCAGGCGCCCCGGCATCGCGGGCTCTGGTTCGCGTTCGGACATAACCATCATGGATTGACGCTCGGCCCGGTAACGGGCCGTCTGCTGGCGGAAATGATGACGGGCGCAACGCCTTTCACCCCTGCCTATCCATTCCGCCCGGAGCGATTCGGATAGTTGCGAAGCGTTAGCGCAACTCGAGCCACATCGGCTGATGATCGGACGAGCGGCTATTCTGATCCACGCCGCAACTCGCAATGCGCGGCTTCAAATCTTCAGTGACGAAAACGAAGTCGCATGCGAACGGTCCGTCTTCCCATTGTTCGTGATCGTATAGACCGACGGTGGCGGCGCGCGGCGCATTCGGGTTCGCGCAAGCCCAGGCGTCGGCGAACGCGGGCGCGTCCGGAATCGGTTCGAGCATCCTGCAATAAGCAGAGCCTTCAAACGCGCTGTTGAAATCACCGCAGACAATGGCGCTCAGCGGGCGTGCCGTATCGGCGAACGGACTGTCCGGTTTTTCCGCTTTCGCCGGACGGCGTGCATGGTCGCATGCCTCCTTGTGCAATTCGCGCAGCCTTGCCACCTGTGCCAGCCGTTGCGCTTCCGAATAGAACTCGAGATGCGTGCTGATGACGCGCAGCGGGCCGATGTCCGTTTCGATCACCGCTTCGAGCGCGACACGCAGCATCGACGGCTTGGCAGGGTCGGCCGGCCAGGGCAGCGAATGACGCAGCACCTGTCGGACAGGCAGAGGGGTCACGATCGCATTGCCGAACTGACGCCGCTGTCGCGCCGCTCCGACCGGAGGAAGATCGGAGCCGATCGCCTCGATCACCTTCGCGTGCGGCAGCAACGCGGCAAGCTCGGCGAACTGATCGGCAGAGGGGCCGCCTGCCAGTCCACCCGCGGCCGGACCCTCGTGAAAACCGCGCGTCACTTCCTGAAGGCAAAGAATGTCGAAATCGCACAGTGCTTTTGCTTCGCGCACGATGCGAGCGAGGTCGACGCGGCCATCCACACCGCGTCCCCACTGAATGTTCCAGTCAACGAGACGCATGACGTTCTCCCGTCAAAAGCCGTGCTTGCAGTTTACTGCTGCGACGTCCCACCTTCCATGCAAACAGCCGCCTCAATAAACGGTATATACTGTTTATACCATTACAAACCTGGAGGCCTACATGAACGCACCCGTCGTCCGGAAAGCCGGCAAGAAAGCATCTCGCTCCACTGAAAATTCGAACGGCGTCGCAGCAGGCGACGGCAACATCGTCGTTCAATCCGAGCAACCGGTTGTAGACAAGCCTGTCACCACGAAGAAAACCGCGAAACCGAAACAGCAGCTCGTTGCCGATGTGGCGTCCGCGCCGGCCGTCGCCCCTGCGGAACCACGAGCAAAGCGGGCCAGGAAAGACAAGGTCGTGCGAGACAGTTTCACCATGCCGAAATCCGATTACGACAAAATCGCGGCGCTGAAAAAGAAGTGTCTGGATGCCGGCGTTTCGGTCAAGAAGAGCGAGCTGTTGCGCGCCGGGCTGCTGATGCTCGAGTCCGCCGCGCCGAAACGGCTTCTCGCCGCGGTGTCGTCGGTGGAAGCGGTAAAGACGGGGCGGCCCGCGAAGGCATAAGCGCTGTCCGCCGCTGTCCGCGTTAGCGCTTGGGGGCGGAGAGGTCGGTAATCGCCAAATCGCTGAACGTTGCGTTGCCGCCTTCGGCGAAAACCGAAACGCGGTTGTCGTCCTCGCCCGGAAAGACGAGATCCGTGATGACAGTGCGGCCATGATCCGCGAATACTTCCACGGAATCCCTGTCGACCACCACGGTGAGATGCAGCTTCCCGTCCACTAACGGCAAGTCGACGATGTGCGCTTTGCTGAACGCATTCGAGAACCCGCTCTCGCCGGACTTCGAGCGATCGAGCGTCAGTGTCCGACGCTCGGTGTCGTAGACAATCCGCGTGCCCACCTCGCCGTTCGCCGAGCCTCTGACGACCAGGCCCGCACGCCGCGCGGACTGCGGACTGATCGTCACGTCGATGTTTTGCACCACACCACGTGTGGAGGGCGCGAGTTCTTCCACACGCGAGGAAACGCTGAGTTCGTTAATGCGCGTGGTCGAACCTGTGCTGACGAACCGCGTGTATTGCTCGACTGGTCCGGATATCAATCGCGGCACGCCGTCGACCGTTTTCAGCGCGAGTACGCGAGGCAGCGCGGTTGCGCCTTTCCACGGCGTGGTCGGTATGCGTTCGGCGTAGTCCCAGTTGCTCATCCAGCCGATCGTGACCGCCTCGCCGCCCGGCGCATTCGCGAATGTTCCGGCTGCATAGTAATCGGCGCCGTGATCGAGCCACTGGAAGCGCGAAGGATCGGAACCGGCCGGCGCCACGTTTTCCGGCGTGAACGTTCTGCCGTCGAAGCTGCCGACGAAATACATCGCGCCGGACCCGCCCGCGATCGACCACGGGTTGACGTTCACGATCATCACCCACTTCTGCTTGCGACTGTCGCCGTCGAGGGGCAAGGGGAACAGATCGGGCATCTCCCAGAGCGCCCCTCGATGAGGAATGTCGGGGAGAGTGAAGTCGCTGAGAAAATCCCAGTCGATCAGATTATTCGAGCGGTACATCTTGACGACGTGCGCGTCCGCGACCACGGTGGTCATGAGCCAGTAACCCCCCGGCGCGTACCACGACACCTTCGGGTCACGAAAGTTTTGCGATTCGGGATCGAGCGTCAGCACCGGATTGCCCGCGTATTTGCGCCACGTCTTGCCGTCGTCGGTACTGTAGGCGAGCGATTGCGCCTGCGTGCCTGGTCGATGTCCCGAGCCGGCCTTATACACGCTGGTATAAAGCGCGATCAGCGGCGAGGAATTCGCCGGGCCCAAGCCGGACGTGTTGTGTGTATCCACCACGATGGAACCGGAAAAGATCTCCTCGGTTGCATTGACGTGCATCGCAACCGGTTGCTCGCTCCAATGAAGGAGATCGGAACTCGTGGCATGTCCCCATGACATATTGCCCCACGAATTCCCGTTCGGATTGTATTGATAGAACAGGTGATAAAGACCGTTGTGGAAGACGAGTCCGTTGGGATCGTTCATCCAGTTTCGTTGCGGCGTGTAGTGAAACGCGGAGCGCCATTGCGGCGTGCCGGCATCGGCGGTGTGCGGCGAGGCGGGCGGCGCCGCGAACGCGCTGAACGAAACGTTTAGCGATGCAAGCAGACACGTCGCCAGTGCGCTTATTTTTGAAGCGAAGGGACGTTGCGGGTCGTACATGGAATGGCTTTGCCCTATCTACGCACGCGAACGAACGGCGAATGCCGTCACGTCCGCGAGTGCAGTCAATGAGTATTCATCGGCTTGGCCGACGATCAGGCGGAAAGCCTGAGAATGATGGTCCCCTTGCGCCTGCTGCCGATCGTCAGGCCGCGGCGCGCGGTCTCGCGCAGTGCGCGATTGACCGTGTTCACGTGCAAGCCGAGGAAGTCGGCCAGCATCCGTTGCGAAGGCAAGGTGTCGCCGGGTTGGAGACGGCCGGTCCCGATCGCCGTTTCGATTTCGTCGACCACGGCGAGATAGACCGGGCCCCGGTACGAGGACAAGTCGGGAATCCAGGATTTCATGGCTGCCGTTCTTCGCCCGCTTCGAATGTCGCCGGGTCGAGTGCGAGCGGAAAGCTTCCGCTCGCACTGCATCCAACCGTCCGGCTTACTGACCGTTGTTCGCGCCGCCCTGGCCGGGAGCCGCGCGAGTGGCGGAAATGTCGCCGTAACCGCCCAGACCACCCTTGCCGTAAGTCCGGTCGATGTCGGTCGAATCGCCGTGAATGTTCAGCTTCACGGTCGGCGCCAGGGTGCCGCCGCGACGCGGGCCGACGGCGTCGATGAACGATTCGACGAGGCCGCCCGGCATCACGTAATGCGAGTACGACTGGAATGCCCGGGGATTCTGGTTCGGGTCCAGCGCGTACGGCGCACCGACCGGCTGGTCGAAATCGGTCGGGTTGCCGAGCACGAGGCCGCTACCCTTGTTCAACGGCAGGAAGTCGCTGCGGATACCGTTGCCGACGAAACCGTACACGCCGTCAGGACCGTCGACGCCCGCCGCGTAGGTCGGCCGGTGGCTGATCGTGAACAGGTAGTACTTGCCGTCCTTGATATAGATTTGCGGCCGCTCGGTCTGATCGTTGACGCAGTTGGCCGACAGCAGCGGCGGAAGAAACTTCCACTCCGTGAGCTGCTTGTTCGTCGCCACCGCGAGACCGACGTTCGCCTTCTGGTAGGTCGCGCCGGAGTTCATCACCGCATTGAGATCCTCCTTGTACGGATCGTTGGGCGCATAACCCAGATCGGCCTCGGTGCAGGTGCGCGCGCCGCGCGGGCCGCCCGTGTTGCCTTCGAACACCATGAAGGTCTTGCCCGGATGCGCCGGATCGGTGAACACGAACGGATCGCGGAACGAGTAGTACGTGTTCTGCTCGCGCGACTGGTACAGCTTGCCGTCCGGTTCGAGCAGCGCGTCGTGCTTGTCGAATCCGTCGAACCAGACGTGCGTGTCGTCCGCGTGAATGTGCCCGTCGGTGCGCGTGATGATCGCGATCGGCGGCGTGATGTCCTGGCCGCCCTCGGCCGAGCGGTTGAAGGACAGCGCGGTGTAGTAGAGGCTGAGGTTGTTGCCGTTCGTCAGCCGCGCGGAGCCCGACCATTCCGCGTTCTGCGTCATCGGCGCGGTGCCGAAGACCTTCGCGCTCGTGCCGTCCGGGAACAGATGTCCGCCGTAGGTCCACCCGCCGTTCGCCGGGCGCTGTGACGCCGGAATCCCCGCCCGGCGATAGAAGAAGCCGATGCGAGCGTGCACGTGGCGATCGTCGAACGAATAGCCCGCGTGCGGATCGGCGGTCAGCGAGAAAATGACTTCCCAGCCCTTGTAGCTCAGGTTGTCCGCTTTGACATCCGACAGCGGCCATGTGTCCCACACCCACACGTTCGAGTTGATCAGCGGGAAGTCCGCCGGAATGTCCGGCATGGTCAGCGCCGCGGGCAGCGAGTTCTTGTCGGCGGCGGTCGCCGTGTGCGATTGCGCCTTGATCTGCCGGACATCGGCGCGCGTCCAGCGCATCGTGAAACTGCTCTCGGGGTCGTAGGCCTGCTGCGTATGCGGCGTCGGCGCGGGGAAGCCCGGCGCGGACGATTGGGCCAGCGCGGGAGCCGCCGCGGCGGCGAGCAGCGTGCCGCACACCGCGGTCGAGCGCAGGCGGGCGCGAGTTGACGGGAATTGCGGGGATCGAAGTCTGTTCATCGGTTCACATCCTGGAAGAGTGCGCAACGAGGGCCGTGGGAAACCGCCGGAGCGTTGCCGTTTGACTTGTTGGTACGAAATATCTGCTTAGAACCTGGTGATGCCGGAGACGCCTGTGACGCTGGCGCCGGATTGCGGAAAGCTCATTGCCGGAAACAGCAATAGGAAACGACGTTTGTCGGCCGACCTTGCCCGTGTTGCTCATCGGGCAAGGACCTGCCGGACGTCTGTTTTAGGAACTACGAATGGTCTCTCGCGGGCCCCAAGGAACAGCCGTGACTCCAATACGTCGGAGATACGACATACCCAAACCGGTTTGGATCATAGTCCAAACCGGTTTGGATTGTCAAAGGATTGGTAAGTTTTGAGGTACCATGACGCTTGCCCAACCGGCGCCAAATCCCCGCCACGCAAGGCCGCCCCAGGGGAAAACCGAGCAACGCCAAGGTGGAAACGTGAAGGTGAATCTAAAGACGCTGTCCGACTCGCTCGGACTTTCCCGCACGACCGTTAGCCGGGCGCTCAACGGCTATGACGACGTGAATGAAGCAACCCGCCTGCGAGTAATCGAGGCGGCGCGCGAACTCGGCTACCACCCTGACCCAACCGCGCGGCGGCTCGCCACCGGCCGCGCCGAAGCGGTGGGCATGGTCTATCCGTTCGGTACGGGCGACCTCGGCGATCCGCGTCTGGGTGAGGTCGTGGCCGGCATGACCGAGCGCCTCGGCGAAAGCGACCTCGATCTGATCATTGTTTCCGCACGGCCAAACGCGGAACTCGAGACGTACCGTCGGCTGGTCGAAGGCAAACTGGTCGACGGTCTGATCGTGGCGCGCACGCTCGTCGACGATCCGCGCATCCGGTTTCTTCAGGCGCGTCAGTTTCCCTTCGTCGCTTATGGGCGGACCAACAGCCCCACGCCTTATGGCTGGTTCGACTTCGACAACGAGGCGGGAGCGCGGGCCGCCGCGCAACGTCTGATCGCATTCGGGCACCGACGAATCGGCTTGCTCAGTGCGCCGCTGACGATGAGCTTTGCCGCTCAACGGCGCGCGGGTTTCGTCAGCGCGCTGCAAGAGGCCGGCATTCAGCCGGAGGCGTCGCTCATGATCGAATGTGCGTTCAACCGGACGGGCGGGTATGAAGCGGCGCGAGCGCTGCTCGAACTTGCCGAGCCGCCGACGGCATTGGTGGTGGACAACAACCTCGCGGGCGCCGGCGCGTGTCGCGCGATCGTCGAGAGCGGCAAGCAACTGGGTACGGAAATCTCGCTGATCGTCTATGACGGCGTGCCGCCGGACGTCGCTTCGTCACACACGGTGACATCCGTCGTGCAGCCGACCGGGGAGTCGTCCGGCAGGGTCATCGCCGAACTGATTCTGGCGACGATAGCCGGCAAGGAGCCCGAGCCGCGGCTCGCGCAGCCGCGTATCGAGCCGGGCGATACGGACGGGCCACCGCGTTGACGGCCGGTGGCCTCGCCCAAACACGCGTTTCCCGCCGAAAGCGGACAGCACGTCACGCCGCCCGCGTCGCGGCGGTAGCCACCAGGCTTCGCTCCACAAGGATGACGAAGCGCTCTTCCTCATGAATCTCGAAGCGCCGGATCTGTGCGATCTGATCCGCGGAAAGCACCTTGCCTTTCGTCATCAGCAGCGTGCCGCGTGAAGTGCGGAGGTCTTCCGCGAGCTTCATTCCCTCTTTCAGATGCGACGCGTCGACCGTGTCGGGCACGCCTTCCGGCGACAGTTCGGCGTGGCTCGTGACCAGCTCGATGTATTTGTCGGCGATGGCCGGGTCATAGCGAATGCCCGACTGCGAACGCACGGTGGACACGATTTGCGCGTCGGTCATCTTTTGCGGCGCAATCGCGCCGATGCGCAAATCTTCCACGTCGCGGGCCAGCGCGAGAATGCGAGCGCCGATCGGAATGGAACTGCCGGCGAGGCCATCGGGCGCGCCGCGTCCGTCGAAGCGCTCATATTGATGGCGAATCATCGCCTGCACATTGGCGAGTTGCGACACGGGGCTCAGCGCCATTTGTCCATGCAGCGGATGCAGGTGATAAAGCTTGGCTTCCTGCGGCTGCATCTTCGCGATGGGCGTCTTCAGCAACGCGTCGGGAAGAAAGAGCTTGCCGATGCCGTGCAACAGGCCCGCCATCAACAATTCGCCACACGCGTAGTCGCTCATTCCAATCGACGCGCCGAGTTGTTTCGCCAGTTCGCCGATTCTCGCGGAATGACCGGGAAGACCGCAGCGCATCTCGACCATGTTCGCGCAGACCTTCACCATCGTTAGAAAATTGCTTTTCAGATCTTGCTGGGCGCCTTCGAGAAACATGACCGTTTGGCGGATTTCCTCCGTCCGCGCATGAACGTCGCGCTCGAGTTCCGTGTTGAAGCTCGCCAGCCTTTCGTTCTGCCGTTGCAGCAATTCAGTCAGGCGCACGGTTTCGCGTTGCAGCCGCAGTTGTTCGAGCGCGCGCTGGATGGTCAGCAGCAGGTCCTGGTCGTCCCACGGCTTGTGCAGGTAGTGATAGACGTGCCCTTCGTTCACCGCGCGCACCACGGCCTCCACCTCCGAATATCCGGTCAGCAGAATCCTGATCGCGTCGGGCGCGATCGAGCGTGAGCGGGACAGGAATTCGGCGCCGTCCATGTTCGGCATGCGCATGTCGGAGATGATCACATCCACGCGCGCCGTTTCGAGTAACTGAAGCGCGTCGGCGCCGCTGTACGCCGAGAGCACCTCGTACTTGAGCGGCCGGAACAGCCGCTTGAGCGATGAGACGACCCCTGGCTCGTCATCCACCAGCAACAGCGTGGGGACCGGCGCTTCGAGGGGTTCTTGCGATGCCGCCGGCGATTCGCTCGCGCCGGGCATCTGGTCGGTTACCTGAAGTTCGGACATGGATTTCCTTGGTGATTGTTCGCCGGCATTGCACTAGATCGAGCTGAGAAACTGGTCGAGCGCATGCTTCATTCCGCGGATGGCTTCGTCGGGCAGCAACATCACCATGCGTGCGCCGAAGCCGCCTTTTTCGAGCGTGAAGTGAATTTCCAGCAGCAGCGCGAGGCCCCAGCGGCCGTTCTCGAAGTGGCCAAGGTTGGACCCTTCCGTGACCGGCAGTAGCGTCGGGCTCGAAAAGCTGATGCGCCTGCCGAGTTGTTCGAAGACGCTTTGAACACAAGCGCCCACCAGCAGGTTGGCGATGTCGCACAGCGCTTCGTTGCCGGCGTCGCTGTTTTCGAGGTCGTAGTCCAGCAATTGCCGGAGTTCGCGTTGACCGTCCGCGCCGAACAGCACGATGGTTTCCCCCGAAATATCCGACTGGAAAGCCTGGCGCACAGGCGGCAACTGACTGACGCCATGCCCTCGCAATGCTTCAGGCAACTGGGCGGTGCTCACCAGCCTGATGCCCGGCACCGATAACGTGACGAATGCGCCGAGTAGCGTTGCCAGCGCGGCGGCTGCCTTTCCCATTCCGACATTGCAGATCTCCTGCAGAGCATCGCGCTGGTCTTCGTTAAGACCCTGTTCATTCATGGAGACCATACTCCCTCAGGATTGCCCCGATCGCTTCGGGCGAAACGGGTTTGCAGACAAAGCCGATCGCGCCGAGCGCTTTCGCACGCTCGACCGCACCCGACTGAATGTCAGCCGATACGACAATGACAAAGGCATCGAGTCCTTCGTGCTGGATTGCCTCGAGTACTTCGAATCCGGTCATGTGCGGCATCGTCAGATCGAGAAAGATCACGGCGCCTTTGCCGGCCCGATAGGATTCGAGTGCCGCGGCGCCGTCCGACGCCTGCGTGATGTCCACCTCCCAGTCATCGGGCAAGGATTTAATGAGCAATTTCCTGGCGAGCGCCGAATCGTCGGCAACGAGTATTGGCAGAGCCATAGGGTCCTCTATCTGCCGGTTGAAGCCAGCGTGGATTGGGTTCGGGCATCCGGCGCGCTCGCATGCGCGACGACCGGCTCCGTCTTGCCGGGTTGGGGCGACTCTTCCGCTGCGTCCACCGGTAGCGTGACGCGGAATGTCGTGCCGGCGCCGACCGTGCTGGTCACGGAAATCTGCCCGTGATGCGCATTGACGATGCCGTAGCTGACCGATAGCCCGAGGCCGGTTCCCTGGCCCACCGGCTTGGTGGTGAAGAACGGATCGAAGATGCGGCTCAGGTGCTCGGCGGGTATGCCGCACCCCGCGTCCGCCACCTCGAACCAGATGCGTGACGGATCGGCGTCGTCGATGCCGGTGCGGATCGTGATCTTGCCCTGCGCCGCGCTGTGCTGATCCTGTTTCCCGGCATACGCCTGCGCCGCGTTCACGACGAGATTCAACGCCACCTGGCTGATCTGCGAGGGGATGCACCGCACGAGCGGTATCTCGGCGTAATCGCGAACCAGATCGGCGCGATACTTCACCTCGTTATGCACGATGTTCAGCGTCGACTCGATACAGCGGTGCAGATCGCACCATTCCCAGACGTGCGTGCTGTCGATGCGGGAGAAGTCCCTCAGATCGACCACGATGGTGCGAACTCTGGCGAGACCTTCCCGGGATTCCTGCACGAGCGCGGGCGCATCGTCCAGCAGATAGTCCAGGTCGGCGCTTGCGGTCAATGCGCGCAAGTCGGGCTCGATGGACGGCGCGGTTCGCGCGACGAGCTGATTCATATCTTCTGCATAGCGGATCAGTGTCTTGATGTAGCCCTCGAGGGTGTTCAGGTTTGAAAGCACGAAGCCGACAGGGTTGTTGATCTCATGGGCAACGCCTGCCGCGAGTTGACCGATCGCGGCGAGTTTTTCCGATTGCAGCAGTTGCTGGTGCGCATGCGCCAATTCGTCATTGAGCTCGGTGAGCTGGCTATTGCGCACGGTCAATTCGGCCAATGCATTCGCCACGGTCTGTTCGCGCTTCTGCAATTCGCCGTATGCAATGCAAACATCCGTCGCATCGACGATGGTGACCGCCACCGCCGTCACCTCGCGCTCGGCGTTCTCGATCGGAATGAAGCTGCAGTTCTGCCGCATCGCGTCGATTGGCCCGGTAATGGGGCGCGAGTGCTCGAAGTGAAACAGAAACGGGCGATGCTCCCACGACGAATAAGCGGGCGTGCCCAGCACGAAAACGCCCTCGACTTTTCTCTTCAGCCACTCTCTCGGCAATTCGGGGAACACGTCGAGAAGCTCCAGGCCAATCACCTCCTCGGCGGAACGGCCGCTATGAGATTGCATGAAGCGGTTCCAGGCGAGGATGCGCAGATCGCGGTCCAGAGCGAAGACCCCGCAATTCACGAGTTCGACGATGGATTCCGACAGATTGGTCGTCACGAAACGCCCCTTATATTTGCAGGGTGCGGAATGCTGTTTCCCGCGGTAGTAAGCAATGGATTCATGTTGCCGCTCTCTTGGAATAACGGCCTCACGAACGCTTCCCGTATCGGGGTCACCCCTGGGCGATAAGGCATAAAAAAACCGGCCTGTCAGGGCCGGCTCCGAAGCGCGTTGAAGATCGGTAAGGGTTTCCGCTATCGATTCCGCTATCAACTGGCATAGCCTTCGCGCCGTTAACAAGTCACTCCCGGCGTGTTCGCGTATTCGCTTCACGTCGACCTCGTGCCTCGTAATCTGGGGGAAGCATGCTCTCGAGTTGCAAACGAACAATGGGGGCGTTAGCACTTTGCTGGTGTTCGATCCAGCCCGTCTACACGCTGGCCGCGTCGCCAAACCCGGAAGGCAATGAACCGCGCGCCGCAATGAGCATGGCTCAGATGCAGCATGCGGTCGACAAGGCGTCCGAGCGCAGTTCGCGCTGGAGCGGACCGGCGTCGGGACCGGCGGCGGTGTCCGGCGCGACCATTGCCATCGTCAGCGAGGATTTGCGCAACGGCGGCATCCTCGGCGTGGCGAAAGGCATCAAGGAAGCCGCGGACGTCATCGGTTGGAAAACGCGCGTCTACGACGCGAGCGGCACGTCGGAGGGCCGGCGCAACGCGGTCGCCGCCGCGCTCGCGCTGCGGCCCGACGGCGTGATACTCGTCGGCGTGGACGCCGGTGAGATGAAGCCGCAGCTCTTGCCGTTCGCGGCGCAAAAGATTCCGATGGTCGGCTGGCACGTCGGTTCTCGCGCCGGCGTGATGCCGGACAGTCCCGTTGCGGTGAACGTCTCCACGAATCCTCTGGACGTGGCGCGCATCACGGCCATGGCGGCGGTCACGCAATCGGCGGGGCACGGCGGGATCGTGGTCTTCACCGACAGCAATTTCCAGATCGCCAAGGCCAAGACAGATGCGATGCTGGAGGTAATCCGCGCATGCGAGGATTGCACGCTATTGGCCGTGCAGGATCTCGCCATTTCGAAAAGCGCCGGACTGATGCCGGCCGTCACGGACCGGCTGCTCGCTCGACACGGAAAGAACTGGACGTATGCGCTCGCCATCAACGATATCTACTTCGACTATGCGGCTGCCGAACTCACGCGCGCCGGGCGCGCGAGCCGAAGCCTCAGCATGCTGTCGGCCGGCGACGGCAGCGCCGCCGCGTTCCTGCGCATTCAGGCCGGCACGTTTCAGACCGGCACGGTCGCCGAGCCGCTCAATCTCCAGGGCTGGCAACTCGTCGACGAGTTAAACCGTCTGCTCGCGCATCAGCAGGTCACCGGCTATGTGTCGCCGGTTCATCTGGTGACGGCGCGCAATATCGAATTCGACGGCGGATTGCTTGGCCAATATGACCCGGACAACGGTTACCGGACCATCTACCGCGGCATCTGGAAGCGATAGCCTCCGGCGGCGAATGCACAGGAACCGACTATGAATTTGCGGGACGTCCGCGCCGCAATGCTGCCACGATCACTGCGCTCGCAATTCATCTGGGCCGCGGTGGTACTGGCCGTGCTCATCGCGACCTGCGGGATTACCGCGGTGTACGCGCTGCGGGCGTCGACCAGCGCGACCCGGCTGCTGGCCAACGATCAGCTCGTTCTCATGGACGTCGCGCACGAACTGGTTCAGCAAACGCTGCTGATCGAGCGCGAATCCTCGCAACTGGAAACGGCCGGGTCGGTCGAGACGACGCGAGCCAGCTACGCCGATATCCTCAAGCAACTGGAAGCGTTCGATCATCTGTCGGGCCGCCTTGCCGCCGCCAACAACGACGTCAGCGTGCTCGACCTGCATCAGTCGAGCCAGTTGTTCCGCAATACCGTGAATATCGTCGCGCAATTGCGGGAGAGCCAACTGGGTTCGGATGACGCGCGCATTCCGGCTGCTTCGCATCACGGGCCGGGAGTCGCCGGGTCAGAGGCCGGCGCTAAAAAGATCGACGACCGGTTCAGCGAAGCGCTGCGCCGGCAGGCAGCCGTCATGGTGGAATCCGCCGAGCTTCAATCGGACCGTTACACGCGCGACTTTCAGGAGGCGGTGCAGCGGTTGGCCGATACGTCGGCTCGCAATCAGCGCTGGATCACGGCGATGATCGCGAGCTGTCTTGCGTTCGCATGGCTCGTCGCGCACGCATTTCTCGGCAAGCATGTGCTTTCGCGGCTGGAACTGGTCAGCAGCAACCTGCGGCTTGACGATGTTGGCCGCGAACACGTGCCGGTTCCCGTTCAGGGCCGCGACGAGATCGGCGAGATGGCGCGAGCGGTCGAACAGTTTCAGCGGGACCGCCGGCAGCTTGCACTGGCCAACGTCGCACTTCAAGAGGAGAGGGCGCGCCAGGAAGAACTGATCCACGAACTCGCGCACGCTCACGGTCAGTTGCTGCAATCGGAAAAGCTGGCGTCGATCGGGCAGCTTGCAGCAGGCGTCGCGCATGAAATCAACAATCCGGTCGGCTTCGTCAACGCAAATCTGGGTACGTTCAAACGGTATGTGGCCGATCTGTTCGCCGCGCTCTCCGCTTACGAGAAAGTCGAATCGGAAATGACGCCCGCGTCGCGCGCGGCGATCCACGAATTGAAACGCGAGCTCGATCTCGACTACTTGCGAACCGACATCGCGACACTGCTGACCGAATCCGTCGACGGCATGCAGCGAGTCAAGCGCATCGTGCAGGGTCTCAGGGATTTCTCGCAGCAGGAGGCGACGGAGCGGCGGTGGGCCTGCCTCGAAAGCACCCTCGATACGACGCTCGATATCGTCTGGAACGAACTCAAGCACAAGGCGGAAGTGAAGAAGGAGTACGGCGCCATTCCGCAAGTGGAATGTATTCCGTCGCAACTGGGCCAGGTGTTCATGAATCTGCTCGTCAACGCGGCCCAGGCGATCGAGGGGCATGGGTGCATCACCGTGCGAACAGGTCACGATGAACAGCACGTGTGGGTGGAAGTGGAAGATACCGGAAGCGGCATCAAGCCCGAGCACCGCGGCAGGATCTTCGATCCCTTCTTTACGACCAAGCCCGTTGGCGGCGGAACCGGGCTGGGTCTGTCGATCTCATACGGCGTTGTCAAAAAGCAGGGCGGCCGGATCGACGTGCAAACGGAAATCGGCAAAGGCTCGTCATTCAGAGTGGTGTTGCCGAGGCACGTGCAGGAAGCGCTGGTGTGATCGGACTTGATTAGCCGCGGCGACGAATCGCGCGCGCCGGCAGTTGGAGCGAGTCTGCGGTATAAAGACCGCTCGCCCGTCCGCCAACAAAAACGCACTCCAACGCCAACCCATGTCCCATTACTTCTACGACCCCGCTGCCGGTCACGGCCTCCCGCACGATCCGTTCAAGGCGATCGTCGCCCCGCGCCTGATCGGCTGGATTTCCTCGCGCGACACGGATGGCACGCTGAATCTCGCGCCCTACAGTTTCTTCGGCGCGTTCGCCAGTTCTCCGCCGATCATCGGTTTTTGCAGCGAAGGTCGCAAGGACAGCATCGCCAACATCGAGGCAACCGGCGAGTTCGTCTGGAATCTCGCCAGCAGGCCGCTCGCTGAACAGATGAACCGCTCTTCAGCGCCCGTGCCGCCGCATGTCGACGAATTCGCACTCGCGGGGCTGACGCCCGCCGCGGGCTGCAACGTCGGCGTGCCGCACGTCGCCGAAGCGCCGGCCGCGCTCGAATGCAAGCTGCTGCAAGTGGTGCGCCTGCATACCCTCGACGGTAAGCCGATGGACAACTACCTGTCGCTCGGCCAGGTGGTCGGCGTGCACATCGACGAGGCGTATCTGAAAGACGGCCTGTTCGATACCCACGCCGCGCAGCCGATCATGCGCGCGGGTTACCGCGCCGACTACGCGGCCATCGGCGACATGTTCCAGATGTTCCGCCCGAGCGCATAGACACTGCCGCGTTGCAAGCGCATCGTGCCGCGCAATGCGGCGCGACACCCATCGCACGTCTCGCGCAAGATCGAAGCGCAACGACTGGCCCGCTTGATGCTTGCCACCGACGCTCCAACGCGTCGTTTTCAACCGCCGGCTCACTGTCCAGGAGCGCGATCATGTCCACCGAATTCGCCACGCAATTCAGTCATGTCCGTCCGCAAGATACGTCCTACGTGGATCAGGGCTTACGCGATTTTTTTCTTTACCGCGACTTGGGCATCGCGCAAGCGACCGACGGCAAGGTGCTCGCGCAACTCGTGAAGGCGAATCACGCACCAGAGCAAGGCACCGGCTGGCACCGGCATGAGGCCGATTTCCACATCGTGATCATGTTGAAGGGCTGGGCGCGCTTCATGTACGGCGACAAGGAGACGCTCGTCGCCGCTGGCGACTGCGTGCATCAGGCGCCGGGCATCGTCCATTATCTGTTCGATTACTCAGAGGATATGGAGTACCTCGAGATCGTTTCGCCGGCCGATTTCAAGTCGCTCGAAGTGGAAGGTCCGTGCGACGTGCCGGCGGTGACGCCGTGGAAAAGCGTCGAGGCATGAGCGGAAACCGGGGCAAAACGAGGCGCGGATCGAGCGCGGCTCCGCATCACCTGATGCGAGCGTGAAGCGAGCCGCCGCCCGTTAAACACTCATGGCGTGGCGGGAGGCCGTCTGCGTATCGGGCGCGATGCCTGCGACGCCTTGGGCTTCGCGGCGGCACGGGAGCCGGCGCCGTTGTCCGCGCCGTTCGGCGCCGAACCCAGCGCGCCTTCCACTTCGACCTCGACCACCGCCGTCGCGGCCGGCGCTGCTCGATTGACCTCGGCGGCAGCGGTGATATGCACCGGCGCGATCGTGCGCGCCCGCGAACTCACGAGTACCGCGCGCGGCTCGTTGTCGTAAATCACGGCCCGCACGCGCGGATAAATCTGCCGCTCCCAGCGGCGTCCGTTGAATACACCGTAGTGCCCCACGCCGGTTTGCACATGATGCGTCTTCAGATACGGCCGCAATTTATCGCACATGTCCTGCGCGGCGAGCGTTTGGCCGACCGCGCAAATGTCGTCCTTTTCGCCCTCCACGGTGAGCAATGCCGTGCGGCGAATCCTTGAGGGATCGACCAGGCGCCCTTGCACTTCGAGTTCATTCAACGGCAGGGCGTGCCGCTGAAAAACGGTATCGACGGTTTCCAGATAGAAATCGGCGGTCAGGTCCATCGTCGCGAAGTATTCTTCATAGAACGTGCGGATAGTGTCGGCTTTCCCGGGATCGCCCTTGGCGCGCTCGTAGTGCATGGTTTCGAACGACTCGAGGTGGCGGCCGAGATTCATCGACATGAACGCGCTCAGTTGCACGAAGCCCGGGTACACGCGCCGGTGAGCGCCCGCGAAACCGAACGGCACCGCGCTGATCAGGTTCTGCTCGAACCATTCGATCGGTTTGCTTTTGGCCAGATCGTTGACGCGCGTCGGGTTGATGCGGGTATCGATCGGGCCGGCCATCAGCGTCATGCTGGCGGGCTGCGCGGGGTGATCGTCGTCGGCCATCAGCGCGACCGCGGCCAATGCGGCGACCGTCGGCTGGCACACCGCCAAAAGGTGCGCGCCGGGGCCGATCGTTTCGGTGAAGTCGATCACGTGCTGCACGAATTCGTCGAAGCCGAAGCGCCCCTGACTCAACGGCACGTCGCGCGGGTTGTGCCAATCGGTGACGTACACATCGTGCTCGGCCAGCATGGTGCGCACAGTGCCACGCAACAGCGTGGCAAAGTGGCCTGACATCGGCGCAATCACCAGCACGCGCGGTTGGGGTGAGGAGAGCGTAGTGTCCTTGCGGAAATGCAGCAGCGAGCAGAACGGCGTGTGCGCCGCGATCTCCTCGACGATCGCAACGGGCTTGCCTTCCGCCACCACGCTGTCGATGCCGAAGGGCGGCCGCACGGGCGTAAGGCCCGCCAGCGTCAACAGATCGCAGGCCGCGCCGAGGGAGCGGCCACGCGAGGTTTCGCCGAACGCGGGCCACGCGTTGAGCGAATGATTCACCAGTGCCGCGCCGTGCCGAATCGGCAGCATCATGTCGGCGAAAGCCTGGTAAGTAGGGTATGCGAACAGGTTCATAACCTTCGCACGAATGCGTAAGAGGAAAAAGAGCACGAATATAGGCAAGTCATGTGCCAATGATAGGCGCGCACGGGCGGCGGTGCCCCGCGTTGGCATAGCATTTGCGCGCCTTAAACGAGCGCGCCCGGATTGCCGCGCTTTGGTGCGCCCGCGCACGGCAGCGTGCATGGCATCGCCCGGCGTCGACGAACGCCTCATCGGAGGAGAAACGTATGACGAAAACGACGCTCACCATCAGCAGCAAGAACTATTCGTCATGGTCGCTGCGCGGCTGGTTGCTGACGAAATTCAGTGGCTTGCCGTTCGAAGAGATCGTGACGCCGATCGACGACCCTGTGGCACGCGCCGAACTGCTGCTGCTGTCGCCGTCGATCCTCGTGCCGTGTCTCGTGCACGACGGCATCAAGGTCTGGGACACGCTGGCGATCGCCGAATATCTGAACGAACTGAAACCCGAAGCGGCGCTGTTGCCGAAAGACATTCGCGCGCGAGCGCATTGCCGCTCGATCTGCGGCGAGATGCACTCGGGTTTCGCTTCGTTGCGCTCGGCGTTGCCGATGAACCTCAAGGCGCATTTTCCGGGCTTCAAGGTATGGGCGCGCGCGCAATCGGATATCGACCGGATCGTGGCGATCTGGGGCGAGTGCCTGAAGGAGTACGGCGGTCCGTTTCTGTTCGGCGAGCGCACCGCGGCGGATGCGATGTACGCGCCGGTGGTGACGCGCTTCGTCACCTACGACGTGAAGCTCGACCCTGAGATCGTCGAATACGGGCAACGCATCATGGCGCTGCCCGAAATGCGGCAGTGGATTGCCGACGCGCAGCAGGAAGCGGAAGAGATCGACGAACTGGACGTCGAGTTCTGAGGCACGGCGACAGCGAAAACGGGCGACGATAACGGCGCGTGAGAAGCAACGCGCCGTCGCTTCGGCAGGGTTCAATCGCGCCCGCTTCCCAGCTTGAACACGCTCACCACCTGCGCGAGACGCGCGGCCTGCTCGCGCAACTCGGCCGCGGCGAGTTCCGCTTCGCCGACGATCGTCGCATTCTGCTGGGTCGCCTCGCCGATCTGCGTGACGGCGAGATTGACCTGTTCGATGCCGCCCGATTGCTCGCGCGACGCCACGCTGATCTCGCCCATGATCGCGCGCACCTGGCCGACCTGTTGAACGATGCCTTGCATCGTGGCGCTGGCTTCCTCGGCGATGCGAAAACCGCTGTCGACGGTCGCCGTGGAGGCCGCGATCAAACTCTCGATCTCCTTCACCGAAGCCGCGCTGCGCTGCGCGAGCGCGCGCACTTCCGAGGCCACCACCGCGAAGCCCCTGCCGTGTTCGCCGGCGCGCGCCGCTTCCACCGCGGCGTTCAAGGCGAGGATATTGGTCTGGAACGCGATGCCTTCGATCACGCTGGTGATCTCCGATATCTTCTGCGACGAGCGGCTGATTTCACCCATCGTCGAGACCACGCGTTCGACGGCGCGGCCGCCTTCGAGCGCGGCATCGGCGGCGCGCGTGACGAGCGTGTTGGCTTGCACGGCGTGGTCGGCGTTCTGCTGCACCGTCGACGTGATCTGCTCCATGCTGGCCGCCGTTTCCTCCAGGCTGCTTGCCTGCGTGGCGATGCGCGCGGCGATGTTGCCGCTGCCGGTGGCGATCTTTTCGGTGCCGTGCGACATGTCGGCCGACGCGTTGCGCACCTGCGAGACGATGCGCGCAAGACCTTCGCCGATGCCGTCGATCGACTGCATCAGGCGGCCGATCTCATCGGCGCGCGCGTTGCCGGCTTGCGCCACGCGCACGCTCAGATCGCCCGCCGCGAAACGCTCGGACGCCTTGGCGGCTTCATCGAGCGGACGGCTCACGAGGCGGCGCACCGCGAACAGGAACACCACGGCGAACACGCCGACCAGCGCGAAGCCGATCAGCAGGAACTGATTGCGGGTGGCGGTGACGTCGGCCATCACCTCGTCGCGCGGCGCGACGCCGCCCACCAGCCATTGCCATTCCGGCACGGTGACGAACGACACGAACTTGTCGCGCGCGCCGCTCTCGCCGAGCGTCGCGTCGGCCGAGCTGTATTCGAGCCGGCCTTCCTTCATGTCGAGCATCTGCTGATACGGCGCGTTCGCGTTGTCCGCGTTCTGGCCGGCGGCGGCCGGATGAACGATCAGCTTGCCGCGGTCCGCGCCTTTCGACGCGTTGAGCACGAAGTAATAACCGCTGTCGCCGATCTTCAGCTTGCGAATGCCTTCCTCGACCGACTGGATTTCCTTGTCCACCTCCACGCCGACGAACAGCGCGCCGATCACGCGGCCGCTTGCATCGGTGACGGGGCGATATTGCGTGATGTAGCGTTTGCCGAAGAGCGCGGCGAGTCCCGTATAGGACTTGTTCGCGACGACCAGCGCATACGCCGGTCCCTTGCGGTCGAGCAGCGTGCCGATCGCGCGTGAGCCGTCCTGTTTCTTCAGCGATGTGGTCACGCGCACGAAGTCGTCGCCGCTGCGTGCGAACACGGTGGCGATCGCGCCGCTGCGTTCCAGAAACTGGTCGGGGATCGTGAAGTCCATGTTCAGAACTTTGTCGCCGGCCTTCATGGTGGGAGCGGCGACGCCGTTGACGTCGATCTTCTGCGTTTCGTCGAGCGTATAGGTGGGAGGCAGGAAGCTCGCGAACAGCGACGTCGAGCGATCGACTTCGGTCGATAGCGCCTTGTCGAACAGCGTGATCATCGCCGCGATGGAGCGGTCCTTATCGGCAATGCGTTCGAGCACCTGATCGCTGACCTGCTTGCCGGCGGTGCGCGTGAGCGCCAGCGCGAAGGCGGCGAAAATCAACGCCACCAGCACGCAGGAGAGCACGGCGAGCCGGGCGCCGACGCTGGCGCGGCGCAATGAGAGAAGTTCCATGGGCGGTTGCGGAGTAAGGGAAGAGAAGCGCTGCGCGGACCATGCGTAGGCATATCCGGCATCGGTGTCTTGTTTACGACCGCACCGCCCGTTTTCTTTAGCTAATCGAAAGCGTCGGGTCATTGCGGAACATCGCTTACGAGATGTTCCGCGCTTGCTCGCTTCAGCGGCCCGGTGCGCCGCGCCAGCCGCGCAGCAGCAGCGCGTTGGTGACCACGCTCACGCTCGAAAACGCCATTGCCGCGCCCGCCAGCATCGGGTTCAACAAACCGAAGGCGGCGAGCGGAATGCCGATCAGGTTGTAGACGAAAGCCCAGAACAGGTTCTGCTGGATCTTGCGCCAGGTCTTGCGCGAGATGTCGATGGCGTCGGCCACCAGCGCCGGGTCGCCGCGCATCAGCGTGATGCCGGCCGCGTGCATCGCGACGTCGGTGCCGGTCGCCATCGCAATGCCGATGTCGGCGGCGGCGAGCGCGGGCGCGTCGTTGATGCCGTCGCCGGCCATCGCGACGATGCCGGCGCTGTTGATTTTCAGGTCGCGAATCACGCGGGCTTTGTCGTCGGGCAATACCTCGGCGTGGAACTCCTCGATGCCGAGCGCTCTCGCGACGCTTGCCGCGCTGCCGTGGTTGTCGCCGGTGACGAGCACGCTCCTGATGCCCATCCGCGCGAGACGTTCGACGGCGGCGCGCGCGGTCGGTTTGACGGTGTCGCCGAAAGCGATCAGCGCGAGCGCGGCGGGCGCTTGCGAATCGCGCCGCATCAGCCAGGAGACGGTGTTGCCGTCGGCTTCGAGTTGTTTGGCGCGTGCGGCGAGTTCCGGCTGCAACGCGATGCCCAGTTCGTTGAGCCAGCGTGTGCTGCCAAGCGCCAGCGTGTGGCCGTCGATGTCCGCCTCGACGCCGCGGCCCGGGACCGCGCGTGCGGCGCTGGCGGCGAGCGCCATAGCCAACGCGGGTGCCGCGACGGCGGCGGAGTCGGAGGCGGCAGCCTCGTCGCTCGTCGACGGCTCCTCAGCCGACGCCGACATCGCCGCTTCATACGCCTTCACCACGGCCCGCGCCAACGGATGATCGCTGTGCCGTTGCACCGCGGCGGCGAGCGAGAGCGCCTCGTCGCGGCCCATGCCGCCGATCGGTTCGAACGCCGTCACGGACGGTTGGCCGAGCGTCAACGTGCCGGTCTTGTCGAACGCGACGATGTTCACGCGATGCGCGGTTTCCAGCGCCTCGGCGTCCTTGATCAGCACGCCGTGCTTCGCCGCCACGCCGGTGCCGGCCATGATCGCGGCCGGCGTCGCGAGCCCTAGCGCGCACGGGCAGGCGATCACCAGCACGGCAACCGCGTTCAGGATCGCGGTTTCGCCGCCCGCGCCGGCGATCAGCCAGCCCGCCAGCGTGAATGCCGCGATCGCCAGAATCGCCGGCACGAAGATTTCGCTGACCCGGTCGACCAGCCGCTGGATCGGCGCCTTGTCGGCCTGTGCGCTTTCCACCAGCCGGATGATTCGCGCGAGCGTCGTTTCCGCGCCGATCGCGGTGGTCGTCACGGCAATCGCGCCTTCGCCGTTGATCGAGCCGGCCGTGACCGGATCGTCCGCCTGCTTCGGCACCGGCAGGCTTTCGCCCGTGATCAGCGATTCGTCGATGTGGGTGCGGCCTTCGAGCACCGCGCCGTCGACCGGCACGCGCTCGCCGGGCCGCACGATCACCACCGTGCCGACGCGCACCAGCGCGAGCGGCACGTCGCGTTCGTCCGCGCCGACGCGAATGCGCGCGCGATCCGGGCGCAGCGCGTTGAGCGCGCGGATGGCGTCGGTGGTCTGGCGCTTGGCGCGCGCCTCGAGCCACTTGCCGAAGCGCACCAGCGTGATGACCACCGCCGAAGCCTCGAAGTACAGATGCATCATGTCGCCCGGATGGGTCGCCAGTTCGTAGACGCTGATGCCATAAGCCGCCGACGTGCCGAGCGCCACCAGCAAATCCATGTTGCCGGCGCCGGCCCGCACGGCGCGATAGGCCGCGCGATAGAAGCGCGCGCCGAACACGAACTGCACGATCGAGGCGAGGCCGAATTGCAGCCACGGCGCAAGCATGACGTGAACGCCGAACCATTCGCCGATCATCGGCGCGGCGAGCGGCAGCGTCAGCACGGCGGACGCGAGCACGGCCGCGAGTTCGCGGCGAGTCTGGTCGCGTTTGCGGTCGGCGGGGAGGGCGTTGCCGGCGTTGTCGCCGGCCGGCGTTGTGTCCGGCGGCGCGATCAAGGACGCTTCGTAGCCCGCTTTCTTGACGGCGGCGATCAGCGCCTCCGCTTCGGTGGCCGCGTCGCTCAGATTGACGGTTGCGGTTTCGGTCGCGAGATTCACCGACGCGCTAGCGACGCCCGGCACCTTCGCCAACGCTTTTTCGACGCGCATCGCGCACGACGCGCAGGTCATGCCGCCGATCGTCAGCTCCGCGGTTTGCGGCGTTTGGACGGACGCCGCGTCGTCGGCGCGTGCTGACGGCGTGGCTTCGTAGCCCGCCTTGCGCACGGCGTTCGCGAGCGTTTCGAGTTCGACGGTGGCGTCGCTGTCGATGCGGGCTCTTTCAGTGGCGAGATTCACCGACGCGCGCACGACACCCGGCACTTTGGCCAGCGCCTTTTCGACGCGCATCGCACACGAGGCGCAGGTCATGCCGCCGATGTCGAGTTCGGCGGTGCGGGCGGGCGTGGCGGCAGCCTCGGCGGAGCGCTGTGGGTTGGCAAGTTCAGTCATGGTGGAAGGCTCGTGGCGGCATGAGGCCGCGTTCTGAACCCAGTATTAACCTTCCTATGATGGCAAGGTCAAGGAGGAATCATGGGTGGACCGAGGCAGCGGTGAACGAAAAAGAATCTCGGCGGCGCGCGCCGGGCGGGCTGACAAAAATCGTCAACCGCACCGCAAATGCACGTTGTTCGCTCGTTACAACCGCTATTGCGACCTTTGCGCTTGCCTGGCGGACAAGGATACGATACAACCCCGATGTTGTCGGCATCGCCACCGCGGACTGGCTGCGCTGGGTCTTGCGAGACCACGCGGACAGATTCGCTGCGTACCGACGTCTCCCTTAGGGCAGCACGCTCCGCCACCTGAACGAATGATAAAAAATCGCCGAGAACTGTTTACGCTTCACTGGACCTGCGCATCGCTCGCGGGCCTCGCACTTCTGGCGGGGTGCGCGTCCACCCCGTCCGCGACGCAAAAAAATACTGGCTGGATCAAGGACGAAGTCGCCGATTCTTATGTGTTCGGCTATCCGCTGGTGCTGATGGGCGTCGCACGCGACGCGGCGGTCGGCGCCGATCCGGGCCAGGCGCCGCTCAACACGTTGCGCCACGCCCAGGCATTGCCGCCGATCGGCGCGGCGTATCCGTTGCAGCCGAGCCTCGATACGCTGGATTCGACCGGTTGGCTGGACGTGGGCAGCGAGCCGGTGATCGTGTCATTGCCCGACTCACGCGGCCGTTACGTCGACGCCCGCGTGCTCGACATGTGGACCAACGTCGTCTGGTCGACCAGTTCGCAGTTCGCCACCCGCGCCGCGGGCATCAAGGCGCAAACGATTGCGTTCGTGAGCCCCGGCTGGCAGGGCGACTTGCCCAAGGGCGTGAAGCGCGTCGACGTGCCGACCCGCAACGCGTGGGTGAGCGTGCGCATTCAGTCGAACGGCACGCGCGACCTGACGGCGGTGCGCAAGCTGCAGCGCGCCATTCGCGTCGCGCCGCTGAGCGTCTATGCAGGCGACACGCGCTCGGCGTCGATCGCTGCGCCACGCGTGAGCGCCGCCGATGCCGCGGTGGGCGCCTCCGGCACGCCGGCTGCGCAGGTCGCCGCCCTCGACGCCAACGGCTTCTTCAACCGGCTCGCGCAGGCCTTGCCGGACAATCCGCCGACGCCGGCCGACCCGCATGCACTGAAATTCCTTTCGGACCTGGGCGTGACGCCAGGCGAGCCCGTGAAGTTGCCGAATGCGCCCGAGGCCGTCGCGGCCGGTCTCGCCGATGGTCACGAGCGCGTCGTCACGCAGCCGTCCAATCTGCTGACCGGCAACGGCTGGAACTGGTTCGGCGACGGCGTGGGCAACTACGGTCCCGATTACGCGCTGCGCGCTTATGCCGCCGCCACGCAACCGGGCATCGGCACGAAGGACGACGAAGTGCGCGCGGTCGTCACCCAGGACAGCGACGGCCATGCGCTTAACGGCGCGAACCGCTACGTGATTCACTTCGCGCCGAACCAGTTGCCGCCGGTGCGCGGCTTCTGGTCGATCACCGCCTATACGAAGGACGGCGCGTTGGGCGAAAGCGCGCCGGCGCGTCTCGCGGTCGGCGACCGCAATGGCGCGCGCCGCAATCGCGACGGTTCGCTCGACGTGATCGTGTCGTCCACGCGCGGCAAGAGCGGCAACTGGCTGCCCGCGCCGCGCGCGGATCTGCAACTGGTGCTGCGTCTGTACGCACCCAGGCCGGAAGCCACCGACGGCAGTTGGCAACCGCCGGCCGTCGTGCGTCAGTAGACCGCTTCAGTCGACTCCTTCAGCGGCATGCATCGCTGCCATGCGGCAGCGATGTGACAGCAACGCATGAGCGAGGTATGAAGCGCCGCATGTCCGGCGTCTTGGCGCTACGCACATGCGGCGCTGTCGCGTGGAGCATTGTGTAAGCACGCTTTACATTGCTGTCTCGTGCGAGGTTCCAGACTTATACTGCCGCTTGCGGGATTTTCGTTTCGCGGCGGGCTTGCCGCCGCATTACCCAAGACCGAGCATGGCAAGCCTCAATAAAGCATCACTGGCATCTTCCATTCAGACCGTGCGCGAGGTCGCGCAGTCACGCCGCACTCGGCGCGTTATCACGGGTCTGCTGATTTTCCTCGTAGTGTTCGGCCTGTTGGGTTTTTTCGCGGCGCCGCCGCTGATTCGCCATATCGCCGAACAACAGATCAGCAAACAACTCGACCGGCCGGCCAGCATCGGCCGCATCGCGCTCAATCCCTACACGCTCACGCTCGAAGCCGACCGCGTGCATATCGGCGAGCGCGGCGGCGCGGGCGATTTCGTGGATATCGCGCGGCTCATCGTGCGGGCGTCGTGGAGTTCGCTGTTTCGCGCCGCGCCGATCGTCGATGAAGTGCAATTGGATTCGCCGCGCTTTCATATCGCGCGCTACGACGCGCAACGCTTCAACTTCACCGACCTGATCGAGAAGTTCGCGAGTCAGCCGAGCGCGCCCGATAGCAAGCCGACGCTTTTCTCGGTGTCGAACATTCGTCTGGAAAACGGCCAGATCACGTTCGACGACAAGCTGCTCGGCGCGACCCACGTGATCGATCAGTGGAAGCTCGGCATTCCGTTCATCGCCACGCTGCCTTCGAAAACCGATATCTTCGTCGAGCCGCTGCTGCGCGCGCGCATCGACGGCAGTCCGCTTGCCATCGACGGCAAGACCAAGCCGTTCGCGGCGTCGCGCGAGTCGGAAGTGTCGCTGCGTTTCGACGGGCTCGATGTGCCGCGGCTCATGTCGTACGCGCCGGCCAGGCTGCCGGTGATCGTGCAATCCGGCAAGCTCTCCACCGACCTCAGGCTCAACTTCGTGATGTCCCACGACGCGCCTTCGTTGCGCGTGGCGGGCACCGTCGATATGAACGACTTGGATGTGCGGGACCCAGGCAAGGCGCCGTTCTTCGCCGCGCGCACGGTGCATGTGGCCGCCTCGACGCTCGAGCCGCTCAAGAGCCTTTACCACTTCGACGATATTCGTATCGACGCGCCGAGCGCCAATCTGGCGCGCGACAAAAACGGTGTGCTGAGTGTGGAGCGGATGTTCGCGCCGACGCCGGCGGCTTCGGAAAGCGCGGCTGCATCCGCATCCGACGCGACTGCGGCGAAGCCCGCCGCAAGCGCGGCGGCCGCGGCATCAGGCGCCAGCGCCACGCCAACGGTCGGTGCAAAGGCCGCCCCGCCGCTGGATCTGTCGATCAAACGCTTCGCGCTCAACGACGGCGTAGTGAACGTCCACGACGAAGCCGGCTCGCGGCCTGTCGACCTCGGCCTGCAAAAGCTGGCCGTCACGCTGACCGATTTTTCGACGCTCGCCACCGCGCCCGCGCATTACACGCTGAACACGGACTTCAAGGGCGATGGCGGCTCGCTCGGCGCGGCGGGCGCGTTCGGCCTTGTCGCTCAAACGGCCAGCGCCAAGCTCGACCTGAAGTCATTGAAGTTGCCGCTGCTGCAACCGTATCTCGACACCGCAACCGCGGCGCAAGTGCTGGACGGCGCGCTCTCCGCCAGCGCGAATGTGGGCGCGAACTGGTCCAGATCGCCGGTGGCCGTGATGGTCGCGGATACGCAACTGGACCTGCAATCGCTGAAGCTGGCGGCGCGCGGCAGCAAGGAGCCGGTCATCTCGCTCGCGCAAGGCCGCGTGACGGTCAAGCAGGTGGACGTGGCGGCACGCACGGCCGACATCACGGGCGTCGACACGACCGGCCTCGTGGTCAACGCGGCGCGGCTGAAAGACGGCAGCATCGACCTGGCTTCGCTCGCTGGTCCGCATGAAACGGAGCAGCGGCGCACGGCGACGCACGCGGTCACGAAAGCGCAGGCGGAAGCGCCCGTATGGCGTTACAAGATCGGCGAGTTGAGCCTGAAGGACGCCACGGCCAATTTCACCGACAACACCACGCCGCAGCCGGTCAAGCTGAACATCGCGCCGCTGCAACTCAAGGTGCGGCAGATCAGCGACGACCTCAGCCGTGCGCTGCCGATCGAGCTCCAGGCAACACTGAACAAGAAAGGCACGCTCGGCTTGACGGGCAACGTCACGGCGACGCCGCTCAAGCTGGCCGTCAAGGTGAACGCGAACCGGCTCGACGCGGCGGCCTTCGAACCGTATTTCGGCAGTCAGTTGAATGCGGTGATCGCGAGCGCGCTGCTCAATGCAAACGGCGAACTCGCGGTGACTCAGGCGAAGACGTTGAAGGCGAGCTACCACGGCGACATGGCGCTGGTCGACGTGCGAATGCTCGACAAGGCGACTTCCGACCGGTTCGCCGGCTGGGGCTCGCTCGCGCTGTCCAATCTGAAAGCCGACTACGACGAGCGCGGCACCGTGGTGGACGCGGGCCGTGTCACGTTCACCAGGTTCTACGGGCGCGTGCTGCTCGACGCGCAAGGCAAGCTCAACCTCAATCAGGTGGTCGCGCATGAAAGGGGCGCCGCCCAATCGCTCACGCGCGACGGCAGCGGCGCCGATCCGGTGCCGTTGACGCCGCAAGCGGCGTCGGCCGTGGCGGCGGCGTCCGCGCCGGGCCCGGCTTCGGCGGCCACGCCCGCGATCGTGCCGGTGGCGACGGCGACCGTCACGGCCGCCGCGCCGCCGCAAAGCCCGGTGAAGCTGCACTTCGGCCAACTGGTGTTGCAGCAGGGCCGCGTGACGTACACGGACAACTTCGTCAAGCCGAATTTCACGGCCAACCTGGTCGGCATTCAGGGCACGGTGGGCGCGTTCGGCACGCAATCGACCACGCCCGCGCCGGTGGACATCGCCGCGAAACTGGCGGCCAACGGTCCGCTGTCGATTCGCGGCACGGTCAATCCGCTGGTTGCAAAGCCGTCGCTCGACCTGACCGCCAGCGCGCACGATATCGAGCTGACCAACCTCACGCCGTATTCGGCGAAATACGCCGGTTATCCGATCACCAAGGGCAAGCTGAACGTCGACCTGCATTACACGCTCGAGAACGACCAGTTGAACGCGAACAATCACCTGTTCATCGATCAGCTAACGTTCGGCGATCACGTCGAAAACGATACGGCGACCAAACTGCCGGTGCGTCTCGCCATCTCGCTGCTGAAAAACTCGCGCGGCGAAATCGACGTGAATCTTCCCGTGTCCGGTTCGTTGTCGAATCCCGAGTTCAGCATTGGCGGCCTGATCTGGCACGCGGTGCTCAACCTGTTGCAGAAGGCGGTAACGTCGCCGTTCTCGCTGATCGCCAATGCCTTCGGCGGCAACGGCGAGGAATTGGGTTACGTCGAGTTCGAGCCGGGCTCGGCGAAGCTCTCGGACGCCGACAGCAAGAAGCTGGACACGATCGTGAAGGTGCTCGCCGACAAGTCGTCGATCCGGATGGACGTGATCGGCCGGGTCGACCCGGCCATCGACGAGCCCGCCTTGCGGATGCGCTATGTCGATCGCCTCGTCAGGCAGCAGAAGATCAAGGATGTGGTGGGCAACGGCGAGAGTGTCGATGTCTCGACCATGACCGTCGATCCGCAGGAATACGACAAGTATCTGACCAAAGCCTACAAGTCGGCGGACTTCAAGAAGCCGCGCAACTTTGTCGGCCTGACCAGGAGCCTGCCGGACGACGACATGAAGAACGCGCTCGCCGCCAACGCACCGATCGACGAGGCCAGCTTGCGCCAGCTCGCGCAGCAGCGTGCGCAAAGCGTGCAGCAGTATCTGGAGGGCAAGATCGACAGCAGTCGTGTGTTTATCGTCGCGCCGAAGCTGAACGCCGAGGGCATCAAGGACAAAGGCGCGACGACGCGGGTGGATTTTGGCTTGAACTGAGGTGTGTTGTAAGCGCCCGCTCGCCGTTCGGCAGGGCGGCGGCGCGCGCTTCGCTGCGAATCGACCGGCGATCCGCGCGGCCGCGCCGATCAGGCCGCGCGTGTCGGCGCCTTCAACGCGGTTCGCTCGATCACGCGTGCGAGCGTGTCGAACGCCGGCCCGATCTTTTCGTTCGCCACGCACGCATAACCCAGCAGCAGTCCGCGCCGCGCGGGGGTGGCGCTGCTGTAGTAGGCGGCGAGCGGCCGCACGATCACGCCGGCATCGAAAGCCGCGGCTGTCACCGCGCGATCGTCCGCGTGATCCGGCAGACAGAGCACCAGATGCAGCCCGGCTTCGTCGCCTATCACCGGCAGTTCATTGCCGAAACGCGCGGTGATCGCGTCGATCAGAATCTGCCTGCGTTCGCCGTAGAGCGCGCGCATGCGGCGAACGTGCGAGGTGAGATGGCCGTCCATGATGAAGTCGGTCATCACCGCCTGCTGCATCAATTGCCCTTCACGATAAAGCTCGGCCACGCCGGTGCGAAACGTATCCACCAGATGTTCCGGCGCGATCATGTAGCCGATCCGCAAACCCGGAAACAGCATCTTCCCCAGGCTGCCCACGTAGATCACCTGGCCCGCGTCGTCGAGCCCTTGCAGCGACGCGAGCGGCCGGCTGCCGTAGCGGAACTCGCTGTCGTAGTCGTCCTCGATGATCCAGACGTTGTGCTGGCGCGCGTATTCCAGCAGCGTGCGGCGGCGCGCGAGACTCATCACCATGCCGAGCGGATATTGATGCGACGGCGTGACGAGCGCCAGGCGCGGCGGCTGTTGCAAATCCTGCTCGCTGGGGTTCAGGCCTTCGTCGTCGACCGGGACCGGCACCAGCGTGATCCCCGACGATTGCAGCACGCTGCGCGCGCCCCAATAGCACGGCTCCTCGACCCACGCACGGTCGCCGACGTCGGTCAACAAACGCACGGCCAGATCGATCGATTGATGAATGCCCGTCGTGATGATGATCTGATCCGGCGTGCAATTCACCGAGCGCGCGACGCGCAGGTAATCCGACAGCGCCCGCCGCAACGGCCGGTAGCCGCCGCCCGGCGCATAGGTGAGCAGATCGGGATTGGCTTCTTTCCACAACCTCGCCTGCAAGCGGCTCCACGTGCGCGCCGGGAATTCGGCGACGTCGGGCACGCCCGGCATGAATGCGCCCCACTGCTTGGCGGAGACGCCGGCCTGATCGATCAGGCGCCGCCCGCGAGTCGAGAGGTCGCTGAGACCGCGTTTTGGCGGTTTCGGGGCCTCCGCGGCCCGATCGCCCGGCGCGTCGGCACGGGCCACTGCCGGCTTCTTGCGCGCGTTCACCGCCGCGGCGTCCGGCCGCGTGTCAGCCACATAGGTGCCGCTGCCGGTGGTCGAGATCACGTAGCCCTCGGCGGTCAACTGATCGTAGACGTGCAGCACCGTATTGCGCGCGATGCCGAGGTCTTCGGCCAGCGTGCGGGAGCTCGGCAGCTTGGTGCCGGGCGGTAGCTGGCCGGTCAGAATCGCCTGCTGCATGAGCCGCAGCGTCTGCCGGTAGACCGGCTCGGCGGCGGTGCGGTCGAGTCGCGCGGCGAGCCAATCCGACAAAATCACGGTGTCCAAGTGGTTCTATCCGGAATAATGAAATGGTTCCATATTGTAGAACCGTAAGAGACTATAGTGGGCCACGCAATTGACGCTATCCCTCTGTTTTGCAGGGGGAACCGGCCGGAGCGCAGCAACCATCTTGCATGGGACCGGAGCTGGCGCTTCAGCGCTTACTCCGGTCGACAGAGGAGACTAGGGCGATGAAAACCGATGACGTGATCGTCAGCTTTCGAGGTGTGCGCAAGACTTACGACGGCGAAACGCTGGTCGTCAAGCAACTCGATCTGGATATCTATCAGGGCGAATTCCTGACGCTGCTCGGGCCGTCGGGTTCGGGCAAGACAACTTGTCTGATGATGCTGGCGGGCTTTGAATTTCCCACCGGCGGCGAGATCTGGCTCGACGGCACGCTGCTCAACACCGTGCCGCCGCATAAGCGCAACATCGGCATGGTGTTTCAGAACTACGCGCTGTTTCCGCATTTGACGGTCGAGCAGAACGTCGCGTACCCGCTTACCGTGCGCAAGCTTTCTGCCGAAGAACGCGCACATCGTACGAATAACGCGCTGAAGATGGTGCGCATGGAGAGCTTCGCCAAGCGTTATCCGGCGCAGCTTTCCGGCGGCCAGCAGCAGCGTATCGCATTGGCGCGCGCGCTGGTGTTCGAGCCGAAGCTCGTGCTGATGGACGAACCGCTCGGCGCGCTCGACAAGCAGTTGCGCGAACACATGCAGTACGAGCTCAAATCGCTGCACGAGAAGCTCGGCGTCACATTCGTCTACGTTACGCACGATCAGGGCGAAGCCTTGACCATGTCGGACCGCGTCGCGGTGTTCGATAAAGGCATCGTGCAGCAACTGGATACCGTCGACCGTCTCTATGAATCGCCGTGCAATGAGTTCGTCGCCAACTTCATCGGCGACAGCAACAAGCTGCGCGGCACGATCGCGAACGTGGACGGCGAGTACTGCGAGTTTCATCTGATTGACGGCACGCGGCTGACGGGCCGCAATATCGGAGGGGCGCGGGCGGGCACGCCGGCCGTCGCGTGTATCCGGCCCGAGCGCATGAAGCTGGCGAACGGCGTGTCGCGCGCGGGCGCCAATGCGCTGAGCGGCGAGGCGCGCGGGCTGATCTATTTCGGCGACCACGTGCGCATGCGTTGCGGTCTGCCGGAACAGGACGAATGCTTCGTCAAGGTGCCGCTCGGCACGGAATTGCTCGATACATTCGCGCCCGGCGCACCGGTTGCGCTGGAGTTTGCGCCCGAGCATCTGCGGGTTTTCGCGGGGGCGTGAGCGCGGTCAACGCACGATTCGTCGGACGCACGCAGTCGAAGTCAGCCGCACATAACAAGCCGCACCGTACCTAGCTTCACGCATACCACCAAAGGAGAGCAACACACCATGAGCAAGATCGGGAAATCGCGCTGCGCCATCGCTGTCGGTGCCGTGGCGCTCGCGCTGGGAGCCGCGCAAGTCAATGCCGCCGAACTGACGGTCGTCAATTTCGGTGGCGCGAACGGCGACGCGCAAAAGGCCGCGTTCAACCAGCCGTTCGAATCGCAAACGGGCAACAAGGTGACCGCCGTCGAATACAACGGCGAGCAGGCCAAGGTCAAGGCGATGGTCGAAGCCAAGCACGTGAACTGGGACGTGGTGGAGGTCGAATCGGGCGACATCGGCCGTGGCTGCGACGAAGGGCTGTACGAGAAGCTCGACTGGTCGAAGATCGGCAAGAAGTCGGATCTGATTCCTGAAGCGCCGCAAACCTGCGGCGTGGGGTTCTTCGTGTGGTCGACGGCGCTCGCGTATAACGCCGACAAGCTGAAAACCGCGCCGGCCGGCTGGGCCGATTTCTGGGACGTCAAGAAATTCCCGGGCAAGCGCGCCATGCGCAAGGGTGCGCGCTACAACCTGGAGTTCGCGCTGATGGCGGATGGCGTCGCGCCGAAGGATGTCTACAAGGTGCTCGCCACCAAGGCGGGTCAGGACCGCGCGTTCAAGAAGCTCGACGAACTGAAGCCGAACATCCAGTGGTGGGAAGCGGGTGCGCAGCCGCCGCAGTTTCTCGTCGCGGGCGACGTGGTGATGTCCACCGCGTACAACGGCCGGATCGACGCCGCGCAACGGGAAGGCAAAAACCTGAAGGTGGTGTGGAACGGCAGCATCTATGACCTCGACTATTGGGGCATTCCGAAGGGTTCGCCGAACAAGGCGCTGGCCGAGAAGTACATCGCCTATTCGATCTCGCCGAAGCCGCAGGCGGAATACGCGCATCACATCGCCTATGGTCCGGTGAACGTGGCGGCGATCAAGGCGCTCGATTCGAAGACGCTCGCGAATCTGCCGAACTCGCCGGAAAACGGCAAGAATGCGGTGCTGCAGAATCTCGGGTTCTGGACCGATCATGGCGATGAACTGGAGCAGCGTTTTTCGTCGTGGGCTTCGAAGTGATTTGTTAGTTTTGGGTGCGACCGGAGTTAAGCGTTGAAGCGCTCACTCTGGTCGACAGCTTTGCATGGGGTGGGAGTAGGCGCTGAAGCGCTAACTCTGGTCGACAGCGGTGCATGGGACCAGAGTAAGCGCTAAAGCGCTAACTCTGGTCGACAGGAGACGGGTGTGACTACGATGACGATTGCCGCCGATTCGACGCCTGAATCAACCGGCCGACTCAAGCGCGAACTGAAAGCCGCGGAATCGAGAAAGCGTGCAATGGCGCTGCTGCTGATCGCGCCGCTCGCGATTTTTCTGCTGCTGATTTTCGTCGTGCCGATCGGCGCGCTGTTGACCCGTGCCGCGCAGAATCCCGAAGTGGTCAGCGCTCTGCCGCATACGCTAAGCGCGTTGAGCGGTTGGGATCGCAAATCTCCGCCGCCGGATACCGCGTATGCCGCATTGGCCGTCGACCTCACCGCGGTCGCCGATAGCGACGGCATGGGTGCGCTGGCGCGGCGCCTCAACGTGGAGATTCCCGGCTATCGCTCGCTGGTTGCAAAATCCGCGCGCGCCATGCCGTTCGTCGACGATAACAGCCAGCCGTTGAAACTGACGCCCGGCCAGATTCATGCGAAATTCGTCGAACTGGACGAGCGCTGGAACGATATCGCGTACTGGCAGGCCATCGCAAAGAATGCCAGTGTGTATTCGCCGTTCTATTTACTCGCTTCGCTGGACCATAAGCAGGACGCGTTCGGTCACATCATCCCGACCGATCCCGATCAGCAGATTTATCTCGCCGTGTTCAGCCGCACCTTTGTGATCGGCGCGGCCGTGACTTTTTTTGCGCTGCTGCTGGGCTATCCGCTCGCGTACTGGATCTCGACGCTCTCCGATCGCCGCGCGAACCTGGTGATGATTCTCGTGCTGATTCCGTTCTGGACGTCGATCCTCGTGCGCGTCGCGGCATGGATCGTGATCCTGCAAAGCGAAGGGCTGGTGAATAAAGCGCTGATCGGCAGCGGGCTGCTGCACGATCCGCTTTCGCTGCTGTTCAACCGCACCGGCGTGTACATCTCGATGACGCACATTCTGCTGCCGTTCATGATCCTGCCGCTGTACAGCGTGATGAAATCGATCCCGCCGACCTATCAGCGCGCTGCGATCTCGCTCGGCAGCCATCCGTTCGCCGCGTTCTGGCGCGTGTACGTGCCGCAGACTTATCCGGGCATCGGCGCGGGCGCGCTGCTGGTGTTCATCCTGGCGATCGGCTACTACATCACGCCGGCCTTGCTCGGCGGACCGAACGATCAGATGGTCAGCTATTACGTCGCGTACTTCACCAACGTGACGATCAACTGGGGCATGGCGTGCGCGCTAGGCGGCTTGCTGCTCGCCGCGACACTCGTGCTGTACGTGATTTACGGGCGCTTCACGCGTTCTTCACTGAGCCTCGGCTGAACCGGAGCCTACTGCGATGAAACTTGCCAAGCCCCTGTTCGCGCCGCATACGTCGTGGGTCGAGCGCGTGTGGTATTTCGCACTGCGCGCGCTTGCCGTGCTGACGCTGCTGTATCTCATTCTGCCCGTGTTGGCGATCGTGCCGCTGTCGTTCTCGTCGAGCACGTTTCTGGTGTATCCGATTCCGGGTTGGTCGCTGCGCTGGTATCAAAACCTGGTGGCGTCCGATGAATGGCGCATGGCCGCCAAGAACAGTTTTATCGTGGCGCCGTCCGCGACGGTGGTCGCGACCGTGCTCGGCACGCTGGCCGCGATCGGGCTGACCAAGGCGAACTTTCGTGGTAAGGCGCTGCTAATGGCCGTCCTGATCTCGCCGATGATCGTGCCCGTGGTGGTGGTCGGTGTCGGCATGTATCTGTTCTTTGCGCCGCTCGGGTTGGCGAACACGTATGTTGGCCTGATTCTGGCGCATGCCTCGCTCGGCGTGCCTTTTGTCGTAACCACGGTGGCGGCGACCTTGCAGGGATTCAATTACAACCTCGTGCGCGCCAGTTTGTCGCTGGGTGCCAATCCGCTCACGACGTTTTTCCGCATCACGTTGCCCGTGATCGCGCCGGGCGTGATTTCGGGCGCGCTGTTCGCTTTCGCGACGTCATTCGATGAAGTGGTCGTGACGCTGTTCCTCGCGGGCGCTGACCAGACGACATTGCCGCGGCAAATGTTCACCGGTATCCGCGAGAACATCAGCCCGACCATCGCTGCGCTTGCGACGATTCTGATCGTGTTTTCTACTTGCCTTTTGCTGGCGCTCGAGTGGCTGCGCGGAAGAAATGCGGCGCGGGCGGTGAAAGCGTGAACATCGGCTTGCATGGATGACCGCCAGTCGAGTAGCAAGCCTAACCGGCAAATTTCCGATGTCATTCTAAGAATGTTCCCATTCCTCCTGCGTCCGCGTCTGTTCATACTCTGGACCTTCTTCCAGAAGACGCGCTCGACGCAGAAAGTCAATGAAACTCCAGCTATCGATGCTTGTATGCGCGCTGGCCCTGGCGGGCTGTGCGGATCACGCCGCGCGCGAACGACTAGGCATCACGGACGCCACGGTGCTCAAAACGGGCATCGGCGCCTCGCAGGATGAAGCCGCGGGCGCGGCCAACAGCCAGTGGGTCACTACCTACGCACCGATCGTCAGCAGCAGTGCCGCGCTAGCATCGTTGCAAAAGCGGCTCGATGAGGTGCCCGCCGACAAGAACAGTTATTTTCACGCCAAGGCACAGTGTTGGCTTAACGCCGGCCAGCAGACTCGGCAGAATCGCGATCATTGGGGTTTCGTCGAGGAAGCGATCGGCCAGGCGGCAATGATCACGATGAGCCTCGAGAACGACACGCCGTTATCCGCGGCTAATCCGGCGCTGCGCACGGTGTCCACGGTGCGTCCCGATCTGTGGAAGATCGTCAACACCATCAAGGCAGATCCTGTTCTTGCTCAATGTCCGCGGGCGCAGCAGCCGCTCGCGTGCGCTGAAGTCGGCTTGATGCAAGCCGGGCATGACGCGTGGATACGCAGTTTTTCAAAGGCCGAGAAGCGCTTGCCGGAAGTTCAGGATAACTTGCGCAAATCCGCCGAGACCGCGTTGCAATGCAAACAGGCAATGCAGACGTCAGCGGCCGCACCGGCCCTGGGTGAGCAGTCTGCAAGCGCGCCACGGATCATCACGCTGCGCGCCGACTCTCTCTTCCGTTTCAATGGCGGCGACGATGCCGCCATCCTACCTGCGGGCAAGCGGCAGCTAGATGCGGTGGCGGACGGTCTGAAGAACGCTCCCGCCTTGCGTGAGCTGACGATCACCGGCTACACCGACCGTCTTGGCGCCAAGGCATACAACCAGAGCTTGTCCTTGAAACGTGCTCAGACCGTTCAGAAGTATCTGCGAGCCCGCGGCGTGACTTTGCCCATGACTGCCCGAGGTCAAGGCAGTACGAACCAACTGGCCGACTGCCGACAAACAAAGCGCGACGAATTACTGCGATGCCTTGCACCGAATCGCCGCGTCGAGATAGAAATCGTGGTCGGAGCTTCCTAACGTACGCTTGCGTCGCGTGACGATGCGAACCTTTTCCGGCGGGTCGATATCCTGGTTTGCTTGCGGCAAATACCGATGCGCCTTTAGCTTGTCAAAAGCACGAATCAGCCTGGCAAGCGATGTTTTAAGAGGAAACAAATAGATGTCAACTGTTCTCGTTATCGACGATCATCCTGCATTCCGAATGGTCATCAAGATGCAGCTCACGCAGCTGCTTGGCATTGAAAAGGTGATCGAGGCCGACAACGGACAGGCCGCAGTCGAACTGGCGCGGCAATTCACGCCGAAACTCGCCATACTCGATCTCGACATTCCGCGCATCAGCGGGCTCGACGTAATTCCACGCCTTAAACTCGTTCATCCGTCGATCCGCTTGCTGGTCCTGTCAGGACATGATCCGGCGACGTTCGCGCCGCGGGCGATGCGCTCCGGCGTCCACGGTTTCGTCTGCAAATCGCAGGAGATGAAGGAAATCATGCGCGGCGTCGAGGCGGTGCTGGCCGGCTATACGGTCTTTCCCGTCACAGCGAACGGTGCGGGTATCTCGCCTTCGTGCCGCACGGAAGGCGAAGAGGAGAGGATTGCGCTACTGTCGGACAAGGAACTCGTGATTCTGCAGATGCTGTCGAACAAGGCGATTGGCGATGCGTTGTTTATCAGCGACAAGACTGTGAGCACCTACAAAAGCCGCATCCAGGAAAAACTGGGGCTGTCGTCGTTAGCGGCGCTGATCGAGTTTGCCTCGTTGCACCGGCTGATCGACTAGGTTTGCGGGCCATGAACAAAATAAGCCTGCCGGGTTTTTCGGCGGGTGCGCCTTGTCGCACGTCGCGCTTCCTACACGGCCTTTCACGCTGCGACGGTGGCAATGCGTGGTCGATTTTGACCCGTTTCGCGACGATATTTGCATGGCTGTGCGCATCGGCATTGCTGCCGTGCATGTTTTCGACGCGCGTCAACGCCGCACTGTCCGTCGACGGTGCACCGCCCTCCATGCGCGTCCATGCGCCGCGTCCGGCGCAAGCGCTGGCCGCTCACGACGCTCAGCCGCACCCCGGGCGAGCGGCCCTTGCTCACCTTTCACATGAGGACGCCGCTGCCGGGACGCCTTTGGTACTCGCTTCGAGTAACAGTGATAGTGGGAATGCCTCGCCTAGCCAACTAGAGTGGACCGAACACGCAACCTCGGTCGGAAAGCGAACGTGGCAATTGACACTCGCGGCGCTGGCGTTCGCCGTACTGGCTGGCGCGTGTTTGTCGCGAGCCGCGCTAACGCGCATTGCCAAGAACAACAAACGGATTGTCAGCGAGTGGGCCCGCCGATGCGAAGCAATCGAGGCGCGGGAGCGGGCTACCCGCACCGCAGCTTCCCAGCAGGCGAGCGCTGACCTAATGCGGGAGCGGCACAGATTCCTGGGCGTGATGCGTTTCTATATCGAAGCGCCATTGAGCGCGGTTGCGGATTTATTCGAGCCGCTTCAAGTGATAACCAAGCCGTCCGCACAATCCGCACAGTTGCAGGCGATTCAATCCGCGATGCGCATCTGGCGCCAAACCCTTCGTGATCTGTTCGACAATTCACCTCTGGAATCGCGCGCTTTCGTTCTCGACGAAAGCGCGACGAACGTGCGCGAGTTCATCAAGAGTGTGATCACGCTCCTTACACCATCGACTACGCATCAAGGCGTGCACTTGAGCGCGAGCGTCGACCAAACGGTGGCGGCGGTGATTATCGTCGACGGCACCCGTCTCGGTCAGATCCTTTTCCATTTGCTGAACCGTGCGATCCAGTCGGGCATGCACAAAGAGATTGCGCTTGTGGTGCGGGCCGACTCATTGAATCTGGGTTCGCAGCGCATTTTTTTCAGCATAAGGGTCGGCGGCGGCAAGCTTGGCGGTACTGATGCTGATGAATCGCGCGCGAGCGAAGGTTTCGGTGACGCAGATGCTTCCCTGCCGCTTTGCCAGTTGCTCGCTCAGCGCATGCGAGGTGAACTTTCCGTCGCGAGCGGCGCGGAGGCTGGCGTTTTCGCGAGTTTCAATGCGCCGTTCGCCGTCGAGCAATGGGAATCGGAGCGAGAGGCAGATGGCAATATACCGTTGCCTGCGACGTGCAATGCCGTGCATGCCGATGCCGCTTCAACAGTTGCTTCCCATGAACCTTTCGAGCGTCGGTATCTGACCGCGCTGTCAGAAGAAGGTGTCGATCTGCCCTCGTTTCTGGATGGCTGGCGTCGTGCAATGAATGACGACCTCACACGCCTCGCCACATTGCGTCGCCCGGAAGACGATGAGCTCCTGCCTGCCTTGCTGCACCGATTGAGCGGCGCCGTCGGTCTGGTCGGCGCGCGTGGTTTGATGGAAGCGCTGCGGCGCGCTAGCGCCTCGCCGCGGGAACGCAACGCCGGCGCGATCGACGCGCTCGCGGAACGCACCCGAACCCTTGTCATGCAACTCGGCGCAGTGCATGACCCACAACGGAGCACCGTACGATGAACAGACCGCTGGCCTTGATCGAAGGCGATCTGGCGCTTCCCAGCGCGCGGTCACTCGCGGGCTTGCCGCCGCCTTACGGCTCGGGCCGTCGGCCGGTACAGGCGCGGCGAGAGCCGCAGCCTGCGGCGCTCACCGCGGCGCAACGGGCGATCCAGGACGCCGTGCAACGTGCGGAGCCATTGGCATCCCGTGGCCGGCTTCCGTCAGACGCGAAGTATATTTTTCTCTATAAGACGCCACAGCGACGAGACTATTCCTATAGTTTCGATGCGCAGTTGGCCGAAGCCAGGCGTTACCTCGATGCGGGTAAGCAGCGCTCGTCTTCGTCTCGTGCAGATCATGTGGCCGGCGCGGCGATCTTCGTGAGTTGCAGCATTGCGCTGGCCTGGCTGTTGATCACAAGTGCGACGCCCGACGCCGATAGCGCGACCACGCTGGCCGCGACGCTGGATCCCGTCGCGAGGGCCGAGGTGCGGCATTCCGAAGGTGCTGTCAAGCTGACGCAACCGGTGGTTGAAACAGCGTCGACAAGTGCGGAGCGCGCGCCCGCAGCGGCTAGCTCGGTGCCGACGACAACGTTGGCAAACTCCAGTGCGGCGGCCATGGCGCCTGCAACTCGCGCGAAGAACGATTCCGTTGCCGCGAAGGCAGTACCGCCAGCCAAGCCAGCACAATTGGTGCGGGCTGACGCGCCGCGTGTGAAGCAGCCACTCGTCGCACGCGCGACGACACATGGCACGACGACGAATCGTCTTGCAAAGGTCGATCGCAAAGCCGCAATCGCGCGCTTGAGCGAGACGCAAGTCGACAAGCGCCTTGCATTGACCCGATCCGCTCGTCCGGCCAGCCGGCCTTCGATCTCGCAGCAACCCGAGTGGATTGCGCGAGCGTCGGCTAACCACGATTCCGCCGAACAGGCGGCCCTGCTCGACTGGGCGAAGCAGCAGCGCGCGAAGGTTACAACGCGGGCGTCGACGCCAGTGCCGGGCAACACGGACTGGAACGCCCGCATGATTCAGCGCAGGATCACCGACAACCCCGACGCTTTTCGGTCAGACTTCGGTCCAAGGTAGTCGCCGCATTCAACGGCCGGTTGTCCGCGGTTGCTATTTCGAGCAACGAAAAAAAAGCCCGGCCATTTGGCCAGGCTTCTAAAGTCGGCTGCATCCTCCACAGAATGCAGCCCCTGCAAAACAGCAAAGCCGTTTGCGCTACCGCCGAAGTTAGGCAGCCAGCAGCGAGCGCAGTACGAACGGCAGAATTCCACCGTGCTTGTAGTAATCGACTTCGATCGGCGTGTCGATACGCAGCAGCACCGGAACGCGCTTTTCCTTGCCGTCCTTGCCGCGAATCACCAGCGTCACTTCCTGTTGCGGCTTGAAGTCCGCGCCCAGGCCTTCGATGTCGTACGTTTCCTCGCCTGTGATGCCCAGCGATTGCACGCTATCCGAGCCCTTGAACTGCAGCGGCAGAACGCCCATGCCGACCAGGTTCGAACGGTGGATCCGCTCGAAGCTGCGTGCGACCACGGCCTTCACGCCTAGCAGTTGCGTACCCTTCGCAGCCCAGTCACGTGACGAACCCGTGCCGTACTCTTCGCCTGCGAATACGATGGTCGGCGTGCCGGCGTCGATGTACTTCATCGCTGCGTCGTAAATCGATAGCTGTTCGCCACTCGGCTGGTGAATCGTCAGGCCGCCTTCCACACGCGAGCCGTCTGCCTTCGCCGGGATCATCAGGTTCTTGATCCGGACGTTTGCGAACGTGCCGCGCATCATCACGTCGTGGTTGCCGCGGCGGGAGCCGTAGCTATTGAAGTCGGCCTTCTGCACGCCGTTTTCCTTCAGCCACTTGCCTGCCGGCGAGTCTTCCTTGATCGAGCCAGCCGGGCTGATGTGGTCGGTCGTGACCGAGTCACCGAAAATGCCCAATGCGCGCGCGTTCTTCACGGCTGCGATGCTGTCGGCCGGCGTCATCGAGAAATCGTTGCCAAAGAACGGCGGCTCTGCGATGTAGGTCGACTTCGGCCAATCGTAGACCTGGCCTTCTTCGCCTTCGATCTTGCTCCACAGATCGCCCTTCTTGGTCAGTGACGAGTAGTTCTTGCGGAACGCGTCCGCATCCAGCGCGAACTTGAGCAGTGCGTTGACTTCTTCGCTGGTCGGCCAGATGTCGCCCAGGTAGATGTCCTTGCCGTTCTTGCCCTTGCCGACCGGTTCGGTCATCAGGTCGCGCGTGATGTTGCCGGCGATCGCATAAGCGACAACCAGCGGCGGCGAGGCCAGGAAGTTCGCGCGGATGTTCGGGTGAATACGCGCTTCGAAATTACGGTTGCCCGACAGAACCGCTGCCGCGACGATGTCGTTCTTCGTGATCGCTTCGTTCAGTTCCGGCGTCAGGTCGCCTGCATTACCGATACAGGTCGTGCAGCCGTAAGCGGCAAGCGTGAAACCGAGCTTGTCGAGGTACGGCAGCAAGCCGGTCTTCGTCAGATATTCGGTGACGATGCGCGATCCAGGCGCGAGCGACGTCTTGATGTGCGGCGCGACCGTCAGGCCGGCTTCCACCGCCTTCTTCGCCAGCAGGCCGGCGGCCAGCAGCACGCTCGGGTTCGACGTGTTCGTGCACGACGTGATCGCGGCGATCAGCACGTCGCCGTTCTTCACGTTCACGCCGTTGCTCGTCGTGTATTGCGCGTCCAGGTCGGCTTCCTTCTTCGCAAAGCCGTTTTCCGCCACCGGCTTCGAGAACAGGTCGCTGAAGGTCGACTTCACGTGACCGATTTCGATGCGGTCTTGCGGGCGCTTCGGGCCTGCCAGCGACGGAGCAACCGTGCCGAGATCCAGCGTAACGATCTTGGTGTAGTCGATATCGCCGTCCTTTGGAATACCGAACAGGTTTTGCGCCTTGAAGTAGTTCTCGAAGGCCGAGATTTCCGCGTCGGTGCGGCCCGTGCCCTTGAAGTAGTCGATGGTTTTTTCGTCGACCGGGAAGAAGCCCATGGTTGCGCCGTATTCCGGCGCCATGTTGCCGATCGTGGCGCGATCCGGCAGCGACAGCGAGCGCGTGCCTTCGCCGAAGAATTCGACGAACTTGCCGACCACCTTTTCCTTGCGCAGCAGTTCGGTGATGGTAAGCACCAGGTCGGTCGCCGTCACGCCTTCGCGCAGCTTGCCCTTCAGGTTCACGCCGACCACGTCCGGCGTCAGGAAGTACACCGGTTGACCGAGCATGCCGGCTTCAGCTTCGATACCGCCCACGCCCCAGCCCACCACGCCGATGCCGTTGATCATCGTGGTATGGCTGTCGGTGCCGACCAGCGAATCCGGGTAGTACACGGTATCCGCGCCTTCGGCCTTCTTGTGCACGCCGCGTGCGAGATATTCCAGGTTCACCTGGTGAACGATGCCGACGCCCGGCGGCACGACCTTGAACGTGTCGAAGGCCTGCATGCCCCACTTCATGAACTGGTAGCGCTCGTTGTTGCGCTGGAATTCCAGCTTCATGTTCAGGTCGAGCGCGTTCTTTTCGCGGAAGTGATCGATCTGCACCGAGTGGTCCACCACCAGATCGACCGGGACCAGCGGCTCGATCGACTTGGGGTTCTTGCCGACGCGTTGCGCGACACCGCGCATTGCAGCGATGTCGGCGAGCAGCGGCACGCCGGTAAAGTCCTGCAGCACGACGCGCGACACCACGAACGGGATTTCGTCGACGCGCACGGCGCTCGGCTTCCAGTTCGCGAGTTGCGTGATGTGTTCTTCGGCGATCTTCTTGCCGTCGTAGTTACGCAGCACCGATTCCAGCACGATACGGATCGAGACCGGCAGACGCTCGATCTTGATGTTCAGTGCCTTGCCGAGTTGCGGCAGGGAGTAGAACTTGCCTTTGCCGGAACCGCTGTCGAATTCCTTGAGCGTTTTGTGGAGGTTGTGGGCCATGGTGTTTTCCTTGGTTTGATCGCGGAACTACAGTACTTAACTTTGACTAGATGATGTACAGATCGACGTACTCATGAACCGGCATGGCTTCGAGCCTTGCCTGATCCAGCGATACGTCGAGAATCGCCAGTTGTTGCTTGACCGGAAAGCGGCGCGCGAGGTTGGTCCTGAACTTCTCGACCAGCAACGGAATTCCGTCTTCGCGACGACGCTTGTGACCGATCGGGTATTCGACCACGACTTCGTCGAACTTCGATCCGTCGTTGAATTCGACCGTCAGTGCATTGGCGATCGAACGCTTCTCGGGATCGTGGTAATCCTGCGTGAACCGCGCGTCTTCGACGCATTCCATCCTGGCGCGCAGCACATCGATACGCGCGTCCTGCGCGATCGAATCTTCGTAATCCGCAGCCGTCAAGCGGCCATGGATCAGCGGCACGGCGATCATGTACTGGATGCAATGATCGCGGTCGGCCGGATTGTTCAATGGACCCTTCTTGTCGATGATGCGGATCGCGGCCTCGTGAGTGCGGATCGTGATCTTCCTGATATCTTCCACGCGCCTGCCTTGGGCGGCGAGTTGCGCATGCAGCGTCATCGCGGCTTCCACCGCGGTTTGCGCGTGGAACTCAGCGGGGAACGAGATCTTGAACAGCACGTTTTCCATGACGTAAGAGCCATACGGGCGCTGGAATCTGAACGCATTGCCCTTGAAGAGCACGTCGTAAAAGCCCCACGTTTTGGCCGTCAGCACTGACGGATAGCCCATCTCGCCGGTCTTCGACATCAGCGCGAGACGCACGGCGCGCGACGTCGCATCGCCCGCGGCCCACGATTTGCGGGAACCGGTGTTCGGCGCGTGACGGTACGTACGCAGCGGGTGTCCATCGACAAATGCCTGCGATACCGCGTTGATCAACTCGTCGCGGCTTAGGCCGATCAACTGGCCGACCACGGCGGTCGAGGCCAGCTTCACCAGCAGCACATGGTCGAGCCCGACCTTGTTGAAGGAGTTTTCGAGCGCGATACAGCCTTGAATTTCGTGCGCCTTGATCATGGCGACCAAAACGTCTTTCATCGTCAGCGGCGCTTTGCCCGCTCCGACGGCACTGCGCGAGAGCCAGTCGGCCGTGGCCAGGATCCCGCCGAGGTTATCGGATGGATGGCCCCATTCGGCCGCAAGCCACGTGTCGTTGAAGTCCAGCCAGCGGATCATCGCGCCGATGTTGAAGGCGGCCTGAACCGGGTCCAGCTGGAACGACGTGCCCGGCACCTTCGCGCCGTTGGGGACGATCGTGCCCGGCACGATCGGTCCCATCAGCTTGGTGCAAGCCGGGTAGGTGAGCGCCTCGAGTCCGCAGCCAAGCGTATCGATCAGGCAGTGACGCGCGGTTTCCAGCGCGAGCGTGCCGCCGATCTGTTCATTCCGCACGTAATCGACGATATCGACCAGGACTTTGTCCGGGGCGGGTCGCACGTTGGAAATGGGAGCGGACATCGAGGCCTTTCCTGGTGAGGAAAATTAGTTGCTGGTCTTGTCGATCGCGTTCGATTGCGTCGGAGCCGGCGCGCCTTCCAGCATCGCCGCCGTCTTGCATTCGTCGGCGAGGCGCGAGCTGTCCTTATCCGAGAACAACATGGCTTTGGTCGGGATCACGATCAGATCCATACCCGACGCAGCGTCGTGGAAACGGTCCGCGCCCGTGGTGGTCGTTGCGCGCGGCAAGTTGTAGTTCTTGTTCGCCCAGTGAACCGTGACGATCTGGTCACGCTTCATGTCGCCCTTGAGCTGGAAGGCCAGACCTTCGTTGCACGACCACTTTTCCGCGCCTTCCGGAATCGGGTCGATCTTCGCTTCCTTCGCGGGATTCGGCTTGCGCTTGATCAGGCGCTTGGGTTGCGGCTTTTTCGGCGTGGCTTTCGTGGCAGCGGGCTTCGTGGTCGTCGCCGTTTGCGCAGCGGCGTCAGTCGCGACGGTCAACACCGTCGTGGACAGGGCGCCAATCACGGCGGCGATCATCAGCTTTTTCATGGAGAAAACCTTTCTATCTAATTTCAGTTGAACGGTGCGGGCTACCGGTCCAGGCCGACCGCAAGGGTTGAACTGCACGCGCTTTGGAAGCGCACAGCGACCGCTATTTTCTCCTATTTAGCGGCACGAACTTCAAATTCTCAGGTCCCGTGTAATTCGCGCTCGGACGGATGATCTTGTTGTCGATGCGCTGCTCGATGATGTGCGCGCTCCAGCCTGCCGTGCGCGAGATCACGAAGAGCGGCGTGAACATCGCCGTCGGCACGCCCATCATGTGGTACGAAACCGCGCTGAACCAGTCGAGATTTGGAAACATCTTTTTCACTTCAGCCATCACTGTTTCAAGTCGCTCCGCGATGCTGAACAGCTTGGTGTTGCCCGCTTCCTTCGAGAGCTTCCGCGCGACTTCCTTGATCACCTTGTTGCGCGGATCGGAGATCGTGTACACCGGGTGGCCGAAACCGATCACCACTTCCTTGTTTTCCGCGCGACGGCGGATGTCCGCCTCGGCGTCGTCCGGCGTCGGGTAGCGCGACTGGATCTCGAACGCGGCTTCGTTCGCGCCGCCGTGCTTCGGGCCGCGCAGCGCGCCGATCGCGCCGGTGATCGCCGAATAGATGTCCGAGCCCGTGCCCGCGATCACGCGGCCGGCGAAGGTCGACGCGTTGAACTCATGCTCCGCGTACAGGTTCAGCGACACATGCATCGCGTCGACCCACGACTTCGACGGCGCCACGCCATGCAGCAGATGCAGGAAATGGCCGCCGATCGAATCGTCGTCCGTTTCGACCTCGATGCGCCTGCCGTTGTGCGAGTAGTGATACCAGTAGAGCAGCATCGAGCCGAGCGAGGCCATCAGTTTGTCGGCGATGTCGCGCGCGCCCGGCAGGTTGTGATCGTCCTTTTCCGGGAGCACGGTGCCGAGCACCGAGACGCCCGTGCGCATCACGTCCATCGGATGCGCGGCGGCGGGAATCCATTCGAGCGCGGCCTTCACGTTCGCGGGCAGGCCGCGCAGCGCCTTGAGCTTCGTCTTGTAGGCGCCCAGTTCGGCCTGGGTCGGCAGTTTCTCGTGGACCAGCAGATACGCAATCTCCTCGAATTCGCACGCGCCGGCGAGGTCGAGAATGTCGTAACCCCGGTAGTGCAGGTCGTTGCCGGTCTTGCCGACCGTGCACAGCGCCGTATTCCCCGCGGTCACGCCGGACAGCGCCACGGACTTTTTCGGTTTGAACGCGCCCGCGTTCGGCGTGCTGTTGTCTGCTTCGCTCATGAGTTCGTCTCCAGA
>NZ_FRAB01000020.1 GCF_900142195.1 Paraburkholderia terricola
GAGGTGTAGAGCACATCGGTCCATGTTGTATCGCTGTATCGGCAGGTCACGCTAACCCCTTGTGGATAACTGTTTTTCATGCTGTTTACGCACGCCTCGTTTTCATACGATTCATCCGTCAACAACGAGACGAGAAACAAAATGAGCAAAAAAACGAGCGCCCGCGATCATGCGAAAATGGCAAGCTTCCACACCGACCAACCACGCAATCGTGGCACTCGTGAACGAACAGATGCCGGAATGATTCACCCGATTGCCGCCTGTAGGGCGGCGATTGACGCGACCTTGCAAGAGGTAATCGCGCTGCCGCCTTGCTCGGCACATGCACAAGAGACCATCTCGAACGAGCCGCCCATCTTCACGACCCAATCGCGGAGGACCGCTGCCGGTTTTTTCATTGTTCGTTCCTTCGACGTCGAGGCGCGCAATGCGTAGAACTGTCGTCAATCGCGGAGCGAGCAGCCACTCTTTCCGGTGCAGAACGAAACGGGCGATTAGCCAAGGCTTGCGGCAGCGTCGTGCTGAATGCGCTTTTCGAAAGTTCATGGCAGCGGTGTTGGATCCGCGTCGCCCTCGGCCTTGCGAACTTCCGCCGGATTGAGCGCACGAAACGCGACCATCCAGGATTCAGGGATGTGATTGCTGCTTGCCCATTGCGAGATGCGGCCTTTACTTAGCCCAGTTATGTCCATCACCCGGCGTCGGCCGCCCATTGCCTCAATCACTTTGGTCGCGTTCATGGGCAACAGTATAGAACGCTAAACTAAACCGTGACAAGCTTTCTAAACCGAATATGGTTTAGATTCTTAAACTATGACGCTCAGTGAACGTATCCAAACTATCCTTGACGAAACCGGCGTAGACAGCGTCACGCTCGGCCATCATGCTGGTGTCTCAAAGGGCACCGTAAGCCAGTGGCTATCCGGTCAAATCAAGTCCATTAAGCTCGAGTACGCGGTCGGCATCCAAAACGCGCTCGGCTATAACCCGGTATGGATCGTCATGGGCAAAGGAAACAAGAAAACTCCGGGGATTGAGCACAATGAGATTGAATGGAACCCGTTACCAGTTGCCCCTAGTCGTTCCATCCCGGTACTAGGCATGGCGCAGCTCGGAGATAACGGATACTGGGCCGATATCGAATATCCCGTCGGACAAGGCGACGGTTTTGTTGACTTCCCGTCGTCGGATCCAGATGCATACGCGCTGAAGTGCACCGGAGACTCGATGCGGCCGCGCATTAAAGACGGCGAATACGTGATCATCGAGCCGAACAGGGTTGTCGAACCTGGCGATGAGGTTCTTGTGAAAGCAACCGATGGTCGGGTGATGATCAAGGAATTGGCCTACTCGCGGGCAGGTCGCGTACACCTGCTCTCGACAAACGAAGCACATGCCACGATCGCCATTCCGAAAGAGAACATTAGCAAGATGCATTATGTCGGGGCGATTGTGAAAAAATCGTCGTGGAGACCTGGATAAGGCTCCCCGCGTACCCGAAGCCCGCGCTAAGCGGGTTTTTTTTCGTGCAGCGTACTGAACAGTTTAGATTACTTGACTGACTGAAGTTTAGCGTTCTATACTTCATCACGTTTTCCATCGGAGGAACGTGATGAACAGCTACCGCTGCTACTACCTGATGAAAGGCGAAGAGCCGAGCCCGCTCTCTTCCTTTATCCAGATCCAGGCCCCTGACGCCGTCAGCGCGGCTCAACAGGCAATGCACGTCACTGGCTGCGTCGCCGTGACTGACGTCGTTCGTGTGCCAGGCTGAGCTATGACGCGCGCACGCTCGAACAATCAGCAGAAGACCTTGCCGATTTGGGCGATTTGGATCATCGCTGCGCTCGCCAGTTTCGCTCTGGCCGCCGTCAATTCGGAAGGTGACGTCGCCTCGACGGCGCGTTTCGTATCGGCGCACCGGACCTGAGGCGAGCGATGGATAAGAGTTCGCTGCCCCGTCACTTGCTGCGCGTCGAATGGCAACTGCTGCATATGGTCGGCAGCTTCGACTCCGCCATCCAGAAGCCCGAGGTACGCCGCACGCTCGAGTCCTCTGCGCGCGCCCGCGAACTGCGGGAGGAAAAACGCGCACGTGAACGCGGTGACGTGAAGCGTCGCGCAAGTGGCGACTACGACGACTGACCATGACTCGATATCACGTCCGTTGTCGCCACTGCGCGACTCGCCGCTGTCTGCGCAAACACCCCGACCAGTTCGCCCGTTTGCCGCGCTGCTCCGTTTGTGGCCGGCGCACCTACCGGCTCGACCGCTGGATGAACCGGCGCGATACGACGAAGACGCGGTGCGATTGCGAGGGTTACTGGTTTCCGCATCGCCAGAGCTCTCTTTTCTGCTGGTATCGCAGCGACGGCACCGGCCGCTTCCCCGGCGACACAGACTTCGCCGACCGCAACTACGACGGCCTCGCGGCCTGATGACCAACCATGGCAAACATATCGCAACTCGCCGGCATGCTGCCGCGCGACCCCAGGTTTCGCGAGTGGCTGTCGGCGGCATCACAGGTCGAACAGCTAACGGCCGAAGAAGCGGCGGAAATCATCCGCGCCGTTTGCAGGATCGACAGTCGCCGGGCGCTAGCGACCGACAAGGCTGCGGCGGAACGCTTCCATAACCTTCTGCGCCGCCCGTTCGTCGAATGGCGCTTAAAGCAGCACTGACTCTCAACCTTTCCGGAGATAGGCAAATGTCCCTTTTTGCATCGCTGTATCCGCTTGCCCAGAAAACGACGCTCACGCTGCTGATTACAGCCGAAGGCGACCAGTTGCGTGTGAACGTCACGCCACGCGCTAAGGATGACGCCAAAGGCGAAAAGACACTCTATCCGCTGTCGATCCTCGCAACTCCTGATGAGCTCGATCGCGATTTCGCCGAGGCTGTCGCGATCTACGAGCCGAGTACGCAATCGGTACTCGATCAGGCACGCGCAGCGAGCGCGGCCAACGGCGCCACGAAATCGACGCCCGCACTGCCGGCACCTACTGCGACCAGGGGCAAGCCGGGTCGCAAGGCGCGCAGCGAGTCGAACGGGAACGCCGACGTCAGGCAACCGCCTGCAACAAATGGCGCTAACGCCGAGGAGTTGCCACCGGTCGATCCGCGCCAGACCTCCATTCCCGGCATCGACAGTGACGCGGGCAGTGCAACGCCGCACCAGCCCGCAACCGGCGGCGCGGCCACGGCTGCGGCCGAACCCACAAGCGCCGCGGCCGGCGCTGACGCAGTCGACCTTTTCTGAGGAGCGGGCAGATGCAAACCGAAGCACTCGCACGGGAATTTCGCTACAACGGCGCCAAGTTGACCGACCCCTCACCCGCGTTCACGCTCGCGCAGGTTCGCGACTTCTACGCGAACACCTATCCGGAAATCGTCAATGCCGAGATCGAAGGCCCCGACGTCATCGGCAACAGGAACGTGTTCACGTTCCGCCGCGCTGTCGGCACGAAAGGCGCGCCGGACGAGCAGCTGGACGTGCGCTCGAAAATCGGCATCCTCCTGGATTCGAGCAGGAATATGCCGCCGCCGATCCGCACATACGTGCAGGAACTCGACCGCTTTGCGAGCGCGCACGTATGTCCGCTTCTCGACGAAGAAATCGTATTCGTCGGCGCACTGTTCGCCCGGTACGCAGGGTAACAGCCATGACGCTTGAACAGTTGCGCCTCGAATTGCAGCGCGGCACGCTCGGCGGACCGGATATTCCGGCCATTACGAGCGATGCGCTCGGCGGCCAACTTGTCCGGAACCTGCGCGAGATCGTGACCGGCCGCAGCGCCGGCCCGCGACTCCAGGTGCCGCACGAACAGATGCCGGTGCTGCCATGAGTTTCTCGGCTCTCGCCTTGCCGTCGCTCGACGGCATCCCGTCCCGGTACACGGTGCAGAGCGGTGACGCGTTCATACGCCCCTTCGCGCTCGCGCTGCTCGACAACGGCGTCATCACCGAAGCGGACCTCGCGCGCCGACCATCGTCGGAAATCGTGCTTTGCTCGAAAGCATTGACACGGAACTGGGGCGAAATCACTGGGCAACTGACCCGCTTCGACTGGAATCTTCGCATCGAACAGGACCAGCACCGCGCCCTCGACGGGTTTTATTGGCAAAGCTCGCGCGAGACCGATCCGGATGCCGTTTGGGCACTGATCGGCACGCAGCAAGGTCCGTTCAGTTGCGCGCAGGTATGTGTGGGCCCCGCGATCGAATATCTCGAAAGTCTGCGCCGGGGACTTGGTCAAACCGTGCTAGCTGCGCTGTACGACGTGCTCGATCTGCTCCCGCTCGTGTGCACAACGCGTGTGGCCATCGGCATCGCCGAGTACACCTACTGGCAGGGCTACGACAACGAAGAAGATGCGATCGACGAAGCGATGGCGGTATATGGCGCCAGCTCGAAAGACGAGCTTCTCGCAAACAACGAGTTCGTCACGGCCAGGCAGATCTATGGCCGGATGCCGCGATGGGTTCGCCAGCCCAAACGCGCGCTTTCTCGCGCGCGGGTCGAGCGGGCCGCAAAGCCCGACGCATTTGCGCAGGCCGTCGTTAAGGCACTCGACGAATTGTGGCAGGTGCTGCAGTGGTGCGGCCCGTTTGCCGATCTTTCCTCGCCCGACGCTGGTGCCGAGCTTGTCGATTTCTCGTTGATAGTCCGCTGGTCGGAAGACGATTCGGTCGGCCGGATCATCGGCGACTACGGTCACTACGCCGCCGAAGGCGACCACATCCCGGCGGCGTCCGTTACCGGCTTGCGCCTTTCTGACCGTTCGATTTCCACGTGGCTGCAGCAGATGCGGGCGACCGCGATGCTGGCGCGCGCCGCGGAACGCGTGCTCGATCTGCTCGGCTCAATGGAATTCGAACAGCAACAAACTCTTGTGCGGGTGTTCGCATGAACGATGTCGCTATTCATCATCGCGGAAACGTTGACCTCGAGCTCGACGCCGCGCTGCTCTTTTACCGCTCAGCCAGCGGAGAGGTCTATGCGACCCAGCATGCAGCACGCGTCGTGAACGATCGACCTGTGCTGCTGCCGGGCGTGCCGATGACGCTCGAAAGTCTTGCGGATTTTGCGGAACTGGCGGCCAGGCGCACCACGTACCGCGGTTTCGTTCACGAGCGCGTTGTCTATTTCGCGCCGAATCTGCTCGCGTGGTGGGTGCCCGCCGGCAAACGTCGCGTCTGGTTTGAAGCTGATGGCAAGCTCGGCAACCGGTCCGGCGAATGCAACCACCCGCCACTGCTGTTCATCGTGAACAAGCGCAGCTGGTCTGTATTCGCACTGCGCAACGACGAGCGACCCGGGGCAGCTACGAAGCTGTATCGGGCGCCCTATTTCAACGTGTGGGAAACCGGACAGATCTGCACTGGCAATGTCGACACGCCCGATGCAATCAACAGCGACAGCATCAAGCCTTACGAAGATGCGTTCTTTCGCAGCCGGTTCACCCATGCGAACACCGACAGGCTGATTCGCAGACGCGGCGGTGCCGTGCGCCTGTGGCTGGACCTCCTCGACGGCGCCGAATTTCCCCTCCACCAGCTGGTTGACACGACACGCACGCTCGCGGATGTCGTCAGCACCCTTACCGAAAAGGATTGAACCATGGAAAAGTTGCTCACCGCGTTCCAGAGCGCAACGCAGGAAGGACTGAAAAACATCGCCGGCGCCCTCGAGAAATTCTCGCAAGGCGTTGCAGAAGAACTGGCCCGCGCGCGGCCGCGCGCGATCGCCGCGGACGGGAACGATGAAAACCTGCCGCTCGACGCCGCACTGTTCGACAGTGCGCCGACTGTCGCCGTGCCAAAGCATGCGAAGTTTGCTCCGCTGACGGATGTCGGTCACCGCTTTCTCATGACCGCGCAGGGCGTATTCATTGAAGTGCGCCGCCCCTGGCTGCATGTCATACAGCAACTTGCGAAACACAACGATGCGGGCCCGCGACCGCCCTACGGCGACGTTGAACCGACGATCGAACTCGCGTTCGGCCGTCTCGGCGCCGCGTTGCCATTCCTGCAGGCGTTCGCCGAGGAGGCGCGCGCGTCCCTGCCGAATGAACATGCCGCCTGGATTGTGTGGGACCAGCAAAAGCAGCAACTCGCATACAAGGCGCTGCACGTCTCGAACGCGACGCCCGGGTCGATCACCTTCGACCGGCCGCTGCTCGCGGCGCACGAGAGCCTTGCGATCGATATCCACAGTCACGGCGACGGTGCGGCGTACTTTAGCGCACAGGATGACGCCGACGATGCCGGCGAAGTGAAGATTTCGGGCGTACTCGGCGGCCTCGGCGAAGGCGGGGTTCCAAGCGTTGCATTCCGTCTGTGCGTGCTCGGCATGTTCGTGCCGCTGAAGGTTCCGTCCGACGCCATTTTCAAGGTCCCGGAGCCGGTGTGAACGAACTGGACATCGCTCAATACGCGGCACGCGCCGCGAACTGGGAATCACGCCGCTACTTCGTGCGCGAGCTCGAGGTCGTGCATGTGCGCCCGCGCCACGTCGCCGACGCACCGTGGAGACTGTTCGCTCCGCTGCAGAGCGACTCGGACGCGGCAGAACTGGCAGCCGCGGCACGCATCGACGTCAGCCATCACGATGAGTATGTCGCCGCGATAGCGGGCGTTGGCTCGATGCGGATCTTCACGCATGACGACATCGACGTCGACAGGCTGTCCGACTGGGACTGCGCTGAGCGATGCCGCGCGATGCGCCGCGCGATTTCCGAATGCGCCGCGTTCATCGGGCGCGATCTCGGTCCCCTGTGGTGGAGAAAAGCATGACACACATTACCCCCGCCCACGTTCTTGATCGCCGCGTGAATATCGCGCTGATCGGCTGCGGCGGCAACGGTTCCCAGATGCTGACTGGCCTCGCGAGATTGAATCACGCGCTAACCGCACTCGGACATCCCGGCTTGCACGTGACCGCGTTCGACGGCGATACGGTTAGCGAGGCAAACATCGGCCGACAGATGTTCAGCCCGGCCGATGTCGGGCAGTACAAGAGCGCGGTCCTGGTTCATCGACTGAATGCGTTCTTTGGCCTCGACTGGCACGCGCGACCGAAACATGCCGGCGCCGACGAACTGGTTCATGTCGGGCCCGGCATCGCGATCGTGTGCGTCGACAGCGCAGCTTCGCGCGCCAAGCTGGCAAAGACGTTGAAGAGCACTGCGACATACGTGATGGATCTCGGCAATCGCGCGAGCGACGGTCAGGTGATCTTTGGTTCGAGCCGATCGGCCCAATGCGAAGGCAGTGCATCGCTGCGCTGGCCGTACGACGTGCTGCCGGAATTGATCGATACGACGGTACCGGAAGATGATGCGCCGAGTTGCGGACTCGCCGAAGCGCTCGAGCGGCAGGAGCTTTTCATAAATCAGGCGATCGTCACGCCGGCGCTTGGGATCCTGTGGGAGTTTTTCCGCCATGGGAGGCTCAGCTGGTGCGGCGCATTCGTCAACCTGAAAACCGGGCACGTTAGACCGCTGCCTGTTGATAACTTGCCGGGGCACGCCGAGGCGACAAATGCCGCCTGATCTAATCAGGCGGCGATTATACCGGCCGTTGACCGCAGCAGCACAACAAATTCTTGAAACCATACACAAACCCTGGGAGGTCAAATGAAAGTAAGGTTGGATGAATGGCTAAAACGCGAGTTCGATCCTCCGCCGGCGATCCGTACAGCGCGCCTTTGGATCAACGCAGGAAAAATCTTTCCCACGCCGGTGAAAGTCGGCCGCTCCTACTACGTCGAACAGAACGCGGTCTTTCAGGACGGCACAGTTCGCCCACGCCTTGCACAACGAATTCCACAATAACTATGGCAGCACGACCACGCATTCGGCGCCGCGCCAACTGGCCGGCCAACATGCACGAACCACGCCCCGGCTATTACACCTGGCGCGACCCGCGTGACGGCAAGACGTATGTCCTCGGGCGCATCGACCTCGCACTCGCGATCTTTGAAGCGCAGGAGGCGAACGCCAAGGCCATAGGTGGCAAAGTAACAAAGAGCCTTGCTGATCGGCTGGACACGCCGCGCGAGACTATCGGCGATCTATTGGACAAGATGCCCATTGGCAAGGCAAAGCCCGAGACGGTGCGCCACAGGAAGTACGTGGATTCCGCGATTCGCGACGAGATCGGGAAAGTCCCGTGCGCGGCTCTGACGACGAAACACGTCGCCGACATGCTGGAGAAGGTTGAAGCGCGCGGCAAAATGCAATGGGCTGTTCACATCCGCAGTCGCATGCGCGCCGTGTGTCGCCGGGGGATGGCGCTTGGCTGGATGGACAAGAACCCTGCCGACGCGACCGACAAGGCAAAGGTTACGGTGAAGCGCCGACGACTGACGTTCGAGGAGTTCCAGGCGATCTACGAGAAGGCGCCGCAGGTTGCGCTATGGCTGCAAAATGCGATGCTGCTGGCGCTCGTTTCCGGACAGGACCGTTCCACGATAGCTCGCTGGGAGCGCAGCTTCCAACAGGACGGCCATGCTGTGCTGACGCGCGGCAAGACAGGCGTGCGCATCGCGATCCCGCTTGAATTGCGCATGGACGTGCTCGGGATGTCGCTCGCCGACGTAATTGCGCGCTGCAGGTCCACGGGGATCGTCAGCAAATACCTGGTTCACCACATCAGGCCAAACGTGAACGCGCCCAAAGGCGCGGCGATCAAGATCAAGACCTTCACATCGAAGTTCAAGGAAGCACGCGACCTCGCCGGCATCACGGGCGACGACGCGCCGACCTTCCACGAAATGCGTAGTCTCACGAAACGACTTTACATGGAACAGGGCGGTGTCGACACCAAAGCGCTACTTGGGCATATGACAGACGCGATTGCTGACCTGTATGCAAATTCGCGTGGCCTTGAACCTCTGAAGGTTAAGATCAGCACAAGGTGACTAGGGTGGGGGGCGCTGGTATCAGGCGCATATGGATGCGTCACGTAGTGAGCCATAGTCGTGCCGCAATTAAGGTCCCAATTGACCCCCACTACAGCCCTTCGGCGTTCTTCTTAGAAGGAGACATTCGGTTGGAGCTGCCATATTTCAAGTTTCGTAATCTTGTGCACCAAAGCAAGCTTGTAGCATCATTTCGCGGTCGCTTGGGTCTTCAAGTCTCGCGCGATCAGCTGAACTTGGCTTCCTACGCACATCGCAACATCCAGCGCGAACTGAACGCTCTCCTTGATATCCTTTTTGGCGCCCGTACCGTCAAGAAAGTCAAGGGCAAATCTGAACCTCTCCTCATGCGAAGGGTGCGATTCACTTTGTGCACGAACTTCATCGAAGAGGATTGATTTGACCTGTTCGCAAGTCCGAAGCGCATAGAACAGCAAGAGAGGGCCAATCAGCTGAAATGCAAATGCATTGCCCTCGCGCACACCATACGCCGTCGAGATGGCTAGACCAACTGCGTCGCAATCAAGCTCGTGGCTCTTGGAATCTTGTCCCGGACGCATGCCGGAGGTTTCAGGATAGGCCTCGTGCCCCAGAAAGTGGCCGACCTCATGTCCAACGATGAAAATTTCCATAGCCTCGACAAGCATCACGCGAACGCCCAGCAGTTCCTGAGGCTGCTTCAACGGGCCAAAGCCCAGTAGTGAATCGAAGAAGGCATAGCGCAACGCAAGTCGGGCAGCATCGACGAGCACCCGGCCCTGCCGCAGTTTCGCAATGGCAACATCTGGCGACGCTCGTTTTTCAGCGGGTAACTCACCTACCTCGGCGATTGCGGAGGAGAATATCTTTGACCAATAATTACAGAAGACAAATGTTCCTTGTCCTGCGAAGAGAAGGTGTTCACCAGAGGACGGCATGGCTGCAGCAGACGGTTCGAACCCGGGTGAGTTGACAAACTTGACTGGGTTGCGGAGCGCAAATCCATCGTCTTCGCAGATATCGAGTGCCTTTCTAACAAGCGGCTCAAAAATTTGCTTGGCGAAGAAGTTGTCATACTCGCCTTGATCTTGGTGTGTAAGGACGGCCGTCGCAAGCGCTTCTCCGTCCGCCTTTCTGCTGACCGACAGGTATTGCTCGGCGAGCGCCGATCGATTCGCATCAAACCAAGCTTTATGTCCCTGCCAGAAGCCATCCCCACCATCAGGCAATAACTGGCGTTGAAAATACTCTATGTAGCGTTGACGCTCTAGATCGTCCATGCGGGGTATTCGAATTCAGGGGTTAGAATGACAGGCGCAACCAAGCGATACCATTCCGTAATACGCTTTCGGTTACCTCCCCGTCTTGGCACCGGGGTCGCTAACGGGTGCCGACGATTTAACTGACGAAGTCGAACGTCTCAAGTTGGCCGAACTCGGAATCTGCTCCGATCGACGCACGGCATGCCCGCCGCGAACTGCGAACTTCGGTTGCCGACCCTTTCGGCCGATCGCGAGTTCGGCCCCCTGCAGCAGCTTCCAACCGCTTACCGGACATGCGCCTTGAGGCTAATTGCGACCAGACTGAAACCAGGCGTGTTCGAAGAACGGATCGCGCGATCCCGTCATCAGCCGATGTCCCGTAAGTAGGGCCTTCAATAACGACTCTGCTGTCCGTGCGGCAAGCAACACGTGCTCAACGAAGAAAACGTTATGGAAAAGAAAATTGTCAAACAAATTGATCTTTGAGTCGCTCGGTTGGAGCGCCGAAAACTCGGTATAGCGTAATTGTAAGATCTTCATTTGCTCGTTAGCCTCTTCGAGGCCGGCCTGTTGTTCACGGGTCAGCGATTGGCTTGGACTCAATGAAATCTGGCGAAACGACTCCAGCATGTTTCGAACGATTGCCCCATCGTGTAGCCCCCCGTAGTCAGCGAGCGAGATGACGCATTTGATGATCCGCCGGCCGTTGAGACTCAGCTTGGTTCCATCGGCAAATCGCAACTCCCCGCTTCGAAGCAAGGTAAGTTCGTGTCTTGCCAACTGATTGACGCCGCGCACCACTCCACGGGCCAGATCAATGGCCAGTTGCAGATCATTCCCGGCGTTTGTCTTGCGCGTCAACCCTTTCTTTTTCAGTTCAAATAGCGCAACGATTTCAGGAGTCTCGAGGATTAGGTCGATATCACCACCTTTCGTCCCTTTTGGGCCAGCGACCTCGGCACGGCGGCATTGAATAGCAAACTGCGTCATGCGATTCAGCATCTGCGCTTCAAACGCCACTCCAATTTTGCTACTTATACCTTTGTCCACCTTTGCATAGACGCTGACCAATCGTGCGAAGAACGCAGGCCCAAGAAACGGTCGCGGCGCAATCCAATACCGATCATCCGACGCTTCGGCAAGGGCGCACTCACGTGTATCAGCAAGGATGGCATCGGACGGCACGCGATAGCTGCGATTTGGAGCGAAGAGAACGAAAGCGTCGAGAAGTGCATCACTCGCGGAGCGGCCGACGCCCTGCGTCAGAAGTCGTCGCAACTGAGAACGTTCAATGAAGTTGGAAGCGACGTTCGAGGAAGAAAGGGATAACAATGTCCGCCAAAGCACGATTGCGTCATTGAGCACCCATCCACCAACTGGGATAGTTCTGCCCTTCGAGACCTCCTCAAACAAATCGCCCATGAGGCGCTCCATCTGCGCAGGATCGCATTGCGGAATGGTAAACAGTTCGTCGTATAGAACGACCCGCAGAAGCATCTCCAAAACGCGGCTTGGATACGGCGGAAACATCGTTTCGTAAGTCGAGAAGGGCTCAACCTCGTAAAGCGCTGCGAGATGAGTTGCTGCCTCGCCTATCGAAGCTGGTGTCGCTAAAGCTCGGCCGCGAATGCGGCGACGACCCAGCGCCTTGATAGCTGTCCGGTATAAATGCCCATAGGGCAAGGATCGATCCAACTTTCGCCCCATCATATCCGGCGTCGGATGAAGATGGACGCGGCGGATAACTGGATCGAATCGTGAAGACAGCCATTCATCCATATACTTCATTGCGACAGTGTCCCCGAGGGCCATCAGTGGACCTGCCACCGTGGCCGCAAGCGCGGACCAGACACCGCTCGATTGGACGAAAATCTGATCGCCGTACAGATCTACGTTGATATTTCTAGCATTGAAAAAACCAACTGCGTGAGCGAATGTTACATCTGCCGCTTGGGGCCGAAATGTTGCGCTCGATTGCGGGTCTTTACGTTCGTTGTAACTCAGTGCAATCCAAATAGCATCGACCCACCTTTCATCAGTCGCAGAAACAGTGGGGATTAACAGCTTCTGCCGCAGCGCGTCCCTGAGGATATGTGCAACAGAAAAGTATGGTTCTTGAGGCGTGTGGGCAAGCAGGCTGGACAAAATAATTTCTTTCGCCAATGCACCTAGTTCGCTGTCTATCGCTCCGTTTATTGGGCGGCGAGCCTCCGGCACGTCCGACGGCGAATCCGCGAGCTTTGACACAATTCCGTCGAATGCATCGGAATGGAACATGTAACGCCCTGCAGGCGGAGGGGGCCGGACCGACGCTGCATCTACTGCATCTCGAAACTCTAGCCACTTCGGAAACCGGTGAGTTCTTGTCGTTTTCATTAAGCGAAGTCTGCGCGGTAAATTTCCTCCGCGTATGATGCCGCAAAACAGCCGTCCTGTTTCGTAAGGCCGATTAATCGGCTTCCACGCGTGCATGCGAGAGTCGGCAGAACGCACTTCTTGAATCAACTTCTCCCCGCTGTTGGACACGCTCACCGTTAGAGATTGAGTTTTCAGTTGCGGACGTGACGCGCGTGATATTTGGCGACGGTCCACTATTAAGTGCGCCTCCGCCATTGAATTGTTCAAACCAACTAGCCCATCAACGGCTGGAAATGAGACCGCACCCGGTCCCATGCCGAACTTCCGTAGACGACCGTTTGAGTCACTCAGTCAGCACGGGCGGCGGTCCGCTGTCTCGCCGATATGAGACATTCACACGCAGCGCTGCAGTCACTAGCATCAGTACGCCCCATTCAGCGGGATAGCGCGCGAATCAGAGGCTCGGCTCGGTTTGCGGGTCAGCCGCGAGTTCCGGATCTCGGAGAGCAGCTTCCAGTACACGCCTGCCCATTTCGATCTGGTCGGGGGCGGCGAACGTGGCGATGCCGGGAAATGCGAGGTTGACGTTTTCGAGAATCGATTGCGCGGCAGAGTCATCCGCAACCTTTTCCGGGAAGACAGCGATAAACCATGCCTGAAAGGCTTGCACCTCTACAGGACCACCCTGCCGAAGCCGTATGTAATCTTCCACCGCCAGGAACAGGATGGCGGCAGCGTCAGACTCACGCAATTCGACCGAACTATTAGGGTTCGGGTCTTGTTTGGCGTGCTTGAAGAAGTTTCGACACGGCTCGTTGATGTAGTAACTGAGCGTGTGTCCGGCTGGCAAATTTTCGCGCGCCTGCTTCGAGAAGCTCTGCACGCCCGCGCTCGTGCAGAGCACGTCGATGACCTCCCATGCATTCGATGCCAGCGAGTAAACGGATACGCGGTCGCCGCCGTCGAAGAAAAGGCGAATGGCAGTAATGAGTTGCCTTCGGGCGGCGTCAATCTTTGTCACACGCATGTTCGTCTACTCCTGCACGTGTAGCTTGTGGAAAAGTTCGACCATCGCTTGGCGGTACGCATCAGAGTCTTCCTCGTGCACCTGGGGATGCGCGTGCTGCACCATGTAACCGGCCATCATATGAGTAATCGCATTTGCCTCGGTCCTGACCCACTCTGCGAGTTCGATGACGGGTGCATAGTCGGCGGCGTTGCTAGTCTCGGGCCACGGCCAGCCGTGATGCATGAACCATCGGTGCATCAACTCGTTCCGACGCTCTATCAGGGTGTTTAGCCGGTCCTCCAGATCCGTCGCAATCTGCCCTCTATCGGAGAGCGCCTTGACCACGTTCGCAGATGCCGTTTTATATTTTTTCTCGTCGATCATGCCGCCCGACGCCTCGCGATAAACCTCGTCCGTGATCATCTTGAAGCCTTCGTGGACCGACACGAAAGTCACCTCGAACATCTGCATCGCGATTACCGCGCGCCCGATCGCCGCGTAAGCCTGCTCCATTTCACGCTCTCCCGGTGGTGAACCAGCGCGGGAATTGTACAGGCGAGCCGAGCAGCCGCGTCAGGCAGGCCCTTCTCTGGCACGCATGGGAAGAAAGGCTTGCCAATGTGTTCGGCGTCCACCGGCAGACTGTCGCCGAACACGCCGATCAAGATCGACACGGCGCTACTTTAGCCGGACGGCGACGCAGACCAACCAGATTCGCAGATCAGGCCTTGGCAACGCCTCAGACCACCTCCGAGCGCAGCGAATCGTCACTGGGAGTTTTGAACGAATTTTGAACAAATATTAAACAGCCCTTGCTGGATAAGGCTTTGCGGGCGACGGGAAATGTCGAAATGGTACGGCCCCACGTCGAAACTCGCCACGCTGGAGCGATCGGGATACGCGCGCCGCAGCAGCGCTCCGACGCGCTCCCGGAACTCGGCTGGGCGCAGCGGCAACGCGACGTAATCGTCCGCGCCGCCGGAGAGGGCTCGCACCATGCTTTCCTCCGACGTCTCCCGCGAGGCGAAGATGACCGGCAACCGGTCGCCGCCGACCGCCCGCACCGACCTCAGCACCTCCGCACCGGACAGGCGCGTGCCGTGCCAGTCCAGCACCAGCAGATCCACGGTGGAACGGGCGAGCGCTTTCGACATGGCAAGGCCGTCATCGTAGGCCATGCACGTATGGCCCGCGCTGAGAAGAACTGTTTCGATGGACTGACGCATGACCGGGTCACGCTGAAGAATGGCAATGCGCATGGGGGATGACTCTTAACTGATAGCTCGGACGCGATTCTCAGAGGCAGGCCCGTTCCATCCCATAGGAACAATCCTAATTTACATATCTATCGACGCCGCCCGACAACTCCATCCCGCAACTCCTACAAGCTGCCGCAACGTTTCCCAGTGCGCAGAGCCGGAACTCCGTGGCGAAAACGCCCGTCCCCGCGGAACTTTCTCAATCGAATTAAGCACTTCCCGAGGCGAGCGACTTTCATCCTGTAAAATCCCCGCCTGGCCAAAGTCGTCATCGCGCCCCCTATCCGGGCCGGCGCGCCGGTGTCCCGTGCTCTACCCAGCGCCTACCACACTTCTCGCCCGACGACCGCCGTATTTCCACGCGCCACGTGTGGCTCACCATTCAAGACAACGACATAGCAATGCAAGCGACAAATCTGGGTGGAGCGCAGGCTGCCACCCCACGCCCTCTTGGGCGCAGCGATTACAAGACGCTCGGCCTCGCCGCCCTCGGCGGAGCGCTCGAGTTCTACGACTTCATCATCTTCGTGTTTTTCGCGCCGGCGATCGGTCAGCTATTCTTCCCGGCCGCGATGCCGGAGTGGCTGCGCCAGGTGCAAACCTTCGGGATCTTCGCGGCGGGCTATCTGGCGCGGCCGCTCGGCGGCATCATCATGGCGCACTTCGGCGACCTGTTCGGCCGCAAGCGCATGTTCACGCTGAGCGTGCTGCTGATGTCGGTGCCCACACTGATGATGGGCCTCCTGCCCACCTACGCGAGCATCGGCGTGCTGGCGCCGGTGCTGCTGCTGTTGTTCCGCGTGATGCAAGGCGCGGCGGTAGGCGGCGAAGTGCCGGGCGCCTGGGTGTTCGTCTCCGAGCACGTGCCGCAGCGGCATATCGGCTATGCATGCGGCACGCTGACGGCCGGTCTCACGGCCGGCATCCTGCTGGGCTCCTTGATCGCCTCGGCGGTCAACCGCAACTTCGCGCCGGCGGAGATCTCCGCGTATGCGTGGCGCCTGCCGTTCCTCGTGGGCGGCGTGTTCGGCATGTTCTCCGTCTACCTGCGCCGCTGGCTGCATGAAACGCCGGTCTTCGCCGAACTCAAGCAGCGCAAGGCGATCGCCGCCGAAGTGCCGCTCAAGGCCGTGCTGCGCGACCACGGCCGCGCCGTGATCGTCTCGATGCTGCTCACGTGGATGCTGTCGGCCGCGATCGTCGTGGTGATTCTGATGACGCCGACGCTGCTGCAAAAGCAGTTTCATGTCGCGCCGGCCACCGCGCTGCTGGCGAATTGCGTGGCGACGCTGTGCCTGACGATCGGCTGCGTGATGGCGGGCTCGATCGCCGGCCGCATCGGCGCCGGTCGCACGATCTTCATCGGCGGACTCGCGCTGGCGGTCACGTACTACGTGATGTTCCAGCAACTCGCCGTCGATACGTCTGCACTGGTGCCGCTCTACGCCGCGGCCGGCCTGTTTGTCGGCGTGATCGGCGCGATTCCGTTCGTGATGGTCAAGGCGTTCCCGCCTGTCGTGCGGTTTTCGGGCATTTCGTTCTCGTATAACGTCGCCTATGCGGTGTTCGGCGGCCTCACGCCGATCGCCGTCTCGCTGATGATGAAGTCCAATCCGATGGCCGCGCCGCTGTATGTGGGAGCGATCTGCATTCTCGGCGCACTGACCACGCTGTTTATCAAGGACGCAGCGCCGCAAGCTCGCTGAGCGGGCTGGCGGTCGACGCGACTTGACCCGTGAAAAAAACGACCCCCGCGATGCGCGCGCATTGCGGGGGTCGTTTTTCAATGGCAAGGCTGCGGCAACACGACGGAGCGGCCAAAGAACCGCTGCGCCGCGCCGCGGCTTACAGCGACGCTTCCTGAATCGTGCCGGTATCGATCGCGCGTTCGATCAGCCCTTCGCTTTGCGCCTTCGTGATCGCATCGGCGATCAGCTTGTCGGGCTCCTCGATCTCCGCCTTGAGCGTGCCGATGAGGCCGGACGCATCCAGCACGACGAGTGTTTTCGCCGAATCAGCCAGGCTGATGATGACCCGATGAGGCGTGGGCCCTTCGCCGAGGCTCGCGCACAACTGCATCACCTTGCCGCCAATGGTTTGCTCGAAACTCTGAATCATTGTTTGCTCCCTTGGTTGCAGCCAGAATCGATGGCGTCGGGCGCCCGCCGCCCGGGCTCCCGTATCAGAGCCCCAGCCCGCCGCGCGGCGCACGTGCGCCGTCGATGCTGATACGGCCCGCGCCGGTCACGAACAGCAGCAGGAAGCCGCCGGCGATTCCGATGTTCTTCCAGAAATGGATCACCATGTCGCGCTGCAAGGCCGGATCGGTGACGTTCCAGAAATCGTGGCCCAACACCGCCGTCGCCACGGTATAGACGGCCATGATCACGGCAAGCGGACGCACCTTGAAGCCGACGATCAGCAAGAGGCCGCCGAGCGCCTCGACCACGGTCGCGATCGGCGCGGCGATCTGCACGAACGGCACGCCCTTCGAATGCAGGTAGCCGACGAAGCCCGCATAGCCCAGCAGTTTCATCACACCGCCCCACAGAAACAGCACGGCAAGGGCGATACGTGCGATGAGGATAACGCCGGAATCGACGGGACGCGCCATGAGAAGCTCCTATAAATGAATAAGCAGCAGACCCGGTCAGGTTGCCGCAGTTCCCCGCCTTGCACCTGAGGATATGTGCATTACCCGCCTTTTCCAAGCTCGGGCGGGGCCGAGCGGCGCCCGCTGTATTGGAGCGCAGGCGATTACCGAGGCGCATCCGGCGCAAGCAGCACGCCCTTGGTGAACACGAAGCAACCATAACCGCGCTCCTCGCCCGTGGCGATCACGCAATAGGCTTTGCGCGCCCGCTCGTAAAAAGCGAACCGTTCAATCGACGCAAACGGCACCTCCCGCCCTTCCGCGGCATTGACCTCGGTCTGCGCCTCGCGCTGCACCGCCGGAATCGTCTGCGGCTCGCCGACCACTTCCATCCGCGAGGCGGGATGTTCGATGAACGTATCCAGCGGCATCACCGACAGCACCGCGCGAATCGCGCGCGGCGCGCTCACGCCGTCGAGGCGAAGCAGGTTGCCGAGCACACTCTCGCGGGCGACCGAATCGCCCGGAAAGTTCGCGTCGCAAATCACCAGTTCGTCGCCATGGCCCATCGAGCGCAACGCATGCAGCACATCGGCATTCAGCAGCGGGTCGAGATTCTTCAGCACGGTGTCTCCTTGTAGTTCGATTGGCGGCTGGCCGCCCGGTTTTAAACAACAGTCGATTCTTTATGCAGCGACCGCTTCACGCCCGCGTTCGGGTCTCGCCGATACGACCGGCGCTCGACGAGAACGGAACAGCGCCGCGGATTGCATTCGGGCGATCGATTGTAGCAAGCAACTTTGCGTCCATCCGCGCAAAGCCGCGCGAGACGCCGCACCGCCACCGCAGCCAGCCGACCAGCGCCAGCAGCACGAGGCCCGCGCCGCCCAGCACCGGCTCGCGCCACGCGAGCAAGGCGGTGAACGTGAACGCGCGCGCGCCGGCGAGCAAGGCGAAACCGGCGATGGCGCTGCACAACGCGTCGACGGCGCACGACAGGCGCGCGAACGCGACGACGGTTCGGACGGCCGTGGCGGCAGCGGGCTCAAGCATGATCGTCTCCGTGAAAAGATGACGCCGGTCAGGCCGCGGCCGGCACCTGGTCGAGGAAACCGGTGACCGCCTGCAGGCGGCCATGCGCATCGACCACGCCGAAATCGGAACCCTTGACGATCGCCTCGCCCGCGGGCGTGGTCAGTTCCCAGGAAAAACGCAGCCGGTTCGCGAAGCCGTCGACCTCGGTCGTGCGGCGAAACGTGTGATGCGGGAAGCGTTCATGCACCGCGCGGATCATCGCGTCGATGCCGTCGTGGCCCGCGCCCGCCAGCAGCGGATCACGATAGTCGGCATCCGCGGCCCACGTCGCGGCGATCAACTCGCGACGGCGCGCGCCATCGGTTTCATTCCATGCGTCGAAATAACGGTCGATCGGATCGGTATGCGCATTCATCTCAGACTCCTTCATGGGTAGCGACTGAGCACTACGCTCGGCAAACACGTTGTATGCGGCGGGCTCGGAGTGAAGATTGGCGGCTCGCGCGCGGCGCGTCGATTACGTGCGAGGTAATGGATTGCCAGCGCGGTTTGGCTATCATCGTTGGCATGAATACGCTCTCTCTTGCGCAAACCGCCCCGTCGACTCCGCCGACGGCCAGCCGCACGGTCGGCGATCTGCTGCGCGAATGGCGGCAGCGGCGAAGAATGAGCCAGTTGCTGCTCGCGGCCGAGGCCGATATTTCGACGCGGCATCTGAGCTTCGTCGAATCAGGCCGCGCGGTGCCGAGCCGGGAGATGGTCATGCATCTGGCGGAACGGCTCGACGTGCCGCTGCGTGCACGCAATGCGCTGCTGATCGCGGCGGGTTATGCGCCGTTGTTCCGTGAGCGTCCGCTCACCGATCCCCAGTTGGCCGCCGCGCGCGAGGCCGTCGAACTGGTGCTCAAGGGGCACGAGCCGTATCCGGCGCTCGCCATCGACCGTCACTGGACCATCCTTGCCGCCAACAGCGCGCTCGCGCCTCTGGTGGCGGGCGCAAGCGCGGAGCTGCTGAAGCCGCCGGTCAATGCGCTGCGCCTGAGCTTGCATCCGGAGGGGATCGCGGCTTCCATCGTCAACTGGCATGCCTGGCTGGAACACGTGCTGGCCCGGCTGCAACGTCAGATCGACGTAAGCGGCGACGACACGCTGAGCGCGTTGCGCGACGAGTTGGCGGGCTATCCCGCGCCGCCTGGCGCGCAGGCGATCGACCCCGACCCGGCCATCAATCAGATTGCCGTGCCGCTGCGGCTACGCACGCCGCTCGGGCTGCTGTCGTTTTTCAGCACCACCACCGTATTCGGTACGCCGGTGGACGTGACGCTATCGGAGCTGGCGATCGAAGCGTTTTTTCCAGCCGACCAGCAAACCGCGGCGGCGTTGCGCGAGTTTGCCGAAAGCCAGCGCGCCCAGGCGGCGCCTTAGTCGTGGTTTGATCCCGCAACACCGCCGAAACCGGGCAATGCGCGCCGGTCACGACCACCCGATTCGAACAACCGTTCACGGAGATGCACTTGAACAATCACGCCGTGCTGATACGCCAACTCGCACTGGCCGACCGCGACGCCTACTTCGAACTTCGCCTGCGCGGACTGAAGGCGCATCCGGAATCATTCGGCCAAAGCTACGCGGACGCGCTGGCAAGAGGCGCGGCGCAACACGACGCCATGTTGGAAGGTTCGCGCGCGGCCGACGGTGATTTTCTGCTGGGCGCTTACGCATCGGCCGGCGCACCGCTCGTCGGCGTGGTCGGAATGCGGCGCAACCCGCGCGACAAGGAGCGGCACAAAGCCGCCGTGGTCGGCATGTACGTCGCGCCGGAAGCCGCTGGGCGTGGCGTTGGGCGCGCGTTGCTCGACGAGTTGCTGGCGCGTGCGGCGCGAATAGAAGCTTTGCGGCAAGTCCAACTCATGGTCGGCAGCCGCAACGAGACGGCGCGCAAGCTCTATGAGTCGCTCGGCTTTCGGAAATACGGATGCGAAGTCGCCGCGCTGAATGTCGACGGCGTATTTCACGACGCCGATTTGATGGCGCGGTTCATGTGAGCCGTCGCTGTCTCGAACCGGCGGCGCGTGATCTGACCTCCTCTTGCCCTAACAGACCGGCTACGGCTGACATCCAGGCCAGGGCGAACGGCCCGTCATGGACGGCCGACGCGGCCGCTGTTCCCGGCCCCGCAGTCGAGCAGGTTCGACCGGCCGGCCCCAGGATGTTACGAAAAAAGTTACAAACTCGGCCTGGTTTGTAACCAGGGCCGCGACGATCTGTTACATCTGTGATTGGTCCCCCACCTCCGAAAACGTGCGGTATTTATTACATCTCAGCAGCTCGCCCTTCTGCTTTTTCTTTTCCAGGCGCGCTTAAATCGGCGAGATCGCCCCACACTTATCGTGTGCTCAGACGAAAGCTTACAAGTCCTGTTCTATAAGGGTTTTCAGGGACCAGACGAAGGTCGCCCCAGCCCAAAAATGTGCATAACGGCTTCTATTACGAGCCCGTGAAAAAATTACCTGAAATTGAAGTATCTTTTTAGCGATATTTTTTCGAGAAGGGATTGATTTCTTGTTTTGCCCTTCATACAATTCGTCCCAAGCTGTTACGAAATGTAACGCGATGTATCAAAAAGTCGCCATCTGTATCAAGACATGTAGCCGGAGGTCATCGTTTCCGGCGAGGCATAAAAGAGAAAACGGCAAAAAGCCGGCATGGTAATTCGGGGCTTCGGAAACAGAGAAAATGGACCGTAGCAGCGAGACGCTGGATTCAATCCGCGAGATCAACTTGTCGTACATCATGCTTGCGCAGCGCATGTTGCGCGAGGACAAAGCAGTCGGGATGTTCCGGCTGGGACTGTCATCGGAACTGGCCGATCTGCTTGGCGGGCTGTCGCTCGCGCAGGTCGTCAAGCTGGCCGCTTCCGATCAGCTTTTGTGCTTCTTCCGCTTCAACGACCACGCCATGTTGTCGGCGTTGACGCAAACCACGAAGCACGCAGCAGTTGCTCCGACTCACGCGGCAATCCTGCTTGCGGGCCAGCCCGCCGAGCAGTTCGCTTAATCGAGGTGACTGCGATGCTCAAGCGTAGCCTAACGGAAGACGCACAAGAAGTATTCCGCGCCATCGCGCTGATCGAACTCGGCGCCCGCATGCAGGTGCTGGAGAGCGAACTGACGCTCTCGCGCGACCGCATGATTCGCCTGTACCGCGAGGTCAAGGGCGTATCGCCGCCCAAGGGCATGCTGCCGTTCTCGGCGGACTGGTATATGACGTGGCTGGCGAACATCCACGCATCGTTGTTCTACAACACGTACCTGTTCCTGAAGAACGAAGCGCGTTGCTCGCATCTGGATGCGCTGACCAAGGGCTACCGGCTGTATCTCGAACACTGCAAGCACAGCGAAACCGAACCGGTGCTGGATTTGACGCGCGCCTGGACGCTGGTGCGTTTCTTCGACGCCGACATTCTGCAGTTGACCAAATGCTGCCGTTGCACCGGCAAGTTCGTCGCGCACAAGCACGACCTGCAACACAACGTGGTGTGCGGCGCGTGCCAGCCGCCGTCGCGCGCCGGGAAGACGAAGAAAGCCGCAGCGGCCCGCCAGGAAGCGCTCGACGCAGCGCAGATCGCGCAAGCCGCCTGAGCCGAACTGAATCGAGAAGGGCTGGTCCGCCCGACTCGAAGCGAAGCCTGAGAAAAAAGTCCGCCGTTACGAGCGGACTTTTTTTGTCACAGCCACCGCCACCGGCACCACCACGGCTACCACCTCAAGCCGCCCCGGCACCGCCTCAATCCACCAGCCCAACCGTCTGCACCACCAGCCACAAGTTCGCCGCGCTGATCGCCACGAACAGCATCCACGCCAGTAGCCGCGTCGGCAGCTTGTTGGCGAATTCGCCCATCAGCGAACGGTCGCTGGTCATGCGGATCAGCGGATAAAGCGCGAACGGCAATTGCAGGCTCAACACCACCTGGCTTGCGACCAGCAGTTTGCCGACCGCGCCGTTGCCCATCATCTGCACGCCGATCAGCGCGGGGATCAAGGCGAGCGCCCGCGTAATGAAGCGCCGTTGCCAGCACGGAATTTTCAGGTTCAGAAAGCCTTCCATGATGACCTGCCCGGCCACCGTGCCCGTAAAGGTCGAGCTTTGTCCCGAGGCGAGCAAGGTGACGGCGAACAACACCGCCGCCAAACCGGTGCCGACGATCGGCGCGAGCAGTGTGTAAGCGTCTTCGATCTCGGTGACCTGATCGTGGCCGGTCGCATGAAACGCCGCCCCGGCGAGAATCAGGATCGCCATGTTGATCAGCAGCGCGAGCACCAGCGACACGATCGTATCGATGCGCGACATGCCGATCGCCGATCCGATGCTCGCGGCGTCGCGCTTCACCGCGCGCGTCTGCACGATCGACGAATGCAGGTAGAGGTTATGCGGCATCACGGTCGCGCCGAGAATGCCGATCGCGAGATACATCGGCTCGCGGCTGCTGAGCGCCTCCCACGACGGAATCAACCCTTGCGCGACCGACGGCCAGTGCGGCTGCACCAGCGCCAATTCGATGACGTACCCCACGCCGATGGTCGCGATCAGGCCGAGCATGATCGCTTCGAGGTCGCGGAAGTTCTTGCCCTTCAGGCCGAGCACGATCAGCGTATCGAACGCGGTCAGCAAGACGCCGGTGGTCAGCGAGCATTTGAACAGCAGATGGAAGGCGAGCGCGCCGCCGAGCACTTCGGCCAGATCGCAGGCCACGATCGACACCTCGGCGAGCAGCCATTGAACGCGCGCCACGGCCGGCGAATAACGCTCTCGCGACAACTGCGCAAGATCGCGCCCGGTGACGATGCCGAGTCGCATGCTCAGGCATTGCAGCACCATCGCCGCGAGGCTCGACAACATGACGACGAACAGCAGACTGTAGCCGTAGCGCGATCCGGCTTCGATATCGGTGGCCCAATTGCCCGGGTCCATGTAGCCGATCGAGATGAGCAGGCCGGGGCCGGCGAATTGCAGGATTTTTTTCCAGAAAGGCGCGCCTTGCGAGACGGCGACCGAGCCTTGCACCTCGGATGGGCAAAACGGCGCCGTTGCGGTAGTCGGGAGTTTGAACTGCAAGTCGGCAATCTCTTGAAGGGGGATAAACCGCGGCGCGTCATAACGGGGACGGCCGCCGCGAACCGCCTCAAGTGTACAAAGAAACCTCCGGCAATGTCCCGCTCAGTGCATAACGGCCGACGTCACGCACACGATAGTCGAGCGGATCGTGCAGCGTATGCACGCGAGCGTTGCGCCAGAACCGGTCGAGCGCGAGCGGAGCATGCGTGGCGCGAGCGCCGCAGGCGTCGAACAGTTTTTCGCTGACGTCGAGCGCGGCGCGATGCGCCAGGATTTTCGCCTCCGACGTGGCGAGCGCGACGTGCGCGCGGGCTTCCGCGGAAAGCGCCGGACCTTGTTGCCACGCGTCCTCGAGTGCATAAGCGGCGCGGGTCGCCAGCGCTTCCGCGCTCACCGCTTGCAGGCGCATCTCGCCGAAACGCTGGATCAGGTAAGGATCGTCGGTGGCCTTGTCGACGCCGGAGCTGATCCACGGCTTGCCATGCTGATTGACGTAGCCGCGCGCTTCCTCGAGCGCACCTTGCGCGATGCCCACGAACAGATTGATCAACACCTGCTGCGAAACCAGCGTGCGCAAACTCGCATACGGCGTATCGGCGCGCACGAGCACCTCATGCGGCTCGACCCTGACCTGCGCGAAGGACACGCTGCCGCTGTCGGTCTGCCGCTGACCGATCGGATTCCAGTCTTCGTGGACGGCGATGCCCTCGCGCGTGGTCGGCACCACGGCGAACACCGGTTTGCCGCTGGCCGGATCGTGCGCGGAGACGGTCATCATCCGCGAGCCGCGCGTGCCCGAGCAAAAGCCCTTCTGGCCGTCGAGAAGAAAGCCGCCGTCGCCGCTCGCGCTCGCGACGAGCCGCGTGTCGAGCGGATTGACCGCATTGCCCCACCACCAGCGCCCTTCCACGGTGCCGCCCAGATAGCGTGCGCGTTGTTCGGGGTTGCCCCATACATTGACGCTGACCACCTGCAAGCAGGTAAAGCCCAACAGATGCGCCAGCGCACTATCGACCGCCGCGATCTTGCGAATCGTCTCGTAGATGTCGGGCCAGCGCGCGCCGAGCCCGCCGAATTCGCGCGGCACGGCAAGCGTGAGCAGTCCCGCGTCCGCGATCCATTGTTTTTCCTGGGCTGCGTGGCCGCCGTCGCGATCGCGCTGCGCGGCGCTGGCGCGCAATGCGTCGAGCAAGCCGGCGAGATCGCGCACCACGGGCGCGGCGCACGCCTGCTGCGTTTGCAGCGCCTCGGGATGACGGGGTTCGTTCATGCAATGTCCACGTGAAAAGGTTTGACGAGCGACGCAAGCATCATAAGCGCGGTCCGGCCGTCACGCGCGCTGCGCCAACCGTCGCACGAAGCGGTCGCCGACGAACTGCACGGCCGTCACGATGACGATCAGCAATACGATCACCGTCACCATCACCGTGGTATCGAAACGCTGATAGCCGTAACGGATCGCCAGATCGCCGAGGCCGCCCGCGCCGACCGCGCCCGCCATTGCGGACGAGCCGATCATCGCCACCACCGTGATCGTGAAGCCGCCGAGAATGCCGGGAAGCGCTTCAGGCAGCAGCACGTGCCAGATGATGTGACGCCGTTGCGCGCCCATCGCCTGCGCGGCTTCAATCAAACCGCGGTCCACTTCGCGCAGGCTCACTTCGGCCACGCGCGCAAAAAACGGAATCGCCGCGATGCTGAGCGGCACGATCGCGGCCCATACGCCGATCGTCGTGCCGATCAGCAAGCGCGTCAACGGCAGCAGCGCGACCAGCAGAATGATGAACGGCGTGGAGCGGAACACGTTGACGAGCGCGCCGAGCGTGCTGTTCACCGCGCGCTTTTCGAAGATGCCGCCGCGTGTCGTGGTCACCAGCACCAGCGCCAGCGGAATGCCGGCCAACGCCGCGACGAACGCGGAGACGCCGACCATCACGACGGTGTCGCGAATCGCGTCCGCGAGTTCCGAGAGCCAGAGATCAGACATAGCCAAGCACCTCGACGTGATTGGCGTAGCCGCGCGCGCGCTCGACGAGCGTCGCGATCTGCTTTTGAATCGTGCCGTGCGCATTCGCGCGCACTTGCGCGGACACGACCAGACGCCCTTGCGCATGCCCCTGAATCCTGTCGATGCCGCCATGCACGAAGCTCACGCGCCCGCCTTCGACGCTCAGCGCCGAAGTCAGCCCGCCGAGATCCGGCTCGCGCGCATCGGCTCCGGTGAAACGCACGTCGAGCAGAATCCGCGCATCGGCGTGCGCGATGTCGTGCAAAGGCTTGATGCGTTCAGCGAGATCCGCGGGCAAGTCGTGCACCAGCGTGCGCAGCAAGGCGCGCGTCGCATCGTGCCGGGGATCGCCGAACACGCGCCACACCGGTCCGCTTTCCACCACTTCCCCGCGCTCGATCACGGCAACCGTATCGCAGACTTCGCGAATCACCTGCATTTCGTGCGTGATCAAAACGATGGTGAGGTCGAGCCGCCGATTGATATCGCGCAGCAACGCGAGAATCGCCTGCGTCGTTTCGGGATCGAGTGCGGACGTGGCTTCGTCGCAAAGCAGAATCTCAGGATCGGTGACGAGAGCCCGCGCGATGCCGACGCGCTGTTTCTGACCACCGGAGAGGCTCGCCGGATAAGCGTCGCGTTTGGCGGACAGGCCGACCAGTTCGAGCAGCGCGTCGACCTTGGTGTCGATCACCGCTTTCGGCGTGCCGGCGATTTTCAGCGGCAACGCAATGTTCTCGCGCACGGTTTTCGCGGAAAGCAGATTGAAGTGCTGAAACACCATGCCGATGCGCCGCCGCAATGTAACAAGGCCGCGTTCGTCGAGTTCGCCGACGCTCACGCCGTTCACGCGCACGCTGCCTGAACTCGGCTTCTCCAACCCGTTCACGAGCCGCAGCAGCGTCGACTTGCCCGCGCCGCTGCGGCCGATAATGCCGAACACTTCGCCGTGCGCCACGTTCAGCGTAACGTTCGACAGCGCCGCAGTCGGCACGCCGCGTGCATGAGTGAAGGTCTTGCCTACGTCGTCGAATACGACGGCGGCTCGCGTCGCCTGATGCGAACCAGGATTCGATGCGAGGGACGGCGCGTCTTCAATGAACTGCGGCACGTCGAATAGATTAGCCATTGCTTCGCTCCTCTCAGGCATTCACTGCGCTCGGCAGGTGGTGTCGCGCATGACGCCGATGCCTGGCGCCGGCATGCACGTCGGGCAGCCGCGCTCGGCCGGCGCCGAACAGCTTTTCGCGCAGCGTCGGCGCGGCATCGTAATCTTCCTTATAGACGCCGCGGTTCTGCAACTCCGGCACGACCAGATTCACGAAGTCCTCGAACGATTCCGGCATCACCGTGCGTGTCAGATTGAAACCGTCGACACCCGCTTCCTCGATCCACGACACCAGTTCGTCCGCGATCTGCTGCGGCGAGCCGACCACCGGTTTCGCGCGGCCGCCGAGCGTCATCTGTTCGAGTACCTTGCGCTTGGTCCACACGCCGCTCACGCTCTTTTTCGAAATAGCTTCGACGGCGGATTGCATCGACTCGGTCTTCACATACGAGATCGGCTCGTCCAGCTCGTATTGCGAGAAGTCGATGCCGGTCGAACTGGAGAAATGCGCGAGGCCGCCTTCGGCACTCGCATAACGCCGGTACTCGTCGAACTTCTCCCGCGCCGCGCGTTCCGTTTCGCCGACGACAACCGTGATGCCCGCGAAGATTTTTATATCGTCCGCGGCACGCCCGTAGCTCACCGCGCGCGCGCGGATGTCGTCGACAATGGAGCGCGTGAGCGGCTTGTTCTGCCCGCCGACGAACACGCATTCCGCGTGACGTGCCGCGAAATCGACACCCCGGCTCGACGAACCCGCCTGGTAAAGCACCGGCGTGCGTTGCGGCGACGGCTCGCTCAAATGAATGGCGTCGATCGAATAATACGGACCGTCGTGCTTCACGCGATGCACCTTGTCGGGATGCGAGAAGATGCGCGCCGCGCGGTCGCGCACCACCGCATCGTCTTCCCAGCTTTGCTCCCACAGCTTGTAGACCACGTCCATGTAATCGTCGGCGCGATCGTAGCGGTCGTCGTGGCTGATCTGCTGCGCGAGCCCCATGCCGCGCGCCGCGCTGTCCAGATAGCCGGTGACGATGTTCCAGCCCACCCGGCCCCTGGTCAGATGATCGAGCGTCGACATGCGGCGTGCGAACAGATACGGCGGCTCGTAGGTCAGATTCGACGTGACGCCGAAACCGATATGCTGCGTCACGTGCGCCATCGCGGGGACGATCAGGGACGGATCGTTGATCGGAATCTGCACCGATTCGCGCAACGGCGTGTCCGGGCCGCCTTGATAAACGTCGTAGACGCCGACGATATCCGCGAGAAAGATGCCGTCGAATTTGCCGCGCTCCAGTGTTTGCGCAAGACTCGTCCAATAGTCGAGATCCGTGTAATGCGCGGAGCGGTCGCGCGGATGCGTCCACAAGCCATGATTGATATGACCGACGGCGTTCATGTTGAACGCGTTCAGCAGAATCTTTTTCTTCGCCATCGTGCGGCTCCTTTCTGTTCCGGCCACGCCTAACCGCTTTCGTTACCAGGCGACGGCGTAAAGCGTGCCGAAGGCTTTGTCGAGCGCGGCGCGCACGGCCGGCGAATGCTGATAGATCGCGATGAACTTGCGGATACGCGGATCGTTCGCGCTTTCCGGACGCACGACCCACTGGATCGCGTAGTTCTTGTTCTCCAGCCCGTCGAACAGCAGCGCGCTATTCGGATCGGTGGTGCCCGCGAGCTTGATGAAGCTCGGGTAGCCTTGCGCGAGGTCGACGTCGTCGAGCGAACGGGCCAGTTGCGACGCTTCGAGCTGCACGATCTTCAGATGCTTCGGGTTGTCGATGATGTCGAGCGTCGTGGCGCGATAGTCGATACCCGGCGTCAGCTTGATGAGGCCGGCGCGTTGCAGCAACAACAGACCGCGGCCGCCATTGACCGGATCGTTGGCGATCGCGACCGTGGCGCCGTTCTTCAATTCGTCGAAGCGCTTGATCTTCTTCGAGTACAGGCCGATCTTCATGATCGTGCCCGGCGCGATCGCGACGAAGTTATAGCCGCCCTGCTTCTTCGCGTTCTCCAGAAACGGAATGTGCTGGAAGTAGTTGACGTCGATATCCTTGTTGGCGAGCGCCGCGTTCGGCGTATTCCAGTCGGTGAACTCGATGATCTTGACGTCGAGTCCCTGCTCCCTGGCTTCGCGCGCGGCAACTTTGAGCGCCTCGATTTGCGGGCTGGTGGCGGTGCCGATCTTCAGCGTGGGCACATCCGCCGCGAATGCCGACGTGGCGGACAACGCCAGCGCGAGACCGAATGCGCCGAAAAGCGTGCGAGCCGGCGCATTGAAAGAGCGCAGCAATGTGGATAGAGAAATGCGCATGGTGAACTCGTAAAGTCGTGACGTATCGGTTTTGAGGCGAGCCGGTCCAACGGCACGCGGCGACGCATGCCGGAGAACATCGGGCAACGGAAATCCGCGACGCGCGGCTTAGCCCGCGCGTGGCAGTGACAGGAAGCGCCAGTCGGTCAGCGCGAACAGCGGAAAGTCGGACAGGTCATCGCCTCTCTCCAGATGAGGTGCGGCCCATGATAGAGGCGGCGAAACCAGTGGTCTACGAAGGGATTTTCGGAAGGAAAGCGGGAAAAATGATTTGGCGGGACGTTGTGGGGAATAGAACCGCTGAAAACCGCGCCGTCGCGCTGCTGCCCAAATAAAAACGCCGGGCCGCGCAACCGCGCGCCCCGGCGTTCACCACTAACAACTGATCTAAACACCTACCGCTTCGCTACCTGTTCCGTCACCGCCGGAGCAGAAGCAGAAGCAGCAGCAGAAGCAGCAACCGCACCCGAAGCCGGCGCAACCGACCCCACCGCGGCATCCGGCGCCTTCACGTCGCTCCATCCACCACCCAACGCGCGAATCAGATTAACCGTCGCCACCGCCTGCGTGCCCGACAAATGACTCGCCTGTAGTTGCGTTTGGAGCACCTGCCGCTCGCCGTCGATCACGTCCAGATAGCTGACCGCGCCCTCGGTGTACTGCGTGCGCGACAGATGCGCCGCGCGCTGCGATGCCTGCACCGCATTGTTCTGCTCGCGCATCTGATCGTCGAGCAAACGCAGATCGGCCAGGTTGTCCTCCACCTCGCGGAACGCCACCAGCACCTGTTGACGATATTGCGCGACGTCCTCGTCGTACTTCGAGCGAGCTTGCGCGAGGTTCGCCTTGCGGCGGCCGCCGTCGAACAGAGGCAAGGTCAGCGCCGTGCCGGCGAACGGCCCGAGAATGAACGCACGGCTCGACCACATGAACAGATCGCCCAAGGTCGCCGACTCATAACCGAATGCGCCCGTGATATCGAGCTTCGGGAAGAACGCCGACTTCGCGAGACCCACCCGCGCGTTCGCCGCCGCCATTGCCCGCTCCGCCGCCGAAATATCCGGCCGGCGTTCGAGCAGGGCCGAAGGCAAACCAGGCGGCACGCGCACCGTGACCGGCGCAAGCGGCGCTTCCGCGAACGAGAAATCCGCCGGCGGCTTGCCGAGCAGAATCGCGAGGCTATGCTCGGACGCCGCCCGCTGACGCGCCACGCCCACCGCATCGGCGCGCGCGCTGGCCAGTTCATTGCGGGCGCGCGACACGTCCAGTTCGCTGATATCGCCTTCCTTGAAACGCCGTTCGACCAGCTTCAGCGTGTCCTCGCGCAGCGCCACGGTGCGGCGGTACAGATCCTGATCCGTGTCGAGTTCACGCAGTTGAAAATAGTTCTGCGCGACGTCGGCCTGCAACGACAACTGCACTGAACGGAACAGCGCTTCGCTTTGCTGCTCGTCCGCTTGCGACGCGTTCACGTTGGAACCGACGCGCCCGAACAGATCGGCTTCGTACGACGCGCCCACCTGCGCGCGCCAGATCGTGCCCGTCGTACCGCCCGCGCTGGCCGGCTGGAATTGCGAGGCCGCCGAAACGCGCTCACGCGTCGGGCCGAAGCCCGCGTCGAGCTTCGGGAACCAGTCCGAGCGCGCCGCCCGCGTCACCGCGCGCGCCTGTTGCACGCGCGCCGCCGCCGCCTTCAGATCCTGATTCGCGGCGGCCGCCTGCTCTTCCAGCGCGTTCAACTGCGGGTCGCCGAAAATCGTCCACCATTGGCCGCGATGCGCGTCGTCAGCGGGCTGGGCCTGCTTCCACGTGCCCGTGTCCTGTGCGGAAGCGGCAGGCGTTTCCTTGAACGCGGCCGGCGTATCCACCTCCGCCCGCTTATACGTGGGCTCCACCGAGCAGGCGGCGAGCAGCGCGACCAGCAAACCGCTGGTAGCCGCCCGCCCCCACCCGCCCAAAGATTCAAAACGTTTCATTATTGTTTTCTCCTCAAGCGTCCGTCACCGGCGCGCCATAGTGCGGCGCATCCTTCTGCGCGACGTGAATCGTTCCGCCGGCCAGCGTGCGCAGCACCACATAGAACACAGGGGTCAGCATCAAGCCGAACAGCGTCACGCCGAGCATGCCGAAGAACACCGCGATACCCATCGCGTGACGCATTTCCGAACCGGCTCCGCTCGACAGCACCAGCGGCACCACACCCATGATGAACGCGATCGACGTCATCAGAATCGGGCGCAGACGCAAGCGGCTCGCCTCGATCGCCGCAGAGAGCGGCGTATGTCCGTCATGCTCCAGTTCGCGTGCGAACTCGACGATCAGAATCGCGTTCTTCGCGGACAAGCCCACCAGCACCATCAAACCGATCTGCGTGAAGATGTTGTTGTCGCCCTGCGTGAGCCACACGCCGGTCAGCGCGGACAGCACGCTCATCGGCACGATCAGGATCACCGCGAGCGGCAGCGTCAGGCTTTCATACAGCGCGGCGAGCACGAGGAACACGAGCAGCACGCTGATCGGGAACACCCACAGGCCCGCATTGCCGGCGAGAATCTGCTGATACGTCAGGTCGGTCCATTCGAGCTTCACGCCATGCGGCAGGACTTGCGCCGCGACGCGTTCGGCCGCCGCTTGCGCCTGGCCCGACGAGAAGCCCGGCGCGGGTCCGCCGTTGATGTCGGCCGCCGTATAGCCGTTGTAACGCACCACCATTTCCGGACCATACGTCGGCGTCACCGCCACCAGCGACGACAACGGCACCATGTCGCCCGCCGTGTTACGCGTCTTCAGTTGCAGGATGTCGTCGGCGCGTTGACGGAACGGCGCGTCCGCCTGCACCCGCACCTGATACACGCGGCCAAAGCGGTTGAAGTCGTTCACATACAGCGAGCCCAGATAGATCTGCATCGTGTTGAACACGTCCGTGACCGGCACGCCGAGTTGCTTGGCCTTCACGCGATCCAGGTCGACGTTCAATTGCGGCACGTTGATCTGATAGCTGGAGAAGGTCGGGCCGAGCTCAGGCGTTTGCGCCGCCTTCTTCACGAAGGCCTCCGCGGCCTTGTTCAACTCCGCGTAACCGAGCGCGCCGTGGTCCTCCAACTGCATCTTGAAGCCGCCGAGCGTACCGAGACCGAGCACCGGCGGCGGCGGGAACACCGCCACGAACGAGTCCTTGATCGCGCCATATTGCTGGTTCAACGCGCCGGCAATCGCACCGGCCGAGAGCTTCTTGTCGCCACGCTCCTTGAAGGGCTTGAGCGTCACGAACACGATGCCCGCGCTCGAACTGTTGGTAAAGCCGTTCACCGACAAACCAGGGAACGCCACCGCGCTTTCCACGCCGGGTTGCTTCAGCGCGATAGCACTCATGTCGCGGATCACTTTTTCCGTGCGATCCAGCGATGCGCCGTTCGGCAATTGCGCAAAGGCGATCAGGTACTCCTTGTCCTGCGCCGGCACGAAACCGCCCGGCACGACGCGCGAGACCAGCACCGTCAGGCCCACCAGGACCGCGTAGACCGCGAGCATGGCGCCCTTGCGGCGCAGCACGCCAGTCACGCCGCGGCCATAGGCCGTCGAGCCGCGATGAAAGACCTTGTTGAAGCGCTTGAAGAAGCCGCCCAGCAAGCGATTCATCACACGCGTGAGGACATCTTCCTTCGCGCCGTGGCTACGCAGCAGCATCGCGGAGAGCGCCGGCGACAACGTGAGCGAATTGAATGCCGAGATCACCGTCGAGATCGCAATGGTCATCGCGAACTGCTTGTAGAACTGGCCCGTCAAGCCGGTCATGAAGGCGAGCGGCACGAACACGGCGACCAGCGTCAGCGCAATGGCGATAATCGGCCCGCTCACTTCCTGCATCGCCTTGTATGTCGCGTCGCGCGCACTCAGCCCGTTTTCGATGTTCCGCTCGACGTTCTCCACCACCACGATCGCGTCGTCCACCACGATCCCGATGGCGAGCACCATGCCGAACAACGACAACGCGTTGATCGAGAAGCCGAATGCGAGCAGCAGGGAAAACGTGCCCACGATCGAGACCGGCACCGCGATCAACGGAATGATCGACGCACGCCACGTTTGCAGGAACACGATCACGACGATCACCACGAGCGCGATGGCTTCGAGCAGCGTATGCACGACCGCCTCGATGCTCGAACGCACGAACTGCGTCGGGTCGTAGACGATCTTGTATTCGACGCCCGCCGGCATGTCTTCCGCGAGTTCCTTCATCGCGGAGCGCACTTCATCGGAAATCGCGAGCGAGTTCGCGCCCGGCGCCTGGTTGATGGCGAGCGCCACCGCCGGCTTGTTGTCGAGCAGCGAACGCAGACCGTATTCGGAAGCCGCAAGCTCGACGCGCGCGATGTCGCGCAGGTACGTCACGCCGCCATCCGGCGCGGTCTTGACGATGATGTCGCCGAATTCGCCCTCGGTCTTCAGGCGGCCGCGCGCATTCACCGACAACTGCAACTGCGTGCCCGGCACCGAAGGCGATGCGCCGATCACACCGGCCGCCACCTGAACGTTCTGCTCACGGATCGCATTGACCACTTCGGTCGCCGTCAAACCACGCTGCGCGACTTTCTGCGGATCGAGCCACACGCGCATCGCGTAGTCGCCCGAACCCCACAACTGCACCTGGCCCACGCCCTGAATCCGCGCCAACCGATCCTTGACGTTGAGCAGCGCGTAGTTGCGCAGATACGTCATGTCGTAGCGATTGTTCGGCGAGATCAGGTGGACCACCATCGTCAGCGTCGGCGAACTCTTGATGGTCGTGATGCCGAGGCGTTGCACGTCTTCCGGCAGACGCGGCAGCGCCTGATTGACGCGGTTCTGCACCAGTTGCGTCGCGAGGTCGGGATTCGTGCCGAGCTTGAAGGTGACCGTGAGCGTGAGATTGCCGTCGCTATTCGCTTGCGACTGCATGTACAGCATGTTCTCGACACCGTTGATCTGCTCTTCGAGCGGCGCGGCGACGGCCTCCGCGATCACTTTCGGATTCGCACCCGGATACTGCGCGTGCACCACCACCGACGGCGGCACCACTTCCGGGTACTCCGAGATCGGCAGCTTGAAGAGCGCGATGATGCCGCCCAGCAGAATCAATACCGACAGCACGCCGGCAAAGATCGGCCGATCGATGAAGAATTTGGATATGTTCATGGGAAGCTCTTAACGTTGGAGCACGCGCCGCGCGTGTCTAGCCGCGGCGCGCGAGGCTCACGAATTCTTGTCCGCCTTGGCGCGCGCCTGCGCGAGCGGCGCGCTGTTCGGGTCCTGATCGGTCGTCATCGGCACCATGTGCGCGCGCACCGAATCGCCCGGACGCACCCGCTGAACGCCGTTCACCACGATGCGATCGCCGGCCTTCAGGCCGCCCTTGACGACGCGCAGGTTGCCCTGCATGCCGCCCACCGCGATCTCGCGATACACGACGTGATTGCCCTGGTCGACCACCAGCACGAACTTCTTGTCCTGATCGGTGCCCACCGCGGCATCGTCGATCAGCAGGGCCGGATGCGGCTCGCTGCCGCCGACCTTCACGCGTGCATAGAGACCCGGAATCAACGCACCGTCCTGGTTGTCGAAACGCGCGCGCACCCGGATCGTGCCCGACGACGTGTCGAGCCGGTTGTCCACCGACTCGATCGTGCCGCTGCGCGAATAGCCGCTTTCGTCCGCGAGCCCGAGTTCCACCGGCACTTTGCCGCCGTCTTTCGCGCGGCTCAGGTATTGCAGGTAGGTTTGTTCGTCCGCGTCGAACGATGCGTAGATCGGCGACACCGACACGAGCGTGGTGAGCGGCGTGGAGCTCGCGCCCGCCGACACCACGTTGCCCACCGTGATTTCCGCACGCGACACGCGGCCCGACACGGGCGCCACGATCTTCGTGTAGCCGAGATTGATGCGGGCGGTTTCGAGCGCGGCTTGCGCGGCCTTCAGGTTGGCGCTCGCCTCGCGTGCGGCGTTCTGCTTCTCGTCGTAATCACGCTTGGCGATCGCGTTGTCGGCGATCAGGCGCTGCGCGCGCTCCCAGTCGCTTTGCGTGTAACCGGTGCGCGCCTGCGCGGCCGCAAGCTGCGCGGCCGCGCGATCGACTTCCGCCGCGTAGGGGCGCGGGTCGATCACGAACAGCGTGTCGCCTTTCTTCACGAGCGCGCCGTCCTTGAAGTTGACGGACACGATCGTGCCCGGCACCTGCGAACGCACGTCCACCTTTTCGACGGCTTCGAGGCGGCCCGAATAGGTCTGCCAGTCGGTAATCGTCTTTTGCACCACGGTGGCGACATCGACTTCCGGCACGATCGTCGGCGCGGCCGGCGAACTGGCGTCGACACGAATCGCGCCGAACGTGCCCAGCCCGGCCAGCACGACCACGACAAGCGCGGCAACCGCCACGCGGCGGCGGGAAAGAGGAAGGATAGTCATGAAAAGCTCCCGGTATCGTTGATTAAAGTTTTTGCTTGTTTCTGTTTCAGCGATGGGCGCGCGCATCGAAGCGCCACTGAAAAAATCGCACCGCTTCCTGCAAGGCGGGCGGATGATCGGCCAACGCGGCATGCGAGACGCTCGGATAACGGACCACCTGAGTCAGCACACCCGCGTCGATCAGACTGCTCGCGTATTTCTCCGCCTCCACATGCAGCACGTCGTTTTGCGCCGTCGCGATCAGCGTGGCCGGCAGGCCCGCGAGCCGCGACGACTCCAGCGGCGCCGCATACGGATGCATGCGCTGCGACGCTTGCGGCAAGTACGCGCGATAACAGGCGGCGCACTCTTTCGCGGTGATGTCCGAGCCGAGGCGCTTTTCGTCGCCGAGGCGCGTGAGGCTCGGGTCGAGCATCGGCCCGAACAACGCCTGAGCGGCAATCTGCACATCCCCGCGATCGCGCGCGATGAACGCGAGGCAATTGGCCAACTGCCCGCCCGCGTCATGCCCGGCCACGCCGACCTTCTTGCTGTTGCCGCCGAACGCGCGCGCCCGGGTCTGCACCCACAGCGCCGCGCGGTGCGCGTCTTCAGGCGCCGCCGGAAACGGAAACCGCGGCGCGAGCGAATAACCCACCGACACGACCAATGCCGGTAAGTGTTCCGCGAAATAACGCGCGGCGAAATCGGCCTGATCGATCGAGCCCTTGGTAAAGCCGCCGCCGTGAAAATAAAGCAATACCGGCAGTGCGGTCTTCTGGCCTTGCCGGTACAAACGCAGGGTAATGTCCTGCGCGTGCCCTTCTATCTGCACGTCGGTCACGCCGAGTGCCGTGCTGCTGGCCTCTGCCGGGCCGTTGCCGGCGGGCGCGAGGGAGTACGGCGGTTTCAATAAATCCATGTCGAGCCGCGCAATGCGCACAAAACTGCAATGGTGCGAATTGTGGGTTCGGCAGACTCGTAAATAAATGCCTATAATCCGGCAACACAATTCGGCGACTCTGAACAATCGAATGCGATTGCTCCGCGGATTCGATTTCCGCTCAGTGCGCCCGCCCTTTCCGGAGGTTTGCAATGGACCGGCTTCAGGCCATGCAAGTGTTCACGCGCGTCGTCGACACCAACAGCTTTACCCGTGCAGCGGAAACGCTCGACCTGCCGCGTGCATCGGTTACCACCATCATTCAGAATCTCGAAGCGTTCCTCGGCACGCGGCTCATGCACCGAACCACGCGGCGTTTGTCGCTCACGCCGGACGGCGCGGCGTACTACGAGCGCTGCGTGCGCATTCTCGCGGACGTCGAGGAAACCGAGGCCAGTTTTCAAAGCGGCAATAAGAAGCCGCACGGCAAGCTGCGCATCGACATGCCGGGATCGATCGGCCGCTTGCTGGTGATTCCTTCACTATGTGAGTTCCACACGCGCTACCCGGACATCGACCTGCAACTCGGATTGACGGATCGCCCCGTCGATCTGTTGCAGGAAGGCGTGGATTGCGTGGTGCGGGTGGGCGCGCTCCAGGATTCCTCGCTGGTGGCGCGCCGTATCGGTTTGTTCGAGGGCGTGAGTTGCGCGTCCCCCGACTATATCGAGCGCGCGGGCATGCCGACCTCGCTCGACGACTTGCAAAATCACAAAGCAGTGAACTACTTTTCGAGCCGCACGGGACGCACGCTCGATTGGGCTTTCATGGTGGACGGCAAGGAAATCGAAGTGAAGATGAAGAGCATCGTCTCGGTGAACGACGCCGATGCCTACGTGACCTGCGGGCTTGAAGGCTTCGGCCTGATTCAGCCGGCGCTCTTCATGGTGCTGCCGCATCTGCGTTCGGGCCAACTGGTGGAAGTACTGCCAGAGTTGAAGCCCTTGCCGATGCCGATTTCCGCAGTCTATCCGCACAGTCGGCATCTGTCGCCTAAAGTCCGTGTTTTCGTAGACTGGATTGCCGAACTGTTCGACCGTTGCCCATTGCTGAGCGGACGCGGCAGTCTCGACGCCACCTGCACGAAGCGTACTCTGGAGGAACGTGAATCCGCCCCGACACTCGACACGCCCGTGATATCCGAGTGGGTCGCCTGATTCGTTTGATCTGAAGTACGGATTCTGGAATAGTGAATTTCAACCGCGGCTCCAATGCCGCGGTTTTCTTTTTGTACTCACGGCGAGCCCAATGCCAGGGCGCTCGCGCCGCCTTTGCGGACTGATCCTCGCGGCGATTGTTCTTGAATCGCGACAATTCATTTCGTGAAAGTGCGATTTATCCGCACTCCGCCGAAGCCTACATTTCACCCTGTCGCAGCACACCGCGTTGCTGCAAATGAATCGACAGGAGTGAATCATGAAACGCAATCTCTTCGCAGGTCTGGCTCTTTCGCTGCTCGCAAGCGCACCGGTGTTTGCACAAAGCAGCAGTGGCGGTATTGGTCATGCCGGCAGCTATCAAACACAACCGGCCCCGAGCACGAGCACTAAAACACGCGCCGAGGTGAAGGCCGAACTGGTCGCCGCTTATCGCGACGGTTCACTGCCGGCACTGAATCGCACCACGTATCCGAACAAAGGCTTGATCGGTCAAACGCAGGCCGCGCGCATTGCATTGCAGGAAGGCACGAATGGCGAGGTCACGCGCGTTGCTAACGGGCAGTGAAGCGGGCAGTGAAGCACGCAGTAAAAATGAAAACGCCGCGATGATTCAGTTCGAACAAATAGTCATTGCGGCGCCATTCATGCAGTCTTCAAAAAGGAGAACATCATGGCACCATCCGAACTCGATCATTGGAATACCGACGCTCCGGTCTGGACGCCGTTTCGCGCACCGCAACGTTAAGTACGGTTGGCAATTCCGCGTTACGCCGCGTTAGCAATGAGTGATGGGCGTGCCCGCGGCTTCGTTCCGCGGGCACGCCACGTAGAGAGAGAGTTAGCGTTTCGGCACGCCGTCGCGCCACTCGCCCCAGTGAGTAGCAATATCCTGCACGAGCGGATTCCCCGAGCGGTACAGGTTTTCGAGGGCGATCGTAAAGCCGCCTTGCGCGGCGTAGTTGATCAGATTGTCCGCGCTGGTTTGTCCATCGTAGGGCCGGTCGAAATCGGAACCCGAGCGCACCACGGCAACGCGATTCAAGTCGACCTTATGCACCGCGGCCGCGCGCTTGAGCGCCTCGTAGGTCGCGTTATCTTCCTGCTGCGTGGTGCAATAGACGCCTTTGCCATCCGTCAAGGTCTTGGTCCAGTCGCGGGCCCGCTGACCAAGCAGCGTACCCGACCACCACGTATCGCCCGCCAGCGTGTCGCATTGAATGACGGTAGGCGGACGGTTAGCCGGCGCATACGAGTACTTCGCGCGCGCCGCCTGAGCCTGCGCGTTATCGGCGAGCGCAACGTTACGCGACAAGGCAAACGCCGTATCGGCGAGTTGCGTGTTCAACTGGAATACTTCCGTCCGATAGTCGAGCGGCGGCTTTTCCGATGGGCTCTTCGTATTGATGCCGAGGTAGCCCGTATTCCAGCCCGACGGAATTTCACGCCCGTCGATCTCCCATTGAATGCCGAAGTCGACCAGGTACTTCGCCCAGGCGGCGGACCCGACCGTGCCCTGTTGCGGGTCGATACCGGCGATGCCGGCCACCATGAAATACGTGCGCCGCAAATCGAAGCGCGGCGAGAACGTCAACGCCATGATCGACGCTGCGGCATTGGTATGTCCCATGCCGGTGGTCATCACGCACACGTCCTGCCGGTTGCAATGAACCGCCGGGTAATCGGGCGACAATCCGTCCACCGGAATATCACGCCACGGTCCGAGCCGGTCGAGCCACACCTGACCCTCGGGACCGAACATCGAAATGATCATCACCTTGACGGGCCGCCCATGCGAGCCGCCCTCGCCTTGCGAGAAACCGTCCTCGTCGGCGCTGGCGGGGCCCGACGAAAACGCGGCGCACGCCGCGAGCGTAATGGCGCAGACAGCGCCGAATGTGCGAGTCAGCATCGTGATTCTTCCTTTTGCTTGTGATGCAGTTTGGGAGAGTGCTGCTTTCAAGCCGAAAGAAGTATAAGTGCGAAGAAATTATTTTCCTTACTTTCCATTATGCAAAGCACCATTTCCCGCCCGGCGGCTGAACCTTACTGCTGAAAGCCGGCGCGGCGGCTCTGCACGCGCTTCTCCCGGCTTCCCTATAATCGACGATCCGCGGCAAGTCCGAAGGAAAGTCCCTTGGGGCACGCACCGCCTTTGTGCAGTTCTCAACAGGAGCACCACGATGGAGTATGTGAAACTCGGCCGCACCGGCCTCGATGTATCGCGTCTTTGCCTCGGTTGCATGAGCTACGGCGTGCCCTCGCGCGGCACTCATCCCTGGTCGCTCGACGAACAGGCGTCCCGTCCATTCATCAAGCAGGCGCTCGATAAAGGCATCAACTTCTTCGATACCGCGAACGTCTATTCGGACGGCACGAGCGAGGAAATCGTCGGCCGCGCGCTGAAGGACTTTGCCAAGCGCGACGAGATCGTGCTGGCCACCAAGGTCAATAGCCGCATGCATGCGGGCCCGAACGGCGCCGGTCTGTCGCGCAAGGCCATCATGGCGGAGATCGACAACAGCCTGCGGCGTCTCGGCACCGATTACGTCGATCTCTATCAGATCCACCGCTGGGACTACGACACGCCGATAGAAGAAACGATGGAAGCGCTGCACGATGTCGTGAAGGCGGGCAAGGCGCGCTATATCGGCGCATCGTCGATGTATGCGTGGCAGTTCGCCAAGGCGCTGCACGTGGCGGAACGCAACGGCTGGACGCGCTTCGTAACGATGCAGAACTACGTGAACCTGCTGTACCGCGAGGAAGAACGCGAGATGCTGCCGCTGTGCGAAAGCGAGGGCATCGGCGTGATTCCGTGGAGCCCGCTCGCGCGCGGACGTTTGACGCGCGACTGGAACACCGAAAGCGCGCGCTCCGAGACCGACGAATTCGGCCGCACGCTGTACGCGCAAACCGAGGACGCGGATCGCCAGATCGTCGAGCGGGTGAGCCGGATCGCCGCCGAGCGGGGCGTGCCGCGGGCGCAAGTCGCGCTAGCGTGGGTCTTGCAGAAGAAGCCGATTACCGCGCCGATCGTGGGTGCGACGAAGCTGCATCATCTGGACGACGCGGTGGCCGCTCTCTCGCTGAATCTGAGCGACGATGAAATTCGCCTGCTCGAAGAACTGTATGTGCCGCACGCGGTGACGGGCTTCAAATAAGCGGTATGTTGGAAAGCGCCGCCCCGGCGGCGCAAACCCTGTCTCAACCGCGCGGCACGTCTGGTTCGAAAAACACCCAGCGCACTTGCGGAAACGCGGCCTGCAAGTCCGCTTCGATCACGTTGATCGCATCCACCATCGCGCGGCCGCTCGGGTAGTCGATCATTTCCGCCTGCACCGCCACCACCACCTGACGGCCCCATTGCATCGTAATGATGTTGATGATGCTGCGAATCTCGCGGCGCGCGCGCAGATGCGCCTCGATCGCGCGGCGCACTTCGGGGCTCGCCGATTCGCCGACGATCATCGACTTCACTTCGCGCGCGACCGCCCACGCGATCACCATCAGCAGCAAGCCGACGGCGACCGAGCCCAACGCGTCGTAGACGGCGTTGCCCGTTATCATCGTCAGCAGCACGGCGACGAAGGCTATCGCGAGACCCGCCAGGGCGGCGATGTCCTCGCCCGCCACCACCAGCAGTTCGGATTCGCGCGTCTCCCGAAACCAGCGCCACAGGCTTTTGTCGGGATTGGTCTTGCGGATTTCCTTGATCGCCCCCCACAGCGACAGCGCTTCGAGCACCACCGAAATGCCGAGCACCACGAGCGCCACATACGCATACTGCAAGGGCTCGTGCACGATCAGACGGTGTACGCCCTCATACACCGAAAACGCGCCGCCCACGAAGAACAGCAGCAGCGCGACGAGCAGCGAATAGAAATAGATTGCGCGGCCGCCGCCCATCGGATGCAACAGGCTCGCCGGCTTGCGCGCCTGACGCAGACCGAATAGCAGCAGCAGTTGGTTTCCGCAGTCGGCGCTCGAGTGAATGGCTTCCGCGAACATCGAGCCTGAGCCGGTGAAGGCGGCCGCGGCGAACTTGCAAATGGCGATGCCAAAGTTGGCGGCGAGCGCGTAGATAATGGCTTTCGGCGATTCTTCTTTCATCGTCGGTGAGAGGATCCCGTGGGTTTGCAGAGCGCTTTCAGTTGGCAACAGCCCGTATTATGGACATGCCGGGCGGCATGCGTCCAACCCCGGTGTTGCCTTGCATCTTCGTGTACCCTGCCCACCGCCTGCGCGCTCGCGCACCTTCCGCCGTCCTAGGCCCGCTCCAACGCCGCCATCTCACGCACGATCACCAGCAGCATCGACAGGCTCGCGCCGCCCGTGGCCCGCAGATCGGCAAGCAGCCGCGCATAGCGCTCCAGTTGCGCGGCGCGCTTCTCACGCCATGCCTGAACCAACGTATCGGGCGTCGACGCTTCGTCGGCATGGGCCAATGCGCTCGTGGTCAGCGCGCGTTTGAGGCGCCCCAGTTCGGCCAGCGCCGTGGCGCGCGCCAGCATGTCCCAGTGCGACGGCGCCGGCAGTGAAGCCGCGCGCTCGCTGATCCAGCCGTAGTTGAGCAGCGTGCCGAGCGCGAAGTAGACGCCCGCCACCAGTTCGAGGCTGCGCGCGCAGGTCGACGCCACTTCGGCGATGTCGAGCAGAGCCGCCGAAATCTCGCCGCTTGCGATCCGCACCGCCAACTCGCTATCGACGCCCGCATCCACCAGCACGCGCTGGCGCTCGGACAGCGCTTCGAGATCGGCGCCCGGCAACAGCGCGGGCCATTGCGGCGCGAGGCGTTGCGCGGCGTCGCGGCAGCGCGCGAGCAAATCGGCCACATCGCCCTCGCTGATCGCGCCCGCTTGCAAATGCCGCAGGAACCACAACGCCGAATGCTCCACGAGCCGCGCGACCTCGACGAACATGCGCGCCTGCACGTCGTCGGCGACGCGGTTATCGAGCGCGTCGATGCTGCGCCATACGTCGTCGAGATCGAACACGTCGCGCGCCATGATGCAGGCGCGCACGATGGCGCCCGGCTGCGCATCGGTTTCTTCCATCAGGCGATGCACGAACTCGCAACCCACACGGTTCACCAGCGCGTTGGTCAGATGCGTCGCGAGAATTTCGCGGCGCAACGGGTGGCGCTGCATCGGCTCGCTGAAGCGTTGCCGCAACGGTTTCGGAAAATAGTCGACCAGCATGTCGGCGACGAGCGGGTCTTCCGGCATCGACGATTCGAGCAGCGCGTCGTACAGCCACATCTTGCTATAGGCGAGCAGCACCGCGCGTTCGGGCGTGGTGAGACCTTGTCTCGCGGTGAGCCGTTCGACGACTTCCTCATCGGAGGGCAGAAACTCGATCGCGCGATTCAGCCGGCCCGCGCGTTCGAGGTAGCGCATCAGGCGCGCCTCGGCATCGAACAGTTCGACGCTGTAGCGGCCCGCGATCGACAGCGCCTGCGTCTGGTAATAGTTGTCCTGCAACACGAGCAGGCCCACTTCGTCGGTCATTTCCGCGAGCAGCGCATTGCGCTGCTTCTCGGTCATTTCCCCATCCGCGACGACGAGGCCCAGCAGAATCTTGATGTTGACCTCGTGGTCCGAGCAGTCGACGCCCGCGGAATTGTCGATCGCATCGGTATTGATGCGGCCGCCGCGCTGCGCGAATTCGATGCGCCCGAGTTGCGTGAGACCGAGATTGCCGCCCTCGGCCACCACCTTGCAGCGCAGATCCGCGCCGTTCACGCGGATCGCGTCGTTGGCGCGGTCGCCGACTTGCAGATGCGTCTCGCGGCTCGCCTTCACATAGGTGCCGATGCCGCCGTTATAGAGCAGATCGACCGGCGCCTGCAGAATCGCGCGCATCAGTTCAGCGGGCGCGAGCGCCGCCGCGCTGATGCCGAGCGCCGCCTGCACCGCCGGCGAGAGCGGAATCGTCTTGGCCGTGCGCGGAAACACGCCGCCGCCCGCAGAGATCAGCGAGGGATCGTAATCGGCCCAGCTCGACCGGTCGAGAACGAAGAGCCGCCCGCGCTCGGCAAGACTGACCGCCGGATCGGGATTCGGGTCGAGAAAGATATGCCGGTGATCGAACGCGGCGACGAGCTTGATATGCGGCGACAGCAGCATGCCGTTGCCGAACACGTCGCCCGACATGTCGCCGACGCCGACCACGGTGAAATCCGTTGTCTGCGTATCGACGCCCATTTCGCGGAAGTGCCGCTTGACCGACTCCCACGCGCCGCGCGCGGTGATCGCCATTTTCTTGTGGTCGTAGCCGACCGAGCCGCCCGACGCGAACGCGTCGTCGAGCCAGAAACCGTATTCCTGTGAGATCGCGTTGGCGTAGTCGGAGAAGGTGGCGGTGCCTTTGTCGGCGGCCACCACCAGATACGGGTCGTCGGGATCGTGCCGCACCACCTCGGGCGGCGGCGCCAGCGCCGTGCCCGAGAGGTTGTCCGTCAGATCGAGCAGGCCGCGCAAAAAGGTCTGATAGCACGCCACGCCTTCACGCATCCACGCGTCGCGCTCGCTTTGCGGCGGCGGATTCTTCACGACGAAGCCGCCCTTGGAGCCGACCGGCACGATCACCACGTTCTTCACCATCTGCGCCTTCATCAGCCCGAGCACTTCCGTGCGGAAGTCCTCGCGCCGGTCCGACCAGCGCAAGCCGCCGCGCGCCACACGCCCGCCGCGCAAATGCACGCCTTCCACGCGCGGTGAATAAACCCAGATCTCGAACATCGGTTTCGGCTCGGGCAAGCCGGGCACTTGCGCCGGATCGAACTTGAACGAGAGGTACGGTTTCGGATGTCCGTCGGCGTCGAAACGATAGTAGTTCGTGCGCTGCGTGGCCTTGATGACGCCGAGGAATTGCCGGAGTATCCGGTCCTCGTCGAGATTCGGCACCTGGTCGAGCGCGCTATCTATCTTCTTCAGCCAGCCGTCGATGCGCGCCTCGCGCGTATCGCCCAATACCGGATCGAAGCGCGCGACGAACAGTTCCACCAGCATGCGCGCGATCGCCGGGTTGCCGGTCACCGCGCGTTCGATATAAGCGTCGCTGAATGTGGAACCTACTTGGCGCAAGTACTTGGCGTAAGCGCGCAGTATCGTCACCTCGCGCGCATTCAGTTGCGCGCGCAAGACGAGGCGGTTGAAATCGTCGCTTTCTATCGCGCCGGTCCACACCTGTTCGAACGCTTCCTCGAAGAGATCCTTCACGCGCTCGATGTCGAATTCCGCGTCGTCCGCGAGTTCGAGGCCGAAGTCGTGAATCCACGCGGGCGTGGCGCCCAACGCCTCGATCAGATAAGGCCGTTCTTCATCGACACGCACGCCCAGATGTTCGAGCATCGGCAAGCTGCGCGACAACGCGATCGGCTGCCCCGCGCGATACACCTTGAAGCGGAACGCGCGCGGTCCCGCTTCGATCGGACGGTACAGGTTCATCGCGAGGCGCTCGCTGCCCTGCACGCGCTCGATCAACTCGATGTCGCGCACCGCGGTGCGGGCGGGGTAATCGTCGCGATAGCCGGGCGGAAACGAATCCGCGTAACGTTGCAGCAGACGGTTGCCCTGCTCTTCGCCGAACGCATCGAGCAACGCGTCGGCGAGATCGTCCTGCCAGCGGCGCGCGACCTGCACGAGCCGTGCTTCGAGTTCGCGCGTGTCCACATTGGGCATGCCGCCCGGCTTGGCATGCACCACAAAGTGAATGCGCGCGAGCGTCGACTCCGAAAGCAGCGGCGTGAATTCGACACTGGCGCCGTTGAAGGCGTCGGCCAGCAGATTCGCAATGCGCTGGCGCAGGTCGGTGTTGTACTTGTCACGCGGCACGAACACGAGGCACGACACGAAACGGTCGAAGCGGTCGCGCCGCACGAACAGGCGCGTGCGCTGATGTTCCTGCAAACGCAGCACGCCGAGCGCGGTGTCGTAGAGCTGATTCTCGTCGGCCTGAAAAAGCTCGTCACGCGGATAGGTTTCGAGCACCGTCACCAGCGATTTGGCGAGATGACCTTTCGGCAGGAATCCCGCCCTTCGCACGATATTCGCGCATTTGCGCCGCACGATCGGAATCTCCGAGGCCGACACGAAATACGCGGTGGACGTATAGAGGCCGATGAAACGCCGCTCGCCCGCCACCTTGCCGTCCGCGCCGGTCAGCTTGATGCCGACATAGTCGAGATAGCCGGGCCGGTGCACCGTCGCGCGCGAATTGGCCTTGGTCAGAAAGATCGGCGACGAACTGGAGATGATCTCGGCGGCGGCCGGCGGCAAGGACGTGACTTCGGCCGCGCCAGCAGTTCGCAGCGCATCGCGCAGGATGCCGAGGCCGGAGCCCGGCACCGCGCGCAAACCGTAGCCGAGGTCGTGCTGCACCAGTTCGTAGTCGCGCTGGCCGAGAAAGGTGAAGTGATCGGCCACCATCCATTCGAGGAACGCGCGCGCCTCCAGACCTTCCGGCCCGCCCTCGCCGGCCTTCATGCCCTTGATGGTGGCGCGCGCGAGTTCGACGATCTTCGGCCAGTCTTCAACCGCGGCGCGCACGTCGCGCAGCACGCCGGCGATTTCCTCGCGCAACGCGTCGAGCTTTGCCGCATCGCCGCAACGGTCCACTTCGAAGTGGATGAACGACGTGAGCTGCGAGCGCGTATCGGCGGCGTCCTCGGCGCCCTGGCTCACGCGTTCGATGCCGCCGTCGGGTCCACGCCAGATGCGAAACACCGGATGCACGACCGAGTGCAGCGCGAGCCCATGACGGTTCACCGACATCGATACCGAATCGACGAGAAACGGCATGTCGTCGTTGACGATCTCGATCACCGTGTGATCGGAGTGCCAGCCGTGCTGTTCGAGGATCGGGTTATAGACGCGCAGCCGTTCGCTGCCCGGCACGAAGCGCTGCGCGGTTTGCCAATGCGCGAGCGCCGCGCCGTACAGATCGGCAATCGAGCGGCTTTGCAGATCGTCGGCGTCGACGAAGTCGTAGTAGTGCCGCAGGAAAGGATCGACGACGTTGAAGGTCGGCTCGGGCAAGCGCCCCCTCGCAAACTCGACGACATCGTTCAGCAAATGCGTGACGGCTTCTTCGTTCTTTGCTTGCATGATGAACTCCCCCGGCTGGCGGCAATGGCGCGTATTCGCCCGATTCGCATGCAACGTCTCAACGTCTGAATGGGGATTATGCGCCTGCCGCCCCGCGATGCGATGCGCGACCCCACTTAGGTTATACCCGCTGCCCCGGTTAAAGCACAGCCTTCGAAACGGCGGGCTGTTGCGCGAGCCACGCATGGACCTGAGCGCCGATCCACGCGGGGTCGTCGTGCGGCAGATCGTGACCGGCCCACGGATGCTCGCGATGCGTCGCGCCCCACGCGGCCGCGAGCTTCGACGAACATGCCGGGTTCACGAGCTTGTCGCCACGCGATGATAGAACCAGCAGCGGGCAGTCCGGCCTGACGGCCGCCGCGCGAAAACGCGCGGCGGCCCAGAGTTGCCGCAACGCATTGCCGCGGCTCACCGGCGCGCTGCGGCGAATCTCGCTCCATGCGTCGAGATCGGCGTTCAGCGTGCCGACGTTATTGCACGTCAACCGATGAATGCCACGCTCCGCGCACGGCGCGTCGCGCCAATGCGCCGCAACGCCCGCGAGCCCCGGCCATGCCGAGGGACGCAGCCGCTCATGCATGCGGCTGAACGGCCGCATGCTGGTGTTGATCAGCACGAGCCGTTCGATCTCGGCGGGATGACGTTGCGCCCACTCCGTCGCCACCATGCCGCCGAGCGACATCGCCAGCACGCGGTATGGGACGCTCGCCCCGCTTTGCAAAGCGGCAATCCGCACGAAGCTGACCATCTCCGCGACCGTGGCCGGCGCGCGCGCCTGCGCGAACTCGCCGTTGCCCGGCAGATCGAGCAGCAACAGGCGCTCGCCGCCAATGGCTTCGCGCAGCGCGTCGGGCAGGCGGCCCCAGTGGCGCGTTTCGCGCGTGAGTCCGCGCAGCAGGATCCACGTGCTCATGGGGCGTCCGATTTGTACCAGTGGTCGATCGCGCTTTGCAGCAATGCCTCGCGACGGTTGCCCTGCGGCAGCCAGCGTTGCGACGAGAAAGCCGCGCGCGCGAGAAAGTCGAGCAGGTTCGCGTGACGCCGCAGCACGCGCGCGGTGCGATGCGCCTTCACCGGATTGAACATGCCCTGACGCGAAAAGAGCTGGCGCGGATTCTTCTTGATCCACAGCCACGAGCCGAGTTCGAGTGTCATCGGCAGGAATACGTTGGGGGCCGGCGTGCGGTCATACGCGAAGTCCCATAGATCGCCGTGCAGCAGATACTGATGGCTCTGCGGTTCGAACGTATAGCCATGATGCGGATGCGAGCGCTCGAACATCGTTTTCAGCACGTACATTTCCGGCAGATGCGGCATCAGTTTGCGAGTGCGCGCGTAGGGAAACCAGATGCTGTCGGTCCAGCCATAACCGGAGTGGCAATCGAGCGCGATACTCAAGGGCCGCGCCGCCAGTTCGCTTTCCACCACTTGCAGGAGCGCCGCGGCTTCCGGCTCCATCGGCTCGCCGTGGCGGCCGCGATACCACGGCAGCCACGCGCCCACGCGCTGACCGCCCGCGAGCAGCGGCACGCGTTCGTCGGCGTTCTGCGGCGCGTTGCGCATCAGGTCGACGCCGTTCGGATTGGCGCGCGTCGCCGCCCACATGCCGCCGGGATTGACGATCGGCATGAAGACCAGACGAATCGACTGCAATTGCCGCACCAGCAACTCATCCCATTCGAGGCGCGCGAGCAGCGCGCGCATGTAGTCGAGTACGAGTTGCGAGCCGATGCGTTCGAGTCCGTGGATGCCGCCGAAGAATCCGATCGCGGGCGCGAGCGGATCGGTCGAGCCGATACTCGCCGTGTGCACGGTGAATTGCCGGCCACGCACCGTCGTCTCGCAGACAGAACGGATCTCGAAGCTGGCGCTGCCCTGCTCGAGAATCGTCTTGAGATCTTCATACTCCGCGAAACTGTCGGGAAGAAAGCTCAAAGGCTGCATGACGACGTCGAATGGAACTGCGAGGTTATGGGGGGCGGCGAGCCGCAGACGCAATATAGCCTGGCGCCGCGCGATCATGCGGGTGGCGTGAGGCGTAGTTGCAAAGCGTGTCATCCGTATGTCATTTTCCGCTCGAAGGAATGCCTCGGGTGCGCCCTGGGTGCGGCCTTTTTCGACGGCGGAAAACATTCACGGAGATGTAGTCGTCTAGACGTTACGATGCCTTCACTCAACCGTCACAGACGCTTTCTAGAATGAGTCCACACAGGCCCGTAGCGGCCGGAAAAGAGGTACTCATGGCAGCGACGCCGGACGCAATCCGTATCGAACGGTTGAGCAAGACGTTCAGCAACGGCCGCAAGGCCCTGGACGAAATCGATCTGCGCGTCGAGCCCGGCGAGATGGTTGCGTTGATCGGCGCGTCGGGCTCGGGCAAGTCCACGCTGTTGCGGCATATCGCGGGCTTCACGGCCTCGGATGCGCAGCCCTCGCAGATCGCGATTCTCGGCCGGCCGATTCAGCAGAACGGCCGGATCGTGCGGGAAGTGCGCAGCATTCGCCGCGACATCGGCTTCGTGTTTCAGCAATTCAATCTGGTGAACCGGCTTTCCGTCGAGACCAACGTGCTGATCGGCGCGCTGTCGCGTCTGCCGTGGTGGCGCCGTCTCACCGGGCGTTTTCCGGGCCCGGAGCGGGCCCTGTCGATGGCCGCGCTCAACGAGGTCGGCATCGGCGAACACGCGCGCGAGCGCGCCGCGAACCTCTCCGGCGGACAGCAGCAACGCGCGGCCCTGGCGCGGGCGCTGGTGCAGCGCGCGCGCATCGTGCTCGCCGACGAACCGATCGCCTCGCTCGACCCCGAATCGTCGCGCCGCGTGATGGACATGCTGCGCACGCTGAACGCCGAACATCGGCTCACGGTGCTGGTGTCGCTGCATCAGGTCGACTTCGCCATGCAGTATTGCCCGCGCACCGTCGCGCTGCGGCGCGGCAAGGTGGTGTACGACGGCCCCTCCGCGGCGCTCAGCCCCGCGCTGCTCAAGCAGCTCTATGGCGACGACGTCCACGAACTGCTCGATGACGCGGACCCTGGCGCGACCGGCACCGCAAGCAACGCCGCCGGGATGGAAAGCAGCGCGCGGCTCCAGGCCCCCCCATCCACCGCGACGCGCTACGCGTTCGCCCTCGACCCGGCGCACTCGAACTGAGCGCGCCAATCCACTGTATTCATTCAACCGGACCTCAACCGATGAAACTCCTGCGTTCATTGATCACGCTGACGCTCGGCGCGGCGGCCCTTGCCTGCGTCGCTACCGCGCAAGCCGAGGACATCAACCTCGGCATCATCTCGACGGATTCGTCCTCGGTGCTCAAACAGCGCTGGGAACCGCTGATCGAGGACATGAACCGGCAAACCGGCCTGAACGTGAAGGCATTCTTCGCGACGGACTACGCCGGCATTATCGAAGGCATGCGCTTTAACAAGGTACAGGTCGGCTATTTCGGCAATGCGTCGGCGATCGAAGCGGTGGATCGCTCGCAAGGCGAAGTGTTCGCGAAGGTCCTGTATGCCAACGGCGACGCCGGTTACTACTCCGTGCTGGTCACCAACGTGAACAGCCGCTTCAAGACGCTCGACGACGTATTCAAAAACACCAGGGACGTCACGCTCGGTTTCGGCGACCCCAACTCCACATCGGGCACGCTGATTCCCGGCTATTACCTCTTCGCCCAACGCAATGTGCCGGTGAAGACGTCGTTCAAGACGGTGCTGCCGTCGAGCCACGAGGCGAATCTGCTCGCCGTGGTGAACAACAAGATCGACATCGCCACCAACAACACCGAGATGCTCGACACGCTGAAAAAGCAGCACCCGGACAAGTTCGCGCAAGTCCGCGTGCTGTGGACCTCGCCGCTGATTCCGTCCGATCCGCTCGTGTGGCGCAAGGATCTGCCGCAAGCGACCAAGGACAAGCTGCGCAACTTCTTCCTGAACTATGCGAAGACCGATCCGCGCGAAAAAGCGGTGATGGCCGCGATTACCGGCTATGGCGGCTTCGCGGCGTCGTCGGATGCGCAGTTGCTGCCGATCCGCCAGGTTGCGCTGTTCCAGCAGAAGCAGAAGATCGAGAGCGACACGCATCTCTCCGACGACGACCGCAAGACCCAGTTGGCCGCGCTCGACGCGAAGCTCGCCGCGCTCGGCAACGTGCAATCGAAGCAATGAACACGGCCGATCTGATCACGTCGCCGGCTCGCGCGAACGAAGCGCTCGCCGCGCGGGCGGCGCGTCATGGCCCGCCCGCCGCGGGCAAGCGCGGCTGGCTGTCGCTGGTCGGCTGGATCGCGGTGCTTGCGGTGCTGGGCGGCGCATGGCACGGCGCCGACATGCGTCCGCTGGATTTGCTGAGCGACTCCGGCAACATGGGCCAGTTCGCCAAGGACTTCTTCCCGCCGGATTTCAGCGAATGGCGCAACTATCTGCACGAGATGTACGTGACGCTTTCGGTGGCGGTGTGGGGCACCGCGCTCTCGCTCGTCTGCGCGGTGCCGTGCGGCTTGATGTCGGCGCACAACATCGCGCCGGCGTGGATCGTGCAGCCCATGCGCCGCGTGATGGACGCCTGCCGCGCGATCAATGAAATGGTGTTCGCGATGCTGTTCATCGTCGCGGTCGGCCTCGGTCCTTTCGCCGGCGTGCTGGCGCTGTGGGTGCATACCACGGGCGTGCTCGCCAAGCTCTTCGCGGAGGCGGTCGAGGCCATCGATCCGCGTCCGGCCGAAGGCGTGCGCGCAACCGGCGCGACCAGTGTCGACGAAATCGTTTATGCCGTGCTGCCGCAAGTGCTGCCGTTGTGGATCTCTTACGCGTTGTATCGCTTCGAATCGAACGTGCGCTCGGCGATGGTGGTCGGCATGGTCGGCGCGGGCGGAATCGGCGTGGTGCTGTACGAGGCTATCCGCTCGTTTAACTATGCGCAGACCGCTGCGGTGATGCTGATGGTGGTGGTGGTCGTGACGGTGATCGATCTGGCGTCGGCGTGGCTGCGTGAGCGGGTGACTTGAGGGTTTGGGGGGTGATTGCAGTGTGCAAGCCGAAGTGTCGTCCGCGAGCCCCTCACGCCAACTCCACCAACGTCGCATCAATCGCACCACCCAGCGTATTGAAAGCCGGCGCGATGTCCTCATCCGGCACGCACGCATAGCCGATCAGCAAACCCGACGGCGCCAGCGACGGTTGCGCGTAATACCCCGACAACGGCCGCACGACGATATTGCGCTCCAGCGCCGCGGCTGCCACCGCGCGGTCGTCGCTGCCTGGCGGCAGTTGCATCACCAGATGCAAGCCGGCATCGCCGCCCACCGCCGGCAACGCGTCGCCATAACGGCGCGCGGCGGCGTCGAGCAGACTCTGGCGACGCTGCCCGTAAAGCGTGCGCATCTTGCGGATATGCGAGGTGAAATGCCCTTCGTCGATGAACTCCGCGAGCATGGCCTGTTGCAGCAATTGTCCCTCGCGATACAGTTCGGCGCTCGCCGTGGCAAAGCTCTCCGCCAGCGCTTCCGGCGCGACCAGGTAGCCGATGCGCAAGCCGGGAAACAGCGTCTTGCCGAAGCTGCCCACGTAAATCACCTGCCCAGAGGTGTCCAGACCTTGCAGCGACGCCAGCGGCCGGCTGCCGTAACGGAATTCGCTGTCGTAGTCGTCCTCGATGATCCAGCCTTGGTTTTGCCGCGCGTATTCGAGCAGCATGCGGCGGCGCGCGAGGCTCATCACCATGCCGAGCGGATATTGATGCGACGGCGTGACGAGCATCAGCCTGGGCGGCTGCGCGAGGTCGTCGGCAGATGGATTGATGCCTTCCTCGTCGACGGCGATCGGCCGCGATTGCAGCCCGGAAACGTGCATCACGCTGCGCACGCCCCAATAGCACGGGTCCTCGGTCCAGATCACGTCGCCCGGATCGGACAGCAGACGCACGGCAAGATCGACCGACTGATGAATGCCCGTCGTGATGATGATCTGCTCGGGCGTGCAGCGCACCGAGCGCGAGGTGCGCAGATAGTCGGCCAGCGCGTGGCGCAGCGACGCCAGGCCGCCGCCCGGCGCGTAGGTCAACAGATCCGGGCGCAGCCGGCGCCAATACTTGTTGTGCAGGCGACTCCACACGCGCGCGGGAAACTTCGTGACGTCCGGCACGCCCGGCATGAACGCGCCCCATTGACGCTTCGACACGCCGGCGCCCGCGATCAGCCGCGCGCCGCGCGTGGACAGCGCGCGCTTTGCCGGCAACGGCGAGGACAGCGGTGAGTTCGACGGCGCGGGGCGCGCGATCGCCGCGTCGGCATCCGGCCCGCCGACGATCTCGTCCGGCGCGCTATCGGCAACGAAGGTGCCGCTGCCGGTCGCCGAATTCACATAGCCTTCGAGCGCCAACTGCTCGTACACCTGCGTGACGGTGTTACGCCCGATGCCCAACTCCTTGGCCAGCAAACGCGACGACGGCACCTTGGCGCCCGCCGGCAGTTCGCGCGACAGGATCGCCTGTTGCAGCAGCCGATGCAGTTGACGATAGATCGGCTGGCCGTTGCCGCGATCGAGGCGCTGCGCCAGCCAATCGGACAACACACTCGCGCGCATCAGTGGCTCCTACATTTTTATTGAAATGGCTCTGAAGTTGAGAGCCAAATCTCATTATAGTCGCTGCATGTGCCGCTTAAGCGCGGCGTCCGCAAAAAACCGAGGAGCGCCGGAGATCACGATGAAGAATGCAGAATTGAAGAGCCGCAAGGACGCCGCCACGCCGCGCGGTGTCGGCGTGATGTGCGATTTCTACGCCGAGCGCGCCGAGAACGCCGAACTGTGGGACGTCGAGGGCCGCCGTTTCATCGACTTCGCCGCGGGCATCGCCGTCTGCAATACGGGCCACCGTCACCCGAAAATTCTCGCCGCGATCCGCGATCAGCTCGATCACTTCACGCACACCGCGTATCAGATCGTGCCGTACGCGTCGTATGTCGAACTGGCGGAGAAGATCAACCAGCGCGCACCGGGCGACTATCCGAAGAAGACCGCATTCTTCACGACCGGCGCGGAAGCCGTCGAAAACGCGATCAAGATCGCGCGCGCCGCGACCGGCCGTCCGGGCGTGATCGCGTTCACCGGCGGCTTTCATGGCCGCACGTTGATGGGCATGGCGCTGACCGGCAAGGTCGCGCCGTACAAGATCGGCTTCGGTCCGTTCCCGTCCGATGTGTTCCATGCGCCGTTCCCGAATCCGCTGCACGGCGTGACTACCGCCGATTCGTTGAAGGCGATCGACGCTTTGTTCAAGGCCGACATCGACCCGAAGCGCGTGGCGGCGATCATTTTCGAACCGGTTCAGGGCGAAGGCGGTTTCTATTCGGCGCCGGCCGAGTTCGTGCGCGCATTGCGCAAGCTGTGCAACGAGCATGGCATTCTGCTGATCGCCGACGAAGTGCAAACGGGTTTTGCGCGCACCGGCAAGCTGTTTGCGATGCATCACCATGACGTGGTGCCCGATCTGATGACGATGGCGAAGAGCCTCGCGGGCGGCATGCCGTTGTCGGGCGTGGTCGGTCGCGCCGATGTGATGGACGCGGCGGCGCCGGGCGGCCTCGGCGGCACGTATGCCGGCAATCCTTTGGCGATTGCCGCCGCGCATGCCGTGCTCGATATCATCGACGAAGAAAAGCTTTGCGAGCGCGCCACGGTGTTGGGTGACCGCGTGAAGGCGAAGCTGATCGCGCTGCAAGGCGAAGTGCCGCAAATCGCCGATGTGCGCGGGCCGGGCGGCATGGTGGCGGTCGAGTTTTGCAAGGCGGGCAGCACCGAGCCCGACGCGGAATTTACCAGGCGCGTGCAAAGTCGCGCGCTCGAGCGTGGCTTGTTGCTGCTGGTGTGTGGTGTCTATTCGAACGTGGTTCGGTTTCTGTTCCCGCTCACCATTCAGGACTCGGTTTTTGATGAAGCCATGGTTATTCTTGAGGGCGTGATCAGGGATAGTGTTGCTGTGGGGGTTTGAGTTTTTCGGCCTGCGCGGACTCGCACTACAGCATCCATGGCCAGGCCGCGATCAAGTACATGCAGCTCGGCTAAATTCGAAAAGTGAAGCGGCCACGCCGGAATGTCCGACGTGGCCGTTTTCTTATCTGGTATGGGCGAAGACTCCCGGGCTGAACGGCCGTCATCGTCATATTTGTGTCAGTGCACAGGGTCTTGACGAAAAGCCCCCCTACTTCACCACAACTTCTGTATGCGTCACCACCGGCGGCTTGTCAAAAAACGGCCCGACAAGTCGACGCCATTCCTGAAAGTCATCGGACTCGCGGAAGTGCACCATGTGATCTTCCAGCGTATCCCACTGAACGAGCAGAACATAACGGTTCGGCTGTTCGACGGTTCGATGAAGCTCGACGCCCTTGCAGCCGCGCGCCCGATTGAACAGCGGTATTGCCTGTGCGACGCCGGCCTGGAACTCCGCATCTTTTCCCGGCGCGATTTCGATTACTGCCATTTCATTCACCATACAACTCTCCAATGGAATTGAGTCCCGGCGATTCTACGCCGTAACTGTTCATCGAGCAGTTTCATCGAACGACGAAGCACAGCCCTGCCACCAAACCACCGTTGCTATAATTTTCCAGCCGCACACACGCAGTCGGCCACGGCGATCGCCAAAATAATTTCATACGCCCTACGTCAATCTGACTGGAAGATTCGATGTCCAAGCAAACGGCTAACGCAAGCGGACCGCCCACGCTAACCGGGCTATTCCTCATCTTCAGCCGGATCGGACTCACGAGCTTCGGCGGTGGTTTGAGCGGCTGGCTTCTGCGGGAATTCGTGCAAGAGCGCCACTGGATCAGCGAGGAAGACTTCCTGAACGGCCTGGCAATTTCACAAGCGCTGCCGGGCATCAACGTGAAGAACATGGCGATCTGGATCGGACACCGGCTGCTCGGCTGGCGCGGCGCGCTGCTCGCGGTCACGGGAATCATCGTTCCGCCCGCCGTTTTCATCATCATTCTCGGCACGGCCTTCACCTATCTGCTTCATTTTCCGCCCGCTCATGTCCTGCTTGCGGGCGCGGCGGCAGCGGCCACGGGCCTGTCGCTGTCGATGGGCGTGACCACCGCGCGCCGCGTGCCGCGCACGCTGTTGCCCATGCTCTTTCTCGCCGGCACGTTTGTCGCGATCGGCGTTTTGCGCTTGCCGCTGGTATGGGTCGTGACAGGCGCGGGCGGCTTGAGCGTGCTGTCCGAGTACACCAAACTCCGCACCCAACTCCGCAAGGCATAGACATGTCGACACGCGTTCTCGTGCAGCTTGCGGCGGTCTTTGCGCCGCTGTCGCTGGTGACGATAGGCGGCGGCCAGGCCATCATCGCCGATATCCAGCGGCAGGTCGTGGACGTCCACGGCTGGATGACGCATGGCCAATTCGCCGCCGACTTCGCCATTTCGCGCATGGCGCCCGGCCCCGGATCGCTGCTCGCCACGTTGATCGGCTGGCAAATCGCCGGGTTCTGGGGCGCCGTCGTGGCGACGCTCGCGCTGCTCGCGCCCACCGGCTTGCTGATCTACGGCGTCACGCACGTCTGGACGCGTTATCAGGGCGCGCCCTGGCAACTCGCGCTCGAACGCGGCCTGCGTCCCGTTGCATCGGGCATGATCCTCGCAGCGGGCTGGGTGCTGCTGAAGTCGCTCGACGGCGGCATGCCGGCCAAGGCGATTGCCCTCGCTTCAATGGCGCTGTTGCTGAGCACACGAATCAATCCGCTGCTGCTATTGCTCGGCGGCGCGTTGCTGTTGCTCGGCGTATCCGAACTCGGCGCCGGCCTTCCGTACCTGCTTCAGGTGCACGTCGCGGGCTAAAGGCCCGCTTCCTCGTCGATCTCCAGATCCATCAACGCGGAACTCAGCGATTTGCCATGCGCGTCGAGAGCGAGCGAACGCGTTACGCCGCCGCCGAGCGCCCTCCCCAATACGAAGTTGAACGCGGCGAGGCGAGGCAATTCATAGCGCACCACGTCGCCGAGCACGACGTCGCTCAAAAACGCCTTCACGCGCTCCGAGGTCAGCACCTTCCGCAGAAGATCGTAATGCCGCGCGTCATGACAAATGACGGACACGTTCAACGTATTGCCCTTATCGCCCGTGCGCGAATGGGCCAGTTCGCGTAGCTTCATGTCACGCCTCCACAAACGAGAAAGTCGGATTCGTGGACGCGCGCAGCAATAGCACCGATTGCACCGCCACCACTTCGCGTGTCGACTTCGTCACTCCGCCGCCGCCCGCCGGACCGTTGGTATAAAGCGTCTCGACTTCATTGCCGATCCGCACCGCCTCGGCCAGCGACGCCGTGCGTCCCGCCACCCGCGCACGCACTTCATAGGGTTCCGCGCCGCGCGCGCCCGCCGTTTCGCCGTGCAACGCGTTCACGCCGATCAGATCGAACCGCAACTCGCTCGTTTGCACACCGGTCAACGCGAGCCGTTCGCGGACGATATCCAGCGCGAGCCGCGCACGCGCCACCGCGCCCGGACCCGCGTATGAAATTTGCCCTTCACCGATAAACCCGTCGACGTAGGCCACGGATGCCTTCAACGTATCGGTGCGCGGTGAGCCGCGCCCGCCTGTAACGCGGACACGGTCCGACGCCTCTTCATTCACGCATACGTTAGAGAAATCGGCGACGACATCGGGCTGCAAGTAACGCTGCGGATCGTGGATTTCATAGAGCAACTGTTCCTTGCAAGTGGCTTCGGTCACGCGTCCTCCCGCATGAGGCACCTTGCTGATGACAACCGATCCGTCCGCCGCCACTTCCCCGATCGGAAAGCCGAGTCTCGCCAGATTGGGAACGTCCTTGAAACCCGGATCGGCGAAATAGCCGCCCGTGATCTGCCCCGCGCACTCGAGCAGATGCCCGACCACGGTTGCCTGACCGAGCGTGTCCCAGTCGTCCATGTTCCAACCGAACCTATGAATCAGCGGCGCGGTGAAAAGCGAGGGATCGGCCACGCGGCCGGTCATCACGATTTGCGCGCCCGCTGCGAGCGCCGCGACGATCGGCGCCGCGCCAAGATAGGCATTCGCCGAGACAATGCGATCGCGATATGACGCCACGCGTTCGCCCGATTCCTCGAACGTGAAATCGCCGCGCTGCACGACATCGAGCACATCGTCACCGGTGACGGCCGCGATCTTCACGTCGCCCAGTCCGAGCGAACGCGCGATTTGCGCGGTTTTGCGCGCCGCGGCCAGCGGGTTCGCCGCGCCCATGTTCGAGATGATCCGCACGCCGTTGCGGATCGCGGCGGGCAGCACGGCTTTCATTCGCGCTTCGAGCAGCGGGTCGTACCCAAGTTGCGGATCCTGTCGTCGAGCCTGCTGCGCAATCGCGATGGTCCGCTCGGCCAGGCATTCGAACACGAGGTAATCGAGCGCGCCGTGTTCGGCCAACTCGACCGCCGGCTCGATCCGGTCGCCCGAATAACCCGCGCCCGCGCCGATGCGGACCACGCGTCCTCGATCTTGAGTAACGGTCATGCTGGTCTCATCCATTCGATGAAGCTCACAAAGGAAATACGCCTAGCGCCACGCACGCAATCGTCATGACGATCGACGCGGCCAACAGCAGTGGAAAAGTGAACCGCTGATGGTCCGCGAGATCGATTCCGCACAGGCCGACCACGAGAAACGTCGCGGGCGTGAGCGGGCTCACCGGGAAACCGGTGGTCATCTGACCGAGCAGCGCCGCCTGTCCCACGTGCACCGACGGCACGCCGAGTTGCCCCGCGACTTCGGCGATCACGGGCAGCACGCCGAAATAGAACGAATCGGGATCGAACAGCATGCTGAGCGGCATCGACACGAGGCCAAGCGCGACGGGAATGTGGCTCGCCATCGCCGGCGGCACGAAACCCACCGCGGCTTGCGCCATCGCCTTGAGCATGCCGCTGCCTTGCATCACGCCGGTGAACACGCCGGCGGCGAGCAGGATGCCGGCCATCATCAACGCGGCGCGCGCGTGAGCGTCGATACGCTTGCGCTGCATCTCGACGTTCGGGTAGTTCACGATCAGCGCGACGCACAGTCCGACCATGAACATCAGCGCGGGCGGAATTTTTTCGCCCATCACCACCATCGTTCCGAGCACGACGAGCGTCAGCACGATGTTGAACCAGAAGTTCCTCGGGCGGCGCAATGCCTGCTCGTCGGGCGTCAGTTCGCGCTTCGGCATCGGAATGGCGCCCGCCGCGCCGGTGAGGCCGAGGCGCTTTTCCTCGCGCCGGCCGAGCCAGAACGCCATGCCGAAGACGAACACGAGCCCGATTGCCTGCACCGGAATCAGCGGATTGAAGAGCGCCGAAACCGGCAGATGTAGCGAAGCGGACGCGCGGATCATCGGTCCGGTCCACGGCAGAAAATTGATGCCGGCCGCCATCGAAACCGCCGCGGCGAGCACGCGCCGGTCCATCTTCAGGCGGTCGTAGAGCGGCAACATCGCGGGAATGGTGACGAGAAAGCAGACCGCGCCGGACCCGTCGAGGTGAATCAGCAGCGCCAGCAGCGTCGTGCCCATCACGATTCGCGTGGGCCGCGTGCCGACCGCGCGCAAGATCCGGTCGATGATCGGGTCGAGCGTGCCCGCATCGGTGATGGTGCCGAAGTAGAGAATCGCGAACACGAACATGCCGACGACGGGCGCAAGGTTCTTCAGGCCGTCGATGACGAACTTGCTCGTCTGGAACCCGAAGCCGCCGATCAGCGACGCGGCGATCGGCACGATGATGAGCGCCACCAGCGGCGACATTCGTTTGGACAGGATGGCGGCCAGCAGCACGACGATGGTGGCCAGCCCCAGTAATGGCAGCATGTTGCACGTCTCCGATGTTGTTTTTTACTGGAAGCCAGCGTAATTTCGATCCCACAATAGAACAATTGAAATGATTTGATCGCAGCCATTACAAACCATCATGGATCTGAATCTCAGGGACATCCGCGCGTTCGTCGCCGTCGCGCAAACGGGCAGTTTCACGCGTGCGGCGGCGCGGCTGCATCTGTCGCAACCGGCGTTGACGGTGCAGATCCGGCGGCTGGAGGAAACGGTCGGCGCACGGCTTTTCGACCGCAACAGCCGAAGCGTCGCGCTCACGCCCACCGGGCGCGAATTGCTGCCGGTATTGCAGAAGTCGCTCCACGACATGGAGCATGTGCTGATCGACGCGCGCGCGCTCGGCGATGGATCGAGCGGCACGGTGCGGATTGCCTGCTTGCCCACCTTCGCGGCGAGCGTGCTGCCCGAACTCGTGCAGCAACTCAGGAAAGCCGTGCCGCGCGCCGGCTTCCAGGTGCGCGACGTGGTCGCGAGCATGGTCAACGCGCTCGTGCGCAATGAGGAGGTGGATATCGGCGTGACCGGAGGCGAGCTCACGGATTCGGCGCTCGAGGTGCTGCACGCCAGCGACGATCGCCTCGTCGCGGTGCTTCCGAAACGTCATGCACTCGCGCGGCGCAAGCGCGTGACGCTTGCCGATCTCGCCGGCGTGCCGCTCGTGCTGACCGCGCAGGGCACGAGCGTGCGCGCGGTGGTAGATGGCGCGTTCGACAACGCGGGCTGCACGCCGCAGATCGCGTGCGAACCCACGTACATGATGACCGCCGTGGCGATGGTGCGCGCCGGGCTGGGCGTGACGATATTGCCCGCGTCGGCGCGCGAGGTGCGCGCCGAACCGGAACTGCTGGTTCGTCCAATCGACGATCCGGCGTTCGTGCGGCCCATTGCGTTGATCAAGAAGCGGGGAAGGACGTTGCCGCCGGTGACGGAGACGTTCGTTGCGGCGTTGATCGAGAGGCTTGGCGAGGGTGCGGCGGGCCGTTAATGATGCGCCGACCGACGCCATTCGATTGGGTGTATCACCACCCCCCGGAAGCGCCGTGCGCTAACTGTTTCGAATGCTGTTCGTTCACTCCTCTAGACCGAAAATAACTGAACGGTTCAGAGTTCAAGACGAAATCCACCTTCGAGTTATGAACATAGTGCGCGAAAAACTCGATAGTCGATGTCGCTGCGTTCGTTTCCCAGGCCCGTAGCTTCCATGCTTCAGGTTTGAACGTATAAAAGAAAATTCTTTGCCCGGACAGCACCACGGACTTATTCCCTTCCAACGCCTCGGCGTATGCAGGCGCTTCTTCGTCGATACCTGCCCACATCTGCCGTTTAATAAAACTGTCTTGTAAAGACTGCCCGCCGACTATAGGTTGTTTGTTGCGAGAAAGGGTGCCGCAACTAGAATAGAACATTTGCATATGGCGCTTGATCGATTCTTCGACCGTTAGGCTCTGACCTCCTATGTTCATCGTATATTGCTGGTAGCTCTGGCGCGTCTTGTCGTCCACGGCAAACCGGTGTGCAATCGTTGCGCGTGATGCCTTCAGCTCGTCGAGGCTCATCAATCTGACGCCCGACGAAAGTGATTCTGCAAGCATGTCATTGAGCGGGATACGTGCGTAACTGTCGCTAACGCCTTGCTCATTGGCCGTATATCCACCGCCGACATCTGAGTGCACGCCGGGATAGACTTTCTCGGTCATGCCGGGGCGGTACCGGCCGTTGTCGCGGATCAGGTCGACTGGGAAAGAGAAGCGCAATTCGTGGGCGGCGACGAAATGCACACACCGCTCGACGCACGAGGGAATCTTCAGCTCGCGGTCTTCGAATGGTAACGTCATGTTCTGCGCGGGTAAGCCGAACGAAGCGACGGTATCAAATAAACCCATAAACACGAACCGCACCGGGTAGCCGTCCATCGACATCGATCCGTCCCGAGAAGCGCTACAGCGCTCGAGCAAACGGTTAGCGAACGCTCGCGCCAACGCCGCGCCCCGTGAAAAACCAAAAATAGAGATGTTGATAACTTTAATAAGCCGATGACCTGCGAGCGCCCGATTCAACTTCTCGAAGCTCTCGTTCTGGTTCTCATTGGCGATGCGCGCCACTTCTCCGCCTTGTTTGCGCGCGTTGGCCACCAACGCCTGGGCAAGTGCCGCGCTGAAATCGGTATCTCCTTTACTAAGGCGTCGCTCGCCACCGTCGCCCGCCATCGCCCCAAATAGATGATCTTCACGCCACACATCGATCTTGTCTGTCAGCGGCACAGCGCCGTTAAAAGGCGTGCCGACACCGGAAGTGTAGACGGCATAGATACCGTTTGAGTTGTCGTCCCTTGCGGCATCAAAAAGCCGGGCGACGTTACTCCACTTTTGAAGAGCGCCATCTTCATCCCGGTTATTACCGGTGCCGTCAAAAAAGAACGTCAAGTGGAGAACATCGGAGCAATCCTGCCGAGCGCCAGGCGTTGTTCGTGGTACGTCGCGATTTGAAGCCGCAATCGATCGCACGAGCGCGGATGCGTCCGCGCTCATTGCGCTGTGCCCTTCGAAGGCCGTGAATCAGCAAGCTGTCGGGTAGCTTCTAGTACGACCGTTTGATCGGGATAGATGTGCACTGCGAGAAACTCAGCATCGGATGGTACGCTTGCCAGGCTTGCCTGCGCATGAATGCGCTCCCCGAGACGCGGCGAGTTTTCTGGGCCATCGAGGGTCCAATCGACCGTCATCGACCCCGTCTTGACTTTTACGCAACAGGTGATTTTTCCGCCGGTACCATCGATCCCATACGATCCGTATGAACCACCGGCATATTGACCGTTCACCGATACGTCCGCGATCGCCCGGGGCCAGTAGTTATAGACGACAACCTGCAAGTCCATGGTTTTCTCCGCGCATCCAGTCAACGGCGTTATCACGAGGGCGGCACACATCATTATGCGCGTGAGGCGTGCTGCAAAATTGGCTGCAATATTCATCGATGAGAAGCTCAGTGCACCAAGGCGCTCAGACCGAGGCATCAGATTGTGAAAGTACCGCTGGCAGTTCTGCCATGAAATCGTCGAAGCTAAGGTCTCTTGCCTTAACACGTGCCAGCAAGGCAGCGACGGCCGGCCAAATAGCGAAAGTTTCGCCGAGGGCAAGCGCGAGGCAACAATAGTTAACCAAATCACCCGTTCCTTCAATTCCGTATTCCCGAGCCGTTGCTATCTGCGTCCTTATAAAGGCGTACTGTTGCCCGTGCGGCAAGCGGGTCAGCAAACCCGGCTGGTTCAAGCGGATGTAATGCAGTACGCTGTCCGGCACACTGGCTTCCACTATAAGGTCGACCTGTCGTTGATCGAACGTCAACGGAAGAACGGAGGCCCCCGGATCGCGAGAAGCGGCGCGAGCATCTGGATTCAGAAATTGCAGACGACCAGCTCGGTCCCAGTACCACCAGCTAGAAACCGGAGCAAGAAAAACGCTCCTTTGCGTCTCGGAGAACACGGGACCAGTGACATGCAAAGTCGGGTCTTCTGGGGCGCCCACTAACGCCGCCAATATCATGGGATCCCAGAAGGCAAGCACCATCTCCGTCCGATCAGCGAGCGTCACCTGGAGAAAGTCAGCAAGGTGCTTGCACAGTTCGGCGAGGGACAGTGGCGATGCCAATAGCGTCGCGCACGGAATATGTGGTGCGTGACGATCAAGCCACGCCATGGCATTTAAACGATTGGCCTGTTCAATCATCACCAGATGAGGCGCTACCGCTTTCACATCGGTTCCTGCGTCTTCAAACAAACAGACCACTTGGCTTGCGTTTGAAACCAGCACGTCGGGAAGACGCCGGTCTTGTGCGGGATCGACCAACGCGAACAGAGTGCCGGCTGTCGTCTGGGCGGTTTCAAGCGCCGTCAGGAAGTGGGACAAAAGACTATGCTCCTTTGTTGACGAATCCGGCTCTCGAACTCGCTCGCCTTAGCATACATTCCACGCAGACCGATTGAGGCATGATCGGCAGTTTGTACGGGTGGCTAGCCGGCCCGCTGAACGAATGCTGCGCGCCTTTGATGTCGATCCTTCCAGGAGCGTGAATTTCGATATTGCCACCCGTCATTCGGATATACGCGCCGCCAGAGCTTAAGAGGATTTCGTCCTTCGCAGCGGTCTCGATTTTTCCGGTTGCAGAGATCAGCTTGATCGTCTTTTGAGCAGTAACTTCGATACCGTCGTTGTGCGCTTGAACCTCGATCTTGCCCTTTGCGGCGAATAGCTTCATCCCGGCGTTCTGCACGAACAGACTGATCTTTTGCCCGACACTCGTCAGCAGCGATTTGCCAGTTGCGATGTGCGTGCTCTGGCCACTAACCAGATTCACGTGCCCGCTTGCCGCGATATGAGCCGACTTCTGCGTCGACATCGCGATGCCTGCCGGCGTCGCGAACAGCATGATCGGTTCCTTGAACCCATTGGCGTTTCCCGTGCCGCCGCCCGCCGTGTTGCCGCCGCCTGTCGTGCCCGACACGCTGTTCTGTGTCGCGTCGGTGAAGGACTTCAGCGACTCATAGCCGTCTTTCAGATTTTCGGCCTGATGCGTTTCGCTCGCCTGGCTGAGCGACTCGATCACGCTTTCCGAATTGACCAGTTGGCTGCGCGCGTCGCGCACATCCAGAGGCTGGCTTGATGATCCGGTTGCCGGGTGTGTCGAAACGTACATGCCCTGCGCAGCCCGGACGGCACCGTATGCCTCCGACTTCAGGTCAAAGCCGCTGCCCAGATACGCGCCGCGCGTGTTATCGCTTTGCGCGATCAGATAGCCGAGGTGCAGTTGCGAGTTCGCGCTTGTGCTGTAAAGCTGCACCCGGTTCTGGCCGGTCGCGTCGTCCATCACCATCTGGTTATAGCCGCTGCCCTGATATTCCTTCGACCTGTAACCTGACAGGATGCCGTTCGAATGCCACTCCGGCGTCTTCGCGCCGTTGTAGACACGTCCCGTGACGATTGGCTTATCGCAGTCGCCGTCCAGGAATGAAACGATCACTTCTTCACCGACCCGCGGCACATGCACCGCGCCATAGCTACCGCCCGTGTCGGACTCAGCCACCCGCATCCAGCATGACGCCTTTTCATCGCCATCGTTGAGACGGTCCCAGTGCATGCGCACCTTGATGCGGTTCAACTCGTCAGTAAAGACTTCTTCGTTCTTTGGCCCGGCCACGATTGCCGTCTGGATGTGCATCTTCGGCTTGCGGTGCTCGAATGGACTACGGAAAGGGACGCCCCTGCGCTGCGCTTCGACCGTGGCCATGAAAAAACCCTCACTGCCGTCCGTCGCTTTGACGATCAGCGCTGGATCGCTCGCGTGCTGGGCGCGGGCTGCGGCGATCGTCTGGTTCAGGCTGTGCGGGAAGTCCGTCGTGCCGCTTGATACCGGCAGGTTGTTTTCCACGACCCAGTCCACGGCGATTACCGCGAACTGCCGCTCCTGCTGACTGCCGACGTCGTGCTCCGGGTGGCTTTGCAGCTCGAACCACCGGCCCGCGTCGATGCGGCGCACTGCGCCCACGCCGCGGAAGCGCTTCGCGCGCGACTCCCATTCCTCCATCCGCACTTTCGACAGGTGATCGCCGCGCTCCTTCTGGCCGTACGTGTAGGCGCCCGTGTACTCGTAGACCTCGGCCTGCTGCGGCAGTTGGCCCTGCGTGGTCAGGGTCGGGGTGGTCGTGCCCTTCGGATTCGCCGCCGGGGACGGGGCCTTGTAGTCGAATGTGCGGGTCGAAAGCGTCGTGCTCTGCAGCGTGCGCGTGCCGCTCCACTGCACGAAGGCGTCCGTTTCGCTGCTGGTGCCCGAGCGGTAGAAATCCACCGTCTGCGGGGACAGGGGCGGCAGGCTGCCGATGTCGTCGGTGATGACCAGCGTATGGGATTTGCCGTCCGCGGCCTGCTCGAAGTAGCCGAATAGCCCTTCCGTTTCCAGCAGCCGGTGGCAGAAACTCCAGTCGTCCTCGTATTGCACGCAGAACGAATGCTGCGGCAGTGGATTCCTTAAGGCAAACCGGAATGCGCCCTGTGCCTGTGGATGCAGGTTGAAGACATCGGAGAGAATTTCATCGACCGGTTTATCCTGCCAGATGCGTGCATCTTTCCGGAAACGCAGAAAATGCATCCACGAGACAAAGCCGATCTGATAACTGGTAATTGAACCGTCCGAGCCCAGACGGCGGGCGGTATGGACATAACCGTGGTGCGGGGCATATGACTGGCCGGTCTGCTGGACCCACAGCGTGACCGGCTGGGCGATCAGCGTTTTGAGCTCGATATTGTCGTTGGCTGAAACAGCATCCAGCGTGAATTCATAATCGCGGCCCAGCCGTGAGCGCCCCACCAGCCTTTGCGGCAGAAGGACATTGGCACCCAGCGGCGTATTCAGTTTCAGCAGCCGGTCGCTTTGCAGCAAGCCGCCTTTTATCCCCGCGATTATGTCCTGTGCACCCATACCGCCTCTTGTTATGCAATTTCGCGCCCTGCGCCACTGCGCGATAATACAAAACGTTAGCGGCCTATCGCAATCGATACCCGAAAACAAATGCTAAACCGGAATTTGTTTCGCCTCTTGTCGATGCGTTTTGGGAATCGGCAAAAATGGCTTTCCGCAGAAGAGCCATTGATTGTGCAGATTTTTCCCCGCGCGAAGTATTGCGCAAATTTCGGTCTCTTGTGTTATTCGGGGCTACCCCACCTCCTCCGGCCCTTCGCCAAGTCAAGATCACAGACGCTAATTGTCATTGAATCTAGCGCGCCAGCCCCCCAAACACAGCGTACATGTAACCGGCCCGATCACATACGACTCAACCTTAAAAAACCGGAGAAGCCGTCCCCGCCACCTTCGTACGACGACGATACGCAACGGCTACGAGAACGTCTTCTGGGATGTGAGAGAACCAAGGTCCACTCAATGACCAACATAAACCACCGGAGGCGAATACGAACTCGGCGCCGCTTCCGTACGAGCGCCAGCCTGCGACGATCCATTCGTCGCCGAGCCATACCCGCTGGTTTGAGCCTTGCCGTTCTGCGCGGCGACCCGCGCTTCGGCTGCCTGAATGTTCGCCGGATAGTCGTCGTCGTTCGCAATCGCGGGGTTGTAACCGGCCTTTTCCAGTTGGACCAGTTCGGCGCGGACCTGAGCGCGCGTGACCGGCTGGTCGGATTGAGCAAAAGCGGCGAGCGGCGCGGTAATGAGAGCAGCGATAGCAACAGCTTCGATCAGGGACTTCATGATTCCTACCTCCAGAGATTGTCTTGTTGGGTGCTGAAGACCTGTTTGTCCCCAGCCGTTGAAGACAGTCTAGAAGTCGGAGCGATGAGGGTAAACGCCTAATCCAAACAATCAGTGTTGCGGCAAACGAGACAATGACGCGTCCGGTGCATGCGTGCGCGCCTGGGACGGCGGCACGCGGCCCGCATTGCTTCCGCCCATCACCTGCCGGTCGCTTCTGGGACTCGCGCCGAAGCGCGCCCGATACGTGCGCGAGAAATGCGACGGCGATTCGAATCCGCAAGCAACGCAAATCGACGTAATCGACATATCGGTCTGTTGCAGCAACTCACGCGCGCGGGTGAGGCGCAGTTGCAGATAGAAATGCGTCGGCGTGTCCTTCAGCGACGCGCAAAACAGCCGCTCCAGTTGGCGCCGCGTCACGCCGATTTCCTGCGCGAGCCGGTCGGGCGCGAGCGGCTCCTCCATGTGCTGCTCCATCACGCCGATCACCTGAATCAGCTTGCGGTTGTGGACGCCGTAACGCGCGGCGATCTCCATGCGCTGATGGTCCGAGCGCTGCCGGATGCGGCTCACCACGAACTGTTCCGACACAGCCGAGGCGAGCGCCGCGCCGTGTTTGCGGCCGATCAGGTCGAGCATCATATCGATGGACGCCGTGCCGCCCGCGCACGTGATGCGCCGCTCGCCGATCTCGAACAGTTCCTGGCTCGCGTCCAGTGACGGGTAGCGCTCGCGAAACGCCGACAGCGCTTCCCAATGCACCGTCACGCTGTCCGAGCCGCGCAGCAGCCCCGCTTCCGCGAGCACGAAGCTGCCGGTGTCGATCCCGCCGAGCGTCGCACCGCCGCGTTCCAGGCGTTTCAGCCAGTCGCCGAGCACGCGCGTATAGCAGGCCAGCGGCTCGAAGCCGGCCACGACGAAGACCGTCCGCGCCTCGCTCACCTCGCCGATCGCCGCGTCCGCGTTGATCGAAATGCCGTTGCTGGCCGCTATCGGCGCGCCGTCCAGACTGAAAATGCGCCAGCGGTAAAGATCGCCGCGAAAGCGGTTCGCCACCCGCAACGGCTCCACCGCCGACATGAAGCCGATCGCGGAGAAGCCCGGCAGCAACAGGAACGACATATCTTCGGGCATCGTGCTGAGGACTCGGTGAGGGCCAAAAAGCAGGCGGACGCGGGGTTCCGGCGAGCGTAGCAAGCGGCTCGCGAGCCGGCAAGGCGCGCCAAAATTCCGCCCGCCTGGCAGTGCCGCAGCGCAATGCGCCGCGATACTGGTTTTCCCTCGTTGTCGCATGGGAGCAAGAACGGGTCGCTGATGGTCGCTTTGGCATGAATATGGGGCATTACCGTAGCGTCATTCTTGCAGTTCAGGCCGCGGTTCAGGCCTCACAGCAAGCGGTATCGCGCAGGTCCGTGGCCCGCGTCGTTTCGTTCATTGCGGCCCGGTTCGAAACACGCAGTCGAACGTGTCCAACGTATCCAAAATGTCGAAGGGGAACGTCATGAAGTTCAGCGTCAAAGCCTTGCTTGCCCATCTTGCGTGCCTCGCGGCCGTGCTCGCCGCTTCGCCCGCGCTCGCCCAGGATCCGCCCGCCTGCCGCGCCGTGCGTTTCGCGGACATCGGCTGGACGGATATCACGTCGACCACCGCGCTCGCCTCGACCGTCTTCGAAGGCCTCGGTTATCAGCCGGTCACGACTGTCGCCTCGGTGCCGATCTCGTTCGCGGGTCTGAAGAGCAAACAGCTCGACGTGTCGCTCGGTTACTGGTGGCCGGTGCAGGAAAAAGCGATTGCGCCCTTCGTCGAATCGAAATCGATTCAGGTGCTGCAACCGCCGAATCTGACGGGCGCCAAGGCGACCTTCGCGGTGCCGGGCTATGCCTACGACGCGGGCCTCAAAACCTTCGCCGACATCGCCAAACACCGCGATCAACTCGACGGCAAGATCTACGGCATCGAACCCGGCAGCAGCGCCAACGCGGCGATCCAGAAGATGATCGCCAACAACCAGTTCGGCCTCGGCGGTTTCAAGCTGATCGAATCGAGCGAAGCGGGCATGCTGGTTTCGGTGGACCGCGCGATTCGCGAGAAGAAATGGGTGGTGTTTCTCGGCTGGGAACCGCATCCGATGAACATTCAGATCGACATGAAATACCTCACCGGCAGCGACGGCGTATTCGGTCCGAACGACGGCGAAGCACGCGTTTACACGCTGACGTCCCCCGACTTTCTGACGCGCTGCCCGAACGCCGGCAAGCTCGTGAGCAATCTGCGCTTTTCGACGCAACTGGAAAACGTCGTGATGCAGTCGGTCATGAACAAGGAAAAGCCCGTCGAAGCCGCCAAGGCGTATCTGAAGAAGAACCCGCAAGTACTCGACGCCTGGCTCGCCGGGGTCAAGACCTACGACGGTAAAGACGGCTTGCCGGCAGTGAAGGCTTATCTCGGGCTTTGAGCTTTTCAATCGCGCATTTCAATTCACAGCACAGAGGGACTCGCACGCATGAATCATGAAGTCATCGTGACCTGCGCGGTCACCGGCGCAGGCGACACCGTCGGCAAGCATCCGGCCATACCCGTCACGCCGAAGCAGATCGCCGAGGCCGCCATCGAAGCCGCGAAAGCCGGCGCCACCGTCGCGCATTGCCATGTGCGCGATCCGCAAACCGGCCGCGGCAGCCGCGATCCGCGGCTTTATCGCGAGGTGGTCGACCGCATCCGCTCGTCGGGCACCGACGTCATCATCAATCTGACGGCGGGCATGGGCGGCGATCTGGAGATCGGCCCCGGTGAAGATCCGCTGCGCTTCGGCGTCAACACCGATCTGGTGGGCGGCTTGACGCGGCTCGCGCATGTCGAGGAACTGCTGCCGGAAATCTGCACGCTCGATTGCGGCACGCTCAATTTTGGCGACGGCGATTACATCTACGTGTCGACGCCCGCGCAATTGCGCGCCGGCGCGAAGCGCATCCAGGAACTCGGCGTGAAGCCGGAACTGGAAATCTTCGATACCGGCCATTTGTGGTTCGCCAAGCAATTGCTCAAGGAAGGCTTGCTCGACGCGCCGCCGCTGTTTCAGATCTGCCTCGGCATTCCATGGGGCGCGCCCGCCGACACCACGACGATGAAAGCAATGGCCGACAACCTGCCCTCCGGCGCGCAATGGGCCGGCTTCGGCATAGGCCGCATGCAGATGCCGATGGTCGCGCAGGCGATGCTGCTCGGCGGCCACGTGCGCGTCGGTCTCGAAGACAACATCTGGCTCGACAAAGGCGTGCATGCCACGAACGGTACGCTGGTGCAGCGTGCGGTGGAGATCGTCGAACGGCTCGGCGGCCGCGCGCTGACGCCCGCTGAAGGACGCCGCAAGCTGGGCTTGCCCGCGCGTGGCGAGCGTCAGTTGGAACGGCGTGCGGCGGAACAGTACGCGTAAAACGCGGCGCGTTCGCATGGCTTCATTGAACGCGCATCGGCTTGGAACCTGAGAACTCATAGGCAAAAAAAGGAACGTCAGCAATGGCAGTGATCGTCGATATCAAAACATTTGCCGCCATCGGCGCGGGCGTGATCGGCAGCGGCTGGGTGGCGCGGGCGCTCGCGCACGGACTTGATGTGATCGCGTGGGACCCCGCTCCCGGCGCTGAAAAACAGTTACGCGAGAACGTGGCGAATGCATGGCCGGCCTTGGAGCGCGTGGGTCTCGCTGACGGCGCGTCGCCGGCGAGATTGCGCTTCGTCGATACGATCGAGGCGTGCGTCGAACACGCGGACTTCATTCAGGAAAGCGCGCCGGAACGCGAGGCATTGAAGCTCGCGCTGCACGAGCAGATCAGCCGCGCGGCGAAGCCGGAGGCGATCATTGCGTCGTCCACGTCGGGGCTGTTGCCGAGCGATTTTTACGCGCGTGCGGTGAATCCGCAGCGCTGCATCGTCGGGCATCCGTTCAATCCGGTGTATCTGCTGCCGCTCGTCGAAGTGCTCGGCGGTGAAAGAACCGCCGCGGAAACCGTCGACGCCGCCATGCGTATCTATCGTTCGCTTTCAATGCGGCCCCTGCGCGTGCGCAAGGAAGTGCCGGGCTTCATCGCCGACCGTTTGCTCGAAGCACTATGGCGCGAGGCGCTGCACCTCGTGAACGACGGCGTGGCGACCACCGGCGAAATCGACGACGCGATCCGCTTCGGCGCGGGCATCCGCTGGTCGTTCATGGGGACGTTCCTCACTTACACGCTGGCGGGCGGCGACGCGGGCATGCGCCATTTCATGCAGCAGTTCGGACCGGCGCTCGAACTGCCGTGGACTAAACTGGTGGCGCCGACGCTGACGGACGAACTGATCGACCGCGTCGTGGACGGCACGGCGGAACAGGTCGGGCCGCGCTCGATCAAGCAGCTCGAACGTTATCGCGACGATTGCATTACGAGCGTACTGGCGGCGATTGGCGACGTAAAGGCGCGGCACGGCTTGCTGCCCGCCGATTGATGCGCGAGGAGCGGCATGCCGCGAGGCGTGCCGCCTCGCGTCGATGCATTGCGACCGCGCACTGCCGCCGCCGCTGCATTTCATCCGGGAATGAAGGAGACGATGACCCATGCCGCAAGATGCTTCACTGCCCTGCTATCGCGACACCGTGCGCGCCGAATGGGTCGACTACAACGGCCACTTGCGCGACGCTTTTTATATGCTGATTTTCAGCTTCGCGACCGACGTGCTGATCGAGCAGATCGGTCTACCGGACGCGGTGCGCAAAGCGCGGGGCCGCTCGATCTATACGCTCGAAGCGCATATCAACTATCTGCATGAGATCAAGGAAGGCGCGCAGGTTCGCGTCGATATGCGCGTGCTCGGGGCGGACGCGAAGCGCTTGCATCTCTACCTGGAGATGTTCTCCGGCGATGGCGTCGAACCGGTAGCGGCCGGCGAACAGATGCTGCTGCATGTGGATACCGGCGGGCCGCGCGCGATTGCGTTCGATCCCGATGTGGCGGCGCGTGTGCAGTCGTTGGCGCACGCGCATGCGGTATTGCCGGCGGCAAGATTCGCGGGACGCGTGATCGGCCTGCCCGCGCATGCCGCCGCACAAAAGCACTGACCATGCTCGAACCGGAGATCGCCGCGTTCGTCGCAAGAACCGCTGCGATTTATCCGGCGCATGCAGCTTCATTAGCGCCGCGCGAGCAGCGAGCAATATACGACCGGTATGCGGCTGCGTTCACGCCTCGCTTGCCTGAGGGCGTCGCGACACAAGACGCCGCGTTCCGCGCCCGCGCGGGCCATTCGATCAAGCTACGGCTCTATCGGAATCGCGCAAAAGCGCATGACGCCGCCTCCGGCGTCGTGTTGTATTTCCACGGCGGCGGCTTCGTGCTCGGCTCGCTGGACAGTCATCAGATCGTGACGGCGCGCATTGCCGCCGATACGGGGCTCGACGTGATCGCCGTCGATTACCGGCTGGCTCCCGAACACCGCGCGCCCGCCGCGCACGAAGATTGCCTGGAGATCGCGCGCGCCGCGTTGCAAGGGCGCTTGCCTTTCGATTGCCCCACGCGTCGCGCTCTGCGACTCGCGGGCGACAGCGCCGGCGGCAATCTTGCGGCGAGCGTGGCCATGCGTCTGCGCGACGACGGTGTTGAAGGCGTGCGCGGACTGGCGCTGATCTATCCGATGCTCGGCATCGAACCGCAGATGCCCGCGCGCGAAACCGAGGCGCACGCGCCGATGCTCACGCTCGCCGACGTTCACGCGTTTCGCGATCTCTATTGGGGCGGAGAACAGAGGCCCTATCCGACGTGGACAATACCGCTCGATGCAACACGCATCGACGGACTACCGCCGACGCTCGCAATCGGCTGCGAACACGATCCGTTAAGAGACGACGCGCGCGTGTTTGCGGAACGCATCGATTCAGCCGGCGGCGAGGCGCGCTACTGGCTCGGCGCCGGACTCGTGCATGGATGCTGGCGCGCAATGGATTCGAGTCCCGGCGTTCAGGCATTGCATCATGAAGTGTGCCGTTTTTTGTGTACCTGCTTTGTCGGCTGATCCACTGAAAAATAATCCAAGGGTCAACGCGCTCCACGCTTGCAGGCCAATAGCCACGCGGCCGCAATCCCCAACAGAATGAGACGTGCCTGCCGCACTGGCAGGCATGTGTGGCTGCCACAAGCAGCCGTTCCTGTGAAAGGAAAATCGTATGTTGATGCGTGACGTAATCCCCCATGCTCTGAACCGCGGCTCCGCCCTTCTTTCAGAGAACCCGACGACTACGGCTTCACCCAAAACCTTCCAGCACACGTTCGACATTTATCTCAAGGACTCGAATGCTTTCATGAATACGTATTTCTCGCGCTATTTCGAGTGGCAAGGCGTTTGCCGCGAGCGGTGGTTCCACGAGTGCATACACGATGACTTGCTGGGATCGGACGGCATGTTCGTGACCAAACGCGCGCACCAGGAATACGTCCATGAAACCTTCCCGTTCCAGCGAGTGGATTGCTATCTGAACACCGTGCAGGTCAGGCACTGCTCCGCGTACCTGCTGTTTCGCTTTTGCGTGGACGGGCGGCAGGTTTCGCAGGGCTACCAGCAAATCCTGTATGCCGGGCGAGACCGGAAGATCAGGCGCTTCCCGGATGCGATCGTCGAGCGGGTGAAGGAATATGAACTGCCGTTTTCGGCGCTGACGAATGCCTGATAGCGGGCAATCTTGCGCATGACAGCGCTTGACCTTTAAACCTGACGGATCAACGCCGGCGCCTGGAGCGCGCCGGCGCTGCGCGCGTCGCGCGGTCCGCCGCTGAACCCGGCGCCGGCAATCGCACGGTGAAGGCGGTGTGCGAACCGCGCACCGAACTGCATTCGATCGTGCCGCCCAGAAGCTCGGTTGCGCGGCGGCAAAACGCGAGGCCCATGCCCGCGCCGCTTCCGTGCCGCTTGGTCGAGAAGAACGCGTCGAAGATGTGGGGCAATACGTCGGGCGCAATGCCGGGCCCGGTGTCGCGGAATCGCAGCACGCAGAAGTCCTGCTCCATTGCGGCGCTGATCGTGATCTCGCCGTCGCCGCTCACGCGAATGGCATGAAACGCATTTTTCAGCAGGTTGAACAACACGAAAACCACCAGCGTATCCGAGCCCGAAAAACGCACGGCCGCGTCGATGGGCGTCACCGTCACGCGGGCACGTTCGTCGCCGCGAAACGGATAACGCTCCAACGCCGACGCCACACATTGCTGCAGCGAATGCGGACTGAAACGGCTGCGATCCAGACGATCGAGCGTAAAAGACGCGAGCGCCATTTCGACCATCGCGCTGGTGCCCGATACTTCGCGCCGGATTGCCGCTGCGAGCTGGCTTATGCGTTCTGACTGCCCCGCATGCCCTTGGTCGTCGTAAATGCCGTGCGTGACGGCCAGCCGATAACCTTTGAACACATGCGACCACACGCTCGCGATTTCGTCGGCGTGCATGCCGATGGTCGCGAGCGGCGTCGCGATCTCGTGCGCGATCGTCGCCGCCAGCGCATACGGGTGAATCAGGTGATAGCGAACGATCGTGATCGCGAGAAGCCCCAGGCTCAGCGCGATGAACAGCACGCCTGGCGGATAGAACGGCAGGCCGTAGTTGACGGCGTAATCCACTGCCGCGAACGCATAGAGGCACACGCCCGCAAGGCACAGATCGAGACGCCTGCGTGCTTCGCCGCCGGCCTTCTTGCGGGCGGCGAGAAGAAGCTGCGCGCAGCGCCCCGCAAGCAGCACGGTTTGCGCGACGTGCAAGGGATGCAAAGGCCCCGCGGCCGGATAATAACCAAAGAAGAACCGCCGGTAACCGGCGACCACGAGATCGCCTGGAAGCAGCGCCGCGAGCACCAGACACAGGCCGTAGGACGCGAGCAATACAGGCTGCTCACGGCGCCGCGCCGTCACTTCGGTAATGAAGTGATAGAACGTGGTGGGCAGAAACAGAATGAACAGATAGCCGAGCCTGACCAGCAGGCTAGCGATGTGCGGACTTTGCGTCTGGAACAGCAATGTCCACGTGCCCTGCCACGCAAAGGTCGTCGCGCACATCAAAAGGAATGGCGCGGACAGGCGTGTGATGCCCTGGGTGATGAGTACGTAAAGCCCGAACACCACGAACAACGCGGACACGAAGGCGGTCGGAATGGCGTACATGGGGCTCGACGTGTTGAAGAGCGTTAGCGCTTCGCCTCATTGCGCCATTGCGCAAACGTTCGAACGTCCAAACCCACCTCGGCCGCGTCGATGCGAGCCCAACCATAGTAAGCGTCGTGCCAGCCGGGAATTTCACGCGGCTGCAGCATGCGGAATTCGACGCCCGCGCGGTAGGCCAGATGCGGCCAGAAAAGCGGCATCACCTCGCGCACCGCGATCTGTCTCAGCAGTTCCGCCGGGCCGTTTTCGTCCGCCACGATCTCGCCCTGCAAGATCCAGTCGTGCTCGGCCCACGCGACGAACACGCTCGGGTTGCCCGCGCGGTCGAACATCAGAATGGCATTTTGCTCGGGACGCCAATAGTACTCGACGATACCTTCGGCGGCGGCCAGTTCGTCGATCAGCTTGCGCGTTCTCGGATCGCAATACGTGGTGCCGTTTTCGCCCAACGCCAGCCAACCGCTTTCGGAACAATGCCGGGCTCGGGCGTCGTTCAGAAAATGGGTTAATCGGCTTGCCGACTCCGCGTCGGTCTTTCTCAGATATAAATCGACGATTCCGGCATTGAACGCGTTGACCGCGACGGTCTCGTCCGCGACGCCGGTGAGCAGCGCTTTCGCGCACCGCAAGTCGGATATCGAAGAGAGCAATTCGACACCGCTCACCCCCGGCATGTCGTAATCGACGACGACCGCCGCGACCTCCGCAAAGCGCGACTTACGCAGCAAGATGTCGCGCTCAGCCGAGGTTTCGACAAATCGCTCGACACCGGTTTCGCTCAAACACGCCGACGCCGGCGCAAACTCCAGTGAATTCGCGCGGGCATGTTGACGGATAAACGCGAGTGCCGCTTGCGGCCGCGTGAAAAACAGATTGGTGGAGATATCCGGAAAGAAACGGCGCAGCGCGTCGAGATAACTGTCGTTGTCGTCCACGAAAACGACAGTTGCCGGATACGAAACTGGTGGTCGAATAAAGTTGTTCATATTTTTCACGTGGCTCGTCACACCGCCGCTGACACGAACGGCAAAGGCGGCAACCATACGAAAAAGCTTCCTATACGTTTTTTCTAACTCTGATTACCAAGCTGGTCCCCGCCGATCCATATAGTACAGGCGTCCAGGCATTAACAGTGAAACACCGCACAAACTTTCCTTTACTTTTTTATTGGTATATGCAAACTGAATAATGTTAATCGCATTTCAACCCACCACACATTGATTCACTGCTTTGGGGCGAGCAATGCGCCAGCACAATGCTGCCAGTTCAGCAGCTTGAAACGCAGCGCCATTCTCTATGGCGCGATGCAATAAGCGTTCGCCTGAATGGCATGGATCGTGCAAATCAATCCATACGGCCGGAACTCGAAACGTTCCGGCTCCCTCCCCTCACCGACTCAAGAGCAGGCGTATGGCATCACAAAACCAGCGTGAAGATTTGCCGCTTTCCCGCGGCACGGACTACGAGCCATTGGCCGCCAGATTCAGGCCCATTTTCGAACGCATCGCGGCAGGCGCGCTCGAGCGCGAACGCACTCGCACGCTCCCGCACGAACAGATCGAGTGGTTGAAGGAAGCGGGCTTCGGCGCCATTCGCGTGCCGGCCGAATACGGCGGCGCCGGCGCATCGCTGCCGCAACTCGTGCACTTGCTGATCGAACTGGCGGAAGCCGATTCGAGTTTGCCGCAGGCGTTGCGCGGACACTTCGCCTTCGTCGAGGACCGCATCAACGCTGTGCCGGGCCCCGCGCGGGAAAAATGGTTCGAGCGTTTCGTGAATGGTGAAATCGTCGGCAATGCGTGGACCGAAGTCGGCGCGGTCAAACTGGGCGAAGTCATCACGCGTGTGTCGCGGCGCGGCAACCAGTGGGTCGTGAACGGCACGAAGTACTACAGCACGGGCAGCATCTTTGCGGACTGGATCGACGTGTACGCGCAACGCGACGATAACGGCGCCGACGTCATCGCGGCGTTGAGCACCCGCCAGCCGGGCGTCAAACAGAGCGATGACTGGGACGGTTTCGGCCAACGCACCACGGGCAGCGGAACCTCGGTGTTCGAGAATGCCGTGGTCGACGAGGAAAACATCATCGACTTCTCGACGCGCTTCAAATACCAGACCGCGTTTTATCAGCTCGTGCTGATCGCCGTGATCGCGGGGACGGGCCGCGCCGCGTTACGCGACATCTCGCATGAAGTCCGCAAGCGCACCCGCGTTTACAGCCACGGCAACGCGCCGCGCGTGAGCGAGGACGCCCAGGTGCAGCAGGTGGTCGGGCAAATCGCGGCGCGCGTATATGCGGCCGAAGCCGCCGCCGTGCGCGCGGCCGAGCCGTCGCAACGCGCATACGAAACGCGCTTCGGCGCGGATCGCGAAGCCGAGAAGTCGGCGAACGTCGCCGCCGAAATCGAATCGGCCAAGGCGCAAGTCGCGGTGGCCGCGCTGATTCTGCAAGCCACCACCGACCTCTTCAACGCACTCGGCGCATCCGGCGTCAGCGAGAACAAACTGTTGGACCGCCACTGGCGCAACGCTCGCACCGCCGCATCGCATAACCCGCTCATCTACAAGGAACGGATCGTCGGCGATTGGGAAATCAACGGCACCGAGCCGCCTTTCATCTGGCAGATCGGCAACGGCGTGTCGGCGGCATGATTCGGCGGCGCGGCGAGCATCATGCGTGGACCGGCTCGACGGCCGGTCCGCAGGCGGCGTCAAGCGAGATGTTCGCCGCTACGCCGCGACGAGGCCGCGCGAACTCGCGGCTACTTTTGCGCGGAAATCTGTCTCGCGCGAATCAGCCGCGCGCGCAATACGTTTCGGCTAATGCCCAGCAATCTCGCGGCCTGGATCTGGTTGCGATAGCAGAACTCGAACGCCACCCGCATCACGGTGTCTTCGATCTGTTCGAACAGCTTGCCTTCCGCGTTATCGAACAGATTGCGCAAGGCGCCCTCGAGCCCTTCGAGCGGCGTGCATGGCGCCGGCTCATTGCCCGCTCGCCGCGCGCTCTGAACGCCGAACGACGACATCTGCAAATCGCCCTCCCTCAACGAATCGCTGCTGCACACGAGCAAAGCGTAGTGAATGACGTTTTCCAGTTCGCGGATGTTGCCGGGCCAACTGTGCGCCAGCAGCTTTCGCTCCGCGCACGGCTCGATGCCGACAGCGCCATAACCCAGCCGGTTTCTGTACTCTTCAATGAAGTATCTGGCGAGCGGCAAGATATCGCCCGGCCGGTCGCGCAGCGTGGGCACGGCCAGATGCACCACGTTCAGGCGATAAAACAGATCCTCGCGGAAATGACCCGCCGCCACCGCGTCCTGCAAATGCACGTTGGTGGCCGCCAGCACGCGCACGTCGATAGGAATGCTCCGGCGCGAGCCCAGCCGCACGATTTCGCGTTCCTGCAACACGCGCAACAGCTTGACCTGCATCGAAAGCGGCAGGTCGCCTATCTCGTCGAGAAAGAGCGTGCCGCCATTGGCCGCCTCGAACCAGCCGGGCTTCGCGCAAAACGCGCCGGTGAACGCGCCTTTCTCGTGACCGAACAACTCGCTCTCCACCAGCGACTCGGAAAACGCACCGCAATTGACGGCCACGAAAGGCCGGTCCCTGCGCGCGCTGAGGTTATGCACGTGACGCGCGACCAGTTCCTTGCCGGTCCCGGTCTCGCCGATCACGAGGACATTGGCGTCGCTCGGCGCCACCATGCGAATACGTTCGAGCAACGCCAGCGAGCGCGGGTCCGAGAAAACTTGCGCGGTGGCGCGGATGGAAGTGGTCAGCGTGCGCGTGTCGGGCATCGTCAATAAAGGCGGCGACTCCGCTCGTGTAATGGCTGAGCGTTCCGCCAACACGTGATTGAATGAAGAATTCATGAGTAGAAGCTCGGTGTCGGACAGCCTATTCTGAACACCCGGCGCGACTTCCTATGCATTTTGTTGTGGGAACCAAAGTCGAATTGCTTCTTTGGCAGCAGCATCGTCATGAATGCCGCTTCCGCATCGACACACGCTTCGCTCGACGCCGTTCACGCGGTTTTGTCGGCATTCTGAAAGTCCGCGTTGCGCTCGCCGAAACCCGGCACTGCTTCTCCAGCAGCAGCGCCGAGGCCATCTTGCTTCGTCAGCTTCATACGCACGCCTGCAATCGTTCCATGCCGCCGCGATATACGCGCGGGAAAACGCCGCAAACGGCTATGCCATTTGACTCGCCGCGCCATCGGGCCGAAACGCGCGACCGCCCCAAAGTACAGCTCGCGCCGGCAGCGGCGAATGGCACGCTATTCGCTCAATAAGCCGAACTCCCTATTTGATTCGCTTCCCATTGAAAGGATCGTTCGCATGAGCAACAGATTGAACGTGGTCGCGGTTTCCGGCGGATTGCAACGGCCATCGCGCACGCTGGCCGTGGTCGAGGGCCTGCTCGCGGCGCTCGGCGACGCGCTGCCGATCGACACGCACCTCGTCGAACTCGGCCAGATCGCGCCGCGACTCGCCGGCGCCGTGCTGCGCGCGCAGCTTCCCGCCGACGTCGAAGCGCAGATCAAGGCGATCGAATCGGCCGATCTGATCATCGCCGCGAGCCCTGTCTATCGCGCTTCGTATACCGGGCTCTTCAAGCATCTGTTCGATCTCGTGCATCACGAGGCGCTGTTCGACGTGCCCGTCCTTCTCGCGGCAACCGGCGGCAGCGAGCGTCACGCGCTGGTGATCGATCATCAACTGCGGCCGCTCTTCAGCTTCTTTCAGGCTCGCACGCTGCCGATCGGCGTCTATGCGTCGGATGCGGATTTCGACGGCCATGCCATCGCAAGCGCCGCGCTGAAAGAGCGCATCGCGCTCGCCGTGACACGCGCGCTGCCGTGGCTGCATGCGGGACGCCTTCCGGCCTCTTCCTCGCGAGCGGCAACGCTGGCTGCCTAACCTCCTTCATTCAATCACCAGGAACATCATGAGCCACACCCATTCTCACGACGACGCCCTCAAGTTCGCCTACTGGGTGCCCAACGTCAGCGGCGGCCTGGTCGTCAGCACGATCGAGCAACGCACCGACTGGAGTCTCGAATACAACCAGAAGCTCGCGCAAACCGCCGAGCAGGCGGGTTTCGAGTACGCGCTGAGCCAGATTCGCTTTACCGCCGGCTACGGCGCGGAGCATCAGCACGAATCGGTTTCCTTCAGCCAGGCGCTGTTGCACGCGACCACCCAACTCAAGGTGCTGGCCGCGATCCTGCCCGGACCCTGGCATCCCGCGGTCGTCGCCAAGCAACTGGCGACCATCGACCACATTTCGAATGGGCGCATTGCAATCAACGTCGTGAGCGGCTGGTTCAAAGGCGAGTTCACCGCGATCGGCGAGCCGTGGCTCGAACACGACGAACGGTATCGGCGCTCGAACGAATTCATTCAGGCGCTCAAGGGCATCTGGACGCAGGACCACTTCACCTTCAAGGGCGACTTCTACCGCTTCAACGATTACACGCTGAGTCCGAAGCCGGTGCAAAAGCCGCATCCCGAGATCTTCCAGGGCGGCAGTTCGCGCGCCGCCCGCGACAACGCCGCGAGCGTGTCCGACTGGTACTTCACCAACGGCAATACGCCGGAGAACCTGAAGGCGCAAATCGACGACATTCAGGCGAAGGCGGCGAAAAACAATCACAAGGTGCGCATCGGCGTGAACGCCTTCGTGATCGCGCGCGATACCGAGGAAGAAGCCAAAGCGGTGCTCGACGACATCATCAGGCATGCGCACGTCGAAGCCGTGCATGCGTTCGGCGATGCCGCCAGGCAGGCGGGCGCGGCTTCGCCGGAAGGCGAAGGCAATTGGGCCAAATCGAGCTTCGAAGACCTCGTGCAGTACAACGACGGCTTTCGCACCAATCTCATCGGTACGCCGCAGCAGATCGCCGAGCGCATCGTCGAATTGAAATCGATTGGCGTGGATCTGGTGCTGACCGGATTTCTCCATTTCATCGAAGAGGTGGAGTACTTCGGCAAACGCGTTCTGCCGCTGGTGCGCGAACTCGAACGCAAGCAACAGGCCAAGGCCGCGTGATCATGACGGGCGCGCAACCCTCGACGCTGCCGGACTGGCTGCGCCATCAGGCGCGGCATCGGCCGCATGCTCTTGCGTTGCGGCACAAGCGGCTGGGCGCGTGGCACGCGCTGTCGTGGCGAGAGGTCGCCGCGGCGGTCGAGCAACTCGCGGCGGGCCTCGCGCAGCGAGGCTTTGCGGCGGGCGACGCGCTACTGCTCGTGAGCCAGCCGCGCGAGCAGGCATTGCTGCTGTCGCTCGCGGCGCAGTGGAGCGGCGGCGTGGCGATACCGCTCGACCCGCAACTCGGCGACGCCGCGTTGCGCGCCGCGCTCACGCATCTCGCCCCGCGTTTCGTGCTTGCCGAGGACGACCGTCAGGTCGACCGTCTGCTGGCGCAGGAACAGGCGTTGCAAGTGATCGACGCGAACCCGCGCCATCTCACGCCGCATCCGCATCCCGCCGTGATCGACTATCGCGCGCTGGCGCTCGCGAGTCGTGAAGGCTTCGCACCGGCCGCGCTGCCGCACGGCGATGCGTTCGCCTTCGTGCGGCTGAATGACGACGGGCACCTCGTCGAACAGCGCTTCACTCACGCGACGCTGGTGCGCGAAGCGCGGCATCTGGTCGACACCGAGAAGCTGCACGCGAACGACGAAGCCTTCGCCGCGCGCGCGTTTGCCGCCGCTTCGCAGGAGCGCTATCTGATCGCGCCGTGGGTGCTGAGCGGCTTCCGACTGAACTTTCCCGAGTCGCTCGCCACGCGCGATAACGACCGCCGCGAACTCGCACCGACGCTCGTCGCCGGCACGCGCGACACCTACGCCCGCGTGGCGCAACTCGTGGACGACCGCTTGCCCGGCGAGCGCTCATGGCGCCGCCGCCTGATCGATCGCGCTCTACGCGGGCAGCGTGGTCCGTTCGGCCCGCTCATCCGCACGCTGACGTGGTGGCTCATCACGCGGCCGTTGCGCGAAGTGATCGGTTTTTCACGCACGCATGCGGCGCTCGTCATCGGCCCGCCGCTCGACGCTAAAACCGCAGCGCTGTTCGATGCGCTACGCGTACCGGTCCGCGCGTGGCCGGATCACAGCGACCGGCAACGCGTCGAACAACGCGCACAGCCGGAAACGCCGCAACGCCATGCGGCTGACCGCGCGTCTGAACAACCGGCCTACTGACGCATGACCCAACCTTAAATGACTCGATCCACTCACGCGCTGCTCTCGCTCGACCATATTTCGCTGTCGTTCAAAGGCGTCAAAGCCATCACCGACATCAGCTTCAACGTGCAAGCCGGGGAAATCTGCGCGCTGATCGGTCCGAACGGCGCGGGCAAAAGCTCGCTGCTCAACGTGATCAACGGCGTGTATCGGCCGCAGCACGGCAGCGTGCGTTTCGACGGCAACGCTTATCGGCGCATGAACCCGTATCACGCGGCGCACAGCGGCATTGCGCGCACGTTTCAGAACATCGCGCTGTTTCGCCGGATGAGCGTGCTGGACAACGTGCTGACCGGCCGCAATCTGCATCGGCGCAGCACGTGGCTCGAACAGACGTTGCGCGTCGGCCGCGCGCGCGGCGATGAAACGGCGCAGCGTCGCTATGCGGAAGTGGTGATCGAAGCACTCGATTTGCAGCGCTTCCGGCACACCGCCGTCGGCACCTTGCCCTATGGCGTGCAAAAGCGCGTCGAACTGGCCCGCGCGCTCGCCGCCGAGCCGCGCCTGCTGCTGCTCGACGAACCGATGGCCGGCATGAACGCCGACGAAAAGCGCGCGATGGCCGGCTACGTGCTCGACGCCAACAGGCAATTCGGCGTGACGGTCGTGCTGATCGAGCACGACATCGGCGTGGTGATGGACCTGTCGGATCACGTGGTCGTACTCGATTACGGCAAGAAGATCGCCGATGGCGCGCCCGCCGACGTGCGCGGCAACCCGGACGTGCTGGCCGCCTATCTCGGCACCCGTCATTGAGAGACTCGACAACATGGAATTTTTTCTCGAAGTGCTCGTCGGCGGCTTGCTGGCGGGCGTGATGTATTCGATGGTCGCGATCGGCTTCGTGCTGATCTACAAAGCGTCCGGCGTGTTCAATTTCGCGCAGGGCTCGATGGTGCTGTTCGGCGCACTGACCTATGTGAGCCTCGTCGAACGGCAGGTGAATCCGGTGCTCGCCTTCGGCGTGACGCTCGCGGCGCTCGTGTTGATCGCGGTGCTGATCGGCCGCCTCGTGTTGCGGCCTCTGGTGAACCGGCCGCCCATCGTGCTGTTCATGGCGACGCTCGGCCTGAGCTTCATTCTCGAAGGCGCCGCGCAACTCTTCTGGGGCGCGCAGGTGCATGGCCTCGCGCTCGGCATCGACGACAAGCCTTTGAATCTCGCCGGCGTCATGATCAGCCAGTTCGACATCTTCGCGGCGGCAACCGCCGGTGCGCTGGTGCTGGCGCTGTCGCTGCTGACCCGGCGAACGCGGCTCGGCTTGTCGTTGCGCGCCGTCGCCGACGACCCGCTCGCCGCGCTGGCGGTCGGTGTGCGGCTGCCGCGCGTCTGGGCCATCGTGTGGGCGCTCGCCGGCTTCGTCAGCCTGGTGGCGGGACTCCTGTGGGGCGCGCGGCTCGGCGTGCAGTTCTCGCTGTCGCTCGTGGTGCTGAAAGCGCTGCCGGTGTTGATCATCGGCGGCTTTTCGTCGATCGGCGGGGCGATCGTCGGCGGGCTGCTGATCGGCGCGTCGGAGAAGCTCGCCGAAGTCTACGTCGGCACGCTGCTCGGCGGCGGCATCGAAAACTGGTTTCCCTATCTGCTCGCGATGCTGTTCCTGCTCGCGCGCCCTGCCGGTTTGTTCGGCGAACCCGCCGTGGAACGGGTGTGAACGTGAGTGCGAGGCCAACCGTGTCGTCTCTTCAATCCAACGCGAGCGTATCGCGCAAGCCGGGCGCGCCGCCGCGCCGCTCGTCGCTGCTCAGGCTGTCGGGCGGCGCGCTACTCGCGCTGATCGCATTAGCCGCGCTGATCGCGTTCGTCGCCGTGCCGCGCCTGAGCAACGACTACTGGCTCAGCGCGATCCTGATTCCCTTCCTCGTGCTGTCGCTGGCGGGTCTGGGGCTGAACCTCGTCACCGGTTACGCGGGACAACTCTCGCTCGGCTCGGCGGCGTTCATGTCGGTCGGCGCCTACGCCACCTACAACCTGCTGGTGCGAGCGCCGGCGCTGCCGCTCGCCGTCGACCTGCTGCTCGGCGGACTCATCACCGCCGCGGTGGGCGCGCTGTTCGGCCTGCCGAGCCTGCGCATCAAGGGCTTCTATCTGATCGTCTCGACGCTGGCCGCGCAATTCCTCGTCGAATGGATTTTTACGCGGGTGAGCTGGTTTTCGAACAACGACGGCTCGGGCGTGCTGAGCGCGCCCGCGCTCTCCGCGTTCGGCCTGAAAATCGCCACGCCCGCGGCGCGTTATCTGCTCGTGCTGAGCGTCGTGGCGATTGTCTTCGCGATGGCGTCCAGTCTCGTGCGCAGCGAACTCGGCCGGCGCTGGATGGCCGTGCGCGACATGGACACCGCCGCGCGCGTGATCGGCATTCCGGTGGGCCGCACCAAACTGCTCGCGTTCGCGCTCAGTTCGTTCGTGCTCGGCATCGCCGGCGCGCTGTGGGCATTCGCCTATCTCGGCACGGTGGAGCCGCACGGCTTCGATCTGAATCTGTCGTTTCAGGTGTTGTTCATCATCATCATCGGCGGCATGGGCAGCATCGGCGGGAATTTCCTGGGGGCCGCGTTCATCGTGCTGCTGCCGATACTGCTCTCGCATGCGGCGGGCGCGCTCGCCAGCGTCGGCATCGAGGCCGGCCAGTTGCAGAACCTGCAGAAAATCCTCTTCGGCACGCTCATCATCGTCTTTCTCATCAAGGAACCGGACGGCCTCGCGCGACTGGTCCAGACCGCGCGGAACCGGCTGCGCGACTGGCCGTTGCGCGCGTGAAGCCGGCTGCATTGCCTCGCTCGTCGCTCTTCATTTCACTGCTTCATTTCACTGCTTCATTAATCAAGGTCTAACCCCGTATGAATTTCATCGACTCCTTCAAAAGGCGCGGAACGTCAGCGCGCCTGTCAGCGCGCCTCGCCGCCGCGAGCCTGCTGCTTGCGCTCGGCGCGACGCCCTTTTCCAACGCGCAAGCCGCGGGCGAGGAATACTTCCCGTTGCAAAGCTATCGCGTCGGTCCTTATGCGGCTGGCGGCAGCGGCTTCTTCGGCGGCTTCATCGACTATATGAACCTCGTCAACAAGCGCGACGGCGGCGTGAACGGCGTCAAGCTGACGTGGAGCGAATGCGAAACCGAGTACGTGGTCGAAAAGGGCGTGGAGTGCTATGAGCGGCTGAAGAGCGGCCTGAACGGCGCGCCGGCGGCGGCGACCAATCCGCTCTCGGTCGGCATCGCCTACGCCACGCTCGATCGTTCGTCCGTGGACAAGATTCCGCTCGTCACGATCAACCACGGCCGCACGGATTCGACGGACGGCGCGGTATTCCCCTATGTGTTCCCGCTGCAACTCAATCCGTATAGCGAAGTCTCCGCGATCGTCAATTACATCGGCCAGCAATCCGGCGGACTGACTCAGCTCAAGGGCAAGAAGATCGTCGTGCTCTATCACGGCTCGCCTTATGGCCGCGAGACGATTCCGGTGCTGGATACGCTCGCGAAAAAATACGGCTTCGAACTCACGCAGATCGAAGTGCCGCATCCGGGTAACGAGCAAGGCTCGCAGTGGCTCACCATCCATCGGATCAAGCCCGACTGGGTGATTCTGCGCGGCTGGGGCGTGATGAATCCGGTCGCGTTGAAGTCCGCGCAAAAGGTGGGCTTCCCGGCCGATCACATCATCGGCAACATCTGGAGCAACTCGGAAGAGGACGCGCGTCCGGCGGGCGACGCCGCCAAGGGCTTCATCTCGATCACCACGCATCCGTCGGGCACCGGCTTCCCGGTGATTCAAGCGATCGACCAGTACGTGATCAAGCCGGGCAACGGCAATCTGAAGGACCCGGCGCGCTTCGGCACGGTGTACTACAACCTGGGCGTCGTCAACGGCATTCTGAATGTCGAGGCGTTGCGCGTGGCGCAGGCGAAATTCGGCAACAAGCCGCTGACGGGCGAACAGGTGCGCTGGGGCTTCGAGCATCTGAATCTCGACGACGCGCGCCTGAAGCAGCTCGGCGCGTATGGTCTGGTTCAGCCGCTGAAACTGTCGTGCGCCGATCACGAAGGCGGCGGCGCCGTGCGCTTTCAGCAATGGGACGGCCAGCAATGGAAGGTGATCAGCGGCTGGGTGCAGGCCGATCGCGCGCTGCTGCGTCCGATCATCGAGAAGTCGGCGAATGCCTACGCGAAGGAGAAAGGCATTACGCCGCGCGATTGCGGCAAGGATATCTGAGCATGAGCGCCGCCCCGATCCTCGAAGTCGACGACATCGCGGTGACGTACAGCCAGTTGATACCGGCATTGCGCGGCGTGTCGCTGAGCGTGCCGTCCGGCGCGATCGTCGCCTTGCTGGGCGGCAACGGCGCGGGCAAGACGACCACGCTGAAGGCGGTCTCCAGTCTGCTGCGCGCGGAGCGCGGCGAGCTCACGTCGGGGCGCATCGCGTATCGCGGCGAAGCGATCACCCACGCCGATCCGTGGACGCTCGCCGAACGCGGGCTCGTCCAGGTGCTGGAGGGGCGGCGTTGTTTCGCGCATTTGTCGGTGGAAGACAACCTGCGGCTGGGCGCGTTCGTGCGGCGGCCCAAACGCGCTGAACTCGAAACGGAGCTCGAACGCATCTACGGCATCTTTCCGCGGCTCAGGGAGCGCCGCGCGACGCTGGCGGGCTACGCGTCGGGCGGCGAACAGCAGATGGTCGCGATCGGCCGCGCGTTGATGGCGCGGCCTTCGCTGGTGCTGCTCGACGAACCGTCGATGGGGCTCGCGCCGCAAGTGGTCGAGGAAATCTTCGAGACGGTGGCGGCGCTCAATCGCGACGACGGTGTGAGTTTTCTGCTGGCCGAGCAGAACGCCGCGATCGCGCTGAGCTATGCGCAATCCGGTTACGTGCTCGAAGGCGGCCGGGTGGTTGCGCATGGGAAGGCGCAAGCGCTGCTGGAGCTCGATGTCCTGCGCGATGCTTATCTGGGCGGCGGCACACAACGCACGCGCGAGGGAACAGGCGGGGCAGCGCGACGGTACGTGCGCGCATAGCCCGAACGCCGACGGGAGCGGACCGGAACCGACGCGCGCGGCGATTATCATTGACAGCGCTTCAGACCTGCTGCCACGCTGACGGTCGGAACTCCGAGCGTCGGCGTGAGGTTTGACGCAACGAGTCCACACTTCCCGAGGACCCTGTCGATGCAAACCCGCCCGCGCCCGCGCGTTCTTCAGCACATTCCACGCAGTGTCTGGGTGCTGGGCTTCGTCAGCCTGTTGATGGACGTGTCGTCGGAGATCGTCCATAGCCTGTTGCCGATGTTCCTCATGGCGAGCCTCGGCGCGAGCGCGACGACGATCGGCCTGATCGAAGGCGTCGCCGAAGCCACCGCTCCCGCGGTCAAGGTGTTTTCCGGCACGCTCAGCGATTACCTCGGCAATCGCAAATGGCTCGCCGTCGCCGGCTACGGTCTCGGCGCGCTCAGCAAGCCACTGTTCGCGATCGCGCCCAGCATCGGCATCGTCGTGACGGCGCGCGTTCTGGACCGGGTCGGCAAGGGCATTCGCGGCGCGCCGCGCGACGCGCTGGTGGCCGACGTCACGCCGCCCCATCTGCGAGGCGCCGCGTTCGGACTGCGCCAATCGCTCGACACGGTCGGCGCGTTTCTCGGACCGCTGCTGGCGGTCATCATCATGCTCGCGTGGGCGGATAACTTCCGGCTTGCGTTCTGGCTCGCCGTGATTCCCGGTTTGCTCGCGGTCGCGCTGCTGGCCTTCGGCGTCGAGGAACCGGCGCGCGAGCCGGGTGCGAAGCGGGTCAATCCGATTCGCTGGGAAAGCGTGAAGCAGCTCGGCGGCGGCTACTGGTGGGTGGTCGTGGTGGGCGGGGTCTTCGCGCTGGCGCGCTTCAGCGAAGCGTTCCTGGTCTTGCGCGCGATGGGCAGCGGCGTGCCGGTTGCGCTGGTTCCTCTCGTGATGGTGGCGATGAACATCGTGTACGCGCTGTCCGCGTATCCGTTCGGCAAGCTCGCGGATACGACGAGCCACACGCGCCTGTTGATCGCCGGCCTCGTCGCCTTGATCGCCGCCGACGTGGTGCTCGCGCATGGCGCGCACTGGAGCATGGTGCTAGTGGGCGTCGCGCTGTGGGGTTTGCACATGGGGATGACGCAGGGCTTGCTCGCCACCATGGTCGCGCAAACCGCGCCCGCGCACTTGCGCGGCACGGCCTTCGGTTTCTTCAATCTGTTCAGCGGCATGGTGACGCTCGCGTCCAGCGTGATCGCGGGCGCCTTGTGGGATCGCGTGGGCGCCACGGCGACTTTTTACGCGGGAGCGGGCTTTTGCGTTTTGACGATCACGTTGCTGGTGTTCGGACGATCGTCGGCCACGCAATCACGGGCGAACCGCTAGCGCGATTTTCCGCGCGCACTCTTGCCGGCGCTCGCCGCGCGCGGCGCGTCCTTTCCCGCCGCCGCGCCGCCGGTCATCTGCTCCATCCACGACAATGCGTCGACATAGGACAGGAACTGCTTGAGATATCCCGGCGAGAGTTCACGCATCAGCGAAAGCGACCGATGCACGAGACTGCTCGAATTGAGCGGCCCCGCATTCCCCGGCACCTGTTCGAGCGATTGCCGCAACTGCTTTTCGGTGCGAGCCCTGGAGGCAAGCTCGCGGAAGTAGTCGAGCATCTCCAGTTCCGGGTATGCGGCGGAGCGCGACGCGGCGGGGCCCGAGGCATGCACCGCCGAATGAATGCCGCCGATGTACGCGATCAACCCGGCAAGCGTTTCATGAGGGGACGCACCCGGCGATGCCGCGCCGCGCGCCTCGTCGACCGCCGATGCGGCCCGCCGCTCCAGATCGCCCGCATAGTCCGCAAGCAGTGTCGACAGCCGGTCGTCGAGGATACGGCGCGCCTCGCCGCCGTGGCCGGCTGCGCGCCGTTCCAGCGCCTCGATGAAATGAAAGCGGATCGGGTTCACGCGATCGGCGCCGCGCTCGCGCCAGGCGTCGAGCGTCGCGCGGACCGCGCCTGCGTCGCGACTATCACCGCCACTATCGCGGCCACTGTCGCCGCCCCTACTCACGGGACTTCACCGTCGCGCTCGACGGCCTCGGCACAGGCGCTATTTCCACGCGCCGGTTCCTGGCCCGGCCGTCCTCGTCGGCATTCGAACTGACGGGCTGCCCGGAGCCGAACGCGGCCGCGAACACGGACGCCGAAGGCACGCCTTCGTCGATCAACGCACGCGTCACCGTCAACGCGCGCTGCGCGGACAACTCCCAGTTGTCGGCGAAGCGGCGATTGCCGTCGCGCACCTGGCGGTCGTCGGTGAAGCCGCTCACCATCAGGATTTCGTCGCGCGTCTTGAGCCAGGCGGAGAGCGGCGCGGCCAGGCTCTTCAACACCTCCCGGCCCTCGGGCTGCAACTGATCGGAGTTCAGCTTGAACAGCACGCTGCCGTTGATGCCGATGCGCCCGTTGACGAGCGTCACCCGCCCCGCCGCCAGCGGTCCGGCCAACGCCTGCTCCAGCGTCATGCGGCGCTGCGTTTCCACCTGACGCTGCTTGACCTCCTGCTCCAGCTTGCTGGAAAGCTCCATCTCCACGCCGATCACGCCGACCAGAATCAGCACGAACGCGCCGAGCAGTACCGACATCAAGTCGCCGAAAACAGGCCAGATCGGCGCCGTCTGCTCCACGCCGCCGTCGATTTCCTCGTTCATGCCGCCTCGGCTCCGGCTGAAGTCCGCTGACCGGCAAGCTGCTGCAACTCCTCGACGATCTGCTTCTGCGAGATCATGCTCAGGTCGATCACTTCGCGCGCCTGCGCGACGTAATAGGCAAGCTGTTCGTCACTGCGCGCGAGCGATTTGTCGAGCGCGGTTTCGATCCGCTGCAAGTGGTCCACCAGCTTGTCGTTCGATGCGCCGAAAGTCTGCACGGCCATGCCGAACGCTTCGCCCAGGCTCGCCACCTCGACGGCGCCGCCGGTGACCTGCGCGGCGACGGCACCGAGTTTGCCGGTCTCGAGCTCGACCTTCTCGGTGAACTGCGTGCCGACACGCTGCAGAAGATCCGCCGATGTGGCGACCAGTGCGTCGACGGCGGTGCGCTGTTCCGTGGACGCATGGTTCACGGCATCGAGCAAGGTTTCCAGCGTTTCCAGCAGACGGCTGCGTTCCTGCAGCATCGCGGTGTCGCGGACCATGCTGTCGGAGAGCTTCTGGCGCAGTTCCGCGACGACTTCCGCCGCGGCCTTGGGCGCTTCCGACGCGGCCTGCACGAGCCGTGCAATCTCCGCGATCGTTTCGCTCGCCTGCGCCTGCGTTTGAGCGGATATGTCGCGCGCGGTGCGCTCCAGCACGTCGCAGATTTCCTGTTGGCGGCTGGCGGCGTGCGTGCTGGTTTTTTCCCACTCCGCGCGCAAGGTCGCGGCCATCGAACCGAGCGATTCGGTCCATGCCGCGAGCCGCTGCTGGTCGCGCGACGCCAGTTCCGCCTGCAGGTTCGCCGCGGCCTTCGGGGCCTCGGCAGCCGCTTGCACGAGGCGGTCGATCTCGGCGATCGTGCTGCTCGCGTACGCCTGCGTCTGGGCCGATATGTCGCGCGCGGTCTGAGCCAGCGTATCGCACATGTCCTGTTGCCGGCTGGCGCTGCGCGCGCCGGCCTGCTCCCATTCCTTGCTCAACGTGGCGGCGATCGAACCGAGCGATTCGGTCCACGCCGCGAGCCGCTGCTCGTCACGCGACGCCAAGGCGCTCTGCAAGTCCGCATGCGACTCGCCGACCGTGCGCAGCAGCGCAGCCGAATGCTGCTCGAAAGTCGCCGCCGCCGCCGCGAGAGCCTGCTGGTTCTGAGCCGCGAGCTTTTCGCCGGCGCTTTCCTGCCGCGACAGCGCCGCGTTCCACGCTTGCGACACGTCGCCCGCGGTCGCTTCCAGCCGCGCGGAAACGCCATCCAGCAGGCCGGCCGAGCGTTGCTCGAAGGTCTCGGTAAAGCGGTCCAGCGACGCGCGCAGATGCCCGGCCAACGCTTCGCTCGACCGCTGGTGTTCCGCCAACGCCTTGTTCCAGATGTCGGCGACGGTCGTGGTCGTCGCTTCGAAACCGCTCGACAGTCCGTTCAACTGCCGCTCCACGGCATGCGTGACGGTGTCGTGCAACGCCGCCGTCTCGCGCGCGAGGCCCGCCATCGTGGCCTCCATCACGGGCTGCAACGCCGCGCTCGCGGCGCGGGCGCTGTCGGCGACGCTCGCCTTCAACGATTGCTCCACCGACGAGGCGAGCCGCAGGTATGCGGCCTCGGTCTTGCCGTGAAAGGCGTCCTGGCTGGCGATCTGCCGTTCGTTCAATGCCAGGCTCTGCTGCTCGATGGCCGCCATCATCGTTTGCAGACGGTCGACCAGCGTGGGCATCACGTCCGCCTGGCGCTGCAGGAGCTTGAAGGCCTCTTCGCGCTGATGGCTTCGCGAGTAGCTACGCAAGGTCGTGGCGATCTCGATGTCGAGCAGTTGCGCCGCGTGCAGCCGCTCGCGCCGGCACAACGTGGACAGCAGCCCGAGCATCGCGGAGGTGGCCACGCCCGCGATCGACGTGCCGAATGCGAAGCCGAGGCCCTTCACCGGCGCGGCCAGCGAAGCACGAATCGCCTGTAGGTCGGTCGCGCTTTCCAGCGCCATGCCGGTGCCCTTCAGCGTCGCCACCATGCCGAGCAGCGTGCCGAGCATGCCGAGCAGCACGAGCAAGCCGACGAGGTACGGCGTCAACGCCGGCCCCGGCAGCGCCACGCGCTCGCCTTCGACGCGCAGGCGCACCGCATTGCGCAAGCTCGGATGCAGGGCGTCGAGCCACGCGCCTAGACTCGACGGCGGCGCGGACAGATCCGCGACGGCACGCGTCAGGCTGGACGTGGCCTGGCTATAGCGTCGCAGTTCGAACGCGCCCGCGAGGTAACAGGCGCCGATCAACAGCGTGACGGCCAGCGCCAGCGGGTTCGAAACGACATAGCCGCCAGCGATCCAGCACACGGCGGCGAGGCCGGCCAAAAACACAACGAGGTCGATACGATATCTGGACATAGTGTCCCAGTTAGCTGGCGCGAAGGGCGGCGAGCAACCCTTCGACCGGTTGAAAACGAACATCCAGTTCGGCAAGCAGGACGCTCTGCATGTCCTTGCGGAATACGTCGAGCCATGCGCCGGGGATGTGTGCCGATGTGAGCGCCGGGGCGTTGGCGTTGGCGTTGGCTTCGGCCAGCGCCGCTTGCTCCGCCACGCGCAAGCGCTCGAAATGCCCGGCGAGCAATCCGGGCACCGCGCCGAGCACACCCCGCTCGCGCTCGGCGAGCGCACGCTCCATGACCGCATCCACCAACGCGAGCCGCGCCATCGCGGGCGTGCGCGCGGCCAGCATGCCCCGCAGACGGCCGCGCAAAGTGCCGATGCCGGTCTCCATCGTCTGCTGCAGCGAGAGATAGCGTTGACGGAACACCGCGTAGTCGACTGCCGTATCCGTGGCGGCACTAGGCGCGGACGCCGGCGCGGGTGCGCGCCGCTTCGCCGTGGCGAGAACGCTGTCGCCCGCGATGGCCTTCGCCAACGAACTGCGCACGCGAGCGCATTCTTCCTCGTCGGCGCTGCCGAAAGCGCGCGCGCCAGAGGCCACCGCGGGCGGATTGCCGTTCAGCGCCGAGGACAGCGCAATCGCGTCGGTCCAGCCGAGCCATTGGCTGAGCCGGTCTGAAAGCGATTGCCTGGATTCGGGAACGTCGGCATCCGTCAGGCGAGCCAGCAGGCGGATGAGCGCCGGGCCGCTGAAAACTGTGCGCGGGAGGATTTGCAACATACCACCGGAAGCGAAAAAGTCAGCAGTTTACACGCTGACGGCCTCGCGAGCCTCTCGTGTCGCCGTGTGACGCCGATGCAGCCTTATCCGCTCGACGCTCGGCGTGATGCGCTTTCAGGCGCACGCGTGACGAAGACAATGGGCCGCGTCGGCTCGCCGCTGCAACGTCACGTTACAAACCAGCGTTGACGTTCGCGGCGGGCAAATGGTTATCATGGGCGCATTGAATTTGCCTGAACGACCCGTTGGTTAATATGAGGAATACCGGAAAAGTATTGGTGGTTGCGTTGGTGCTTGCAGAGGTCGCGTTCGGCGCTTACTTCCTGACACACAACGAAGACCAGTCGGCGCCGCCCGCCGACGCCACCGCCACCACGGCAACGGCCGGCTCCCGACTGGACGGCACGCATATCACCGCGGGAAGCGTGGCCGGCACGGCGCAGCCCGCGTCAGGCGTGGACACTGCGGCCCGCACGGTGCAGCCCGCGCCAGCCACGAACAACGCCGCACGCACGATGCAGCCAGCGCCGTCCAAGGACATCGCGGCCCGCGCCCCGACGCAGTCGCAGTCGCAGTCGCAGTCGCAGTCGCAGTCGCAGTCGCAGTCGCAGTCGCAGTCGCAGTCGCAGTCGCAGGTCGGTAGCATCGCGCCTGAAACCGATTTGTCAGCAAAGCGCCCCGTGCAAGCGCCGCAGCCCAAGACACAGCCGCGTCAGGAACTCGCGCGAGCGCCGGCACCGGCGCCGGTCGAGGCTTCGGCCTCCGTCGCCGCGAAGCCGGGCAGCGTGCCGCCCAGCGCACGCGCGCGTGACAACACGAGCCGGCAGAACCCAGGATCGAACGCGGTGGCGTCCTCATTCACGGATCAGCTCGTCAAGGAGTCGGCGAAACTCGATCCTTCATTGCCGCCGCCGTCGCCGTCGGCGCCGCCTCTCGTCCGTGACGATCGGTCCCGCCGCGGTCCGAATCCGGTTGCGGCCGCGTTGACGGATCAACTCGTCCGGGAATCGTCCAAACTCGATCCGGCATTGCCGCCGCCGAATCAGCCCGGCACGAAGTGAGCGCGTGAATGGCAGGACATGTCGCGCGTTAGCCCGCCCACTGCGCCAACTGCCTCACGCTTTCCTTCAACTCGCGCTCCAGCTCGGCAAACAGTTCCGCTGCGGGCAACGACTTGGCGAGCGCCGCAGCCTGCCCCGCCCACTGCGCACCGTAGCCGAATTCGCCCTTGGCCTTGGCTGCCGCATGCAGCGCCTTTCCCGCGTCGTATGCGATCGGATACGCGGGCGGCCTCGGTGAACGTGGGTCGTCGCCGAGTTCCGTGAACCGGTTCACCATGCCGCGCGCGAGACGCCCGGAAATGGCCGTGGTGAACATGGTGTGGCGAGCCGGCTCGCCGAGCAGGGCGCGGCGGTAGCCTTCGTCGATCGAGGTTTCGGGGCACGCGACAAACGCGGTGCCGAGTTGCGCGGCCTGCGCGCCCAGCGCGAGCGCGGCGGCGATGCCCGCGCCGTCCATGATGCCGCCCGCGGCGATCACCGGCAGATCGAATTCCCTGACCAGCAGCCGCGTCAATGCAAACGTGCCCAGCCGGTCGTCGGGCGCATCCTGATCGAACACACCGCGATGTCCGCCCGCCTCGATACCTTGCGCGACGATCGCGTCGACGCCCGCGGCTGCAACCTGCGCGGCTTCTTGCGGATTCGTCGCCGAGGCGAGCAGCTTGATCCCAGCCTGCTTCAGCGCCGCGATGACTTCAGCCGATGGCAAACCGAAATGGAAGCTGACCACCGCGGGCTTTTCGTCGAGAAAAACCTGGAGCATGGCGGCGTCCACCAGGAAGCTCGTGTAGATCTCCGATAACGACGACGGCGGCGTGGCTCCGTACTGCTCGAAGTGCGGCGCGAGCCAGTTCAACCATTGCCGCTCCACGCTCGCATCGGCCATGGCCGGCTGGTGACAGAACACGTTGATGTTGAAGGGCTTCGCCGTCAGCGCGCGCGTCTCGCGGATCACCTTGCGCGCGCCCTCGGCGTTCATGGCGCCGACGCCGAGCGACCCGAGGCCGCCCGCATTCGACACGGCCGCCGCGAGCGCGGGCGTGCTCACGCCGGCCATCGGCGCCTGAATGATCGGCTTGTCGATGCCCAGTATGCGCAGCAGCGACCGGTTGTCAGTGTGAATCGTCATGTCTCGTCCTCTTCGAAATGAGCTTGTCGTCAATACCGGCACCGTGAGCCGCGATGCGCCGCGTTCGATAACCGGTGATGCGCTACGCTTGCAGCCGCTCAATCAGGAAATCGACGAAGCAGCGTACACGCGACGTGAGATGCCGCGCGTGCGGATAAAGCAGAATGAACGGCCGCGAAGCCCCGCCGTAGGGGATGAGCAGTTCCTTCAGCGTGCCGTCCGCAAGGTCCTTCTCGACCACGAACCGATAGGTCTGAAACAGGCCCGCGCCGTGACGCGCCAACGTCACGCCCGCGAGCACGTCGCCCGACGATCCATAGTTTCCGCGCGTGACCATCTCGACGCTCTCGCCGTCGCGAATGAACTGCCACGGCAGGTTGCGGCCGCTGCTCGGCAACTCGTATTGAATGCAATCGTGATTGAGCAGATCGTCCAGCACTTTCAGCTTGCCCGCGGTGCGCAGATAGCCGGGCGATGCCACCACCACCAGTTCCGCATCCTCGATCTTGCGCGCGATCAGCCCCGAATCCTGCGGCGCGCGTCCGCGGATGGCGAGGTCGAAGCCTTCGTCCGCGAAGTCGATGTTGCGGTTGCTGAGGTGCGTTTCGACCGTGACTTGCGGATAGCGCGCGCGAAACTCAGCCAGCAACGGCAGAACCCGGTAATGGCCGTAGGGCGTCGGCATGCTGATGCGCAGCACGCCTGCAGGGGTGGCCTGTTGCCCGGTCGCTTCCCGCTCCGCATCCGCGAGTTGCCGAAGCGCCTCGCGGCATTGCTCGAAGTAGCGCCTGCCGAGATCGGTGAGGCGAATCTGCCGGGTCGTGCGGACGAACAGCCGCGCGCCGAGGCGCTTTTCGAGCCGTGCCACCGAGCGGCTCACCGCCGCCGGCGTGACGCTCGCGGCGGCGGCCGCGCTCGTGAAGCTGCCCAGTTCCGCCGCAAGGCAGAACAGTTCGATGCTGCCGAGAAGAAGGTCGTCAAACTGACGCTGCATGGTCTCTTAAGGACGTGGGTGCGGTATCGGTCTCGCGCGAAGTGCGAAGCAGGACCTGGCTGCGAGCTCTGCGGAGTACCGCATGATACGACGCGCTTCCGGTTACGTTCCAGCGTGCCGGCTCTGCCCGTCCACACCTGCCGCGCCCCCTCATCCGCCGCGTGTCCCGCCCCGCCTCATTTGTTCCCGTCCGTCACAAGTGTTTGTCCGCGCCGGGTATTCGAACTTCACGCGAATGCGCCTAGATTGGGCACCTATCGGAGCCGCTGGCCCGATCGGCAGGAAAGCCGATTCAACATTTTCGGAGATGGATCATGAGCAACTCACAAAAAGTCGTCGTCGTTACCGGTGCGTCGCAAGGCATTGGCGCGGAGGTCGTCAAGGCATTCCGCGAGCGCGGCCACCGCGTGGTCGCCACCGCGCGCAGCATCAAACCGTCGGACGATTCCAACATCGTCACCGTGGCCGGCGACATCGCCGACCCCGACACCGCTCGCCGCGTGATCCGCGAAGGCGTGGCGCGCTTCGGCCGCATCGACACGCTGGTCAACAACGCCGGCATATTCGTCGCGAAGCCCTTCACGTCCTATACCGCCGAGGACTACGCCGCGGTGACAGGCGTGAACCTCGCCGGCTTCTTCCACATCACGCAGTTGGCCATCGCCGAAATGGAGAAGCAGTCGAGCGGGCATATCGTCACGATCACGACGGCGCTCGCCGATCACGCGATCGACGGCGTGCCGTCGGTACTCGCCTCGCTGACCAAGGGCGGACTGAACGCGGCGACGAAATCGCTCGCGATCGAATACGCGAAACGCGGCATTCGCGCCAACGCCGTGGCCCCCGGCATCATCAAATCGCCGATGCACGCGCCCGAGACGCACGCGGCGTTGGGCGCGCTGCATCCTGTCGGCCACATGGGCGAGATGAGCGATATCGTGAACGCCATCGTGTATCTGGATTCCGCGCCGTTCGTCACGGGCGAAATCCTGCATGTGGATGGCGGTCAAAGCGCCGGCCATTGAGCTTGCATGCAGCGCGATTGATTCGACCGGGCGCCGCCAGCCGGCGTCCCATTCCGAGCCACGAACCAGGAGAACACCATGCCGATCGTCACGATTCAGGTGACCCGCGAGGGCACGAAACCGGGCGCCGATTCCGTCACGGCGAATGAAAAGGCGCAACTCATCGAGGGAGTGAGCCAGCTACTGCTCGACGTGTTGAACAAGCCGCTGGAGGCGACGTTCGTCGTCATCGAAGAGGTGGAGAAGGAGAACTGGGGATGGGGCGGGCTGCCGGTCGACGAATATCGAAAGCAGCGCGGCTTGAAGTAGAAAGGTTGACCGGCGCCGCGGAGAGAACCCGCGGCGCCGGCCGGGCAACACCAAACAAGGCAAGACAATCAGGCAGTGACCGCCACTCTACGCGGCGACAAAACCGACACGGCGAAACTCACGACCACATTCGCCGCCAGCGCGATCAAGCCGATATAGACCGGATAGACCGCGTCGCCGAGATGCAATGCGAACACCGGCTTGAGTCCTTGCGAGATCGCGAGGCCGCTGCCGAGCACGATGCCGACGAGCCAGCCCATGAACAGGCCCGGCGTATTCAAGCGCCGCGTGTACAACGAGAACACGATCGCCGGGAAAATCTGCAGGATCCACACGCCGCCGAGCAATTGCAGATCGATCGCATACTGCGTCGGCAGGAACACGATGAACAGCAGCGCGCCGAACTTCACGACCAGCGACACGATCTTCGCGTTGGCCGCTTCGGCTTGGGGCGTGATATTCGGCGAGACCAGCGGACGCCACAAATTGCGCGTGAACAGATTCGCCGCGCCGATCGACATGATCGCCGCCGGCACCAGCGCGCTGATCGCGATGGCCGCGGCCGCGAAGCCGACGAACCACGACGGGAACAGCGTATTGAACAACGCCGGCACCATGTCCGAAGCCGATTTCACATGCACGCCGGCCGCGATCGCCATGTAGCCGAGCAGCGCGATCAGACCGAGCAGCAACGTATAGGCCGGCAGGAAAATCGCATTCTTGCGCACCGTATTCGCCGACGAGGACGACAACACCGCCGTCATCGTATGCGGATACATGAACGCGGCCAGCGCCGAGCCCAACGCCAGCGACGCATAAGCGGTGAATTGCGCCGGCTTCAGAATGATGCCGGTCGCGCCGCCCTTGGCCTTGAAGTACGTATCGGCCGCGTCGAACACGTGCGCGTAGCCGCCGAGCTTCGCCGGAATCAGCCACACCGCGGCGATCACCACGATATAGATCATGATGTCCTTCACGAACGCGATCATCGCCGGCGCCCGCAGGCCGCTCGCATACGTGTAGAGCGCGAGAATCACGAAGGCCACGATCAACGGCATTTCGCCGCTCACGCCGAGCCCCTTGATCACGACCTGCATGCCCACCAGTTGCAGCGCGATATACGGCATCGTCGCGACAATGCCGGTGATCGCCACCGCCGCCGGGAACCACTTGCCGCCGTATTCGCCCTGCACGTAGTCGGCGGCCGTGATGTGGTTTTTCGCATGCGCGATCTTCCACAGCTTCGGCATCACCGCGAACACGAACGGATAGACGATGATCGTGTACGGCAACGCGAAGAAGCCGTATGCGCCCACCGAATACACCAGCGCGGGCACCGCGATCACGGTGTAGGCGGTATAGAAGTCGCCGCCCACGAGGAACCACGAGATCACCGTGCCGAACTGGCGGCCACCCAGGCCCCACTCGTGCAATTGCGTCAGGTCGCCCCGCTTCCAGCGCGCGGCGAAAAAGCCGATCACGGTGACGAGAACGAAGAACGCGATAAAGACGGTCATCGCAACCGGATTCACAGGATTCAGATCGCTCATTTGGCACCTCGATACACGACGTAAATCAGCAGCGAGGTCAACGGCACCCACAGGAACTGATACCAGTAGAAGAACGGGAAGCCCGCGAACGAGGGACGCGTGTCGTTATAGAACGGCAGCCACAACAGCGCGACGTACGGAAGCAGAAGGATGAGCCATAGCCATGAGCGGCCGGCGGGTCTGGATGTCTCCACAACATCTCCTGATGTCTATTATTGAAAGCGCGCGCCATGACTCGTGGCCGGGCGCGCGGAACACGCGGCGGCTTCGCCGCAAGGCGCGGGACGCCGTGGGGATGTAGTATTCGCCTTCGTGAGCGTCGTCACAAGCGCGCAACTACGTAAGCCCGCTACGTGATACTACGTAGCCCGTCGGCCGTCTTTTCTACGATGAAACTCAAAGCCAAGATTGTCCTGCTGGCGATCGTGCCCTTCCTGGCGGCCATCGCGAGCATCGAAAGCGGCGTTCGCCATGAGGCGGTCGAACTCGCCAGGACCCAGCACGCGACCACCCAGGCCGCGTACATGGCGAGCAAGGAAGTCGAACTCAAGCATTACGTCGAACTGGCGACCACCGCGATCGCGCCGCTCTACGAGGCCGCCCACGACAATGCGCGCGACGATGCCTTGCTGCGCACGCGCGCGCTCGACGTTCTGGAAAGCATGGACTTCGGCCGCGACGGCTATTTCTTCGTCTACGACATGCATGGCCGCTCGCTGATGCATCCGCGCGAGCCGAACCTGGTGGGCCGCGATCTTTCGGAGTTGCGCGATCCGCAAGGCACGCCGACCATCCAGCGTCTGCTCGCCGCAGCCTCGCGCGGCGGCGGCTATGTGCGCTACATGTGGCATCGTCCGTCGACGGGCAAGCTCGCCTCGAAGCTCGGCTACGTGGTGCCGCTCGAACGCTGGGGCTGGATGATCGGCACCGGCATCTATCTCGACGACGTGGATCTCGCGCTGGCGCGCATCGACCGGGAAGCTGCGGCCAACATCGATCGCACGATGATGTGGATCGACGCGATCGCCGTGGCGGGGCTCGCGGTAATCGCGCTGTGCGCGCTCGTGCTCAACTTCACCGAATACCGCAGCGCCGATGCCAAATTGAAGCGGCTCGCGCGGCAGGTGGTGGAGTCGCAGGAAAACGAACGGGCGCGTTTGTCGCGTGAACTGCACGACGGCATCAGCCAGATGATGGTCTCCGTGAAGCTGCTGCTCGAATCGGCGCTCGCGCGTTTCGAGCGCAGCGAAACGCGCGTGCCCGCCGCGGAAGCCGCACTGTCGACCAGTCTCGCGCGGCTCGGCGACACCTTGCGCGAGGTGCGCCGCATTTCCCATGCGCTGCGTCCGTCGATGCTCGACGACCTCGGCGTCGCGGCCGCATTGGAACAGCTCACGCGCGAACTGAGCGAGCAGTCGGGCATCGAAATCGGCTTCACGCAAATCACGCACACCCATGCAGCGGTGTTGCCCGAAGCGGTCAACACCGTGCTGTTCCGTATCGCGCAGGAAGCGCTGACCAACATCGTGCGCCACGCGCAGGCGTCGAGCGCGGCGATGGCGCTAGAAATCTCGAACGACGCCGTCACGCTCTCGATCGCGGACGACGGCCGCGGCTTCGACGTCACGCATGCCTTCGTCGGCCGGCGCTCGGGCGTGGGTCTGCGCAACATGCGCGAGCGGCTCGAAGCGCTCGGCGGCAACCTGTCGCTCAGTTCGCAGCCCCGCCATACCCTCGTCACCGCCCGCGTGCCGCTCGGAACGGGCGAGCCTCGAAACGAGCCGCAATCGCCGGCCTTGCAGGATATTCGATCATGAACGACACCCCACCCGCCGTCGCCCGTCTGATTCTCGTCGACGATCATCCGCTCGTGCGCGACGGTTTGCGCGCCCGGCTCGAAGCGGTGCGCAACATCGAAATCGTCGGCGAGGCGGGCAATGCGCAGGAAGCGCTCGCGCTCGCCGCCAGTTGCGAGCCGCACCTCGTGCTGATGGACGTGGGCATGAACGGCATGAACGGCATCGCATTGGCCGGCATGTTTCATGAACGCTTCCCGGCCATTCGCGTGCTGATGCTCTCGATGCACGACAACCTCGAATACGTGACCCAGGCGGTGCGCGCGGGCGCCAGCGGCTATGTGCTGAAGGACTCCCCCGCCACCGAGATCATTCAGGCGATCGGCGCGGTGCTCGACGGCAAGCAGTTCTTCAGCGCGGGGCTCGGTGCGCGTCTGATCCAGGCGTCCGCGATGCAAGCGCCGATTGAACGGCTCACGCCGCGCGAGCGCGATATTCTCGACGCGCTCGCGGAAGGGCTGTCGAGCAAGCAGATCGCCCAGCGCAATGATCTGTCGGTGCGCACGGTGGAAACGCATCGGCTGAATCTGAAACGCAAGCTCGATATCGAAGGTCAGGCGGAACTGATCAAGTTCGCGGTGGAGAACCGGCGCACGCATCGTGGATCTTGAGTCCCGCACCGCAATCGCCGCATAATCGGCAAGCCCCCTAACCGGAGCGGACGACGATGAAACGCCTGATCCCGATGCGGCTGGCGAGCCTGCTGATCTGCTTGGCCGCGCTGCCGATCGCGCATGCCGATGCGGAAGAACCGCGCATCAACCGCGGCCACGACCCGTTCTTTCAGATTTCGCAAGCGATCGGCGAATGTCCTGTGCCGTTGGGCCCGCTCGAAACCGAAAAGGAATGGCTCGACGACAGCCATTACCGGATCGAACGCGGCAATAGCTGCTGGGTGGAGGGCCGCTGCCGTTTGCCGAACGCGTACCTGTACGACAAGGAAATCGTGGAGGCCGTGCAACGCCGTCTCACGAACATCAATTTCGCCACGCATTGGCGCGAACAATCGACGCTGTGGCTGACGTTGCAACGCCGCTTCATCTACGTGGAGGGCTGCGTTGCGCCTGGCTTCGACAAACGCGCCTTTCTCGCGGAACTCGCAAAAACCGCGGACGTGGAGCGCGTGATCGACAACACGACGAAGAACCCGCGCGCGGCGCGATTGCCCTACAGGACGCTTTCGGAGCCGGACAGGCCGGTGCTCGATCCCGGCAACTAGCTCACAGCCGGATCGCTAGTCACCCACGCCATTACGCGTCGCCATTGTGAGGACCGCGCCTTGCTACGCAGCAAAAGACACGGGTTCAGCGAGGCACGCTTAGTGTGAGAAAGAAGTCCGTCCATGTACGCATCGGCATTTCCGGCTGGCGTTATGAAGGCTGGCGCGGCGTCTTTTACCCGGAAGATCTCAAGCAGGCGAGAGAATTGGACTTTGCTTCGCGCGAGGTCGAGACGATCGAAATAAACGGCTCGCATTACTCGCTGCAAAGCTTGAACAGTTATCGGAGCTGGTACGAAGCCACGCCCGCCGAGTTTGTTTTCAGCGTCAAGGGACCGCGTTATCTCACGCATATGCTGCGCTTTCGCGACGAAACCGCGCGGCCGGCCATTGCCAACTTTTTCGCTTCCGGCGTGCTGGCGTTAAAAGAAAAGCTCGGCCCGTTCCTTTGGCAATTCCCGCCGAACTTCAAGTTCGATGCCGAACGGCTCGAACGATTCTTCGCGTTGCTTCCTCGCGATACGGAGTCGGCCGCGGCGCTGGCGCGTCAGCACGACGCCCGTGTAAAGACGCCTTATTGCGTAGTTGAACGCAAACGGCGCTTGCGGCACGCCATAGAGATTCGCCATCCGAGCTTTTGCACGCCCGACTTTCCGGCGCTGCTGCGCAAGCATCGGGTGGCCTGTGTGATTTCCGATTCCGTCGCCGAATGGCCCTATACCGAGGACGTGACGGCGGACTTCATCTACATCCGCTTGCACGGCACGGAAACGCTTTACGGCGGACAGTACGCCGATCCGGCGCTCGAACGTTGGGCCAGCAGAATAGCAACATGGGCCGCGGGAAAAGAACCGGACGACGCGCAACGGTTCTCACCCGCACCGGCGCCGCTGCGCAAAAGCCGGGATGTGTTCTGCTATTTCGACAACGACAAGAAAGTTCAGGCGCCATTCGACGCGAAGCGCCTAATGAGTCTTCTGGCGAAAGCCTAGCGTTTACCGCCCTCAGCGAACCAGCGAGAACGCTTCCCGAATGGCGATTTCACCCGCGCCATATACGCCGACCACGGTGTAGTCCGACGCCACGCATTCGAACGTCGACGCCTGAAACGTGAGCACGAAATGGCGCCGCGCGAGTTCCGCCGAAGCGACCGCTGCAATTTCGGCGGCCAGCGACGAAGCGATAACCTCGTGAACCGAGTACCCGGCCAAACCTTGCGACGCAAGCGGATGAATGCCGAGATCGCTATCGCCGGGCGGACCCAAACGATGAAACGCAGTGTCTGGAAATAGCACCGCGCAAAACGGATCGTCGTCGGGATCGAATGGCCCGAAGCGTTCGAAGTCGGATTCGGCGATCGGATAAGCCAGAATCACCCGCCGGTCGCTGGCAACGATGAAAGGCTCGGCGGCATCCGCCGCCGGATGAGGAACGGAGTCCAGCAGGACGACGTGATCTTCCTGCTGGGGTAGTTCGATACTGGTCATCGGCTTCACGACTCCGATGCGCTTACGCGCTGGCTTGCACCGTCGAGCTTTGCGGCGCTGCGGCAACGCTCGCCGCACCGGCCTTGCCGCTAGCGGCGGTTTTGGGCGCCTTGCCTGCTGCCCTGGCCGACCGCTTCGTGGCTGCTTTGGTTGCGGTGAGCTTCTTCGCGGCGGGTTTGACGGCGCGTTTTTTTACCGCGACTTTCCGGGTTGCCGAGGTTGCCGAAGTTGCCTTCTTTGCCGCGGTCTTTCTCGAAGCGACAGCCTTCTTTGCCGCGGCTTTCTTGCTCGCTGCGCCGCTGGCGGCCGCCGATTTCGGTTTGCTTGCGTCGCTCGCCGCCGTTGCACCACCGATCAGGAATTTGCTGCGGTCCTTGACGGTTGCCAGCCATGCAGGCGCCGGGCCACGTCCGCTCCAGGTAGCGCCGGTTTTCGGGTTCAGATACTTGGGAGGTTGCGCGCCTTTTGGCTGACCTTTGCCGCGCTTCGCGCGAGTGACCGGGCTCTTGACCGCGGAAGTGGATTCGCTCGCGCCCTCGACCAGGAATTGAGTACGGTCTTTCACGCCGGAGATCCAGCCCGGTGCGCGGCCGTGGCCGGTCCAGGTCGCACCGGTCTTGGGGTCGCGGTACTTCGGCTTGCCCGAGACGGCGGCTTTTGCCTTGCCGTTTCCTGCATGTCCATTCAGCGCTTTCGCGGCGCGCCTCGCTTTCGCGCCCGCTTCGATATCGGCGGTAGTCAGGCCGTGCTTGAGCATCAGGTCGCGAATCTGGTCGACTGCGATTTGTGCTTTCCTGGCAATAAGGACATCGGCTTGCGCCTGGAGCTTCCTTAGCTTCGCCTGGATTTGATCTAACGTGGGCATTTGATTGCTCCTTATGTGGTAATCGATCGAACTATGCCACGAATGGCGAGAGAAAGGCAGATCCTGCGACTATAAAGACACACGTCTTAATCGATTACGCATTGGGTGCAGTGCGAATCTTTCGAGCTCACTACGAAATCGCCGCATTGATTTTGTCTTTCCCGTGTCTTTCCTCCCGTGCCTTCTTCTCCTTTCCAATTCTTCGACCCACTTACGTCGGCGTAAAAACGACGGCCTGGCGATCGGCGATGTACCTCACGCTACGCATGAAGCGGTACTGCTGATCGTCGGCGGTTATCCGGTTGAGTCCGAGGCGCGTCAACGCCAGCATCTCATCGGCCTGGAAAGCGGCCACGACGCCGTGGTCCGTCAGGTCCTCCAATGCGCCGGACGGATCGCCGACATAAACGCTGCGCACCTGCGTGCCGATCCGCATGAGGATCACACTTTCGCCTTCGTCGAGCGCCAGTTCGAGATAGCGCGCAAGTATTCGCAACGATTCCGGCGTGCAAGCCTGGGGCTGATAGATCACAGCATTCGAGCGCGTCATTTGCATTCCCCGTCACCCACATGAAAGAACCCGCCCGCCACCCGGCGGCAATAGCCGCTTCTACTATAGGCAAGCATTCGGAGATTCACAGGGCCATAGTACTTTTTTTATTGTTTCGATGGGCCCGCGCGGGGAAAGAACTGAAAGAAACGCTATCGGAAGGAGAAACCGGCCGCCCGGCGGCGACGGATTTCGCGCGCCGGAAACGCCTTAAACCCAAAGAACCCGATGTAAGAGCAGACGGCGCAATATCAGCAAGCGAGACTCAATAGCCGAATAACCGGACGCCGCCGGCGGCGTTTACGCGATCCGTAGTCCGTGATCCGGCAGAATCTCTTGAGTGGTCACGAAGCGATGTTGTTTGACTGCGTCGTGAAATAACCGGTAATCGCTTTTCTCGAACGCTGCCGTCCAGCGAGGGCGCTCGCCGGTATCATCGTGCGATTTCAAGCCAGTGGCTTTGTATTTCCACGAGCCGGGGCCCTTGGGCACATAGTTCGGAATCGACTCCTTCAGGCCGGGAATGGCGCCGGCTTCCACCGCCGCGCAAATGGTCAACAAGCGTTCGTTGTCGTCCCCATGCCGGTTGGTGTCGAGCAGGCGCGTGAGCGCCTCTTTCACGTCATGCGGCAGGCCGGGCTGCGTGTCGAAATCTTCCCGGCCCGCTACATGGGCACGCACCGCGCGGCAACTCATTTCAGCCGCCTGCATGAACTCCGGCAAATTGTGTCTTTCAACGCGAATGTTCCTGCCGTCGACGTAATGCCATTTTGCCCACGGCTGGTCAGGATAGTGCAAGGCCGCGCCGTGACCGACAGGCAGCGCGATCGTCAGCACGTCCTCCTCGATATGCTCGATCAGATGCCGAGTGGCGCGGCCCAGGCGGGCAAGCCAGCCTTCGTGCGTGCAATCTTCCGCTACCAGCGAACTCACCCGGTTCGCCGGACTTTCGATGCCCGCGAAGCCCTGATGCGCCCAGGTATCGACATACGTGTGAAGCGTCACACCGAGTCGATGTAAACCCGTATCGGCGTCTCGCTGCCGGATCGCGCGCCGCACTACCTCGCGCGCGATTGCGCTGTCCGGCCGGCACACGGCTTTTTCGTGCAGCGTTTCTCCTTCACCGGCCGGCAGAAAATGAAACGGCGTCCATACCAGCCGGTTCTGGTCGTCCTCGGTATTGGCGTAGTCGAATAACCTGTGCGCAGTGGCAAAACGCTCGAAGGTCTCGCCGCCCGCAAAGCGCAGTATTCCCGTGGTGGTGGCGTCGTCGACATACTGGCACGCGTGCGCCACCGTGAGCGCCTCGCGAGCCGTCATGCCGCCAACACGGGCGACGATGTAGACCACCCCATAGTGAAAGTCGATATTCATGACGGGCGCTCCTGAAGCGCGGGGAATGACAGCGGGGTTTATCGGCTGCGCGGTGAGCCGCGCTGGAGCGGCGGCGCATGAGCATGAGCACGTAGTAAACGACCGGGCGCGGCGGGTCTTTAAAGAACTCGCCGCCGATGCCTCTCCAGACGCTGAACGCCTCTTCTCTCGCATGAACGAGAAGACTCGCGACAAACGGACATTGAATGACCGGCGTTTATCTTCTTGCACGGTCCGTTTGCTTGATCACGTTTTCTTTCTTGCAGGCATTCGTCATGCGAAACGTCATGCAAAACGGTATTGTCGACGCTTTTCGCGCTTGCCGGATCAAAACGCCCAGACGGTCTTTTCCAACAAAAAGCCCCGCTGCGATCTTCACAGCGGGGCTTGTTCCTTGCGCGTTGCGCGCTTTTACTTTTCGATGCCGACCAGTTCGACTTCGAAAGTCAGATCGCTGTTCGGCGGAATCGGACCGACGCCGCGTTCACCGTAAGCGGTCGCCGCCGGGCAGGTCAGCTTGGCCTTGCCGCCGACCTTCATCTTCTGCACGCCTTGCGTCCAGCACGGAATCACGCGATTGAGCGGAAACGTTGCGGGGCCGCCGTGCTTCGCGGAGCTGTCGAACTCGGTGCCGTTGGCGAGCGTGCCACGGTAGCTGACCTTCACGACCGAGTCGGCGGCCGGCTGCGCGCCCGTGCCCTGCGTGAGATGTTCGACGACCACGCCGGAAGGCAATTTCTCGGTGGTGGGAGCAGCGGCCATTGCCGTGGAAGAAAGAACAGCCGCGGCAACCAGGGCACCGACAGATTTCAAGGCGAATTTCAAAGCGAGTCTCCAGGTGGAAAGTGCGGGTCATTGTAGCGGATGACATGTTGCCCAGCGCCGCGCGGCGACGCAAGCAATCACACATCCCGTTGCAATTGAACGCCGCGGAAGTGGCACGAAGAATGCTGACTCGCTCGCATGCGATTCATACGGCGTTCGGGACGGCTCTCTTCACGTGCGGATAACACATGACCACTGACAACATGGAACCGGAACTCGTCGTCGAGGACCGCGCCGAGCGTTCGTGGATGAGGCGGCTCGGCCCGGGCCTCATCACCGGCGCCGCGGACGACGACCCCAGCGGCATCGGCACCTACTCGCAAGCCGGCGCGCAATTCGGCTACGGGTTGTTATGGACGCTGCTGATCACCTACCCGCTCATGGCGTCGATCCAGTTGGTCTGCGCGAGGATGGGACGCGTGACGGGCAGTGGGCTCGCCACGAACCTGCGCCGCCACTACCCTGCCCCGCTGTTATATCTCGCGGTACTGATCCTGCTGACCGCGAACATCATCAACATCGCCGCCGACCTCGCGGCAATGGCAGCAGCCGCGACACTGGTGATAGGCGGGCCGGTTCAACTGTATGTCGCGTTGTTCGGCACGGTGTCCTTGTTGATGCAGGTCTTCATTTCGTACGAGCGTTACTCCGGCATTCTGAAGTGGCTGACGCTCGTGCTGTTCGCCTACGTCGCGATCGTTTTCGTGATTCCGATCGACTGGAAGACGGTCGGCCTGAGCATCGTCAAGCCGCCGATCCAATGGTCCGGCGACTATCTCACCACCGTGATCGCGGTACTCGGCACCACGATCAGCCCTTACCTGTTCTTCTGGCAGGCCTCGCAGGAAGTCGAGGAGATTCGCTCGGAGCCCGCACAGCGTCCGCTATTGCGCGCGCCGATGCAGGCGTCGGTGCAACTGAAGCGGATCAACCTGGACACATGGGTCGGCATGGCCGTTTCGAATGGCGTGGCGTTCTTCATCATGCTGGCGGCGGCCGCCACGCTGAACGTGCATCACGTCGAGGTGAAAACGACCGCCGACGCCGCCACTGCGCTCAAGCCGATCGCCGGCGATCTGGCCTTCGCGCTATTCAGTGTCGGGATCATCGGCACGGGTCTGCTGGCTTTGCCGGTACTCGCGGGGTCCGCCGCCTACGCGGCAGCGGGCACGATGCGATGGAAGAACAGCCTCGCTTTGCAGGTGAATCTGGCGAAACAGTTCTACGGCGTGATCGCCTTGGCGATTCTCGGCGGCATCGCGCTCACGTTCATGCATCTCGATCCGATCAAGGCGTTGTACTGGAGCGCGGTGATCAACGGAATCGCGGCCGTGCCGATCATGGCCCTGGTGATGTTGATGGCGGGCAGCAGCAAGGTGATGGGGCAATTCGCGGTGACCGGCTGGTTGCGCTGGATGGGGTGGACCGCGACCGTCGCAATGGCGCTGGCCGCGCTCGGCGTTGTGTGGCCGGATTGACTCGGTGCGGTTTGGTCGCCGCGTTGGGCTCGTTGGGCTTGTTGGGCTTGTTGGGCTTGTTGGGCTCGTTGGGCTTGTTGGGCTTGTTGGGCTTGTTGGGCTTGTTGGGCTTGTTGGGCT
>NZ_FRAB01000094.1 GCF_900142195.1 Paraburkholderia terricola
CAAGCCCATCCTCGGCGCGTGTCTTCTGCGCATCCAGCGCTGTCTGGACGGCCTCGCCGGTGTGCTGGAAATGATCCACCAGACCCGATGCCGGATACAGCCCTCACGCTCCTATCCAAGACCACCCAGAAAAGCCAAGCCCCACTTCCATCTCGCGTACAAACTCGCTTGATGCAGCGGGGCTTAAGTTGAGAGCATTGCCCCGCACAGGGGCAACGCCAATAGACCACTAAGACCAACCAAACCAAACCCGCCGAGCAGGCCAAAACACCAAACAACTCCCTGCGGTAGAATTTGACCCTCTGCCCGGCGCCGCAACCGGCGCCCCCATCCCGAAGGTCATCGTCGATGCAAATTCAGATCCACAAGGAAGTCGATGCGCGCGGGCTGATGTGCCCGCTGCCCATCTTGCGCGCCAAGAAGGCGCTCGCCGACATGGAAAGCGGCCAGATTCTCAAGGTGCTGGCCACCGATCCCGGCTCGCAGCGCGATTTCGCCGCGTTCGCGAAGCAAACCGGCAATGAAATCGTCGAAAGCTCAGCGCACGACAAGGTCTTCACGTTTCTGATGAAGCGCCGCTGATTCACGCGCGCTCCCGAACGCTCGCACCCAAAACAAAAGGCGCTGTGCCCGCAAATGCGGGTCACAGCGCCTTTTTCATGCCCTGCAAGACCAATAAATAACCGGGCGCCAGGAACGCAACTGCGCGTTCAGCCTTCGAGCACCGGCGAACGCGTGCGCAGATATTCCTCGAAATCGGCGGCTACTTCCGGGTGACGCAGCGCGAACTCCACTGTCGCCTTCAGATAACCCAGCTTGCTGCCGCAGTCGAAACGCGTGCCGTGATACTTGTACGCCAGCACCTGCTCATCGGCGAGCAGCGACTGAATCGCGTCCGTCAGCTGCAATTCGCCGCCGGCGCCCGGCTTGAGCGCGCGGATGTGATCGAAAATCCGCGGCTTGAGCACGTAGCGGCCCACCACGCCGAGATTCGACGGCGCCACGTTCGGCTCCGGCTTTTCGACGATGCCCGACATCTTGATGATCGAGTCTTCCCACTCCTTGCCGTCGACAATGCCGTACGACTTGGTTTCCTGCGCGGGAATCTCTTCGACGCCGATCACCGAGCTGTGATAGTGGTCGAACACCTCGATCATTTGCGTCATCACGGGCGGCGTGCCGTACAGCAAATCGTCCGCGAGAATCACGGCGAAGGGGTTGTCGCCCACCAGTTTTTCCGCGCACAGCACCGCGTGGCCGAGGCCCAACGCTTCCGGCTGGCGCACGTAGAAACAGTCGACGTGGCTCGGCTTGATGCTGCGCACCAGTTCGAGCAGCTTGTCCTTGCCGCGCGCCTGCAGTTCGGCTTCGATTTCATACGACTTATCGAAATGGTCCTCGATCGCGCGCTTGCTGCGGCCCGTCACGAAGATCATTTCGGTGATGCCGGCCGCCATCGCCTCTTCCACCGCGTATTGGATCAGCGGCTTGTCGACGATCGGCAGCATCTCTTTCGGGCTCGCCTTCGTGGCAGGGAGGAACCGGGTGCCGAGACCTGCCACCGGAAATACCGCCTTTGTAACTTTTAGCATGTGATTACCCTAGTCCTCTGGTTTGCTATGAGTCCGTACCCGCCGCACGAGGGGCGGGCACGAGCCTCGATCAGGCCGGCAAGCGCGCGAACTGCGCTTTCAGCTTGCCGACCGTGGCTTCGAATTCCGCCAGCCTTTTTTGCTCCTGCTCGACGACTGCCGGCGGCGCCTTCGCCACGAAGCTCTCGTTCTGCAATTTGGCGTTGCACTTGACGATTTCCGTGCTCAACCGCGCGATCTCCCTGGACAAGCGCTCGCGCTCGACGGCCACGTCGATCTCCACCTTCAGCACCAGCTTGTCACTGCCTACGATAGCAATTGGCGCGCCATCCGCTTGTGCATCGAGCGCTGCCTCGTCGGCGATGATCTGCACTTCCGATAAGCGAGCCAACGCCTGGGCGTACGGCGCAAACGTGCGCAGACGCTCCGCGTTGCCGGTCGCGAGCAACGGCACCTTGACCGCCGGCGACAGATTCATTTCGCCGCGCAGGTTCCGGCACGCATCGATCACGGCCTTCAGGTCGGCCGCCCATTGCTCGGCGTCTTCGTCGATCTTCGATGGCTCCGCAACGGGGTAAGGCTGCACCATGATCGACGCTTCACCCTCGGCTTTGCCTTCGGGGTAACGGCCGGCCAACGGCGCGACTTTCTGCCACAACGCCTCGGTGATGAACGGAATCACCGGATGCGCGAGGCGCAACACCGTCTCGAGCACGCGCAGCAGCGTGCGGCGCGTGGCGCGCTGCTGGTTCGGCTGACCCGTCTGGATCTGAACCTTGGCGAGTTCGAGGTACCAGTCACAGTATTCATCCCATACGAACTTGTATAGGGCGTTGGCCACATTGTCGAAACGATAGTCGGCGAAACCCTTCGCGACTTCCGCTTCCACGCGTTGCAGGCGCGAGACGATCCAGCGGTCGGCCGCCGAGAAATTCAGGTGGCCCTCCGGACCGCATTCGCCGCACTGCGCCGGCTTGCCGAAACCGCAATCGTGGCCTTCGCAGTTCATCAGCACGAAGCGGGTGGCATTCCACAGCTTGTTGCAGAAGTTGCGGTAGCCCTCGCAGCGTGCCAGGTCGAAATTGACGTTGCGCCCGAGCGTGGCCATCGACGCCATCGTGAAGCGCAGCGCGTCGGTGCCGAATGCCGGAATGCCCGCGGGGAATTCCTTGCGGGTTTTCTTTTCGATCGACGCGGCCTGCCTCGGATTCATCAGGCCGGTGGTGCGTTTGGCGACCAGCGCGTCGAGGCCGATGCCGTCGACGATATCGATCGGGTCGAGCGTATTGCCCTTGCTCTTCGACATTTTCTGGCCTTCGGCGTCGCGCACGAGACCGTGCACGTAGACCGTCTCGAACGGCACGCGCCCGGTGAAATGCGTGGTCATCATGACCATGCGCGCGACCCAGAAGAAGATGATGTCGAAACCGGTAACGAGCACCGACGAAGGCATGAAGTGCTTCAACTCCTTCGTCTCCGCGGGCCAGCCGAGCGACGAGAACGGCACCAGCGCCGACGAGAACCACGTGTCGAGCACGTCTTCATCGCGCCGCAACGGACCGGTGTAGCCGGCTTCCGCCGCCTTTTCGCGGGCGCCTTCCTCGGTCTTCGCGACGAAGATTTCGCCGTTTTCACCGTACCACGCCGGAATCTGATGACCCCACCAGAGCTGACGCGAGATGCACCAGTCCTGGATGTTTTCCAGCCACTGGTAGTAAGTGCTGGTCCAGTTTTCCGGCACGAATTTGATTTCGCCGCTGCGAACCACGTCCAGCGCCGTTTCCGCGATCGACTTGCCGGGATTGAAGGTGCCTTCCGGCGCCGGCTTGCTCATCGCGACGAACCATTGGTCCGTGAGCATCGGCTCGATCACGACCCCCGTGCGGTCGCCGCGCGGCACCATCAGCTTGTGCGGCTTGACCGATTCGAGCGCGCCGAGCGCTTCGAGATCGGCCACCACGAGCTTGCGGGCCTCGAAGCGGTCCATGCCGCGATATCTTTCCGGCGCGTTCTCGTTGATCTTCGCGTCGAGCGTGAGGATTTCGATTTGCGGCAGCTTGTGGCGCAGGCCGACCTGGTAGTCGTTGAAATCGTGCGCCGGCGTGACTTTTACGACGCCGGTGCCGAATTCGCGGTCCACGTAATCGTCGGCGATGATCGGCACTTCGCGGCCCGAAAGCGGCAGCGTGACCGTCTTGCCGATCAACTGCGCGTAGCGTTCGTCTTCGGGATGCACCATCACCGCAGTGTCGCCGAGCATGGTTTCCGGACGCGTGGTGGCGACCGTCAGGTGGCCCGAGCCGTCGGTGAGCGGATACTGGATATGCCACAGGTGGCCGTTCTCTTCCTCGCTGACCACTTCGAGGTCGGAGACGGCGGTGAGCAGCACCGGGTCCCAGTTCACGAGGCGCTTGCCGCGATAGATCAAACCTTGTTCGTACAGGCGCACGAACACGTCGCGCACGGCGGCCGACATCTTGTCGTCCATCGTGAAGTATTCGCGCGACCAGTCGATGGAAGCGCCGAGACGCCGCACCTGATTCGTGATGGTCGAGCCGGATTCCTGCTTCCATGCCCACACGCGCTCGGTGAATTTTTCGCGGCCGAGGTCGTGACGCGAGACGCCTTGAGCGTCCAGTTGCCGTTCGACGACGATTTGCGTGGCGATGCCCGCGTGGTCGGTGCCGGGCACCCACAGCGTGTTCTCGCCGAGCATGCGGTGGTAGCGGGTGAGGCCGTCCATGATCGTCTGGTTGAACGCATGGCCCATGTGCAGCGTGCCGGTGACGTTCGGCGGCGGCAACTGGATCGAAAAGTCTTTTTTGTTCGCGTCGAAGGAGGGCGCGGCGTAGGCGCGCTTTTCCCATTCGGGGCCCCAGTGGGCTTCGATCGTGTGGGGCTCGAAGCTTTTGGCAAGCGTGGAGGTGGTATCGCTCGGGGTGTCGCTCATTTGTTGATCGGCTGGTGGATGCGGAGAATGTTCGATTATAAGCGGCGCTGCGGGTGGGGTTTGGTTTTGGCCTGCTCGGCGGGGTTTGATGGTTGTGGTTGTTGATTTGTTGGCCTTGCTTGATTTGTTGGCCTTGCTTGCTTTGTTGGCCTTTGCTTGATTTGTTAGTGGTCTATTAGCGTTGCCCCTGTGCGGGGCAATGCTCTCAACTTAAGCCCCGCTGCATCAAGCGAGTTTGTACGCGAGATGGAAGTGGGGCTTGGCTTTTCTGGGTGGTCTTGGATAGGAGCGTGAGGGCTGTATCCGGCATCGGGTCTGGTGGATCATTTCCAGCACACCGGCGAGGCCGTCCAGACAGCGCTGGATGCGCAGAAGACACGCGCCGAGGATGGGCTTGAGTGCGCCCAGTGCATACACCCGGTTAGGACGGCTGGCATGTCTGTCGTCGTGCGGCGCATCGAGATCGCTGAGCAGTGTGCACAGGTTGTC
>NZ_FRAB01000095.1 GCF_900142195.1 Paraburkholderia terricola
AGGCATTGCTTCCTGTCAGGCAAAACAAGACAAGAAGTTAACACCAAGTCAGAAAAGTTAACAGACCCAAAACTTAATTTCGCAACAGCTTCTAAACCACCGACGAACCGTAACCCGTACCAGCCATTTCCCAAGATACATCCCGGCCCACGAATACAGCGCGATCGCGACCCACTCGAGCACGAGAAAGCTCGCGCCCAGCACGGCGAACTGCGGCAGTATCGGCTTCGCGATATCGACGAATTGCGGTAGGAACGCGGTAAACACGAGAATCGCCTTCGGATTGCCGGCGGCCACGAAAAACTCACGACGTGCAGTCCGTCCGAGCGATGCCTCGTCCTGCTGTGTCGAGTCGATGGCAGGGGCGTCGCTGCGCCACAGTTGAATCGCCAACCAGATCAGATAAGCGGCGCCAACCAGTTTGATGGCGAGAAAGAACCACTCGGATGCATGTAGCACAACAGCGAGTCCCGTTGCGGCAAGCACCAGCATCAATGCGAACGCAACAAGCCGGCCAGTGCCGCCAACGAAAGCGGTTATGAAACCGTGACGCGCGGCCACGTTAATCGACAGTAGATTGTTCGGTCCGGGCGCGAGGTTGATCGCGAAGCAGGCGGGCAGAAAAAATAGCCAGGCGGTGATGGACATGACAGGCTCGCACGATGAACAGGCATTTCGACGCATCGCGCGGCGCAACGGCAGGCTCTCGCGACACTCCTGGATGATTGTAGCGAAACCGACTTGCATCCATGCAACGACGCCTCAATTCACCGACTTAACAAACCCCGGATCACTAATCAACGCGTCAACGCTCAGCTTCACCGTATCCTCGATAGCGATGGGACTGCTGGTGAATTTAGGCGACTTCCGGCTGACCGTTTTCGAGGTTGAGAACACGACCTTACGAGTCGCGGCATCGGTCACCACATAGCGCATCTTCAACGTCCAGAATGCCGGCGACCGCGCGTCGTCCACGGTGAATTTCTCGATGCTGCCGCTCAGCACCTTCCTGTCGTCGTTCAGATGAAAGCCGGCGACCTGCAAGCTGTTCGCGATGCCGTTGCGCACCGCTTCGTTGATGTCGCCTTTTAGCACGATGCTGGTCATTGCCGTGTTTTCGATGCGGTTCGGCGAGACGCGTCCGGTGCGAGCGGGTAGGTAGGCAAAGTCGCGCGCGGGGGCGACGATGAGCCGTCCCGTGGGCTGCGAATGCGCAACTGGGTGAGGCGCGGACGCGGCATTCAGGCCGAACCACGACCATGAGCAGGCGGACAGCATCAAGGGTAGCGCGACGGCGCCGCAGCCCTTGAGCACGGTGCGTGTCAATGCGAGGCAGGAAGGACTGAAGGTCTGCCGCAGCGACTGGATTCGTTGCTGCGACTCAGGCGCTGTGCGGGAAGAAGCGGCGGTCGAGGTCAGAGGAGCACCTTTTTAATGAATCATCGCGGTGGAGGGCAGCATGGTAACAGCGGGCCGCGCAAGCGCGTCTTGTTAATCAGCGCGCGGCGTGCCGGCAGACGAGCACGCTGAAAACCGCGAAGCCGTTTCAGAAGAACCCGGCTTTTCCCTGCGTCATATCCACGAGCGCTCGCCTGGCGTCGTCCATCGCGGTGACCGGCAAGCGGATCGTCATCCTCACGAGCATCCCGTACGCGCTATCGACAAGCGCATATTCCTCGGCTTCGAGCCATCTCCGCACTTTCGCTTCATCGGCGTAGCTGACCTCGACAGTCAACGAGACCTGAGCAATTCTCTCGATCCGCGGCGCATTCAGTAAGGCGGAAGCAATCGCATCGGTATACGCCCGCACCAGGCCACCGGCGCCGAGCTTCACGCCGCCGTAATACCGAACGACGGCGGCCAGCACGCCGTCCAGATCATGATGCCGCAGCACTTCGAGAATCGGCCGTCCCGCGGTGCCGGAGGGCTCGCCGTCGTCGGACATGCCGGACTGGCCGCCCGCCAGCAGCGCCCAGCACACATGCGTCGCGGCAGGATGCTCGTCGCGCAGACGACGCAACTCGGCCATCGCCGCGTCGCGGTCGGCAACCGGTATCGCGTGCGCGATGAAACGGCTCTTGCGGATTTCGAGTTCCGCGGTCAGCGCCGCAGGCAAGGTATAGGTGGGCAAGGCAAGGACTTCGGTGAAGGAAAATTGCGGACACACGTGGCTCCGTGAGCGCAATGGTAACGGATCGCAGCCGGCGAACCGGCAAAACGCGGATGTAAGATGGCGTCGCCGTTCTCCGCATCCACTGGCGGCTTGGAAAACGGCGCATCCCGCGCACTTTGCGCGCCTGTCTACCACGCTACGCTGCACGCCGATGAAACCCGGCACCTTCGACTACAATCCCTCACTGAACGCGCATCCCGTCCATGAAACCCAGCGCGTCAAAGGAGACAACATGCTCGATCTTTCCACCTTGGGAACCTTCATCGCCGTCGTACTTGGACTCTTTCTGATTCCGGGTCCAGCCGTGCTGCTGGTTTTAACGCGTACCGTGCACGGTGGCCGCAAGGCCGGCATTCTCACCGGCCTCGGTGTCGCCGTGGGCGATTTCGTTCATACGCTGGGAGCGGCGGTAGGCCTGTCGGCCTTGCTGATGACCTCGGCGCTTGCGTTCAACGCCGTGAAATTCGTCGGCGCGGCGTACCTCGTCTATCTGGGCATTCGCGCCTTGCGCGAAAAGCAGGCGAACGCGCAAAGGCCGGCCGTCGCGTCGGTGTCCGCTTCCAAAGCCTTCTTTCAGGCGATTCCCGCCGAAGTATTGAATCCCAAGACCGCGCTTTTTTTCCTCGCGTTCCTGCCGCAGTTCGTGCGCCCGGAGCACGGCTCTTCGTTCCTTCAATTCGCGACGCTTGGACTTATCTTCGTTGGCATGAGCGCGCTTTATACGACGCTGATCGTGTTGACCATCCGGCCGCTGGGCAGGCTCGTCAAGCGTCTGACATGGCTGACTCGCTGGCAAAACAAGATCATCGGCGTGCTGTTCATTTCGCTCGGCCTGCGTGTGGCCACGCAAACGCGTTGACTTGACCCGCCCGCGCGGTTTGCCCGCGCATCGCGCCTGCGAAAAGAACTTCGGGCTGTTAGCACAACGCGATCATGATCGAGGTCGAAACCGCAATGATGAACAGGCAGGTCGCGGTAAGGAGATCGTACGGATAGTTCATGGCATGACCGTCAAACGTGGCGAATGAAGCGCCGATCATAGGCGTGATCGTTCCACGTGACTGTCAAGCATTGCCAGATGCGGGCCTATCGCGAACGCGATTGGTTGGGTAGGAAAACGGCGCGCTGGCATAGCGCGTGAGCGTTCCGCATTAGAGGGTGTTAGGCACTTTTGTTAAGGGCTGCAAAGTGGATAAGCATAAGCACGGAGAAGACGACGAAGTGCAAACCAGCCAGGGTTTCGGGC